>JAAOXG010000039.1 GCA_013036995.1 Lacrimispora defluvii
CGAGAGGAATTTCCTATTATACAAGAAAGGCCGGGCTTTCCTGCCCGGCTGATTCCCTGCTGTATATAAACGACTCATTGCCCCCCGGCTCATTTATACCAGCAGTTTTATTGCAAGTTCCTCCATTATAATGGAAGCTTTCGCGAAATCGCTGAATTTAGTAAATTCTACCGGACAATGGCTTCTGCCATCCTTGCTTGGTACAAAAAGCATTACAGTAGGTATCACCTGTCCGATTTCCAGTGCATCATGTCCGGCTCCGCTTGGCAGATACTGATAGCTAAAGCCATGTTTTTTACAGCTCTCTTCCATTGTCTTCAGCATTTCCTTGGATAAATCCACGGATGTGATGGTAAGTTTATTGTCCATTTCGTAACTGCCACCCATTGCTTTCACTTCCCGATCTAAAGCGGCACGGATTCTTTTTGCAATATCATTGATGTGCTCGTTGTTTCTGGACCGGATATCAACAGTAAACTGGCATTCTTCCGCTACGATATTCATACCGCCCGGTACCGTATTGATATAGCCAACTGTTGCAACGGATCCATCGGCTTTTTCTCTTGCCCAGTCTGCAATCTTTGAAATGACCTTGGAAGCTGCATCCACCGCATCCTTTCTCATGTCCATGGGAGTTGTTCCCGCATGGTCTGATCTTCCATGTACGGTGACCATATATCTTTGGATTCCAACAATGCAGTCCACCAGTCCCAGCTCAACTCCTTCTGCATCAAGAACCGGTCCCTGTTCAATGTGGGTTTCCAGGAAATATCCAATGGAACCTATGGGCCATCTGGCTTCTTCCACCCTTTCAGGATCCAGACCATATCCTTTCATGGCGTCATAGATGGAAATGCCATCGGTATCTCTGTATTTCCTGCAATACTCTGCATTTCTGTTTCCCAACATTGCACCGGAGCCAAAATATCCGGTTCCAAACCGCATGCCCTCCTCATCACAAAATCCAACAACAACAAAGTTTCTTTTTGGTGTCAGATTTTTACTCTTTAATTCCCGTGCAACCTCGATTGCACATACAATTCCGGCAATGCCGTCAAAATCTCCGCCATTTACTACGGAATCGTAATGAGACCCCATCATAACACACGGAAGACTGGGATCCTCCCCCTCAAGAATTCCAAATACATTACCTGCCGCATCTTCCTGTACCAGAAGTCCGGCTTCCTCCATAACTGTTTTAAGATAATTTACCGCATCTCTGGACTCTTTTGTAAAAGGAAGACGGGTGCATCCTTCTCCCGGAGTCGCAGTAAACTTTTTTAAACATTCCAAATCCTTGGCAATTCTGCCTGTTTTTTCTGCAACAGCCATTTATTTACCCTCGCTTATTTTGATTTATCGTATTTCCGGCAATCGTAAATATACTTTTTACAAGGTGAATAAAGCATTGCAGCAATAATAATTACTAAACCAGAGAAGCACAATACTTTATTGGCATGATAAAGTCCAACTATTATTGTAACAAATGCAACCATAATTGCAAGAAAGGCAATGGTTAATCCCCCTTCTTTTGTCCGAAAAAAATCATTCTTTTTCATCTCACATTTACTTTCACTTTCTATGTATTTCCTAAATTGCCAGCATGAAGAACAAAAATACTCCAATTGCAATTGTCACCGGGACTGTAACCATAAGAATTCTTTTTAATACTTCCCCTTCGCTTCCAAGAATATTGGCTGTTGTGGTCCCCAGTATGATTTTGCTTGGACTGACCGCACTTCCGATGGAACCGCCGGCTGACTGTGCTCCAAGAACCGCTGCCGGATTCACATGCAGAAGATTTGCTGTGGTCATCTGGAATCCTCCGAATAAAATATTGGAACTCATGTTGCTTCCGGTCATAAATGTGCCTAATAGCCCAACAAAAGGCACCAAAGCGATATATGCTTTTCCCAGCACTTTTGCAATTCCATCTGCCAGAACTGCAGTCTGTCCCGTTCCATCCATGATCTTGGACATAATGACCAGACCGATCACCGCAATTCCCGAAGGCATGGTCATAGATACCGATTTTACAAATACACGCTTAGTTCCTCCCTTTTTGATCCAGCCATTCTTCTTGTAATAAATCAGTCCGGCAATGGAAGATACCAGCAGAAAAAAGCTTGCATGTGTAAATGGGGCCAATGGGGAAAAACAGGCGCTTGCTTTGTTTACATGTCCGTATCCGGTTACTGTCTCCTGGAATGCAAAACCAAATTGATACTTTCCAAGAAATTCATGCACCGGTTTTACGGTAAGAACAATCAGAGTAATTGCTGACAGAAGAAAATAGGGAACAAAGGCCTGAACAAGGGTCATACCCTGGGGAAGTTCTTCCCCTTCCTGTTTTGTAAATTCCCGGTTCATAATAGGGCTGTCTTTCAGGCTCCATTCTTCTTTATACATCCGGGTTCTACCCAGAAGAAGGATGACAATTAAAGAGAGGCAGGAGGGAACAAAACAGGAAATGGTTGTATTAACCTGAGTCAGCAAAAGCTGTCCGCCTCCCTGAATCAGGGATATTAACACCACGGCTGCCAGCCCTTTCTTAACAGCCCTGCCTTTTCCGTAAAACCAGCATACCACAACCCCTCCCACAAGGTTCCAGAACCAGATAAAAGCAGCGGTCCAGAATGCAGTTAACAAGTATTCTTTGCTGCCTGCTTCCAGATTTACGCTCATGGCCAGGGAATCCCATGCAACTCCCAGTGTTCCGAAGGTATTTCCCCATGCCTGTCCAAGCAGAGGGATAATGACTGCCCAGACCGGCTTGACACCGATGCCGATTAAAAGCGGGGCTCCCACTGCAACGGGAACACCGAATCCTGTAATTCCCTGGAGAAAGCTTTCAATTACCAAGCCCATGGCAAATACCAAAAGCAGCTCGTTGGGCAAAAGCTTTCTCATGCCATCCCGGATGACCAGAAAGGCTTTTGCTTCCTCCCCCACCTGGTACAAAAGAATTGCTGTCCAGACAATAATAAGAATAATCAGTGCATTCCAGATTCCTTTAGCACTTTCCGCCGCAATGACTGTGACACCTGCCTTAAAAAGAAATACTCCTGTAATGACTGTGATCATAAGCCCCACTGCCGCAGCTTCCGTCGCACCCCAATGAAATTTAATCATCAGGATTATGAGTGCAATAATTGGCAGAAAAGCCATTGCCCATGTAAATAGATTTACTGGTATATTCATTTTCAAATTTCCTCGTTCTTACTAAGCATGAATAACGGTTCCTGTCTTCCCGGCAATGCCGTCGGCGGCTTTATCAAGCAGTGTGATTAAGGTTTTTCTGCCTTCTCCCGATTCTGCAAACCGGAGAGCCGCTTCAATTTTAGGAAGCATGGAGCCTTTGGCAAACTGCCCCTGGGCTATGTATTCCCTGGCTTCTTTTGTACTCAGCTCTGACAGCCATTCCTGATTTTCTTTCCCAAAATTAACCGCAACCTTTTCCACTGCTGTTAAAATAACCAGGTAATCCGCATCAATCCGGGAAGCAAGAAGACTGCTTACATTATCTTTATCAATGACTGCATTGACGCCGGTAAGCTTTCCATCTTCACTTACTACCGGAATTCCTCCGCCGCCGCAGGTGATGACTACGTGGCCTGCATTCATTAAGGTTTTGATTGTTTCCAGTTCCCGGATTCTCACCGGCATGGGAGAGGGCACTACAATCCGGTAACCTCTGCCTGCATCCTCCATACACCGGATACCCTTCGCCTCATTTTTTTCTGCTTCTTCTTTTGTAAGAAATCTTCCAATAGGTTTTGCAGGATTCTGGAACGCTTCATCATCCTTACTGACTTCAACCTGGGAAAGAATGGTTGAAACTTTTCTGTCCATGCCCCGCCTGTGAAATTCATATTTGATGGCATTTTGCAGATCAATTCCTATGTATCCCTGGCTCATTGCCACACTGGTAGGAAGCGGCACCTGTTTCATGCCTTCCTGCACCAGGGTTAGGTGATCCATGGCAGTCTGGATCATCCCAACCTGGGGTCCGTTTCCATGAGTGACAATAATGGACAGGCCCTGCTGTGCAAGATCTGCAATTACCTCTGCTGTCCTGGCGACAGCTTCTTTTTGCTCTTCGATATCATTGCCCAGGGCGTTTCCGCCCAGAGCAATTACTATTTTTCTATTTTCCACAACGTTCTCCTGAATCTACTGGGTATAGCCCAGTTTCTTTGCATATGCTGTGATTGCTTTTTCAAAACATTCCATTGGCGGATGCACCGTTCCAGCTCCAATTTGTCCATATCCTGCAACTTTATGGGCGATTCCCGTATTAATTACCGGTGTAATGCCTTTTTCTACTACAAGCCTTGCATCAATTCCCAGAGTGGCTCCCTGGAAATTCCAGTTGGGAATGATAAAATTGGGGTTTCTGTCAATGGTGATCTCTGCCATCTCTGTGCTGGTGCGCAGAGCATCTTCATATCCGCCCGCGCCCACAAATCTGGTAACAGCGGGGGCTGCAATCATTGCCATACCGCCTACGCCAAAGGTCTCTGTGATGGCGCTGTCACCCATATCCGGGCAGCCGTCCTCTTTGTCATATCCGGTGAAATACAGTCCCTGAGGCGTGTTAACCGGTCCTGTAAACCACTGATCTCCCATACCTGCAATCCGGATTCCAAACTCCACACCGTTCCGGCACATGGCAGTCACTATGGTACCGTCAGTCACAGTCCGGGCGGCATCCATAACGGACTTGCCGGTTGCCATCATAATATTTAAGAAAAACTGGTCCGTATCGGATAAGAATTTAATCACGTCATAGCGATCCTGATCGGATATCTTCATTTTTGTAATAACAGGTGCAACTTCCTTTAAAAATGCCAGGGAGGCAGCAATATTTCTCTGATGGAACTCGTCTCCCATCGCAATGGCTTTTGCTACCAGCGGATTCACATTAATTCCGCCAAGCTCCTTGATCGCAGCCTGTAACACTGGTCCAAGAACATCTCTCATCCAGCGCAGTCTGTTAACAACCTCATGGGAGTAGGCACCAAAACGAAGTACCTTTCCAATTCCTTCATTCATCGTGCAGTAAGCTTCGTTGCCGTCTGTCTTGTTTTCTACAACAAATACAGGCATATTTGCGGATGTAATTCCGCCCATGGGGCCCACTGCTCTTACACTGTGACATGGCAGGAACTTCACTTCTCCTGATTCCAAAAGCTTTCTTGCATCCTCTTCTGTATGAGCCCATTCCTCAAAAAGAACGGCTCCTACACAGGATCCCTGCATGGGATCCGGCATATCTTTATAAGCTACCGGCGGACCTGCATGAAGAATTACTTTTCCATTGTTTAATTCGGGAATCACATTTTTTGCCCGTGTATTATCTTTTATCACTGGCTGGCTGGCAACCACTTTCATGATTACTCTGCGGTTTGCCTCATCGATATCCAGATCTTTATTATTTCTAAGGAAATTAAGAATTTTGATCAATTCCACATTTCCGCCTGCAGGAGGCATCCAGTCGTACTGAACTACTTCACAGCCAAACTCCTTAGCAACTTGGGAAAAGCTTTTCAGTCCGATATTGATAATTCTTGGTTTCTCTGCCAGCATCTGAAGCAGTTTATCGGAAGCCTTTCCAGGAATGGTATCAGACGCTTTCTTTGACTTGATCTCTTTCTTCCCCTCAGCAAAATCAAGTCCGATTGCCTGAATTGCGGTACGGACAGCCAGTTTATTGGTTTCACATACGATTACCCCGGCATCAGTCAGCTTTTTCACTGCCTCATCATACCCCTGAAAATCCTTTCTGGTACCGCATACGGTCGCAATAAAGAAAACCTTTCTGCCTTCTTTTTCGGCCTGATCCCCAAGGTTTCTGATTGCCGGAAGCAGAGCACCTGCCATATCGGTATGGGATCCATATCCCAGCATGACATCAAGAAGAATGACTCCTGTTGATTTGTCATTAATGGCTTCATTCATACATTCAATTCTCTTAGCCGGATCAATCATTGGGTGGGGTTTTCCCTGAGTATATACATCATCGCCAAGGTCTACTACAATGTGTCCTCCGGTTTTTAACATGTATCCTTCTGCTTTTTCAGGCGGGATTTTCAAATCCAGCGCATCTTTAATCAGCATGGCTGCTTCTCCCGCAAGGGTACCGCCGGAATAATATGCCTTAATTGTCTTTTTTTCCTCACTGCGGTAAAATAAAGACCGGTCCACAGTTACTTCGCCCTCTTTTACAGTTTCTCCCCGTACCAGGCTGACTGCCAGACGGGCTGCTTCATCAAGGGTATAAGTATGATAGAAATTTTCCTCATGATACTCTGGTTTTTCTCCCAGGAATAACGTAATAACCGGCTTTTTGCAGACACTCAGCCTTGCTGACACTTTTTCCCTCACTGCCTTTGCCGGCGGCTTGGAAATAACAATCATGACGGCTACACTATCATCGTCTTCCATTGCATCAATCATATCCATCATGGTGATTCCGCCGACCTGGGTTGATAAGTCCCGGCCTCCGGTACCAATGGCATTTTTTACACCCTCTCCAAGGCGGTCTATGATGGTAGTCAGTTCCTGGATCCCGGTTCCGGAGGCGCCTATAATTCCAATGGATCCCGGTGTTACACTGTTGGTAAATGCGATAGGCACGCCCTGAATAATGCTGGTTCCGCAATCAGGTCCCATAACAACCAGTCCCTTTTCATGAGCCTTCTCTTTTAACTTCTTTTCATCCTCAATCGTAACGTTATCGCTGAACATGAATACATTCATGCCCTCATCAAGCGCACGGTCCGCTTCCAGAGCCGCATAAGCTCCTGGTATGGAAATTACCGCAAGATTGGCATCCGGTAATTGGTTCAGTGCCTGATCCCATGATCTTGCACTCTGGGATTCTTTCCCATTTCCTGCTGATACGGACTGCTTTTTAAAGAATTCTTCTGCCTCTTTCATAATGGTATCTAAAAGACTGTCATCTTCCACGTCAGCAACAATAACCATATCATTTGCTGTTGACTCCATTAATTCTTTTGTATCCAGGCCGCTCTGCTTAAAGATATCCTTGTTAGCAGGTGTGGCCATCATAACAGAAGCCTTCTTTACTCCCTGTATTGTTGAGATCTGATTGGTAAGAAGCATCAGTACTACAGAATCGTGATAACTTCCCTTTTTTACTGCTGTTCTTAACATAATAATATTTCTCCTTATTCTGCAAATCTGTTCTTGTGGTCATACCGGTTAAAATGAATGGCATCACTCTTTAAGTACTCATAGATTGCATCTACAATTTCAATTCCGCCATTTTTATAGTATTTATCTCTTCTCATAACGGCTCTTTCGCCTGGATAATAAACTTTGTCATATCCGTCTGCCGGTGGGATTGCATTTAATTCATCACAGGTAACGGACATGTTTTTCATAAATTCTTCGATGTTTGTAAAACGCTTTGGATCCATAACAATATGCATATGACCCAGTTCTCTGCCCTTTGAGCAGTCATGGTACATGGAGCTTACATGCTTGCCAAACGGTACGCCTAAGAGAATACCGGAAAAGATATCAACCATCATCATAAGACCATAACCCTTTGCACCTGCAATGGGAACAAGTGCATTTACTTTGTTTGGATCTGTAACAGGATTTCCTTTTTCATCTACTGCCCAAGTATCCGGAATGGATTCTCCTCTGGATCGTTTGTCCAGGATTTTTCCCCACGCCTGTACGGTTGTTGCCATGTCAAATACCACTTTTCTCTCATCTGCAGTTGGAGCAGCAAAGGAAATGGGGTTGGTACCGTAATACGGTTCAGTACCGCCGGTTGGTACGGCCATTGGATCTGACTGGCAGAAGGAGATTGCAACCAGGTTCTGGTCTGCTGCCATTTCTGTATAATAACCAAGAGCGCCGCTGTGGGATATGTTGCGGACACCGACTACTGCGATGCCGTTTTTCTTTGCCATCTCAATTGCCTGTTCCATCGCTTTCGTAGCAGCTACATACCCGCAGCCGTTATCACCTTCAAAGATTGCAGAACAGGGACCCGTCTCTTTGAATTCAAAATGAGGATCTACGGTAATGCCTCCCTTTGAAATTCTTTCGCAGTAATACTCCACTCTTACTGCTCCATGGGAATGGTATCCTCTCTCATCTGACCAGGTAAGAATCTCCGCTGTGATATCAGCATGATCTTCTTTTAAACCGGCTCTCATTAATTTTTTCTTCATCAAGTCTTTTAATTCAGCTCTTACAAGTTTCATTTATCCTTCCTCGCCTTCCTGATTTATGGTTATTTTTGTTCAGCAAATTGCTGCCAACCAGCTTTTCTTTATCTATTATGGCTATTTTTTACCCCCGTTTCAATCAAATAACTAGATAAATGTAGGTTTGATTTTTATCCACTTTCGTGGTATTTTGGAAGAAAGGATAAATAAAAAAACTGGCTTTCCGGCATGAATCAGATACCGGAAAGCCAGTTTTTTTGTATTTGTAAAAATTCTTAGGAAGAACATCAAAAACAATGGTTACAGCTTTACATCCCTGTTGCAGTCTTTGGAATAGATATAGGTTAAATCTTCTTCCCGTCCTACCGCATAGCAGGCCTGCGGGCAATAAGCATCCATAAATACATAATCACCCTTTTTCACCGGAACCCAGTCATTATCCAGTCTGTACATCGCACTTCCCGTAAGGAAATACATGCCGTGCTCCTGAATATGAGTTTCTATGTAACCGTGGGATGCACCTAAATGGAATTTAAGAATATGCATATTCATATCAAAACCAAAATTCTCCGCTGCAGGCAGGAAATCACGGATATAGCAGTTCTCCATACCTTCATATGGAATCCATGGAAGATCATTTGCATTTCCCACTACCGTGTAGGCGCTGTATCCAGCCAGCTCGTCATATCTGCGTTTATAGGCAAAGAGCTTTGCATCCTCTTTTCCCGCATTTTCAAAAGAAATGGTGTTGCTGGCTGGGGAATAAATATAACCACCCTCTGTCAGAGTCTCTTCTTTGTCCGCATTTTTAACCTTAATGGAACCTTCCATTACATAAATGAATGATTCCAGTCCTTCCCCGCCGAATGCAGGATTCTTTCCGCCTTCGTGGACTGTCACTAAGTAATCCGCAAAGGAAGCTCCCATTTGAGGAGAGCCAAGAATGGTGACATCACACTTCTCATATCCTGGAATCGAATTTTTTACAATTCCATCCGGCTCAATTAAAACATAATTCTCTTTTTTAACGACGGATCTGGTGGCCAATAAGTCATCACGGTATCCTGTCTGCCCGTTTAAATAACTCATAATAAAGCTCCTCACTTTCCATTAGGTCATATTCATTCAGTCAACCAATTTATACCTGTTTATTATGGCAGGTATTTTACTGTATTTCAATTATATTATGAGATAAAATACCGTTCCCGTTTTATCCACTTTTCCCCTGCTTGTTTATTTTTTAACAGTTATAATGATCTTACATTCATGTAATTTTATCAACAGCAGAAAGGAATAACCACAATGATCCAACAAATAGAAATGACGCTCAACGAATTATCTTACCCGGTTAAAGTTACGGCTTATCATAATACGTCAATTGTACCTAAGGCCTGCATCTTATATTTTCATGGCGGCGGTCTTTTATACGGCTCCCGTCTGGATCTGCCGCAGCTGCATGTGAACAGCCTTACCAATGCGGGATATCTTATTATTTCCTATGACTATCCCCTGGCTCCGGCTGCAAAAATAGATGAAATACTGAAATCTGTAATTGATTCCATCAATCACTATATTTTAAATCGGCCGCTTTATGTTTCCAGGGAACTTCCTTACTTTTTATGGGGCCGTTCTGCAGGAGCATACTTATGCCTGCTGGCTTCTAAGGACCGGCGCCTTCTGCTGCCTCCAAAGGGTATCCTGTCTTATTACGGCTACGGTTTTCTGTGCGACAGCTGGTTTGATACACCTAACAGCTACTATTGTTCTCTTCCACCCGTTAACAGTTCCTGTCTTGATGCCGTTTCTGATCAGGTTCATACTGAAGGCAATTTAGACACCCACTACAGCATTTATGTTTACGCCAGACAGACAGGAACATGGAAATCTCTTTTTTACGATGGCCGGGATAAATATTTCTTTCTGGATTATTCACTCCGAGTCTGTGAAAAACTTCCCGCTCCTTTATTTTGTGCCCACAGCATGAATGATACAGACGTTCCTTTTACAGAATTTCTTAACCTTTGCAGGTTGTATCAGGCAAAACAGTTTGTTGCCCCAGGTTCTGTACACGATTTTGACAGAAATGAAGCGGACCCTGCGGCTGTTCAACTTTTAAATGAAACTGTTGAATTTTTAGACAACCACACGGACCGCTTCTTATAACCATAAACTTGATTGCGGATTCTTATGAATCCGCATATTACAGTTTTTTAACCAGGCTTCCGAATCCTTTTTCACCTACAACTTTTCCGTCCTCTGCCACTACCTCACCGCGGACAATGGTGCAGACCGGCAATCCTTTTCCCTTCATTCCCACAAAAGCAGAAATCTTGTTTACGTAAAGAAGTGATTCTTCTGTAATCTCCCATTCCTTATCTGCATCTACAATAATGAAATCCGCGTCAAATCCGGTTCTGATATCGCCTTTTTTTCCGTAAATTCCAAATGCCTCAGCCGGTTTCTTTGCCATTGCATTTGCAAGAACAGAAGGTGAGATTCCCCGTTTTATACATCCTTCGTGGAAGCTTACCTGAAATCCGCTCTGGATTCCGCTGATTCCTCCCCATACATCAAATACCGTTTCGATTTTATTACCCAGAATCTCCTTGAACTTTTCATCATAGGAACATGGGGAATGGTCACTTGCAATTCCGCTGAAGGTACCATCCTCCACATAGGTCCACAGCCTGTCCACTTCTTCCTGGGAACGCAGCGGCGGGGCGCATTTAAACAGCGGTCCGTTCTTAATCACATCTTCCTCTGTCATGCTCAGATAATGAGAACAGGTTTCTGCTGTAATATCATAGCCTTCCTGCTGCGCTTCCTTAATTTTCTGAGCAACATCCGGACTGCTTACGTGGCAGATATGTGCTTTGCAGCCGGTGGCTTTTGCAAGCTCAATGACATCAACTGTGGCTACCATTTCTGCAACAACCGGTCTTGATTCTAAAAATCCTTTCCAGTCCAGTCTGCCCTCTTTTTTCATTCTCTGTTCCTGCCACTTAATTGAGGCAAAATCTTCGCAGTGGAAACCGGCGCGCCCGTCAAACTCATGGATGATCTGCATTGCCTCATATACCTGCCCATAATTTAAGGAGCTGTAATCAGGAGAAACGGGGCCGATAAAGGATTTAAACGCAACGCAGCCCTTCTCATCCATACCTTTTAAATCCTGAAAATTATCAGGAATCAAACCACCCCAGAAGCAATAATCCACATATGCATTGGGAGATACCTTTTCCAACTTCTTATCAAATATTTTTGCGTTTGTCATGGCAGGCTCGTTTTGCAGGGGCATGTCAATGATGGTTGTATATCCGCCTACTGCAGCTGCGGCAGTTCCGTGCTCATAATCCTCACGCCATTCGTAACCGGGATCATTTAAATGTGCATGGGTATCAATTGCACCGGGGAAAACATAATTTCCTTTTGCATCAATTACTTTTTTTGCTTCCGGCTCTTCTCCTGCAAGAAGCACCGCTGCAATTTTGCCCTCTTTTACCGCAATGTTTCCCGGAAATACACACTCCGCTGTTACAATCTTCCCATTTTTTACTAATAAATCATACATACCTTCTCCTCCGTTTCTGGTTAATGAATGATAACTGACTGATGAAACATTTCATTATTTTATTAAATAATGCCTGGGAAAACAATGCAAAATGAGGTAAAATTTCGTTATGTTTTTTGTCCAAGATGTATAATTTATTTTATTCTATTTGTGTTTTTTTCAGCTTTTTGCTAGAATTTATACGAACAGCAAAAGGAGAAAACAAGTGATCATGCATTTCAATATTACAACCATTGGATCTTATGCCATGGAGATACTAAATACTGTGTCAGAGGGCCGGATACACTCTGTATACCGCAAAACCATTAACATACAGTTGGGAGATTATTTACTGGCTTTACAGGCAGCTTCCTCACCTATATCACCTGTCAGTCTCATTACAGAACTGGACGCTGCGTCCATGGAAACACTTCCTGTTTCTCCGGATTTAAAGGTAAAAGTGAGTCAGGGTGTCCTGACTATATATGGCTCTGTTTCTGTTATTAATTTTAATTTTTTAGAATCAGATCTATTTGAGTCCAAACTGATCAGTAAATCTCACCAGCTTACACGGGATACGTTAAAGTCAGTACTGGATCATTCTAACTCTGGAGGTTTTTGCAACATATTTGCTTCCTCCTGTGTGAAGGATCAGGATAATAATCTGGGGGCAGAACTTATAACTAGAGCTGCAAAGAATCATCTTACAGCCTGCAATACCTTTATGCAGACAGCGGATTATGAAAAAGCCACAGAAGAACTGGTTTCTCTGATCGGTCTTGGAGTGGGTCTTACTCCAAGCGGAGATGACTTTTTGTGCGGCGTACTGGCCGGGCTGATACTGACGGGAAACTCAGATCAGACGTTTACCTCTACTCTCAAGGAAAGGATTGGAGCCAGTCTGAACAATACAAACGATATCAGCCGTACCTTCCTTCGATGTGCCCTTTCATCACATTTCAGCAAACCAATTAAGGATCTTGTTTTTCCAGCAACTGCCGAAGATATCCATGCCTGGTTTGAAGCTGTGGGGCATTCTTCCGGCTTTGATTCTCTCTGCGGAATTTATTACGTTTATACTATGATTTTTAATTAGGAAGCGTCATAAAAAAGAAGCCTGCCAGGACAATTTATGTCATGCAGACTTCTTTCTTTTTCTCTATTTCTTCTTTTTTTCAAAATACTTTATGAGCACATAATAAACAATTCCTGCAGGCAGAATACTTGCCAGCCATGATATCTTTATAAAGATAAGGGCTGCAGCCATACCTGCGATTAAACCTCCGATTGCAGCAAGGCTGATTCCCTTAAATGCTCCATCCGGATTGTAATAATCATTCAGATCAATTTTCTGTTTTTTGATAATATAATAATCCACCACCAGAATCGCAAAAACCGGTCCCAGTACGGAAGAGGAAATTAACACAAACAGGTTGAGTCCTGCTGCTGATGACTCCTTTACAAGCTCCCATGGAAATGTAGCATAAGCAAGCAGACCCACAATAATCGCACTCTTTTTAACTGATACCTTTATAAGGTCTACCAGTACGTAGATGGGGGGAAGTGCGTTATTGAGCATATTGGTGGTCAGTGTGCCGCACACGATACAGAATAACGTAATTACAACAATTGCTTTATTGGGCATGATATATGCAAAGCCAACAATGGGATTGGCAATCCCGGTTACACTTGTAACGAGAAGACCAATGACACCCATAAATACCACTGCAGGAATCATTGCAAATGCATAAGCGGAACCTCGTTTTACAGGGCCGCAGCCAGGCTTTAGCTGCCTTACTGAATCACCGATATTAACCAGAAGAGCGCAGTTGACTCCAATAAAGGTGGTTACAGCTCCAAAAAACGGAAGTCCCCAGGACCCCTTTTTATTTACCACTTCTGTCACTACATCGCCATGCATACCAAGAATTGTGACCAGCATATAAACCAGAGCGATAATAACAACAGCTCCGCCTATATTGTTAATTACCTTAATTCCCTGAAAGCCCAGTGCAGAAAGTCCGATCTGTATTGCCTGAAACAGAATGAACCATAATACAATGCTGTCAAAGCCAATGACAATTTTACTGATTTCATTCAGGGCCGAAGCACCGATCCAGCTTTGAAAACCATACCATATAACAGCCGGAATACCTCTGCACAGAGCAGGAATTACAGTACCTTTAAAGCCAAATGCGCCTCTTAGCTGCACTACATATGGAATTCCGGTTGTGTAACATAATTTATCGTTTAAGACCATGCATATAACACAGAGTGCCGATCCCAACGTAATTGCAATAATCGCCTGTACAAGGTTCAGTCCTCCTGAAACCAGATCAGAACCAAGTGTTAAGTTTGCCGTGGAAACACAGCCCCCAAGCCAGACCAGCCAGTAGGAAAATGCCCCCATTGTTCTTTTACTAACAGGAACCGGCTCCATCCCATCCTGTTTTATTACGCCTTCCAATGCCTTTTCTTCTGTCATCACACTTTCTCCCATGATTTTCTCCTTATATACGTTTGTGACTTACGACATTCTGGCAGGAGTGATCAGCTTTCCGCCTGAAACGGCTGTAATCTTACCATCCTGAAAGATGGTTCTTCCCCGCACAATCGTCTGTGTAACCTGACCCTTGAATTTCATACCCACATAGGGACTTACTTTATGTAAATAGAATAAGGAATCTGCATCCAGCACGTATTCTTTATCCAGGTCAACAATAGCAAAATCAGCATCATAGCCAGTCTGAATCTTCCCTTTTCCTTCAATATGGAATACCTCATTTACATTGGATGCAGTAAGCGCTGCAACCCTGGTCAGCATCAGCTTTCTGTCGTGGTAACCATGGGTTAAAACAGCTGGCAGCGTGCTCTGGCATCCCGAGATACCACCCCAGGCCTTCATAAACTCTTTCTCTTTCAGTTTTGGATCGCTGGGAGAATGATCAGATGAGATAAATGTGATTTCACCATTAAACAATTTCCCCCACATCTTCTGCTGGTTTGCTGCGTCACGGATTGGCGGAGAACATTTTCCAAGAGTACCCAGTCTTTCTACATCCTCATCAGTGAGAATCAGATAATGACCAATTGTTTCACAGGAGATATCCACACCCCGTTTTCTTGCCTCTGTCACCAGTTCCACGCCCTTTGCCGTACTTACATGGGCAATAATCAGCTTACAGCCTGTTTCTTCTGCAAAGGTGATCATTCTGGAAATGCTTTCGATTTCTGTAATTGGCGCATGAGCCTCAAAATAATCTTTTACGCCGGTTTTGTTCTGCGCATTTTTTAAACCGGTTACTTTTCCTGTGATACCGTCATTTTCACAGTGAACCATAAGCGGAAGATTCAGTTTCTTTAATTTTTCCATGCCTTTGTAAGCAGTATAGTCATCAATGCCAGGGAACTCATCAATTCCACTGAAGCAGGAAAATGCCTTAAAGCCCACAACTCCGCATTCCGCAAGCTCCTCCACCTTGTCTAGGTTTGTGGGACACAATCCTCCCCAAAGACCGAAATCACAGACGGAATCTCTTTTTGCAATTGCAAGCTTCTTTTCGAAATTAACTCTGTCCAGTGTACAGGGAGAGCTGTTTAACGGCATATCGAAAAATACACCGCCGCCGCCTGCTGCAAGAGCCTGGCTGCCGTTTTTTATGGTTTCCCATTCCGTTCTTCCCGGATCATCAAAGTGTACATGACCGTCAGTGGCTGCCGGAAAAATATGTTTGCCTGCTGCGTCAATTACTTCTTTTCCGTCCTGAGAAATCTCCTGTGATATCTCCACAATCTTTCCGTCACTTACCCCAATATCAGCCTTTTCCACACGATCTGGAAAAACAACCACTCCATTTCTAATAACAAGATCCATGCTTTTACCCATTCTGATACCTCCTGTTTTGCACTTTGTTTACTTTTTTAATAAATACCGGCTATTTATTGTGTTATTTGCATTATAGTTTTCACCATAGTATAATTCATTGGTAAAAAAAGACAAAAAAATAAAGTATTTTTATCTGCTATAGTTAAAAATACTTTATTGATTGGTACACTTTTATTCAGTTTTATGTTTCCCCCAGTAAGACTGGTTCATGGTACAGCTTAATATGAGCCGTCTGGGAAGGGTGCGATACCGCTTTCCCATCAGATATCCCATATATTTAAAGCCGCTTTTTATAATCACTCCCGGAATCAGCCAGGGCTTGTTTTGCTTTACCAGCCAGGTACAGGTATTTTTCACCAGCCGGATCCCCTCGCTCTCCGAACGGATTCCGCCAAACACCTCCGGGTGGTCTGCCTGAGACACTGCCAGGTCAAAATTCCGCTTAAACTGGGCGATGCAGCCGTAATTATGGGAATGAATCACCTTTGCATCAGCCGCATACGCCACAGCCTCACCTCTGTACCTTACTGCATTTCCTGCATAGATCATATCTTCGTTGAAAATAGTGGTTTTGGTAAATCCACCCGCTTCCAGAAAAATACTCCTGTCATAGGCACAGCACACATTGGAGGCAAAAAACGTTTTGATTCCCAGTTCTTTTAAATCTGCCTCTGTCTTAACCCGGCTTTCAGATGGATAATTAAAGGAACGGGTATATTGTTCCGCCAGGGCACAGTCAGGATTTGGCAGCTGTCTTGCATATGCCATGACCACCTTTTCCCCGCCTCTTCCTGTCTTAAGGAAGGCATTTACAAGAGCACGGATTAAATTTTTGTCTGCAGGAACCGCATCATCCGTCATAAATACCATGAGATCAGCCTTGGAATAGCCGGCTCCTCTGTTTCTTGTTCCGCCATGGTCAAATTCTTCTTTTGTCACATGATGAACTTCCAGATTCTTCACATGTGCATACCTGGAATCCTCCCAGTAGGATTTCTCCGTATTCATCACAATGATTTTCCGTATGGGATAAGACTGTTCTTCCAGCCTGTGAAAAAGCCGCATCAGTGTTTCGTCAGGCTTATAAACCGGTATGATCACATCAACGGTTTTTTGATCTGCCATCATTTCTTCCATTGAAATTCCCTTCTTTCCTATCAGTAGCGCAGACACGACGTGGAGCAGATACGGATCAGGGCATAGATACTGACAAAGCATTCCAGATACCATGCACTTTTTCTTAAATCCACACCGATCACCAGACGCCGGTCATATATGGTCAGTAACAGCAGGGGCAGAAGGGGAATGAAATAACGTCCCTGGACTCCTGTAATATACGATAAATTTCTGGGAGTATACCCTAGAAACATGGAAGTCAGAACCAGTCCTGCACTTGTAAATACCAGAAACAAGATCCACAGCTTCTGACCGTCCGTCATTTTCACCTCTTCCCCCTCTCTCTTTACCACACTGATAAAGAGCGCATACCAAAGAAGGGTAAGACAAACCGGCGGTACTGTTAAGTTGGGATCTAAATTTCCCAAAAAACCACCCAGCATAGTCACCAGATAATAGTCATACTGGGTCACCAGGGTTTCATAAAAGACCGTAAATACGTAAAATGGACGCTGCCATACATCGGATAAATTATAACCTGCCGCCTCACTCCACCCCACGTAGCTTTCCGTAGCACCTGCCCAGGCAGAGAGAATCAGGCGGTTTACCAGAAAAACTGCAAGCAGCATGACTGTAAGGACACTGAAAACAGAAATCCAGTAATGTCTCTTAGATTTAAATTTCGATTTTGGAATCAGCAGACAGATTCCGGCTGCTGGCAGGTAAACAATTTTTCCCGGCTCTAACAGAATCAGCAACAGTGTAAGAACCAGCAGATCTTTTCCTTTTATCGCTTCCTTTTCGTAAGCAAGATGGTAACACCAGGAAAGCAAAAGCATGGACAGGCCAATAAATGCAGTATCATAGGAATAGGACGATGCCAGGTTAAGAGTCATGGGCAGGCAGGATACCGCCATTAACGCTTCCTTTTTAAAGGGCATCAGCCGTACAGAAACGGCTGCCATGGCTGCAAACGCCAGAAGATTCATAAAACGTCCCAGATATACCAAGGGAATATAACCAAGATGCAAAAGTCTGGCCAGGGTGATCCCTAACGCCTGAGGCAGATAGACCACAGGGGTTGTATTCACCGGCACTTCCTCCCGCACCGTCTCTGACTGGCTGTGGTCAAGAGAAAACAGTTCTGTCAGAATTAGGTTGTAGGTTCTCTGACCAGGCTCTGCATAGAGACCTGATACATCATCACCACTCCGGACCAGTACATTTGCTCCTTTTTTCAACCGTTCCGTTTCTTCCGGTGTTGCATGCTTTAAAAAGTCATCCCCGGCCACCGCCTGTTTTCCCATCATCTGACTGGAAAGGCGATAGGCACTGACAAAGTGAGCAGCTTCATCAGGTGCAGAAAAAGGTGTCAAAGCAAACAGATAAAAAGTACCCAGTCCGATCACCACTAACGGGAAGAGCCACTGGTTAAAAATATCCTTTATCCACAAAAGAAACGCCAGCGCAGCAAGAAATCCACAGCCGAAGACAATAAACCACCAGTAAAACCGGCGGACCGGCTCAAATTCCGGAGAAGGAATTCCAACGATGGTTTTCATATACGTTCTGACAAACAGGAACATTAAAAGCAGAATGCTTCCGGCTGCAAGCCACAAGCCTTTCGTCCTTAACAAACGTTTCACAGTTTATGCTCCTCCTTCTCTATGGCTTCCTCCTTATCAAGCGCCAGCATCTGGATTAACTCCGTCACTCTGCGTTCTAACTGGGATATCTTAATTGACTGAAAAAAGACCTTGGTGAGCAGAATAAAGATCATCAGGGTAAAAATGAAATTAGCTGTGGAATAGGTTCCCACCATACCGGATATAAAATCAGCCACCCTTGGAAAGATGCTGAAAACCACTAAAAGCATGGAAAACATTACCCAGAAAATGGAATCCTCTATCCTCATTTTGGAGTGGCGGATCCTTCCCAGTACATAAACAGTCAGTACCAGGGAAACGCATATCAGTACGCAGCGAAGTAAAAACGTCATATTACGTACCCCCTTCTTTTATCTTCTGTCCCTGATGCGAAAGCTCTGAACCAGTAAAATGGAAAACAGCATCTTTCCCATATACCTTGCCGCATTTAAGGGATTTAAGTAGCTCTCTCCCAGTATCCGCTCATCCATTATTACAGGGATTTCCGCAACTCTGGCACCATGGCGGATGAGATAGGAAATGGTATCCGGTTCGGGACCGTAATTCAGTCCGTCTGCAAATTCCTTGATCATCTTTCGGCTGAACATGCGCATACCGGAAGTGGGATCGTTTACCTTAACACCGGTTGTAAACCAGATGGCACCGCTTAGCATCCGGCTGCCAAGCATACGGAGAGAACGGGGCTTTTTTTCTGTTACAAACCGGGAACCAATCACAATATCATATCCCTGATCCATCTTTTCTTTCATGGGAAGAATAAACTCCGGCCGGTGCTGTCCGTCACCGTCAAACTGTATGGCGTAGCCGTAGCCCTTTCTGTGTGCATACTTAAGTCCGGTCTGAAATGCACCTGCCAGTCCTAAGTTCATAGGCAGATCAATGATCTTCCAGCCATGCTTCCTGCAGATTTTGGCGGTATTGTCCGTAGAACCGTCATTAATGATTACATAGTCATACATGGGATAATTCTCAATGACTTCTCCCACTACCCGCTCAATATTTAAAGCCTCATTGTAAGCAGGTATTACTACCAGTACCCGGTCTGTCATATCCTCTGCTCTCTCCTTCCTTTTTCATCTGTACGAATAACCCGGATTGCCTGTCCTATAAAGCACAGCATGAGAATCAGCATCTCAATCATGTAGGAATACGCACCACCGTTGATTCCGCCTATCTTTACAAACTGATAGGAAAGAACAAAGGAAAGGAGGCAGACCGGAACATATCCAAAAAATATCAGTCTCTGTTTCTTCATAATTACCAGAACATAATAAAATAAATTCATCACTGCAAAAAAACCGCCGCCCAGGATAATAGCAAGTAATCCCGGAAGGTAAGGCGCCAGTTCCACATTAAAGACAGCGGAAAGTACCGGAACTCCCATTACCCAGGCTCCGGCCAGAGCAGCTACTGTAAGAAACAGGATAATTCCGGACAACTTTCTTAAAACCCCAAGAAACTCCCAGGTCCTGTTTTCATCCCATAATAAGGAGAGTCTGGTAAGGAATGGACGGATTACAAAATTGGCTGCAAGATTGATTACAGAGGTAGGCATAAATATTGCCACAAATACAGCATTGTCCGCGGAAGTCATCTGGGAATCCACTGCATACTTTGCCATAGCAAAGATAAGTCCGTCTAAAAATACAGACAAAAACAAAAGGAAGCTGTCCTGTAAAAGCTGATTGTGCCTTCCTTTTTCATGTACATAATTGATTTCCGTTATTTTATCTGCAGTCCTTTTATCAAACAGCCAGATTCCAACTGCCTGAGAAGCAGCCGCAACCGCTGAAGCAACAATTAAATCCCGTGTCAATGCCAGAGTGCCTAAAAACAGACACACAGAAAACAGGGTCCGCCAGGTCATAGCCTGTCCGGTTAAATAAAGCTTTCCTTTTCTTTGAAATTCCGACTCATATACATCAGCAAATCCATCCAGCACCTTATAAAGAACCATGAAGAAAACAACCATGATTTTTTCGTAGGTATAGTCGGAAGAAGAAACGAAAACCTTCCATAGAATGTAGCAAATGCCAAAAATCAGCGCCATACCGCAGGTGACCATACGTGCCATCCGGTATTCGCCAAACGTATAGCTCTCTCTCACATCAGTACTCTGAATGGGTCTCATTCCAAAATAGGCCACAAGAAACATCTGCTGTCCGAATGTGCTGAAAGCAAAACCAAAAATGCCTCCCTGATCCGTTCCCACCAGATGATTCACCAGAGCTGTCAGCAGCATGCTGGATCCCGCGTAAACCAGGCTTCCAATCATATTCCATGCCACGTTTTTACGTTCCATTATAGTTCCTCTATTTCATTTCATTTAACAAGTTCTTTTTATTCTACATGATTCGCCTAAAAAAGTAAACTGCTAACGTCCATCTTACCTTCCCATGTTCTTAACTGTTCTGCACAGATAAAAGAAACTTTCAATCCGAAACAGCCAGGAAAAACCAGCATAAAACAGGACTCCTGTGACAATCTGCAAGGTCAGTGTCAGCAGAGTACCATTTACCAGAAACTGCACGCTGTATACCACGCCACACATGGCAGCAGACAAGAGCAGAGAAGGGAATACATCTCTCCATTGCTGAAGAAAGCTATAATGCAGAAGCTTCTTATTGGGATAGGCATTAATAAATGTACAGATAAAATCCGTCACTGCTCTTAACGCCACCATGGTATAGATTCCAAAGGGAATGCTGATGATTAAAGCTACTACACTGACTGCTTTTTTAATAATCTCCAGTTTTAAGAAAATCTCACTTCTTCCAAGGGCATTGATTGCCTGTAAATTGGCCACATGTAGGGGCCAGGTAGCATAGGCAATGCAAAGGAGCCGGAGCATGGGAACACAAGGTAAATACTGGTCTGTCAGTAAAAGCTTTACCATAGGCTCTGCTACGGCAATCAGACCTGCCATCATGGGAAAAACAAGGTAGGAGCTTGTCACAATCGACCTTCTTACCATGCTTTTTACTCTCTCCCTGTCATCCTGGCAGGCAGAAAAAGCAGGGAGCATAACCGACTGGATGGCTGCCCCTAAATTATTGGCAATGAGTGCAGGGAACTGATTTCCCCTAGAGTATTGCCCCATCATAGCCGAATTATATATTTTTCCAATCACCAGACCATAAACATTGGTAAAAATCGTGTCAATGAGACCAGACATAAGAATCTTCCAGCCATATGAGAATAACTCTCCCGCTTTTTGAATGGAAAATTTCAGACTTGGTTTCCAGGTCTTTAAAAAATGCAGCACCACCATGAGAAAAAAACTGTAAAAAAACTGCTGCATGGCAAGTGCCCATAATCCAAATCCTTCTAAAGCCATTAGCACTCCAATGATACCGGAACCTGCCGCAGCAAAGAGACTGGCCATACAAAGCTTTCTAAATTCCATGTTTCTGGAAACGGAGGCGGACTGAACCGATACGACTGCACCGAAAAACAAAGTCAGGGAAAGAATCCTTAACACTGGTACGAACACTGGCTGTCCATAAAAATCCCCGATTGCAGGCGCAGAAAAGAACAAAATCATATATAGAACGAAGGCAATCAGAAAGCTTACGCAAAAAGCAGAAGAATAATCTCTTTCATCCACTTCCTGCTTTTGAATCAGAGAAGTGTTAAAACCACTCTGGACAAATACATTGCCGATGGTAATAAATATCATAATCAGCATGACTTCCCCGGATTCGGACGGCGTTAAAAGTCTGGCTAAAAGTACGGATACAAGGAACTGAATTCCCTGTGTCCCCCCATTTTCCATGACTTTCCAAAACAGTCCGGAAAGCACTCTCTCTTTCATATTTTCCTGGTACATACTGGCTTTTCTCCTCAATTATCCAATTTACATTTCCGCCTTATTGTACTATATTGCCCAATAAATGTAAATCGTATATAGCATTTTCCAGTTAGTTATGTTAAAGTATTATGGAATCACTATAAAATTTTTAATGATTTACAGGAGGTTTTTATCATGCGTAAACTGACACGCGGCCTGGCGGCATTCTGCCTGACAGCTGCTCTTGTCCTGGGACAGGCTGCCCTTACGCGGGCGGACGAGGCATATGGACCGGGTTACAGGAATGGCGTCAGCCTCAGCGACAGCAGTAAGTCTGGAAAACAGAGTACAGCTGCCAGCGAAACTGAGGGAGGCGTAACTACAGAGGAAGCAGAAACCGCTTTGGCAAATGCAGGAATAGATATCGGAAAAGAAGGAGCCGGAGGAGGAGAAGACGGTGTTGTTGATGAAGCGACCCGGGCTGCTCAGGAAGCATTAAAAGCCAATTTCCCACGACTTCAGACCACTGTTATGATTGGTGACGGCAACTGGACTCAGCCTTTTGTCAACGATGCCTGGATCACCAACGACGGACAGGGCTTTCATGGATTATCTACATTTCTCACGAATATCGTAGGAAACGTACTCTACCGGACCTACACATCAGGCACTGGCTGGTCCCCATGGGTTATGAATGGACAACAGACAACCAATTACCCCAATGACGTGAATATTGAAGCCATACAGATGAGGTTTTCCGGTTATGTAAACAACCAGTTCAATCTCTATTACTCAGCAAAATTAGACGACGGTACCATTACTGACTGGGCAAAGAACGGTACCAGTGCGGGAACCATGGGAACCGGACGTTATATCACAGGTTTTCGTATGGCATTCTATGCCAAGAACTCTGCCTTCCCATATAAGACGGATAAGCCATTGATTTCCGCCACAAAAGACGGAATGCAGATTGTTGACGGCGGACTGCGCTACTTTAACGGAGATGGTACCCCTTTTACCGGCTGGGCATGGATCGAGAATGACCGGTATTATTTCAAGGACTCTCTTCCTGTTGTAGGCTGGCAGTACATTGATGGCTTTAAGTACTATTTTGATTTAAATTCTGGCAAGATGTATACTGATTTAGAGCCCCTCATTGGAAACTCGGGACCATTTTTTATCAGCATCAACAAACAGATGAACTGCATGACAGTCTTTGCAAAGGACGGCGCCAATGGATTTATTATTCCGGTAAAATCATTCCTTACCTCTACAGGTCCGGATACTCCCCTTGGAACATTCCAGACACCGGTGAAATACCGCTGGCGGGATATGGATCACGGAATCTTTACCCAATATGCAACCCGTATCTGGAAGGGCTTTTTAATCCACTCCATACTTTACAGCCGCCCTGATAAGATGACCCTCGATCCCTCTACATATAATTATTTAAGCATTGCCGAATCAGCCGGCTGTATCCGTCTTCTCTCCGGAGATGCCAAATGGATCTATGATCACTGTGCGCTTGGAACTACAGTAACCATTTACGAATCTCCCGTTCCAGGACCCTATGAAAGACCTGCCATTGAGCAGATCATACCGGATACACAGACCTGGGATCCCACTGATCCCAACATGTAACAGAAACGTGTAATTTAACCTTTCCTTCCGGTGAATGTTTTTCGTAAGAAACCATACAGGCCGGGAGTACGGTATTGAAACTGAATAAAGAACCTGGTCAATGGCGTAAGTTCCTTATAATACCTTTGGTATGCAGGATTTAATATCTCCTTAAAATCCCTGGTATTGACCTTCGTCTGATAATAGGTCCGGTTAGAAGCACTTATGGCGGCCGCCTTAAAACGGCCGCCTGTTGCTTTGTCAAATTCTTTATAAACCTGTCTCATCCGCTCATAATAGGCCTGCTGCTTCGCGGCGTAATTTCCTTTTTTCCCTTCAACAGTCCAGGAACCGGATACGCCTACCCGGTATACACTCATGGGTTCATCCATATAATAGCCATAACCGTTTTCAGCTGCCATCAGCTGCAACGGGGTATCTCCTACCGGACAATCCGTATAGTAATCAGGAAGCTCTTTTACAAGTCTTGCAGGAAATGCCATGGAAGACATGGCATACCCGGAAGTTTTATCGATGATCTCTTCTGGCGTCAGTACTGTGGTTTTCCGGTACGGTCTCATCTGGCTTTCAGTCACTGCTTTTCCCATCAGCTGAATCTTTGCACTGTGGATGCAAAGGGTACAGTCCGGATGGGCCTCCATGTAGTCCACCTGCTTTTGAAGCTTGTAGGGCGAATCGAAGTAATCATCCCCATCACACATGAATATATATTTTCCTCTTGCGCGGGGAAAATTAAACGCACCGCTTATGTTATCAATGCCCTGGGAATACTGATTCTCTGTCTGGATCAAAGGCCGGATCTTATCCGGATACTTTGCTGCATATTCCCTGATGATATCCCCTGTCCCGTCCGTGGAAGCATCATCATGAACCAGAATCTCATACTCAAAGTCCGTTTTCTGCATCAGAAAGCTGTCAAGAGCCTGGCGGATGAAGGCACCATGGTTATAGGTGACACAGTTAATGCTGGCCATGATTTCGCTATTTGATCCGTCTTTCATTTCTTAATCCCTTCCTTATCAAGTACCTTTGTTACATATTCCTCGTATTTTCTGGCAATATACATTTCCGTTACAGAACTGGAAAGAGTAATGTCCTCCCCCAGGAAACACCTCACATGGTTTAAAACGCAGTCATATCCCGCTATACAGGAAAATTCCACGCCGCCTGAAAACCGGGGATTGCATTCCAGCATAGAAAAGATTCCATCTTCTCCTTCAATAAATTCAAAATTGACACAGCCCTGAATTCCCAAGGCCCTTGCTGCCTCCTTGCATACTGCTTCCAGAGTTGGATTTGAAAATACCAGAACAGATGTGCCAGCACCATTGGGGGTCCGAAGCAATTCCTTGCGGCTGACAGCTGCTGTCCGCCCTGTGTCCGCCTGATGCACTACATCTACAGTAATAATACTTCCCTTAAAATAGGGCTGCACCACATAATTATCCGCTTCCCCTCCGGCAAGAAACCGCTCCATTTCTTCCTGATTATGAAGATAGGAAAGTCCCTGGCTGCTTCTTCCATTATAAGGCTTTACAACTGCCGGATAGGAGATGGATTCAGAAGAAATACCAGACAGCATTCTGGTGGGTATCATATTTCCAATCCCTCTTTCAGAAAGAAACTCATAAAGTTTCATCTTATCTCTGCAAACCGTTATGGTATCTTCCGGGGACAGACATAACGTCACTCCTGCTTCCTTTAAGTTGTTTCTGTGACGGTTCCATACATCTACTTCCGCATCGGTTAAAACGATCAGTCCGTCAGCCCCTTCCTTTTTGCAGATAGTCAGAATTTTCTCTACATACTCCTCTTCCTGTGTTGCAAGAGGAACCTGATAAAAAGCAGAAACACTGGAAGAATCAGCAATCCATTCTGCCGGATATATATCGCAGCCGATCACCTTAAGCCCCATATTTTTTAAATTTTTAATAACAATATCAGCGGAAAATGACCCGATTGCGGTTACAACTGCAGCTTTCATACGCTCTGTTTCCCTTTCTTTGCGGCACTTAAAATTATCTGGCATATCCTGTCCACATCTTCAAGAGGCAGATCTGCATAAAGAGGCAGGGTGAGAACACTGTCTGCTGCCCGTCTGGCACATGGAAGCTCAAGATCCGAAAAACGCTCCCTGTAACATTCAAAATCCGTAATCAGGGGATAGAAATATTTTCTGGCAAAGATATTATGGGAAGCCAGAAGATCATATACCAGATTCCTGGTCAGCGCAAACCCGTCAAATGACACAGGAAAATACGCATAATTCTGACTGATTCCCTGCTTTATGGGATTAAGGCGAATTCCGGAAACTCCCTGCAAATGCTCGCGATAGCGTTCTGAAACCAACCTGCGTTTTTCAATGTTTTCCTCAACATGACGCAGATTGCAAATTCCCATGGCAGCCTGAAATTCATTCATCTTTGCATTGCCGCCAATATATTCCACGGATTCTTTTCCGGTTATTCCAAAGTTTTTTAAATAATTAAGTAGAATTTCCAGGGATGGATCCTTAAAAGTAACTGCTCCGCCCTCTATTGTATTAAATACTTTGGTAGCATGAAAACTGAACATGGATGCGTCTCCGTAGGTTCCGATTCCACGATGATTCACCTCTACGCCAAATGCATGTGCTGCATCGTAAATCACTTTTAAGTTGTGTTTTTGGGCTATGGACTCTATTTTATCCACATCGCAGACGTTACCATACACATGCACCGGGAGAATCGCTGTGGTTTTATCTGTAATCAGTGCTTCAATCTGATCGGCATCAATGGTATAGTCGTCTTCTCTGATATCACAGAATACTGGTGTGAGATTATTTCTTATAATCGCATGGGTGGTGGAAGCAAAGGAAAAAGGGGTGGTAATCACCTCTCCGGTTAAGTTCATCGCCTGCAGCGCCATCTCAAGAGCCATATGTCCGTTCACAAACAGCAGAAGATTTTCCGCTTTTAAATATTCCTTCAGCTGATCCTTTAATCTGTCGTGAAATTCTCCCATATTGGTCATCCAGGCAGTTTCCCAGATCGGTTTGATCTCAGCAATAAATTCTTCGTAAGAAGGCATGGAAGCCCTCGTTACCAGTATTTCTTTTTCATTTGGTATCATTCTACCATTCTCCTCATTTCCCATGTACTGCTCAGTTAAATAGAAAACATCTGTCCAAGCGTTCTGACACGGGTACTTTTAAAAAATTTGTATTTTAAAATAGTCTTTATTTTTCCAGCTCTGCTTTTGCGGCAAATAGTTATAAATTCTTCAAACAACTCTCTCTGAGCAGGAGTCATGGACTGTTTGTAAATTGAAAGAAAGGACTTCGCCTGCTCAAACAGGAGGCGGTAATTTTCCCGTACGTTCTCCTGCCTGCTCATTCTCTCGGACAGCTGTTTCATACCGCTTTTTGCGCCAACCTGATTGTTACCATGCTGCCGGTAGCGAACCAGCGGACGGTCAATATAGGAAATTTTTCCAAAACAGCTTGCCACAAGACCCAGCCACCAGTCATGCATGACACAGACATCCGGGATTTGCTCCGTCAGATTTTTTAAGGACCGGTTAATCATCATGGTATTGCCTGTGATGTTATTTTCCACCAGATAATGGCTGGTGCGGTTATCAAAAACTCCTATCTTCTGGTATCTTGCCATGGAAGGGTGAAGTACCGTTCCTTCCTGATCTGTAACAGAAAGATCCGAATGAATCAGTATGGGCATATCCTTTCCCCAAATCTTTTCCATCTTCTTCATCTCTCTTAAAGTAACCTCTACTTTATCCGGCAGCCAGATATCATCCTGATCACAAAACATCAGATACTCATCGGATGCAGATTTTAAAAGCCGGAAAAAATTGTCCCTGGCACTGCCTGATGGTTTTAAATTCTTTAAGCTCTTGATCCGGTCTGGAAACCTGTTTTCATATTCTGAGATGATTTCGGGGGTTCTGTCAGAGGAACCGTCATCGGAAATTAAAATGGTAAATTCCTGATTGGTCTGTCCCAAAAGTGATTCCATCTGTTGTCTTAGATATCTCTCTCCGTTCCAGGCAGCCAAAAGTACTGTTATCATTCTATCCCCTCTTTCCATGTCATTTACCATGACATTCCCAGAATCTTTGTTAAAAACCAGATCTCAAACATGAGAAATTCCAGGAATACCTTTGCAGCAAATTCCTGAAACCGGTTTATTTTTAAATATTTTTTATAGTAATGAAGTTTACTTTTATGAAGCAGCGCCTGTTTTTTCAGGATGGAGCTAACGGATTTGTCAATGGAGACAGAATGAAGATGGAGATAAGTCCGGTCAAGAAGAAGAAGTGTCCGGTACCCCTTTTTCTTTAACTGATATCCAAGAATCTTCTCTTCATAATAAAGAAATACTTCTTCATCATAAAGGCCGCATGCCATCATTGCCTTTACATCAGCCAGCAAAAGAGAACCCGGAACTGCATCCGCCCACGCACAGCGTTCTGCTGCCACGGGTGTTGTCAGAGGAAATGCCCGTTTCCCCGGTTCATCTGAAAGCCACCGCTTCAATAACCGTCGTGTAACCAGCCCCGTATCAAGCAAATCCCCAAACAGACCAGTCAGTTTCCAGCTCTTCAGTCCTTCCCTGCCCCTTTGATCCACCGGCACGGCAGCAGTGACTGCAACGCGTTGGTCCGCCAGAAATGCGTTCTTCATGGCAGTAATCGTCTCCTCTGTAACCATGACATCAGGATTTGCAATTATCACGTGGGTGGCACCAAGTTCCCTGTAAGCATAACGGATTCCCAGATTATTTCCATAACCATATCCGCCGTTTTTTAAGGAGCCGATCACATGTACCCGGCCGCCATCCAACTCCTTTAATCTGGCGGCCGAATCATCTGTGGAATGATTATCCACCACAACTATGGAATCAAGAGAAGAATAATCTTTCATCCCCTGAACCAGTTTTATTGTAGTATCAGCATCATTGTAGTTTAAAATGATACAGCTTACATTCATACCTGCTCCTTTTAAGATCCTTTTCTGGAATTTACAAGCTTCATTCCAAAGCGGCGGCTGATAAAATCACGAAAAGGAGGGCACAAATAGGTGCCGTAATTCATAAGATGATAAGCTGCCATATAAAACCGGTTTCCTTTTTCCTTTGGAGTTCCTGCCCAGGGAGTTTTCGCCAGATACTTGTCGTAAGCTCTGCGGTAGTGGTTTAGATTTCCTTCCTTCCAGGGTCTCTCGTCCCCCATAAAATGAAGGATCGCCGGATGTCTGCCTGCTTCCCTAAAGCCGTTTTCCGTAATGAGTGCGTACACCGGAGACAGTCGGACTAAATGCCGGTAATGGAAATACCGGTAGTTGGTAAAATAATTATAGCGGGGAGAAAGAGGTCTGATACGGCCCTTTAAACTTCCATTAATGGTATCCTGATCTCCTGCAAACAGTTTACCTCCCTTGGACCGGTAAAAATCAAGAAGCTTCTTTTGAACATTCTCTTCTCTCCACCGGTTTAAATCAATTAAAAGCACCCCTGAATTAAAATAGGGTTCCTCCGGTCTTAATCCGATCTCTTCTTTAATACAAGGATAAATGGTTGGCTCCATGACAGCGCCTAACAGGAACGGACCTAAATCAGCCTTCCATAATTTTTCCAAAGAAGACAGTATCACGGTATCGCAATCCAGATAAAGCACCCGTTCCACATGTTCAGGAAGCACATCTCCTAAAAACAAGCGGGCCATAATGCTTAAATCAAATCCTCCTGTGTCCACCTCATGGGAAAACCGTTCCTTTAAATTCCCCAGTTCAATCACAGAAAGCTCACGATCAAATTCCTGTGCGATCCCGCATAAGCGGTCTTTCGATTCCCTTGACAACCCCATGGATAAAACCCAGACATCAAGCGTTTCAATCTTTTGATTCCGATCAAGAAGAGAGTAGAGAGAAACAGCAAGGTGTCTGGCAAACTTATCGTTGGAAGCGTAAACTATATTCATAATAACCTCCCCGCATACCAATTTTATCGTTGTATTGTACTATATCTGATTAGAAAAGTAAACAGCCGGCGGCTAGGGGAGGAGACCCAGTTCGGACTCAGCCATTTTGAAAGCAGACTCAATAACTTTGTCCATATCGTAATATTTATATTCTGCCAGTCTGCCTCCAAAGATAACCCGATCCTCTTTTTGGGCAAGTTTTTCATATGCCTGATACAAGTTCTGATTGGTCTCATCATTGACGGGATAATAAGGTTCCATGCCCTCACTCCAGTCAACGGGATATTCTCTGGTTATAACCGTCTTATCCTGGGTTCCAAACTCAAAATGCTTATGCTCAATAATCCTGGTAAAAGGAGTTTCACGGTCTGTATAGTTTACAACTGCAACCCCCTGGTAATTGTCTGTATTAAGGGTCTCTGTCTCAAACTTCAGACTGCGGTATTCCAGTTTACCAAACTGGTATCCATAGAAAGCATCGATCATTCCAGTGTATATGATTTTCTCTCCAAGACTGTCATAATGCTCCCTGTTGTCTAAATAATCAACAGAAAGCTCTACATCACAACCTTCAAAGAGCTTGTCTGTAATTACGTTATAACCGCCCATGGGAATCCCCTGATATAGGTCATTGAAATAATTATTGTCATAGGTAAACCGTACAGGGAGACGTTTAATAATAAAGGCCGGAAGCTCCTTACAATCTCTGCCCCACTGCTTTTCCGTATAACCCTTTACCAGTTTTTCGTAGATATCCGTACCCACCAGGCTGATTGCCTGCTCTTCCAGATTCCTTGGCTCACTGGTAATCACCTGTCTCTGCTCATGAATCTTTGCTTTTGCCTGTTCAGGAGTTGACACCCCCCACATCTTGCTGAATGTATTCATATTAAAAGGCAGGTTGTACATCTCTCCTAAATAATTGGCAACGGGACTATTGGTATACCGGTTAAATTCTGCCAGCTCATTGACGAACTGCCAGACCTTCCGGTTACTTGTATGGAAAATATGAGCACCGTACCGGTGTACATGGATTCCTTCTGTTTCTTCGCAATACAAATTGCCGCCTAAATGTTCCCTTTTCTCAAGGACCAGACATTTCTTCCCCTGTTTCCTGGCCAGATAGGCAAATACGCCGGAATAGAGACCACCTCCGACAAGCACATAATCATATTTCTTCATCTTTACTCTCCTGTCGTTTTATAAACTGAATTAATTATACTAGAGTCTTTCAGAAAAGTAAACGCCGGTTCTATCAGTGGATTTCTAAATAATGATTGTTTGAGTCAATCATTGGGTTTATAATTATATCAATGCGAGAGGAGGTATTATAAAAACCACTATGAGCGAGAAAAATAATATTCAAACAACGATTCAGATTATGGAGGCTGATATTAACAGAGATGAGTCTCTGTCACTGCTAAACGAATTATCCGGAAGTCTGAATCACATAACCGGAAACAGTGGCGAATCCTCATTTTCAATCAAGGACATGGAAGATGAAAAATCTATTTTTGTCATTGCAAGAAGTGGAAGTAATGCAGTGGGCTGCGGTGCAATACGCCCAATAGACGATTCCACTGGGGAATTGAAACGGATGTATGCAAAAGAGCAGGGGCTTGGTGTTGGCACTTCTATCTTGAATTTCCTTGAAAATAAGGCATTGGAATTTGGATACAGCAGACTGATCTGCGAAACCAGAAAAATCAACGGGGGCGCATGCAGCTTCTATATAAGAAATGGCTTCCATATCATCCCGAATTATGGGAAATATCAGGGGCGGGATGAAGCTGTTTGTTTTGAAAAAAGAATAAAATAACCAAAAGGGATCCTGCCTAAAAAAGACTGGATCCCTTTCATTATCTGATATTAATAAAATAACCGGTTAACCGCACTAAAGATACCCCGGATAGACGCTCTGGTAATGTTGGAACTGATTCCCACACCATAAGTTGCCTTTCCGGTTTTTACATCAAGCAGATGGATATAGGATGCAGCCTGCGCCCCTGATCCGGAAGCAAGTGCGTGTTCGTAGTAATCCAGCACCCGGATTTCGATACCAAGCTCCTTCTCCAGACCTTTCTGAACAGCATCGATAGGTCCGTTTCCCACACCCTCGAATACTTTCTCCACACCATGGTCTGTGTAGCGGACTTTGGCAAGTGTTGAGAACTCCACATCTTCCTCTGCCTCTGTAATCTGGCTCTTTCTGAAATGAATGGGTTCCTTCCGCTCGGTATAGCAGCTTTTGAATTCTTCCAGAATCTGCTCTGGAGCAACCTCACCCTGCTTTTCGGAAATTGCCTGAATCACATCGGCAAACTCCTTGTGCATACCCTTTGGAAGCTTGAATCCATAGAAGGTATCCATGACAAATGCCACGCCGCCCTTGCCGGACTGGCTGTTGATTCTGACAATCGGCTCATACTGTCTGCCAATATCGGAAGGATCGATTGGAAGGTAAGGAACCTCCCAGAATGGATTCTTCCTCTCATGCATCGCCTGCATGCCTTTGTTAATGGCATCCTGATGGGATCCGGAAAAAGCAGTAAATACAAGCTTCCCTGCATAAGGGTGTCTTGGTTCTACTTCCATCTTGGTACAGCGTTCGTAAACATCCACGATTTCACGGATATTTTCAAGATGAAGCTCCGGATTGATGCCCTGAGAAAACATATTATAGGCAACTGTTAAAATATCCACGTTACCGGTACGTTCTCCATTCCCAAGCAGAGTTCCTTCCACACGGTCCGCTCCTGCAAGAAGAGCCAGCTCAGTGGCTGCAATCCCTGTTCCTCTGTCATTGTGAGGATGAACACTTAAAATAATGCTGTCCCGGTCTTTAAACCGTGAATTCATCCATTCAATCTGATCAGCATATACGTTGGGAGTTGTCATCTCCACAGTGGAAGGAAGATTAAAAATAATCTTCTTCTCCGGAGTTGCTTCCCAGGTTTCCTGCACTGCCGTACAGATATCAAGTGCAAATTGAAGTTCAGTTCCGGTAAAGCTTTCAGGAGAATATTCAAGCATAACTTCTCCCTTAAAATCCTGCATATACTGTTTCACCCACTGGGTTCCCTGTATGGCGATCTCCTTGATCTCATCCATCTCTTTGCGGAAGACCACATCACGCTGTAATGTAGATGTGGAATTGTAGATATGAACGATTGACTTCTTAACTCCCTCTAAGGCTTCAAATGTCCTCTTAATCAAATGCTCTCTGCACTGAACCAGAACCTGAATCACCACGTCATCAGGAATCAGTTTCCGTTCCACAAGCTGTCTTAAGAAATCAAACTCAATCTGGGAAGCAGCAGGAAATCCCACTTCAATCTCCTTAAAACCGAGTTTAATCAGAAGGTTAAACATCTCAATCTTTTCTTCCACTACCATAGGCTCAATCAGAGCCTGGTTTCCATCTCTCAAATCCACACTGCACCAGATCGGCGCTTTCTTAATCTCCCTGCACGGCCATTGTCTTTCCGGATAATCTACTACCGGTACCCGCTTATATCTTTCATAATTCAACATGTCTGATCTCCTCCATATTCCTTTTTTGTCTGTATTTCTTTCATAAAAAAATCAGTTCAGGCTTTGGAGTCGATAAATCACGCTGTATTTTTTGACAATGAACAACGTGGGTTTTAAAGGTCTAACCCCATCTGTCATCATTCCTTTGCAATAAAATCACATGCCGTGCTCTGACAAACCACCACGGTAAAGTGTTATGCTATTATAGCACGAGTAAAAATGACTTACAACAAAAACTTTAAAATCCATAGAATCTTTTACCTGCTCATCTGTAAAAGCTTTGTCTTTAATTCCCCTTCCATACGGGCAAGTTCCACTTCTGCTTCTTTTCGTTTTTGTCTTCCCTCTGCCTGAATCCGTACCACTTCATCAAGGGTAGTAATCAGGGACTCATTGGTCTTTTTCAGGGTTTCCATATCAACGATTCCACGCTCTGACTCTTTCGCCGTCTCAATGGTTGCAGTTTTTAACACTTCTGCATTCTTTCGAAGCAGCTCGTTGGTCATATCGGTCACTTCCCGTTGTGCCTTTGCCGCCTGCTCCGAATGATTGATTCCGATGGCAAGAACCATCTGACTCTTCCAGAGAGGTATGGTGTTGACAAGGGTAGACTGAATCTTCTCTGTCATTAAAGTATCATTATTTTGAACCAGTCTGATCTGGGGCGCCATCTGAATGGAAATCATACGGGTGAGCTCCAGGTCATGGATCTTCTTTTCAAAACGTCCGCACATGGCAGACAAATCATTGGCTGCCTGAGCATCCTCCGGAAGACCGCTTCTTGCCGCCCGGTCCATTAAAAGAGGGAGCTCTTCCTGCTGAACTTTTGCAAGCTTCCTCTTTCCAGCCAGGATATACATGGTCAGTTCCTTAAAATATGTGGTGTTTAATTCATACATTTTATCCAAAAGGGCGATGTCCTTTAAAAGCTGAATCTGATGATTCTGAAGAATCTTGCAGATCTGGTTCACATTGGTCTCCGCAGATGCATACTTTGCTTTCATGTTATCAAGGCGGTTAGCACTCTTTTTAAAGAAACCGAAGAAGCCCTTTTCCTCTCCTTCTGTTTCAAAGCTTTTTAACTCTGTCACCACATTGGTGAGCATCTGACCCACTTCACCAAGATCCTTTGATTTTACATTATCAAGGGCTGACTCGGAAAAATCAGCAATCTTTTTTTGCGCTCCTGCACCATACTGAAGCACCATATTGGAATCTTTTAAATTAATTTTATCAGCGAAATCAGAAACCAGCCGTTCTTCCTCTGGTGTAAGCTCTGGCGCAGGCACTGGTTCGGATACAGGTACTGCCTCGGTCAGTGCATGTCCCTCTTTAACACCTTCTGTCTGGTCAAATGGTGTAAGGGTAAGCTGGGGCGCTTCATTTATCATCTCTTCCAAATCTCTGCTCATTCTTTATTTCCTCCTGTAAAATCACTTTCGGCCCATCCATTCTTCTTTAACATTGTCTGGAGTACCGATGCATCCGTGGTAATGTCCATAGCCGTATCCTGGTACAGATCATCAAGCAGCCGTTCAAAAGCCAGATTGATGGTATCAAGAGTTCCTTCAATTTCTTTTTTTGCATTGACAATATTATTGCCTTCTATGCCTGTGCTGTCAAAATCCCGGTAAGCATTCACCAGCTTTACCGTTGTAGGGAGGTAGTAATCCATAAACTGCTCCATCTCTCCCATCTGGTCCGGATGCTTTAAAACAGTGTCAAAAATCCTCTGTATTACGTCCTCCAGCATGGATATTTTCCGGGAAATTACTTCGCCCGGTATGGCATCATTGGCTTCTTTTAATATTCTTAAGTAATTTCTTCCCTGAGTCATCATTTCCTGCAACGCTTGATTCTCCTGGGATTTATTATCTGATATCTGTCTCAGTTCTTCCTCTTTTTCCCGCTCCTTTAACGCTTTCTGGCACTCCAGATACTGGTTATATGTGGCTTCGCTTAAAATCAGGCAGGTTTTCTGCTCATCTAAGTGTGCCTGGGGAAAAATACCCAGCTTCATCATTTTCTCCACGTCTTTTATTACATATTCCCGTGATTTGCCAATACTTGCAGCCAATTCCTCTAAATTACAATACATTCTTTTTTCGGACTGTTTGGCATAGATTCTGGCTCTTTTTAATCTTCCGTTTATGGAAATTCCAGTAAAAAGCATACAGCCCGACACAATTCCAGCAGCCAGAAGAAAAGTGAACGCACCGGCTGCCGCCCATGCGACAGGTTTTAAAATCATGGAAGCAAAAAGAGATATAAGAATCCCGATCAGATCAATTCCAAGAAAAAGACTTCCAAAAACGGTTAAAAGTACTCCGCCCACACGCCCCTGCTGGTTAATTTTAATCTCCTGTTTTCCGGTTAATGAACTGCCTGTCCGCTCTTTTACCGTGCGGCTGGTTTGAAACGCCCGGTATCCCGGTTCGTCATCTACCACCTTTTCCGTCTCACCTGCTTCACCCCTGCTATCCCGTACCGGCGGCTGCGTCCAGCTTTTGGTTCCTTTTGCCAGCTGATTTTTTGCTTCATCCAGCGCAAAATTTACGGAATCGGATATGATTCGGTTCAGCTGGTTAAAATCTCTGGAATCAATGGCGCTTTGCACCGTACTGCGGATTTGTTCTCCTAAGTTTGATTTATCTTTTTTATCCATATTTCCGATCTCCCAAAATAAATTTGCAGATAAATACAATGATATCATGAAATGTCTTCATTTACAATGAGACGCCATTATTAAAACTGAAAAAGTCATTGAAAAACCGGCTGTTATCTTCGGTTTTCAATGACTTCGTTTTACAATCAGGAAATGACGTGACCTTTTGATTTCATAACATCAATTACCTGCTCCACGTACTGCTCACAGGTTTTTAAATCAGCTGCTTCTACCATGACTCGAACCACCGGCTCTGTACCTGACTGGCGCAGAAGAATTCTTCCGCTGTCTCCAAGACTTTGTGCCACTTTCTCCACTTCCGCCTTAACCGCTTCATCATCCTGAGCCGCTGTCTTGTCATGAACCCGTACATTCTTTAATACCTGGGGAAAGATCTCCAGCTCAGAAACCAGCTTTCCAAGGCTTTCTTTCTTTTCAAGAATTACTTCCATTACCTTTAATGAAGTAAGGATTCCATCTCCGGTTGTTGCATGCTTACTGAATATGATATGTCCTGACTGTTCACCGCCAAGGCAGTTACCATTGGTTACCATGTTCTCATAAACATATTTGTCACCAACTGCTGTTTTTTCGTATTCAATCCCTTCCCGGTCCAAAGCTTTATATAACCCGAAATTGGACATCACAGTTGTTACCACTTTGTTATTTTTAAGCAGCCCCTGTTCTTTCATATATTTTCCGCAGATGTATAAGATACCATCTCCATCAACTACATTTCCGTTCTCATCAACGGCCAGACAACGGTCTGCATCTCCATCATAAGCAAAGCCCACGTCAGCCCCTACTTCTTTCACAAACTTCACCAGCTGTCCCATATGGGTGGAACCGCAACCCGTATTAATATTCAGACCGTTTGGCTCGTTACTGATCACATGAGTCTCTGCGCCAAGTGCATCAAATACATTCTTTGCTATGGCGGAGGCGCTTCCGTTGGCACAGTCCAGTGCTACCTTTTTATTCTTAAAGGATCTGGTTGCCGTAGAGATCAAATATCCAATATAGCGGTTTCTTCCTGCTGCAAAATCTACAGTTCTTCCGATCCTATCCTGTGTGGCAAATGGAAGTTCTCCCATCTCTGCGTCTAAATATTTTTCAATCTCCGTGATTACGGATTCTTCTAACTTCTCTCCCTTTTCATTAATCACTTTAATGCCGTTATCGTAGTATGGATTATGGCTTGCAGAGATCATGATTCCGCAGGAAAATCCTTCTGTACGGACAACATAGGAAACACTGGGAGTGGTGGTTACATGAAGCAGATAGGCATCGGCTCCTGATGCGGTAAGACCTGCCACAAGAGAATATTCAAACATATAGCTGCTGCGTCTTGTGTCTTTTCCGATAACGATCCTGCATACCTCAGTCGGTTTTTTCTGTCCATAGTACCAGCCTAAAAAACGGCCTACCTTAAACGCATCCTCAACAGTCAGCGTAACATTTGCTTCTCCTCTAAAACCATCTGTTCCAAAATATTTACCCATTTTATTATTCTCCTTTATAAATCTGCGGTGATAAACAGTGATATGTACAATACCACATTTCTGCCCTTTCTAATTAAGGGACTAATGCTGCATATAGAATGGTTCTTGCATCATCAAATTCATAGCTGCAGGTAACAAATGACCACAGAGTTTTAACCGGCGCTTCGGGTGCCTGATAAAACATGCCGTTCTTTGTCATCTCATCTACATACAGCGAAAAGCTCTCATCTGATTCAAATTTTGTTTTTCTGCGTATTCCGCCTGCGTCCGTATAAAGCACAGTAACCGGCCGCAAATGGAATTCCTGCCGGGGGGTATAGATCACAATGTCCTGATGGGCACGATAAAAAGATTCCTCTTTATACTTTATGATATCCTTAAACATGGAACCATCTTTCATATGATGCCCATAAATTATGTTATGCCTTCCGGAAAAATCAGGTTCGCTGTCACAGTCAAGAAATATGGTTCCTGACGGATTCTTTTTACCATCAAAATCCGTATCCAGGTACGTATCATTGTTGTCCGTGTGGACGATGGGGTAATCAATGTTCGTATCGGCAATGCGGATCCATCCAACAATGTCAGGATTAATCTTTTTGAGTTCATCAAAAGAAATAGGAGATACGTAAGTTTCTTCTTTATCTTTCTGTGTTTCCGACGGGGCAGTCACGCTCTCTTCTGGTTCCTTTGCCAGCTCAGCCAGGCTTTCATACAGGTTGTCAGAATACTGCCTGTCACGGTAATCAAAGTAAAGCACTCCGGCTCCCACAGCCAGAAGCAGAAACGCAAGTATAAGAATTCCTGTAGACAGTTTTTTTCTGTTCATAGCAATCTCCTGCTTTCTTTTTCATATTCTTCTGCTTTAGTATAGCTTATTTTAATAAAAATCTCAATCTTTTATAAGCTGCGCTAGACTTTTAACATTTTTTTCTATATACTAAGGAAAGAAAATGTTACTTTGGAGAAAATTATGAAAAATCAAGAGACGATCATTTATGTGAACATGCTGGGTGGATTCTCCGTTACCATCGGAGACAAATTAATTGTTGATCAGAATAATCAGGCTAAAAAACCGTGGAGTCTTTTGGAATATTTAATCACTTTTCGCGGCAGGGATATTCCCGTTGATGAATTAATCGACCTGTTTTGGAAAGATGAAGCCAGCAATAATCCTGCTGGCGCTTTAAAGACGCTGATGTTCCGCGTGCGAAAGCTTCTTGAGCCACTTGGGTTTCCTACTCAGGAACTGGTATTCCAAAACAGAAAGGCATATGGCTGGACAAGGGATCTTACCACCGTATGCGATACGGACAAGTTCGAAGAGCTTTGTCTGCAGGCTGACAGCAAGGAATTTCCGGAAGAGACCCGCCTGAAACTGTCAATGGAGGCATTTAACCTTTATAAGGGAAACTTTCTTCCTAAATCCGAATGGGAATCCTGGGTAATCCCGATTCACACCTATTATCATACCCTTTATCAGAAATTAGTGAAAAAAATTCTGGTAATGTTAGATGACAGAAAGGATTATCCTACGATGATAGATGTCTGCCAGCAGACAATCTCCATCGATCCTTACGGGGAAGAAGCACATTACTATCTGATCTATGCTCTGTACCAGAGCGGCAACCAGATGATGTCCCTGGAGCATTACAAACGGGTAAACGACATGTTTTACAACGAGTTTGCCATTACTCCATCCATCCGTTTTAAAGAGCTGTATAAAATGATCAGCGACAAAAAGCATGGAATCACCATGGATTTAAGCACAATCAGGGAGATTCTTTTAGAGGGCGGAACCAATAAGGGGGCATTTTGCTGTGAGCCTTCCGTATTTCGGGATATCTATCAGCTGGAGGCCAGAGCCATTGAACGAACCGGAGATTCCATCTTCTTATGCCTGCTAACCATCAGCAATTTAAAGGGTGAGTTATTAAAGCCCGCGGTACAGACCCGTGCCATGGATGAACTGGGCAGTTCCATCCGCAACTCTCTTCGCAGAGGAGACGTTTACAGCCGTTACAGCGTAAGCCAGTATCTGATGCTTCTTCCTACTGCAACCTATGAAAACGGAGAGATGGTTTTAAAACGGATCATTCAGAATTTTAAAAAGGAATATTCCAGAAAAGATCTGTCCATAACTTACTCTCTGCAAAGTGTTCTGCCGTTTTAAATGAGGTTCTGCCACTCTTATTAATACCTACAACAGGAGGACTATGATGTTACAGGAAGATTTTATTACACTGACGCTTCAAAAACAAAAAAATATTGCTCTGATTGCCCATGATAATGAAAAGCATTCACTAATTGAATGGTGCACCGAACACAGGGAAATCTTAAAAAACCACACTTTGTGCGGTACCGGCACCACTGCCCGTATGATTACAGATCAGACAGGCCTTCCGGTAAAAGGCTATAACAGTGGTCCTTTAGGCGGTGACCAGCAGATTGGTGCAAAGATTGTAGAAGGCAGGATTGATCTGATCATCTTCTTTTCTGATCCCCTGACTGCACAGCCTCATGACCCTGACGTTAAAGCACTGCTTCGTATCGCCCAGGTTTATGATATTCCCATTGCCAACACCCGTGCAACAGCAGATTTCATTATTACCTCTCCTCTTATGGAGTCTACCTATGAGCATCAGGTAATTAATTTTAATAAGAATATCGCGGACAGAGCAAAATCATTATAAGTTCATTCATATTAGTACAGGCTTTCCATGTTTTACATGCAAAGCCTGTATTATTTGTTTTCGTTCTTACCCAGTAGAATATCTGCAATTCTTCTGCTTGCTTCTCCATCACCATAAGGATTATCTGCACTGCGCATCCTGTCATAGAGCACATTATCATCCAGTAAACGTGTTACCGCTTCGTAAATTCGTTCTTCTTCAATCCCAACCAAAAGCAGGGCCCCAGAATCAACTCCTTCCGGCCGCTCTGTTGATTTGCGAAGAACAAGTACCGGTTTTCCCAGACTTGGTGCCTCTTCCTGTATTCCCCCGCTATCCGTTAAAATAAGATCTGCTCTCGCCATAAAATTATGAAAATCAATTACATCCAGGGGTTCAATCAGACGAATCCGTTCCTCTCCCCCTAATACAGAACCTGCAATTTCCCTGACACGCGGGTTTAAGTGAATGGGATATATAACCTTAACCTCAGGATGTGTATCAGTAATCCGTTTGACAGCACGAAAGATCTGTCTCATGGGTTCCCCTAAATTTTCCCTTCGGTGTACAGTCAGTAAAATCAACCGGCTTCCCAAAGACCACGTTAAAAACTCATGACTGTAGTCCGCTCTCACCGTAGTTTTTAATGCATCAATGCCTGTGTTTCCTGTGACAAATATGGCAGAAGGATTCTTACCCTCAGATATTAAATTTTCCCTGGCTTTTTCCGTGGGAGCAAAGTGGTAGTTTGCAATGATCCCAATGACCTGTCTGTTAAATTCCTCGGGATAGGGAGAATAAATATCATAGGTTCTTAATCCGGCCTCTACATGTCCCACCGGTATCTGAAGATAAAAACAGGCAAGAGCACAGGCAAATGCCGTGGAAGTATCCCCATGAACCAGAACCACGTCTGGCTTTTCTTTTTCCAGAACCTGACGAATCTTATTTAAAATATTTACGGTAATTTCAAAAAGTGTCTGCTTTTCTTTCATAATGGAGAGATCATAGTCCGGATTAATTGAAAACCCATCTAAAACCTGCTTTAGCATGGATTTATGCTGACCTGTTACACAGACGCAAACCCTTGCTTCTTTCCTGCCTCTCAACTCAGTTACCAGGGGGCACATTTTAATGGCCTCTGGTCTTGTCCCAAATACCAGCATGATATTCTTCACGGCAAAAACTCCTTTTATGTTAATTAATTTCGCCTATTCAGTCAGTCTGCCGGTTTTCCAGTATACTCATACGCCAGCATTGCCATAACCTGATCAAAGGATGTGATGCCGCTTCCATCTTCCATCCCAAATGCACCGTAATAGGGATAATCGGTATCCATAATCCTCATTTTCCCCATTTTTTTCAAAGCTTTTCCCTGGAGTCTGGAATCTCCTTCTATTTCCCCAATCATGGCAATCAGCGCGTAGACAGCCGTTGAATCATAATTATAACCTTCCACTACCGTTCCATCTGTTTTGTATCGTGCTTTCACACCGCCTGCATCCATTTGCATATTTAGCCAGGCCATGGAATCATCCCCCAGCAAACCGGCCTCTGCCAGGTGAAGCAGCGTGACCATCGCTTCTGCAGTATTTAAATCATCAGAAGCATAAGAGTTTTTATTATAATCATACCAACTGTAGTATAGAGGAAATCCTTCACTTATTTTTCCCCCAAGAATCAATTTCTTTGCTGACTCATAAGGCTCTGTAAAACGGTCATCCAGGACTGCCAGCCGGGACATAACCGGTAAGTCTCCATAGCAGAGAGTGAAGCGGTCAGCATATTTTTTATAACCGGAATCATAAAAATCCACATAATTTCTATTGTGAATTCCGTATTTTGCAATTTCTTCTGAATAATTGGTTATTAACTGGTCATAACCGCCCCATAAATTATTAGCGGAGAGCAGTGCACCCATAATACGTAAGTCATCTAAAAGCGAATTCACTTCTGATGGCTTATTATTGCTGACGTTCCACCCGGTTATACCATTTACCCGCATTACCCCATTGATATATGAAAGAATTTTTTCAAATAGCTGCTGATCCTTTCGCAGTAACGCATATTCCAGCATCACACCCTGAGTTTCGCTAAGAACATCGCTTTCTATGGCACTGTCTGCCTTCGGATCATAAATTGTATGAATTCCTCCCATGTCATCCATGAGATGGTTCAGGACAAAATCCCCGGTCACCTTCCCGCTTCCTTCTGCCAGATCTTTTAAATATCCTTCAAATACAGAGGTCTTTTCAATTGGCTTAATGCTCCATGACCGGATCACTCCATGCTCGTCCAGAAATAATGTGGTTGGAATGGCATGAAGGCCAAGCTCCTGGTAGGCGGTCATACCTTCGTCATAATACGTATTCATGGTAATCCCCAGTTGAGACAGATATTTTTTTGCTGTTTCTTTGGTTTCCTTTTTATTATCAGTTCTATTTATAAGAATATAATTGAGGTCGCCATAATTCTTTGAGGTATTAATGAATTCCCTGATATGAGAAAGTTCTTTTCTGCAATCCGGACACCAGCTGGCCCAGAAGGTTATTATGGCTGGCTTTCCCTGAAAATCTTTCATTGTCACTATGTCTCCTGATTCATCAGTAAAGCGGATGTCAGGAATTCTCTCATTGATATTGCAGTATTCTGGAAAAATAGCCGTGATATCATCAAGAGAAGTTTCATCTGCGCTTTCTCTCTGACTTTTTAGCAATTCCTCCTTATTGAAATAGTGAGACAGGAAAAGAAGACCCCCTGCAGTAAATACCGTAAGGATGCAGAGGATCATAATTAATACCTTTTCTACCCTGCTTGTGGGAAGGGCTTTTTTCATACCGTATGTCCCCTTTCGTCATGTTCTTTGGGCACCTTTCCTGTCTCTGCAATCTCTTCCAGTTCCAGAATAAGCTCCTCTAAATCGGAATGTTCCAATCTCGCCGGCTCCTTCTTTATCATTTTCTCTGTTTCTTTTTCCTGTGATATCTTCGGAGATGTCTCAGCGGCAGAGACCTGGTTTTTTTCTTTCATAAACGGATCGGGTTGGGTATAAGCTTCTGAAACAGTAACAGTAACATTGCCGTTTAAAATGGCCGACTGCATATCAAAGGCATTGGTCATACTTTTATAGCGCTGCTCAATGGCTTTATGTTCTTCCAATTCAAATTGTTTTAATACGGTCTCTTTCCTGATCTGTTGTTCTTTTTTCTGCTGCCGTTCCCAATCCGAAGTGTTTACAAATGTTACAGCATTTTCAAAAATATATTTTATTCCTACAGATGCAATAATTATAAATACAGGCAAAATATGAAAGTGATACCGATTCTGGCTTTCAACCATAAGATGCATGGCTGCTGTCCCTAAATAAACCAGGACCAGAACATAAAGAGAGGATGCCTTTCTTTGCAGCAGATATATCAAAGTCAGAAAAGAAAAAAGCACAGCCACCATATAAACAATCTGGCCGGCACTTTTTGCCTGATTGAGAAATACTTCCCTGTCTGGAGTCAGCTCATTTTGCTCTTTTAAGAAAGCCATATTCCAGTCAGCACCATAATTATCATTTTCCCAAAGCATTTCGTATTTTTTTATAAACAGGTTAAATAATCCCCCTGGACCTGCAGACAACCGCTTAAATGCCAGATTCCGGCACGCAATCTGCGCTTCTATGGGCGAACCAGACCGTTCCAGATTCTCATATAAATACCTGGAATCTTCTTCATTCCATTCCCCACTGGATTCTTGATTAAGTCCTACCAAAAGATTATAGCCAAAGGACTGGCTAAAGGAAGGTGTTGATTTATTAATGGTGAGTTCTATATCGGTATTAAGAACACTGGATAACGACATATAGGCCAGCACCATGAGTGCTGCCCTCATAAACCCCCTGGCCAGAAATCTTACCCAGACAGAAATGCTGTTATGTGGTATTTCCGGTAATCTGGACTTAAGTGGAATCAGAAATATAAGGACTGCTATTAATAATATTACTGCCATTGGACGGATTGACGCAGTCACTGCAACCAGACAGCCAAGGACAATATGAAGAAGAACTCCTCTGATCCCATGCTTTGTGGCGCCATCATAATCCATGACCAAATGAAGAAAAAGCAGCACACACAGGTATAAGAAAAATGAAAAGGAGTATTCGGCTGCAAGCATATTGACGTAAAGGATCTGGGATGGCCAGAATGCCGAGGCTGTAAGTGCTGCCAACCCTGCCATTCTTCCTCCCAGCCTTCTGGCAATCCTGTAAATCAGATAAACTGATCCTACGGAGAACAAGACATTTGCTATCTGTCCGTTCCAGATGCTGGTTCCAGATAAAACAAAAACAGTTTTTAAAATATAGCAGTAACCCATTATATGGGGAAACATCCCAATATAGTTACAATAACCTTCTCCCTTTTCCTGCAGAACCCCTTCCTTTAACATTTTAGCTATCTCGTAATAGGTTTTATAATCCGATGCCGGTTCCATGGGCAGATTCCGTATAACGAAAAGTCTGGCGGCAAATGCCAGAACCAGAATAAGAATGACGTAAATTACTTCCATAGCCAAAAGGTAAATATGATATTTTTTAAGCTTTGCGTTGATGGCAAACCTGGCAGACAGCAGCGCTAAAAAGTTTACACCTGCCCAGGTAAGAAAGAAGATGAGAATGAGCAATCCTTTCATTGCATAAGGATATTCCTGATTTCCCTGTGCATCGGAGACGCCTGCAATCAGGATGTAGCCCATTCCTGCAATTGATAAGGCAATACAGAAATGATAAAACCAGTTTTTCTCTAATCTCATTCCTTTCTTCACCCCTTTCCCATATTATCTGCTTATTCTTCATTCTTTTTTCTGTATACCCGTATCCGCAGCAGAATAATGATTACGGCAAATAACATTAAAAACATAGCTGATGTTGCAATGACTGTAAAAACAAGAGATTTCTTATTCCGGACCAGTTTCTCTGCCAGAGTGGGACCTTCCTTTACTTCCTCAGCTTTTATAAACTTAAGAGTCGTGATATTCTGATAGGCATCTATCACCACGCAGTCCTTTTTCAGTTCTTCTCTTTTACTGCTGTCTCTTAGGTAATCCTCAAGGTTCTTAAGGGTATCCTGGCTGCCTCCTGCCAGTACCAGCAGAGTCCGGTTAAGGGAATAGGGTGATTTTAACAGCTGCATAACCCCAATCTTTGCTGCGTAATCCCTGGACAGAATCAGCTGATCATTGCTTTCAAAGGTATTACCATCCTGGGAAAACTGAAATGCCAGATTGTTATTAATCTGGGCTAAAAACGCATTTCCAGACAGTGTACCCGCCGTAATGATGTTATAATCCCCATCGTCTTTATTAAATTCACCAGCCCGTTTCACCAGTATGGTTCCGTAGGGTTTTGCCTCTCTCCCATACATTGCCATAGTCTGACCCAGCAGATTCAGTTCAACAGAGGTTGGGTTATCACCAAGTACCAGCAAAACATCATTGAATTTTCCGTTCCGGCTAAAAGGAGAGGCTCCGGAATCAAAAGACAATCTCATATCTGCGGCAGGGGGCAAAAATATGGCAGATTCTCTGGATACGTAAGCCCAGGGCATATCACTCTGCCTGGGAGTACAAATTAAATCAGGAATTTCCAGGTCAAATGCTATTTTCAAACTGGCAGCAGACGTTCCTACAACATCTGCTGGCATTTCAAAGTTCAGTTCATCCCCCGACGCCTTTTCCTGGCTGAGGCGCTTGCTGGCGCAGGGCACATCACCCCAGAATACAGTGATCAGGGAACGTTTAAAATCCAGATTTTCACTGTAACGGAACTTTAAAACTACTTTTCCGCCCTGTGCCAGCACAAAATCCCTGGAAACTGGAAGGTAGATATATTTTTCCTGATGAAACGGTCCTACAAAGGAAAGTCCGCTTCCCATAATATCTTCCAGAGTATAATTCCAGGCAGTCAGATCACTTTGTTTTGCCCCATTAACCGCCTGCTCCCCGCTTCCCTTTTCCACAACTGCAAGATTTCCGGTTTCCTGTTTCCGGCGGCTTTCATCCATAAGCATGTCAGCAGCTTCCTTTAGACTTGAGTCATCGTTTGATGTGATCAGAAGAAGGGGCTTTAAATTGGAATCATCAATAAAATTGACAATTGCATTTCCTGACGAATCCGGTGCCTTTGTCATTTTATCTTTGTATTCGGCAGGCAGATTGTTATAATCGGATATAAGTATGGTATTGGAAGGATTCATAGATTTTAAATCAGAAATCCGGCATAGTTCAATTTCATTTCTTTTTCCGGTCTGCTTACTTAAATCAGCCATCAGGCTCATGGCTGCAGCTACTTCTCCTGATGCAGCTTCATCAGATACAGCAATGAAAAGTCCCTTGCCAGTGGGATTATAAGTTGACATGAACGGATAAGGATAAAATGAAATCATGTACTCAGGATCCCTGCTTTCATAACCGCATCTGATATAAGATGTGTCAGCAATTTCCAGCCAGTTGGCATCAGAGTAATCATCGACGCAGCCCTGCTGATCAAAAAGTCTTGCATAAGCAGATATGGAAAAGGAATTATAACCGGAACGAACCTGCTCCATGGGGATTTTCACATACAGAATCTGAGAATTGCCGTCTTTATACTCCAGCTTGTAAGACTGGATGGGGACATCATTGATGGCAAAGGTAACAGATGATGCAGTGCTCTCAATGAGCTGGCTTACATTGTACTGAATTTTTGCATATACATATTTTGTATCCCAGTAATCCTCCACATAAAAATACAGATCGGTGGAAGAATAAATACCTTTCAGGGTTTTCCTGTAAAAAAAGTTGTCCTGGGTATGGCTGACCGGTTCATATACGGGCTCATTCTGATCTGGTAACGGAACAGATTCAGGCTCTGCAACAGGAAGGAGATGGATCTCATCCTCTTTTTGGGAGTCTGTCTTTTCAGGCTGTCTTTTTTCCCGGGCATTGCTAAGTCCCCCAGCATTGACGCTATAACCATACGCTGCCAGAGGGGTTATCATCAGGACAAACAGCATCAGACAGGCTGCAGATATTTTCCCCGGCCTCTTAATTTTCTTCTTAACAATATCCATCAACGTTGTCATTGTCGTCTCCTTATTTTCAAACCTGCTTCGTATTTTTTACGGCTTTCTCTGTCATTTCCTCAAAACGTTCCGTCTTGTCCCAGACAACTTCTTTTTGATAGAGCGCATCCCGGATTCCCTGAATCATGCCATTTGCTACAACCAGAACCCACATTTTTGCATAAGTAAACAGCATGACAAAGGTGAGAAGTATATTATTTAAATTAAATTCATTTCTTTCCACCGATAAGGTAATTGCTACATTTAAAACAAACAGCAAAATTGCCATTTCCCACAGCAACGAAGAAAATCCTCCTAAGGTTACATGGCCAAGTCCCAGAATTCCTATGACAAAAATAATATCGGAAAAAATAAGGGAGCTGAACATCAGCAGGTAAACCAGAGCGTAATAAATCACATCCAGCCTCATGATTCCTGCATGGGGATCGAAGGCATATTTAAAATTGCTTTTTAATACATATAAATTGCCTTTTACCCACCTGGTTCTCTGCTTAAACCATTGCTTTAGTTTCTGCGGCTCCTGCTCCCAGGTGACTGCCTGAGGAATAAATTTAATATAATAGCCCATTCTGTACAGACGAAAACTGATCTCTGTATCTTCTGCAAGTGCATTTACATCCCAGCCACCCATCTGGTCAATTAATTCACGCCTTATCACGTAATTGGTTCCGGGAATGGTGCACAGTTTAAAAAAGAAAAATCTCCCAGCCTGGTTCATGCACTGATAAGCCAAAGTCTCAATGTTTACAAATCTTGTCAGTAAAGATGCATATTTATTTCTGGTTCGGAACTTACCAATCACCGCACCCAGCTTATGGTCTGACATCAGATTTTCCACGAGAATCTTAAGTGCCTGCTTTTCCGGTGTATTATCCGCATCATAGATAGCAATGACAGAACCTGATGCCACTGACAGGGCAATATTTAACGCATTGGATTTTCCTTTCCCCCCCACTACCCGGTCTGTATTGATTACGATAATCTTTGCAGACGGATTGTTATGCTGGATGGTTTTTAAAACCTGGGCGGAGTCATCGGTAGAGTTGTCATTAACAACAATGATCTCATACCGGTCTTTGGGATAATCAAATCTTATCAGAGCCTCCATGGTTTTTCTCAGCACAATACTTTCATTATGGGCAGGAACCATAACCGTTACGATTGGATACTCCAAAACCGTATGATGTCCATCCGTGCGGTACATTCTCATAATATAAATATAACCGCCTATAGAGAGCAGAATATTTATAAACAGCAGCCCCCAGATAGCAAAAATGGAATAGATTGCAAGAATATCAATAAATGACATGGCACTCTCCCTAATCATGAAAGAAATAATTTTTTCTGTTCTTTAATCTGGCCCAGAAAATCAGGAACACAAAAAGTATGGAAGTAAGTCCTACCGCAATTACCAGTCTTCTGCTCTGGGCTGTCAAATCCCTGGAAAAGCGTTGAAGCATTTTACGGCGGTAATTGTAGTAATCCGGATATACAGTGGGGGTAAAGCTTAAATCCATTTTTTTGCCATTCAGAATCAAATCTCCATTTTTATAAGTCATCAGCTGTTTGTCCAGCCAATAGCTATGCTCCACATCCCAAAGACTTTTTAATGGTACAAAGGAGTTTTGACAGACTCCCACTTTTCTTTGGATCTCCTCAAAATCCTCGTCCAGACCAATGGGTACTGCAGTGGAATAAACGGATAAATAACTGACTTTCGTATCATCGACGGGAATTGATGCCCCCACCCATTGATGTCCGTCTTTATAAACCTCATTATGATTCATATCTTCCTGGCTTAAATAAGAATCCACCTCATCGGAAGAAAAAATTGTTTTAAAATGACTCATAATTTCGATGGTGTCTTTATGAAACATCCAGTTTTGTGGTACTTCTAAAGCCAGTGGATAAACTCCCTGTTTGTTGTATATGGTCATTGCCCGGGCAAGATAATCAAGCATTACCTCCTTATCCAGCGGATTCATCTGGTCAATGGGAGCGTTAATAATTACTGCACCGCCTCCAGCCTGTGCGAAACGCAGCACTTCACAAAAATGTGTCATGGTAGGATAATCTCCATTTACATACATTGGCATCACAGAGATCACAAATGGAATTTTTTTCTCTATCATTAATTTTACTGCCTGTAACAGCTTTTCCGGATCTTCATAGGGATAAACTTTGTCTATCAGGATATACTGGGCAAATATGTGAGGATCACCGTTATACGGCCATTTCCACTTTGAAACTTCTCTGGTCATAGCTGCCCGAATCAATTGACTGCTTATATCAGCAACAGGGATATGGGTTAATCTGCCATCTTTTGCGCAAAAATATCCATTTTTATTATTGACTGTTACTTTGCCGTTTTGATCAGAGAATTTTTTTAAAAATATAAAATAATCTTCCCGAACCAGACCATTTTTACTTTCTGAACCATAAAACGAATATTGCAGCTGCCCTACAGTGCTGTTTAACAGTTCATACTGATCTGACCTGTTTGTGCTGTCCAGATAAGTTTTGAAATACTTATTGCCTATAAATAAAATATGGGGTGATTCCGTTTTTCCTTCAATTACGGTTTTGGTTTCATATCGATGCAGTCTGCTGGTAAATCCAGGCGGACTCTGTTCTAAATCATAGCAGATCACATAGGAGAACCCATCTATATACTCCATACCCCAGGAAGCCGGGCCGTAGCTGATCTTAAAGCTTTGAAAGGTCAGAAGTTTTACAAGTTCCTCCACCGCAGCCTTCGTATTATCAGCAGCATTATCTTGATAGATAATCAGGATATCTCCTTTAGGCACCTCTTCAGCTAAGGTAGACACAGTTTTTCCCATAGTGGCTAAAGAAAAAAACAGGAAGCCGCTTATATAAAATAAGATTTTTTTATACATCATACTGCAGTTCATTTTCCACCCTCTGTTTAAAGAGAATCATATTGTTTTCATAAATCTCTTTTTCGTATTCCAGACTTGCCATCTTTACCTCTATCCTGATTGCTTTATCAGTAATACCGCTAAAAGCGTCCCGTTCAGAAATCCGGTTTCTGATCCTTCTCATTGCTATCTCACTTCCCTCTTTTCCGCAGGTCAGTATGACTGCCAGTGATCCTTTATTATCAATGGAATAAGTCTTATCTTCCACCCGCACCGTATCTACCACAAGTTCTGCCAGTCTTTGTATTACAAGCTCATAATTTTGCCTGGACAATACGCTTTTTAGCTCCGCTTCATATTTGAGCATGATTATCATAAGGGAAAGGGACATCTGGTTTCTCTCAGCGTAAGCGGCCAGAACATTAAGATCATTGTAAAGACTTCTCAGATTATAGAGTTTTGTCAGCGGGTTCAGCACAACCAGTTCATCTACCTGCCTCCTTAAAATATCATTTTCCAGCTCCAGTCTGTTGGTACCTGATACAAACAGATACATGGCTGCAGCAGAAATAAGCGGTATGAGAATCCAGATATAGCTGTGTAAAGGAATTTCAATATCATAGGAAAGGAATAGATACAGCCGGTAAGCAGTATAGAAGGTGACCTCTATTCCAGCCAGTACGAGGGACAGTGAAAACAGCTTAAACCCGGAAAATAAAATCACGAAAAAAGTACCAAGAAGCATGATAACCGCTTCAAACATGGTGGATTTTTCTGAGTAGCTGACTACCATTGCTCCTGCAAATAAGCAAAACAATAAAATTACCAGACCTATATCCTGCAACAGATAACCAAACGAATGTCTATTTGTCATTATTTTCCTCACATTTCAAGCACAAATGCTGGTTCTAAACGATTCCAAGCCTATGAAGTAACTCCCCAAACACACAGTAGGTCATAATATCAATTGACAGTCCCACCAGAAACAGCCTCTGAGCCATCTCAGCATCACCGCTGTTAACAATTACTAAAATGGATTGGGAAAGTAAAAAGGCCAGAACCATAATAAGCATATCCAAAAATACTGTATTTCTTCTGTCTTCCACCCTGCGTAAGGAATACCCTTTATAAAATAAGATAAAAACCGCAACGGTCAGCAGAATTAAATATCCCACAGTTTTAGGTGCGGATAATTCTTTAAAGCTGCTCCAAAAAGACCAGAAAAGACTTTTTGCTTTCTTTGGGAAGCCTGCCTCTTTCTCATAGTTTCCGCAATTACTCCTTCTCATATCCATCCCTTGTTTAATGGAAACATCAATCATGCCAATCAGGCTGTCGGGATGGCGCAAATAATAAATTCCGATATCGGAAATCGTATATTGATCCATAAAGCCATGATATAAGGAACTGTCACCGGATTTAACAAAAGGCAGATAATCATAGGCAGATGCATCCGCCAGCAATTCGTAGGTAGGATCAATGTTAAATTCTGTAAGAGTCTTAGCCGGATCGGCAGAACTGAACAAAACACCTCTTGTCATTGCGTGTAATTTACTGGTTTCACTAAAATCAGATGGGTATCCAAGAATGCAGACAAAAGAGAGCAGGCTTAGCAAAAAAGCGCCGGCTATGCAGACCCCTCCCCAGATAAAGCTTCTGCGGATTGTTATCAGACGAATAACCGATATCGCAAGAATAAACCCCATTACCGCGCATTGCCGTCTGGAACTGACCAGTACACTCCCCCATATCACAATCAGAATCAGGACAGACAAATCTTTGTAACCAGACCTCTTTTTCTGAAAAGACATGAATCCTCCCACACAATAAAGTATGGCAAGAAACCAGACTGCCTCCGGATAAAATGAATTAAAATAAGTCATATAACCTACATCTGAGAAAATGATCAGCCCCACTCCCGCAATCAATGCCCCTTCAGAAAAGCTTTTTACCCGTTCACAGCTCTGACGTATTATAAGGTACAGCGCAGGAAGATACAGCAAAAAATAAATCAGGGCTAAAAAACGGATATCAAATATGCTGTCTCGCGTAAACAGCTGATCCAATGCTTTTGCTGCCCTAAAAAAAACAAGCTGACTATTCCATACGTTCCCCTGAACTTCCTCTCCAGATGCAACTTCTGTATAAGTTTTTATAAAATAGTCTCCATAGCTAGTATCGGGATCTTTGTTTATATAGTAGAAACCAGCAGATTTCATGATTCCATCCGTAGATCCATCATTTGCAACGCCAAGATAATTTGGCAGAAAAAGAATTAAGATGGTAATCAGTGCTGCAATGACTGTTACACCAGATGCAAGAAGGGCAGGAGAATATTTTCCTTCCATAATGGAATTGACTTTCCCTATCTTTTTTCTTACTCCCTGCAGTAGTTTAATAAAGAAGTTGATATATGGAACAGGACCTTTGTCCTCACGATTGTTCATGCCTGATCTCCGTTAAATGGTTTACCTCAATGGCATATCTGGGCCGTTCTTTTACTTCCACGTAAATCTTTCCTATATAAGTGCCAATAAGTCCCACAGATAAAAGCTGTACACCACCGATAAACCAGATTGATAAAATGGTAGAAGTCCAGCCTGCTACCACTTTTCCCGTAATATAGGAATAAAATGCGTAGATCGCTGCGCATATGCTGATCACCACAATCCCAAGACCTAAATCGGTTATCATTCGGATGGGTTGTATGCTAAAAGATGTAATTCCTTCAAACGCCATGGAAAACATCTTGCCCAATGAATATTTGGACTTACCTGCTACCCTTGATTTCCGGTCATACATGACTGTAGCTGATGGAAATCCAATCAAAGGAATAATTCCTCTTAAAAATAAATTCCGTTCCTTATAATGAGAAAATTGCAGCAGCGCACGTTTGGACATAAGCCGGTAATCCGCATGATTGTAAACAATCTTTATCTTCATCAGCTGCATCAGTCTGTAAAAGCCAAGAGCAGAAAACTTTTTAAATAAAGTATCTGTATCACGCCTGTTACGAACACCATATACAATATCATTACCCCGAAGGTACAAATCCACCATTTCTTCCATAACAGAAACATCATCCTGTAAGTCCGCGTCAATTGAAATAACCATATCAGCATAATTCATGGCTGTTATAAGACCAGCGGTCAAAGCATTTTGATGCCCTGTATTTCCGGCAAGTTTAAGACCAAATATTATGGCTGACTGCTTCCGAAAATTTTCAATACGATTCCAGGTACCGTCCTTACTCCCGTCATCCACATAAAGAATAAAACTGGTTCTATCAACTTTTCCAGATTCCACCAGTCTGTTCATAATTTTTATTAATTCTGCATTGGTATATAAAAGCGCCTGTTCCTCGTTATAGCATGGCACAACAATACAAAGTTTGTTCATATGCCGTACTCCTTTCGGTAACAACTCATATAATAAAGCCTTTATCTGTTAGTTTGCCTGAAAAAGGAGATTTTTAACCAAACCATTGATAAATAGCTTTATCCATGACTTCTCCAAAGGATTGGATATCCAGTTAATGTTGGGAAAAATATGAAAAGAAATGACTTTAAAACTACCAGATGAGCATCGGCAGTTTATCGCAAATAATCAGTTAAAAGAAAAATAGCAGATAAAAATATAGAATGAATCAACTCTTACCAAATACTTGCTCACACAGAATTTTATATTCCTGATAAGCACCAAATTTTTCTAATTCACTTAGGAGTCGGGCTATATTTAAATAGTACCATGCATGCTGGGCTTTGTCTTTTTCATTGAAACGCTTCCAGATCTCATCACCCATAAGAAGGTAATCTCTTGCAGTTGTTCTGAGATTACTAAGCTTATCTGCCAATACAAGAATCTTAATCTCCTCTGAGGCATGTTCCAAGTGCTTTAATGTGGCACTCTTACGCTCTTTCCAGCTTTTTGTTTTGTCTTCCGTTTCTTCCATAACCAGCTGTGCCACACGGCTTCCAAATTCTTCTTCCAGCTGTGATTTCGTAACTCCTGCATCTTCCATCACATCATGAAGCAGCGCAGCGCATATAAGTTCCTGGTCAGCAGTCATCAAAGACGCAATGACTGCGGTCTCCAAAGGGTGGACAATATATGGGATGTGAGTCCCTTTCCGGCAGGTTCCCTCATGGCACTTGGCCGCAAATGCAACAGCTTTCTCCACCATACCTGATCTCCTTGTCTTTTTTTTTATATTAGCACAGATTTTGACTATTTAACAGACCACATTGTAAAATAACTTAATTATTTAAACTATTATATTAATAAGATTCCCATTTAGGCTGAAAATAAGGTATAATAATAATCTGGATTAAAACAGCCTTCGGCTTTTTAATCATACAAAAGATAAAAGAGGTAAAAAGTATGAAAAAGAAATGGTTAATTCCTGTATTATGCATGGCTTCTATCAGCCTGTCTGCCTGCGGCAGTAAAACTTCCACAACTGCCCCTGATAATTCCCAGGTGGAAAGTTTAAAGGCCCAGGTAGAAGAATTAAAGCAGGAAAATGCTGATTTAAAGGCTCAGCTTGAAACAGTTCCGGAAACCACCGTCGAAGAGACAAAGGCAGTCCAAAACGGAACACCCATCGCGATCGGAGGCGTAATTACCACGGATGCCATGGAGATCACAGTGAATAAAGCGGAACTATCCTATGATGTCCTTCCAGATGATACATCCGGATTCTATACCCATTATGCGGCTGATCCAGGCAATGTTTACATTCATCTTGATCTTGATGTTAAAAATCTGGCTAAACAGAACTTAACCTGTGACGAAATCATTAATGCTACCGCTGATTACAATGGAGGATATACCTACTCCGGACAGGCAGTTCCTGAAGATGGTAATACCGGCTTTACCTATGCCAACATTACGTCCATTAAACCTCTCCAGACATTAGGCGTACACTTCCTGTTTCAGTGCCCGCAGGAAGTAGCTGAATCCCAGAATCCTCTCTCCATTACACTGGAGCCTTCTGGTACAAAAGACAGCTATGTTCTCACTATAAGATAACTTTAAAAATACGCCCGTCCGGGCGTATTTTTTTATACTTCAAATGCTTTTAAATACACGTGTACCGGCCCTATCGTAAGAATAAATTAAATTATTACAATTTACCGGTTCGTATCGAGAATTAGATTGAAAAAGCGTAGTTTTCGGCTTAAAACCGTGGTTTCAGAGACTTTCAGTCTCACCAACTATTACCACCTAAATGCAGTCAAAACCATGCCTCATGCAGTCAAAATGCAGTCAGAAAATGATATAATCTTCTATACTATAAGGCGGGCCCGGATAACCGGAAACCCGCCTTGTGCCAATCATAATTTTTTGTAAATAATTTATAGGGCAAATTTTTTCCTTAAAGCATAGTGAATTGTAAATCGTTTAGTTAGATCCACTTCATTCATAGCATCCTTTTTGTATGCCCAGCTTGTATACAACTTTTCCTTTTGACCCTTTTTTACTTTCCAGACATTTCCTATAGCTCCAATTTTATACAAATATTCCAAGGCTAAATTTATATCATTAATAGCAGGATATAATAAATGATTTTCCTTATAATGATCACTTATATCAGCATAATCAAAACTCGTCTTTTTAAGCGAACTAATCAATTTAAAACAATCCAAAGTATATTCAGGTGCTTCATGAAAATAGACTTCATTTAACAGTTCATTATAAAAATCTGAAGAATAAAACTTTCTTATTGCTTTAACTGAGAGGGCTGTAAAATAAGCATTATCAGGGAACATATCTATGACATAATTTAAAAATGTGACAATATCTCTTGGCCTGCCAAAACTATTATCCAGAATATAATCTATCGGTCTTTTATTGTCGATTTTTTCAGGAAAAAGTCTTGTATATAAATCTTTATTTGTATACGTTGCCAATTGAGGACAAGATGCTTTAATTTTATGTAATACCATACTCATGAGGGGCTGTTCATGTGGCTCATTTTCATTGTTCGTCAACCAGTACAATTCCACTGCACATGATGTTTTAATTTTACTTAGATTTGTATCGTAACTTTGAAGCTTATCAAGAATATCTGTTCTTACCAACAAGATTAGTCGAACCTTTAAATTTCCATCATAAAATTCAGTATTATAATTCTTAGCAATTTTTAACAAATTAGTTATTATATCATTGCCGGCCGATTCTTTAGTTAATTTTTTATCTAACTCATCTAAATCATCAAATATTATAATTATATCATTTTTAGAAGACACTGCTTTAAATATTAACCTTTCATATGAATTAATTAGTTCATAAAAAGGTTTTCTCTCCGACTCGATAGATCTTGTTTTGGACTTCAAATTTTTAGTTGAAAAAGAGTTGCTGTCTTCGAGCGAATATGCATTTAATTTAATATTGCTTGTACCAGATTTCATATACCCTTTTTCACTTGTTTTACAGCCGGATTCAATACTTTTGATTGCTTTGAATGTTTCATCATTATCATATTGCTTAACAAATTTAGCAAGCTTACGCTTAGGATTCCAAGGACAAATTTTATCAATTATATTTGTATGATCCAGTAAAACTTTTGAAACTTTATCCAAGAAAAACCATTTACATAAAGCATATACATAAGCATTATTTTCTTGTTCAACGCTTGTATTTGCCAATCGATCAATCCAAAAATCTTGTGAATTAATAATTTTGCATTTCTGTCCCTTTTTAGCTTTCTTACAAATATAATTAGCTAAATAAGTTTTTCCGCTACCTTTGCTACCCAGTATAATAAATTTATGGCGATTCTCAACTAACTCGCTATACTTATTATTAGAATCATAGAAAAGTTCTTCAAATTTTTCATTTCTTGCTTCTGTTTCTCCATCTGGAGTCCCAATATAAAAGTCTTTAAACGTGATACTGTCAGCCATACTCAACCCCTGCAGCTTTCTTTCAATTTTTTTCTAAATAAAATAGGACAACTATATAGGTAAAATTACTTTATACAGTCGTCCTATTTTATTATTAATCGAGATTTTTTCTCCTTTTACGAGGTCATGCCTCAGTTCACTGCAATTTAATATATACATATATATACAGATGATAAAGTTTTTAACGATATCTAATCCAACATAGCACATTATACCTAATTTGTCAATCACTTCTTACAATATTATTATACTTCAAAAATCTACAAAAAGCAAGCTATTAATATATTATATGTTATACCCCAAAAACGATGTACGTTTTAATAAATGATTTTTTTATAAAACAAATCTTTATAGGTATTAATATGTTAATATTTTCTTTTCATTCTGTCAATATTTTTTTTATTTAGAATGTTGCAATATACTGCACTCCTTCCCGATCGGATACATAAAGCGCACACTCCAGATCGTGCCCGGCTCTGGGTTCAAAGTAATACCATTTCCCGTCTATCTCCTGCCAACCTGTAAGAGCATATCCATCTGAGTTAAACCGGTATTTATGACCGTTGATGATCTGCCAGCATGATTTATGGTAGGTGGACTTCGTATCAGCATACCACCAGCCATTTTTATCATGATTCCAGCCAACTGTATATTCCATAGGAATCGCAACCCATGTCTTCTTAAACTCCTCCGGACTTGCATAAACCTTTTTGATTCCGCTTGTAGAACTGCCCCAGTCCGGAAGCTGGAAGTGAGGCTTGTCAACCGGTGACTTCCAATTACCGCCCCACTCCAGACCAATACTTACACCGATCTCACCAATCCGTCCGAAGAAGTTTCCAGCTTCGTTATATGCTCCCTGACCGTCATTCCGGTATATATCAAAAGCTGTCCCCCACTGGTGGTAAGAGCTGTATGTACTTCCTGGCGCATTGGTTACTTTGTTTCCCGGCTTAGTCCTGCCCTGAGCATAAAGCGCATCCTGCTCTGCCACAGTCCGGTAAGTCTCTCCAATGGCAATCTTTAATCCCCGCTTGTTGCATTCTTCTACCAGCTTTGCGGCCAGAGCCTGCAGGCGCGGGTGACACAATGTTATATCTCTCATTATCGTTTCCTCCAATCGAAAAAGGACCCAGGATTGTCCCAGGTCCATAAAGTTGTGACATTACAACCGTTGCGACGGTCGCAACAGCTTAAGTATTATCCGGCAGCTCGTCCGTATACTGTGTAAGGAATTTCTTCACTGTCTCCCACAACCGCTTCACCGGCAAACCGCACAGAGTCATGTTTTTAAGAATACTCACCAGCTCATACGCTATGTACAGAAGGCCGAAGAACTCCGCCACTCCGATGGCACTAACCGGCAGATATGACCGGATCGCATCCGGAATGAAGCCGATCAGATTAAGATGTACTATCCGATCAAGTATCAGTAGGAACGCCAGGGAAGCTACCATGGAGATTTTACGGATCGCTCCATCAATTCCAAAACAGCTGTTAAATTCATGCTCCTTAATCGCTCTGATGCAGCCGAAGCAGGTGTCCATGACCACTGCCAATATAACCAGTTTAATAATCGGGCTTCCCCATGCCAGGGCAAGCAATTCTGTAATTCTATCCATTTTAATTTCCTCATTCTTTCTCATATTCTTTTCTAATTGTGACCGTCAATTGTATTAATCTAATAGCGTATATGAAATTTGTGGATTTTGAGGGTCTGTAAGATCTACTCTGTCTATCATAGCTTCATCAGGTATCTCTTGATATAACACCTGGAGTTTATTTGGAATGAAATCAACTTCTCCATACCTTGCTGCATAAATCGTACCGTTCTGATCATAAATTACAAAAGTCTTCATTTTAAATTCCTCCTTATGTTATAAAATCTATTCTTTTTATAATTAGTTTTTGTTGACCCCATTGGTCTGGTCTATAATAAAAATCACTCCTTATTACAAAAAACATTTGTTGCGAAATTGCCGATACATCCCAGTATACATATTTATCACCAGTCGGGACATATACGCTAACAGCCGAATTGGCAATCGATTGCTTACTTGAAGTTAAAGCTGTACAAACAAAACTGGCATCTGTCTCTATTCCCTGAAGCAAATTTGAAACCAAAAAACGAATGGTTTTAAATGGGGAAGAATTAAAAGACTTACTATTAACTATAGTTGGATAGTTTCCAGTATTTCCGGTAAATGTAGTTCTGCTTAAAACAATACCGCTAGTATTTATGGCAAGCGAGTATGACGGATCATAACTATTGTACAACCGCACCCCCCCGGTTAAAACACCCGAAAAGGTGCCACCTAAAAAGACGTTTGACCAACTGCCAAATAACTATAGTCTTTCATACTACCTACTGTTCCTCCAACATTTACGCCCTCTCTAATATTTGCGGCTGTTAAATTTGTTACACCATTTACTATCACGTTTCCTGTCATATACTTTCCAGATGTAGAAACAGTCTGTTGTGAAGCTGTTGGATTAACAGTTTGACCTCCCATTGATGGCATGGTACCGATTACCAGATCCCCCTCCTTATCTACAATAACCTTTCCGGGCAACACATCACCGGATCCAGCAGTTATCACATCCAGATCTGCACCTCCACCGCCTCCAGACATCCATATCTTTCCCATGTATTACACTCCTTTCAGCCCAATTTTTATATCTGTCACTGGCTTTTTGTATACTTTAAAGGTTGCTGTCCCATCACCCAGAAAAGCAATTCCACTTGTCACAATACCAAAAGCTTTACTGTAAGCCTTTTGAACGGTCTCTGTGGAGCCATCTGCCAAGGCACTTACAACCATAGCCTCTGAGTCTTGCGTCGCTCCTGGTACCGTTACTGTTTGCGTATAGGGAGCCGAACTGCCAGTCCAGCCTGCAGTAGTTAAGGTAATCTCTGTTACATGGTCTAAACGATTGATTGTTTTATTAATCGTATTAATGTCCATTGCCCCGAAACTATCTCCTACTGGATCATAGGGAGTTACATCTTCAAAGCTCATTGTTCCATCCGCATTGGTGATCATGCGGTATTTTCGATTTCCTGCAAATCCATCATCTTTATAATCAGTTTTTAATGCCATTTTTATTTCCTCCTAACTGAAAGGGCAGCCTGTTTTGATGTTCCGCCCAGATACCTACTCGGACGGAGATAACAAAGCTACCTTTTGCTGCCACTGGATTTTTGCTTATATTTACACTTGTAATCTCAACCTGTGCCATAAGATCTCCTTAATCAGTAACCTTTACCGAAATAATAAAGGTTTTACCAGCGTCTATCGGATTCGGTGCCAGACTCACCTCAGAGATAACCGGAGCGGCTGTATCCAGGGTGACTGCTCTTGTTACCGTGGTTGTCTTACCTGCACCATCTTTTGCCACGATGGTGATTGTATTGGCTCCCTCCGCCAGGGTAAGTGTTTTGCTAAATGTACCATCACTATTTACAGTTACATCGACTGCCGCCGCGCTATTAAGTTTAACCGTCACGGCCACCGGACTGGAAGTGATATCATTGGTGTTTCCTGTCACTGTACAGGTCGCCTGATTGGTGATCAAATTGTTAGCGGGTGCCGTTACATTCAAAGTAGGTGGTACGGTGTCAATCTTAAAGATCACACTTTTTTGCACTGCCACATTGCCATCATAGTCTGATGCATCCACCTTAATTGTATGGCTACCATCTGCTAAAGCCGATGAAGGCGTATAACTGCAGGTGAATCCTTTTCCCGATGCCGTTTTAGTAATTCCAGATGTTACAACCGTAGAATCTATTGTCAGCTTAATGGTAGCTGGATCCACGCCGGAATCATCATCTGTAACCGTCCAGGATATAACAGGCTTATTGTTGGTAGTTAAAGCTGATGCCGTTGGGCTTGTAATAGAAATGACCGGAGCCACATTTTCTTTTACTGTAAGCCGCAGGCTACTTCCAAGTACACTATCTGCAACGTCCTTAGTAGTGATGTTTCCTGCCGTATCCTCTGCTTTAATGGATACTGGATAATAATGTCCACTCAAAGGATAACTGGACGTTGATGGCGCCGTGATGGTTGCTTCATAAGCTCCTGTGGAGCTGTTTAAAGTTAGATTATAGGTCTGGCCATTTATAGTGGCCTGTACCGTTTTAACACTCATAAAATTCCTCTCTTTCCTAATACAATAGGTAATCTTCTCCGTGCTTTCATGATGCCGTACAGCCGATTAAAAAGCTTCTGGCAGACCTCTTCTATCTGGTTTAACTCTCCATAACTTAGAAAAGGCTTATTCTCCATGTGAACACCGTACTGCTCTGCTGGAAGACCAGAGGCTATGCAGATGTAATTTAAATTCTTTTCAATTACCTGGAAGTCTTCCGGCTTGGGATATTCCTCCCAGCTTTTATCAGGCCCCATATTAATAAACTCCACGCTGCCAAACAAGGCATCTGCTATTCGCTTGATGTAACAGACATTATATTTGATCCGGTTATAATCCGATGCATTAAAGTAATTAGGCATATGCTAGAGGTTAACGGAGCAATGGCAGATCTCATACCATACTGCACTGCCCTTGTAATACCTTCTGTGATCTGCATGTTATTGGCAACGGCTGCTTTACCGCCCCAGTTACCAACCATTTCCGGATTACCGTTTTCATTGGCAACAAATAAACTGCCGGAAGTCGGGAATCCTCCGGTTGCATGACCTTTTACTCCGGGACCGCTGTCTACATGACCTTTCGCACTACCTGGTCCAGAGGAATCTTTCTCCTCTTTCTCTTCTGCGTCGTCTTTTGCCTTACTAAATACGCTTTTCGCTCCATCAATAACCTTGTCAAAAGCATCGCCAACCGCTCGCGCGATTCCACCCAGCCAGTCGGTAATATCGTTCCATACTCCCTTCATTCCGTCCCAGAATTTATCCATCATGTTTTTGCCGATCTGTGTCATTTCATCAAGCTTAAACACATCTTTAATTTTCTGCCAGATCTGATCAAACCACTCTTTGATTGCACTCCATTTTTCCTCTATTGTCCGCTTTACACTGTCCCAGATCTCTGATAATTTATCTCTTATGGCTTCGGAAACTTTTGTGACAATTTCCTGTATAGAGGCCCAAATATTTGACACAAAGGTTTTTATGCCATTCCAAATAAGTTCCCAGACAGATTTTATAACACCGAGGACAGTCTGTATTAAAGAGTCAATAACATCCAGTACTGTAGATACGATATCCTTCATAGCATCCCAGATACCACCGAAGAATGTTTTTATTCCTTCCCAGGCAAGTTCCCAGTCTCCTGTAAAAACTCCCACAATGAAATCCATAAGGCCGCCTAAAGCTGTTAATATGTCTCCTACAACTTTACTTACACCTTCAAAGAACCGAAAGAATCCATCTATCACATTCTGGACAAATTCTGCAATAATAGGAGCTGCCGCCTCCATAAACCAAATAATAAAGGGCTTTAACACGTTTTCCCAAAGCACCGATATTGCATCTGCCACTTTTCCCGCAAACTCCACGAACTTATCAATCAGAGGGGACAAATATTCCTCTCGAAACGCCTGGAACTGTACGGATAGATTTGTAATGATAGGGAGGAAATATGTATTGTAAAGCTCCAGGAACTTTGTCGCTATATCTGTAAAACCCTGCTTAAACGAATCAAGCATTGGCTTGATATGAGTATCATAGGTTTCATTGATTTTTGTAAATGCTTCATCAACAATTGATTTTATTTCGGAGAAAATAGGCTCTACTGCAGAAAATGTATCTTCAAGAGTCTGTTTAATAAGATCCCTGTTTTGGATAAATGGGGCCGTTAAAGCATCTGAAACATCTCTTCCTATTTTTGTGGTCAGCTCCGTCACACCCATAAAGGCACTTGAAAAAATGCCTATAACATCCGCTGTGATCTGCTTTGCATTGTCACTACGAAAAGCGGAAAAAATCGTTGCAAATGCGACGCTGAAATTACCCACAATGTCAGTAATCTCCGCGCCAATATCAAACATGGATACCAGATAATCTTTAATCCTCTGACTGTTCTGCTCTAAGAACTTATTAATTCCACCAAGCAAATTATCTGCAAGTGTAGCCCCTATAGAAGCCATGCTGCCTGCAGCTTTTCCCAGATTTACGGCTATCCGGTTTCCCAATTCCTCAGCAGAAGCTAAAACCGTTGGATCCGTAAATATCCCTTTGAGGTTCTGTCCGATACCTTGTATGGAATTCTGAATGCTGTCAATGACTGACATGTCTCCAAAACCGATACTAAATCCAGTCTTAAATAGATCTTTCAGTTCTCGCGTTCTATCAATTAAAGCCTGGTACTTGTTGCTGGCTTCATCAACTCCTGAAGAATCTACTTCCCCCATATCAAACTCATCCGTAGCATAACCGCCAGCCCCTCCAGCGCCACCAGAGCTGTCGGATCCAGTATCCGGATTTATGACATTCAATTCATCAATACCGGTGGACATTCCCTTAATATCTTTGGCCGCTTTCTTGGCAGCCGCACCGGTTCCGCTCACTGCTCCGGAAGCATTATCCGCCGAATCCGCAACAGCTTGTACGCTGGCGGTTGTGTCACTCTTTTTCCCCGTAACCAGTTCAGTAAAGGATTTAAAGGCATTGGCAAGGCTCATCAGCTTACCGATTATGGTATTGATCACCTGAATAACAGGAGTTAATACATTAATAAGTCCCTGACCTATGGTAGCTTTCAGGGAATCAAACTGCAAGCTTAAGATACGCACCTGATTGGCCCATTGGTCACTGGTTCGGCTAAAGTCACCCGTGGCAAGTGCCAGCTGATCCTGCACGAACTGATACCGCAGGGCTACCTTTTCAGCCTCGGACATTTTAGCCGTAACCTTACCGTATCCATTCGCCATGGCATAGGCATCAAGGGCATTCTGGGTCATTACAATACCCAGATCTTTAAGTGTCTCTGTCTCACCAGTGAATACGGACTTCAGCTTTGTATAAGCCTCGTCCTGTGACAGATTGTAAAAGGAGGCAACATCTCCGGCCAGACCGGTCAGAGTGGTTGACATATCATAAGCAGCGCTTTCTGAGAAGCCAAAAGCTTTCGCCATGGCTCCAAATGTACCCGTGAATTTCTTAGCCATTGTTTCGGAAAGCCCAAACGAAAGCGCTGCATTCTTGGCAAAGGCATCAATCTGTTTCGACATCTTAGGAAATGTCACATCAACAACGTTCTGAACCTCGGTCAGATCCGATCCCAGTTCAATTGCACTCTTACCAAAATCTATAATCTTCTTTATAGCAAAAGCCGCCGCCAGAGCCGCTCCTGCCTTTTTGGCCAGTCCCTGGATACCGGCCATCTGCCTATTGAAATTATTTTGATTAACGACAAGATCGAGCCCGATCTGCCCTACACTGTCAGCCAACTATACCACCTACCTTTATCTGCATCAGACAGACATCGGCACAGTGGCACTACTTGTCTTTGTTAATTATCAGTTCAAAATCTCTCTTACAGTGCCTTGCTTTGCACCGTATAAAAACTCCCTTGCAGGATGCGTTCTTTTTATCGTATAAGATATTTTGTTCGTATCCACAATGAGGACATTTTACTTTAGTCTTTTCAATTATAATCACCTCCCGCACAGCTGCGAAAACATCTGCTCCAGGGCTTTCATTTCCTGATCATAGGTTTCCGGTGGCATTGTTTCTGCTTTCCGGTTTCTCCATGCATCATATATGCGTTTCTGGTCTTTGTTAAAGTTCTTGATAACATTCTTGTCTGTCTCTGATCGGATTGCTACCATACGCCCAAGAGGGGTTTCCGGGTCGATTCCAGAAAGGAGAGACTTAAATTCATCCCAACTTACAGACTCAAACTCTTTTGTGCGAATACGCAACCCGTACTGCGAAAGGAAGCTGGAAATGATAAGATCCCAGTCCTCAAACAGATCGTAGTACGGGTCACTGCTCTCCCTGGCTGCCTACTCCTCCTACAATCAGACCAACAGCCTCCTGGACGACCACGATTAAATCATTAAAACTAAGTCCCAGCTTTTCAATTTCTTTCTTAGATTTTTCTGGAAACATCATGTCATAGGTTTTTAAAATCTCACTCACTCCTGGATCATCAGAGCCCATAAGTCCCATAACCTTTAACATGGTGGGTGCATCTGCATTAACTTCCAGTTTCTTTCCTTTAATCATCAAAGAGGGATTTCCCTCAAATGTAAGTTTCTCTGTAATATCAACCATTTTGGCCATAATCTTATCTCCTTTCAAAAAGAGCCAGGTCTTATTCTCCTGGCTCTACATCTGGTTCTTTATTTTCTTCTGGTTCTTCTGAATCCGCGGGTGGCGCAGGATCTACGCTCCCGCCTGGGTAAAATTTGGCTTGCCCTTACACTTTACTTCAAACTCCAGAGCATCAACCGCCGTGCTGTCGCCGCCGGCAGGAGTGGTTACATTGATGATCGCATCAAAAGTGACCTTTGCACCAGAAGGCATTTCCCACTCAAACGGTGCTACCACATCATTGCCAGATTTCCATGCAAGGCCGGCAACATAATCATTACCCGGATCTCCATAAGTACGTTTTCCTTGGAAGGAGAATGACAGTTTTTTACTGGTCATCATAGCGTCCCCCCAGCCCTCATGCTCCATTGCGTTCCACTCTTCCACGCCACCTTCAATACTGGGGGCAAAATTCGTCAGGTTGGCAATCATGGTCATTGTATCCTTAAGCCCATTTAATCCAACCTTAAACTTGTTGTTATTTACTGGGTATACCTTTGCGTCTCCCATTAATATCACCTGTTCCTTTCATAAATAAAATCCAGCCAAATCACATATTCATACACTCCACTATCATCTGAACCAACGTCCTGCGGTTCAGGAACCATCAAGCTCAGATAATTGATAGGGGTATCTCCTATGGTAAGGCTGGTTACACATCTTAGTTTCTCAAACAACTCAAAAGCCGCCCTCTCTGTCTCGTCCTTGCTTTTATTCCAGTGAACGAGTAAAGAAACCGGCTTTGTATCGTAGGTGGTGCATTCCAGTCCGCCAATGGCGATATTTGCAGGTCCGGACCGCGGCCGGCTATAAACTCCAATGGATTTCTGACTTTTATTATCCAGCTTTCCCATATAGACATTGTCGTCTGCAGCAATGTTTAAACTGGAGATATACTGGCGGATATCTTTTAAAGATAGCATCACACATCACCTACTTTCTTATATAACTTCTTAAATTCCTTTGGCGCAAAATCTGCCTTGCTCCCTCCAGGCAACCAATCTTCATACCACCGTCCTTTTGCATTTGGATTCTCATGGGTCTGGAAGTTATATTCTGGGTGGTAATAGAGTCTCCTCACATATGGGGTACTGGTCACCAACTGTACTTTTCCTTTTGATGACTCCACATAATCAGGAGCAAAACTCTCATTCTGCATATTACCAATTTTAAACGGCATAACCTGCGCCTGAACAACCTCCGTGTGTAATGCATCGGCGGTCATTTCTAATGCCGTTACGGCGGCCTGCGTTAGCTGCCGGATCCGTGGCATATTCATTTTCACTGTAGATTTGACCTGCATCAGATTACCTCCAGGGTGCAAAAATTCACTGTCCCGTCCGGATTCCGGTTCTTTGTTCCCTGCTCGATCCGTCTCTCTTCCCCAAATATAGTAACGGTACCCCCGCTTAAGGTTGGGAAGTCTGGCGCGATATCACCAGGAAACATAGCTGTGCCGGTTATCTGAACCAGCTTTTTTTCTGCTGTGAGAATTGTCTTTGACCGGTCCTGAAAATTGCACTTCAGATCCAGTTCAGCCTTGTATTTTGGCTCTCCCAGATTATTAGTTTCCTCACTTTCCAGGTGAACGTGAATTTTTGTCTTACACAGGCTTTTCGGCACTAAACATGGGTATTTCATAGATTCACCTCGCTAACCGGCAGCATAGGCCAGTCTGGGACAGCTGTGCATATACATCACGCTTCATGGCAACACCTTTATCCATGAACACATTCCAAGAGCTCCCAAACTGCGCAGATACTCCATTGATACTATAACTGGATAAGATCGTGTTGATCTCGTCAGCATTTTCATGTTCAAAGTCCGCCTGCTGACATACCACTTCCTGAATGACTTCCTGTTGAAACTCGGTCAAACTGGAAAATCCCCGACCCACAATTCTATTGTAAGTCAGGGAATCAATATGGCGACTGGCTTGGCGGAGTGCTCTTTCCTGCTCATCTTCTGGTACTGTTCTGCCTTTATAAATTTCTTTGTAATAATCCGGTGTTACATAGGGGACATAGGCCATCTTACTCACCGGCCTTCTGGTTCGCAGATTTTCCTTTCTTTACTTCCTTATCAGGTTCTTTCTCTGCAGAATCTTCCGGGGCTTCGGGATTCTCCTCTTGAGGTTTCCCCGGATCTTCCGCAGGATCTCCTAATTCTGGCATATCCTCTAATTCATACCCATGGCTTTTGAACCAATTTAATAATCGGAGATCTGTTGTCTCTCCCACGCCGTTTAAAAAAGGTACGCTGGCAGACGTACCTGTATACTGTTTGTTGGGTGCAAATACTTTCATGGAAAACCCTCCTTATTTTACTTTAATATTACGGAATGCCCCAGCGGCTTTGGAAGCCTTTAAGGCGATTGCTGCATTCATTTCCACTTCACCGGTCTTCACTGCTCCTGCCGTTGTAAAGTCAGGAAGCCAGGTCTGCACCGGAGCTACTCCTGCAAAGGAAACACCGTGAAGTCCATCAAGTGCCAGTCTTGCTGCAAAGAGGGATGTGGTACCTTTGGTTGCGTCAATGTTTACCACTTCATCATTAGTTCCCGGTTTTGCCCCCAGATCTACGAAAGGAATATTTCCGTAGGCTTCCACGTTGGTCCCCCAGTCGCTCTTTGTTACCTGATACATTGAGGCACGTCTTGCGCACGCTCTCAATTTAGAGATTAGTTTGGTATTGCCTGCAATGAAAGAGGGTTCTCCATCAAGTCCGCGGAGGAATTCATCGAGCATATCCAGAAAGTACTGGAAATTATCCGTCACCATCTGGGATGTGGATAAATCAATAGTGGACGATCCAACATTGTACTCTGTTGAACTGCCAGCTAAGGCTTTTTCCAGACCATCAAAAGCGTTGCTGTCCACTGCACTGTCACCGTTAATAAAGGTATCATTAAACAATGCCTGAGCCGCCTTGATTTTCTGGGACTGCTGTAAATCGATTTCAGATACGATACCGCCCATATTGGCGATAACACGGTCGATCTGATAGGATCCACCAAATACCTTAATATCCACAGAATGACGTTCCTTGGTCACCTCATGAGGTGTATACTCCTTATTAATCTCACGGAACTGCGCCGTAGGCTGTGTTTTCAGTCTGGTGTAGGAATAAGTAGGGGTTGCTCCGCCTCCGGTTGGGGAAACAGCATCATCGAACGTGATATGATCCAGGATCCAGTTGGACTTTCTGAATTCATCAATTACCCCGATCTGCAGGTCGTCCTGCACATTTTTTCTTGCTTCTTCTAACGTAATAGCCATAGTTATTCATCTCCTTAATTTTTATTTAGACGGCATCTGTGCCTGAAGCGCTGCTTCAATGGCAGATTTCATATTTACCTTTCCATCATCGGTTGTAGTTGTTGTCTGAGTCTGCTGACCTGGAGCTCCCAGAGGACGAAAACCAGTATTTTTTGCTGGTTCTGCCTTTACTTCCTTAAATAGAAACGGTTTCGATTCCTTAATGGACTTTAACTGCTCCTCCAAACCAGTTACCTTCCCATCATCAGAAAGGATCAGTTTGGATTTGTCAAATAAGCCAGTTACCAAATCTGCGTCCTGAGCAGACTCAGAAATAGCCAGCTTAATTGCAGTGGAAAGCTTCAACTCCTTCATGTCAGCTTCGTTTTTCTCCACTGCCGCTTTGTTCTCAGCCTGCAGGGTTTCAATCTGTTTTTTCAGTTCCGCATTGTCCCCGCTGTTCTTCTTTAAATCTTCCAGCTGCTTATCCCTGTCTTTGATATCCTTTTCAAGCTGTCCTTTTGCCTGATTGGCTGCGTCATAATCAGTTTTAGGTACATAAGATTCCAGCTCCTTTTTCGAAGCCTCTGCCGCTTTGGCTGCCTGATCCTCACTAATTCCCAGTGCAATAAATTCTTCTTTCTTCATGATCTCATCCTTTCTATGCAATAAAATAACGCCCAGGATATCCTGCGCGCTTTACCAGTAACAATATTTAATTATTTCGGATCCTCTCTTATCCGGTGCATACTGCCTCCGATCTGTTGCGACGGTCGCAACGCAGAATATAAAAATACCACCAATCCTTAATAGATCAGTGGTATCAGCCATTCATTACAATATCTCCTTCTTCATAATGCTTAAGGATCTCCAACTCTCCCAGTTCTTTCAACCTAGCAGGAAATTCTTTCTGTTTTTCCAAATCTTCCGCAGACAAAACACAAGTGCTTGGAAAATACTCTTCAATTAATTGATGTACTTTATCTTCATTCTCTGGATCATGAAGCCACTGTTTTGGAATGTAAACCATTATTTTATTCCCTCCTTCCACATAGGTATATAATTTAATAATACCACCGGCCATTTTACTGACTGATGGTATTAACTGTTGTTCTGTGCTTCAGCTTTCCTTAACTCTGCTTCAAAAATGCTAAGTGCTTGTTTATCTTCCTTCGTTTTTGTTGGAAAGACATTGTTTAATAGCTTTCGGGATTCTGGTTCATCTATCACATAATCCCCATTTTTATCAGTTAGATATTCGCCATTTTTATTCTTTTTAAATATGGCTCCGATTACCATGGCTACCTCCTTAATGGTACATTTTCTTTATTCTATCATATTCAGCCATAAGTGCCAAGGCTTCTTTTGTCGGCTTCGTTCCATGTACAGAAGAAAAAGCCTCAGCAAATGCTTCTGAATGTTCTGATACTGCATATCCGCTTATTTTCTTCTGAAGCTTACCCGCTGTAATATGTAGTTTTTTTGCTGTTTCTTCAACCCTGACCTTGCTGAAAGCCTTTCCTGCCACTCTTACATTTTTCCATTCATCTGCTGTAAATTTACCATTAATATCAATATGACACATTTTAAGACCCATCTCATCTGCCATGGCGTGAGCGAATTCATGGTCAACAATATTTTCATAAGTTGTGCCTTTAGGGAAATGTCCAGACTTAACAAGGGAAGAATACTTTTTACTTAGCACTTCTATGTTTTTATATTCTTCCTGGTTAAATTGTATAGATCGGCTTATTCTGCCATCTCCTCCCGGAGTCAGAACCCTTGCAGCATAAGCGCCCTCTCCTAAAGTATCCGTAAATTCAAATTCCTGAATGAATCCTTTCATATGCGAATTTTCTATTATAAGCTGCCCAAATCTCCTATTTATGGAGTTTACATTTTCTAACGGAATATCTTCGGCACCTTTAATTAAAACTGAGAATTCCTTAAAAGCGTATTCCTTTGCTTCCTGTAATGAGTTTGCTGGTACAAAATCATTTGTAATATAGTCTACTTTTTCTTCGGTCACTTTCTTCGTCTGTATTTTCTTAAAGAATCCAATTTCTTCTTTTTCAGACTGGCTCTCCCATTGCTGCCTTTTCTTATCGTAAGCTTTTTTATTGGATTCATCTAAGGAATATTCAGCCAATCTTTTAAACTTATCCGCCTGTCTCTGATTGTATTGCTGATCCTGCTCCTGCTTATAAGATTTTTCTATGGATTTTAGTTCTTCTCTGGTCCAGGTATCTTCTGCTGTAGATATCCCAGGGAAATATGTGCTATGACTATCTTTGCACCTTGGGTGATAAAGACCTCTTGCAATGGCTGCACTCATAAGAGGATATGGACCATCAGACGCCTTGCCTCCGCTCCACACATCATCAATCAGAACTTTTCCTACAAATGGGAGACACTTGGGACAGGGGTTTCCACGCTTACCCACTATAACGGTGCTGATTCCCCACTCCTGACGCTTCTCCCCCTCTCCCTGCAAGTAGGCACGTTTACTGGCTGTCCTGATTGCCATGTCTGCATAATCTGACAGAGCATGGCGCGCGCCATTCTTATACTCCACGCAGTTAAGCCCACGGGAAAGCATATCCTTAGTAGCCATATCCACTGCCTTTTCATAAGTACCGGCTCCGGAGTTGGCATACACCTGGGCATTAAAAATAGCCTTACGATACTGGTCATTTGCCATTCGTAAGACTGCTGTTTCTGCTTTCTTCATATCATTGCCGGTTGCCTTGATCAGGGCTTCCAGCTTCCGGGTGTTCAGTTTGAAAAACTCTGCCTGCATGGTTGCCGAAGCGGGCTTATAACTTTTAAAGCCATTCTTGATAGCCCGGAGGATCTGCGCTTCCTGCTTCATACCTCCCTGTTGTCTGGCTTGCCAGATAAGTTCTCCGATCTGAGAATTTATGCTTTTAAACTGCTTGCTGTACTTCTTCTGATTTTGCAGCTTATATTTTTCCAGAGCCTTAAGCTGCTCTACCTGCCACATAGACCAGTCATATCCCTCTTTAAGCTCCTCCGCCCTGTGCCGGTTCATATTCCGGATCATGGAGGCAATAAGTTCCTGCTCGATCGCTTCAAACGCAGCGGAGATATCATACTCATTCATGTGATCACCTGCCGTTTGCTAAAACTTTAAATCCCTGTGCCTTAAATTTCCGGGTAAGATCTTTCAGCTGGGTAATGCTTTTGCACTTATCACACCGGAGCTCTGCATAATCCTTTTTTTCAACAGCGTAAATGCCAAACGGAACCTGCTCACTTGCCACTTTCAGAAGCCCCTGGTACTCCAGCTGGCTCATTTGGTACTGGCGGTTCATTACCTTCACTTTCATCTACCTTCACCCCTTCCGTATTTAGTCCAGGCTCTTCTGCTTCAAAGATCCCCTGCTCAATCTTGATCCGCTTGACTTCTTCTGCCTTTTCATCTTCTGTCAAAGTATCGCCGTACATTTCATCTATGGACTTCTCTATGCTCATGACTCCACTGGTTCGCGCCTTACCGACCGTCTCCACAACGGCATCAAAGCCTGGGGCTGCATACTCTCCAAACTTGACGGAAACCTTGTACTCTCCAGGAGCCTTTTCCTGCATCTGGTCATAAGTCATCATAATTTTGCTTACCAGCTCAGGGAGAACTTTACACAGCACCTTAACCAATGTCCCTCTGGTATGAGTGGTGATCTTCTCCTTTTCCCTTTGGCTTTCTGCATTGTCCGTCTTTTTCAGATCAATACCAAGAGTTGCTGGGGAAATGATACCTTGCAGCACTAAATCCAGAAAGGAGGTATAACTGTTTAAATACGCTTCGTAGGATATCTGAGGTTGAACCACCTCAATTTTATCGCTGTATCCTTCCTTTTTTACTGCCCCGATTGCTATGTAATCATTGTCAAACTCATTCGGTTCTATCAGCTGCCCTGTATTGGGATCCCTGGGAACCATATCCTCTGGAATGTACCGGTTGACTCTGCCTTTTCTCACTGCATCAAGCCACTGGCTGATTACTTCGTCCAAAGCGTCCAGATCGTCCGTCTTGCCCTCAAACAGCGCTTTCCCTCGTCCTTTCCACTTGCTTGATGTGAAGAAGATAAGGGGTACTCCCATGATGTAATCCCCATCATAAGCGGTGTCTTCATAGATTGCTGTTTCTGTAAGAGTATTAAGTGGAACTTCTCCGCCGGCATCGTCAAAGAGTTTATAAAGCACGTACCCTTTACCATAAGTCTCCTCTAAGCGGTATTCCTTTTCCTTGTTATCCGGATATGAGTAATTTGTGGAGAAGACAATCTCTGTAAGCCTGCCCCGCTGATATTTATATTCCACCCGATCCGCTTCGTAAAATTCTATGATCGGGTATTTACTGACCTGATCGAGACTTATTTTAAACGCACCATCACCAGCTGACAGAGCACCGGCTACCGCTTCGCCCAGGAGTCCTTCGAAGTCATTATCTTCTGCAATTTGATCCCATAATTCCTTTAAAGGCTGATTGTCCCCTTTTTCTCCGAAGCTGATATCATTTAGATCTGCGGTTATGATATCCTTAAACCGATCCACTACGATACCCACAATGCCGGAATGGATCTTTCTTACCTTCCGGTACGGAACGGAAGCCCAGAACCTCGCCTTAAACACATCACAGTAAGCGGTCTGTTTGAAAAACTGTTCCAGCTCCGACGGATCTCCACGGTACCAGATCTTATTTTTTAGTACATTGCCTTGAAAGGAAAGCGGTTCCTTTATGACCACCTGCCTCTCTTTTGCTCCTACAATCTTAAGCAATTTAAAATACATATCCTTAAACCAACCCAATTATGAAGCCCTCCTTCCTGTTCCAATTTTTACTTCGTATGGCAGCCATGCGTACTGCACACTGTTTATCATGTGATCGTTTCTGTCTTCTGGTGTATTGTCCTTGTCTTCCAACCAGCTGTATACTTCAAGCTCCCGGATATAATTTAAGCAGATATCCACAATATAGAAACATGGCTTTGCTCCTGCATCGGCAAACCAGTTTAACTGATTAATGATACGGTCAATGATCTGCTCTTTCTTCCATGCATCATTGAAATTGTACACGCTGCCATTCAAGCGCTTATATTTTAAGAACTCCGTTATGGTTGCCTGATCTGCAGAATCGATAAAGGTATCTCTGGCAAATCCCCATTCGTTCCGGTTGCGATCAAGGAAGTCAATAAAGTTATGGACCGTATCCGTAGGAGCCAGGGGCGTTCCTAAATCTGCGTTGTTGTACACCTTTTCATCAAGCACATAGCAGTTGCCCCGGTTCGTAATCCCGATAAAGCTCATGGAAATGGTATCCGGTGACTTTTGCGAATAGGACGTATCAAGCCCTGCAGAAAAGTGTACAAACCACTCTGTCTGGTGGCGGTCGTTCTGATTCCGTATAAACTGCTTTGCATGAGCCTTACTGACCACATGCTTCTTACGGTCAAAGTTCGGGAAGATCAGGCCGGTTGCCTTACCTCGTAAGCCCTGGATCTTATTCTTCCAGATCTTCGTACCTTTTGGCGTATTCCGAATAATGTTCTCCAGCTTCTCCTTTGACAGACCCAAATTATGGGTAAAAGAAAAGAACCAATGCACCCAGCCGGGCTTTGGTTCCTCTCGTAATTCTTCCAGTATTTCTTTTGGAGTCTCTTCCTCCCACTCAGGAAGAGGACGGGAGCAGTTAATATACTCCTTATAAACAGGGAGATTCGGATCATCAGGGTTAAGCGTCCCCATCAGATAATCACACCGCATGGCTGACTCTCTTACAAACTCAATATCGGCTGTGTTAATTTCGTCAATGTAAAGGCAGCCATACTGACCGCCCAAGGCTTTCTGCCACTTCTTTTTGTCGCCATAACCCAAGACGTAGATAACTTTATCTCCTCTCGAAGTATGAAAGAGAATGTGGGGGATCTTATCGTCTTTGGTACCGTTACCGTTGTATTCAGTTAGGATCCCGAAGTCGTCTATAATCCCCAGATCCTTATTGATGATATTCTTCTCGGCAGTACCGGTATCCTTTGCTGCTATGATGTGCAGTTTCTTAGGACTCTCCGCAACCTTAAGCATGAACTTAAAAAGACCGACTGTCGTTTTACCTGCAGCGGTTGTCCCTTCCAGAAACTCCACCGGAGCATCATGTTTAAGAAAGGCTTTGTACTTCTCTGACAAAAGCAGGCGTTCATTGCTCATTATCCATCACCACCACGCATTTGCTTGATCAGATCGTCAAGCTTTGTCTTCTCAGTCTCCAGGGTTCCGGAGACTTCCAGCTTATCCTTAAACATACCCAGATGCCTGCCGATCAGCTCCAGTGCCTTCCCTTTATCATTCAGCTTAATTTCAATTCCGTTTGCCCCTTCCTTGATTCCAGCAATGGCTCCCAGCTTATCCCCTGGCATTTCATCTGTAGTCTTAACCTGCACCGCTTTATAGGTTCCTTTGCTTTCAATCGTTACGAAGTCAGTGACATCCGCAAAGCCAATCTTAGCAAGTTCCTTTAAAACCATGTCCTGAGTGATCTCGGTACGCTTTTCTCGGTCTTTCATTCGTTTTTCAACATAAGTGCCAACGTTAACATTAGTTAACATTCTACTTGCTGCCGCTTTAGCTGTTTCGTCCTTCTTTACCTTAGGGTATGCCACCTTGTAAGCTCTGGTAGCATTAAGATCAATCAGGTATTCATCTGCAAATATTTTCTGTTTGGCTGTTAATGCCATCAGTCTCACCTCACCTTCCAATCTGGCTAATTTTTATAACAAAAAAGAGACGGGGTTGGCCGCCTCTTTTTTGTACATGTGTTCGCTTAGTTTTAATACATACTTATTTGAGTATGAAAAAAAAATAAAACTACTGTTTTACTCTTGATAATAATGCTTCCTGCAATACCTTGGAAACATTCAAATCCAATCTCTCTGCCTCCACGTTCAGCCAGTTCGGTAACGATACATTTCTCCTCACCATTCTATTATCCATTTTTCTCCTATACTCTGCAAAATCCACATCAACCATTGTTAATATTCCGCTGGTATAGTCAAAGTCTTCTGTATCCTCTTTTGCTTTTGAGATTACATCCTGATAATCAGATGGTTCAGGTATTACTCTTCCATCATCTTCTAAATCAATTCCTTTTAGTCCAATAGCATCTCGAGCCATATCAATTGCATCTGTAACGCTTCGTCCCTCTGTATATATATCCAGATCTGGAACATATACTAAATAATCTGATCCACGTAAAGCTATAAATGTAGGATAAGCCTGCTTCATTAGTTCTCCCTCCTTTATGATAAACAGAAAAGAGATACTGGGGATTATTTCAATCCCCATTTTTTTAGTATCCTCTTTGCTGTGATTTCGTTTATTTCTGTGTGCCTTGGAACCTGCTCTGTATCGCTTCCCCGTTTATAAGTATCGTGGTTGCCACCATGTTCCTTGAAACGAAACCCCGCTTCTTCAAGCTTCTTAATTAGGTCTCTTTGTTTCATGTGTATCCTCCTTACAATTATATTATACACATTTTTTGTGTATTTGTCAATATTAATACACATTTTTTACACACCATTTCATTATTGACCATTAGGCTACAGATTATACAAGATTAGTTTATCCTCTTTGTATAATAAAAATTGGTTGCAAAAGAAAACACCCATTAAGGCATTACCAAGACAGGCGTTTTTTAAGGAGAATATCAGGAATCAATCAGTCACCGGGCTGTTACACCCGGCAACCGTAGGGGGATTACCAAATTTATACAATTTTGGATATTACAATTATAACTCTGCTATATTGACTTGACAATGACAGCATTCTGACACTCCTTGTCAAGCCCTTAATCAAGTATGATCGCATCTGCTCCAAACAGGTATACGCATAAAATATTCGTAAGTTCCGAAACCCAACGCCACACTGTTCTATCAGCACAATTTAATTCTTCTGCAATATCCTCTGGAGCCATAGCCTCCAGATAGAAGTACTTAAAAGCCTCATACTTTTCAGGAGTCTCCTTCCTGATCATTTCCTCTTCCAGAAGTCCCAGGCACTTATCTATATGCGCGATCATGACAATGCTCCGCAGCTTGCTTTTTATGATACTGTTTATGTAAATATCCTCTGCTGATAATTCCTCCAGCTCTTCCCCGTCGTCCACGTCCGACAACTCAGAAACACCTTCCTGGACGCTCTTGCATATCCGGTTGTAGTTCTCCATAAGCTTTTTGGCATTCTGGAATACCTTGACTTTCCTGTTTTTCTTCTGGGACTTCTCAAACTCCCTGACAGCTTCCAGAGCTGCCGTTCTAACTAATAACTCCGCCGCTTCTTTTTCCAAATTATCACCTCCTCGCTGTCTTTTTCTCGTAATACGACCCTACCGCAAACAACCTCCCGTGATCCTTGCAACTGCAGCTTGTCCGTTTCGAATCAGAAGGATAAGTCTTTCCGCAGATCAGACACTTTTTTCGGATAACACTAAACTTTGTCTTTTCCATCTTTCTCCACCTCCACCGATACAATTCTCACCCGCTCCTGGGGAACGTCTACGTATTCACCACTGTTAAGCAGGATCCCGATCAGACCGTCATTGCTTCCGATCATAGTCCCAAACTTCCTCCCAGGGTAGACCTGGACAGTGACATTCTGTTTATCTAAAAGCTTCATGCTGCACCTTCTTCCTTGCAGGAGGCTTCCTGCGCTTTGGATCCAGACACAGGCTTGTATATGTATAAGCTGGATTCGTGGCAGTGAAACTCATAACCGGCGGTGCCTTTATAGCTGCATCCGCCTCGGCCTGTATACGACTGTTTACGCTGGCTCTATCTGCTCTGCAGTCTTTTGATGATTTTCTCAATATATCCCTCCTTTTGGGCAATAAAAAACCAACTACCGAATATTGATAGTTGGTCTATTTTAACTATACTAATGCATTTAATTCCATAATATCATCTGAATCAATATGCACTCCTGTTTCTCTTATTTCCCTTATAAGAGCCTTAACGATAAGGGATCGAGCCTCTTTATCCCAATCACTTAATTCATTTCTGATTAGGTCCATTCCGTTTGATTTGCTGACGTAACAATTACCCAATGATGCAATCAGAAAGTTATAAGCTGTTCCAAACGGTGTACCGCTCTGGGCTTTCATGGCTTTCAATTCTTCAACTGTTTTCATACTACCTCTCCATTCTTTGGTTTTTCACGTTCTGAGCTAAATTTATGTCTATTAGTATGATAACTCAGTTTCTACCAACTATCAATATTCAATTATCAAAGAACAATATTTCTTTAAACTTTCAGTTTAACTGATAAAATATATCCGCCTTATTTTCTTACACTTCTCACAGGAAAATTCATGTGCAGATAAAGCTATTCTGAATCGTGTGTTATGAAACAAAACAATCATTTCTGCCGAACATATTCCCCGTGTCATATGCTCTCTCAAACATCGTCTTGCTGTCATAGTCCCTCCTCAAACTCCCCTGCTAAACCGTTCATTTAAATGCCACTTCCAGTCAGCCACCATGTTCTCATGCGCAGCCTGTTCCTGTAATGTCTGTGCCCCAGAACTGCTCACCCAGTTATATGTATTCAGGATATTGCAGATATGATCTCCCATTTGACAGCCACCGCAGATCTTGTCCAACTCCTCCTGATCACTGATCTCCCCAGGGAACCGGCACAGGTGATCACATACATGCTCCATCATTGGAGTGACGATCTTTAACATTTCATTCTGTTCTTCCATGTTTTCTCCTTTTACAATTTTCTCAGGCAAATCTAAGCTGTGCCTGACTATCATCAATCCTCATGTTTGGCGTTCGCTCTCCCACCTTCAGGTAAGGACATGCTGTATAACAAAGCTTCTCTGCCATCAGGGGGACAACGCTGTTTCCAATCTTCTCAACCTGCATGGTTTTGGGATAAAGCTTTCCATTTGGCATCTTGAACTCAATAACATAATCTTTTGGAAATCCCTGTCCCAGTTTCAATTCTTCAGGCTTCAGCATTCTAAACCAGATATCAACGATCTGATATGTTACTCCATCGATAGCCACAAGGACAAGTCCGAACCGGTCCTTTGTAACAATGGTGCCTATGGGTTCATTCAGGCTTTGACCGATTCCATGACCGTAATACTTAATCAGGAAAGCCGATACCAGCGCAAAATGTCCAGGAGAAGTCGTGATTGTATGTATTGGTTCATTTACACTCTGACCAGTTCCTGTTTTATAAAACTTTGATAGAAAGCAGGTTACAAGCGCATAACGGTTTGATGTATCAATCGTTTGTATAGGGTCTTTTAAGCTCTGTCCCCGTACCTCGCCTTTTGTTGTTTCGGAATGATACTGTATCAGGAATGGCGCTGCCAATTTGTCCGGAAGAATAAACCGGTTTGGATCATCAATAACAAACTTTTTAATACCTGCGGCTATGCGACTAAGTGTTTTATCTTTTAGTGGGCGCTTCCTAGTGAATATTGAATTGCCTAAATCAGTAAAATCAATATCCTGACTAATTGGCTCCCAAGGTTTCATTCCCTTGCAGCCACTCTTTGAATGAGTCTGTTCTGGCCAGACAATAGGTCTTCCATCAGATCGAAACTGCCCGTACCAGCGTTCTCTGGTTGTATGAGCTCCATAATCCGCAGCAACCAATACCCGACATTCAAACTCATAACCAAACGCTTTCATGAGTCTAATAAATTTATTGTAATACTCTCCTTCTTTGGCTTTGATCGGCTTATTGTTTTTATCAAGGGGCCCCCATTTCTGAATCTCCTTAACATTTTCCATCATGATAACCTCTGGGACCTTTCCTGTAGCTTTCAGGATCAGCTTACACTGTTTCCATACTCCCATTGGAAGAATCCGTAAGCCTCTTTCAATCGGTTTAGATCCTTTCGCATTTGAATGGGAAGTGCAGTCAGGACTTGCCCATACAAAGCTGACTTTCTGTCCCCAAGTAAGGAACTTGTCAATTTTGACTCTCATAATATCTTCCGTGAAATGGTGCGTATATGGGTGATTGTATTTGTGCATTGCTATTGCAGCGGCATTATGATTAATTGCATAATCAAAGCATCTACCCCATGCCATTTCTCCACCAGTACTCACGCCCCCACCGCCGCAGAAATAATCTATAATTACGTCTCTCATTTTGAAAGGAGCCAGGATATCCTGTCACGGTGGCCACCGCTCCATCCTCCTTTCATTTTTTAATTAACATGTTACTTTTCCCGACACACACTCAAAATGTATGTGTAGCTCAGTCCGTCTCTTAGTCTTTATGTACACATGGTCCCCGTGGATCTCCTTACCGCAGTAAGAACAAATATGTGTTTCTACTGGTGGAGGCCCACCGGCTTTCTTTTTAGCTGGCATTTCTTTCACACCCCTTCACAATCTCGTGAACAATTTCCCTCAGCTGACCGGCATATTCAAGGACCAGATCCGCATCCTGCTGAATGAAAGCTGCATGACTTGCCTTTTCCATAATCCCCGATCCGCTGATTGCTGAGTTGATCTCCAAATATCTCTGATCCGCTTCGTCTCGTTGGATCTGTAAGCCATTAAGCGCTACATCCTGAAGGATCTCCCTGGTCATGGACTGAATACTTTTTGTAAGCTGTTCATACGGTTTACTGTACTTTGTTTTCAGCGTTTCAAGAGGCACGTTCTCCTTATTTCGCTTTAAGGAATCTAACAAAGACCGATATTCGTTTAATCTATGTTCTGTCATTTTGCTCCTTTCGTAACACCAGTTACCCTTGGTTACACAGCCAGTGTAACCCCTCAAAGCCTTTATTTATCGGGGTTTTGGAGGAAAGTTACACAGTTACACCATTTTTCTCGCGCGTATAGGGCAAGAAAAAATATATAACACTTGCATATTTTTTAATCCTTTATAAAACCCTATGTTTTTGGGTGTAACCGGTGTAACTGTGTAACCTTTAATTAAAAGGTAGCTCCATCTGTTCATCATCTACGCTCACAAATTCTGATGGTCCATCTTGATCTGGAGGGAGCTTTATCCAATAACAACGCACTGACGCTCCATTAATTTTTTTAACCTTAGGTATTTTTTTGTTCTTTTCATCAATCACCATCAGATTCTTTTTCATTGCCCAGCCACAAAAAGCTTTCGTATCAAAGTTACCTGATTTTCCGATTCTTGCAAAAGCATTGGGATTAATGCAGACACAGCCAGTCTTTTGATCAAAAGCCCCCCAAATCTCGCCTTTATAACCAACATTTGGTTCAGGCTTGAACTTTGCCATGTTAATTGAGACCTCTGATTGGATATATTCATAGGCTCTGGCATGTTCTGAGACTTCATCTCTGCTCTTCAAATAACCAACGCATTTTTCAATATCCAAATAAATTCCATCCATAAAAATATACTCTGTTGCTATTTTGTCAGCTGTAAGTATGGCAGATAAAGGAAGCATTTGCTTTGGTTCTTTCTGCACGCCCTGCTTATCGGCTATCTGCAGGATCTTCTCATAAAATTCCCTTTGTATTGCCTTAATGGTATCCATACCGATGTCCTGTACTGTCTGGACAAATTCCCTCCCTGCAAAGCCGTAGTTCTCTTTTAAAATAGCTACAGTTTTATTACCATCTGGGAAGATATCCCCCTCTTCCATTTCAACATCAATAACTCTGTTGACCGCACCTCCACGCATCGTATCGCTTGATAGAGGCCGTTCAATATTGGTCAGAATTACATTTTTCCAGGTGGGGACTCTTCGGAGTGATAAACTCGTATCTGACCGTCCCTTTCCTTTTCCGGCGCACAATGCATATATCAGATCAGTAACTTCATCCATGCCATATTTTTTCGCCCTCTTGGACAAATCGTCCAGAAGAAGTGGCAAATCATTAAGCACATCACATTTTACTTCCAATGTCGTGGCCGTGTCTGTTGAATCCGCCATGAACATTCCTTCTCTTGGGTTTGCCCAAATACTTGCGGCCATCATGATCGACACTGTCTTTCCTTTTCCCGTATCGCCCCAAACATTAAGAATGAATGGCAACATATCAAGTTGTCCTATTAAAACACTGGCAAAGCTCCCCGCCATGTAGATATGAGGCTCTATTCTGCTTGATCGGCGAGTCTCTTTGACAAGCTGCATCCACAGGTCATAGTCTCCATGTTCTACAACAGCATCGAATATGTCTTTATACTTGGCTTCTCCATCAAATATAATGTTTTCAGTATATGGAAGAAAATTATCATCAAACCATCCCAATTTCGATGTGGACACCTGCATCCCTATAACTCCCAGATTATAGTTTTCAACATCAGCCAGGTATCTAACCAAGTATTTTGCCGTCTCTGACGTCACAGAGACACCAAGCGGAGCCAGACTGACTATCTTTGCTGCAGATGCAATAATTTCCTTGTCCACAATAATCTCTTCCCATCTGTATCCTTTTTGAAATGCCAGTTTCACTTTTTCTTTTTTGGTTTCAGCATTTTTTAGGCGCTGTACAGGTATTATGGGATGGTAACAGGCCAACTGTTCTCCCAGGATTGTATATGTTCTGACGCCGTGAATATCCGCTACCCAATTTCCGCAATAATACGCCGGGTAATCGTCTCCAAACTGCGTATAATTATCATAGCTCTGCTGTTGAGTTTCCTTGTCGCGCCTTGCCTTTTGAGTCTCTTTTAGAACCCTGTTAAAAGCTTTTACCAGGCTCTCAAACTTTGTTTTCACTCCTAATTCTTTGGCCCTGTCGCTCAGAGATAGCAATAGCCTGGCTCTATGTATTTCATCTTCTTCGTCAAACACCTCTGTCAATGTTTCGTCTGACAGTATTGTTTCTGCCGTGAGCTCATTTAACGGCACCATGCTACCACCTCGCTTCTAATTCATTTAATTCTGCATGTATGCAAAGCTGATACTGCAGGGCGTTGTAACAATCGCACCAGATATCACTAAAAGGCTCCGATCGGTCTATATATGCCCTGTAAATGCCTATAAGCATACAGTTGAGCTGTCTCTTTCTTCCAGCCCTCTCCCGTTCTTTCTTTATCATTTCCCGACGCTTCTGAGACTTGTAAATGGTCAGCCTGGCGGAAAATGTTGGTTTTTCATATGTTCCCCCAAGGAGCTGAAACGCCTCCTTGAAGGTAATATTTTCCATCTGTTCTACAAAAGAAAAGATATCCCCATTGGCTCCACAAGCATGACAATGATAATCCCGCCCGTAAACCTTCATAGAAGCTTGTCTGTCTCCTGGGTGAAATGGGCAGGAAATAAACCCCTTCCTGTCTGGTTGAAAGCCATAACGCTCCACAATGTCCCTCATACTATATGTATCTTTGATTTCCTCAACGGTCACCAGAGACACCTCCCAGTAATTCAATTATCTTGCTGCCAGTATGTAGTTTGTCGCAGAATAAAAACTGGGTATCATATTTACGCTCCATAGTCTTTAAGATCTTCTCCAGCTTCTCGCCGGTGACCGCTTTTGGAGATGTCTTCAGGCGTGGATTGTTCCATTCATGAACATCGTCTATGCTCTTGATCTGGTTGCTGTGCTCCACCAGAATAATTACCTTAACGCCTATTTCCTGCGCTCGTTTTAATTCGTCAGTAAATCTTCGATGCCCCTGGCACACGTTGGATGCGACCTCGGTTAAGTTCTGCTTCCGGTCTATAATCAGCCTTGGATTGTCAAAATTCATATAGTCCCCGACATGGAGCTTGCTGACAAAGTGCTGTATTCCCTGCTGATCGAAAGTGTCTACAATTTTACGGATTGCCCTGGCCTTTTCTCTGGAATCAATTTGTATAACCATCTGATCCCTCCTTAGTTGAATGGAAGACCTTCGTCTTCGACTCCATCTGGGATATTCATAAATCCGTCACCAATTGCACTACTGGGGGAAGGTCTTGATTCATTTGCGGGTCCATTTGTATTATTAGAATTCTTAGATTCACCAAATTCTACCTGCTCCGCCACAACATCTGTGGTGTAAACTTTTTGCCCATCCTGATTTGTGTAGGAACCTGTTTGAATTCGTCCCTCAACAACAATTTTATTTCCCTGAAAGAAATATTTTTCAACGAACTCTGCTGTCTTTCCAAATGCTACTGTATTTATGAAATCCGAATTTTGCTCATTTTCTCTTTTAAACCGCCGATCAACCGCAATAGCAAAGCGGGCAACGGTATGACCATTATCCGAATATCTGACCTCCGGATCCCTAGTCAACCTGCCTATTAGAATTACTCTATTGATATGTCATTCCTCCTCTATAGTTCATATTCCAGTCCTTTATTTGCCACGTAAACCGGACACTCCACCAACTCCTGTGCTTCCTTTTGAAAAACTGTTTCATTGCTTGTCCGGTCGGATAGATGCATTAGACAGACCGTCCTTAAATCATGGTTCACGTTTACTCGAATAAAATCCTTACAGGTATCAAGCTCCATGTGCGTAAGCTTTATCCGGTCCTGTAGGCCCTCATGATATGATTCCCGTAACAGATCTTTACTGTAATTGCACTCGATCATGATGTGATTCAGGCTTTTAAATTTATACCGGATATACTCAGTATCCGTTGCGAAAAGTAACCTCCCCACTTCCGGGTGTTCAATTAAAAAACCCGTACACGGCGCATCGTGAACCAATGGAAACGTCCTGACAGCAAAAGGCTTACTGATAGCCGATAATACTCCTGTTATATGCCCCATACTTGGAGCCATGACGGGAATACCGACTTTTATGTACTCATGTAAATATTTGGCATGGTCGCCATGCTCATGAGAGACAACTATTCCAATAATCTTACTGATATTAAAGTCCAAGGCTCTCTTAACTTCTTTAAATGGAATCCCTGCTTCAATAACCAAGCACTCCGTCTTATTGTGGAGCAGATAGCAGTTTCCTGCCGATCCGCTCCCTAAACAGGTCAATTTCAAAATGGATCACCACCGTTTTTCTGAACGGCTTCATTACCGACCGTCTCTGTCACTTCCTCAAAATCAACCGTATTTGCCTGACTTAAATCATCTTCGTGCTGATTCACTGTCTCATTGTCAATGTAACGAGGACTACCGTCTTCGCTTATGACAGCCATGTCTCGCTCGTATGCGTCAGACATTTCAATACTCATAATGCCCCACTTGCTGATTAACTGCCGGATCATGGTCTTTTCTGCCATTTCATCAAAACTCTTATACCAGAAAGAAGAATATTTCCATAGATCCTTTTTAGGGATCTTTCCTTCCTGGAGCAAGTGGAAATCACTGAGATTAAAGGCCTGTGAATACTGGTCTGCATGTTTTTCCATCTTGGATCTGGTCCAGAAGATCTCCTTTCTAAAACCGTTTAGGAGTTCAAAGTATGCCAGATATCCGATAACTGGTAGCTCCTCTCTGATTGCATCATCTTCGATGAATTCAAATTTATATTTCCCAGTTGATCGATCACGCCCCAGGTATTCACCCTGGCGGATATAAATTACATCTAAGTCCTTATACTGACCCGTCCTCATTGCCAGCTGTTTATATCCTTTGGCTCCAAGCTGGAACTGAGCGTCTACGGAAACAACTTTACCCTCTCGATCCTTTTTCTTATAAGGAACCATATAAAACTGTCCCAGTTGTGGACTAGGAGAAAGATTCAAGGCCTCCCCCAGAAGCGCTGCACTTAAAATACTGTTATGGCTACATTCCTGCAAAGCCGGTGTATTTTGTACAGCTGACACTACACTTGCAATGAATCTTGCCGTATTCTTCTGACCCACCACCTGCAGAATGTTTGCTTTGACCTTATCGTTTGATAAAAAGCCAGCCAGCCCTTTTGGCTGTGTCGTTGTAACTTCATTTCCCATCTTTATGCCTCCACTTTTAATGTGTTATTAATAGATACTTTTAAAAGAATGAGCTGCCCTTCCATATCCGGAATATTAAAATCATTTACAGACTCTGCATTATCAATAAAGATAGGTGCTGTCACGCCATAGATCTTCTGTAGCGCTGTAATAATATCCAGCCCGGCAACTACTCTATGCCCTGCATTTAAGGAACTGAAGGGAACTCCGTTTACCATACATTAATCTGCTTTTCCAGATTGGCTTTCTGGTTCTCACATTCTGCAAAATCAGCCTGTACCAGACCTTTGCTGGCTTCATCAATTCTGGCCGGCAGCTCCGCCTGCCTACTATTCAGTTCTTTCAGAGCTTTCTTTGCTTTAGCTGTCAAATCATCTACAGAGAACTCTTTCAAAATCTCAGACAGTGGAGAGAACTTCTCATTAGTGGAGATCACATCATGATCCGTAACCTCAGAGACCAATTTTAAAAGAATCGTTCTCTGGTCTTTCCATTTCAACGATGTGAACGCCTGGGGACTGGTAATTAACTTAAACAATTCCTCATTCATAAAATCATCTATGTAAGCCTTGTAATCCTTTTCCGCCTTGGGGATTTCATTGATTTCATACTTATTGATATTCCCCTGCAGCTGAGATACCTCGCTGCCTCTCTTTTTAACCCAGTTCTGCTCCTGCGTCTTACAAAGCAGAATATCCTTCCCATCTGCCTCCAGTACGGCAGATACTTTAATAACCAGATTGTCTATAGGCTCTCCCTGCCGATTATTTGGACGAATATTAAAATCAGCCTTTCCCTCACTGTCCTTATTGAAAAGCAGCCATGTAAAAGCGTCCATTATGGTTGTTTTTCCGGTTGCGTTCTGGCCGGAAATGGTTGTCCTATTATGAAAATCAATCAATAACTGGGTGATTCCCTTGAAATTCTCGATAGAAATTTTCTTTAATCTCAGATTCATTCTCTTGCAATCCTCCTATGCCCTATGTATAATAGGGGTGAAAAGTGTTTACGAGTTACCTTGATTCCCTGGGAGTTGCCGCTCCTGGGGTTTCTTTTTATACCATTTAAAGCTTTCGCTCATGGTTCATCACCTCTTAGCATCTTGATTCTGTCCTGAATGGCGGTAAGTTGTGCCTGAGCTCTTCTCAAATCACCCTCAAGCTTTTCTATCTTCCCTGCTCTCTCCACCATGTCCTCAATAAGAGGCATTCCGAAGTCCGTGTAAAGTTTTGCAATCTGGCTCTTGCCCTCAGTCTCGCTGATAGTTGGATACCAAGTGTAAACATACTCAATGGTGCTGTACTCTTCATCACTGACTGGCTTTCCGATAAGTGTTTCAAATTCTGGCTTCATCATAATTCCTCACCTCCTCTCACAACGTCTCTAAAGCACCAACCACCATAAACATCAAAGCAATGCTTCCGATGAAAATCACTGCTGGCATGAGCTTTTTGTAAACTCCATCAGCTTCGATGGGCGGGTGTCGGTGTAATCGTCTAAATTGTCATAGTATCTCTGCATGGGATACCTCCTCTCTACCCTTTATCTGCATCCGCCAACTTAAGCAAATATTGGTCCCACTTCTCAATGTCCACCTGCCACTTGCGGCCGACACGGATCGCCGGTGATCCTTTTCTTTTAAACAAGGCTTCTATCGTGTTGTGACTTATCCCGTGACGCTCTACGCAGTCCTTGATTGTTAAAAACTGCTTGTCCGCCATTTCTCGCCCTCCTTGATAATATCTTCATCCATAACTCCAATTAGTTCATAATCACCTTTTCCAGTCGGATCAAACATTACTTTCTGGTGAAGCATTTTAAAATACTTGTTATAGATCGGAATGAGTTCATCCAACATTTGAACTGAAACTTCCAGCTGCTCCGGTGTCAGATCGGATACTTTCTTAAGCCGATCCCTTTTGTCAAGTGATCTGATATATGGTCTTGGATGATAAGGGCCATTGCAAGCCGTCCCCATATAAAACAGTCTGCTGGGTTCGTGAATCATTTTTGCCAATGGCAGAAACGCTTGATTCCAGGCATCACCACAAAAATCACTATAGCCAAAGATGGGCTTTTCGTTGTCCAAATTGGTCACATGAGAAACAACCTGTTCTTTCAGCAAATCTCGTAACTTTGTAATTTTCTTTGGGGCCTGCATTGAATTCACCTGATTCTGTAAAATGCTGACTTGTGCTTTTAAAGCACAATACTCTTCATTGCTAATTTCCATTTTTCTTGTCCCCCTTTTCTTCCAATAAACTGTCTACGGTTACGCCCAGTAATCTCGCTACTCTTTTTAAGCTCTTAGCGGTTGGACTTACCCTATTCCATTTGCACAAACTTCCAATTGATAAGCCTGTTTCCGATTCAATAAAATTAATGGATAAACCCGACTTCTTAGCGGCTGTACAAATATTGTCATATACCATAATCTGATTTTCTTCTTGCTTCGTAAAATCACCTCCATTTTTAGTTCTGAAAAAATCGCCAAAATATATTGACTTACTTCTGAAAATATTCTATAATTAGATTGTCGATCAAATTTAATAAAAATTCCCAGATATCTTCATCGCTATAATAATTATGCGATTTTTTCAGAACCCTATAATCACATTATACGCGATTATTTCAGAATGTCAAGGGTATTTTTGCGATTTTTTCAGGATTTATAAAGGAGCGCAAAATGGATCTTAAAGAGCGTATTAAAGAGTTATGTAAGAAAAACAATATTTCAATGAATCAATTAGAACAAGAACTTGATTTTGGCAAAGGATATATTAGTAAATTGGGGAAAAGCACACCCAATGCTACAAAAATTCAGCAACTGGCTAATCGATTAGGAGTAACAGTGGATTACCTTATGACTGGCACCACCGAAGACGATAGCGAGCATTACTATACTAACGAGGAAACCAGAGAGATAGCTCAGGAGATTTTCCAAAATCCGGATCTGAAATCATTGTTTCATGCCGCAAGAGACTTGCCACCAGAAAGGTTAAAAGCACATTTAACTTTTATACAGACTCTAAAAGAGCAAGAAGAGAAGCATAATGACGAAGGGTGTTGATACGGATGAATAATCCTTTGCTTACCGAAGCAATAGGGGTGCATTTTTTAGATATGGATTCAGGAATTGAAGAACAAGTGATTTGCAATACTGATGGAAGCTTTACTATCATAATTAATTCAAGATTGAATCAAGAGCGACAGATGCAGGCATACCAGCATGCTCTACGACATATTGCAAATGACGATTTTAATAAGAAACATGCTGATTCTGTAGAATTGGCCATGTAATTTTTGTTTTGAATTATCAGCCCATGGCTTTTAATAAATACAAAAAGAAAGGGGGAGGAAAATGGATTTCATTGACGAATTGAAACTATTTTCTGAACGAGTAAAGCAACGTAAAGAGCAGATACCAACTGAGGAGGCTACCAAAATGTCATTGATAGTCCCGTTCTTCCAATTGTTAGGATATGATGTGTTTAATCCTGACGAATTCATGCCAGAGTATGTGGCTGATGTTGGTATTAAAAAAGGTGAAAAGGTCGATTATGCAATTCTATTTGAAGGAAAACCAGTAATACTCATTGAGTGTAAATGGTGTGGATCTAATCTTGACCAGCATAGTTCCCAACTTTTTAGATACTTTGGGACAAGTACTGCCAAATTTGGTATTCTCACAAATGGCATTATCTACAGATTTTATACTGATTTAGATGAATCAAACAAAATGGATCTTACTCCATTCTTAGAGATTAATATGCTGGACATCAAAGAAAGCTATGTAAATGAGCTAAAAAAATTTTCTAAGCAAAATTTCGATGTGGATAATATCTTTAACACGGCATCAGAACTGAAATATTCAAAATTGATAAAAGAATATGTAAAAATGCAATTAGACAATCCTGACGATACTTTCGTGAAATTTATTCTTTCAAGTGTCTACGATGGTGTAAAAACTCAGAATGTCATTGATAAATTTAAGCCAATAGTAAAAAAATCATTTAATGGCTTTATTAATGAAACCATGAGCGACAAAATTTCAAGCGCTCTTAAGAGTAACGATGAAGTCGCTGTCACTGAGCAAATGGACTTAGAGGAATCAGAGCATACTGACATAAATCAAAGCGGGGTTATAACAACAGAGGAAGAGATACAATCATTTTATATGATTAAGGGAATGTTAGCTGAATTTGCAACTCCATCTGATATCACATATCGTGATACAGAAAGTTATTTTGGTATACTTTATAAAGATAATAATCGTAAACCGATCTGCAGGATAAATCTTGACAAAAAGAAAAGACAAATCATGATCCCAGATGAGAATAAAAATTTTACTAGACATTACATTGATACAATGGATGATATCTATAATTATAAGCAGGAATTAATTGACTGTCTTAATAGATATCTATAATTAAAATCGAAAAACCGCCCGGCGCTACCAACACCGAACGGCTTTAAATATAGATTTTCTCTTGACGGATATACCGAAAAGATACAATCATTCCCAAAAAGATTATATCATTTTCGGACCGTCCTGACAAGGGGCGTATTTTTTATGCCCAAAAATAATCACAACCAAAGAAAGGAGCAATGAGCATGCCTAAAAAAAGAAAAGACGGCCGATATTCCAAACAAGTAACAATCGGATTAAAAAACGGAAAACCCATCCGAAAAACCCTATATGGTGATACCTTAAAAGAACTAGATAAGAACTACCGGGATTTTATGAGTTTAAAAGAAAAAGGAATTATCTTACAAGAGGACAATACTACATTCCGGGAACTTTCCGAATTATGGCTTACAAATGAAAAAATCGGAAGCATAAGAGATCAGTCCATAACAACAATTAAAGGTCAACTAAGCACGATAAATTCCCATATCGGAGATATAAAAATGAGGAGTTTAAGGCAAAGCCATATCGAAGCATTTAGAGCTTCCATGTTAAAATCCGGCAAATTGGTACAATACAACCTTTGTCTATCCCGAATTAGAGCGATTGTCCGTTATGCTGTGCAAAAAGATATTATAACAAGGGATATCACCCTTGGCATGAAGAGGATAAAAAATGTCCAAAAAAAGGTTAAGCGGTCTTTTACCGCAGAAGAACGGCAACTATTCGTCAAGGCCGAACTGGATAGCTTTGAACTCTGTTTTGTTAATCTGCTCCTGTACACCGGGCTACGAAAGAATGAGGCTTTAGCGTTGAACGTAAGTGATATAGATCTCAAAAAGAAAAAGATCAATATCACAAAATCACTAGTCTCCAGCAAAAGGCGAGAATCTTGTTTGCAAGAGTACACAAAAACAGCTGCCGGGAAACGTCAAGTACCTATCCCCTCCTTTCTGCTTGATATCTTATCCAAATATACTAAGGAAAGGACTGGGATCCTTTTCACATCCCGGAATGGTGGATATATATCTGGTGGAACAATGGATTTTCGATGGGGAAAAATCTTAAAAAAGCTGCAGGAGGTGTCTGATGCCCCACTTGCAGATGATATTACTCTGCACATGTTCCGACACACTTATGCCAGCGACTTATACAAATCGGGAATAGACATTAAGCAAGCCCAGTATCTCTTAGGACATGACGATATTAAGACCACACTTGACACCTATACTCACTTCGGTTTTGCAGATGTTCAGGTAGACAAGCTTGAAGATTACTACAATGCAGTCAAAATGCAGTCAAACGGAAAAGTGATACCCCTGAAACACGCATAAACACGGCATTTCGTAAGAATAAATTAAATTATTACAATTTTTCATATAAACTTGTAAGATCCCCTATTTTCTGCTATGCTAGGTAACGGAATAATTATCAGGAGGAATTTGAATTCATATGACTCAGTATAACAATCAAACCAGGCCGGATCGCCGCAGGACAAGCTCGGGATACCGGCGTGACAACGGAAAAAGCGGTTTTCTTTCGGTCCTTCTGTTTTATGTGCTTCCTTTCATCGTAATTAACGGAATTATCTTTTTACTGGTAACCGCCCGCCCAAAGGCTGAGATTACCATTGGTGAAAGCAGCGATTTTATTTCTACCACGATGGAATTAAAGGTGAAATCCCTTCTTCCCATAAAGACTATGGAAGTTTCCCTGGACAGTACTCCCATTGAATTAACCAAGACAGGGGGAAGTACTTATAAAACCACGTTAAAAAATAACGGAACTCTGGAAGTAAAGCTGACTGGATTTAATAAGATGAAGTCCGTTTCTTATGAAACAGTTAATGTTCTGGACGATACTCCTCCTGCTGTGAAAGACAATGTTCTTGAAAATGGCATTCTTTCATTCCGCCTGGAAGATACCCAGTCTGGTGTGGATTATACCTCTATTACAGCCTCCGATGAGGATAATGCGGATATTCTTCCTCTTTCTATTGACCGCAGTACCGGACTTGTGACTTTTGAGATTAAGAAAGAGAACATCACCATTACAGCCAAGGATAAGATTGGCAATGAGCTTCATGTTACCTTTACACCTCAGGGAGAAAGTTTTGAAGATGCTGAGATGGAAAACGAAAAAGCTGCAGAAGACGGAGACACTGCCGAAACAGATAATTCCATAGAAACCGATACTGAAAAAGAAACCAAAGCGGCGAAAGATACCAAATCAGTAAGCGAAACAAAACCAACGAATGATACAAAATCAACCACCGATACAAAATCAACTAATAATATCAAAACGACAAACAGTACCAAATCCTCGAAAGCGTCTGGTAAGAGTACAGACACTACGAAATCTGCTTCCAAGTCAAATACAGGCAAAAAGAAATAATCTATTTGCTTATACGGCAAAAGCCGGATCCGTGTTACCCTGTAAAGGCACGGATCCGGCTTTATTATTTTCTACCATACAAAAGCGCCAGCTCTCTGCACTTAAGCACAAGATCTTCTGTTATCTCACCTGGTTTTAAGCGCCACTTCCAGTTACTCCCAAGGGTAGACGGTTCATTGATTCTCCCGTTCCTGCCAGTTCCCAGATAGTCCTGTACCGGTATCACAGCAAGGTTTGCCACACTTGCAAGGGCCAGCCTGATAAAATCCCAGTGTATCTCATCACCAGGGGTATTGTAGTTATTTAAGTATCTGCGGCTGAAATTCCGGTCTACTTCAGATAGATCCTCATACCAGCTTCTCAGGGTCTGGTTATCATGGGTACCGGTGTAAACAACACAGTTTTTTGAATAATTATGGGGAAGATAAATGCTTTCGCCATTGGCATCAAAGGCAAATTCCAAAACCTTCATTCCCGGAAAACCTGTTTCTGAGAGCAGATCCATTACCGACGGTGTCAGAAATCCCAGATCTTCTGCAATGATGTCTAGATCTCCGAATCTCTCTTTTAACCGGGTAAACAGCTGGATTCCAGGCCCTTTTTCCCAGGTTCCCACCATAGCATCTTCTCTTCCTGCAGGTACGCGGTAATACTCATCAAATCCCCGGAAATGATCCACCCTCACTGTATCATAGAGACAAAAACTGTATTCCAGGCGCTTCATCCACCATTCATATCCAGTCTCTTTATGATAGTCCCAGCGGTAAAGGGGATTGCCCCACAGCTGGCCGGTAGCAGAAAATGCATCGGGCGGACAGCCGGCTACTGCCTCCGGATATCCTTTTTCATCAAACTGAAACAGTTCCGGATGTCCCCAGGCATCTGCACTGTCAAATGCAACATAAATAGGCAGATCACCGATAATCCGGATTCCCTGTTCACCGGCATAGGCCTTTAATTTCTTCCACTGTTCCCAGAATTTGATCTGCAGAAATATATAAAAACCCATATCATCAGCAAGCAGCTTCTTATAATGTTCAACTGCCCCTTCCTTTTTTAAACGAATATCCTCTTCCCAGTGAATCCAGCATTTTCCCTGAAAATGATCCTTTAATGCCATAAAAAAGCAATACCATACCGTTTCCTCACTCAGAGTTTCTGAAAATGCTTCTGCAGAATTCCCCTTACCTTTCCAGGTTAAATATGCCTGCTTAAGCAATGGATAACGGTTTTCATATATCTTTTCATAAGATACAGCTGAGACATCCTCCCCAAAATCCAGCAGATTGCACTGCGAGGCTGTAATCAGATCTTCTCTGACCAGTTCCTCCAGATCGATAAAATAAGGATTCCCTGCAAAGGAGGAAAAAGACTGGTAAGGAGAATCCCCATATCCCGTAGGTCCAAGAGGCAGAATCTGCCAGTAATGCTGTCCCGCCTTTTTTAACAGATCAATCCATTCATATGCCTCTTTTGAAAACGCTCCGATTCCGTACTTGGACGGAAGGCTTGAAACCGGAAGCAACATACCGCATTTCCGCATAAACCAGTCTCCTTTATCTATACATTTTTCCTATGTTTCAATGTTCTTATGGGTTAACAATATCATAAAGCGATTGGAATGGCAACCATTGCCTCCTCAGGTTTTTTTTGTAAATAAATCATAGGAATTTCGACCCGGAATGTTAAGAGAAAAGAAATACTAATTCTTTTAATTTCATGTAGAATAAAGATGTAACAGCAAAGCAGCAACTACTACAACATTAGGAGGATTTTATTATGAGAAAAATGAATAAACCACTGGCAGCAGCTGCTGCAGCAGCCGCAGTAATCGGCTTAACAGCCTGCACCCAGACGACTGGTGCTGCCCCAGCTCCCCAGGCAGTTGTAAACGCACAGAATCAGAACAATATACAGGTACAAAGCCAGGAGGAAGTAAAGGTTGTTCCCGACAAAGCTGAAGTCAGCTTTGCAGTTTCTTCCCAGGCTGCAGATCCAAAATCGGTTCAGGATTTAAACAGCACGGATGTAGATAAAGTACTCAGCTTTTTAAAAAGCGCAGGCATTGATGAAAAATCCATTCAGACTTCCAGCTTCGGTCTTCAGCCTGTTTACGACTGGAATAACGGACAAAAAATAACCGGATATGAGATGCGAACAGGTATTATTGTATCAGATATTCCAATGGATCAGGTGGGTACTCTCCTTTCCTCTTCCATCGAGGCGGGCATCAATACCATAGACCGCATTTCTTACCTGTCCAGCAAGTATGATGAGTCCTACCAGGAAGCCTTAAAAAAGGCAGTTGAAACCTCGAAAGTAAAAGCCGAGGCAATGGCCGCTGCAAGCGGAAAATCTCTTGGTGAAGTCACAAATGTACAGGAAATCAGTTCATACAACGAGAACCGCTATACCACTTATAACGCTGATTCAGCCACAGCTTCCCTTGAGGCAGGTGCCAAAGCGTTAGCTATTGAACCTGGTCAGATCAGTGTAACAGCACAGGTTACCGTAACCTACAGCATTAAATAAATAAAAGCAGCAGCATGCTCAGAGAAATTCTCAGAACATGCTGCATTCTTTTTACCTTCCACCATCTTTAATATGAACATCCAGCTGGCTGTAAGGGATCTCGATCCCCGCCTCATCAAACTCCAGCTTAATCCGCTCTAAAATCTTCCACCTGGCTGTCCAGTAATCTTCCACTAAAGTCCAGCCTCTTCCCCCAAGTGTCACAGAATTAGTGGATAACGCATTGACGAAAATATCAATTGGTTGGTCCTTTTTTACCTCAGGCTGACTGTCAAAAATCATTTGAAGCAGCTCCTTCGCCTTTTTTAAATCCGCTCCATAGCCAATCTCCACAAGTATATCAAGTCTGCGTTTATCCATGGCTGTTACATTGGTAAGCGGATGGTTGGAAAGCGTCCCGTTTGGTATCACAACCTGCTTATTATCTGCTGTAGTAAGAACAGTATAGACCAGACCAATGGTACGGACAGTTCCTTCTCCTGATTCTGATACAATATAATCACCGACCCGGAACGGCTTCATAAGAAGGATTAAAACCCCTCCCGCAAAATTTGCAAGGCTTCCCTGGACAGCAAGGCCGATGGCAATACTGGCAGAACCAAGAAGTGCCACGATAGATGCGGAATTCACTCCCACCTGTCCTGCGATGATAAATGCCAGAAGGCAGTACATAACTGCATTTAATACAGAGAGAAGAAATTTTCTTACGCTGACCTCCATATCCACTCTTTTAAATGAGCGGTTCAGCATGCCATGCAAAATTTTAATCACTCTTGAACCAATAAAAAAAATTAAGATTGCAAATAAAATACTGATTCCAAATGAAATGATGGAAGGCATCCAGCCTTTTATTGTTTCCAGCATAACATTGGGTTTTAATTGTTCCAGGTTTTCCTGTACTTCCTGCAGTGCTGCAATGGTTTCCTGGGGCGCTGCAGTGGTTTCCTGTGACGCTGCAGCAGCAATCAAATGTGCGATCATATCAGATTCTCCTGTTTCACTTTCTTATCCTTTTTAATTACAACACTTTTTGTGCTCTTCACTTTTACAGGCGTGCAGGAGAAGATGGCTACACTGAGAGGAGCCACAGTAATTTCAATGGAATTTTCCCGCTCGTCTGCTTCTTTCTTTTTCGATATCTTTACTCTCTTATTCTGGTATCCTTCTCCACCGAATGTCTGGTCACTGCTGTTAATCAGTTCCTTATATTTTCCTTCAAAGGGAACACCTATGCAGTATTTTTCATGAAGCACGGTGTCAAAGTTGCAGACAAAAAGAAGGGTTTCTTCTTTCTTTTTCGTTTTTCTTAAGAATACAATGATACTTTCTCCGGATTTTGTACATTCCACCCATTCAAAACCTTCCGGATCGTAATCAAGGGCATACAAAGCCGGCTGGCTTAAATAGAGGTGATTCAGGGCTTTTACATACTCCCTCAACTGGTTGTGCAGCGTTTCTTCTAAAAGTTCCCAGTCCAGGCTTCTGTTTTCATCCCATTCCCGGATCTGTCCAAATTCCTGACCCATAAACAAAAGCTTTTTCCCTGGATGCCCTGCCATAAATCCATAAGCCGCCCTTAGGTTAGCTGCCTTCTTCTCCAAGGTATCACCCGGCATCTTTCCGATCATAGATCCCTTTAAATGAACTACCTCGTCATGGGAGAAAACCAGTATAAAATCTTCGCTGTAGGCATACAGCAGGCTAAAGGTCAGTTCACCATAATGGTGCTTTCTGAAATAAGGGTCGCACTGCATATAGCCGGTAAAGTCATTCATCCAGCCCATATTCCATTTAAAATCAAATCCCAGCCCTTCCTCTTTTACATCTCCGGTAACTCTGGGCCAGGCTGTGGACTCCTCAGCGATCAAAACAGCACCATCCTTACGGTTCTTAAAAATGGAGTTTAAGTGCTTTAAAAATTCCACTGCTTCCAGATTCTCATTTCCACCGTAAAGATTGGGGATCCATTCTCCCGGTTCCTTCCCGTAATCCAGATATAACATGGAAGCCACTGCATCCATGCGAATTCCATCTGCATGATATTTTTCCACCCAGTACAGAGCATTGGCAATTAAAAAATTGGTCACCTGTGGACGTCCATAATTATAGATCAGAGTTCCCCAGTGAGGGTGTGCTCCCTGCCTGGGATCTTTATGCTCATAAACGCAGGTACCGTCAAAACAGGCTAGTCCAAAGCTGTCCTTGGGAAAATGAGCCGGAACCCAGTCTAGAATCACACCAATTCCCTCCCGGTGCAAAAGCTCTACCAAATATTTAAAATCATCGGGCGTTCCAAAACGGCTGGTAGGTGCGTAATAGCCTGTTACCTGGTACCCCCAGGAAGCATCCAGGGGATGTTCCATTACAGGAAGCAGTTCTACATGAGTATAGCCCATTTCTTTCACGTATGATACCAGCTTCTTACCAATCTCCCGGTAATTGAGAAATTCCGAGCCATTTACGGGCTCTCCGTCACTGTTATATTCTGCTTCCTTGCGAAGCCATGACCCAAGATGTACCTCATAGATAGAAAGCGGCTCTCTGGAAAGTTTCCAAGATGCTCTTTTCTTCAGCCACCCCTCATCATTCCAGGAGTAACTTTCCATATCCCATATAACAGAAGCATTGTCGGGACGCAGTTCACAATAGCTTGCATAAGGGTCGCTTTTCAGCTGAATCCCTCCATCCATAGCCTTAATCTCATATTTATAAATCATCCCCACATGTAAACCTGGAATAAATAATTCAAAAATTCCGGAATCACCAAGCTTTCGCATGGGATGCCGCCTGCCGTCCCATAGGTTAAAATCACCCACAACGCTGACTCTCATGGCACAAGGTGCCCAGACAGAAAAATAAACGCCTTTCGTGTCTTTCATTGTCATTGGGTGCGCTCCCATTTTATCGAAAATGCTGTAATGAATTCCGGAACTGAACTTTTTTATGTCTGTTTCCGTATAGTAAGGCTCAAAACTGTAAGGATCAAAAAGTTCCTCAGTGGTATGGTTGTCATATGTAACCTGATAGAGATACTGAAATTTCGTCTTTCCAGGTAATAGCACCGCAAAATATCCAGCATCATCTACCCGCTCCATGGGATGGAGCATGCCGTCCTTAATTCCTTTTACCGATATAGTTACAGCCGTAGGAATAAAGGCCTGAATCAAAAGTCCTGCACCTGTCACATGAGGTCCTAATAACCGGTGAGGATCTGCGGCTTCCGAATAAACGATTTCCTCAATACCCGCCCAATCCATTAAATCATATAAAGTTTTATCCATATCTGACTCCTCCCGCTTCTTTGATTCTGTACCGTAATTTTATCAAAGCAGAGAGTATTTTTCAATAGATACAGGTGGCTTTCCTTACCTTGTTCTTGCGTAAGCAAGCATCAGATCCACCATTCTTCCATAACTTTTTACTCCGTCTGACTGGCTGTTCATTTTTAAATAAGTATTATTCATTTTATTGGAAACCTCTGCCGCTTTGCCTTCATACCGTCCCCAGAATTCGTTATTATCTCTTAAATCATCCCATGCTTTCTGATCGAGAAGATGACAGATCTCCCTGTAAGAAAACAGATCTGTTTTAGATAATGCGTTGGTGGCATAGACCCAGCCAGTTAAATATCCGCTGTAGCGGAAAGCCTCATTATCCGAACCTATGCAGGCTAAATATCCGATAAAGTTTGCTTCGTCTTCTCTCATAAATCCTCTTAAATGAGACAGCTCATGACAGACCGTATGGGGAATATTATAATCGGGCATGGATCGGTTGTAAGTTGCTTCCACTGTAAAAGGCGAGTACTGACCGCATAACTGCTGAACAGAAAAATACTGTGACAAAATAAGAGGCTTTGGCTGTGGATAATATCCGGATAATTCCGGGTAGGTCTCTCCCAGCTTCCTCATGGCCTTTACGCTTTCTTTTTTCACAACAGCCGTATCCACCTGCTCGTTAATTCCTTCTTCACACATTCCGTTGACAATCTCTGTCAGAGAAAGGCAGAGATTTTTCAGTTCTTCTTCTGAGGACTTTTTCATCTCCAGCCCCGAAGTTTTAGAAAACGGAGTTCTGTAATAATTAATCCCGCAGTGGAAGGTAAATAGAAAAAACAGACACGCAATCAAAAACAGGATCCGGATCAGAAGGCGCTTTCCTTCTCTGAAGTGCCGGATTCCATATACAAGGCAATACAGGATCAGTGCATAAGATAATAGTTCAACCACTGCAAAAGGAAATAAGCCGGATAATCTGCCTATACTTCCTACCATAACCGGATAAATCAGCTTCGCATACCAGTCCCCGATTCCAGATACTGTTCTGGCCAGAATCTGGAATGCGAACGACGATATAAGTAAGACTGCCGAACTGATAATCAATTTTTTGTCTGTGCTTTTTCCTCTTTTTTCCATATCCAGCTTCCCCCAGATGTGAGTGTTTTTATGAAATAAACTTTACCACAAGATTATGGACATTTCATGAATGATTGTGAATATTTTCTTACCATTTTGTGAAACCCCTTGCACAATTTTCCAAACTCATTTAAACTTTGATACAGAACTATGAAGAAAGCAAAGAAGAGAACATTATGAAAAGAGAAGAAAACATGCCACAGGAACCATTTAACTGGAAAGAAGAGATTATCAGCTGGATTAAAATAATTATTACAGCTGCCGTTATTGCATTTTTGCTGAACAATTTTATTATTGCAAACAGCAGGGTTCCAAGCGGTTCTATGGAAAAGACCATTATGACCGGCGACCGGGTTATTGGCTCCAGACTTTCCTATTACTTTGAAGAGCCGGAACGGGGCGACATTGTCATCTTCCATTTTCCTGACGATCCTACTGGGAAGACTTATTATGTAAAGCGTGTCATCGGTCTCCCGGGCGACATCATTGATATCCGGGACGGAAAAGTCTATATTAATAATTCCGATACTCCGCTTGATGAACCATATCTGCCCGAGCCCATGGAGCCTGAACCAGCCGCTCATTATGAGGTGCCTGACGATTCTTACTTCATGCTGGGTGACAACCGGAATTATTCGGCTGATGCCAGAAGGTGGAAAAATAAGTACGTAAAAAAGAAAAAGATTATTGCCAAAGTATTGTTCCGCTATTTCCCATCAATCAAACAGCTTCAGTAAAAAACGGGCGGAAGGAATCCAGGAATTATTTCCTGCTTTCCTTCCACCCGTTTTCTTATTCCATATATCCGCCTTTCATGGGGGATACTGCATGCTGGGAAAAGATTTTAAGAACACCGGATTTTATTCTGTCTTCTCTTGGCTTCCAGACTTTCCTCCGTTCTTCTAAAATCCGGTCTATCTCCTCCCCACTCATCGCCTTCCCTTTTATTCCCGTAATCCGAAGACTTCTCCCCGGTATATCAATCTCAATCAGATCATCTTCTTCAATTAATGCAATAGGCCCTCCATTGGCGGCTTCCGGTGAAATATGTCCGATGGCAGGACCTTTTGTGGCACCGGAGAATCTGCCGTCTGTTAAAAGTGCAATGGATTTTGATAAAACAGGATCAGAGGAAATGGCTTCGGTGGTATAAAACATCTCCGGCATTCCGCTTCCTTTTGGACCCTCATAACGGATTATTACTGCCTGACCAGGCTTAATCTTTCCCTGAAGCACTGCCTCCATGGCCTCCTCTTCGCTGTCAAACGGTTTTGCCGTTAATACTGCCTGATGCATCTCTTTCGCTACTGCACTGTGTTTGACTACTGCCCCGTCAGGCGCTAAATTGCCTTTTAAAATGGCAACAGTCCCGTTTTTGCCAATGGGATTATCAAAAGAACGGATTACATCCGTCCGCTTAATTCCTATTTTTTTCAAATAATCGTCGCATGTCTCATAAAAATTATTCTTCTTTAAATCCTCCAGGTTCTGCCCTAAAGCCTTTCCAGTCACTGTCATGCATTCTAAGTGAAGCATGGATTTTATCTCCTCCATGATTCTTGGTACACCTCCTGCATAGTAGAAGTACTGAGCTGGCCATTTTCCTGCTGGGCGGATATCAAGAAGGTAATGGGCGTTTTTATGAATCCGGTCAAAGGTATGGGCATCAATGGTGAGCCCCAGTTCATGGGCAATGGCAGGAATGTGAAGCAGTGAATTGGTAGAACCGGATATGGCAGCATGGACCATAATCGCATTCTCAAACGACTCCATGGTTATCATTTCCCTGGGAGTTAAGCCGTTCCTTGCAAGCCATACTGCCTGAATGCCTGCTTCTTTCGCCTTAATTTTCAATTCCTTTGAGGTGGCAGGCATAAGTGCCGTTCCTGGCAGCATGAGCCCCAGGGCTTCTGCCATGATCTGCATAGTGGAAGCTGTTCCCATAAAGGAGCAGGCTCCGCAGGAGGGACAGGCATGGTGCTTATACCAGGTAAGTTTCTCCTCAGAGATTTCTCCTCTTTTACACATGGCACTGTACATGCCAATCTGTTCCAGAGTTAAAAGGTCCGGACCAGCATCCATGACACCTCCCGTTATAACGATGGATGGAATGTTAATTCTGCCAATTCCCATGAGATGGGCTGGTACTGCCTTATCGCAGCTTGCCACAAACACCCCGGCATCATAAGGAGTTGCGTTATTATGTATTTCAATCATGTTACAGATCATATCTCTGGACACCAGAGAATAATTACCTCCGTCATGTCCCTGACTCATGCCGTCACACGTATCTGTGGCAAAATAACGTGCGCCTCTGCCGCCAGACTCATTGATTCCGTTTGCTGCCTGATCCACCAGTTCCAGAAGATGGGCACTTCCCGGATGACTTTCTCCAAAGGTACTTTCAATTATAATCTGTGGCTTCTCCAAATCATCCACGGACCAGCCCATTCCCATTTTTAACGGATCCATTTCAGGAGCAATCTTTCTTACCTGCTGACTTCTTAATTCCATCTTATTTATTCCCCTTTTCGCTCATTATACGTATGATGTATTTTAATATTAAATTATCATTATACTATTAAAAAGTCAATATATGAATTATTTTAAGCATTTGTTCTTACTTTTTTAATTTTTTAGCCAAAAATACATACGATGTATTTTTAAACTTTTAAATGACTGATGTATCATAATTAAACCACTTTTGGGGAATGTTCTATACTTTACTATAATTTTTTGTTACTATGAAAGGAAATATATGGGAATGAAAAGGGGATATCTGTATGAATATTGGTAGAATAATTCCAGCTGACTTTCGTGGCTGTATTTCCATTTATCAGAATGATAAGATGTTATTTGAGAAGGCATACGGATATGCAGATCTGCCCAATCAGGTTCTGAATGATACGGAAACCCGATTTGCAACAGCTTCTGCAGGAAAGGTGTTTGTGGCTGTTGGAATCCTGCAGCTGATTGAAAAGGGACTGCTTCACCTGGAAGATACAATCGGTTCATTCTTTGAATTAGACTTCGAGCAGATTGACAGGGAAATTACAGTTGAGCAGCTTCTTACCCATACTTCCGGAATACCCGATTATTTCGATGAATCTGTAATGAAAGAATACGAAGATTTGTGGTATGAATTCCCAAACTATAGAATACGTTCCAACAAAGACCTGCTGCCGCTTTTTATCCACAAGCCGATGATGTATCCAAGAGGAAGCAAATTCCAATATAATAATACCGGCTACGTGGTGCTGGCAATGATTCTTGAGAAGATCACCGGCTTGGAATTTGACCGGTATCTAGAAGAATCCATATTTGTTCCCTGTAAAATGAAACATACCGGATATTATGAGCTGGACAGACTGCCTGCAAAATGCGCTTATAATTACATATTTGATGAGGAAAGAAATGACTACCGTACAAATATATACAGTGTAGATGTAAAAGGGACGGGTGCAGGAGGTGCCTTTACAACAATCGGTGATATCCGCTTATTCTGGAAAAACCTTCTCTCCTGCCAACTGCTGTCTCCTGCCATGACAGAAACCATGTTGTCGAATCACAGCGGAGAAAGTCCGTGTTATGGCTATGGAATATGGCTGAAAAAAGCGGGAAATGATTTTAATCCCTATTTCCAGGGCTGTGATCCAGGTGTAAGTTTCAATTCTGCCTTTGATAAGAAAAATCAGTTACTGATCACGATAGTGAGTAATTATGGAGACAATGTCTGGAAACTATGGCGGGAAATATCAGCCAGTCTAAATCAATTTTATAATGAGAAAGAAGGCGATTTAAGTGAATCCTGATTTTTGGACAGCATTGGATCAGCTGGTGAATGATTCTGAAATTGTTATTGACAGACCTAAAGGATCTACCCATCCAAAATATCCTGATTTTATATACAAAGTTGATTATGGATATTTAAATAATACATCTTCCATGGATGGACAAGGCATAGACGTCTGGGTTGGTACTGGGGAAAAGCAAAGAATTGATGCAATTATGTGTATTGTTGATTTAATGAAACGGGATTCTGAAATAAAGATTCTCATCGGCTGCACAGAAGAAGAAAAAGAAATTATCTATGGTACTCACAACGAAACAGAATTTATGAAGGGAATTTTAATCAGTCGTGATTCCGAATAATAAGGGGGTTCCTAATGAAAATTGAGCACGTAGCCATGTATGTTAATGATTTGGAAAAAACAAAAGAATTCTTCATCAATTATTTTAATGGAAAAGCAAATGACGGTTACCACAATCCCAAAACCGGTTTTCGTTCCTATTTTTTAACCTTTGAAGACGGCTGCCGGCTGGAAATCATGAATAAACCGGCTATGGAAGATCCACAGAAAGCGCTCACCCGCACTGGCTTTATCCACATAGCCTTCCAAGCAGGAACCAAAGAGAACGTAGACAGTCTTACGATTCAGCTGAAGCAGGATGGATATGAAGTGATCAGTGGTCCGCGGACGACCGGTGACGGCTATTATGAAAGCTGTATCATAGATCTGGAAGGGAACCAGATTGAAATAACCATCTAATTCCCCTCCAGAGATTTAAGCATTCTCCGGTTCACGGTCAGATGCATATACATGGCGCATCTGGCCCCTTCCGGATCCTTTCTGATAATACAGTCCGCGATTTCTCTGTGCGTATCTATGGTCTCCTGTCCCAGCCTGGCATTGGTTAAATCCACAAACAGGGAGATCGATGAATTAATCACAGGAATCAGCTTTTCCACCACCAGATTTCCGCTGCATGCGGCGATCTGCCGGTGAAAAAGAATGTCTGCATGGGTATGGTCTTCTCCCCGATTAATCAGTTCCTCTACCTTACCTTTTAATTCTTCCAGTTCCTTTAGCTGCTCTGGTCTGGCATTTACGGCAGCCAGTGCCGCAATCTCCGGTTCCAGCATCAGACGGACGCTTAACAAATCAAGAGCCAGATTTGTTTTATCCTTTAGAAAGGAAAGCCCCAGGGGATCATCTAAAAGCCCCTGTCGTTCAGAAACAAAAGTCCCCGCCCCTCTTCGTATGGTAAGAATCTCTCTGGAAACCAATATCTTAACAGCTTCCCTGATGGTTCCCCTGCCCACTCCAATTTCCTGGGCAAGTTCAAATTCATTTGGAATCTTAGCACCAATCTCCAGGCCCTTTTCCACAATATCATTCAGGATCTGTTCTGCTACCTGTTCAGCCAGGGTTTGTTTTGTTCTGTTTTCCGGTTGGTGACTCATGAGCCTCCCCTTTCACAGAGTTTAATTTCTCTTTTCGATATCCATTACCATATCAACACGGCGCTGATGTCTTCCGCCTTCGTACTGGGCATCAAGCCATTCTTCCGTAATCATCTTTGCCATCTCCACGCCTACAACTCTTGCGCCAAAACAAAGGACGTTGGAATCATTATGCATTCTGGAAAGCTTTGCTGTGTACGGCTCACTGCAGACACATGCACGGATTCCCTTTACTTTGTTGCATGCAAGAGAGATGCCCACTCCGGTTCCGCAGATTGCGATTCCTAAATCTGCTTTTCCTTCTGTTACCGCACGGCCAACTTTCTCACCATATTCCGGATAGTCGCAGCTTTCTGTGGAATTGGTACCAAAATCAATTACTTCATAGCCTTTACTTTCCACAAACTCTTTAATCGCTTCTTTCATCTCTATTGCTGTATGATCATTACCCATTGCAATCTTCATTGTCATTCTCCTGTTTTACGTTAAAATAAGTCAGTAATATATCCGGCATTTAACATAGCATAAATGCCGGATATAATCAAGTTATTCAGCTTCTTGGTTATAAAAGGAAATAATACCATCCATTCTGGCAGATAAATTGGCAAGCAGCAGATCAACCGTTGTAAGTGCGGCCATTGCCTCAACCACCACGACCGCACGGGGTACGATGATGGGATCATGGCGCCCCTTAATTTCAATCTCAGTTTCTTCTCCCTGTCTGGTAACTGTCTTCTGGGGCTGGGCAATGGAGGGAGTCGGTTTAAAAGCAGCACGGAAAATCACTCTGGATCCATCGCTGATTCCGCCAAGTATGCCGCCGGCATGATTGGTCACTTTCTTCGCTCTGCCATCTGGACCCATACAGAAACCATCATTATTTTCAGACCCCAGAGCATGGGAAGCTAAAAATCCATCTCCGATCTCAAATCCTTTTACTGCCCCAATGGACATCACTGCTTTTGCAAGAGATGCGTCGTATTTATCAAAGACAGGATCACCAATTCCGGCCGGCACACCGTCAATGATGCATTCTACCACACCTCCTACAGAATCTTTTCTTCCCATCATCTCTTCTAAATACTGCTCTGCTAAAAGAGAGGTCTCCTTATCAGGCATATAAAGACGGTTCTGATCCCGCTCTTTTAAATCAAAACGATCCTCTTTCACTTCATACGGTCCCACCGATCTGGTATAAGCCGTCACAGTGATTCCCAGGCTTCTTAAAAAACAGGCAGCTATGGCACCCGCCGCAACTCTGCCGATGGTTTCCCTTCCGGAGGATCGTCCACCTCCCCGGTAATCCCTGAAACCATATTTTTCATCAAAGGTATAATCTGCATGGCCCGGACGGTAAACTTCCATAATATTACCATAGTCCTTAGAACGCTGGTCCGTATTCCAGACAATCATGGAAATGGGAGTTCCGGTTGTCTTACCTTCAAATACACCGGATAAAATCTCCACCTGATCCCCTTCGTTTCGCATAGTGGTAAATTTGCTCTGTCCCGGCTTTCTGCGGTCAAGGAAGCACTGGATATCCTTTTCTTCCAGAGAAAGGCCGGCTGGACAGCCGTCTACCACCACACCGATTCCTTTTCCGTGGGATTCTCCCCATGTTGTGATTTTAAATATTGTGCCAAGTGTGGATCCCGCCATAGTTGTCTCTCCTTTATTTGCTGACTTTTACAATTACACAGCTGTTAGGTTCATTCACTTTTAATTCTTTCCCGTTCATAATTAAAAGCCCTTTTTCATAATCCACCGTAAAGAACGTAATGCTTCCGGTCTCGTGGTTAATGGAAGCAATGTGCTTGTCATCTGGAAATACACAAATATCTTTTGGATAGCTTCCGCTGATGGGCAGGCAGCATAAATAGGTTAACAGACCTGTCTGGGGATCACGGTCATACACCGTAACCGTATTATCTCCTGCATTTCCGCAAAACATGTGTGTTTCGTCGTTTGAAAAACGCAGGGCACTTGCTGCGGTTAACTGAGTCAGCGGTTTGGGTCCGGTGGTCTTTATGGTCTGGATCTTTTCAATCTTCGGCTGGTGTTCTCCTGTTTCATAGGTAAATACATCAATAATGTTCTTAAGCTCATGAACCAGATAAAAGAACTTTCCGTCTTTACTGAACCGGAAGCATCTGGGCGCTGACTCTAATTCACTTCTGATGGCATCCACCAGAAGCATCTCTTCGTCCTTTTCATCAAAATGGTAGATCTTTACCTGATCAATTCCAAGATCGGCAACCATAATAAATTTTCCGTCCGGAGTCCGCCTGGAGCAGCTTACATGAGGGCGGAAATTTCTTTCAGCCACGCTGCCCAGTCCCTTATGGAACACACTGGTTACAATCTCACCAACGGAACCGTCGTCATTTAAACGGAGCACGGTGCACTTTCCATCATGATAGCCGGATACAAAAATATATCTGTCATCTTTATCCGTAGATAAATGACAGCCTCTCATACCCTTAATATTTGCAGAGTTTAATCTTGTTATGGAACCGTTCTCATGAATGCGGAATGATACCACGCCTTCATCAGCTATGGAATAAAGTGTCCTGCCATTGTTGGAAGCTATTACATAAGAAGAATTGTCTACTTCCACCTCACATCTTGGGATAAAACGGCCCTTTTCCACATCCACATCATACACCGTGATGCCCTTGGCCTGCCCATTGTAGGAATAGGAACCTACATACGCCATATATTTACCTGTCATAACACTTTTCCTCCTCGAATCTTCCTTGTATAAACTAGAAATATCATATCATAAGTTTCCCTGTTTGTTAAGGAAAAACTTCCTTAAAAACTATTGACATACATGGAAAAACAAGTATAATGTATCTTGCTGCGTGTTTATTATTACTAAACTTTATAGTTATATTTATCGTCAGTTAGTATAAGTAAACTTTCAGCTTAACATTATAAGAAGGAGGAGCAAATGGATATCGGTACAAAATTAAAGGAACTGCGCGTATTAAAAGGACTGACTCAGGAAGAACTGGCTGACCGCGCGGAACTGTCAAAGGGATTTATATCTCAGCTGGAAAGGGACTTAACCTCCCCCTCCATTGCAACTCTTATGGATATTTTACAGTGTCTGGGTACCTCCATCGGAGAGTTTTTTAATGAAAGCCGGGAAGAGCAGATCGTATTTGGCAAAACCGACTATTTTGAAAAACACGATGCAGATCTGAAAAATGAAATCAAGTGGATTATTCCAAACGCGCAGAAAAATATGATGGAACCCATCCTGCTGACCCTGGAGTCAGGAGGACAGACTTATCCGGACAATCCACACGAAGGAGAAGAATTCGGGTATATACTGCAGGGAAGCATTTCCATTCATATAGGAAATAAAACATATAAAGCCAAAAAAGGGGAATCCTTTTACTTTATACCAGATAAAAAACATTACTTAAGCAGCAAGGCAGGTGCTTCCTTAATCTGGGTAAGTTCACCTCCAAGCTTTTAACAGGAGGATAAAGCTCATGGGTCAGTCACTCATTGATTTACGAAATATATCAAAAAGCTTTGACGGAACTATGGTTCTTGATGATTTAAATCTCTCTGTAAAGGAGAATACATTTGTTACATTACTTGGCCCAAGCGGCTGCGGAAAGACCACAACGCTTCGTATTATCGGAGGCTTTGAAAGTCCCAGCAAAGGCGAGGTTATCTTTGACGGTCAGAACATCACCAATCTCCCGCCCAATAAAAGACAGCTGAATACGGTCTTTCAAAAGTATGCTCTTTTCACCCATATGTCCATTGCAGAAAATATTGCATTTGGTTTAAAAATCAAGAATAAATCCAAAATTTATATTCAGGATAAGATTAAATACGCCTTAAAGCTGGTAAACTTAGATGGTTTTGAAAACCGCAGCGTCAGTTCCTTAAGCGGAGGACAGCAGCAGCGAATTGCCATTGCAAGAGCGATCGTCAACGAACCAAGAGTTCTGCTTCTTGATGAGCCTTTAGGCGCACTGGATTTAAAACTTCGTCAGGATATGCAGTATGAGCTGATTCGTTTAAAAAATGAGCTTGGCATTACCTTTATTTATGTAACCCATGATCAGGAAGAGGCTCTGACCATGTCAGATACCATAGTCGTTATGAATCAGGGCTATATTCAGCAGATGGGCTCTCCGGAAAACATTTACAATGAACCAGAGAATGCATTTGTGGCCGACTTCATCGGAGAAAGCAACATTGTTCCTGGAATTATGTTAAGAGATGAGCTGGTAGAAATATTTGGTGCCAAATTTACCTGCGTAGATAAGGGATTCGGTTTCAATGCGCCTGTGGATGTAGTTATCAGACCGGAAGACATCGACCTGGTTGCTCCGGAAAACGGCAGCCTTGAGGGAGTTGTAACACATTTAATCTTTAAAGGCGTCCATTATGAAATGGAAGTAACTTCACCGGATGGCTTTGAATGGCTGGTACACAGTACGGACTTATTCCCAGTGGGACAAAAGGTGGGTATTCATGTGGATCCTTTTGATATCCAGATCATGAACAAGCCGGCTTCAGAGGATGAGGAGGCCGTGGGAGTCAATGAATAAGAAATTATTGTCCGGACCGTATCTGATGTGGATGATTGGTTTCATTCTGATTCCACTTGCACTGATCGTATTTTACGGACTGACTGACAAGAGCGGAGCTTTCACACTTTCCAATGTTCTTTCTATTTCTACAGAAGAACATGCGAAGGCACTGTGGCTCTCTCTGGGTTTATCCCTTTTAAGTACTGTTTTATGCCTGGTATTGGCTTACCCTCTTGCAATGATTCTCCGCTCCAGAGGAATGGGCCAGGGAAGCTTTATCGTATTTATTTTTATTCTTCCCATGTGGATGAATTTTCTTCTCCGTACCCTTGCATGGCAGACGCTTTTGGAGAAGAACGGTGTGATAAACGGAATACTATCCACACTCCACCTGCCAAATCAGGGACTTATCAACACTCCGGGAGCCATTATCCTTGGTATGGTATATAACTTCCTTCCATTCATGGTTCTTCCGATTTATAATGTGCTGATGAAAATCGATGACAATGTAGTGAATGCAGCAAGAGACTTAGGCGCTAATTCCCTTCAGGTGCTCATTCGGATTCTTCTTCCTTTAAGCATACCTGGAATTGTAAGCGGCATCACCATGGTTTTTGTCCCTGCACTTACCACCTTTGTTATCTCCAACATTTTAGGCGGAAGCAAAATTCTTTTAATCGGAAATGTAATTGAACAGGAATTCACAAAAGGGAGCAACTGGAACTTAGGCTCCGGCCTTTCTCTGGTCCTTATGATATTTATTTTAATCAGCATGGCGCTCATTGCCAAGTATGATAAAAATGGGGAGGGAACGGTACTGTGATAAATAGAAAAACAGCTTTTATCAAACGTTTTTTCCAGGATTTTTACCTGGTTCTTATTGTGGTGTTTTTATATGCACCCATTGCAACCATGACAGTGCTGTCCTTTAATAATTCAAAATCCCGTACCCAATGGGGAGGTTTTACTACCAGATGGTACACAGAATTGTTTTCCAGCAGCACCATTATGGATGCACTTTATACCACGCTTCTGATTGCATTTGTATCATCTCTGATTGCAGTTATTATCGGCACTGCAGCCGCCATTGCAATTAACAGCATGAAGCCGTTTCCCCGCTCTCTACTCATGGGCATCACTAACATTCCCATGCTGAACGCGGATATTGTAACCGGAATTTCCCTGATGCTGGCATTCATCGCCTTTGGGATTTCTCTGGGTTTTAAGACTATACTGATCGCACATATTACCTTTAACATTCCGTATGTCATATTAAGTGTCATGCCGAAGTTAAAGCAGACAGATAAAAGTACCTACGAGGCAGCCATGGACTTGGGAGCTACCTCAGTTTCCGCATTTTTCAAGGTAGTATTCCCGGATATTCTTCCAGGTGTACTTTCCGGATTTCTGCTGGCATTTACCATGTCACTTGATGATTTTATTATCACTCACTTTACAAAGGGTGCTGGTATTAATACATTATCGACTTTAATTTACAGTGAAGTACGCAGGGGAATTAAACCTTCCATGTATGCACTTTCCACAATTATCTTTTTAACGGTGCTGGTTCTTCTCTTAATCACAAACTTTGCACCAAAGCGAAAAAAATAACAGGAGATCATTAATATGAAAAAAAGAATTCAAATGGTTCTGGCAATCAGCGCCCTTGCCCTGCTTTCCACTTCCCTGTTAAGCGGCTGCGGGAAATCCCAGGCCAAGGCAGGAAGCAATGGTGAGGTTTATGTTTACAACTGGGGTGAATATATTGACGAATCCGTCATTGAGGAATTTGAAAAGGAAACGGGTATTAAGGTTGTATACGATTTATTCGAGACCAATGAGGAGATGTACCCGGTCATTGAAGCGGGCGGTGTCAAATACGATGCAGTCTGCCCCTCTGACTATATGATTCAGAAGATGGCACAGAACAACCTTCTTGCAGAAATCAACTTTGACAACATTCCAAACTACAAGGAAATTGATCCCAAGTATCTGGAGATGTCAAAGAGCTTTGACCCGGAAAATAAATATTCCATCCCCTACTCCTGGGGAACCGTGGGAATTCTTTACAATACCAAAATGGTGGCAAAAGAAGATATTCCTACCAAATGGTCTGATCTGTGGGATGAGAAATTCAAAGACAACATCCTGATGCAGGACAGTGTCCGTGATGCATTTATGGTGGCTTTAAAATCACTGGGATATTCCATGAACACCACCAACGAGCAGGAAATCAAAGAGGCAAAAGAGCTTTTAATCAAACAGAAGCCGCTGGTGCAGGCTTATGTGATTGATCAGGTTCGTGATAAGATGATCGGCGGAGAAGCCGCTGTAGGCGTTATCTATTCCGGTGAAATGCTTTATATTCAGAACGAAGTGAAGGATCTTGGTCTTGATTATTCTCTGGAATATGTAATTCCGGAAGAGGGAACCAATCTCTGGCTGGATTCCTGGGTAATTCCTGCCAATGCTCCCAACAAGGAAAATGCGGAAAAATGGATTAACTTCTTATGCCGCCCGGACATTGCTAAGAAAAACTTTGAATACATCACATATCCAACACCAAATAAAGGTGCTTTTGATATGCTTGATCCGGAACTGAAAAACAACAAGGCTTTATTCCCAGATGACAGCATGTTAAAGAACAGCGAAGTTTACAAGTACCTGGGAGACCAGTCAGACAGCCTTTATAACGAAGCCTGGAAAGAAGTAAAATCCAATTAATGAACACCAGACGGAGGGGGAAAATATGGTAGGAAATCTGGAAATTTTGTTGCGGCAGGTGGTAGACGTGGCAATACTTCTCTTTGAATTCATGGGAGTAATTGTCATCATTGTATCGGGTATTAAAGGTATTATCAACTATGTCAAGCATAATCCTGCCATACGCCTTCATCTAGCCGAGGGTATGGCACTGGGACTGGAGTTTAAGCTTGGAAGCGAGATTTTAAGAACTGTGGTGGTTCGAGAGCTTTCTGAGGTTGCCCTGGTTGCTGCCATTATTGTTCTTCGGGCTGCACTCACCTTTTTGATCCATTGGGAGATTAAGGTGGAGAAAGAGGGAGATAAATAAAAAATTCAATCTATCGCTAATGGTTCATAATCCCTTGAATCATTAGCGATATTTTTATGCCAATCAATAATAGCGGAAAGTATCCAAAAAAGCGGAGCCTCTGAAATGAATCAGAGCTTCCGCTTTTATTAATAATTTGTTATAAGTACTTCAACCGTAACTGCATCCCGTTCTTTAAACTGATAATTACAGTTGGAGTAGGTTTTATCAATATAATGAATCTGATATTTCTGGCTCCATTCAATCAAAAGTTCATTGGAAAGCCCCTTATGATAAAATACATTTGACAAAGCAAACCGGATTCCAGTCTGATTCAGTTTATCAAGCAGCTCAAGCAGCTCCCCTTCTTCCTTTTCCTTCCAGTCTTTAAAACCCCGGTTACCATCGTTATAATTCCCGGTTGAAATCAGATAGGGAGGATCGCAGTAAACCAAATCCTCCGGTCCAAGCTTTAAATAATCCAGTTCTGTAAAGTCCTTGTTGGTGAACTGGATATTTTTCTGTTGAAGCGCCTGGCAAAACCGGGTTAAATTCTTTTCAATATTGCTGTTAAAAGAACTCCGGTTTCTCCCAAAAGGAGAATTGAATTCATGGCTGTTATTAAACCGGATCTGGTGATTAAACGCATAGCAGGTCAGAACAAAGAGCTTTGTTAAATCGCCGGTTTTGTTGTAATCTGACCGAAGCGCATAGTATCCGTCTTTATTCTGCTGGGTCAGCTGGTAGGTGTTAATGATTTCCCGGATCCGCTCCAGCAGCCTGTTGATATCCGTAGCCTGAAACATCTGAAACAACTCAATCAAATAATGAATCTGATCATTGCAGATAATTGTCTCAGCCTCTACATTAATTCCTACATTAAACCCGCCGGCAAATACATCCACAAACGTCCGGATATTGGCTGGAAACGCCTGAAAAACAGAGTCCAGAATCTTAAACTTTCCTCCTGTATAGTTCAGAGGACTTTTTATGTACATGGCGGCACCTGCTTTTCTATGTAAATCAAAAGCTCCTTTAAACGTTCCGTTTCTTTCACCTTACGGCTCTTGTATCTTCGGTAAGGGATCTCATACACATGGTAGGTCTCTGGCTTCCCGTATTTTTTCATAACTGCTTCTATCTCTTCCATCGACATCAGCCCATCTGTACTGTAGCTCAGTATGATATGGCGGTACCTGGCATTGGAAATCAGCTCTTCAAAGGCAGGAACTGCCTTGTTTTTCATACAGAACTCAGATTTCTGTCCTTCCGCTTCCGGTCTTTGCCCGGTGACTCCCCTTACGCTCGGATAATCATATCTGGCAGCGGTTTCCAAGACATGATAATTTGAAAAATACTGTCTGGAATTGTAAGGAGGATCAATATAGAGAATATCGCCTTCCAGTCTTTTTAATAAATCCGAACCATTTTCATTGTAGCAATGGTTTTCTTTTCCGTTATGAGTCACTGGCAGACGGTATAGTTCATAATGCTTATAACTTCTTCTCTCCCATGATTTATGAAACGCACCATAGGTTCCAGATGTATTGGAAACAAAAGGGATTCCCTCTACAATACAGGCTACCAGATAAAAATACTCCTCTTCACTTAACAAACCGGCAGCTTTCCAGTCCTCTACTGTACAGCGTGCAAAGTCAATGCGAAGGGCGTTGTCATCATTTAAATACATCCGGCCGCCAACAGGCGCATATGTATTCTGGAAAAAGCGCCGTTCCACCGGCAGTTCTTCCATCTCTTTTTTCTGTATCCCGTTAAAATAATCCAGGGGATCTTCAATCCCTGTTTCTGACTGCAAACGGGTAAACTCCGGCATCTGGTCGTTCTCAACGGTTGCCCGCTGAAGCACATAAGAAAAATACAGCAGGTCATTGGAACAGACCTGATACCACTGTTTAAAATATCTGGCAACCGCAGCGGTTCCAGAAAATATATCACAAAAGCTCTTCGCTTCCGGCACCTTTTCATCTATTACATACTTAATCTGGTCCAGCAGCAGTGTCTTGCTTCCAATAAATCTCATTCTTTTCTTGCTCCCATTTCATTTTACCTGCCTATCATTATAATGTAAAACTACAAAAAACACAAGAAAAGATACGCCTGTCAGCTGCTGCTTTCTAAAGACATCTTTATTTACTTACGCATCCGTTTAAATTGGTACATTTTTTCATCTGCCATCTTTATAGCAGTCTCAGGTAACAGATTCATTTCTTTTTTAATACAAACAATTCCATAACTGACAGACATGGAATAACCGGCCACATTTGCGGCCAGATTCTGATTAACTGCAGCTAACCGTTTCCCAGCCTCTTCTTCTGTTAAGCCACGGTAGAGAATTACAAATTCATCTCCGCCAAAGCGGCATATAAAATCCCCCTGATTGGCAGATTCTTTTAATTCCTGTGAGACACATGTTAAATACTGATCTCCATTTAAATGTCCAAATTGGTCATTGATTGTTTTTAATCCATCCAGGTCAATCATACACAAGGCAAATAAAGGCTCCGCATTCATATACTCCTCAATGGTGCTGATACAGCACCTCCGGTTATTAAGCCCGGTCAGTTCATCTTTATATGCCATTACTTCAAGATAAGCCTCTGTTTCTTTCTGAAATGTTACATCAGTAATTAAATGAATGACTGCTCTCGTATCTTCCCATTGAACCCAGTGGGATTCCACCTGAAAGTATTTATTCTGTTTACACTGATACTCAAATTTCTGTTTGTCTTCTATTTTACCTGGTGTCTGAAGCCGGTCCATCAATCCACATGCCTCTCCACAGATAAACTGTCCAGTTTCCTCATTATAAAACCGATTTTTAACAAGATTATTGGTATAAAGGATTTTACCTGTCTGTTCCTCTGTTACAACAACCCAATCCTTCAGACTGTTAATGATCGTCAGAAGCAGAGAATTAAAACCCCTGCTTCTGGTTATCAGCTGGTTCATTTTCAACATGTACCTGGAAAGATAAGAAATGGTTTCCTGAAGTTCCTTATAAACCGGAGTATTGCCCTCCAGCTGTCCCGTTACAGGTTTGTTTGTAATAATACTCTGAATCTGCCCAAGAAGAACATGAGCATCTTTTTCCGTCATTTACTACACCTTCAATCATGAGTTGACACTTGTTTTCAATTTAAACTGGCTCATCAGGCTCAACATTACCTCCGCCTGACTGTTTAACCTCTCACTTGCTACAGCACTTTCCTCTGATGCCGCGGAATTCGTCTGAACAATTAAGGAAATCTGATCCATTCCCCCAAAATCACACTTGGTTTCATCCTTTTGACCTGTAAATTCCGAACCGTAATTTAAAGCCTTCTTCCTCGAAGTTCTTTTCATAGTTTTGTACCGGATATATACCGGTCCCCCCTTTCTTTGTTACTTAATATCGTTATAACCGTCTTATTTTCGGTTAATATAACCGTTGCACCATGAATTTTGTTGTCAAAAAGGTGTACCTTTCTATATCGACACCCAAAATCACCTTTCTGCTATATTTTTGTTGAAATATGTCGAAGTTTTTATTATAATATATTATGGTTAATTATACTAATTTAACAAGCATAAAGTATTGCCGAAAAGGTACACCTTTTTGACAATACTTTATGCTTGTCTTATTTTAAAATCTACTCTTTCTGCCATAATAGAAAAGACAGGAGGTCAATTAATATATGAATAATTTCTATGGTTACGTCAGAGTATCTACGCTTGATCAGAACGTTGAACGGCAGCTGGTAGAGTTGATTAAATGGGGAGTTTTAGAGAAAAATATTTACTGTGATAAATTGTCGGGAAAAGATTTTAACCGGCCACAGTACCAGAAATTAAAGCGCAAATTGAAAGAGGGCGATGTACTGGTAGTGAAAAGTCTGGACCGCCTTGGAAGAAATTATGAAGACATTCAGAAAGAATGGAGAGATATTGTTAAAATCACAAAAGCAGACATCGTGATTATTGACATGCCAATTCTTGATACACGGACCAATAAGGATTTAATAGGGACTCTGATCTCTGATATTGTCTTACAGCTGCTCTCTTATGTAGCCCAGGCGGAAAGAGAAAATATCAGGCAAAGACAGGCAGAAGGAATTGCCATAGCAAAAGCACAGGGTAAGCATCTTGGGAGATATCCCTCCCCCCTTCCGGATGAATTTTTTCCTGTATATGAAAAATGGCTGAACCGGGAGTACTCTTTACGGTCCGCCAGCAAAGAGCTTGGAATTACCATCAGTCAGTTCCGTACCATGATAAAAAAGCATGAAAAAGGATTGGATAACCTGACTTGAAAATACAGGCCTGTTTGTGTTACAATAAACAGATACAAAAAGAACATTGAAAGAAGGTGCTGTTACGAAAATACAGGAATCTGCTGAAAATTATCTGGAAGCAATTTTAATGCTGCATAAACGCAACGGATATGTACGCTCAATTGATATAGCCGGTGAGTTGGAATTTTCCAAACCCAGCGTCAGTGTGGCAATGAAGAATCTTCGCGAAAATGGTTTTATTGATATGGATGAAAATGGACATATAACGCTGTTGGAAAAGGGTCAGGAAATCGCAGAGCGGATGTACGAGCGCCACACCTTCCTTTCGGACTGGCTTATGGCTCTGGGCGTGGAGCGTAAGATCGCATTAGAGGATGCATGCCGGATTGAACATGTGATCAGTGCAGAAAGTTTTGCAGCAATTAAAGCCTTTGTAAACGGCAAACAAAAAGATTAACAGATAAGCAGCATTGAAAAGCCCGGCTTTCCAATGCTGCTTATTTATTTTGCACTCCATTTCAGAAGAAACGCTGAGTTAATAATTACTGCCAGAGACCCCGCATTATGTACCAGTGCGCCTGCCACGGGATTTAATATCCCGGTTACCGCCAGTATAATAGCCGTAACGTTTAAGAACATGGAAAAGAACAGATTATAATGTATGGTATTCATCATCTTCTTTGACAGAGCAAGAAGATGGGGGATTTCTTTTATATCATCGCTCACCAGGGCAATGTCCGCGGCTTCCACTGCTATATCACTGCCGATCCCGCCCATGGCTATTCCAACAAAAGCACGTTTTAAAGCCGGGGCATCATTGATACCATCACCGATCATGCAAACCCGTTTCTTTTCCTCCTCATAGGTATTTACCCAATTGAGTTTATCTTCAGGCAGACACTCTGCATGAATCTCCATAATGCCAAGCTGACCGGCAATATGCATGGCTGCGCTTTTATGATCCCCTGTAAGCAGCACAGGTTCCGAACCAATTTCTTTAATCCGTCCAATTACCTCACCTGCCTCCTTTCTGATGGTGTCCGATAATGCAAGAAAACCAGCAGGAATATTGCCTTCCGAAAGATAGATAACCGTACAGCCCTGATTAAGATAAAATTCTGCTTCTCTTTTATGCCATTCTTCCAGCAGGATTCCGTTTTCAGACAAAAGCTCCGGAGTACCAGCCAGAATTTTCTTCCCCTTAACAACAGTCTTAGCACCCCGTCCGGGAATCATCTCAAATTCATCTGCGGGCATTACCTCCTTTTTCTTTTGCTCTTTTAATGAGCGGACTACGGCCTTCCCCAGCGGATGTTCCGAGCGGGATTCTGCCGCTGCTGCCAACTCAAATATTTCCTCTTCCCCATACTCTTTTGTTAAACTGACGACAGACACCACCTGGGGAGTCCCATAGGTTAGAGTACCAGTCTTGTCAAAGGTCAGTTTCCTGACTGCAGACAAACGTTCCAGTGCATCCCCTTCCCGGACCAGAAAGCCGTGCTTTGTAGCATTGCCAATTGCCGCCATAATAGCTGTTGGGGTAGCCAGAACAAGTGCGCAGGGACAAAAGACAACCAGTATGGTGACAGCTCGCATTGGCTCTCCTGTAAAAAACCAGGTCAGCACGGCTGCTGCCAGAGCAATCACCACAATCCACGTTGCCCATCGGTCTGCAACGCCCACTATTTTAGCCTTTCGTGCATCTGCAGACTGAACCAGACGTATCATTCTCTGTATGGAGCTGTCCTCTCCTACCCTGGTTGCCTCCATATCAAAAGAACCGAACTGATTGACTGTGCCACTGGAAACTTCATCTCCCGGTCCTTTGTCCACAGGAAGGGATTCCCCCGTCATAACAGCCTGATTTACAGAGGTTCTTCCAGTTGTGATGACTCCGTCTGCAGGAACCGTCTCTCCCGGTAATACTCGAAGAAGATCTCCCTTTAATACCTCTTCTGCCGGAATAATTGTCTCCATCGCCCCTTTCAGCCTCCTGGCTGTGCGGGGAGTTAAATGAACCAGTTTTTCAATACCGTCTCTTGCTCTTTTTACTGTAAAAGCTTCAAGAAATGCCCCCAGCTGCATAATGAAAGCAATTTCTCCCGCAGCAAATATCTCCCCTGTTATGACAGAAGCAATCAGTGCAATGGACACCAGCACATCTGCTTTTATATCAAATTCGAAAATTAAACCAATTACTGCCTCCAGAATAATTGGAATGCCGCAAAGAAGAACTGCAATCCAGGCTGCATCAAAGGGCATTGGTGCCAAATCAAAAAAGCTGATAATAAGGGCAATCACAGAAACTGCCAGATTCCCTTTTTCTTTCAAGGGCCCACCCCACTCTAAAAATTTATTAATACGATTCATGATCCGCCTTCCCTTTTATACCTATAGGGGTATGTGTACCAAACATAACCAAATATACCCCTATAGGTATCAATTGTCAAGCAGAAACATGCATTTTTACTCAGATTGAAAAAAATACATATTCTGATATACTGTACTATAGCTGCATATGACACCGCTCCGCACAAAATGTCAGGCGGTTAAGTCCGTTTTCCCGTATCATTGTAACTGTAAACTGTAACGGATTATTGAAAAAAGAAAGCGGGAAAATGTCATGAACCATGGTATTATTGGGTTAGAAAATATAATTGCAGCAGATTACGATAATATAGCTGGTATCGTTGTACAAAAAAAGGGGGAAGTCGTCTATGAACGCTATTTTGACGGCTATACCTCAGTGGATGCTGTTCACGTAATGTCGGTAACCAAAAGCATCGTGGCGGCGCTGATTGGTATTGCAATTGATCAGGGTTATATTAAAAGCCCCGATCAGAAAGTTCTGGATTTTTTCCCGGCTTACAGGCTTAAGCGCGGGGAACAGACCATAAAGCAGGTCACCATAAAAAATATGCTTACCATGACTGCGCCATACAAATATAAGTCGGAACCTTATACAAAGGTTTATTCCAGTGATGACTGGACTAAATCTGCTCTGGATTTATTGGGAGGTAAATCTGGTATAACCGGCGAATTTAAGTATTCCACCGTTGGTACACAGATTTTATCCGGAATCTTAGTAAATTCCACAGGCAGATCCGTACTTGATTTTGCAGCAGAAAATCTGTTTACACCACTGGGCATAACAATTCCCGGTAATACGGCAATCAGAAATAAAGAGGAGCATCTTGCCTTTCTATACAGCAGATCTGTAAACGGCTGGGTGGTGGATCCAAAGGGTGTGAACACAGCCGGATGGGGACTTTGCCTTACTCCACGGGATATGGCAAAAATCGGACAGCTTTATTTAAACGGCGGCAGCTATGAAGGCAGGGAAATTCTATCACGGAAATGGATTGAAGAATGCACAAAAGTAAGGAACCGTTGGGGAGATTTTTTATATGGCTATTTATGGTGGATTACAGACAGTGAGGGAGACCGTTGTTATGCGGCGATTGGTGATAGCGGAAACTTCATATATGTCAATCCTGAAAAAAGAATTGTTGTAGCGATTGCGTCCCGGTTTGTACCAAATTTCAAAATACAGACAACACTGATTACCAGAGATATCATTCCACTATTTGAATAAAAAAAGGGGAGAATCAAAGATGGATTGGATTAGCGGCATTCAAAAAGCAGTGGATTACGTGGAAGACCATATAACCACAGAACTGGATTTTAGTGAGATTGCAAAACAGGCATGTTCATCCAGCTTTCATTTTCAGCGGGTATTCGGGATACTCTGCGGATTTACTCTGGGAGAATATATCCGTATGCGAAAGCTGACTCTGGCAGGGTGTGAGCTGGCTGACACTGACACACGCATACTGGATATCGCAGTAAAATATGGTTACGAAACCCAGGAAAGTTTCAGCCGCGCTTTTACACGCTTTCATGGCGTATCCCCTACCCAGGTGCGAAATGGTGCCAGCCTGAAATCATTTTCCCGTCTTTCTGTTAAACTGATACTGACTGGAGCCAATGTGACTGATTACAGGATAGAAAAGAGGAACGGCTTTCAAATGATTGGGAAACCCATGGAGGTGTCCGGCAAAAATGAACTGACCTCTGCCAGAATATCTGATTTCTGGAAACAATGCCGCATGGATGGAACAATTGGCGCGCTTTCCGGGTATATTTCTTCTGATACGATATTTGGGAAAAACATAGCGGGAACAGGTTTTGGAAAAGATGCAGCAGATCCCGGCTTTCCTTATGCCATCGGGGTTTACTATGACGGCACTCTGCCTGCAGAAAAAGATTTGGTGATATGGGAAGTTCCGGCTCATACGTATGCCGTATTTCCGTGCATCGGTTCCATGCCTAATGCATTTACCAGACTGTATCAGCAAATCTACAGTGAGTTTTTCCCCGCCAGTGAATACAGGCCCTGCGGGGGGACGGACTTTGAAGTCTATCCATCCGATGATGTAAACAATCCAGACTATTCCTGCGAAATATGGGTGGCTGTGGAAAAAAAATAGCAGGGCCGCCGCTTTAACGGATGTCCTGCTTCTTCCTATCAATTATGTCATGTTGGCGAAACGCTCGACTGCTTTTGTAAAACTCTCTATGGTTTTATCGGCATCTCCATGCTCAATTCCATCTCTGACACAATGATTAATATGCCCCTCCAAAACGACCTGACCAACCCGGTGCAACGCAGATTTTGCTGCATTGATCTGGGCAAGCACGTCCTCACAGGGAACATCTTCATCTACCATACGGTCAATAGCCTGGACCTGACCGATGATCTTTTTTAAACGCCGATGCAGATTATCTGCATCCATACACTGTTTCATTTGGCACCTCCGGATACCATAAGGGGTATTTGTATATTATGATAGATCCCATGGTCATTGTCAATATGGTACCAGGTGATTCTATTTATCAATAAAGATTCTTAATCCGTTCCAGCAGATTTAAAAAATCCTTCTGGTATTCCACTGGCTCAATAATCCGCACGCAATCCCGGAATCCAAGCAGCCAGCCAAATAAAGACTCTTGATCCGACCAGCCTATATTCATTATTAACCTGCCGTCTGCATTTTCGCTGAAGCTGTTAATGCCGAATTCCTCTATGAGCCTCCATTTCATGGATTTATCAAATTCTGCTGTTACCTCCACTCCATTGGTCCACTGAACTTTACGGGGATCCATATGGCAGAGAGGAATCTCCCTTTTTTTACAGTCCTCATTGGTGCACCGGATCTGATCCATCCGGTTTAATTTAAACATACGGAAATCATCTCTAAGCAGGCAATATCCCCAAACATACCAGGAAGACCATTCAAATATCAACAAACAGGGTTCTAATATCCGGGTATTATCCCCATTAGGGCCGTAATAATGAAACTCAATCTTCTTTTTTCTCTCGATTGCATCCTTAATCAGTTCGAATTTAGGCGGAAGGGATGACTGGTACCAGGAACTTAAATTAATGACAACCGGACCGCTGGCACCTACATAATCATTACTTCCAAAGGAAAGCTTATCCATTAAAAGCTGATACCGGTTGCTTCCTGATACACTGTCCAGACTCTTTAACCCGGAAAGAATTGCCTGTATCTCCTCAGAGGTAAATAAAGTCTTATCTACCTTATAGCCCTCAGCTATGGAAATCCCGCCATTTTTCCCCTGTTCCGTGACGATTGGTATTCCAGCCTTGCATAAATTCTCCACATCACGATTTATGGTTCTTCTGGATACTTCGAACTTTTCAGCAAGATAAGGCGCTGTCACCTTTTCTTTTTGCAGCAATATGGAAATAATTCCCATCAGCCTGTCAATTTTCACCTTAAGCTCCCCCTTTTTTGCTATTATAACATGAACTCACCTGGCACAAAACAAAAAAAAGCCGCAACATGTTTTTCCATCTTGCGGCTCATCTGATTAATTAATATTTTGCTGAATCATGTATATAGGAAACTGGTAATACAGTCTCTTCTTTTTGTGCTGTTTCTTCCTGAGCTTCCGTATAATCCTGGAGCTCAGCTGTGGCTGCAGCTTCATAAAACACAGGTTCCTCTGCCGGCTGAGTGTATTCACCCTGAAGCCGGAATCGTTCAACTTCCTGTTTTAATACCTGTGCCTGGGTATCTAACTCTTCACTGGAAGCGGAGCTTTCTTCCGCGGTTGCCGCATTGGTCTGTACTACGGAAGACACCTGGTTGAGCCCCTGGTTAATCTGCTCAATCGCCTCTACCTGTTCATTGGAAGCAGCTGCAATCTCCTGAATGGTTCGTTCTACCTGTCCGGACTTCTCGGCAGCTGATTTCAAAATACGGGTTGTTTCATAGGCAATCTTTACCCCTTCTGATACAGTCTGAACGGAATGACCGATAAGCTCTGCCGTCTGCTTGGCGGCCTCTGCCGATTTACCGGCAAGATTGCGGACTTCATCTGCAACCACCGCAAATCCCTTACCAGCTTCTCCTGCTCTGGCTGATTCAACTGCTGCATTGAGAGCCAGTATATTGGTCTGGAATGCAATGTCCTCAATTACCTTGGTAATACTTGAAATTTTCTCTGAAGCCTGCCCGATTTCTTTCATGGAATGATCCAGCTTCTCCATATAGGCATTGCCTTCATCCATTCCGCTCACAGCCTGTCTAACGTATCCAGTGGCTTTCTGAACATTATCCGCATTCTCCTGGGCACGGGTTGATACCCCGCTTACCGACGCACTTAATTCCTCAACAGTCGCCGCCTGCTCAGCAGCTCCTGATGCAAGGGCCTGGGACGCGTCCGAAATCTGTTTGGATCCGTCCGCTACTCTGTCCGAGGATTCCTTAATCTTGGTGAATACAGAATTTAAGTTATATGTAATTCCGTTTAACGAATCTTTGATCTGTACAAAATCACCTTTATAATCCTGGGTTACTAAAACGGTGCAATCTCCCTTTTCCAACCCGCTTAATACCGAAGAAATCTCATTGATATAATTATTCAGCGTATTGATGGTTCCAGTAAATGATCTGGAAAGAGATTCAAGCTCATCTCCTGTATGAATCTGAGGTACTTCAGAGTGCAGGTCTCCTTCGTCAAGCCTCTTAATTCGTTCTACCAGCTTTACAATCGGTTTCACAATGGGCGCTGCAATCCTGAAGGCCATAATCAGAGAAGCCAGAATCATTAAAGCTGCCAGAACGATTGTTATAATCAGCGACTGATAAAAACCAGCCATCATCTCAGATTGTTCTGTAACAACCCCGATTGACCAGCCATCTGTATTGGTAATAGGCGTGTATCCCATAACCAGGGTTTTTCCCTTTAAATGTGATGACCTGATATTCGTATTGCCTGCGATCATATCCTTAATATTAGCGGAAGTAGCTGCAAAACTCTTATCGGTTTTTCCCATCTCAATATAGTTGGTTTCATTTGTAACCACAGTTCTATCCTTATGGGCAACTACCTTTCCCTCTTTATCTACTATAAATCCATAACCTGATTTTCCAATGGATACTCCATCAATCATTTTGCTGAATACATCGGCATCCAGAGTTCCGGTTACAACTCCATTGTATTGACCATTATTTATCTTAGCTGCAATAACCAGAACAGTCTTGCCAAGTTTCTCGTTTTTCATGGTGGTTGAAATATAAGTTTCCCCCTTAAGCGCCCGGCTGAAAAACTCCATCTGGCTCATATCTGTTCCATTCGCTGCCTTTCCGTTCACATCTGCGGTTGTGATCTCCAGAAAACCGTAATCCTGCGCCAGCTTATCCATAGCATCTTTTCTTTGTTCTGCATTCTTATTCTGATTTGTAATCGAGGTGTATTGTGCGATGGCCTCAATCTTTATCTTATATATATCAATCGCATTTTGAACAGACTGGCTATAAGCTTCTGCAGACTCCATCAGTCTCATGTCAGTGCTTTTTTTTGCATCACGGTAGAAAAGATAACCGTTAAAAAGTCCAAAGAGGACGGAAATTGTGATACACATGGCAATAATGCCAAATAACAATCTTCCTTTTATGGATTTTTTCTTTCCTTCCGAATCATTACTCTCCTCTGATTTTTTAATGATTCTCTGAAATGCCTTAATCCTTCCCGCCACAGCCACATCCTCCTACTCATCATTTGCATTCTGGAAAATAATTGCATTTTTTGTTAAATTTTAACAGCATTTAATTAATCAATATTATATAACAACATGTAGATATTTGTCAATTGTGACAGAAAAATGGGGAATGTTCATTTAAATTGTAACCGAATATATAATAATATTTGTTTTTTAACCTACCTGGCATAGGAATCTTCCATAATTTCATAATTATTTTTTATTAACGGTCCGCTCAAATCCGCATTCAGTTGGTACATATCATTGAATTTTTCAATAGCAGCCTTTTTTTGTTCCATCAGAGAGTGGGCATAGACATTTAAGGTAATAGACACACTGGAATGTCCAAGAAGCTCGCTGATCGTCTTAATATCCACTCCCAGCTCCAGTGCCCGGGTGGCAAAGGTATGGCGGATGGCATGAAATTTCCGGTCCTTTACGTGAGCTTCCTTTAAAAGCCGCTTATACAGCTTCTGAAAACACCTGGGGTCAAAAGGTATGTTTGTCTGTGTAAATATATAATTATCCTGATTTCTGCTTTTATATGTAGTCAGTACTGGCATGTTAAGTAAAAACTGGGGAAGAGGAATCTTTCTCATGGATTTACGGCTTTTTGGAGCCCCCACAAACAGTGCCGTTTTGTGCTCCTCCTCTTCAAAATGACGGATTCGGGATACAGTCCTGCTGATGGATAAAGTTCCTGTTTCCATATCAATATCCCCCCATTTTAATGCGCATAGTTCTCCAAGGCGGATACCGGTATAAAAGCAAAGAAGAATTCCCATGGCTCTCCTGTCATTGTAATGAAAAGCTGTCTGTTCAATCTGACGCTGCTCTTTCATGGAGAAAACCTCTACTTCTTTATCATCCGGCTTTGGATATTTAATTAAATCCATAACTGCAAAGCAATCAGCGGAACCCTTTAATATCTCCTTGACTGCAATCTTAAAAATAGTAAGATTCTTCTTTTTAGATGAATCTGCCAGCTCCTCATTTTCATACATTTCCTTCACAAACCGGGCAACAGATCCCATGGTAATACGCTGATCTTTCTCTTTCTCAAAAAATGGAATTACATACTTATTTAAGCAGCGGTAATAGCTTTCATAGGTTGATGGCTTTACTCTTATAGAAACATCAATGAGCCATTCCTCAAAAAGTGCAGCACCTCCCTTTATCTCATCAGATCTTTTTTCTTTGGCAGGTGCCTGGTTTTCCTTATAATTCTTCATTTTTTCCTTAACGCCTTTATAGCTTTTGGAATAAAAATATTGATATTTCCCCGTTTGTTTTAATGTTCTTCCTTCCCATCTTCCATCTTTCCGTTTATAAATATTTTCTCCTCTTCTTGGCATGGTAAAAACTCCTTTGCTTATAATATTTTATTATATGACGGTTTAATCTCCGGAAAATAATCCAATTATTTCCAGATTTTAAAAAGGGCCTTTTTAATTAGTCAAAAAATGACGATCCAGCATAGCTCTGGGTCGCCATTTCTGATTCCGGTACCTTTTCTGGCATGAGAACCTGATTATTTCCGGAAATCCGCAAAAACAGCTTCTTTTCATTGCCTATACCTTTATTTATATCAGGAGTTTTCAAATGATTCAATATCATATAAATTTATTTTCTTTTTTTGAGCCATTAAAAGTAAAGTAATTAAAAAGGTATATCCGATTAAAACTCCACCAGAAGTAAGCCAGAGCCCTGTTACGTCAATACGGCCCACCGTCAGGCTGCTGTAAACAGAACCGAGCATGGATCCAGTTTGTAAGAGAAATGATCCTACCGATAAAACGCTGGCTCTTAAAGCACCTGGGGTATACTGATTGATTAAAGTATTTTCAGCCACACTGCCGGTTCCAAGGAGCAGATAAATGCCTCCATATAAAATAACAAATATCCATGCCGAATGAAAAAGAGCCAGAATCAGTAAAGCACTGCCACCCAAAATACGGCTGATGCTGTAGATTCTCCACTGTCTTCCAGGATATTTTAAGAGCAGCCTGCGACAGATAGAATTTCCTGCGGCGGCCAGAAAAAATCCCACAAAGGACAATATTCCCAGCATCCAGGTTCCCTGTGATGAATCAGACAGTTTCAGATAAACCGGCTGCCAGTATGTCTCAATGGGAGTAATAAAAAATCCGGTGAATAACATGCCTGCTAAAATAAATGGAAAATCCCGTTTGGAAAATACAGTAACAAATCCTTCCTTTAAATGGCTGATAAGGCTGGGGCGTTGTATTCCACTGCCAAATATCTGTTCTTCCTTTATTCCAAAGATACAAAGTCCCATGGTTACCGCAGTTAATATAATGCGAAGCAGAATGTTGGAATTATAGGAATCTCCCAGGCAGGAAAGAAAGCCTCCAAGAATACACCCCAATGCCAGACCTGTCTGTTCCATGATAGCAAGACGGGAGGTCACATCTGGAAGACATTCCTCTCCTCTTTTGGCTAATGCCTGATCAACAATTAAGGCATCCAGGCTTCCGGAAGAAAAAGCCCTGCTGATTCCATTCAGAACAAGGCAGCAAAATAACAAGACCAGATTCTGTGAGAAAAAAAGCAGACCAACCGATAAAAGCTGACAGATTCCGGATATGAGAAAAACAGTTTTTCTCCCATACAAATCTGCACAGATTCCGCTGGGCAGTTCAAAGCATAACACCGCAGCTGAATAGCCGGCAATTAACAAAGGAAGGGTTTTAAGATCTGCTCCCTTTTTCAAAAGGATTAAATTCAGCACCGGCAGAAGGATTCCCAGAGATGTATAGTTTAAAAAAATGATCAGCTGTTTTGTCTTACTCATAAAGATTATCCTCCGCATTATAAAGAATAAAGGCATATTCCCAAGGAGACTTCTCTGCAGAAGGTGCCGCATGTGCATCCAGAAAATCCTTAATAAGCTTCAATAATTCCTCTCCTTCTAAAGGAGTCAGGTGGACCACTCCGGTCATAATATCCCCCAAATCCCACCTTGATTCCAAATCCTCATAATTAAACTGCTCTATAAATTTTTTCTTCTGCTCTAAAAAGCCTTCATAGGTTCTTGCTATCTGTTCCTGAACCAAAACCTCTTTCTGCAGCTGGGTATCGTCGGGGTGATCCAGGCCGATTCTGACATTGACATAGGTGGGACAATAATATCTGGCAGTAATTCCATTAATAACCTCAGTATGATCCAGCGTAATGACCCCAAGGGATTCCAGTTTTTTAATATGATGCTGAACACTGGAGGGGGAGATATCCAGCTTTTGTGAAAGCTGCTTTGGTGTCATGGGCAGTTTGGAACGTTCCAGTAACCGGAGCAGATTCTGCCTCACCGGATTCATATAAATTTCCAGTTCCTTCTTGGTAGATAGTTTGATATAATCCATTTTTCTGCCTCCCTGTTTTTCTTATCGTTACACAAATTATAACATTACATATTATGTAACGTCAAGATAAAAAACAGGGGATGGCCCCCGCAGTCACTCTGCGATCTTCATCCCCTTTTCATATACTCTTACGGAGTTACGGAATTTTTTGGCATCATATAATGCATAATCAGACAAAACGAAAAGCCTGGATGCATTCAGCGGACTGGAATATGCGGACAATCCAAAACTGGCAGTAAAGCGGATTTCTTTTTCTTCCTCTATCCGGATCTCTTCCGTCAGCCGTCTGATCTCCTCACATACCAGAACAGCTTCTTCCATTGATATATTGTGAAACAAAAGGCAGAATTCATCTCCGCCATAACGATATGGCGTATAGACACAGGAATGCTCCATCAATACCCTGGCAAACTCAATTAAGCATCTGTCCCCCATAAAGTGTCCAAACCGGTCATTGATGCTTTTAAAATGATCAATATCAACAACAGCCAGTATATGATCTTCACAGGGCTTTTCAATCTCCATAGCAGACATTGCTTCATCAAGCGCTTTACGGTTAAAAATCCCTGTCAGTTCGTCTACCTGAATGCTCTGCTTTAACCGGTGTCTCTCCAGGTCAGTTCTGATGCTGGCATCGTTTTTCTTTTGCTCAAACCGGATCACTACCATACTTGCAGCAGAAAAAATAACCAGTATTATCATGGAAACAAGAAAGTTTCCCATGCTTAAGCCGCTGTCAAAAATTCCAACTTTATCGGTATCCCATTTGATGAATATTTCAGAAAATGAAGCTGATACAATGCAGAACGTGGCTGTAATTCCTGTCAGTCTCTGATCCGCATAGATAATCGTCATCATGATTGCCCCCGGAAAAATATAATAGGTGGCAGTAAAACCACTGTGAACAGTAAACAGCACAAATGAAATCAGAACCAGCATCAGGGATACACTATATATTTTCTGCTTCTGAGAAAATACTCTTGATTTCATAATCAGGGTTTCTGTCAGAATACAGATCAGATTAAGTCCGGAAGGAATCATAATATATTTTAGCACATAGCGGCGTGCGCTGGTATGAATCAGACCGGATCGGGCAAAGACCACGCTCATCAGGCATTCTATCACCAGTGTGATAATAACAATACTTACCGTCGTCTTATAATGCAGATTCAGCCAGTCGAAATCTATGGTCTGATATTGTTTCTCTATTTCTATATTGCGGATATCATCAGGTATCATGATGGAATCCACCTCCCGTCCATATCAAACTTTACCGGATTGCCATATCACCTGCTTATTCTAGAATATTCTTAAGTTTTTATGTCGTGAACATTTAAAAGAAACAAAAATCAGTATAGCATAACAATAAAAAAAACGCACTTCATTTATACCGGATTACGATATAAATGAAGTACAGTTTTCATACTCTTTTATTGGGCCTGAACGGAAAAATAAATAGCTGCCAGTTCCTTTTCTCCCTTTAGTTTCTTCTTTAATACCTCTGCTTTTTTCCCATCCTCTCCCTCCGGATTGTCGAAAAACAGCTTCATTCCTGATTTCTTTCTAAAAACAAGTCCTTCATCCTCTGCATACTTCTGAAACGTCTCCTGTTTCAATGGTGCATTGATTATAATCATTTCTATCCCCTTTATTATAAAATTCCGCTGGCTGCCGCCATAATAACAGGTATGGTAATTAAGGACAGCGCTGTTGTTATGGTTAAAAGATTTGACGCGTACTGACTGTTTCTTTTATATTGGAGAGCAAACATGGTACCCATGGCTCCGCTTGGACAGGCTGCCGCAGTTAAAATCGTTATGGATATGCTTCTGTCCGCTCCTGCTGCCATTAAAAGGAGCAGCGTCAGACCTGGAACTGCAATCAGCTTTGAAAGGCTGACTATGTAGGTTCTTTTATTCTTTAATCCTCCCAGGAAATCACTTTGAGCCAGATTAATACCGGAAATCAGCATAGCTGCAGGTGTATTCATACCACCGATTAATCCAACCGGTTCCCTGATTATTTCAGGCAGCTTAATGCCTGTTAAAAACAGGAATACTCCCAGAATAATAGCTGCATTAGAGGGGTTCATCAGGCTTCTTACCGTCTTTTTCATGCTTTCTGATTTTCCGCTCATTAACATGATTCCATGAGACCAGACAAATAGATTAAATACAGTCAGATAAGCGGTCATATAAAATACGCCTTCTCCGCCCAGTATTCCATCGATTAAAGGAATTCCGATAAAACCGCAATTGGAATAAACTATGGACATTCGTTCCACTGCCATATCAGTGCCTGTATTCTTCGTAACTGCAATCTTTGAGACTGCAATGGCGATCACAAAGCTTGCGAAAGACAAGATGGCTGTAACTGCAAGACCAAACAGACGCTCTTTGTCAAAATCAATCTGATAGGATAAAAGTATCACACAGGGAGAAATAATATTAAGCAGGATACGGGTCAGCCTGCTGCCTGTCTCCTCATCAGCAATTCCCGCTTTATAAGCGCCTGCACCGATCAGCAGAATGATAAACATTTCCAATATTTTAGTTGCTGTAATGTAAGCCAGATCCATGTTTCTCCTCTGTCAGCTGCCTGTTACTGCATAAGTCTCCCTTATGTCTTAACTTAATCTCCAAGTGCCTTTTTTACCTGGGCAATCACTTTGGCACCGTTCATGGTTCCATAAGCCTGCATATCGATGCATTCAACGATTTTTCCAGGGCATTCTTTTTCGACTTTCGCCTTTCCGAAACGAACCTGAGGTCCTAAGAGAATAATATCCGCATCCGGCCCTTTCTCTCTTGCGCTTGCCAGGGCATAGGCGTTAATCTGACATTCGTAATTTTCTTTTGCAGCTGCTTCTTTCATCTTATTTACTAAAAGGCTTGTTGACATGCCTGCGGCACAAAATAATACAATATTTCTCATATTAGCAACTTCCCTTCTTGGAATATTTTAACTTATTTTCTTAAAATATCAATCATTTCTTTGCATAAATCCATGACCGTCATGGCATTCATTAAATGATCCTGGGCATGAACCATTAAAAGCCCCACCTCCACTTTATTGCCGTTTAATTCGTTCTGGATCATCTCTGTCTGTATCTCGTGAGCTTCCTTCAGTATGGTGTCTGCCTCCTCCATGAATTCATCTGCTTTCTTAAAGTTACCCACTTTGGCCGCACGCAGGGCTTCAATTGCTGTACTTCTGGCATTCCCTCCGTTTACTACAAGTTTCATAACAATCATTTCAATATCCATCTCTTTGCTGCCTCTCTCTCCTAACCAGTGATGATGAGTTTCACAAATGTAACCAGAGTACAGATGACAATCATGGTCCATACCCATTTTTCCGGTCTGCTAAATTCAGACGAAGGACTTAAAACACGGTAAAGTCCGTAGGGGGGACAAATGACAATCCACAGATAAGTAAAAATTCTTGATTTTGTAAATACGTCCGTGACCTGAAGCTCCTGCTTTTCCTTCATGTTAAGATCTCCTCCTCTTTTTGTCAAACTCATAATCACCTCATTTTGTTTCATGCTGTTATTCTTCTGTTAAAACCTGCTGTTTGTTTGAAACCAGGACAAATGGGATATACACAACAAACGCCAGGAGGATACAGATAATCTGTGTTACTGCTGCTCCTATATTTCCGCCGGAGCAAAGAAACGCCATAAGTCCCGGAGGTGTGGTCCACGGTGCATTTACCACCATTCTTCCGCAGAAACCAATCTTTGTCATGGCGTAGGCAAAGGTCGCTGACACTGCCGGTGAAATCATAAATGGAATGGCAAGTACCGGATTCATTACAATCGGAAGTCCGAAGGTCAGCGGTTCATTGATGTTAAACAGTGCACAGGGAAGTGCCAGTTTTGCAATTGCCTTATAATCTTCACGCTTGGAAAACAGCATGATGGCGATAATCAGTCCTCCCGTAATTCCAGCTCCCGTAACAGTTGAAAAACAGGACATGAAGGGAGTGCTGATAATATTGGGAATTGCTGTTCCTGCTGCATATGCAGCCTCATTCTCTGCAAAGGCAGCAAGAAGAATTGGCTCGTATACCGCCTTTGTCACCTGAGTTCCGTGAATACCAAAGGTCCATAAAACAGTGGTGATGAAAATCAGTGTAATGTATCCAGGGAAGCTGGTTAAGATATTGGACAATGGTTTCTGGATAAATGCGGTAATTGCGTTAAACAATGTCATTCCAGTCGCCATTTCAAATATCATTCCCACTGCGGAAATAATAACTACGGTAATCAAAGATGGAAACAGGATCGTAAAGGATCTGGCTACATTTGATGGTACGCCGTCAGGCATATGGATTTCCAGTTTTCCGCTCTTCACCAGCCGGCAGTAAATTTCGGTAGCTGCTATGGAAGCAAACATTCCTACAAATAACCCCTGGGCATTGGTATAGACTCTGGATAGAACATTGGTAACTGCCACTTCGGTTCCGTCCGCTGCCTTTCCGCTTGCTGTAAAGGCGCAGAGGGAAATATAGGCTCCCAGTGCCACAACCGGAAGTGCTTTATCGGTAATTCCGTAGTGTTCCCCCAGTTCCATTGCAATTAAGATTACACAGCCGATTGCTATAAAGTTCATGGTTCCGTAGTTGGCTGCTGTAAACATGGGATTTAATTTTCCAAGAAAGCTTAAACCCGGAATGTTTGCAAGACTGAAAAATCCTGGTGTTGTGTTGCAGATAACATTGGAAAACAGTGTACAGAATGAGCCGATAATAATTATTGGCAGAAGGCTCATAAATGCATTCTTAATCGCTGCCAGATGTCTTTGTGTCTGCATTGCCCCTGCTGCAGACAGCATGCCGTTCATTAATTTGTCTTTCATCTTTTCCTCCATCTCCACCGTATAAACGGTATTTACATTAAATCGTTTCGCATTTCCCCAAATTTTGTGCATTTCCCCCGTTTTACCATTTTTATCTCAGGTTTTCTTATGCGTATTGACATGTTATCATAATTGTATTTTAAACTCCATGTTCAGTTTTTCCAATTTCATAATGGCATTTTCTTCTTTTCATAAAGAGAAACAGACGCCACCACCAATTTGGAAAAAGTGTTCTTGGATATTGATTTTCAGCTCTGCTATAATGATTGCATGAAGCAGAGTAACTAAAACAGCAAAGAAAAAGGGAGGGTATCATATGAATCACAAACAAACATTTCCGGAAGGCTTTCTCTGGGGAGGTGCAACCGCTGCCAACCAGGTTGAGGGGGGATGGAATGAAGGCGGAAAGGGGATTTCCGTATCTGACTGTGCCAGAGCGCACTTTGATACAGATGTAACCAATTATAAAGCACATAACGCAGTAACGTCACAGGATATAGAAGCTGCACTTGCTACCGATGATGAGGTATATTATCCCAAACGCCACGGATCGGATTTTTATCACCATTATAAAGAAGATATCAGGCTTTTTGCAGAAATGGGCTTTAAGGTCTACCGCATGTCCATCGCCTGGTCACGTATCTTCCCAAATGGAGATGATGAAGTGCCCAATGAAGAAGGACTTAAATTCTATGATGATGTGTTTGATGAGCTTCATAAATATGGGATCGAGCCCCTTGTGACCATGTCCCACTATGAACCGCCTTTAAATCTGGTATTAAACTATAAGGGCTGGTACTCCAGAGAGGTCATCGGCTTTTTCACACGATATGTAGAAACCATCTGTACCCGGTATCAGGATAAAGTAAAATACTGGCTGACCTTTAATGAAGTGGATTCCATGATCCGTCACCCCTATACCACTGGCGGATTAATCGAAGACCGTTTCCCAGGTCAGAACTTTGAAGAGGTAATCTTTCAGGCAATGCACCACCAGTTTGTGGCATCTGCTCATGCAACCAGAATCTGTCATGAAACAATTCCCGGCTCTTTAGTTGGCTGCATGCTGACAAAGCTGACCTACTATCCCTATACCTGTAAGCCGGAAGATGTATTAAAGGCACAGCAGACCATGCGGGGAACCTACTGTTATAGTGATACCCAGGTGTTTGGAGAATACCCGGCTTACTTACTTTCCCGATTTAAAAATAACGGGATTACCATACGTAAAGAAGACGGGGATGATGAAATCATGAAATCCTATCCTGTAGATTTTGTTTCCTTCTCCTACTATAATTCCTCCTGTGCGGCTGAAGATACCTCTAATTTGAATGTTACGGCAGGCAATACCATAAATGCCATTAAGAATCCTTACTTAAAGGCTTCTGACTGGGGCTGGCAGATTGATCCTACAGGGCTGCGAATATCCATGGTGGATCTTTATGACCGCTACCGTAAGCCGTTGTTTATTGTAGAGAACGGGCTTGGCGCTGCAGATGTGGTGAACGAAGACGGGACGATTGATGATCAGTACCGGATTGATTACTTAAGGGAACATATGAAGGCTATTTTAGATGCCATTGAAGAGGATGGGGTGGATTGTCTTGGTTATACTTCCTGGGGATGTATCGATCTGGTTTCCGAATCCACCAAGCAGATGTCAAAGCGTTATGGTTATATCTATGTGGACTGCGATGATTACGGTAAGGGGACTTATAATCGGATGAGAAAAAAATCTTTTTATTGGTATAAGAAAGTTATTGAGACCAATGGAATGAGTTTGTACTTGGAAGAGATATAGGTGCAAGTTATCTTATATTAAAGCTATAAAAAGAGTAACTGCCACACAAGGTGGAAGCTCCCATTGACAGCAAATGTCCTAACGGACACCGCCTACCCTGGTTGCGTCAGGGTAGGCTATTTTTTTTTTGTCTATTTAAGTTAGTAATGCCAGGATAAATGTTGCAAATAATAGCACATCTGCAAAGTTCACATCATCTGTGCTTCTTCTATCTGAGTCATAGCCTTAATAAAAGCATCATAATCCTGCTTCTTCACCAACTCCTGAATCTGCTTCTGGCTTAACAGAAAAGACGCCGTCAGCTGATAAAAATGCTGAAGCTCCACACTGGTATGGTCTTTATCCGCAATACACACCAGGAAAATGGCCCGGATCTTCTGATCTCCCCACTCCACCGGTTCGTCCAGAATCCCCACGCAGACAAAGGTCTCGCTGCTCATGGCTTTATAGGCATGGGGCATTGCCACCTGATTGCCGAAAGCTGTTTTTGCCATCCGCTCCCGCTGCAGCACTGACTCATAAAATTCCTGGGGAAGATTCTTCTTTTCAATCACAAACCGGCACATAAAGCGAAGAACCTCTGTTTTTGTTTTGAACTTTAAATGAGGCAAAAACAGATCACGTTCATAGTAGTTTAATACAGAGGAAGTCTTCTGGTTACAAAGAACTTTCTTTACATTAACAATGTCTTCATCGCCCAGAAAATATTCCACCTCCAGAATGGGCAGGGGAACCGAAACGGTGATGGGGACAGTTGTAAAGATGTAGTCATATCTGGAAAAATCCATTTTGTATAAACTTCCCACGTCACATGCAATGATCTCATCGATATAATCTTTGAACGAATTCTTATACTTATACTGCAAAAGCTGGGCACTTCCTCTGCCGGAGGAACAGACCAGAATGACATTCTTTTTTTTAATTTCTGTTTTCCTGCGTTCCAGGGCAAGTGCAAAAGCAAATGCAAAGTATGCCACCTCATCCTCTGACAGAGATACTTTAAAGTGTTCATTTAAAACTGTGACCGCGTTACACGCCATGGTATAGGACAGGCAGAATTTTTCCTTTACGTCACGGAGCATTGGATTCTTCATATCCATATCGAACCGGATGCGGACACTTAATGGAACCAGATGCTGACTTAAAATCATTCTCAGTTCTAAATCACTGCGAAAATCGAATTTAAATAAATCATAAACCCGTTCCAGCATGGCAGTTACCAGATCACTGATTTCCTGGGTAATTATCACATTTTCTTCTACATTTTCTTCCTCTAAGAACACTTTCTTACCCGCCAGATGAATGGCGATATAGGCAACTTCATTTTCAGGGAAACTGATGTGAAACCTCTCTTCCAGCTGTCTGGCTACCACCTGGGCTATTTGATATTCGTACCGCTCCCCGGGATTTTCCAAAAGCCCTTCCGGCATGGGAACATAGTGGCATTCCATAATTCTGCTGATGGCAATGTAAAGGTGGACTACCAGATTCTGGTACGCTGCCCCGGTAATCATAAAATCATTTTCCTTTAAAACTGTTGAGACAATGGCGGCAATCTCATCCATGCTTTCATTCCCCTTATGAAATCTCTTACCGGAAAAAGATGCAATACAAAGTCTGGTATCAAATTCTTTTCCTTCCAGGCGGATTCCATAGTTAGGCTTGCGTATCACGCGAATATTGAATTTTTTTAAGAACTGTTCTACTTCTTTCAGATCTTCCGTCAGTGTCCGTTTGGAAATATACAGACTTTCACTTAATTTCTCCAGCTTTACATAGGATCCGCTGTTAATTAAGTACTCCAGTAAATACTGGATCCGTTCCTCTGAGGTGGAGGGTAAGTATTCTTCCGAGCCATGGGCATGATCCTTGCGGCAGTAAGCCTCATATTTTTCATTGTCCTGAATATTAAGAAAGTAACCTACTCCATATTTGGACACAATCCCCGCCCCATGGGGTTCTATTTCCTGATTAATTTCCTTTAAGAGATTACGGACCGTTTTTGTCCCCGTATGAATTTCTTCTGCAAGCATCTCAGCCGTATAGTAATCACTGTCTGATAAAATATCCAAGATCTGCTTCATTCGCCTGTCCATTTTTCTTCACCCCTGTCAATCACTATCGGTATTGTTCTATCCAGTTTTGTTTGTTTTTCATTATTTATCCGTGTCGATTGTTGTTTTTTTATGCATAATTACATATTAACATAAATCATCTTTTAACTGAATGAATCTTTTTTCCATTTTCAAAATGGTAATGTCTTCTTTATTTAATGAAATAAATATTACTGTACGCATATAATGAAATAGAAACTTAGTGTCAAGGGAGTCTTTATGATCGGAGAAAACGAGGACGCAAGAGGAATGATTACAATGAGCGGAAGTATTATGGAGGTACAGAATGCACTTGTGGAGGAGATGTATACTTCCAACAGCAGGACGGGATATCTCCTTATCTCTTATGCTGATCCTGGTGAAAACGATATGATAAACATTGAATTACTTCAGTTAAATATTGGCTGGGAAACAATCCTTATTAATCAGTTTGGAGATAACATAAGTTTATGCAGCATTACAAAAGGAACCTATGTCAATGCAACTTTTTCCGCTATGATGACAAGAAGCATTCCCCCCCCAGTCAAACGCCTACCGGGTGATTGCCATGGTAGATGCCTTATCCTACAATATAAAAACAGACCGGATTCTGCTGGTTGATTCAGATAACAACTTTGTCTATACCGGAAATCCCAATGATGAAGCAGACCAGATGCGTTTTGTTATTACCAGCGCCACAGAAATTGTAGATGAAGATGGGAATCCCCTTACTCTTGATGATCTTAAACCTGGGAAAATGGTCCGCATCAAGCATGCCAATTTTCAGACCTCAAGCATACCTCCCCAGACTACTGCATTTGTTATTGAACTGCTGTCTACTTAAAAAGAGAGCTGCCGGCAATTTTTTAATCCACTTCAACAATGGAATGAAAAAACTGCCGGCAGCCCTTTATTTCATTTATTCTACATCAAATCCCCTGCCTATGATGTTGTTGCTTATGCTTGCGCAGATAAAGCTGTCATCATGAAAGGACTTTACAAATTCTTTGATTGCAATTAACTCCTGCTGATTTACCACTGCCTGAATCAGCATCTTCTTTTTTACATTGGAAGTATCCATACCCTGAATAAAGGTGGCTCCTCTGTTTAATTCATTGCGGATAAACTGTGTAATCTCTAAATACTGATCTGACATAATATTAACATTATAATATTTCTCAAATCCAATGATCAGCTTATCCGTTACCACGCTCTGAACGAAAGTACAGATGAGGGAATAAACGATCATAGTCATATTTCCATAGATAATGGAAGAGAAAATAACTACCGTATTAATAATTAAATAGTAGGATCCGATTGATAAACCTTTTTTTTCTTTCAGATACAATGCCACAATGGATTCAGGTCCGTTGGCAACTCTCTGTTTCATAATAATACCGCCTGCGATTCCGCCTACAACGCCGCCGCTGATGGCTGCAGCGATAGGATCTGTGAGAAACTGGGGCAGATACCGGTTAACAATCCCTACATAAAAAGTAAACATAAAATAACTGAATCCAGCATAAAAAATCTGTTTCTTGCTATAGCTGAAAAATGCCCAGACAAATATGGGTAATGCCATAATAATCAAAAGCAGCTGTACATCGGCACCAGTCAGACGGTTAAATACCGTCGCCAGTCCCCCAAGTCCGGTAGCGACTAAATTGTTGGCATTCAGAATCTGGCAATATGCACATGCAGAGATAAACTGGCCTATTGCTATCCAAAAAAGCTTTTTCTTCATTGTTGCTCTCCTCATTCCAGTAGGTGATTTTATAGTTTTTGCGGTTTGTTTTAATGCCTTTTCACCGACACCTATTATATAGATTTCACTCCTGTTAAGCAACAACATTAATTTGTTAATTATTTGACTATTTTCTCTTTTTATATGCTTACATCGATTTATTTTCCGAATATATCCTGCAAATACCCATCAATGTATCAAAACATCCCAGCGCTATGGTGATATAAGTCCAGAAAATCAGCTCATTCAGTTAAAAGTTTGTTAAATTTCTACAAAGTCTCCTCTTTTTTCTACCACATTGTAACCAATTGAGGAAACACGGTTTCTCAGACATACATTACACTCTGCTGCTTCTTCTCCCGTACAGATTTTATTATCATACAGCTCATACTTTTTTCTCACACCAATGGGAGATAAATTAGGCATTAAAACATTGGAGCCGGATAGAATTCCTTTCTCCCTTCCCTTTGGATCTATGGTTCCTAACGCAGTTGTAGCCGGTATTAAAGCATTGGGAATCATAAGCCTGAGCATTCCAATAAGAAACAGGGTTAAATCCATGCTGCCAGCTGGAAAATCCTTAAACGGAGTTTCCTTATGTGGTATGAATGGGCCGATTCCAACCATCTGAGGAGACAATTCTTTAATAAACGCAAGATCCTCTGCCAGACACTCAGGGGTCTGGTAAGGAGAACCCACCATAAATCCGGTTCCTACCTGATACCCGATTTTCTTTAAATTCCTTAAGCATTCCTTTCTGTTTTCAAGAGAAAGGGATTCCGGGTGAAGCTTTTTATAATGTTCTTCATTGGCGGTCTCATGACGCAGCAGGAAACGGTTGGCTCCTGCTTCGTAATACGCCTGATACTGATCGTAGCTTTTTTCCCCTATGGAAAGGGTAATGGCACAATCCGGATATCCTTCTCTCATGGCTTTTATAATATCAACCATAATTTCATCAGTAAATGCCGGATCTTCTCCGCCCTGGAGAACAAAAGTCCTAAAACCCAGCTCATAGCCGTTCTGACAGCAGGAAAGAATCTCCTCTTTGCTCAGGCGGTAACGGCTGACATTTTTATTGCCCCTTCTGATTCCGCAGTAGTAACAATCGTTTTTACAGTAATTGGTAAACTCGATCAGTCCTCTGATGTAAACTTCCTTTTGAAAATGTTCCTGGCTGGTTGTCTGCGCCAGGGAAAAGAGATATTCACTGGTATCTTTATCAAAATTTTCTATTAAATATATGAACTCTTCTTTTTCCAGGTTGTGATTCTTATATAATTTATCTATCAGTTCTCTCATATGCCTCTGCTCCTTCTCCTGAAACGGCTACGCATATCCGTGGCCTTATGTGTTTATTCTAACATGTTTCCCCTTAACTGCAAAAATGAATTTTCTGGCAGCGCCATGTACATTCATAGTATATTGGTATGTTTATACTATCATTTTCCTGTGCTTTGGGGAAGTGGGTTTTATCTTCTTAACGAAAAACCATATAATTGCTACAATTATACCATAAATAGCGGTGTTTTTCTGTAGGTTTTCACAAAAACAACCCATTCTTTTTGACTCCTATCACTCTCAAATCAATACATAAGGAGATCATAAAGGGCGCTCCTTTTGGAACGCCCTGTTTTTAATCACTGTCTTGTCTAATCAGATATTGATAAATGGCATCAACGCCTTCCTTTATAATTCTGGAATCATCAACTGGATTATCCTGAAAAACAATCTGATCGACTAAGGAGCTCATTATATTAACCACAACGATGGAAGCCGCCTCTAAATCCGTTACTCTCAGCATATCATAAAAGGCTTTTAAATAGTCCAGTGTCATTTGACGGACTGTCTCCTGCTGCTTTTCCATAACTGCACTCACCTCCGGCATGGAATGACTGAGGATTTTTAATTCTTTGTTGAATTCTTTTGAAGCTCTGTGACTTTTTATCATTTCTTCCATAAATCCCGTAATCCAGAGCCGGGGGTTTTCCCGGTACGATTCTAACTGAACATTCATAGATTCATGTATTTTTGAAAACGATTCATTATAACGATCCAATATTTCAACCAGTATCATATCTTTATCCCGATAATAAAAATAAAGACTTCCGATAGAGACTTCTGCCACTTTGGCAATTTCGTTGGTTGTGGTCTTAAAATAACCTTTCTCACAAAAAAGCTGATATGCCACATTTCTTATTTTTTCTTTTGTCTTAATACTGCGCGTCTGTTTTGGCTGCCGCGTTGCCTGATTTGATTCCATATTAACGCCTCCCCATGTTGAATATATAGAACCATAATCTGTTTGTCAACAAATATTGAGTAATTATTCAAATTTAATTGACATATTATGATCAGGGAGTATAATCTGAGTATATGCTCAATTATTAACAGGAGGTAATATTATGATTTTTTTAGTTATCTGGATTCTGGGACTATTAGTTGGATTTATCACGGCAGTTATAAACCCGGCAATGCACACATTTTCTTCATTCTGCCAGAATCTGCTGTTTTACCAGCTTACAATTACGCTTACACTTTCCGGCGCTATCAGCTTTATTGGCCATGTATTTCGGTCTGACATGGTAGCTGAGTCAATTGGCTGGGGCAAGGGAAGCCCCTTTCAGAAGGAACTGGGATTTGCAGAAGCAGGATTTGCTCTGGCTGGACTATTCTGTATTTTTTATCACCGGGAATTCTGGTTGGCTGCAATCGTACTGGCATCTCCTTTATATCTGTTAGCCGGGATCAACCACATCTGGGAGGTTATTAAAAAAAAGAACTATGCGCCTCATAATACATGGACTATTCTGCCGGATCTGCTAATGCCAGTATCATGGATACTTTTGTATGTTTTTTCAGCTCCTAAAATGTAATAGAACTAAAAAATAAAGAAGATATCTTTAGCTGTTAACCTGCTGCCAAAGATATCTCCTTTATTTTTATATACTATTCATAATCCCAATTCAGCTGCTGCATCTTCCCAATACGATTCAGGAAGCATGGACCAGATACCGCTTCCTCCGTCGTTTTCCCATTTTTTAAGTGCAGTTGTAAGGCAAAGCATTGACTGATCAATGCCTGTAATCAGTGTTTTCTCAACTATCCTCGTCCAGACCCTGGCCTTTTCATTTAAATGGCTTTCATATAATTCCTTTACCGCCAAAGATTTATCGTAATTCAGCTGAATTAGCTCTGGTTTCCATATTCCCTTATCTCCGTGAAGAATACAAAACTGCGCATCTCCGCCATAGTCCCACGGAACACCTACAGATCCCGTATTGACGTGTGTCTTCCCTTTATATTGGAAGATCCCCTGCCTGTGAGTGTGTCCGCAGATAATAAGATCTGCATCCAAATGGTTCAGCACTTCCTTTGCGCTTTCACTTCCCAGGTGGAACACACCCCGGGTATTTTCTAATGTTCCATGGCAGTAATAAAAATTAGAATAACCTTCTGTCTTCATTCTTCCTGACAGATCCATACTTTCAAAAAATTCCAGATCTTCTTTTGTAAGATTTTCGTAGGTATACAAAAGACTTCCGGAAGCAGAAGATGGAGAAACCCAGCCATCTTCTGCCCCGTTTTTATGATTTAATAAATAGTCCTCCCGGTTCCCCCGTATAAAAGTACAGGGATACCGGTCTCTGATATGGTACAAAAGCTCCATTGTCTTTTCCGGGTATGCACAGTCACTGACATAGTCTCCCAGAAACAGAAACTGATTCACCCCTCTTTTTACTGCTTCCCCGTAGCATGCATGAAACCCATGATAATTACTGTGAATATCGGAAAATACCCCTAATTTCATCTGCCTCCTCCAACTTTTACCCCAGCAAGACCCTGGCTTTCTCCATTCTTTCAACAATTGGCACCTCAAATGGGCAACGGCTTTCACATGCCTTACAGGCGATACAGTCAGAGGCATTGGATGAAAGATTTTCATAATGGGCACGTACTGTCCCAGGAACTTCTTCCTGCATGGCAGCCAGATCATACAGTTTATTTACCATGGCAATATCGATGTGGGCAGGGCAGGGTGCGCAATGACCACAATAAGTACACTGACCAGTATAGGCATGATGTGGAGCACTGGCAAGTACACTGGCATAATCCTTTTCCTGTTCTGTAGCAGTCTCGTAGGCAAGAGCCTCTTTTACTTCATCTGGTGTGCTTAACCCCACCATTATGGAAGCGACTGCAGGACGGGTGAGGGCATAATGAATACACTGCACCGGAGTTAAAGCCACTCCAAAAGGAGAATTTTCCGCAGAAAACAGCCTGCCTCCCCCATATCCCTTCATTACAGTAATACCAACGCTTTCCCTGTCACAAAGCTTGTAAAGTTCAGCCCGCTCAGGAGCTATGCCATTTAAATCTTCCTGATAATCCTTCTGGAACAATTCAGTCATATCCTCTGTCGGCGGAAGCAGATCGAATGCCGGGTTTAAACTGAATAGAATCATCTCAATCTCTCCGCTTAAAGCAGCCAGTTTTGCGACAGCGGGATTGTGAGTACTCATACCAATATGGCGAATCACTCCTTTTTCTTTCAGCCCCCTGACGTAATCAATAAACTCCCCGTTCATAATTTTATAAAACTCAGCTGACTCATCCACAAAGTGTATCATTCCAAGATCCATGTAATCCGTCTGGAAACGGGTCAGCAGATCTTCAAAAGCTTCCTTTACCTTTTCCATATCACGGGTTCTGACATACTGTCCATTCTGCCAGGTAGCGCCTAAATGTCCCTGTATAATCCATTGATCTCTGCAGTCTTTAATCGCTTCCCCCAGATTGGTTCTCACATTTGGCTCTGACATCCAGCAGTCTAAAATATTGACTCCCTCTTCTTTGCAAAGCCTTACCACCTCTTTTACTTCATCATAATTTTTACGTTCCAGCCATTCGCCCCCCAGGCCGATTTCGCTGACCATTAACCCCGTTTTACCCAGTTTTCGATACCTCATTTTACCCCCTCCAAGTGTTTTTTACATATATCCAATTGTTATCTGAAGTATAGCATATCTACCACGTATTATCCAGTTTAGAGGAGCAGCTTCTTGTCACATTTTCTTGCGTACTGTTACAGGTATCCAGAGTTCACAGAACAATCCGGGAGCACCTTTTTCATAATAAATTTCGAAATCTGTTTCATCTGTATGTTCATAGCCGGATTGTGGAAGAAATTCTTTAAAAAATCTGCCCCACATCTCGCTGATGCAGCCTCCATCTTCACCAAAACAGGAGAAAACTGCATACGTTGCAGGCCTGGTCTCCCAGATCCCATATCCCCGACTAAGTAACCATTCCACCTTCTCAACCGGTGTTTCTTCATCAAGGATTACTCCGATACCGTAGTCAAAAGTCCCCTGGTTTTCTCTGGTAGGACTGCACAATCCATAAATATCTCTTTTCCCTTCCTGTCCCATTGCATAAAGTTCATCAAGAATCTTTTCCTTCCTGCACGCTGTCCAGAAATCAGGTATTTCATGATTTTCCCCGTCGTTAATAGTCTCATTTTTAAATGCTTTCACTTTTGCAGCAAATCTCATATTACCCGTATCCACAATTCTGTAATCCATGTTTTTTCCACCTTCCAATGTGATTTTAATAACCAGGGCATTGAATAATGAAAGTCGGGTTCCCCGTAACTTTGCCGCTTTTGGAGTTACTCCGTGAAATCTGGAAAATGCCTTTGCAAAGCTTTCCGGAGTTTCATATCCGTATTTATAGGCTGCATCAATCACCTTTATATCCGTCATCTGAAGCTCCTGGCCAGCCAGAGACAGCCTGCGTTTCCTTATGTATTCACTGGCTGTCATACCTGCCATGAGACTAAAAGTTCTGTGAAAATTATAGCTGGACATATGAACCTCTCTGGCAACATCCTCATAGCTGATCTTCTCCAGAAGATGAGCCTCCATATAGTCAAGCGCCGTTTGCAAAAGTTTCACCCATTCCATTATCTGCACCCCCTTTTCACATATCATTATAAGATTTCAGATTGTTTTTTTCCTGTCTTCAATTGCCGCATATTGTCTGAGCAAAATCAGAAAACTTTAAAAGCAGATTCTGTCTCTTCCCCTCTCCTTTGCCTCATAAAGCTTTTTGTCTGCCTGTATCAGTGCCTCAGAGACGGTCTCTGTTCCTAACACATATTCAGAAATTCCAGCTGAAAATGTGACCTTGCAGCTCTGTGTTCCCATATTGTTTTTCTTTCTTAAAGATTCCACCCGTTTATAAGCCTCTCCCAGACTGGTTTCTGCCAGAAATATGGCAAACTCCTCCCCTCCGTAACGGCAGGAAATATGGTCTGGAAAGGTATGCTGAATCAATATTCCAAAATCACTTAAAACCCGGTCTCCCTCAAAATGTCCGAAGGTATCATTGATCACTTTAAAATGGTCTAAGTCCATAATTATGAATACACCGTCTAAACGGGCCTGCTCCACCTGTTCCATAAAATATCTGCGGTTGTAAAGCCCGGTCAGAGAATCAATGGTCGCCAGAACCTCCAGCTGTTTTTTTGCATTTTCTGATTCTGTAATATCATTGGCAACGTAAATGCAGACTCTGTGAGTTTTCATTGCAATTGCCTTAATATTGTATTTCCTGCCACAAATCTCATGTACCGGATTTAACGAGTCCAGATTATGATTTTTTAACTCTTCAATCAACTCATAAGACTGTCCGATTTTCATTTTTGAGAGAGACGGGAAAAATTCTTTGGATACATTATTAAAACCTAACAGCATGCCATTGCTGTCGATTACAAGAACCGCTTCATTAATGCTTTGGAATATCATCTCATAGGTAATTGGATTAAGAACCAGCATATCATATCTGAAAAGACCTACTGTAATGGAAATGCTCATGATGAAATAGGAAAATGGAGTCAGATCCAGATAAACAGGCCCCACGCCCAGCATATAAAGCATCATGGTAATTACAGGTGCACTTACCCCTATTAACAGAAACAACACTTTATTCCTGTAACTGCCACTGGATCTTTTCAGTTTTATTATTAGTACCGTTATGCTGTATAAAATGGAAATGCAGAGAACCAGCACCTGAATATAATACCAGATTCCCTTTTCCAGTACCAGTATGGGAAATCCAGGTGAATCATCCACACCTATGGATGAGTAATATAGAAAATGATAATTATTGGTATAAACAAGAATTAATGTAATGACATTAACCATCAGGACAAGGGTTACCACAAATCGATTGGCAAATTTTTTTTCTTCTGTATATTCCCTGGTAAACATCATAATTAAAAACGGATAAAATGACGCTCCAATATATTCAACCCGAGTCCAGATATACATGGTTCCCACTGTATCCGACAGCAGCTCAAATGCATACCCTACGCAGTGGAAAATCATTGCAGTCATTAAAAGACAAAAAAAGAAAACACCTGGAATTCTTCTTCTGGCCAGACCATAAATAACAAAATTACCGATCAGTGCAGAAGAAATGATCAGTAATACGCTTAATGAAACATTATTCATATGTATAACTCCTCTCCCGCTTGTTATTTTAGAGAATCAACAGACAAATGTCAATGTCCTGCGGACAGGAATTAATAAAATGAGAGGTATCCACTCCCCCTTACTATCTGTAACAGAAAAAAATGCCAAAGCACTTATCAGGCAGAGTGTTTTGGCATTATAAGCAAACGTATTGACTGAAAGTGAGATCTTAGCGGCTCCTTCCCTGTGAAATATGAAGAATCTGATAAATTCTACAGCCTTCCTGGATTTGAGGGCGTTCTTTCATAAATAAAAATACACTATATTTCCATTTATCCGGATTATAGATACATACCTGCCCAGTGATCTCCTCTTTGCTTTCTGTCATCAGCTTGATTTTCTGGGGAACATTACTCAAAGATAATTCCGGAGAGATACTGCCGGTTATTTCCATTACATAGCGGGAATTCAGAAACTGATCATCAAATTCGGCAAACAGAGGTATTCCAATATTAACATGCTGCCAGCCAAACGATTTAATGATTTGATCATAATATCCGCCAAAGAGAAATTGATTCATGCCCTCTTCCTGATCCCATAAATAAAGAGGTGCGTATGCCTGTTCAAAATCATCAATCCCTTTTTCACGTATCAGATAGCATTTATATTTCAACCCCGGAAATCCATCGGTTTTATTTCCGTTTTCCTCCACCCGTTTTCTTATAATATCCATATCGTAATCACCTGGAAGTGTTATTACATACTGCATTCCTGTCATTTTATATCTCCCTCCTCTTATTTTTTATAACATCATTTTACATTACTATTTCATAATAGTATAATTATTAATAATGAATTCAAACATCATTCATAATGATGGAAAGGAGAGAATACATGGAAATAAGTGACATTACAATCTTTATGGAGTTATATAGAAACAGATCCATAACAAAAACAGCAGAGCTCCTGCACTATACCCAGTCCAATGTGTCCACCCGCCTTATGAAACTTGAGAAAGAATTTCATGCAACTTTTTTTCTCCGTACCAGATCAGGGCTTAAAATACTTCCTGAAGGAGAACGTTTTTACCAATATGCCGTTGTAATGGATGACACACTTAAAAATCTGTACCAGGAATTTCAGACGGAAAGCCAGGAAATCCGTGTAGGCTCAACACAACTTCTTTCCAGGCTCTACTTCCCATGGTTATATGAAAAAAACAGTCATTTTACCATGCATACTGATGCTGTGAAAAAATTAAACTGTAACTTTAACAGTCAGATTTATGATATAATCATTACTCACATGGCCCAGTCTCCAGATACTGGAATTTTTCACATTCAACACCCGGAAGTCCTTTTATGGGCTGCCTCCTCCAGCCTGAAAATGTATCCGGAAGAAGTTTTGCCGGTCATAGTCAGCCGGGATAAGTTATGCCCACTTCGCCATTTAACCTTACAAACCCTAAATCAGGGGAAAAACGAATTGTCATTGATCGAAGTGGACACGCTGGATTTAATGATTACTCTGCTGTCATCCAACCGGGCAATTGCATTGTTGCCAGAAAAATTATTAAAACAAGAGAGGCGGTTAAAAGTTGTTCCATCTCTTTCACCAGTAACGCTTCCAGTGTATGGATATTGCAGAAAAAGGACGGAAGCTGACATTTTAAATCAACTATTTCAAAATACTTAGGTGATAAATAGAAATGGGACTACCACACATAAGGGATCAACCGGTAGGTACCTTTTTCATATTCCGTAAATTCGTTTCCAAAATGGCTTCTTAAAGCCTTCTCTTCCACGGAAATCCTGGCTGAATAACATATTAAGGAGAATAGCAATACCACAGCCAATGCAATCCCACCCCTAAGTCCAAGTGCCGTCCCAGCCAGACTGCAGATACTGCCTGTATATGCCGGATTTCTTACTTTTTTATAGATCCCGGTGGTTATAAGATGCTGCTCATTGGAGGTCTGCACTGATAAAGTAAACGATCTTTTTAACGTCAATACCGCCCGTAAACGAATTATAATTCCGGCCAGCATTAAAATAATTCCAGGATAGGTGACCACCACTGGCAATTTTGTATTGAGAATGGAGTCCCAGCCTTTCTGTCCAACCATAAAGAAACTCAAGTAAATACATACATAAAAATTAATAATCAGCAGCCATTTGGTTCCTTTATCCCGCTTGTTGGTTTTATCCGTCCCCCGGTCTTTTGGATGTGTATAGATAACGATAAAAGCTTCAGCTGCTATCATAAGTAATAACGCAATATGATACATAAAAAATGATGCTGAATCAGGGAACTTAGATATATCACACATTCCTGTCTCTCCAATCTTCCAATAATTGATTTATTTCTTCTGCACTGCTTTTTTCCATATAGTAAAAATAAAGATGATTTGCCGCCATAACAAAAAAATACACGATTGAGCACAGTATAATTGATCTTGTATTAATGCCAATCCATTTTAAATTCACTGCAAAAAAGAGGTTAACTGGATACAGCAATGCTGCTTCTGCAAAAAAATGTCCCAGAAACGTCTTAAAATTAATTCTCCCTATTAATTCATCTAAAATGCAGGTAAGAACTAAATACCCTGCCACTTCAAAGGCAAACCCAATAAAGAGGTTTTTTGTCCCCTCAGTAACTAAATTAATAATACCTGCCAGCAATATAATAACCGTAAAGCACATTGAGATCGCAGGTATATATGTTTTCAAAATCTTATGCACCATATTATCCTACCTCCTTATCTTTTCTTTTAGGTCTGTTATATATTTTCTTGAAACAAGAAGATGCTCTCCGTTATTAAGTTCTACCATAAGTCTGTGATTGGGATAGGATTTCACACTTTTGACAGCAGTAATATTCAGTAATTGTGATTTAGAAATCCGGACAATCGTTGTTTCCTCCAGCTCCGACTCCATTACCTGAATGTTCTTCCTTGTTTCATAAATATTACTCTCTGAATAGATAAATGTTTTCCTGTCTATTGTTTCGATGTAACAAACCTGATCCAAAGGAATCTGATAAATCTTATCTTCTTTAAAACCTTCCAGCATAAAATCATATTGCCTGATGTGCTGAATCAACCTTGTAATCTGTTCCGTCATGTTTGGATATCTGATCTCTATCTCTGTTTCCTGTAACTCTTTTCTATGCTGCAGCAATAATCTCAATGGAACACCTCCTGTCACGTTAAATATAAATCATTCGATCTGTTTACTCAAGTAAATCTGTTTTAAATGCCCTGTTGAAGGTATATAATACCTGTAATGTGTTTCATTACTTGTTTCATTGAAAGGATTGATTTTTATGAAAAGGTTGTTTAAAAAAGCTGCAGTAGTGTTGATGACAATCATGATCCTCTTTATCACTGCATTTTTTATTTATACCTCTATCTACTATAAAGCGGAAGACGTTGCTGTAAACGCACTGAATCAAGATATAAAAAGCGGACGTGCAAAAGAGGAAAAGCAGTATATCTTTTTACCTTCCAAAACCCAGACCGATACGGCCCTTATTTTATATCCGTATGGAGATATTGACACGCAAAAGGTACTTGTTCTATATGGGACTATGGATGGCGTGTTGAGCCGGGAAAAAATAAAAGGAGCTGCAGATGTGATTCCCATAGAGGGGGGAAATCACGCTGGCTTTGGAAATTATGGAAGTCAGAAAGGGGATGGTGTTGCTTTGATTTCAGAGAAAGATCAGCAGGAGATAACAACCGATGCGATTCTTAAATTCATTACTCTAAAAGAAAAGGAGAAAAGCAGTAAATAAGCTTTTCTCCTTTTTTCTATTATCCAATCATTAACGGTTCACTGCTCTTTGTTCCTTTTTACCACCCTCCAGATTTTCTCCGGAGTTGCCGGAATGCTTAACTCATCCGGATAACTTCCCAGAGAACTAAGAGCATTTGTAATAGCAAAAAATACGGATTCTCCATAGATAAACGGCGGTTCTCCAATGGCCTTTGACCGCTTAATGCCAAGTTCATTCATGCAGCCTTCCATGAGTTCAATATGAAATTCCTCCGGAATATCGCCAATGGTTGGAATCTTATAGGTTGCCGGTGAACTGCTTAAAAGTCTTCCTTTGTCCTGGTACACCAGCTCTTCAGTAGTAACCCAGCCCACACCCTGGATAAAAGCACCCTGTATCTGTCCGATATCCACCATTGGGTTAATGCTGCTTGCACAGTCGTGAAGGATATGGGCTGAATCAAGGGTGGTGCGGCCGGTAAGCAAATCAACGGTTACTTCTGTGACTGCCGCTCCAAATACATAATATAAAAATGGATGCCCTTCTCCTTTGTCCCTGTCAAAATAGATACCGGGAGTTGCATAATACCCGTGATCGCATAAATCAATCCGCTCAACATACGCCTTTTGTACCAGCTCCTTAAACGAGATAAGAGAATTCTCATAATCTGTTTTTCCCTCATGTACCCCATAGACATAACCGTTTTCAAACACTCCATCTTCTCCGGGATATAACTTTGATACCAGTTCTTTAAGCCTTCCAAGAATTTTAAGTGCGGCATTCTCCACCGCATGACCATTTAAATCACATCCGGAAGACGCAGCAGTTGCCGAAGTATTGGCAACCCGTTTGGTATTATTGCTTTCAATCCTGATTGTTCCAATGGGAACCCCCAGGGTAGTTGCCGCAATCTGGGCAATTTTTGTGTTAACTTCCTGGCCCATCTCAATGGCTCCGTGGGTTACGGAAACAGAACCATCTGTATATACCTGAATCAGGGCACTTCCCTGGTTTAAATGAGCTGCCGTAAAGGAAATGCCAAACTTCACCGGAGTGATCCCAAGTCCTTTTTTCGCAAACCGGTTTTTCTGATTGAATGCAGCAATCTCTTTTTTCCGTTCATCCCACCGGCTGTCCGTTCTCAGTTTTTCTAAGATTCTTCCGATGTCTTCCCCATGATGGATTTCCTGCCCGTAAGGAGCCAGATCCCCTTTGTGGTACATGTTCTTCATTCTCACATCATATGGATCCAGTCCCAGGGTATATGCAATTCTTTCAATTACGCTTTCAATTGCGAAAATTCCCTGAGGCCCGCCAAATCCCCGGAATGCAGTAGCCGGGTGTAAGTTAGTCTTACAGGGTCTGCCGATTATTTTGATATTTTCAATGTGATAGCTGTTTTCAGCATGGAGCATTGCCCGCTCCAAAACGGAGGTGCTCACATCGGCAACCGCTCCACAGTTGGAATTAAGCTCTACGGAATATGCCAGAATCTTTCCTTCTTTATCAAATGCAACCCGGTAATCGCTTTCAAATGCATGGCGCTTTCCCGTTGAGAGCATATCTTCATCTCTGGTCAAACGTATCAGAGCAGGCCGCCCGGTGTGATAGGCTGTAAGAGCAGCAAGGCAGGCCCAGGAGGTTGCCTGGGATTCCTTCCCTCCGAATCCTCCGCCCAGTCTTTTAATGTCAACTGTAATCATGTTCTGAGGCAGCCCCAGAACTCCAGATGCCATCTTCTGAATCTCGTTGGGATTCTGAGAAGAGGAATACAGGGTAAGCCCGCCGTTGTCTTCCGGCACAGCGAGAGCACTCTGGGTTTCCAGATAAAAATGTTCCTGTCCCTCATTTCTGATTACCCCCTCCATATAACAGGGGCAGTCAGCAAAAACAGACTCCACATCACCACGTTCAATTTTCCGCACAGGACCCACATACTGATCTCTTTTTATGGCTTCCCTTACAGTCAGCACAGGTGTCTCTTCTTCTACCTCAAAGAGGATCTGTTCCATGGCTGCTTCCGCTTCCTTTATGCTTTCTGCAGCTATGATTGCAACAGGTTCACCCACAAACTGTACATGCCCCTGAGCCAGGCATACCTCATCTTTAATGATTCCACCGATCTGATTCTCACCTGGAATATCCTCTGCGGTAAGAACAGCAGCCACCCCCGGCATTTCACTGGCTTTTTGTGTATCCAGTTTTACAATCCGTCCGTTTGCAACCGGACTAACCATGACTTTTACATATAGCAGATTTCCGGGCTTTGGAATATCGTCAATAAACTGGGAACGGCCCATTACGTGATCACGTCCGCTTACGTGTAACGGTGAGGTTCCTGCCTGCCCCCACTGATCATTTTGTCTCATCTGTTCATTTCTCATGACCATCTGCCTCCTGACTGCTTTCATAAGCCAGATAATGTTTCATTAAAAGATTTTCCATTACAGCTTCCCGGTAATCTGCACTCCCTCTCACATCGCCGATGGGTGATGCCTCTCCCCGGATTATGTCATAAGCCTCCACAAAAGTATCCTCTGTCATAGGCTTTCCTTCCAGGTAATGAGAGGTCTTTGGCATATATAGTGTAGTAGGGCCTACACCTCCGCAGGCTATGGAGGCCTTTTTAATCATGCCATCTGATATCTGTAAGGCTATGGCAGAATTAACTGCGGATATGTCCACTTCTTTTCTCTTGCTGACCTTTTCAAAGTGGATAAAATCATACTCTCCCACCGGAATGGAAATAGAAGCAACCCACTCATCTGATTTATTCTCTGTCTGTTTATAGCCATGATAAAACTCCCGGACTGGAATGCTTCTTGTTCCCTCACAGCCTTTTAAATGTACAACTGCGTTTACCGCCATCAAAAGAGGAACGGTATCTGCTACTGGCGAGGCATTAACAAGATTGCCTGCCAGAGTAGCTGACGATCTTACCTGCTCCGAACACATGCCTGAAACTGTATCGGAAAACTGTGGAAAAAATGGATTTACCTGATCAATAATTTCCGACAAGGTAACTCCGCCTCCTATGGTCAGCTGATTATCCCTGTATGAAATTTTCTGCAAAGATGAAATTCTGCTGATATCCACAAGTAGTCTGTAATGCTGGTTTCTTTTCTTGATTCCCACTACTACATCGCTTCCGCCATTTAAAAATCTTAAATTCTGTCCGGAAACAAGTTCTTCGTGGTCTCTTATAAAAGCCTCCAGGTTATCTTCTGAAACAGGCGAATAATATGCGTGAACCCCATCATCAATAAAAATATCTTCATGGACAAAATCCAGCTGTTTTTCTTCTGTCTCTTCCAGATAAGAGGGGCGGATTTCTTCAGAATGAATGGTTAAATCCTCTAAGTATTCGGGCACCTTCCGAATGGATGCATATCCCGTGCACCGGCAGAGATTTCCCTCTAAATATCTGCGGAATTCTTCTTTTCCGGGATTCGGTCTCTCCAGATAAAGAGCCAGTATAGACAAAATTACTCCAGGTGTACAAAATCCGCACTGAGTCGCATGAGCATTTAAAACAGCTTCCTGTATAGGATGAAGCTTTTCTTTTTGTGCAAGCCCCTCAATGGTAATGAGATGCTTCCCCTCCAGCTTTGCCGCCAGATACAAACATCCCGCAACGGACTTATAATGTACCTTTCCTTCTCTTACCTCCCCGATCACTACCGTGCATGCTCCGCAGTCCCCCTCTCCGCAGCCTTCCTTGATTCCATTTAACTGAAACCGGCTGCGAAGAAGCTCCAATACGGTTGTTTCCCCATTGACTGAAATTTCTTTCAATTTTCCATTCAGAAAGAAGCGAATCGTCTTTTTCATACCTTTCCTTACTCCTTTTCATTCCTGTTTTTGCCTCTGGTCTGCATGCATTTCTTCGGGCAATTGGATAAAAAAAAGCCCCAGGCACACGAAACACACACAAAACAACTGCTTCCTTTGAAGCGGCAGTTCAGTCTGTGCTCATGTAGCCTAGGGCAATTTAAGGTCGCCTGGTCGAGACGCTCAAACCATATTAATGAGCTTATACAAGAAGCAGTCCATATTCAAATACTTCTTTGTATCTTTATAAATAATTATAACGGATTATACCAGATAGTCAATAAAATTTTCTGTTTTCTAGTATTTTCCTAACTTCATATGACCTGCAAGCTCTGTTTTGGATCTCTGCTTAATAACCCATGCTTCATCCTTGGCCTGAGTGAATGCAGATACACATTTGGGATCTAAGTTATCCTCAATTCCTTCCTTGCATAATGCGATCATCTTCTCTGCTAATGTGATCACTTCCATGTGAATGGCATTGGTACGATCAGAACGGTATATTTTTTCAGCATCTTCTTCACTGAGCTCTTCAAACTTCTCTGCGCCCACTTTACATTTCGGGCAAACTTCCGGAGCAGTCTCTCCTTCATGAACATAGCCGCATACAGTACATTTAAATAATTTCATAAACATGCCTCCTAATTGGATAATTTTAACAAAACTTGAAAATTACTATAAGTATCTCTCATTCAATCTCATTTGTCAACCAATGAGAAATTTTTCACATTTATTAACAATTCATAACTGTAAGAACCTGCAATATCTCCGTTATCGAACCCGGCGCAAACGCCCGGATTCTCTCATCCAGTCTTATCAGCGCAGTCTTGACTTTAAAAGCATCAATCCCCGGAGGCGCATAGATTGTAAACAGAACGTCCCTTGTATCCGGAGTTAATCTGGTATCATAGTCCGGCCCTTTTAAAATACTGGAAAAAACTCTGGTGCTGTCACTCATTATCATATCACCTGCTGCCGCGGTCAATTCTCTTCCAGAGATAGACTGGTAGCATTCATCTCCTGCTGCAAGCTTCAGGTGAAGTGGTGGCTTCAGCTTGTTTAAATCATGACCGGCAGTCAGCAGCATACTTTCCAGCTCATTAAAAAACATGGACTGAAGCAAAGGTGATTTATAAACGCATGTTTTTTCCCCTTTTAACATGGAATCAAGTTGTGCCAGCAGATGATAGCTTTGTCCAAACCTTTTGTAATAGGCTGCGTAGGCATCAACAGGACTTTGTGTTTTTAATTCTTTTCTGGTAACCCCCTCATACTTCTTCCTCAGCATATTTAAAAATGCTACCTCATCTTCTTTTTTGCATTCTGATTTTTGTGTAATTCCTTTTACAATCAGAACACCTAAATGAGTGCCTGGATAAATTTTTTCTACGTTTTCTTCAAATATAATCATAATTGCCTCCTTTTTTGTGACTGCCGTCCGATTAAAAGCATGCTTAAAATAATAAAACTTCCTCCAGCCCATTGGTTCAGACCAATTGGTTCTTTCAGGAAATACAGTGACAGCAGCATGGAGGTCAGGGGAATCATACCTGAAAATGCGGCCGTCGTATATGCATCAGAGCGCCTGACTCCCTCAAAGAAGAATATAAAAGCCAAGGCAGTAACCACCAGACCGTACCAGCCAAGTGCCAGCCATTCCTTCCAGCCAATGACAGAAAGTGACGCTACAGGCATCTTATAAAAACCAGGGATCAGAGATAATAAAAAGGCAATTAGTGATACCAGATACATTTGTATCATTGGCGGAACCGAACGTAATTCTGTATCATTACCCTCTTCCCTGTATTTTCTGGAAATAATATTGAATGTTGATTCACTTGCCGCAGCACATAGAACCATTAAATTTCCAGCAACATGATTAAAAGAAAATGCAGCTAAATTCTGTGGACTATTCTGTATCAGTATAATCCCCAACACGCTGCTGGTAATGCCTAATACTGTCCAGATATGGCAGGTTTCTTTTAATACCAGAAATGCCAGAATGGAGGTAATCGCTGGTGTTGTACCAGTTAAGATTCCGGCTTCCACAGTGCTTGTCAGACCCACGCCTGTCAAAAGGAACAGGCGGAACAAAACAATCCCAAAGCCCGCCTGCAACGTAAAAACTGCCAGATCCCTTTTCTTTAGGCGGGCAGCCGTACGAATAGACCTGACTCCATAAAAAGGGAACAGACATATAAGCATAATACCTAAACTGATAGGTGTTATCACGCGTCCACTCAGCCTTTCCGTAAGCACTGATCCAGTAACAACGGAAGTCCCAGCTAAGGAAAATCCAAGCATTAAATAAATTTTTCCATAAATATTTTTCATCTCTTTCCTTTCACACAACATTGCAATACAGTAGATATTTGCTATAATGATATCGTAAGGAACTGGCTATGGTAAGAGCCAGTTAAGACTTATTTTCAATGGTCCAGTGAAAGGAAATATTATGTGGGGAATTGAATTGTGCACCAACAGCGAAATAAGTCTGGCACGCCAGATTTTCCTTTCCCTCCGGAAACGGATTTTAACAGGAGAGATTCTTCCAGGCGAACCACTTCCCTCCACCAGGGAACTTGCAAAAGGGTTGGGAACCTCACGCAATACTGTATGTGAGGCCTATGACATGCTGTTGACAGAAGGGTTCATTATCAGCCGGCAGGGTGCTCCATCTAGGGTGTCAGAAGGGCTGCATATGATACCAGGAAGTCCAGAAAGCACCCGGAATACAGAAAAAAGCGAGCCGGTGATTCGTTGGAATTTTAAAACCGGACAGCCTGACCTGTCACTTTTTCCGTGGTCTTCCTGGAGTCAGATGATTCACAAAGCATTAAACAGTCTTTCTGTGCACCAGCTGGAATACAGCGGTCCAAAAGGATATGAACCTTTATGTATCGAGATATCCAGGTGGCTGATGCGCAGCAGAAGCATGGAGGTTGATCCGGAAGATCTGTTTATTACCTCAGGAGCAACCCAGGCATTCTATTTGTTGGTGGATATTCTATATAAAAAAGAACGGCCTTTTGCGTTAGAGAATCCTCCCCACCCAGGGATTCGCACCGTCATAAATGACCGGAATTATCCTCTGTTCTACATGCCTGTTGACCGACAGGGGGCCGATGAATCATGGATTAAAACAATGGATTTATCAGCCGTATATGTCACCCCTTCCCACCAGTTTCCCTTAGGCAGTATTCTGCCTGCTGCACGCCGCACATCCCTGATTCGGTTGGCAGCAGAAAAGGATTACTATATTATTGAGGATGATTACGACAGTGAATACCGCTACAGTGGCTCACCAGTAACCCCTCTTTACTCCATGGATCCTTCCAGGGTCATTTATGTGGGAACCTTTAGCAAAACTCTGTTTCCTGCCCTGAGAATCGGATTTGCCGTGATTCCTAAAGTACTGCAGGAAAAATGGAGGCATTACCGTAATTATCTGGATGTCCAAAATCCCGTATTGGAGCAGATCGCTCTTACAGAATTTTTAAAGAGCAGGAAAATGGATCATCACATTGGGCGTATGCGCAAAGTGTATGCAAAGAAGCGCGAAACCCTTCTGACAGCAGCGAAGGAGGCATTTGGCAATAAGGTTAATTCCTGGGGCGATGAATCGGGACTTCATGTGGCTCTCGAATTTCCGGATATGAATTTTGGAAATGATTTTGTTTCAGACTGTAAAAAGAACGGCATTCAAATACAGACTGTCTCTCAGTACTGCAGTGATAAAAATTTACATAAAAATAAATTATTATTGGGCTACGGTCATTTAAGCGAAAAGGAAATACTGGACGGCGTAGCGGTATTGAAATCGTTGATGGGAAACAGAATTCAACCACAAAATGATGGGGTTGTTGAAAAGTAGTGCAAACAGAGTGGTGATGAGTAGCTCTTAAAAGTAACTAACTTGAAAAAATAGTTAACCAGGCGCAGAAATTGAATTTAACAAAAAGTACCGGAGAAAAGACAGCCAATGTCTTTTTCTCCGGTCTGATTTTTTTCAGTCACCTCAATCTAATATCAGCTTTACTCCAAAACCTTTCTGAACGTACGTTAAATATTTCAGATCCTTTTCCTTTATCTGCCCGATCACATTCAAACGTTCATCCATGGGAAGATCCACACGGGCAATTTCAAGCTCCCCCATATACCTTAAATATTTTTTATTAGAGATGGAGATGCTTCCTGCTTTTCTGATCAGCATCCCGTTTTCTATTTCTTCCGCTTCAATCACCTGTTGATACAATCTGGATTCCTGGGAGCGGAACAGATATTCACTGGAATCAGGCCTGTCATGATGAATCTGATCTCTGACAAATTCATAGCCTGGTAATAAGTCAGCCCTCAGCTCCACATAGCCCTGACTGATGCATTTTACCGCTTCCCAGTCCTTCTCTCTGATGTCCACATCTCCAACCAGCACCACATCACAGCCTCCCTCCATGGAAAGCTCCAGCATGTTATAAGCCACCTCATCCATACGGCTTCTCTGCTCTTCCACCGTTGGCAGCCCTTCAAAAAGCGGCCCCCTGAGGGTTAAGTTTCCCGGCACAAATGCCATGGTTGTAAATCCCAGATACTTCAATCGGTTGTTGATTTCCCTTACCTGTCTTAAAGACAAGGCGGTAAACTGTTTGGGATAAAAGTTATGGCAGGCTGCAAATTTTGTAAAATCGGCCCCGCACTGCTTCCATTCCAAAAGTTCCTCTTCCATTATGGTGGAGGCATTAAAAACAACATAAAAGTGTTTGGATATTTCAACCACTTCCCTGGGGGAAAAGCCATAATCCAGCCTGACATGGGTGATTCCTAACGATTTTAATTCTTCCATGCTGGCAACACCCAGCTTTTCATAGGTTTCCGGTCCCACATCTGCAATCAGGTTTAATCTTTCTTCCCTGCAGCAGTCTAAAAGCTGCCTGATGCTCCTGCCATAATCCACCCCTGTCTCTTCCGGTATATGGAGAGAGGTAAATGCATAGGTAACTCCGTTTTTTACCGCTTTTTTAATCAGTGCTTCATTCTTCTCCATTCCACTGGAGAAGTAGATGGAAATTCCAGTTTTCATTATTCCTCTCCGTATACCTCATTGATTCTGTTTTCATCTACACCAAAGAAGTAAGTTACTAAAAATCCACCTGCGTAAGCTACCAGCATAGCCAGTATAAAGGACAGCTGCTGACCCGGTTTTACAATGAGAAGCCCGAACAGACCGGAAACACCCTGGGAAACGGTTCCCAGATGAAGAAGTGCTGCCAGCGCTCCTCCGAAGCCGCTGCCGATACAGGCAGTTAAAAATGATCTGCCAAGGGGCAGGGTAACTGCGTACATCATTGGTTCTCCGATTCCAAGAATTCCTACTGGTATAGAGTCTCTTATGTACCTTTTTAATTTCTTGTTCTTTGTTTTCACGTAAAGAGCAATTCCGGCTCCTACCTGGCCGCCGCCTGCCATCATTAAGATCGGGAGCAGATAATTGATGCCGCCTGTGGCACCAGCCGGGTCATTTAACATGGCATGAATGGGCGTCAGTGCCTGATGCAGTCCAACTGCTACCAGAGGCAGGAAGCCTGCAGAAAGAATATAACCGCCTACAACTCCCATTTTCTCATATGCAAAGCTTAATACTGCAAAGATCACCTTGGTCAGTCCGGCTCCCAGAGGCTGAATGACTAACAAAGCAACAATTCCGCCGATGATCAGTACCAGAAGAGGACTGATAAAGGTATCAATTAAATCAGGCATGTGCTTTCTGATCCGTTTCTCCAGTTCTGCAAAAAACATACCTGCAATTAACGCTGCTAAAAGACCTCCGGAAGCAGGGTTAAATGGAGCGTTGGTAATTGGCAGAAGAATCTGCTTTTCATTAATGGTTGCAAGAAGAGGCATGCCTGCATTTGCTATGGACATCGCTCCTGCAATGGCGCCCAGTGCACCAGAGCCTCCGAACTCTCTTGCTGCATTGTAACCTACAAGAATCGGAAGGTAGGCAAACAAAGCCCAGCCCATGGTTCTGATGCATGCGAACCACCAGACTCCTGCCAGTGCTCCGTGTGTAGAAACATTGATAACATTGCAGATACCGTTAATTAAACCTGCTGCGATAATTCCCGGTAGGAGTGCTACGAAAATATTGGCAATTTTCTTTAAGAATCTCTGGACAGGCTTGTCATATTTTGCCTTTTGCAGTTCTTTGTTTTCTCTTGTAACCGTATTAATATCTGTACCATTTTCCCCGTCATCTGCCTGACCTTTGGGAAGTCCTGTAAGCTTATAAAATTCTTCTAACACTTTGTTCACCTTGCCAGGACCAAAGACGATCTGAAGGGTATTGCTTTCCACCACGCCAAGGACTCCCTCCACCTTCTTTAACTGCTCTAAGTCCACTTTTGATAAATCTTTCACCCCGATGCGAAGCCTTGTCATACATGCAGCATTGGATGTAATGTTGGTTTTTCCTCCCAACAGTGATAACAGTTCTTCACTGACTTGCTTGTAATCCATTGTTCTCCTCCTTTAATGATAATTTTATAGTTCCGGCTTAGCTGGTAAACCAAAGCCCCCTTTCTTATTCTATTTCAAAGCCTGACGAACATTCCCGCCTGCTTTTAACAGCCTTTCTCTCGCTTCGCTTGCATCACAATCAGACAAAATCATAATCACTGCTGTTTTCACATGACCGTCTGCCTGTTCCAGTACCTCTTTTGCTTCCTCTCTTTCACACCCGGTTGCAGTCATCACAATATTTTGTGATCTCACTACAAGCTTTTCATTGCTCTGTCTGACATCCACCATTAAATTCTGATAAACCTTCCCGATTCCGATCATACTTCCGGTTGATATCATGTTTAAAACCATTTTCTGGGCAGTACCTGCCTTCAGTCTGGTAGAGCCGGTAAGTACTTCCGGCCCGGTGACCGGTTCAATGGCCAGCATTGCTTCCTTTCCAATGTCAGAATTTCTGTTGCATGAAATGGCTACAGTTTTACAGCCAACAAAACGTGCATACCGGAGTCCATGAATCACATAAGGCGTTCTGCCGGATGCAGCAAGACCTATTACGATATCTTTTTTTGACAGCCAGATGGATTTTAATTCCTCCTTGCACAGGGTTTCACTGTCTTCCGCGCCTTCCACTGCTTCTACAAATGCCTTCTCACCTCCTGCAATCAGCCCAACCACCATCTGTGGCGGTACACCGAAGGTAGGAGGACATTCCACTGCATCAAGTACTCCCAGGCGGCCTGATGTTCCCGCTCCCACATAGATGATTCTGCCTCCTGATTTCAGGCTTTCCGTCGCCCATTCAATTGCCTGTGCGATCTGGGGGATTACTTCCCCGATTGCCTTAATAACAGCACCATCCTCCTGGTTCATAATCCGGGCAATTTGAGTGGGAGTCATCTCGTCTAACCCCATAGTATCGGGATTTCTAGACTCCGTTGTCAGTTTTGATAAATCAATCATCTTTTAAGTTCCTCCGTCCTTCTGTATATGGGTTCTGCCAAACTGGTTCATGCAGAACTCGTAATTCCGATTTACGTAAGCAGTAAACAGCACATCCACCACATTCAGCTGTGAAATTCTGGAAGACATGGCTCCGCTTCTGTGAATGAGCTCTGTCGCTGCTACAGGCAAAACGTAATCAGCTTCTGCCGCAAGCTTAGACTCTACAGCCCTCGTAATGGCAATTACTTTTGCACCGTTAGCCTTTGCTTCTTTGGTGCACTGAAGCATCTCTTCTGTCAGACCGGAATAGCTGATGACAATTGCCACATCTCCGGCTCGTAAATTTCTTGCTGTTAAAAACTGGGCATGCCAGTCATCACATAAATTACAGATCACATCTGCTCTTAAAAGCTTAAGATATAAATCCCTTGCCACCAGAAGTGAGGTGCCAAGTCCAAACAGGGAAACGGTTCTGCTGGTTTCCAAAAGCTTCACACAGGAAGTGATTGTCTTAGGTTCCAGAAGCTTTCTTGTGGTTTCCAGTGATTCGATGTTTTTCTTTGTTACCTTGTAAATAATGTCTTCCACCGTGTCCTTCTGGGTAATCTTCTGAAATGCGATATCCCGGCTTTCCCGAAATAAAGCCACCTCGTAGGCAAGAGTACTCTGAAAGTCCTTATAACCTTTGCAGCCCAGCTTTTTACACAGCCGGACTATGGTTGCAGGGGAGGTATAGGTTTCTTTTGCAATCTCCTTAATGGTCTTCCTTAACACAGATTCCGGATTTCTCTGAAGCCGGCTTATCAGCTGTTTTTCGGCATCTCCGGCATTTTGAACATAGTCATCAATTCTTACAAGCAAACCTTTCATTCTCTGTTCCTTTCTAAAAAACCTGAAGGGATTCCATGCGCTTTGCAGTTGTATTGAATCTCATTCTAGCGGGTTTGTATTATAGTTTCAATATGAGGTGAAAACTATGAAACTTATTTTCATTATATGATACTTTCAAAGGGATTAACAGAAAGGTTTTTTCTTAAGACAAGCAAAAAAATCCGGTTCCATTTCAGTGCCCTGAAAATGAAACCGGAAGCTGATATTTTTTATTTTCTCTTTGTACCAACGTAAGAGCCCATTCCACCCGCCACATTTATTACATCAAAGCCCTTTTTCAAAAGAGAAGTGCAGGTACGTTTGCTTCTTGCACCGGACTGACACATAATATAGTAGGTTTTGTCCTTTATTAAATATTTTTCCGGGTTATTGATTAAGCTGCCCATGGGGATGTTTTTTGCTGTTCTCATGGTTCCGCTTTTAAATTCAAATGGTTCCCGAATATCAATTAACTCAATACTTCCAATAAGCGGGTCCAAATCATTGACATGAATTACTTTTCCTGTACTTTTTTTTAAAAATTCAAACATATTATTATCTCCTCTAGTAGTTCCAGATATTTATGAAGCTTATTTTTATTATAAAACCTATTTTATTATTATCCGTGACTAACTCACATATACCGTCAGATGAAACAGAAAATCCCCGGACAGGAACCAGATGGCACCTGACCAGGGATCATTCTTATTCATTTATTAACCTATTTACAAATACTCTCAATCAGTTCCTTTGTAATTTTGCTGTCGATCTTCTCCTGTATCTTACAGTCCTTAATCCAGACTGCGCAGGGACCATTTGAAACACCAAGGCGTTTTGCAAGTCCGTCCGATTTATAGATGTCAATACAGGATACCCGTATATTTTTGTGCCCCTGTTCAAATTCTTTGAATACAGATAAAAGTTCTCTGGAATCTGCATCAACTGCATTATAGATATAGACCAGGGAAGGCTTTCCTTCATTCATAATCTGCTGCTCATATATCTCACACTCAGAAAGATATTTTTCAGCTCCATAGCCTGCTACCGCTCCGTCTCCCACTGCAGTTGCAACCTGCTTTAAGAATTTATCACGTACATCACCTACTGCATAAACTCCTGGTACATTGGTTTCCATACGCTCATTGGTAATTAAATAACCACCCCGGTTCATGTCCAGCATTCCCTTAAATATTTCGGTATTAGGCAGATAGCCGATAAATAAAAAGCAGCTGTCAACGGTAACCGGAATCTTTTCTTCCGTCTTTACATTTTTTAAAACAACCGTGCCAAGTCTTTCATCTCCCTCAAAGCTGTCCACAACCGTATTCCACATAAATTCCATTTTGGGATTGGCAAGTGCCTGAGCCTTTGCAATTTCATTGCAGTCCATCTTTCCGTTCTCATGCATGACGGAAACAATGACTTTATCCGCAAATTTGGTTAAGAACATTCCCTCTTCAATGGCTGCATCGCCGCTGCCGATTACCATAACGGTTTTTCCGGTGTTGGCTGCTGCGTCGCAGGTAGCACAGAAAGAGATTCCTTTATCATAAAGATACAGTTCCTCATTCTTTGCACCGGTCAGACGGGGCTTTCCACCGCTTGCAATGATCACTGCCTTTGCCTCAAAAATATTGCGGAAGGTTTCCACTTTTTTTATATATCCCTCAAGAGATACGCTTCTTACATCGGTTAATTTAAAGTCCACTCCGAATTTTTTAGCCTGCTTATGAAACAGATCCATCAGTCCAAGACCGGTGGCTCCTTCCGGAAAACCAGGATAGTTTTCAATCTCATTGGTATAGGTTGCCAGTCCTCCCACCAGAGTTTTTTCAATAATCAGTGTCTTTAATTTTGCCCTGCCGCAATAGATACCGGCAGTTAAACCGGCAGCACCGCCGCCAATGATGACTACATCATACTGTAATGTCTTCTTTTCCATGGTAATAAATCCTTTCTAAAGGATTGGAGCAATCATTTCTGATTGCTCCATCCATTACATAAAATATTTTGCCAGTAATTTGCTTCCGATGAATGCTCCCACCAGAAGGAACGCTCCAAATACCCAGCCGGATAAGGAGAAGGATGCAATTGCGGTAAACAATGCTCCGATATTACAGCCGTTTGCAAGCCTTGCTCCGTATCCCATAAGCAGACCGCCCAGGATAGCTGCCACTACCTGACGCAGGGTTTTTATCTTCTTTATTTTAAACTGTGATGCAAATAAGGTCGCCGCCAATGCTCCGAAGATGATGCCAAGATTACGGATGGAACCGCCGTCTGCCAGAAAGCTGGTATGAAGCTCCTGCTGCATCTTTTCTGATGCATAATAGGCCCAGCTGCCTGCATCTCCGCCCAGCGCGTTATAAACCCAGGTTCCCCAGACAGCAAATGTACTTGTTACTCCCCAGCCTTTTCCAAATACTGTGAAATGAGCAATCTGGAAAACGGAAAGTAAAACAGCTCCCGCCACATAGGTTAAAGGTTCCTTTAACAGTTTTTTGTAAATCGGATGATCACCCAGTTTAATAAAAAACTCTTTCAATTCATTCACCTACTTTCAAAGCGGTTATTATTTTGCTTTCTCAATCACGATTTCCCATTCACCGTCATCTACTTCTTCAATTTCAACATTGTGTCCCTGTTTTCTTGCCCATTCAGGTACGTTCTTCATTGCACAGCTATGGTCGATGGAAACAACAAGCACATCTCCTACAGATAACTCACTCATCTTTTTCTCTGTTTTCATTAACGGTACAGGACAAGCCTCGCCTAAACAATCCAGTGTAAATTCAGCCATTTTTTTATCTCCTTCAAATAATAAAATTTATTCAATACTTCCCATTTTCTTCTGCTGCCATTTCACAGCAGCTATGTAGAGCAATACAATTATCAGGCCCTGAACCACAATTGCCCCAAACCAGCCAAACACGTCAGGTAAAAATATCTTTGGAGCATTGGTATTTAATTTGCCCCAGAATCCCATGTCATGGGCACCCCAGACGGAACCTGCGATAAAAAATACCAGTGACAGCATCTGCATAAGGAAGCCCTCTCCTACACGCATTAATGTTCCGGAAGCACAACCTCCTGCAATTACCATACCGATTCCAAACAAAACGGCTCCGATCATTAACGGCAGCCCGATGGGGGATACCCCCGCCATGTTTAAATTGGTATCTCCGCCGCCCATGGCGCTGGCATACTTAATTGCCACAAATCCCACACTGGATACAGCTGCTGCCACTAAAACAGCTCTCGTTACTGATGTGCTCCCTGTTATGCAGGGATCACGGAATGCTGCTGTAAAACAGAATCTGGAACGCTGCAGAATATAGCCAAATGCGATACCAAATATCCAGTAAACCGGAAGCTTACTGCTCCCCTGCCCCAAATAGAATCCAAAAGCGATAATCAGTGCAGTAAGCAACAGAGCAAATGGAATCTGACTCTTTTTGGGCTTTCTTGGCTTACGCACTCTTTGTGTACCTGTTTCGGTACTTGAATTAGTCTCTGACACTTGAATCCTCCCTTCTACATTGATAATTATATAACGAACTTTACTGTTAAATTATATCATAATAAATGGAAAGCTGTTAATCAAGATTTTTATATGGTATAAGATATCCTTATACCCAAACAAATCTTGCCACTAGTCATAATGCAGTATATTTGTTATAATTGGCCAAGGGGAAACGCAATGATTATAACAGTTGACAGTTTTAAGAAGGGGGATTCTTATGAACGTTCTAAATCTGAAGATGTTTATTAAAATAGTGGAAACAGGAAGCATCTCAAAGGCTGCAGAATTAATGAACATCAGCCAGTCAGCACTAAGCCAGCAGCTTCGGGCTATGGAGTTGGAAATTGGTACCCGGCTTTTTGAGCGCAATTATAACGGGGTTGTTCCTACAGATACAGGTAAAATCGTATCCCATTATGCCACGGAAATTACATCTTCTTATGACCGAATGTTTCTTGATATCTCCAACTCTCAAAACCAGAATAAAACCATACATATTATGGCCAACCCCTGTGTCTATTCCTATGCCCTGCCCTGTACCCTTTATCATGTAAAGAACAATTATCCCCAATATACCCTTCAGATTGAGGTCATGTCCAGCCAGAACATTGAAGAAAAAATAACAAAAGGCCAGGCAGATATGGGGATTATCATCGGCAAGCCAAAGGATAAAAATCTTTCCTCCAAAAAGGTATTTACCGACCGGTTCTGTCTGGTTGCCGGAGAAAAGATGGAAGTTGCGGACCAGCTGTCCTCTGAGGAACTTTATCATTATCCTCTGCTGATGCTTGTAAAGAATCAGAAAACCAGGCAGCTCATGGATAAATCCCTGGTTAAAAACGGAATTCAGATTGGAAGGCTTCATATTCCCTACACACTGGAATCCACGGAATCCATTAAGCTGTCCGCAATTAACGGCTTCGGTCTGGCATTTCTGCCCTATATGGCAATAAAAAAAGAGCTTTACCATAAGCAGCTTCGCATCATTGAATGTCCCGGACTGGAGTTTGAAAATGATTACTACTCCATCAAACGTTCTGGTGATGTTCCTGCTTCTCCTGAATCGGCAAAGCTCATAAAATATATTGAAAAAATATTAAAGGATACAATCTGCTAATACTCTCGTTAATGAACTAATATAAAAAGCCTATTGTATATTTCATTAAAGCGGGTGTAAAATGATGTAAGCTAAAAGCACTATAAGGGTGGTGCAGCCAATTTCGTTTTTTTCATTTTGTTATTATTTGTCAGAAAGCATTATACCTGTAATAATCTTTCATTCTATCTGGAATATGTGGAATACAGCTATCTTAGGTGACATATACACTGGAAAACAGGGGATTGTTCGTGGCAATATACTCACCATTAATGGTGAAGGGGTTATGGGATTAATCATAGCTGCAATTGCATTATTTTATTTTTGGAATAAATTTGATAACCATAAAGTATCCGATTGACAATAACAATTTAAAGAATAGCCCGGGCACTATCTGCCAGCTGTTATGGTAATCTCCCATACGCCATTCATTACCTCATCCAACTGGTAACTTAATTTATTGGCTTTGCAAAAGGATTCCAGATTGGAAATGGTGCAGCTGTGATCTGTAACCAGCAGATAGTCTTCGCCTTTCTGTATGGAATCCATAACTGCCTGCAGTTTCATTACTGGTACCGGGCAGATCTCGCCCAGACAGTCTATTTTTTTCATACTTTTTCCTTTCCTTTTCTGATTCCGAAACCCATGGGGCAGACAGTTCTGCATCGGTTACATTCCACTGTTTCAAAACCCCGCTTTGTCTTGCCATAGCTAAGGCCGAAAGCCGTCCGGTGCCTGATCAAACCCTTTTGCACTTGCAAATCCGCATACATCTGAAGCCGAAGTACCGCACTTCGAATCTTCTCCTTCATCTCAAAACCTCCTCAGTTTAACCCTACTCTTTCACCCAGTAGAACGTACCATCATTCGTCCGATCCATAAAGCCATATTCAATAAGCGCTCTTCGAATGGCGGCATTATCATCATAAATTCTTTTTAAGATACGGTTTAACTCCTTCTCTTCATATTGCTTACCCGGGACGAAATTCTTTACAATTTCGCTTAACACAACCAGCTTTTTCTTTTCCCTTGCAGGTATGCTCTTTAAACCGCCTTTATCATTAAAATAGGTTTTTCTGATACTCTCAACCTCTTTATCTGTTATATTATAACGGTCATCCACCATGGTGGCAGAGTTGTGTGCATCTTGCAGAACACTTCCTTCCAGCCGGCTGATCTCCTTTTGCGTCTGCTCAGACAGCAGTTCCATCATAGCCAGAAAAACCTTGGCCTGCTTTTCTTTTTCCCTTAATTTATACTTGTGGTTTCGAATGGTTGAATCAGCAACGCCCAGTGCAGAAGCTACCTCTTTATCTGACATCCCCTGTGCAATAAGCTGCAGCACCTTCTGCTGCGCCTGGGTAATTCCAGTATTCCCATAGCTCATATTCAGGACATAGGATAACATAGACCCATGTTTTTCTTTTATATGCTCTTTCATCGATTTTTCTGCGTCATAGAAAAGCCCATCCTTTTCATAGATCCGTCCTTCCAGATAGCTTTCCCCGCAGACAACACAGGTATATGTTTCCCCCTCTTTGATATACCCGTTTTTTAGTTCATCCTTTGATGCGTCCCAAAAAATAGTATCATCTCCTTTCTATCTTGCATATTGGATATAATAACACCTTTATCATTATATGTCTATATATTTATAGTTATTTTAAATATATGTTTACAATTTTAACTTTTCATACAAAAAAGCCACTGCATGTTTTGTCTCTGCAATGGCTTTAAAACTAACAACTCTTTTTTGCAATTCCCGGTCGTGTCATATTCATGGGATTCAGAACTATATTAACATCAGCCGGAGACAGCAATCCTTTTTTTATAATAAGCTCCCTCACCGGTCTTCCTGTCCGAATGGCCTCTTTCGCAATTTCCGCAGAATCTCTGTAACCGATGTGAGGACATAAAGCAGTAATGACTCCCACACTGTTTTCTACTAGTTGACGGCATCTGTCCTCATTTGCAGTAATGCCGGTGATACAGTGATCCACAAATGTCTGTACTGCATTTGTCAACGTATCAAGGGATTGAAACAGAGAATAAAATACAATGGGTTCAAAAGCGTTTAACTCCAGCTGTCCCGCTTCAGCAGCTAATGTTATGGTCAGATCATTTCCAATAATATGAAAAGCCACCTGATTGACCACCTCAGGAATTACCGGATTTACTTTTCCAGGCATTATGGAGGAGCCATTCTGTCTTGCCGGAAGGTTGATTTCTCCAAATCCCGTTCTTGGTCCTGAAGACATCAGCCGTAAATCACTGGCTATCTTAGAGAGGGTAACTGCACAGGCCTTAACAGCCCCGGATACTGCTACGAAGGAATCCAGGCTTTGTGTTGCATCGAAGAGATCGGATGCCTGTATCACATCTATGCCCGATATTTCTTTTAATTCTGGCACAATCCGCTTCATGTAATGTTCATCTGCGTTAATTCCGGTACCTATGGCAGTTCCGCCTAAATTGACATACCTTATCTCTTCAAATACTTTCTCAATACGGATTATATCCCTTTTGACAGCCGTTGCATAAGCCTGGAATTCCTGCCCCAGACGAATGGGTACTGCATCCTGCAACTGGGTTCTTCCCATTTTAATCACATGATCAAATTCCTTTGATTTTTCCTCAAATGCCAGCTTAAGACGTTCCAGCTGTATTAATGCTTTCTTTAAAAGAACATAACATGTCATTTTGCCTGCTGTTGGAATTACATCATTGGTGGATTGTCCGCAGTTTACATGATCATTGGGATTAACCAGACTATAGTCTCCTTTTTGTCCGCCCAGGATCTCTATGGCTCTGTTTGCTATGACTTCATTGGCATTCATATTCAGGGAAGTCCCTGCTCCGCCCTGTATGGGGTCTACAATAAAATACTCCAGAAACTTTCCTTTCAGCAACTCATCGCATGCCTGCACAATTGCCAGAGAGATTGCTTCATCCAGAAGACCTGCTTCAAAATTGGTAATTGCAGCGGCTTTTTTAATATAAACCACATTTTTAATAATCTCTGGATGCATGTTAAGTCCTGTGATATGAAAATTCTCTTTTGCTCTTAAGGATTGACTCCCGTAGTAGGCACTTTTTAAAACCTTCAGCTCACCGATGATGTCTTTTTCCACACGATACTCTTCCTCTTTATCAGTCAACCTGTATTCCATAGGATACCCTCTCTTTTTACAATTGTTTGATATGTAATTCTTGTAATAAGTATATATTCCATTTATACTATAATCAAATATCAATTGATTTATAATTATCATAACTTTACATTTATATGGAGGCAGCCATGTTTTCTGGAAAAGAATATGTTTATGAGGTCTACAAAGAAAAGAGCTTCTCAAAAGCAGCAAACAATCTCTATATTTCACAGCCTTCGTTAAGTTCCACCATTAAAAGAATTGAAACCAAAATCGGTATGCCGATTTTTGACCGAAGCATAACTCCTGTGGGGCTGACGGAGTGTGGTCTTAAATACATACAGGCAGTTGAATCCATCATGGCCATTGAACAGGACTTTCGTAATTATCTGGATGATGCCAGAAACTTACAGACCGGAACACTGACCATTGGAGGCAGCAATTTATTTACATCCTATGTCATTCCCCCTCTTATCTCCAGTCTGCATCAGCAGTATCCAGGGATTAACGTAACCATCATTGAAGATAATACCAGCAATCTTGAATCCCAGCTTTTACTGGGTTCCCTGGATTTTATTGTAGATAACAGCACGCTGTGCGAAACCAAGTTTGATTCTTTTTTATACCGGGAAGAACATTTAATGATTGCCGTTCCTAAAAAATACCAGATTAATCAAAACCTTCAGGAATATCAGGTTTCTCTGGAACAGATCCGGTCAAATGCATGTCAGGATCCAAAAGTTCCTGTGGTGCCTTTAAAGGAATTTAAGGATTATCCTTTCATCATGCTGAAGCCAAATAATGATACCATGCAAAGGGGAACTTATTTATGCAAGGCAAATGGATTTAAGCCTGATATCCTGTTTGAACTGGATCAGCAGTCAACCGCTTATCACATTGCATGCTCCGGAATGGGAATCTGTTTTGTCAGCGATACACTTTTATGTAAATCACCGGCACTTACGGATATGATTTATTACAAGCTTGACGAAGAAAAAAGCAAACGTAATATCTGTTTCTTCAGTAAGAAGAACCGGTATATTACGTTTGCCATGTCTGAATTTTTAAAATTAATTTCTTAGCCGGCTTAATTTCGTATTGCCTCAGCCTTCTCCCGCAGCGGTTCTCTCATTCAATCATTATTTCATCATGTCTGCAATCTGTTCTGCATCAAGAACATCATCGATCACCGTTGCATAATGAGCGTATGTTACGGTAAGGTCAGGTGATAAGATAAATGCTGCAGGAAGCTGCAGCTCATCCCCCTCATACCTTCCATGAGAGAATCCTGCTGCCATGGCTTTCCCGACTTTCACCATGGTCTTTAATCCAGCCAGATCTTTTTTACTGGCTGCCGGAAGGATTTCAAACTCCCGGTAGAGTTCTTCTTTTGGATCACAGACAATTTCAAAGGGGAACATATCTTCTTTTCCCATGTCCTCTTTTAATAAATCCGGATCACTCTGCAGAACCACCAGTAATTCCCCCCCTGCTGCCGTGATCTTTTCATAGTTCTTGGCATACTGGGAAAGGTCATACTGGCACAGCGTACACCCATAATAGCGGAGAAATACAAGAGCCAGTTTCTTTCCGCCTGCTGCCTCACTGAGCCGGACATTTTTACGAAAAGGTGTATCGAATGTAAAGTCACGCATCTTGTCATTTACATATAGTTTTCCCATATTGTGCACCTCGTTTTTCTGTGAATTTATTTGGCGTTAAAAACATGCTCATTCAGACGCTTCATTGCTTCCTCAACTCTGCTGAAAGGAAGAGCCAGATTCAGTCGAATGGAGCATGGTCCGTGGAACATGCGGCCATCCTGCCATGCAACACCTACATCCCAGCCGGCTTTTTCCAGTTCATCAATGGTTTTTCCATTCTCTTTACACCAATCTGTGCAATCCATAAACAGCATATAGGTTCCCTGTGGTTTGGAAAGCTTTACACCTTTGAAATTCTTTGTAATATAGTCATAAGCATAATTCACATTGCTGGTGAGCACCTGGCACAGCTCATCCACCCATTCTGCACCTTCCGGTCTGTACGCACCGATTAACGCATGCATGCTCAGCACATTCATGTCATTATAATGGGATTTGCTGCTCTGGGCGCGGACACGGTCTCTTAAATATGGATCATAAATAATATGATAGGATCCAATCAGTCCTGCCAGGTTAAAGGTTTTGCTGGGTGCATATAGAGCTACTGTCCGTTTGCGGGCATCCTCACTCACTGACTGAACCGGAATATGCTTATTTCCGTCTAAAATAAGATCGGACCAGATTTCGTCAGAAATGACGATACAATCATTATCCTTATAGACTTCCATCGCTTTTTCAATCTCCCATTTTTCCCATACACGTCCGCATGGATTGTGAGGATTGCAGAAAATAGCGGTATGAATCTTATGGGCCTTTATCTTTTTATCCATATCCTCATAGTCCATGCGCCATACGCCGTTCTCATCCTGCTTTAATGGACTATGTATGATTTTGCGTCCATTGTTCTCAAGGCTCATGGTAAAACCAATATAGGTAGGGGAATGGAGAAGCACTGCATCTCCAGGTGCTGAAAATGCATTCAGTACAGAGATAACTCCGCCAAGTACACCGTTTTCATATCCGATGCATTCCTTTGTCAGTCCTGTTACCCCGTTTCTCTCCTCCTGCCACTTGATTATGGAATTGTAATACTCCTCTGATGGGCTGAAATAACCAAATGCCGGGTGCTTAACACGTTCCACAATGGCGTCACAGATGGATGGTACAGTTGGGAAGTTCATATCTGCAACCCACATTGGAATGGTATCATACCCATCCTTTGGAAGATCCGGAGCGAAACCTGGTAAGGTTCCAAGACCATCCACAGCAATGGCATCTTTGCCTCTGCGGTCCATAATTGATGTAAAATCGTATTTCATAGCAATATCCTCCTTCATCTTAATTTGCCGTCACACAGTAATACCTTAATGACAGCAAACACCTTGTATTAATTCTATTATTACTCCTCATCATCTGCCAGTGCCTGAACAATAATCGCTCTTTTGTTTTCCTCCAGGAACTCCTTTTTCACTGCTCCGGTATGGATACGAAGTAAGGAGAATCCAACGCATATTGCCAGAATAACAATGGAAGCAATGATATCCTTTCCTTTTAAATCTTTAAATAAGTTAAAAGCTACCACTCCGGCACAGGCTGCAGACAGAACACAAATAATATTATACACCGGAACGGGCATACGAAGTGCACATTTTTTCCATTGGTCCGGATATTTTTTTGGCAGTGTAATACATGCCATATTAAGATATACATTCATCACCATGGATGGAATCATTACCAGTGATATAATGGAATCCAGACTGAATCCAAGCAGAATTGGCATAACACTGAGTAAATAAAAGGCAAGCTGAATGACCCATGGAAAGCCACCTTTTGTGGTCTTTTTAAATACAGGAGGAAGCCAGCCATCCTCTGCAATCTTCATCAGCGGATAACGGAACATGGCAATACCGCCCAACAAGCTGGTAGCAATGGCAAATACACCGCCGCCTAAAATGAACACAACATAAATGCTATTAGGGAATATTGCTTTAGCAGTTGCTCCCAAATTTGCTCCTGCGACCTGGTCATATGGCAATACTCCGGCAGCAACAATACTCATCACACCATATATTACAGCTAGTGCCAGAGTGATCCAGAGAATAGCAAGCGGGATGGTTTTTTTGGGTTTTTCAGTAACTGCAACCATGGATACCGGTGCCATCGTGGTTCCCTGGCAGGCCCAGCCCATAATTGCGATTGCACTAACAAATCCAGCAAATCCTCCATGGAAAAAACCACCGTCTGCATTGGAAAAATAGTCAGGTCTTACCTGAGGCATACCAAAAATAACAAAAATTGCAATTGCTCCAATTAAAATTACAGTCATTGCATTTTCTAAAAGCGTAATAAAACGGGAACCCCGCAGAGTGCTTGCAAAAAAGAGAGTCATAATGAGAACCGCCACCGGACGGGTATACGGCGCTACTCCGGGAAATACGGCTGAAATATAGTTAACCATACCAAGGGCATAGCTTGACATAGCCATGCTGTTTACGAGAGCCATAGTTGCTGAAAAACCAGTCATTGTCGGATTAAACAGCAGCGCTTTCTGGCTGTAATCCCCCCCTTTAAATACAAACATGGAACTCATGATTACATTGTACATATAAGCCAGAAGCATAAACAAGCATCCGCCGACACATACCAGGACAATAGATCTGCCTGTATAACCAATTCCAAATCCAAGTAAAACAAAGATACCTGAACCAATTGCGCCACCCAAACCAAGACCGAAAATATTTAACATACCGAGCTTTTTGCCATGCTCTTCCATTATGTTTTCCTCCTCCATGATCGTCTTATCAATTAGCTTTCATACATACTACAATACTGCGACCGCCTCAATTTCCACTCTGGCATCCTTCGGAAGGCTGCCTACCTGAAATGCCGCTCTGGCAGGGCAGGTACCCGTGAAATATTGTGCATAAACCTCATTCATTTCTGTAAATTCCCCAATATCCTTTAGTAATACGGTGGTTTTCACCACATTCTCCATTCCTGCACCGGCAGATTCTAAAACAGCCCGGATATTCTCCAGAGACTGCCTGGTCTGCGCCTTAATGTCATCTCCTGCAAATGATCCGGTAGACGGATTAATGGGAAGCTGTCCCGATACATAGATCGTTCCAGATGCCATAATTGCCTGAGAATAAGGTCCAATTGCAGATGGAGCTTTGTCCGTACTCAGTTCTTTTTTCTGCAACAAAACATTCCTCCTTTTAATAATTTTTCTATCCTTTTGATTGTAAATTTATCATAACACATTTTTTAAGATTTGACAATAATTTTATCAATGTGACAAAATTTTTATATATTTTTTTGTTTCATAATTGATTCTTCATGGAAAAATGATATAATGAAAGAGAGTATGAAAGGAATGTGAGTGATAATGACAGATAACGAATTATTAGATATGTATAAACCGATGGTTTCTTTTTTATCCAGCCTGTGCGGCCCTGGCTGCGAGGTTTTGCTTCATGATGTATCAAAATCAGACATCGGCACTGTAATAGCGGTTGCCAACGGCCATCACTCCGGACGGGGAATTGGTTCTCCCATGACTGACCTGGCCAATCAGATCAGAAAAGATCAGATTTACAAAACTCAGGATTATCTTACGAATTATCATGGTGTAAGTAAAAGCAAGAATTTTATATCCAACACCTATTTTATTAAGAATGAGGACAGGCTGATCGGTCTGCTCTGTGTGAACCGGAATACAACAGCGATTCATGAATTGGATCTGGCTTTGTCCAATTTGAAAAAACATTATAATCTGACAGAAGGAAGAAAGGATATACAGGAAGATTTAAGCACTCCGGTTGAAGAGATGCTTTCCACCCTTGTAAACCAGGCAGTGAAAGATGCGGGAGTCTCACCTCAGCGCATGTCCAGACAGGAAAAGATTAATATTGTAAAGCAGTTGAATGATCAGGGGATTCTGACCATGAAAGGGGCAGTTTCTGAAATTGCAAGACAGCTTTTTGTTTCTGAACCCACTGTTTACCGGTATTTAAACCACAAATAACCTTTTGCACACAAAAAGAGAGTTATGCCAGTAGATTTCTACTTATGCAATAACTCTCTTTTTAATGCTTCTTACATTTCAAACATTTTTATGGCTTTTCCTTTTATGTAAGCCACTTCTGACTCTGTCAGATCCAAAAAGTCACTGTTGTCCATTGAACAATTGGAATCCTGCACATACATCATCTTGGTATCCTTCTGTGTGATGGAATAGAACCATACCTCCTTTGGTACATTATATACTTTTCCCTGCTCCATAAGAGTTAGCTCTATTTTAAACTGATCATTTTCTCTTTCTGCAGTAATCAAAATTGCTTTTCCAGCCGCAAGTATAAACTGTTCATCAGTTGAGTGATGAATCTCCAGATGTGCGATTCCATCAATGTCATTATCCGGCTTCCAGTTTTTAATGCTTACCAGCCATTTCTCGTTTTTATATACACATAAGATTCCTTCATCATTATTTTCATATATATCTGGTCTCATATTCGTTAACCTCATACTTTCTTATTTTTGACTTTATAGCTGTGTCCTTCCGGCAATTGGTACCCCGTAACCAAAAGCCCCTTCCATAGCGCAAACCTTTGCAGCGAATGTTGCACCCTGTTTCATTGCATCCAGTAAACGCAACTCCATTTTATGATCATCCTCTTCTATCAGTTCAGCCGTTTCAGAGCTTTCTAATAAGGAACATAGAAATGCAGAAAAATAGGAATCTCCAGCACCCATTGTATCAATCACGTTCTCTGCCTGCACTGCCTTGGCATAATAAGTCTTATTTTTGTATAGCACGTAAGACCCTTCTTCCCCCACGGTTCCCAGTACGATTTTTACGCCATTCCCCTGTACTTTCCGCATTTCTCTTTCTCTGTCTTTTTCGTCTAAATGAGCACAGGACAGAATTGCAATTGTAACATACGGGCACACCTTAATCAGATATTCATCCGTCCATCTGGTAGAAAAGTCAAATGCTATTGGCACACCTGTCTCTTTCAGCTTTTCCAGATCATCTTCAATGTAACTGTTTAGGTTTGTATAAATCAGCTGGTAATTCTTAATATAACTAAGATCCTCATCTGTAAAATTAAAAGGATTCTCCTTTGCTATTCCTCCTTTATTGGAACCAAGAAATACGCGGTCACTATTATTTAAAGTGACAAGTGCAAATCCATTCTCACCTTCAAATGTTCTGCAGCGGCTGTCATCAATCCCAATCTTTACAAGTGTATTATGAACACAATCAGCTACCTCATCAGTTCCGTACTTCCCAAGATATGCGCATTCTAATCCATTCATAGTGGTGTAGACACAGGTATTCACGCATTGTCCGCCCGGATACATTTTTCCTCTGGAAAGATATTTATCACAGACATTATCCCCGATAGCAATTATTTTGCTGTGTTTCATCCCTTCACTTCCTTCTTTTTATTTATTCCGTTTTTTCAAACTAATTCCGATGTGTTATTTTTCATCCATGTCTCAATATCATCAATTGCCTGATCCGGATTATTGTAATACCGGCGATCGCATATTTCAAAAGACACGATTCCCTCAAAATTACGTTTTTTTATTGCTTCATAATATTCTTTCATAGGTAAATCAGAATCTCCTGGAACAGTATGGCCTCTGTCATTGAAATGAATATACTGAAGTCTGTCACCCAGTGCATCAAACCAAGTATCAACCGTTTCATTCCCATAAGCCATCTGATCCATATCAACCAATCCAACTACTGCCTTAGATTTAACTTCGTCTAGCATCCTCGCAATATCTTTGCTGGTAACCAGAACATTTGTTGTCGTCGTTTTGAGTTCTTCAAGTAGAAGCTTCACTCCTTTTCGCTCGCAGTAAGAAGCCAGTGTCTGTAAGGATTCAAGACAATATTCCCATGCCTCTTCTCTTGGCTGATTAAAATATCCAAATCCTGTACTAATCTGTACATTGGGGCAGCCTAAAAATTCTGCGGTATCAATTGCTCTTTGATAATAACGGATACTGGACTCCCGGGTCATTATATCCTGTGTACAAAAATTAACTGGATAAGTACAGTTCTCAGGTGTAACAGCTACAATCTCTAAATCTCTCTTTCGGATTTCTTTTTCCAGCCGAATTAACCGCTGAAGTGGATAATCAAACATATTGAGCTGTGGTGCCGAACAATATAGATCAATACAATTGAATGGAGAGCGCTCCACCTTATCTAAAAATTTTTCAATGGGATATCTGATATAATGATAACTCATTGGCGCAAATTTCATTTCTACTCCTCCTGATCTGGTCTTAAAAAACAAATGCCCCAAGAAGCATTGCCACTGTTACAGATACAACCGTACAAACCAGACCTGGAATCATGTAACTATGATTAATAACAAATTTTCCAATTTTTGTTGTACCGGCAGAATCAAAAGCTAAAGCCGCTACGCATTGACCGGAAGCCGGGATAAAATAATTTGAAGAACAGGCAATCCAGCCTGCAACAATGATATTAGCAGGAAGTCCTAATGCAATACCAATGGGAACCATGATCATCGTTGTAGAAGACTGACTGGTTGTGATGGCTCCTACAATAAATACTGCCAGGATGTAAATCCAGGGATACTGATTGGTCAGTGCCGACATATTATCTGTGATAAAGGATGCCTGATCGCCGATAAATGTATTAACTAACCAGCAAAGCCCAAATGCTAAGATCACTGCAAACATTCCAGTACGGAAAACTGGCTGGTCCAATACTTTATTGCTGTCAAGCTTAGTTACGAGCACCATAACTGCTGCAGCAACCAACATAAATATTTCAATAACGGTGGTAAGCGGAAGTTTTGAACCATCGGAAAGCGTTGGAACCAATGCTTTTACTGCGCCTAAAAGAACAATCCCTACCATTGCAGTTAAAAATATTGTGACAGATGCTTTTGCTTCTTTTGAAACTTCCTTCTCCTCTTTCTGTTTTTCAGCTGATTTGATAATCTGGCCAGCCGCCACCCGCCTCTGGAATTCTGGATCATCTGCAAGCTCTTTTCCCTTTTTGATAACTGCAAGTGCTGCTGCAACGACTCCAATCAGAGTAGCCGGAATACAGACAAACAGCAATGTAAAGATATTTACACCTGTATAAGGTGACTCAGCCATAAATGCAAGAATCGCTACGGTAGCTGCGGATATTGGACAAGCTGTAATTGCCTGCTGTGATGAAATAACGGAGGCAGAAATTGGACGTTCCGGTCTTACCCCGGTATCAATTGAAATTTCATTAATAACTGGAAGTAAGCTGTATACTATGTGCCCCGTTCCACACATAAATGTAAAAACATAAGAAACAATTGGTGCCAATACTGTAATCATTTTAGGATTCTTTCGAAGAATCTTTTCCGCAATCATTACCAGAAAATCAAGGCCCCCACACGCCTGCATTGTTGAAGCGGCACATATGACTGCGATCATGATCAGGATAACTGTAATTGGTGGATCAGATGGTTTCACATGTAATACGAAAGTCATGATTAACATTCCAATGCCACCAGCAAAGGCAAGGAATGTTCCCCCTTTACGCACACCCAGGAATATAATTGCCAGGACAATAGCTAACTCTATCCAAAACATAACAAATCCTCCTCTAGTTTATAAATTTTGTCTTTTCTTTTAAAAACAATGCGCGCACATTATTAATACTCACAACCGTTCGATTTATTTTATATTGTATCTAATTGTATTGCTTTGTATTTAATACAATATTATATTTTTCTTGCTACCTTGTCAATAGTTATTGATTTTTTCTACATATTGTATAATTTATCAGTAATTATTTGGGCGTTTTTCACAGTTATAAAATACAATATAATACATTTATTATAAAAAAGCCCCAGCATAGAGAAGTCTCTCCATACCGGGACCTTATTACGCTCCTGACATACTATATATTTAGTATTCTACTTTCCACATATAACGGCGTGTTGGCAATGGATGCTTGCGTTCCTCTGCCAGCTCATGGTTATAAATCGGATAAACATTATTAAATAAAGAGTGATTGAAATAATCGATTACAGAGGCATCAATCACAGATAAGCCAAGCTCTTTTGCATCCAGAATTTCTATGTTTTTAGCATATTTTTTCAAGAATACAAGTGCTCTTTCATCTAATTCCCGTGTAGAACCTTCGGAAATTTGAATCATAAATGGTCTGTTAGAATCTGTAATTTCAAATGGTCCATGGAAATACTCTCCCGTATGAATAGAACTGGAATCCAGCCACTGCATCTCCATAAATATACAGATGCTTTCCATATAAGCTGCTCCATAAGATGCGCCACTGCCCATTGTATAAATAACACGATCATTCTTTCTTGCCTTTGCAAATTCCTTTGCCCGGTCAGCCACATGATTTCTTGCATTACAAATAATTGTGGTAATCATTTTTGCACCTTCATAGAATTTGTCATAATTTGCATAACCCTCTTCTGTCTGTGCCAGAAGTTCAACTGCTATATATAAAGCACAAAGTGTCTTTTCTCCCGAATAGTCGATATTACCGGCAAGATGGTCAGGGCTTGCATCAAACGAATACAATACAATATAATCACCAAACTCTACAATCTCAGACTCCTCCAGCCATGTAAGAATAATTACGGCTGCTCCCCTTTCTCTTCCAAGCTTGGCAGCCTGAATTGTTTCTGGTGTATTACCTTTATGGCATGCAAGAACGATAATAGAATTTTCTCCAAAATCCTTTGGTGTGCTATGGATAAATTCGCTGCTGTTGATCCAGGCTGATTTAATCTTTGCACTTTCTTTTTCCATAAATGTTTTTGCAGGATAAAGAGCTCCCAGGGATCCCCCGCATCCTACCAGATAAAGTGATCTTACACCGCCCTTATCTTTCTTTGCTTCAATTATTTCTGTTATGATTCTTTTGATATCTGGACTCTTATACGACATATTAATTCTCCTTTTATGTTTGTTTTGTATTTTAATTTTATAGTTTTATAATAATACATTATAATACATTTGTCAATAATCAAAAGATTAAATCGGTAAATATGGTTTTTTTGTATACAAACGTAGCTTATTGTATTATAATAATTTCTATATCATAAATTTTGTAATCATTCAGGAATCAGAGGTGAAGTTTTATGGAATTAAACAGTACAGTCGCTACCCCGCTCTATCAGCAGCTTGAGAATATACTTCGCAGTGAAATTGAACGGGGAGAACGTGCCGCTGGTACGCGTATCCCAACAGAAAATGAATTAAGCGAGCAATACAATGTAAGCAGAGTAACGGTTAGGAAAGCGCTTGCCAGACTCTCAGAGCTTGGTTATCTGGAGCGGAAAACCGGTAAGGGAACTTTTGTGGCGGAAAAGAAACTGCAAAGAGGTATTTCTGCAGGTGCAATAAGCTTTACAGAACTATGCAAGCTAATCGGAGCCATTCCTGGTGCAAAAACCACAAAAATTGCACTGGAAGACCCCACCGCCAAAGATATTGAGCTTATGAATTTAAAGCCAGATGAAAAGATATTAGTATTAGAGCGCATCCGTTATGCGGATTCCAAACCCGTGGTATTGGAGTCAAACAGATTTCCAGAGATGTTTTCATTCCTGTTTTCTGAAAATCTGAATGATCAATCACTCTATGAAATTTTGAAAACCAAATACAACATTTTTTTAGAGCATTCTTCCAAAGAGATAGACATTATATTCGCACCCCCAAAAGAGGCCAGATCCTTAGAAATTGCAAAAGGTTATCCTTTATTGCGTATTGACAGTGTTGTACATGATTCAGAAAATACTCTCACCATTCTTTGTCAGCAACTTTGTATCGGTGATAAATTCAAATTAATAATCTGAGTAATTAAAATATACTTATACAAAAAAGAACTGCCGTATAAACCGGTATACATCCGGAATAAACGGCAGTTTCACTTTTAGCTTTCAAATATTTTATTTTTCAGATTCAAAGGCTTCCTGTAATGCATGAAGAAATGTATCTGGACTCTGAGCACCGGAGACAGCATACCAATTATTAATTAAAAAATAAGGTACTCCATTGATATTCAATTTCCGGGCCATATCCTCTTCTTTTTTCACCTCTGACTTAAGATGATCGCCAGCCAATTGTATGGTCAGATCGGCAATATCAAGACCAGCTTCTTCCGCCAGCTTTAGGAGAGCTTCCCTGTCACCGATATCCAATCCTTCTTCAAAGTATCCCTGAAAGAAACGGTTCACCAGTTGGTTCGCTTTCCCCTTTGACTTTGCATATTGAATTATTTCATGAGCCAGTCCTGTGCTATTAAGCTTTAATAAATCAAAACGGTAATGAAGTCCGACTTCAGCTGCTGCTTTCACAATCATATCATTATTACGTTTTGCTTCCTCATAGCTGGTGTGGTACTTATCTGCAATTACCTGATTAATATCTTTTCCTTTTACAGATTCTCCTGACATGTTCAGTTCAAAACTTCTATATACGACTTCTACTTCATCTTTATGCTCAAACTTATCTAATGCCATTTCAAACTTCGTTTTGCCCATATAGCAGAAGGGGCAGACAAAATCGGACCAGATTTCTATTATCATACGATCAGCTCCTTTTCCTTTTTTTGGCTGTTTAAAGTATCTTCCTTTTTTGAAAGATACTTTTATTATACTGACAATTTTCAAAAAAGCAAAGGGGATTCTGATTTTTATTTTATTAATCAGCAGTATTAATCTGGCTTAAAATACCAATTCCAGTCACCATGGTAGATCATCCGCTTATTCATCCCGCCATCTACAGTAATGGTTTCTCCTGTAATAAAATCCTGATCACATAAAAATGTCACCATCTTTGAAATATCCTCTGGCGTTCCCACTTTTCCAGCCGGAATCGCAGCCACATCCTCCCGGCCAAATTCCTCCTGTTCCGTCACATTAATCCAGCCAGGTGCAATACAATTTACCAATACCTCCGGACCTAATGAGATGGCCAGTGCATGAGTCAAAGCGACGATCCCGCCTTTCGCACATGTATAGGCTTCCGTATCAGGCTCTGACTGAAATGCACGGGAAGAAGCGATGTTAATAATCCTCCCCCGGTTCTTCTTCAATTCATCCTTGCATAAACGGCTTAATTCGAAAGGAGCCTTCAATCCAATGGATAAGGTATGGTCGAATTCTTCGTAAGTTAATCCCGACAAGATTCCTTTATTTCCCCGGCAGGCGTTATTGACCAGAACGTCAATTCGTTTCAGATTATCAAGGGCAAATTCAACGAAACGTTTCAGGACTGCCGGATCTGCCACATCTCCATTATAATAAAACAAACCGGGGGTCTGGTTTACAAAATCCAGGGATCTGGTTTCGTCTGTGTCTATAAAACATACCAGATCTCCTGCACTGATAAAGTCAGAACATATTTGTTTCCCTATTCCGTGAGCTCCCCCCGTCACAACTACGCCTCTGTTCATAGTCTTCTCCCTGTTCAAAAACCATCATATAACTCTATCCATGCTGCACAATCTGTACTTCCAGACCATTGGGGTCTTCCACAAAAAAGAAAGTGGTGGAAGGTGTCGGTGAAAAGGGACCGCTTTTAATTTCTATCTGATTCTGCTTTATCTGCGCCATAGCTTCTTCAATGGATGGAACTTCAAACCCAATTGACAGCCCTTTGCTCTCCTGGGAAATACCGTTCTGTTCGATTAATTCAATGAGCGCATTGCCCGGCTCTCCAAGCATGGCGATTTTCATATCGGGTCCTGCTTCAAATTGACTTACAATGCCAAGACCAATGATGTTGTGGTAGAACCGGATTGATTCTTCTAAAGATTTAACATGAATGGTTGTCCAACAAAACTTCATATCCTGCCTCCATATTTACTAAAATAGTTTTATTAAGCTGCCTCAAACTGACTGTTATAGAGCTGTGAATAAAATCCGTTCTTTGAAAGCAGCTCCTCATGGCTTCCGCTTTCGATAATATCACCATCCTTCATAACCAGAATTAAATCTGCATTTTTAATGGTTGAAAGCCGGTGCGCGATCACAAACGAAGTTCTTCCTTTTGTGAGCTGATCCATAGCCGTCTGTACCATACGTTCTGTACGGGTATCAACGGAGCTTGTGGCTTCATCAAGGATTAATAAAGGTGCGTTTTGTATCATGGCTCTGGCAATGGTAATCAGCTGCTTCTGGCCTTCTGAAAGACTGGCCTTATCATTTAGTATTGTATCATAACCCTTTGGTAATGTCATAATAAAATGATGCAGTCCTACTGTTTTGCAGGCATTGATCACATCTTCCTCCGTCACCCCCTGCTTGCTGTAAATAATATTTTCCCTTATGGTTCCTTCAAAAATCCAGGTATCCTGTAATACCATACTAAACTGTGCATGCACATTCTCTCTTGGTACCTGATTTACCGGTGTCCCGTCAATCAGAATTTTCCCTCCATCTGTCTCATAAAATCTCATAAGCAGATTGACCATGGTAGTCTTTCCGGCTCCCGTAGGACCAACAATAGCCACCTTCTGCCCTGCGTCAATTTTTGCAGAAAAATTATTGATTACCGGCTTATTGGGTGTGTAACCAAATCTGACATTTTTAAATTCCACAGTTCCTTTTACATCAGTCAAAACATTCTTTTTCTCTGATTCATTCTCAAGTTCCTCTTCATCCAGGAATTCAAAAACACGTTCACTTGCTGCTGCAGTCCTCTGAAGATTATTCATCGCCTGAGCAATCTGGGATAACGGCTGGGTAAATAAACGGATATACAGCATAAATGCCACAATCACACCAAAGGTGATGGTTCCCTTCATAGCAAGAGCTGCACCAACCACACAGACAGCAACATAGCCGAAGTTTCCCACAAAGTTCATCAGAGGCATCATGAGTCCTGAAAGAAACTGTGATTTCCATGCACTGCTGTATAAACTGCGGTTGCTGTTTTCAAAAGCATCTTTCGCTTCCCTGCTGCCATTATAAACCTTAACAACATTATGACCGGTATAAACTTCCTCAATCAGCCCATTAATCTGACCTAATTCTGTCTGCTGCTGCTTAAAGTATTTCTGTGACTGTTTCATAATAATCATCATGAAACTAAAACCTATTACGCTGGAACCTACCGCAGTCAGCGCAAGAATCCAGCTGTTATAAAACATCATGATCAAAGAACCGGCCAGCATGGTAAAAGCAGTAATTAAAGTTCCAACACTTTGATTTAATGTCTGTCCGATGGCATCCACATCATTGGTCACACGGCTTAATACATCTCCAATGCTTACGGAATCAAAGTATTTCAAAGGCAGGCGGTTCATTTTCCGGGAGATATCTGTCCTCATCTTTTTGGAGATAACCTGTGTAATGGTTGCCATAACCAGACTCTGTATATAGTTTAACAGCAGAGAAACTGCGTAAAATACAGCCAGTGTCCGCCCAATTTTTAAAACCCCTTTCATGTCAATGGTTCCAGGAACAGGCGACCCATTTATCATGGCAGGAAGCCCTTTCATGATTTCATTTGTTAAATTTTTTAATTGATCCGGTCCAATAATCTGTAATATGGTTCCAGCCGCAGCTGCAGCCAGCGCAAAGATGATGGCAGGAAGATATTGTTTGCAATACGCCAGCAGCTTTGTCATCGTAGTATTAAAGTTTTTCGGTTTTTCCACAACCTGCCCCATAGATCCCTTTCCCATGGAACCGCCTGACATTGGACCTGTATGGGAATTCTTTTTTCCTTGTTGTTCACTCATGATATTAATTCCTCCTGACTAAGCTGTGACATTGCGATTTCCCTGTAAACACTGCAGGTTTGAAGCAGCTCTCTGTGTGTTCCTTTTCCAACTATCTTTCCTTCATCAAGAACAATGATCTGATCTGCATCCATAATTGTACCAATTCTCTGTGCAACAATCAGACTGGTGGCTCCCTGGGATTCCTTTTTAAGAGCAGTTCGTAACACACGGTCAGTTTTATAGTCCAGTGCAGAAAAGCTGTCATCAAAAATATAAATCTCCGGTTTTCGGCAGATGGCCCGGGCAATGGCAAGACGCTGTTTCTGTCCTCCTGATACATTGGTTCCTGCCTGTGCGATCTCCGCCTCATACTGATGTTCCATGTTCTCCACAAATTCACTGCCCTGCGCAGTCCTTACAGCCGATTTAATCTCTTCTGGCAGTGGTTTCTTCTTTCCATTATCACCAAATGCCACATTGCTGCTTACTGTCCCGCGGAACATTACTGCTTTCTGGGGTACATATCCAATCTTATTATGAAGAGCCTCCTGTGTATAATCCTTTACATTTACGCCATCAACCAGAATCTCGCCTTCTGTTGCGTCATAAAACCTGGGAATCAGACTGATCAGCGTACTTTTTCCGCTTCCGGTAGAGCCGATAAATGCCACAGTCTCCCCTCTGCCTGCCTGAAAACTGATGTTTTCCAGAACATAGTCGGCAGCTCCCGGATATTGAAAGCTGACATTTTTAAATTCAATGGTTCCCCGGGCACCCATTACCCCATCTTTTTTGTCTCCGTCCATAATAACCGGTTTTGTTTCAAGAACCTCATTAATACGTTTTGCAGAGACGGAGGCTCTTGGAAGAAGGATAAAAATCATTACCAGCATCATAAAGGACATAATTACCTGAACCGCATAAGATGAAAATACCACCATGTTGGAGAATATCGTCAGCCGGTCCGTGGCCTGGGCGGCGTTAATTAGATTTGCACCAATCCAGTAAATTGCCAGAGACAACCCGCTCATTAATGTAGCCATCATGGGCATCATAACAGCCATGCCGCGGTTGGTATATAACTGGGTGGCAGTCAGTTCATGATTGGCCTGTTCAAACTTCTCTTCCTGGTAATGCTCTGCATTATACGCTCTCACTACCCGTAAACCGGTTAAATTCTCTCTTGTAACCCGGTTTAAATTGTCCGTCAGCGACTGCATTTTTTTAAATTTGGGCATTATGAACATCATAATTGTTCCTATTACCACGACCATAATTCCGACTGCAACGCCCGTTGCCACAGTCCACTCATATCCTTTTCCTGCTATTTTTGTAATCGCCCAAACCACCATGATGGGAGCCTTAATAAGCATCTGAAGCCCCATGGTAATAAGCATCTGAACCTGGGTGATATCATTGGTGGATCGGGTTATTAAACTGTCAGTAGAAAAGCGGTTAATTTCTTCCATGGAGAACGAATCTACTTTTGAGAACAAAAGACTTCTAAGCCTCTGGGAAAAAGAAGCTGCAATTCTGGCGGCAAAGAAACCGACTGCTACTGCAGAAACCAGGCTGCCCAAAGCACAAACCAGCATTTTTGCTCCTGCAGCCCATATGTCTGCCATCTCACTGCCAGGAACCTGTGTCAGTCTGGTAATTTCTGACATATAGTCCGGAAGCTTTAAATCCAGCCAGACCTGTGCAACAATAAATATCAGACTGGCAAAAACCTGTAGCCATTCTGCCTTTTTCAAACGTTTCAGTATATTTATCATATATGATCCTCCTCTTTACTAACTTCGTTATATACTAATAGTATTAGTTAATTCTGGTAAAATATGCAGCCGGTTAATCGGCCGCATATTAATTAAACTCCTGGGGATTTCTTTCTGAGAGCTTCTTCATTATCCGAATCAACTCCGTCGCATCCGCTTCTCCCAGATACTCTAGCATGCTTCTTGTAATATTTAAAATCATATCAGAATGCTTCTTCGCCTGTTCTTTTCCTGCTTCTGTCAGATCTACGAGAATTCTTCTGCGATCCTCTGTGTCAATCCTTCGGGTAATCAGGCCTTTTGCCTCCAGACTATTCAGTGCTGCAGCGATTCTGGCAGAGGTGATTCCCATTTCGTTGCTGATTTCACTTGGAATAATACCGCCCTGACGCTTGGAGATATAAAAGAGCATAAAATTTTCGCCATGCATGGAATCATGTATCTTCTTCTGCCCATTCATATGACGCATCTGGTGCATGATCTGCATATATTCACGGGCCAGGCTTGTATAATCCATTTCGTCACCTTCTTATTTTGTTTTAATTAGCTAACACAGTTAACTATATACACTATTAATTATTTTGTCAATACCTGTTTCTGATTTTTTTATTTTTTGTTCAGGATATAACTGGTAACGGATTTAATATCTTTATTGTTTCCGGAATCATTGATTTCCTGACTGAGTTCATAATTTGTTATAAAGGTACCATCCTTTTGCTGAAAACATACTTCAGCAATTAACTGGCCGCTGCCTCCGTCGTATTGGTCGGAAACGATTGTAATAATGTCCTTTAACCCATCATTATTAAATCTTTAAACGAAACTGCTTCTACATCAACACTGTAAGGAAAGCCGTTGGTAAATTCGTAGAAAATATCCCCTTCTTCGTTGGTCAGATAAAAAACCACTGGTACATGATTTCCCTGTGTCAGCTTTCCAGATACAAATTTCACTTTTCCCCATGAATCCAGATCCACCAGAAAGGATTGATTCTCAATCGGTTCAAATCCTTCTATGTTTTTCAGGTTATCAGGAGCAAAGTCAAACCTGCCTTCAGGAATGGTCATTACCGTATCTTCCGATTTCTTAGTAATTGCAATTTCTGCAGTCATTTCACTGGGGGATTTAAATGTGAGTTTCAGTGTACCCTCATTTCCCCTTGCATCATTTACAAGCACGCACTCTGCTGTATCTCCATCTGCAATTCCCTCAAATTGAGAATTGTCTATGTTGTAAGAAGGACTGCCGCCCACCGCTGTAATCTCTCCCCTAAGTCTGCCGTTGTAAATACCGGTAATCACAAACGTGATACCTCCGTTTTCAGGGAAGTTGCTGTCTGTAATTCTGATCCAGTTCTTTTTAAAATAATCCATATAGTCTGTTTCTTTTTCTTTCTCTGCCATGGTAGTTTCAGAAGGCTTACTCTCCTGAGATGACTGTATGGATATGGTTATATCCTGAGTTTCTTTCACAGATGAGCTTTCTGTTTCCTGTAATCGGTCCGACGAAGCCGCTTTCCCGCAGCCTGCTGCCAGACAGGATGCTGTAATTATCGTGAGTAAAATTTTTTTATTCATAATACCTCCATTTTATTAAGACTTCATCTTACTGATGAGATTTCAATTTTTCTATTGCATAACCTTACACCGGATTCCCGATGTGAGATAATGAGAGCTGTTTTATTCTGTATCAATTGTTCTGCCGCCTGTAACACCAGCCGTTCTGACTCATAATCCAACCCAGATGTCGCTTCATCAAACAGAATAATGGGAGCATCTTTTAAAAATGCCCTGGCAATTGCTATCCGCTGCCGTTGTCCAAAGGATAATTTACTGCCTTTATCTCCGACAACGTAATCGTATCCCCCCGGCAGTTCCATAATGAAATCATGGGCACAGGCTGCCTTAGCCGCCTTAACAATCTGTTCAAAGGATGCCTGGGGGTTGCCGTAACGTATGTTTTTTTCAATGGTTCCATAAAACAGAAATGGCCTCTGTGGGATATATGCAATCATCTGGCGGAGTGCATTTGCTCCGTATTCCTCCAGACTCTTTCCATCTATTGCTATATAACCTTTATCCGCATTATAAAATCCCAGCAGTAATTTAAAAATGGTTGATTTACCGCAGCCCGACCTGCCGGTTATAACTGCAACCTCATTCTGGTAGATCTGCATATTGAAATGTTTCAGTACTTCTCTGTTGTTTTCATAGCTAAAACCCACATTTCTAAACTCTATAAAGCTCTGATTACGATTCTCCTCCAGCCGGTCTGGTACATGGATTACTTCCTCCTCCGTAGTTAAAAAGGATTGAATGCGTTCCAGGCTTGCAATATTATCAAAAAGTTCCGGGAATCTTTTCCCTGCTGATAAGGCAGCCCAGATAATACTGGATTCCAGATTCATAAGTGCCACCAGGGTACCATAAGTTGTCTTCCCCGACTGTACCATAACAGATCCCGCAACGAGAAATACAATGCTGCATAATACAGTAAAACCACTGTTCATGGCCTCTAAAAATGCACCAATTTTCTCCCTGTCCAGGGCTTTCCCTGCATATTCTTCATTTGCAGTACGAAATTTTCCGGACAGAACCTCATTTAACTGGTATTCCTTAATGGTCAGTATTCCGGATAAAATATCGGATGACCGCTCTGACAGCTGTGCACTTGCACCAGCGGTTAAACGGCCGGCTATTTTTACCCGGTCCGAGAAAGCAGCATTGGCCAAAACACAAAGAAGGGAAATAAAAAGCAGCAACATGGTCAAAGTATGATCAAGCAGAAACATGGGGATTATACTGGTAATCAAAGCAACCATGGGATTAAACGCTTCTTTGTATTTAGACCGGTAAAGCTCTTCTGCCTTATTTATATCATAGATCATCTGTGAAAGAAACTCTCCGCTGTGTCTGTTCTCAAAATAGGAAACTGGCAGCCTCCCTTTCTTTTCCATCACGCTTCTTCTAAGCCCGGCCTGGAACCGCAGAACACAGCGTCTGTATATGTATTGGGACAGGATTGAAATTACAAAAGATATAAAAAACAGTGCGGCATAAAGGAACAGCTTCCCCGTCATATGTTCATAGTTCCCACTGACAGAAGCATCAATGAGCACCTGTGGGATCAGAGAAATTGCAATGGCCATTCCCGAATATCCAAATCCCAGGGAAAGTAGAAAGACAAGATACAGTCTCTTTTCTTTGCCCAGATAATCCAGTGCCTCTTTTATCTGAGACAGGTAATGTTTCATACCAGATCCCTCCCCATACCATTCTGGCTGTGAAATAATTGATAATAAAGCCCTTTTTTCCCAAGAAGTTCCTGGTGACTCCCCTGCTCTTTCAAATTCCCGTGGTCCATCAGATAGATCCTGTCGTAGTCCAGGACTGTATTCAGCTTATGAGCAACGGAGATTATGGTTTTGGAACTTAATGTAGTTTCAATTAATTCCGTAATTTCCTTTTCTGATTTTGGATCAAGAGCCGAAGTTGGTTCATCAAATATAATCACTTCACTGTTTCTAAGAAGAGCCCTTGCTATGGCAAATTTCTGCCTCTGCCCTCCCGATAGATTGACTCCATTCTCTTCCAGTACGGTATCATACCCCTCAGGCAGGCTTTCAATGAAAGAAGCAAGTCCTGCGTCTCCTGCCGCTTTTTCTATCTCTGCTCTGGTTGCACTGCGGTTTCCATACAATAAGTTTTGTTCAATGGTATCCGGAAATAAAAAAGTCTCCTGAGAAACGATGGAAAAGCACCCCCGCACCAGTTTTATGTCCAGATCTGATACCTGTGTTCCATAGAGGAAGTAATTCCCCTTCTGAGGCTCAAACAATCCCAGTATCAGATTCATTAAAGTTGTCTTTCCGCTTCCGGAACCTCCCACAAATGCAATCCGCTCTCCTTTTTTCAATTCGAAGGAAAGATTATTTAAAATAGGATTTAAACCATCATAAGAAAAACAGATATCCTGAAGCTGTATCACCGGGTCAGAAAAAAGAAGACTGGTAATATTGCCTCCACGACTTTCTTCCGGTGCCTCTAACAGTCTGCGTAACCGGTCTGCACTGACTCCTGCTTTATTCAGTTCTACTAATACTGACGTAAAATTGCTGATGGGCGATGAAATGAACCCCAGCAGCACAAGAAAAGAAATAAAGTTTTCCGCTGATAATGCTCCCTTTATCACCATACCAGCTGCAAATATACTGCAAAACAAAACAGGCAGGCAGCGAATCATAGAGCTGAAAGCATTTGTCATAGCCTCTTTTTTCTGCCGTTTTAAATCGGCCTGATAAACCCTCCAGATATTGGTATTAATTTCAGATAAATTTATCTCCTGTAAATTATAACTTTTCTCTGTCTCATAGCATTCAAACAGTTCCTGGGTTTTAGCGGTAAGTGCATCCTGTTGTTTCTTCTTTTCTCTTGTAAAATCAGCAATGCTGTTTAAAAAGTTATGATACAGTATGGTGGTAAATGGAATCCAGATCATAGATATTAACGTAAGCTTCCAGTCAGTGGCAAATAAATAAACCAGAATCACCAGAACGCTGATTCCATTTAAAAAAACAGAAAACAAAAGCTGCTCAAAGTATCTGCTGACATCAGAAATATCTTCATTCAGTTTATTTAAAAAAGTACCTTTCTGCTGGCCCATAAGATAATCATAACGCATATTCATAATCTTTTCTATTACATCCTGCCTTAAACTACCGGTCATCTGGATACTTAATTTTCCGGTAACCAATTTGGAACTGTAAATTACCACAACCCAAATGAGAGTCAGACAAAGTATCTGAGCAATTTTTCCAGCCAGGAAACTACTTTTTCCAGCCAGAGTGCCTTTTATTACATCTTTTAAAAATTGTGAACACACCACTGTCATGAAAGAATTAAGTAAGGATAGCAGTAGTGCCAAAACTATGTCTTTCTTATATTTACTATAATAATGAAAAACGAAGCGTAACATATTCCCCCCGGTATTCAGCCTTCTATTTTTATTTCAATAGATTTGATTTTCCTGTTTCAGTCAGATAATCAAATACGATAAACGAAAGATGCAGACGAAAAATAGTTTTATCAGAAAAACTAAGATCCGTAAGTTCAATGATCTTGTTAATCCGGTACTTTAATGTGTTGTAATGAATATGTAACGCCGACGAAGTCAGAGATAAATCCTGATTATTTTTTAAATACTCCTTTAACGTTGGACACAATTCACTGCTGTATTCCATGTCATGCTCTTTTAAAAACTTGATAGCAGGATGGATTAAAACCACCGGATCACTATGCTCCGAAAACAGGCTGACCATATGATGAATGCAGAACTCATCATAAAAAGCCACCCGTTCTTTATGGTTCGTCTCCGTACTGAGTTCCAGTGCAGTGAGTGCCTGGTTATAAAATGATTCAAACTTATAAATCTCATTAAATGAATTACTTATACCCGCTTTAATATCAAAATCGGCGCATAATTTTTCCAGATTAATCAGTTCATTTTCAGAAAACGGTACCTTTGTTTTGCAATCATAGAGAATAACCAGGTTTCCTTTAAATGTGATGACCGTTTCCCGATTCAAAAAATTCTTCATTTTTTTCTTTACAAAATATATTTTGTCCGTAATCAGTTTACGGGTTCCCAGTACAATTACCGACAGATTTTCATAAAGCTTTAAGCCGAAGCGGTTCACTCTTTCCTCAATGGCATATTTATCATACAGACGCTGGGTGAGCATAGAAGTCAGGAGTGTATCGATCAGTGAATCTTCCTGATCTGAAGTTCCCATGGAGGAATTCATACAGATTGCAAGAAATTTGCAGAGAATATTCAGCTTATTCACATCTTCATCCGTTATAGGCTTGTTGTATTCCAGAAGCTTCAGATAACCGATGGGAATTCCATTTCTGTTAACCTTTCCAACCAGCTGCCTGTGGTGAAGGAGTCCCTCCTGCCAGATGAATCTGGAGTCACCGGTGGACCACTCTTCACCGGGGTCATACTGGGAATTATCACCGCTTAAGATATACTTCACATATTCCTCCGTCACATAGCCTTTGGAAAGAGTCCAGTCCCAAAGCGGTTCATCCGTGATCAGGCCACCTCCGGTCTGTGCAACAAAGCAAAGGGCAACATCAACCAGCAATACAGGATTGCCCAGTTCCTGATAACCGATATCCAGCAACAGCTGTATATTATGACTGCTGTTGGAGGCATCAAGTAGTTTGTTAATAAAATCATCGGTATTTTTTCCAGTTTCAGAATCAGTCATCATAAATCGTCATCGCCTTTCTTTTTTGCCTGGTATTCAAATGAGATACATTCATAAATTTTACCATACTTCTCACCCAAACGGTTGTAAAATTTCAACAAATCGCACAGACGGCGTTTGTCATTCTGAGACAAACGCCGTCTATCTTATAACAACAATACTTTGTTAAAATTTTCATAATCTGCGCCATTGTAGGTACACATGATAATTGCTACACTGAGTAGAGAGAGATTGTTATTATAGTAACAAACATTTTCTACTACTATCTTAATAAGGAGATGCCACAATGTCAAGATATTCACAATTATGCCCGGTTTATTTCGGACCAGGGGAAGTAAACAACACAGGTGCCATAGCAAAAGAATTAGGAATGACCAATGTACTTCTGGTGACAGAAAAAGCAATCGCAGAAACCGGAATTCCTGGAAGAGTCATGGACAGTCTTTTGCAGAGCGGAATAAAAGTCAGCATTTATGACGGAGTAAAAATGGATGCTCCTGACACAACTGTTATGGAAGGCACCGAGCTTGCAGAAAGCATTGGTGCAGACGCAATAATCGGATGTGGCGGCGGCTCCAGTCTTGATACAGCCAAAGGCATTGCCTTATATGTTACCAACAAGAAAAACGTTGATATTAAAAAAATGATCCATTTTGATCCAACGAATCCGCTTGTATTAGCACCAGCCCTGAAAAACATTATGATACCGACTACCTCAGGAACCGGTTCAGAGTCCACATTTGTAGCTGTTATTACTGATACAGAAACACACCAGAAATGTGGCTGTATCGTATGGGCAAACGCTGCTATTGTAGATCCTGACTTAACACTGGGACTGGGTAAAACAATTACTGCCTACACAGGCATGGATGCATTTTCCCACTGCAACGAATGTCTCTGTAATGTGTTGCCGAACCCTCATTCCGATACGTTAGCGTTAAGCAGCATGGAACGAATCTACAAATGGCTTCCTGTTGCAGTGGACGATCCGGATTGCAAAGAGGCTCGTTATAATCTGGCCATTGCCAGCAACTTTGCGGGTATTGCATTCCAGGATTCCCAGGTAAATGTGGGACATGCCATGGCACACGCACTGGGAGCCAGATTACATATTCCTCATGGTATCGGCTGTGCCCTTGTAACTCCATCCGTAATCGAACTGGTCGCTGCAGCAAGACCTGAGATTTATGGAAAAGTAGCGAAAATATTTGAACTGGAGATTTCTTCTGTTGAAGAGCTTCCCACAAAACTTGCAGATGCAGTGCGTTCCTTCAACCGCAGAATCGGAATTCCTTCCATGAAAGACCTTGGCTTTACCAGAGAGCAGGTTCTGTCCACTGTTACATACGCACTTGGCGAAATGATGCGCATGGGATGTATTGTTCCTCAGGATGAGGCTGTTATCACAGATATGATGGCAAAGGTTTATGACAATTATCAGTAAAGCAAAAAGAAAGGATTTACTATGAACTATCCAAATTTATTTTCTCCTTTAAAAATTGGCTCTTTAACAATCAGAAACCGCGTGGTCATGGGAGCAATGGGCAACATGACTGCAAATCCGGACCAAACCGTTTCTGATAAGGAAATCGCATATTATGCTGCCCGCGCAAAGGGCGGAGTCGGTCTTATCGTTAACGAGGTAACCCGTGTAAATGATGAACACGGTATGATGGGCGACCGCCAGACTTCTGTCACTGATGACAAGTTTATTCCCGACCTCAAAAGACTCGCCGATGCGGTTCATTATTATGACGGTGCTATCTTCGTTCAGCTTCACCACCCAGGCCGCCAGACCGCAGTACCAGGCGGAATGTGTGCAACTCCCAGCGGAGTGAAAAGCCTGCTGATAAACTGGCCCTGCTTTGAGATGACCACCGAACAGGTAGAAGAGCTTGTAAAGCAGTTTGTAGACGGTGCAGAACGGTGCAAAAAAGCTGGAATCGACGGTGTTGAGATCCACGCTGCCCACGGCTACATGCTTAATCAGTTTCTCTCTCCCTACACCAATAAAAGAACGGATAAATATGGTGGCAGCCCCCAGAAACGCGCCCGTATCATTCAGGAAATTGTCACAGGGATTCGTGAGAGACTGGGCGACTACCCAATTATGCTGAGAATATCAGCAGATGAATTCCTTGAGCGCTCTGTATTTCCAATACCAGAGAATGAAACAGGCTTAAAACTGGAGGAATCCATTGAAATCGTTAAATATTTAGTACCTTTTGGAATTGATGCAGTCAATGTCTCTGCAGGCGTATACGAGACCATGAACGAGGCATGGGAGCCAGTTTCCTATCCGGAAGGCTGGAAGGTATATCTTGCGGAAGAGATTAAAAAAGTAATTGATGTTCCCGTGTTTGCGGTAGGAGTTATCCGTAATCCGGAATTTGCTGAAAGTATCATTGCCCAGGGACGCACCGACGGAGTGACCATTGCCCGCGGACTTCTTGCCGATCCGGAATGGTGCAATAAAGCGGCCAGCGGACGTACTGATGAAATCCGCCGCTGTATCTCATGTCTTAACTGTATGGAGACAATGTTTGACGGCATTAACTGCTCTGTCAACCCACGTACCGGACAGGAATGGTTTTATAATGACATTGAGAACAATGGAAACGGACGTTGTGTTGCAGTAATCGGAGCCGGACCCGCTGGTATGGAAGCTGCACTGACACTTGCCCAGAGAGGTTTCGCTGTTACATTGTTTGAAAAATGTGATCACCTTGGCGGTCAGGTATGGCTTGGCTCAAAACCACCCTGCAAAGAGAAAATGGGCTGGATGGGAGAATACTATGAAAGCATGTTTAAGAAGCTGAATGTGGACGTCCGCCTTAATACACCGGCCACTGCAGAAGAAATTAAAAAGCTGAACCCCCATGCAGTATTCGTTGCGACCGGTTCAAAACCAGTCATTCCCGGATCTATTCCTGGTGTTAGTGACTCCAATGTCTATACAACGGAGGAAATTTTAAGCGGAAAGACCACATTTTCTAATAAGAAAATAGCAGTCATCGGCTCCGGACTCACTGGCATGGAAACTGCAGAACTGCTGGGAAGCATGGGAAATACTCTGGAAATCGTTGACATGGCAGAAGAGATCGGGCCTGGAGCTTACTGGCAGCCTCTGACTGATATTAAGAAAAAACTGGGTGCTTCTAATCCTGAATATTATCCCGGCCATAAGCTGCTTGAAATTCTGCAAGACGGAGTTGTTTTAGAAGATAAAGACGGGAATAAGAAGACTCTGGCTGCAGATGCTGTAGTACTTTCTCTTGGGGTAAAACCAGATAACCAGCTGGCTGATGAACTGAAAAAAGAATTTACAAACGTAATCGTGATCGGTGATGCCAATCACATTGGCAGAATCAAACAGGCTGTCGCTTCCGGATACCGCGAGGCATACAGACTTCGCTGATTCTTGCTCCGCTAAGGCAGATCATCTTTGAGAGGGGAATTTTATGTTTAAGGGTAATATCAAAACAGTTATTGGGATTTTATTTCTAGGACTAATATCAATGGGGGCAATGGGAATTTCCGCTGGCTTAAGCAGTATTGCAGCGGCTTATCCGGACGTCAGCATTGAGACAATCCAGACACTGATTACAATTCCGGCTCTTGTTATTGTTGTAGTGAGTTTTCTATCCGGGCCAATTGCAAATGTTATTTCAAAAAAGGCACTGTCCCTGATTGCTCTGTGCATCTTTACTGCAGGCGGCTGTATCCCGTTTTTTTCTGATTCCTTTACAGTCCTGTACCTTTCAAGGCTCCTGGTGGGTCTTGGAATCGGCTTACTGCAGCCCCTCAGCCAGGCGATTATTTTTGAAAGCTTTGCTGACGCACCATCAGAAAGAGATACCATACTGGGCTGGTTAAACAGTTCCGGTTCAGTAGGAAGCATCATAATGACCATAGTTGGGGGAATTGTAGTTGTCGTAAGCTATAAGTACATATTCCTGGTTCATCTTCTTGGTCTTGCAGCATTTTTCGGAGTATTGTTCTGTCTTCCCCAGGATCAGCCGGTTCGGAAGAAAAAAGAAGGTACTGCCGGACAGAAGATGAAGCTTCCTGGTGCAGTGTTCTACTGGTATGCAGTCATATTTGTTTATATGACATTTCTTCACTGTTTTGCAGTAAACTTATCTCTTTTTGTGGAAGGTGAAGGAATCGGTACTGCCGCCATATCCGGGATTGGCCTTTCCATGCTCACCATCGGAGGATTTATCTGCGGAGCTGTCTATGGCAAGATTGCAAACTGCTTAAAAAATGGACTCTTCCGGCAGGATTTCTGCTCTCTGCGCTGGGTCTTCTTTCCATGGCCATTGCATACTCACCGATTCTTGTTTATGTTTCAGGTCTGCTTACAGGTATCGGTATGATGATGGTATTTCCACAGATCATCACCAATATTATCTCCAGTGTTTCTCCAGCAGCCATTACTTTGTGTATTGCTATTAACGGCGCTGTTGTTAACATCGGTCAGACACTGGCACCCTATGTAGTAACAAGAGTATCTTATATTCTGTCTGGTGACAGTGTACGCGGCCGCTATTATGTATGTACCTTAATACTAATGCTGATATTTGCTGTTTCTGCAGTCAGAACCATTGGCAGAAGAAGTCCGGGAGACTTAGCGGCCGCCTGATGCAGTAAAATAAAAACAGATTCCACGCTCTGCCCATAAAATTGCCCGTCTCTGTCATTAAGAGGCGGGCAATTTCATCTAAACAGGCTGTAAAGACGGGTAAACAGCTCACCAAACACAAAATTATTAATAACATGCATTGCTGCCTTCACCGTATCTCCTTACTCATCCTGCTGCCGCAGTAGCACCAGCCCACCCTTACGCTTATATCCAGTCTCCCACAATTCATAGAAGGAAAGCCAGCGATATCCGCCGTAGGTGGCAATTTTTACATAAAAATCTTCCTCAAATTCTTCATATCCCACCAGCATAAACCAATGCCACACCAGATCCTTAAAGTTTACATTCTTATGTCGGAGCTGTAAAAAAGGAATGGAAATTCCCCTGTCAATCTGATCCTTCACTTTGTCTGCTGCTTCCTTTACAGGAGTATCCCCAGGGCAGCCCCACAGCTGAAGTTTCTGTTCATTCACATGTTTCAGATACTGGTTAAAACCATCCATAAACACTTCCAGCGTATCAATTCCACCGAAGCGCGGTCTCAGATACGGTTTCATTATGCTGGAAAATTCAATGTAAGCTTCCTTATCAAGTCTTTTTATATCAGATGGATACAGATGAGTTTTGTTGTGATGGAGTGCAAGATTAATGCAGACATCACATGCAGCTGCGGCTCCGCAGCCGCCTAAATGCATCATCGGATCCCGGAACCAGTCCTGATTCCCCCCAAAGGAATCTCCAATACTGAAATAGGGTAATTCTTTCTTCATCTTTCTCCTTTCTCACTTCTAATATAAGCGTATTATAATACCAGTTTCCGGTCCCGTAAATATAAAACAAAATACTTAAGAATTATTCCAGTGAAACAGGGCACCCTGACTGATCGTCAAAGCACCCTGCCTCTAATTATTATTGATATGCCGTATCAGCTTAAACTGGTTACAAAGGTTGTGACACTTCTGGCTGGAAGCTGGGCAGTGAAGGAATTACCGGATACACGGTAACTGGAACCTGCTGCAAGATTTCTGCTTCCGTCTGTGATCCAGGAGGATACCAAACCTCCCGTTCCGTTCTGGAATGTAAATTTCTGACTGACAGCAGATGTATTCTTATTAATTGCTACAATCACTGCCTTATTATCTCCTTTGTAAGCGGAAATATAAACACCATTTGACGGATTGGCGGTAGCGTCCACCCTCACATAGCCAGGTCTTACAAATTTGGAGAAATGTGCCATATTATAGCCTCGTTTACTGATTGTTCCGTCTTCCTTCATGGGTCCGTACTGTCTGCGGATATACCACCATACGTAAGCCTGGAAATCACCTAGTACCATAGCATTGTGAATGTGATAGGAAACTTCAAGTGCCTCCGGCCATAGATCAGCGGAATTATTATTGCTGTTTGGATAATAAACCTCAGTCATCCAAAGCTCCTTATTTGCCCCCTTCTGCTTGAAAAGCGGATACGAGAAGCTGCTCTCCGGTGTACCATAAAGATGTGCACCAAGAATATCCATATTCCCAAGTGCCTGAGAATCATTTAATATGGGATCTGACATGTTCTTCATATAAGAAAATGATTCCGGTGCAATGACTTTGCAGTGAATGGATCCCGCATAATTTTTCATGAAGTTCAGCATTTCAGAAGGAGTCCACCAGGTCCAGGTATGTGCATAATCAGGTTCATTCTGAACGGATATGGCGTAAAGCTCCACTCCATTGTTCTTCATAAAGGTGACGAAATCATTGAGATGCTGGGCATAGGCACCGTACTTATCGTACCTGAGCCGCTTCTGATTTGCTACACCGTTGCGGGTGAATGTCTCTGCCATATCACTGGGCGGATTCCATGGAGAAGCAAATAGTAAGGCTCCTTTTTCCTTTGCCTTTTTCGCCGTCGCCAGTTCCCTGCTCCAGTTGTTCTTATTTTCATCAATATAAATTCTTAAAATACTAAATCCCAGCTGGTTATTTCCGTTTCCAAATGCAGTCTCTCTCTGAGCCGCCGTCAGATCGCCAATCCATGCAGGGTGGTTGATTCCTCCGTAACCCCGGATCAGCTGCTTTTGTGCCGCCAGATTAATCGCTGCATCTCCGCCTGACGCGGATACCGCCATACTTGTTTCCAGTATATCCTCTGTTACGGATGCCTCCATAGTACCTGTTGTTTTTCTGTTTGAGGAAACAAAACGGAACCAGTTTACATCAACGTACCCGCCAGCTGATGCTGTGTTAAAGTTGTAGATACCAAACTTATCTCCCTGGAAAAACCCAAGGTCAAACGGCATATTCAGCTGTCCTCCAAGCTGAGTGAAATTGACATTGTCTGTACTGTAAGAAAAGACTGCCTTATCCGTAAGAAGATTTGCACTGGCCCGTAAGTACACAATATTACTGCGAAGTTCAGGTCCATTGGTAATCACTCCCTTGGCATCTTCCTTAGCGTTGATATTGGCAACTATCTTTTTCACACCTGCGGTTTTCACCACACCAATGGAGCCATAAGGAATGTTTAACAGGCAAAGCCCTGCCTGATCCCCATCTGCCATATTGGCTGTATCCAGCTCAATGGTTCCCTGACAGTCCGGTCCCTGAACTCTCTGGGTAAGCGTATTTGTTGCTCTCCACAAATTATTGGCCTGCTTTGCACGAAGCCGTAAATATCCAGGGCGCTCACTCAGGGACCATTTGCTGTTGTCCGGGTAATGGTTCCACTGCCACTGAACTCCCAGAACAGTAGAATTAAATTCATCGCTGTCAGGAATAGACACTAACGGATAAGAAGCCCCCACATCTGGTTTTCTGTACGTAATGGGAACACTTCCCATAGGGTAGCTCTTTCCTCCGATTGTCACATTCTTAATGGTAGACGGATCGCCCAGCACCGGCCAGTCATTCTGCCACTGCATGGGTACCAGAATGTTGCGGCGTCCTAAGCCGTTTCCATCCTGAAATACATAGAACCACCACTCTCCGGTCGGGGTGTCAATGGGACCGCCCTGATGAATCTGGCTGCCGCCCGGTATCCTGGGACCATTTAAAAGGATTCTCATTTCATAAGGTCCGTAAATATTTTTAGACCGCAGACAATAGGTATAGGATTCTGGCGGTGTAGAATTTCGGAATATGTAGTAATACCCGTTCTTTTTTATAACATGAGTGCCTTCCACCAGATACTTTCCGGTGATTCCTTCAATCCGGGTGGATACTCTGCTGTTTACCACAGACTTATAATCCCCGCTCAGTTTACTGATTTTCACATCATTTGCTTCTGAAATAATATACCCTGTTCCATCGTCATCAAGAAACAGCGCCGGATCATGAAATCCCTGATTAAACACTGTTTTCGTATAAGGTCCCGCCGGATTGGTGGAAGTACACAGAATAAATTTGCCCTGTGCCTGGTAAATACCCACATAATAAACGCCGTTACGGTAAGCAATGGTAGGTGCCCAGCATCCATGCCCATAATCCTCAAAATTGTTAGTGAGGGTATAGGATTTCCCGGTTCCGTTTAAATCTGCAGTCACATATCCGATTATTTCCCAGTTTACCAGATCTCTTGAATGCATGATTGGAATGGAGGGAAAGGACACAAACGTAGAGCTGACCATATAAAAATCTTTTCCAACCCGAATTGCTGCAATGTCAGGATAATCCGCATTTAAAATCGGATTGGTGTAAGTACCATTTCCATTGTCAGACTGCCAGGCTGCTTTCATTGTTTCATTTATACTATTATCCATAACAGATCCCCTTTACACAAACTGCCAATAGTCGAAATTAAATAAGTTTCCGCTGCCATTTCCACTAAACGTAAAGAACAGTTTATGCACCCCTTTGGCACCGCTGATTGTTGTTTCTACTTCTCTCCAGTTCTGCATGCCACCGGTATTTGGCACATTTAAAGTTCCTACCACTGTACCGTTTTCACTGTCAAGACGAACCTCAATCTTACCTCCGGAGGTTGAAGCAACGTTAGCCTTAAAACGTTTGGCACCTGTTGAACCAAAATCTGCATTTCCCACAGCAACCCAGTCTCCATTTTGAATACCTGTTACATTCTGATTGTATACAGGACCTCCGCCGGCAGAGCTCTTTTCTGTTAAAATTCTGCCGTTCCATCCAATGGTTTCTGCTTCCACACGCTTATATGGATTTAAATTGGAAAGCTGACCCACTCCTGCATAGTTTGCTGCAACCTCACGAATGGTTCCATCGCTGTTATGGAACAACTGGTTAATATGGGGAGAACGGTAACCTTTACCGGAACCATATAATGCAAGACTCACGGTCTGGGTATGATAAACCACATACCACTGATTCTTAAACTGGAAAACACAATGATGGTTATTGCCACCGCCTCCGAAAAAGCTGCCCGGATTCTTTAAGAAATGGCCTCTGTAGGTAAATGGTCCCATGGGACTGTTACTGGTCATATATCCGATTTCTCCCGGAGGAACGCTTCCTGGGTGAGAACCGGAAAAATTAATGCAGTAAGAGTAGTAATAAACTCCGTTATACTTGTGGATTCCTGAATCCTCAAACATGAAAGGAGCATCAATGGTAGAAGCGCTTCCTACAATGCTGATCATATCCTGGCCCAGACGGAGAACTCTGGCAGTCTTTGGATTTGCCCACTGGGACTGTGAAGGGTTCTGGCCTCCAGGAACTCCTCCGCCGCAGTACAGATATCCCGTTCCGTCACTGTCTACAAAGACAGCCGGATCAAAGAGCCATACCACGCCGGAGATACCAGGTGTACTGCCTGATACCAGCGCTCTGCCCAGGGGATCAGTCCACGGACCAATGGGGCTGTCAGCTGTTAATACGCCGATACCGTTTCCACCATTGGCGAAATAAAGGAAAAATTTGTCCTTGCCATTAATGTTTTTCACCGCAGCCGCCGGTGCCCAGGAGCCTCCTGCCCATTTTGCAATTCCCTGCCCTGCGTTAGCTCCGTTTGCACCAGCTACCGGAATGGCTCCATGATCGGTCCAGTTAACCATATCTTCTGAAGATATTACTAAAACACTCTTTAAATTATTAAAACTGTTTTCTTTGATTGATCCATCTGCGTTGTACTCATAATTATCGCTGGACATATAGATGTAAACTCTTCCGTTGTAAGTCAGGGCAAACGGATCTGCTCCTAAGTGGTGATCGATCAGAGGGTTGGAATTACCTACTGATTTTGCAATTGTTTTATTCATCTTTTATTTCCTCCTGGAATTATAAAATTTCAAATGGCTCCCCTTAGCCGGCATAGACGGAGAAGCAATTGATCTGCAAATCTACCTGATAAAAAGAATGGGGGGAGAGATTTGTAAACTAAAAAATAATTTATTATTTAGTAAACGTTTGAAGTTTACAAATATGACTTATATCTTCTTTTTTACCATTGAATTTGCAAATTCAATAAAATAAAAGGAGATACGATTATGGCAGATTATGATAACTCTAGATATACATACACTCAGGTACTTGCTGGTACCGGATATTACATGAAGGATGATATGCTTCGTTACAGTGGGGGAGTCAGTACAATGCAGGGAAAATTAAATACAGCAGGACATAACTGCGGAACTCCAGATGGTAAATTTGGCAATGGAACCGATACTGCAGTAAAAAGTTTCCAAAGATCCCAAAGTCTTACCGTAGACGGAAAGGCTGGAAAAGCTACACTGACCGCTCTTGATAAGGCTGCCTCCGGAGGCAGCTCTGATGCCAGCGCAGCCGCAAAAAACCTCAAAAAGAAATTTGGATCAATTATCTCTTCCTTTGCTTCAAAGTACTCAATTGGGGAAGATGTGTTAGGCGGCTTTATTCTCACGGAATCTTCCGGATCAGGTTTTACCAGCGGAAAACTATTAATCCGGTTTGAAAACCATATCTTCTTAAAGAATGTTCCAAACGCCTCCAAGACCTTTAAGGTTGAGGATAAAGTACATTATTATTACAAAAATGGAACATGGAATAAAACCCACACCGGAAACCAGTCCAGTGAATACGATGCATTTAATCTGGCAATTGGACTTAACGAATACTATGCTTATTATTCCATTAGTATGGGACTTCCCCAGATTATGGGCTTTAACTATGAGGTCACAGGTTTTAGTTCACCAAAAGCAATGTTTCAAGACTTTAGCATCAGCGAAGACAACCAGATGAAAGGCTTTTGCACCTTTATTGCAAAGTACAGCAACGGTTCTCTGCTAAAAGCCTGCCAGTCACGGGATTTTAACAGGATGGGAGCAATCTACAATGGAGATGGCGCCACCTATGGTCCCAAGCTTAAAACAAATGCAGCCGATTACGCAAAAGCATAATCCCATGAATATACAAACAAGCGCTCCCAGTGTCCTTTGTACACCTGGGGCGCTTGTTTAAAGTAAGCCATAAAAGCAAGCTGCAGTTATTTATTTTTCAAATAATCGTAAATGTGCCCCATGCTCATATCTTTTTCCTCAATATGATCATTTACATCATCTGTCAAATCCCTGGCCAGAATAAAGCCCTTTTTATCCGCGAGGAATATTCTGGCTTTGGGGCGTGGTTCCATCCCCTGAGGGCCGGCACCGGTAATGTAGTTAATAATAACAATTACATCCTTTAAATTATCCCCATTTACATCATGAAATGCCACCGCCTCCACACTGTCAAACAGCCCGGCGTATTGATCCGTTTTATTATTTTCACCATAGTAGGGAAATACAAAAACCACCTTACCATTTTTCATCAGATAAAATGAGACATCTTCAAAATCCGAGCCAGCTGCAGGACCGTAAGATACAAACCTTACATCTCCCCAGTCACCCAGTTCCGTTAGAAAGGACTGCTCAGGTATAATCCGGTTTTCATCCAGCTTTACATCTAAACCGGGGGAGCCGTTATCGCTGGAAGATACCGCTTCTTCATTTTTAATATCGATTCCACTGGTAGTTTCTGACTCCCGAGGCAGGCTCTCATCCTTTTGCTTCTGGCAGCCCGCAGCAAGACTTAAAGTCAGTATTGCTGCTGCTAATAAAATCACCTTTCTTTTCATTCTCTTTCCCCTTAAACTATTTTTAATCAATAACTTATCTTGTATTGATAATACGTATCCACAAGATTTACCCTTTTTAACAGTTCCACATCTTTTAGCAGCTCTTCGGTCATCATATCTGCCACAATGGTATGGGATTCACCAAAAAGAACAGCCCTATTGGATATTTCATGCACAAGCTCAAGATTATGAGTAGAAGTTATTAAGGTCTTCCCTGCTTTATTTAACTTTTTCAGAAAATCCACAAGCCATCTCTGGGTCTTGGGATCAAGACCGTTCATTGGTTCATCAAGAACCAGAACCTCAGGATTTAAGGACAGCACGCAGGCAATCGCAACCTTCCGCTTTTCTCCTCCGCTTAGGTGATATGGTATTCTATTACGGAATTCCTGTATACCCAGCAAAGCAAGACAATCATTTACCCGGTGCTCCACCTCTGATTCTCCAACGCCCATCTGCCTTGGCCCGAACGCCACTTCATCATAAACACTGGAACAAAACAGCTGGGTATCAGAATTCTGAAATACGAATCCGATTTTCTGATGAAGAAGCTTTGAAAATTTATCATCCTGAAGTTTTTTATGAGTGACTTCTTCCCCGTGAAACTCATAGCTTCCAGCGTTTGGAGAGATAATTCCATTTAATAGCTTTAACAGAGTGGACTTGCCACAGCCATTAGCCCCCATTAACGCAATTGCTTCACCTGTTTTTATGCTAAGATTAATGTGATCCAATGCAATTATATCCGAATACGAAAAACAGACATCCTTTAGTTCAATCATGTTACACCCTTCCAAAGTAAATAAATAAAGTGAAAAAAACAGCAATAATCCCAATATAGAGGTAATCCCGCCATTTAAACTTTGATTTATCATTTATATGATACTCACCCGTAAATCCTCTGCATTCCATGGCATGATACATATCCTCGGCCATTTCTTTGGACTGAAGAAATACAGTTCCTGCAATTCCAGCCATTGACGAATACTTGCTGCGGTTCTTTCCCACTGACCGAAGTTTTAATGCATAAAACATATTTAACGAGAATTCACCCAGCATAGAAATATATCTAATTGTAATATCAAGTATGAATATAAAAATATCAGGTATATAAAATGTTTTCAGTGCCTGTGTAAGTGCACTCCACTTTGTGGAATGAGAAAGCAGACCCATGGCTGTGATTGTAGCAAACACCTTTGTAGTGATCATGATACTGCTATAGGTGTTACCCAAAACAAATGCCGGCAGCATGACAATAGCCGTAAAAAAAGTAATACCCATACTCAGCTTTAAGATTACTACCATACGCGATGGATCCGTCATGCTTAAGACCGCCAATAACCAGACATTTACAATTATAACAAATACAAAGCTTCTTGTGAGTGAAACCAGTAAAATTAAAACCAATGTACCAAAAACCTGAAGGGGTACATTCATTGAAAATCCTGTTTCCTCTGGCAAGTCCTGTTTTTTTTATTCTGGATAATACCTTAAACACAGACAGGATACTTTTGTTAACAAAAGTATCCTTATCGGCTGACGGTATGTAGTTCTCGTTTTTTACAAGCCATTCCGGCATATCATCTACTTTAATTTCCGCATGATCCAACGTTGTTTCCAGCCTTTTCTTTTTTCATATTACCAAGTATCTTAAAGAAAATAATCATGATTGCCACACCAGCAACTGCAGACAATAAATATCCGGCAGCTTCCGGCAGACCGCTCACTGCATAATCTGGCATAACAGCACTAAAATTAAAACCTTCCTTCATACCGTGAGGAACAAATCCCAATGCACTCCCCCCAGATACTACCTCCTTAATTTCATCTGCTCCCCATTCTCCCCACGCGGTTCCTGTGGCCAGAAGACCAAGCGGAGTAAAGCAGATAAGCCCGGCTACCAGACCGTAGACAGCTCTCGTCTTTTCTTTGGCACCCTTATAAAATGTACCTGGAGACACCTTTTTTATGTAAATCACAATTGCGGCTGTAAAAACAGCTTCCACAATCCCTGCAACCAGCAGATGGGGAATCAGCATGGCAGGTATGGAAACAGAGAAGGGGTAAGGACAATAAAGTGCCTGCCCCCCGCCATCTTTAAATAAAAGGGGCTGAATACCAAATTCAATGGCGGCACAGAGTGCAGCTATATTAATTCCGGCATAGGAGCCCAGAATAATACCCAGGTATTCCCCTTTTTCTGACCTGACATGATCTTTAATCAGTTTATAAATATAATATCCAAAAAACGGCAGAACAAATGCCATATTAAAACAATTCGCCCCAAAAGCAAGAATACCACCGTCGCCAAATAACAGTGCCTGAATGAAGAGAGCAACCGTAACACTGATGCAGGCAGCGTAAGGCCCCATCAGAATAGCCAGCAGCGTACCACCTACAGCATGCCCTGTTGTTCCTCCTGGAAGCGGTACATTAAACATCATAAGAAGAAATGAAAACGCTGCTCCCACACCAAGCAGGGGTATCTTTGCTTTAGGAATCTCTTCCTTCACCTTCCTGATTGCCTTTGTCCAAACCGGAACCATGGCAGCCCCCATAGCGGCACAGGTTGACGGGCTTAAATAATTGTCTGGAATATGCATGTTCTTACCAACCTTTCATAATTTTACTTTCTGCTAAGTACAATTATAAAACGTTATTTAATCTCAACAAGCCCCGGTGGAGGATATAATTTTACATTTTTATGTTAACTTGTGACCCTGTTTTCATAAATTCTATCTGCAATAAAATTTTTGAAATCCTTTTTGGCTCCGATCACAAAGCTGTCCTGGGGAATCCGGATAACAAAATCCGAATTGTGCCACAGATAAAAGTATTCATTGTCTTCTGTTATTTTTTTAATGTAAGAATATTCGTAAACACTTTCTGTGTTTCCTTCTTTTACTTTCATTACATCAGTAAATGTTGTGGTTCTGATCCAATCATCTGATTCTTGTGATTTACGAACACTATTATATTGATTCGTATTTAATTTTTTTCGTTGATAAAGTAATCTATATAAAAAGATAACGCTTGAGAATAAAAGTATATAGATTCCAACCCAATCCTTTAGTATTGCAAATATCAATGCACAAAGTAATGATAAAATAAAAGATAAAATATTTCTGCTTTTCCATGCCCGGTACTTTCTTTTTGCTTCCTCACCAACAGGATTGTTACAAAAATATAAATACCTGTCTAACGTCATAATAAATTCACTTTTAAATATAATGTCCAAATTATCCCCCCTGTTTCCAATTCCTTATAAAATCTTCCTCTGATTCTCCGGAAACTAAAATCTATCATAATGCAGCTTTTCCAGCTTGAGCATGTCTTCTTCATATGGTTTCTTCTCTTCAGCAGGATAACCAATGGCAATCAGGCACTCAACACGGTACTGTCCAGGTATTCCCAGAACTTCTCTGATATAGTCTCCAGCTGTTTCCTGCTCTTTATGAAATCGTTCCCTCACCTGAATCCAGCATGACCCAAGACCTAAATCCTGGGCCGTTAACTGAATTATTGTTGCAGCTATGGACCCATCTTCAATCCAGACGTCACTAAGTGTATGATCCGCAATTACCGCAACTGCAAGAGGCGCACCTGCCAAAAAACCCGAACCAGGATCTCTGCTTTGTGAAAGCTGGTTTATTATTTCTTTATTGGTGACTGCTATAAATTCCCAGGGTCTTATGGAGCGGGATGAGGGTGCCAGCAGTGCACTTTTTAGAATGGTATCAATCTTTTCCTGTTCAATCTCTTTGTTTTGAAACTTCCTGATGCTTCTTCTGGATTTCAGAATATCCAATAACATAATTATACCTCCTATTTAGACATTGATAATTACATTATATAACGAAATAAAATAAAAACAATCATTTGCCATTCTGTCATGGGTTTGTTATCATGTAAGCAGATACATTTATAAAAGATATTTTAAGAAGGTGGAACAAAAATGGATAATCAGGAACAAAAACATCAGCGCCGTCCCAGATACAAGGGGACTCATCCAAAAGCTTTTAAGGATAAATATAAAGAATTAAATCCGGAATTATATTCTGATACCGTTGCCAAGGTGATTCAAAAGGGCAATACACCAGCTGGCATGCATCGCTCTATCTGCGTACAGGAAATACTGGATATTTTAAAAATCACCCCAGGGGAAACCGGATTAGATGCAACCTTAGGCTACGGCGGTCATACATTAGAGATGCTTAAATGTCTGGATTCAAAAGGGCATTTGTATGCAACCGATGTGGATCCTATTGAACTGCCCCGGACACGGGAACGTCTGGAGAATCTGGGTTATGGTCCGGAGATACTGACAATCAGGCAAACCAATTTTTCCAATATTGATGAGATAATCCCAGAGTCAGGTCCCCTGGATTTTATCCTGGCTGATTTAGGTGTATCTTCCATGCAGATAGACAACCCCGATCGGGGATTTTCATTTAAAACCGAGGGACCGCTTGATCTGCGGCTGAATCCTTCAAAGGGAATCTCTGCAGCTGAACGTTTAAAAACCATTTCCCAAAATGAATTATGCGGCATGCTTTTAGAGAATGCAGACGAGCCTCACGCCGAAGAAATTGCCCGTGCGGTCACTTTGGCAATAAAAAAAGGAGAAGACGTTACGACAACCAGTCAGCTCCGCCAGATTATTAAAGATACGCTGAAATTCATTCCGGAAAAAGACAGAGAAAATGAAATTAAAAAATCCTGCCAGCGATGCTTCCAGGCTCTGCGGATTGATGTGAATAATGAATTTGAGGTATTATACGACTTTTTAGAAAAGCTTCCGGAGGCTCTGGCGGAGGGGGGACGTGTGGCGATTCTTACTTTTCATTCTGGTGAGGACCGTCTCGTAAAAAAATCGTTTCAGCGTCTCCATCGCAGCGGCATTTATAAAGAAATCGCTCCTGATGCAATCAGACCTTCTGCAGAAGAATGTAATTCCAACGGACGTGCCAGGTGTGCTAAATTACGCTGGGCTATAAAAGCATAAGACTGAAAGTATATTGTCCACTATAAAAAAGCTGCCGCAATTGGGTAATTAAACCACTTGCGGCAGTTTTTATTAATCAATCATGAAACTGGCTACACCAATGTTATTCAGTGTAATAATTGGCTTACACCAGAATGTGTTCCAGCAATTCTCACACATCCTTACTTTTAAAATATAGCAGCCATCATAAGGAACTGCAAATTCAAAGCAGCCACAACCGCAGATCTTGATACAGAACAGCATTGTATCAACATCATTGACCCTCTTGTATAACTTTACTTCCCAATCATGGAAATCACCGCATCCACAGCCCCAGATACATCCAGCAATAATACCTGGCTTAATCAGACATTCCTGGCAAACTGGACATGGCTCTGGCTTTGGACATTCCGGACAGACCGGGCAGACCGGACAGGGTTCTTGTTTCGGGCACTTCGGACAGACCGGACAGGTTGGACATGGCTCTGGCTTCGGACATTCCGGGCAGACCGGACAGGTTGGGCAGGGCTCAGGCTTGGGACATTCCGGACAAGTCGGACATGGCTCTGGCTTCGGGCACACCGGACAAGTAGGGCACGGCTGAGGTTTGGGACATGCCGGGCAGGGCTCAGGCTTCGGGCACACTGGACAAGCAGGACATGGTTCCGGCTTGGGGCATGGCGGCGGAGTGGGGCAGGTCGGGCATGGCGGCGGGGTCGGACATGGCTCAGGTGTGGGACATGGCGGCGGGGTCGGACATGGTACAGGTGCAGGCGGTGCCGGACAAGTGGGACATACCACAGGCTGCTCCTCTTTTCCCGGTGATACCTCTGTTGGAACCTGGCACATGACGCCTCCCACAAAGGGATAATAATGAAATTCAAAGCCGCTGGCTGCATTGACTGCAAATGATCCCAAAGCCGCGTTTCCGCTTACACGACCGCCAGTGGGATGGGCATGGAACATTGCCTGAGGTGCCAGTATACTTCCCCAGATATCGGAGGACTTCTCCATATAAATATTTGTGGCATCCTCAAATACATACAAAGTCCGGTTGGCTTTGCTTTCTTCTCCATAGAGACCATATTGCAGGTGAGCATCAGGGCCTGTTCTCAGCCTTACGATAACATTGCTTCCCTGGGGAACTTCTGCACGGATTCCTTTGTTAACCAGACCGTTTGGCCTTACATCAATCAGGAATACATTCTGTACAGGATCATTTCCCCTTAATATCCATTCGTAATTATTATCTACTACAGTTCCGGTTGGTGTTAAATTTTCAATACAGTTTTTATAGTATCCAATTCCGTTCTTTGCATCCTGAAAGAATTTTGAAACGTTTGCATTTATTCTGCCTGCAGGTATATATCTTGGAACATCATAGCTGGAAATTAAATAATGATTTCCTTTGTCTGATGGTGTCCAATACTGACTTCCGCCATTGGCCTGATATAAAGTTGCCAGCTCTTCCGCCTGATCCGCCTTTCCACTTTTTCCAATTAAGTATGTGCTTCCCTTGCCTGCACGGAAGCCGCCGCCGACAACCGTATGGCCTACAATCACCAGAGGCTCACTCATTGCCACATTGCCGCCAACGAGAAAGCGCACCAGATCCGGTGAGTAATTGGCATCTCTGCTGCCCTTATCTCTGGAAAAACCAGCGCTGAAACCTCTTGGGCTGTAAAAACTTCCTCCAATGGCCACAGGTCCTTCCACGTCAACAATGTTATTAGCATCATTAAATACAATAACATTCAATTTGGAGGCTGGACCAAAGGGCTGACCTTCTATATCATACCAGTTTATATTATCATAGGGTAATCCAGCACTCGCTATTGTTCCACTACTATAACTACTACCATCCATATAAACTCCTGTAAACTGCTCCGATTACATTTTTATTCTCAGTTCATTTTATTCCTATGGAAATGGTTCTGTGCGGTTTTTTCATGTTATTAAATATATTTTCAATCAATTTTTTACCTATTTTTTAATTGCTTTAATAACAAACGTAACCGGTAGCATACTGGCTTTCCTGGCAAAGCTGTTGTCCTTTGACTTCAGTATGTCTTCATCAGATTCTTCAATTAACTGTTCAATAATGAATCCAGCCCGTGCCAGTGCATTGATGTAAGTTGATAATTTACGGTCTGACAATGACAGCACGCCCTCGCCAACGGAAACGGAGTACCATGATTCGTCAAAATAGCATTTCTTAAAGACTAGCATATCGTCTTCCGCCGCGACACATTTATGAATGGGATGTGACCAGCTGAAAATCAATACACCTCCTTTTTTGAGATAAGATGCTATGCGGCGGAATGTACCATCCAGATCAGTGGTCCAGCCTATCCCATACACCGAATAAACGAAATCAAAATAATCCTCTGGCAGCCCGCACTCCTCTTCCATAGAAGAGCAAATCAGTTTTGCTGTGAGATTACATGTCTTAAGATGCTGCTCTGCTTTATTTATCTGCTCCCTGGTTATATCAATTCCCCATAATTCAGATGCCCTGCGCTCCCCTATATACTGTAGGGATTGACCGGTTCCGCAGCCTATTTCCAATACCTTTTTACCGGCCACCTCATCAAAAAAGCGGCACGTTTCTTCTGAAACAAATGCGCCATAAAGCGGAAGTGCCATTGCTCCTAACACCTGGTTTCCTTTTGTGCCCCAAAATAATTTGTTGGTTTTATGAATAGTTTCCTTGTTCAGATTTACTGATACAGCATAGCCGACTTCTCCTGCACCAATAATATTTGTTCTTTGATTCACATCTCTTTCCACTGCGATACCCTCCATTAATACCAGTTTAAAGGTTAAAGGCGGGAATGGGTTCAGCGTGATCCCCTTGTCACGGGCCCGGGAGGGTGCTACCCCATGTAATTGTCGGAATGCCCTTGAAAAAGCGGCCTGGGACTCATACCCATAGCGCTGTGCAATATCAATGATCTTATCTCCGTTTTGGATGTCACTCACTGCCACGGTTAACCGCCTTCGGCGGATATATTCCGATACTGGAATCTGAGTCAGAAAAGAAAAAATTCTTCGAAACTCCCATTCAGAGCAATTCATAAATTGCGCTGCTGCATTATAGTCTGGTTTTCCCGAAAGATTATTTTCAATATATTCCATTGCCCGGTTCATTTGCTTTTGCCAATCCATCGTCTTACCTCCAGTGGGAATTATATCAGAGAATTGAAAGGGATACTTTGCAGCAGGTGTATTTAAATGCAAAGCCCGTTTTATTTGATATAAGAATTGTATCTGATGGAATCAGCTTTGTCTATCCTTCCCCCTGTTTCTGAACAAGTGCTTTAATAAGAAGAGAGGGATCGAGATTTTTACATTGATCTCAATACCTCTCTTTTTTATTTGCTGCTTTTTCTTCTTGTTGAAAAACTATTATAGCTCTTTTTCTCTTTTAACGTCCCATCCGCTGTCATCCGATATTTTTTCTTTGTGGCTGTTGCCTTTTTTCCCGTTACGGGTTGTTGTGATTCTCTTTTTGATGTTGCATTGGATTTCTGTGAGGCCGGATGGCTTTTTGCCTTTTCTGTACGTCCTGTATCTCTTTTTGGCTGAGTGGTTTTTATTGCTGGAAAGTTATTTTTTAATGGATAGGGATGATCGCTCACCTCTGTCAATTTTTTTCCTATTAACCGTTCAATATCTTTCAGCTGCTCTTTTTCATCAAAATCACAAAAGGATATTGCAGTTCCTGAAAGACCTGCTCTGCCTGTACGCCCAATCCGGTGTACATATGTCTCAGGAGTATCCGGCAAGTCAAAGTTTATGACATGGGTTAATTCATCAATATCGATTCCTCTTGCTGCGATATCTGTAGCAAGTAAAATCCGCAGTGTTTTGTCTTTAAAGCAGCTGAGTGCACGCTGACGTGCTCCCTGGGATTTATCCCCGTGGATCGCCTGTGCCGATACGTTACTCCTTGCCAATTGCTTGATCAGACGGTCCGCACCATGCTTTGTACGTACAAATACCAGGGCAGAAACAATCTCTTTATTTTCCAGAATGTGCAAAAGCAAATCTTTTTTACTGCTTTTATCCGTGTAATAGAGATACTGGTTAATGGTATCCACAGTTGAAGATACCGGGGTTATTTTTATTTCCGCTGGATTTTTTAAAATCGTACCTGCCAGTCTGGCAATATCTGGTGGCATCGTGGCGGAAAAAAGTAATGTCTGCTTTTTGGGGGGTGTTTTTGCTATGATCTTTTTCACATCATTTATAAATCCCATATCCAGCATACGGTCAGCTTCGTCCAGGATCAGTATTTTTAAATGATCTATATTTACAAGCCTTTGATCCATGAGTGCCAGCAGTCTGCCCGGAGTTGCCACAAGAATATCAACTCCCTGTTTTAATTCTTCCTCCTGGGGTTTTTGGGATACTCCGCCAAAGACCACACAGCTTTTTAAATTGGTAAACTGTCCGTAGGTATGAAAACTTTCATGAATCTGAAGAGCCAGTTCTCTGGTTGGTGTTATGACAAGCACCCTAATATTTTGTTTTGAAGTACCAGGGGCATTTTCCTTACTTAGGAGCTGAAGGGTTGGTATGGCAAATGCGGCCGTCTTTCCAGTACCAGTCTGGGCACAGCCCAATAAATCCCTTCCTTCCAATATAACGGGTATTGCTTTTTCCTGAATCGGTGTGGGAGTTTGGTAATTTTCTTTTTCCAGTGCCTTAATAATATCAGGTATAATCTTTAAATCTTTAAACTGCATGCATTCTCCTCTAAAATCTGTATTGTCTGACCTTTCTCACAATTACTGTGAGATTTTATGCGTTCTTGTAAATTCAATTCCTATATTTTTATTTCTCTTTTCAACTTTACCGGAACCAATCTTCTTTTCAGCCTGTAAAAAAGCATTCTTGGATTTCTTCTCTTCCAGTAATTTTTTCATTTTTTCTATATCTTTCATTGACATCTCGTATTCCTCCAATCGTTTATTAATCTATTATCTTTCAAAGGTAAAGGCTCTATTCTTCAAGAATAGAGCCTCTAAAAACGTTTGAAAATAGTTACCTATCTATGGTGTCAGTATACAGAATAAGTGGCTGTTTGTCAAGAATACAGGCTAATTAGTCAATATATGGTATTATTCCACGCCTTTGACAATTGCTCTATTCCTTTAATCAGTTGTTTTTCTGATACATTTCCAAAGCTTAACAAAACCATATTATTTGAATAATATTTAACATCATGCCAAAATATTGAAACGGGATAGACCAATACCCCGTATTCCTTTGCACGGTCAATCATTTCTTTCTCCGTTAATCCCTGTGTCGATTCAAGCAGAATATGCAATCCAGCATTCTTACCATGAATAACTACCTTATCACTCATTAATTCATGAATCAAACGTATCAGCAGATCATGCTTACGTTTATTTATAACACATAGCTTACGTAAATGACTTTCAAAATGACCAGAGCTAATAAATTCATAAAGAATTCGCTGTTGAATTATGGATACAGGCGATTGATATAATTTAAACTCTTCATTATAACGTTTCATCCATTTTTGTGGCATTACCATATAGCTGACCCGTAAACTTGGAGATAAAGACTTGGACATGGTTCCAATGTATATAACATTATCATTTCCGGAAACACTACTGATTGATGGAATAGGTCTTGAATTGTAACGTAATTCACTGTCATAATCATCTTCAATAATTATTCCATTGTTTTTCGCAGCCCACTCCAATAAAAGCAATCTCTTTTGTATGGGCATAACTGCACCTATTGGAAATTGATGGGATGGTGTAACATAAATTACCTGAGCTGAGCTCTTTTCTAACTCCGTTACATTTACCCCGTCTTTTTCAAGGCTTACAGAGACCGTATTAAATCCATTATGCTCAAAAATCTCTCTTGCACCGAAATAGCCAGGCTCTTCAAAAGCGATTTGACTGTAAGTATTCCGGAACAGCTGACTTAATAATGACAATGCAGACTCCAAACCGGAGCATAAAATAATCTGCTCTGCACTGCAGGAAACTCCTCTGGACTTCCTTAAATATTCTGCCAGTTTTTTTCTTAACTGCAGTTCACCCTTTGGATCACTATATATTATCATATCTTCTGCATTCAATGATGCCAACGCTTTCATTGAAACTTTCCGCCATATATTTTGTGGGAAATCCTGTGGACTTAAGTGTCCATATTGAAAATTACAAATAATATTTTCCTGTATTTCACTTCCTTTATGCTCTGTTGGAAACTCAACATTCTTTTTGTCATTACCCAGGGAAAATATATTATGAATGTCCTGCACATAAAATCCGCTTCCAACTCTGCTTTCAACATATCCTTCTGAAGAAAGCTGCAGGTAAGCCTTTTCTACCGTATTTCTGCCAACTGCAAGTGATTCGGCAAGATAGCGGGTAGATACTAATTTTGAACCCTCAGGCAGCTCCCCTCTTATGATTTCATCTCTAAGCTGTTCATAAATTTGTATATATTTAGGAGTTTGTATATTGTTATTTAATATTATCATATTTCCCCTCCAACTGTATCCTTTAAATAGTTCATAATTGGTTCTTCCATACATGCCAATTCAATATTATACTTATATTGCAAATATGTCAATTTACAAAACTACAGGAGGTTTCATATGTCCAACGAAAAATTATATGAAGTTATTAGTCACGAAGGTGTAGTAGCAATTGTATCCAGCGGAAATGACGAACCACATGTGGTTAATACGTGGAATTCATATGTTGTCATAGAAAACAACAAAATGTTTATCCCTGCTGCCGGGATGCGCAAAACGCAAAAGAACATCGAACATAATAACCGGGTATTGGTCACATTAGGAAGCAAGGAAGTAATGGGTCACAAACATATGGGAGCAGGATTTCTGATCAATGGAACTGCAGATTTTCTGGAATCTGGCTCAGAATTTGATATGATGAAAGAGAAATTTCCATTTCTGTCAAGAGTTCTGGAAATTACATTTGAGTCTGTTAAGCAAACAATCTAGACCTGAAAAACTATAATTATCAACTTTTTCGGGAGTTTTAAAGGGGCATCAGTTACAGTCACAGATTTAACCCTCTAAAACTCCCAATTTTTTTATACCTGGCATATTTTTCTGAAAACTATATCACTCTTCTGCAAATTCAGGATCGCAGATTTTACCAACAATAATTATTGCTATGGTATAAATCGTAAGTGTAAATACAAATGGTAAACGGCGGTCTATACTGGACAGCCAGCCTGCCAGGTAACCAAAGGGAGATGCAAATGCAATAGTAAAGGACATAATGAGAGCATTAATGCGAGCCCGTTCATCGGGATTGATGTTTAGCTGGAGCAAGGCATCTTTGCGAGGCATTACAAGTCCGCCTGCCACCGCCCCGACAAAAACATAGACGATAATAAATGGCATACTGCCAACAGGAGTCAGAATCAGCAGAACTGAGCACGCGGCATATAGTACCAGACCGATCCAAATTGGTATCCGAAATTTCACAGATTCCAAACGGTGCTGTACACCAATCATGAAAATCAGCATTACAGCGGCATTTAAAATTGGGAAAAAGGCTAGATAGCGGTCTGCAATTCCCAGCCTTTGGGTCACATACAGACTAAAAAAGCTGGTGTTTACCAGATTTGCTATATGTAGTATTACACAGACTATCAGCACTTTCACAATCTCTTTATTCATCAGTACTTTAGGTATTAAGTCCTTATATTCATAAATCATCTGAAAGACAGAGGTGTTTTTCGTTTCAGCCATACGAATCTTACCCTGACGGGTTTCTTCACAATACCGGAACGTAATAATCACTTTAATCAGCATATTCACAGCGAAAACAACATATAGGACACGTACAACGGGAACCACGGAAAAGGTATTGATCAGCAATCCAGAAATTGGTGCAAAAAAGATTGCAATCAGACCGCCAATATTTACCCATGTATAGATTCCGATTAAATCCCTGGAGTCTGCATCCTCTATCAGTAGACAGTACCACGCGGTCTGGTTAATCTGTTCAAAACTATTAAATAAAACTGCTGTTAAAAAGAACCAGAAATTACCAGAAACAGCCCATATGAGGCAGGCAACACTCCAGCCGAAGAAATCTCCCATCATGGTTGTGAATTTACGTCCCAGCTTATCAGTTAGAATACCTCCAATAAAAGAAAAAAGCACCTGAACAACCATGGAAACCGATAAAATCAAACCAATCTGAACGTCTGTTATTCCCTGTGTGTACATATATAATGTGGCAAAAGGTGCAATTAAATTATAGGGAATCCCCCATAGAGGCTCCATTAAAATCAGAGTCTTTGGATTTCCCTTGTTATTCTTTAACAATTCTATAAGTGGATGCTTTAACAACGTTTTTAGTTTTTGTGTTATATTTACTGGATTCTCCATTTTGTGATCGTTTCCTTCTTCACATTTACTTTAACTCAAAGTAATCCATAACCGATGTTTCCTGAAATCCGCAGGATTTGTATAAGTTGAGGGCCGTTCCATTTTCCGCAGCGACCTGAAGCATCACCTCTGTAGCTTTTGCATCTTTCAGCTTTTCTACCCCAAAAATGAGAATTGCCCCTCCATACCCTTTTCCCCTGAACTCAGGCAATACACCAAGCCCATAGATTCCGCCAGTACCACCATCAGACATCTGAAGATTTACCTTCCCGATTATCCTATCTCCCTTTTCAGCAATATAGATCGTCATGCCTCGTTTTTCTTCCTCTTCGGGCAGAAGAATACCACTATCCTCTGAATCCTCATTTTCTTCTTCCCAATCATCACCAAAATAAATCATATTTTGCCGGGTTATCTCTGAAGCATCTGCATTGACAGCTTTTCTGAATGTGATGCCGGAAGGCTGCTGTTTTTTCAACGTCTTATAAGATTTATGATTGAGATACATTTCAAATTCGGAAAATTTATAAACTGCACTGATCTTTTTTAAAAACTCCTGACCGGAAATGGATTTTTTATCACACAAGGCCAGAATTCCTACTGCATTTCTTCTTCTGCATTCTGCAACAACCAGTTCCATCAATTTTGAAAAGATCCCCTGACGTCTGTGCATAGGGTGTACCATTCCTGTGATTTCCAATGGTTGAGAGATTCCTCCAAAACAGCATATCCCCATATAGCCAATTAATTCTTCACCGTTAAAGTACATGAATTCATTTATATCAGAAATTGGGGTGTCCGCCGTTCTGTTTTGAGCATCACTCAGTTTATAGTCCAGCTCAAGCTTCAGAGTGATTTGATCGTTCCGGGCGCATTGTATTTCAAGCATATGAATCAATTCATAATCTTTGTGGTCAAGATTACTTTTTAGCTTCAAATAAGCGCTTTCTGTTGTTTTAACCATATAGAGTTCTCCTTTAAAATTTAGATATCATATCGCGACTCATTGAAAGAGTTTCTTTTGTCAGACAAAAAGGCAGAACCAGACGTCAAACGGATGAATTTTATTGATGAGTCGCCATAAAAAAAACTATCCTCACCAAATTATACTTCATCTTCTTTGTGTCTGCTCCTGCCTTTTTTATTTTGCCAGATTTAACTGATTCACTTAAACCATATGATATCCAAACCAATATGTAGCAATTATACTTGCCAGAAACAGATTAAAAAGACCATATCCAAAAAACAGGCCGGTTAAAAACCTCCTGATATTGGTGCTTTCATATGTAGTCAGTAACTGAATACCACCGTCAAGTATCATTGGAATCAAGAAAATCAAAGCATAAACGATTGGTGGGTGATACATTGCATAGGTAAATCCTAATAATAGGATCCCCACCAATTCACCGGTACATCTTGCACAAATAGGAAATTGCTTTCCATTTAGAAAAAATGAACGTTCCGCCCTGCAATGGCAGCCAAAGAAAATTGGAAGCCATCGATAGAAAAAACCTCTCATAACAAGTAGTGCCGCCGGTTTTAATAACCCGCCATAGCACCCAGAAGTCCCAGTCCAAACATTAATGCATAAAAAAGAATCATGCAAACAACGCTAATTAATGCGCCAATACCTGCTGCTTTCGCAGTCTTTGGTTTTGAATCTTTCCAAACCAGAAACAGAATTAATCCTACTAATGGAATACAGCAGCCTAAAAGTCCCCACCCAAAACCGCCATTATCAACCACTTGAGGAGTCTGTGCCACACCACAATGCGGACAGATGGCTGCTTTGTCATCAATCTCTTTTGAACAATTTTTACAATACATCTTTTGTATCCTCCACTGTTATATAATAATAATTTAAAATTAGAAGCAAATTGGATTTCTTCTAATATAATAAAATATACCATATTTTGACATATTATTCCATAATGTTTTGCACAATTACAAAAAAACGTCACAATTACTATTGTTATTACATTTTCTACCACTAATCTGCAACATACCGTAACATTTTTCCGATTGTAAATATTTTAAACCAATTATTATCTCAACATTACCAGTACTTTTCACTGCTTTATGTACTTTCAATGTATTACATGCTTTTAGATTAAAATAACATAATTTACCACACTAACAATTATTGACGTCTTTGTCTAATTGTGTTAGACTAATTTAGTCTAATAAGATTCGACAGGAGGTAGTTTCAGTGGAACAATATAAATTGGGTGAGATGGAGCAGAAATTCGCTGACATTATCTGGGCAAATGAGCCTGTCAGCTCCCGCACACTCACAGAACTATGTGAAAAAGAATTTGCCTGGAAGCGTACAACAACTTACACCATGCTAAAGCGATTGTGTGAGCGTAAACTGTTTGAAAATAATAACGGTACGGTCACTGCGTTAATGTCCAAAAACGAGTTTGGAGCCGCACAGGGCGAACAGTTTCTGTCGGAGGCTTTCGCTGGCTCGCTTCCACAGTTCCTGGCTGCATTTACCCGCAGAAAAAAACTGAATTCCAGAGAAATTGAGGAAATACAGAACCTGATTAATGAATACAAGGAGGAATAACAATGCTGGTACGAATATTTCTGCAGCTTTTAAACATGAGCATCACATCAGGCATTGTCATTGCCTTTGTGTTGGTTGTAAGAATTATATTACAAAAAGCACCAAAAGTATTCTCTTATATGCTGTGGTCGGTGGTTCTGTTCCGTTTGATTTGTCCGTTTTCCTTTGAGAGCATATTTAGTCTTCTGCCTGCAAAGGCAAATCCAATCACACAGGATATCCTCTATATCCAAACGCCAACAGCTGATACTGGTATTGGCGTAATCAATCATTCTGTTAATGCGATTCTTCCAGCTGCAACACCGCAAACCAGCGCGAATCCATTACAGATCTGGATAGTAATCTTTAGTTATATATGGTTACTTGGTGTTGCAGCTTTGCTGGTATATAGTCTAATTGCGCTCTTTCGCCTAAAAAAAGAATTAATGAATGCCACCCTATATGGAGATAATATTTTTATTTCGTCCAGGATTGACACCGCCTTTGTCATGGGTGTTTTTTGCCCAAAGATTTATCTTCCCTCCAATTTAAACGCTACGGAGCGAAGCTATATTCTGCTTCATGAACAAACACATGTTAAACGGCTTGACCACATATTCAAGCTCATAAGCTTTTTGCTTCTATGCATCCATTGGTTTAACCCTTTTGTGTGGGGCGCATTTTTTCTCAGTGGCAAGGATATGGAGATGTCCTGCGATGAAGCAGTTATTAAACGGCTGGGGAGTGATGTTAAAAAGGATTATTCTGCCTCCCTACTGACTCTTGCGACGGGCAGAAGAATTATAAGCGGTACACCTCTTGCCTTTGGCGAAGGGGATACAAAAGTCAGAATTAGAAATGTGCTGAATTATAGAAAGCCCAGGTTTTGGACGCTTTTAGTTGCCGTATCCGCCGTTGTTTTTGTGGTAATCGGCCTGGCAACAAGTCCAAGGGATTTACCTGAGGGATTTGCCGCTGTCAATGCAACCATACTTAAAATCGACAAAACCAATCAGACCATCACAGTAAAGGGAATTGATACCAATAGTCCCATTGGTGATAATTGTATTGTCAGCTGGAAGGATGCAAATCTTCAGACAGTGATCAGCAAAGAGGAACTAATCATATTAACCATTGATGATTTCGCTGAAGGTGACCGTGTGGTGCTCTTTTTAGGTGAAATCCAGGAAAGTTATCCCACAAGGGCAAAGGCTACCACAATCCAGTTAGAGCCAAAAGAAACGTTAGTTACTGAGTACCCGATTATAGATTTGTGGAATGCACGTACCAAGTATGTGGGTGATAATGCCGCGGTTGGAAATTTAATTGGTTTGCTGCCTGTTCCAATGGGCATTAAATATGACCATTTTGAATTACAAACTTCTTCCCCGCCATATAAGGTTACACTTGTATATTCTGTTCCAACACAATTCCTTTCAGATTATAGTGAAAGTTCAGCCGCATCTGATACATTCCGGGCAAACGCCCTTTTCTTACTGGCTTTAATAGAAAATGCAGATGAGGTCCAAGTTACTTTAACAGATGGCAGCCAGAAAATTGAGTTTACCAATGGACGGGATTGGGCTGATCACGCTGTAGAAGGAGAAGTGGCTGACTATGGGAAGAGTCCCGAAAAATTACAGGAGTTGTTTCATTACATTGGATCCGAAATAACTGATGAAGCAGCTACCGCAAGAAGATTCTGAAGGTGCTGATAAGAAAAACATCAACCATGGTTATTGATATTTAGATTTCAATAACCATGATTGATGACTTGAAAGGATAACCTTTATTTTACTTTATTCCAGCGGTATTGGTAAACATAATCGATGTTTCCGTCATCCTGACTTATTTTATATAAGTTACCGTTGGAAATGATATAAAACCAACCCTCTTGTTTGGAGATGGAAAAAGTATTTTTCCACATACCAGTGTTTTTATACTCGATAGTTTTAGTCCATTTAATAGAATGCTGGTTAAGCGAAACCATGGAAATGGTTAAATTCTCATCATTTCTCTTTTGATGGTAAGCGATTAGTGCTGAATTTCTATCCTCAGCCCACAATATGCTCATATCTAATAAATCTGAATAATAAGCAGTGCTTGCCTGTTGTACCCACTGCAAGTCCTCTTCTGATAACTTTATTGGGTTCCTTGAATTGGAAAATTTTTCAGATAAAACATTCTTATAATCCGGACTTTCTGTTACTATATTGTTAACCATATCAACCTTATAGTATTTACCATCCAATGCATATAAATATAATTCATTTTCCGAAACAAGTTCATAATCAATTTCATTATAGCTTAAATTATCTTTTAGTTCTGGGAGTTTCTTTACCCATTCTTTCTCTGTAATGTTTATTTTTCCTGTTTTCGGATTTATAAAGTTCAGCACCTTTTTCTTATTATCTAAAGTTAGAATGCCATTGACACTTTCCCCTATGACGTATTCCTGCCAGCCAGATAAGCGGGTCCAGCACTTTTTCCCATCCTTTAAGTTAACTGCAGCAAGTGTAAACTTAACAACATTTGTGGTTATTCCATTTTCAACCCCATTGGGAAGCACCATTCTCATTTTATTGATTGCTAACGTTTCATTCCCTTCGCCCACAATTACCGTGGGAGACTCTAATTCAATCCTGACAGAACTAAGCGCACCATTAAATACGATCAGAGCAAAAGAACCTATCAGGAATTCTGAAAAAAGAATCAAAATAATGGTCCAAATCGTATCCCCTATACTTTTCTCTCTCTTTAGAATCTTCTTTATCCCTTTTATCAGAAATAACAGACAACTGATAACCATAACTGAGTAGATTATATATAGAACAATGTCTTGCATAAACCAGCCACCAGGTAACCAATTAATAAAAAACCGTTTCCTGAGTAATAGAAAAATAAGTTCACCTAATAAAAAATACATCATTAAAAGCAGGAACAGCTTGCGGAAATAATAATGATTGCTCTCTTCCGCTGTACTTTTTATATTCTTATAGGTAAGCAAACATATGCGAAATAAAACCCAGCCATATAATCCTGTTAATACAACATTATGAATAATATCCTTATTGTAAATCCATGAAATAAAAAAATTCAATATAATTCTCTCCTTAAAATTTTCTTAATAACATCTCACAAAAACCTCATGAACCCCTTCGTAGTACCCAACCATAAATACTGTTTTTGTACTGTCCATGCCGTCGGTGGCAAATTTTTTATATTGGCTTGCGTTCTCCGTGATTGGGTTATCATCTGTTATATCCTTGAAGTTGGTTATACCCAGTCTTTCCAGCCAGGCTTTTGCAAGAGTATCCGGTTCAAAATTCTCCCCTTCCAGTTCCTTCACCCTGAATGCGAATCCATAAAGTTTTCCAGTTTCTGCATCCACATAAGCTTCCATTAACGCAAATGGTAAATTATCATTTGGCACAGGGGGAACGGCGGTACTGTACTCAATTTGCCAGACAGGTACATTTTTCTGAGGATCAAGCATATAGACCGCAGAATAAAGCTGACCGCTACATGGGTTTAAGTTCAGATTCTGCAGGCTCCTATCTTCTTTTAAGCCAGTACAGGTACCGATAATTTCATTCAGTTCGGTTTTGCAGGCCTCCGCTGCCTGGTTTACATCAAGTTCATCTCCATAGGCACCGCGATTGTTTTTCACATAAGCGAACGACATAACGGTATCTCCCCTTCCGGATCGTATGGCCTTTTCCCGAAGGGCTGCTGCGTAATCACTTTGTAGTATATTACGGTTGCCGAGTGCCATTGACACGATATAAAGCCTCTCCTGTTCAGATAAAGAGGAATATTGAAAGCTCTCCGGAGATATGGCATTGTTTTCCCTGTGCACCACACCCATCATGGAATTGTCGCGGAAACGAGCCAGTCTTGCCGGCATAAATATAGAAAGAGCAATAACGAAAGAAACCAGCAACAAAACTACCGCATATTTTTTATTCATTATTCAAAACCTCCAGGTTGAAGCTTACTGTAGTCCCCATACCCACTACACTCCCAATTTTGAGATCCGTGCCATGCAACCGTGCAATTTCAGCACAAAGCGTAAGCCCAAGTCCGGCACCGTGGCGGCTGCGTGAACGTGATTTGTCAACCATGTAAAAAGCTTCTGTAAGCCTGCTCAAATGTTCCGGCGGAATGCCACAGCCACAATCATGGATGGTAAACGTATACCTGCCGTCTGCTGCGATTCCTGTCACCTCCACTAACCCCGATGGCTCAGAGACCTTAACGGCGTTATCCACCAGATTTGCAACCATTGTTTTTATAAGTGACATCTCCCCATAAACCTCACGTTCCTCGTACTGAATACGCAAAATGATGTCAAGCTTGGAGAAAGTGTCACGTATGTATTCAAAAATGGTTTTTGTAACAAACGTGCCGGACGGCTTTTCCGTACGTTTTAAAACGATCAGGTCCAGCAAATTAAAGCTCAGCTTTTCCAGCCTTCGCCCTTCCTGATAAATATAGTCAGCGGAGAGTAACAGCTTTTCTTCCTCCAGCTTTTGGGATCTCATCATATCTGCATAGCCGATGATTGCCGTCAGAGGTGTCTTCAATTCATGGGCGAATACACCAACAAACTCCTCCTGCGCCCGGGCTGCCTCCTGCAGCTGATAGACATTTTCTTCCAGTGACATGGCCATCTCATTAAAGTCCTGGGTAAGGGATCCAAGTTCATCGCTGCTTATTTTTTTCGCCCGTGCCCCATAATTACCTTTCGCCATCTTTTTTGCCGCCGCGGAAAGAAATCTAACGGGACGCGTCAACCAATAGGATGACATAAAAATAATAATTCCCACACAAATCAGAATGACAATGCAAACACGTCTGTAAATTGAAAACCCTGACTCACGCTCCATAAACACATTCGTAATATCAGTTAACGTTTCAAGGGAAAGGGAACGGTCGATAATGCCAAGCGTTGCAGCCGTCTGGATATAATAGCGTCTGTCAATGGGAATAATCCGGTATGCCAGTTCTTTGGTGCTTCCGTCATCCTCAAATCCCTGATCCATATCCCCTTTCATGCTTACGCTGCCTGCGGGAAAGCCTTCGCTGGCGTAAAGCGGAGCACTATCCTCGCCGCATATTCGAACATAGCGGTTCTCGCCGCCCGTATCCAGCCTTTGTGCAATTCGGGCAATGTCCTGGTCTTGTAAATGCTCATATTTATAAGGAATGTTCAGCGCTGATATTTCAAAACCGAAGCGGATAATTCCGCTTTCGTCCATTACCTGCTTGGTTTCACGTGCAAGGGAGGTCTGAAACATCGAATTCACAATATAATAACCGCCGACTGCGAGGGTGGCTGCCACAATTGAAATTGTCCATAAAAATAATTTCAAAGAGAATTTCACTTCGGTACCTCCAGCCTGTAACCGACCTTGAATACGGTAACCAGACAATGTTCCCAGCCCAGCTTTTTACGCAAACGCTGAACGTGTAAATCCACCGTACGGCTGTCTCCGTCGAAATCACTCTCCCAAACCCGCTCGTATATCATATCACGGTAAAGCGCAATGTTTTTATTATGTACGAACAGGCTGAGTAAGCCGAACTCTTTTGCGGTAAGTTCTAATTTACATCCATTCTTATCGGCTCTGTATGCGTCAAAATCTATAGTTACTCCCTCAATTTCCATAACACTTTCGGCTTTGTGATAACGTCTGAGCACAGCTTCAACACGCGCCAGCAGTTCCACCATATCAAAAGGCTTAACAAGGTAATCATCTGCTCCCAGCCGCAATCCTTTCACTCTGTCACTGACCTCATGTTTCGCCGTAATGAATATAACCGGTGTTTTTGTGGGCCTGATGTAGTCCATCAGTTCATAGCCGGAAACTCCCGGCAGCATAATGTCCAGCAATATCAGGTCAAAACTATTTGCTTCTATCAGGTTCGCCCCTATTACACCGTCCTCTGCCGTTTGGCAATCATAGCCCGCTAATGTTAGCTGCATATCAATTAAATCACGAATCGCTTTTTCATCTTCTACAATTAATATTTTCATCATATCTACCACCCCCAATACTTACGCGCCGCCTGCACGACGTCGTCCATTGTTTCTCTTCCTGTAAGTCTGCCGACAAACGCCTTATGAAAATCAGTGTCCTCAAAAAAATACCCGTCACGCTGATAATAAATCGAAAAATCAGTTACAGCATGAGTTTCGTTATTGTGGTCCAGTTTGATGTAATTGGCAAGCACGGATAAGTCGGCCCAGCCGTCACCGTCCACATCTTTAAAAGAAATCCCCGGCATTTCGCTAAAGTTATCGTAATCCCTCATGGCCTGAAAATTCCAGAGAACCCGTCCCTCTTTATCTGCGAGGTACAGAACAAAAATATAATGACTGCCCATTTTATAAGTCCCGGGAACCACGGAGACCGCACCAAACTTTTCAAAGTTTGCATCAAACGTTTGATATTTGAGCGGCTTAAAACCGCCTTCTATCAACTCATCCATTGTCGCAGCACTATATAAAAATTCGGAGGACTGCCCACCTCCCGCAAATGCATCCATCATGTTGATGTCTGTATTCATGTTGAAGCGGTTAATCTTGTCGCTAATACGCCAATCCCTGTAAAAACCGCCCTTTTTTTTATTTTGAAATAATATATCTCCAATTTTGTATTCCACGCCATCGTAGATACAATGGGTAATCAGCAATAGATCCAAAAGACCGTCTTGATTAACGTCGCGGGCTCCGATTGCAGCTATTGAAATATTCGGCTGATAAAGAGCACCTTTTTCAATATAATTACATTCAAGGTCTTCTGTCTTATATATAATGCTGCCATCGGCGTCAGCGATAAACAGTGCAGCTCTGCCCAGCACAGAATGAACGGCGGAATACACAACGCAGTCCTTTTTCTTACCACTTTCATTGCTGATTAGCGAAAAATCATCAATCACATGAGCTTTATCTGATGTGATATAACCGTTTGCAGCTACATCGGCAAGCGTGTTTATGGATTGAAATCTGGCGAGGTGGGAAGCTGCAGTGGGAGTTTCAGCATAGACATCAGAAGTCAGAGACAGGAATGCAGTCAGGATTGTCAGACACAATAAAAGCGGAATGTAACTCTTTTTCATAATAGAAACTTCCTCACAATGTATTTTATTGTTTTATTAAATCTTAACATAAGATTTTAACGAAAGCTATCAGATATTTGTTTATGATACAATTCCGATACATCTTTGAAGCTTTTATGATGGATGAACAAGGTAATATATACTCATAAAACAAAAGAATAAAAGGGGTGTATTAAATGAGTAAATTAAAAAAGTTTTTTTATTTAAATCTGTTCCTATTGTTATTAACTACTCCTGCTGTCACGGTGTTTGCCGATGATTTTACAGGGAATGATGAAAACCGGATTCTTGCGCCGTACTATTTCATAGAAGATGGCGATCCTTCAACAGACAAGCTCCCATTGAAGGAAACAGATGTGAAAACAAATATCAACGGTATCATAGCCGAAACTTATGTCACACAAATTTATACCAATGAGGGCCAAAAACCAATTAACGCGAAGTATGTTTTTCCTGGTTCAACAAAAGTTGCAGTGCACGGCATGACTATGCAGATAGGCGATGAAATTATAAAGGCAAAAATCAAGGAACATGTGGAAGCAAAGCAGGAATTTGAAGAAGCAAAAACGGAAGGCAAAAGCGCTTCTTTGCTGGAGCAGGATCGTCCCAATGTCTTTACTATGAATGTAGCAAACATCATGCCAGGTGATATTGTTAAAGTGGAACTGCATTACACGGAAACAATCACCTCAACCGATGGTAAATATGAGTTTGTTTTTCCAACGGTGGTTGGACCAAGGTACGTAAGCAAAACAGCTGACCCGTCAGATGACCGCAATGCTTTTACAGAAAGTCCATATCTCAAAGACGGCAAAACACCTCCCGGCAGTTATAACATAACGGTTAATTTAACTTCTGCGGTTCCGATTTCCAATGTTAATTGCCAGTCACATAAAATTGTAACAGAGATTGACAACAACAAGGCACTCATCACTTTGGAGAACCCAAAAGAATACGCTGGTAATCGTGATTTTATCCTTAATTATTCTCTTAGCGGCAGCGGAATAAGCAGTGGGCTTATGCTTAACAAAGGGGGCGTTTCTGGAGAAGACACCTCGAAAGAAAACTTTTATATGCTGACAATTCAGCCGCCGGAACGCGTCACGGTAGAGGACATACTTCCCCGCGAATATATTTTCGTGTTGGATGTTTCGGGTTCCATGAACGGTTATCCAATTGACACAGCAAAGAATCTAATCGGGAATCTGGTCAGTAAACTTCGCCCCACGGATACTTTTAATGTAATTTTATTTGCCGGCACATCGGCACAAATGTCACCAAAATCATTACCAGCAACCAGTTATAACATTAACCTGGCGCTGGATCTAATAGAAAAGGAAGAAGGCGGCGGCGGAACGGAGCTTATCCCAGCACTGCAATCCGCCATAAATATTCCTCGAACAAGTAAAGATGTGGCACGCAGCGTCATTATTATAACTGATGGCTACATTTCTGAGGAATCGGAAATCTTTGATATCATAGGCAGGAACTTAGGCGAAACAGATTTCTTCTCCTTTGGAATTGGTGATGGTGTAAACCGCTATTTAATTGAAGGCATTGCAAAAGTGGGGCAGGGGGAAGCGTTTGTTGTAACAGACCCTGCAAAAGCTGATGAAGAAGCCGCAAATTTCCGCAGCTACATACAATCCCCAATTCTGAGAAACATTAAGGTAACGTATAACGGTTTTGACGCCTACGATGTGGAGCCAAAGAAATTGCCTACACTTTTTGCTAAAAGACCAATTGTGATGTACGGTAAATGGAAAGGTGAGGCAGAGGGAACCATAGAAATAACAGGGACGAAAGGCAACGGAGAGGCTTACAGGCAGGTAATTGAAGTTGCCGGTGCACAGCCTCAGGAAAATAATTCGGCATTACCATACTTATGGGCCCGGGCAAGGGTGGAGCAGCTTATGGATTATGGCACCCTGCAAGAGGAAAACAGTATGGAACGCGTCAAAAAAGAAGTAACTCAAATCGGACTGGATTACAGCATGCTCACACCGTATACCTCCTTTATTGCTGTTACAGAACAGGTTCGCAACACTGGTAATGAGGCCAATGATGTTAATCAGCCGCTTCCACTCCCACTTCATGTTTCAAATAATGCAGTAGGCTCCTACACCAGCGGCTCTGAGCCGGGAATTGCTGCTGTAATTGTAATCGGAGTATTCACGTTGATGATTGGAGGTGTACGGCGATTAAGGAAACGTGCGTCATGAAGAAACAACATTTATTTGGGCTGTATCTCATAGGATTAATTGTTATACTTGGAATAAAATATATTTACAGCAAAGCAGGCTTTGGGGAGCTGGATTTCATCCTGGCTCCTACCGCCCGCTGGGTCACATTTCTCAGCGGAATTAATTTTATCAGACAAATGGATGTCGGCTATATAAACCACAGCATACGGTTTATAATCGCGCCAAGTTGCTCAGGTGTACAGTTTATGTTGATCACATTTGCTGCACTTTTCTTCCCACTGGTTCACAGAATGAATTCAGTAAATAGCGGAGTCTGCTGGTTTTCAGGCAGTTTCCTATTCTCATTTCCATTCACGGTTTTTGTGAACGGTATCAGGATCGTATTATCAATTTACATTCCAGTTTATTTTAACAAATGGAATATTTACGCCGACTGGCTTACCGCCCAACGACTGCATACCATTATTGGAACAGTTGTGTATGTGACAGTGCTGTTGGCTGTATACTACCTGGCAGGTCTGGTTTTAAGTTCAAATGTAATAATATCACCTGATATGCATGGTATATTTTCTAGTAAGGTAATATTATAAATAGCTAATCGCATTGTACCTCCAATACTTTGCTATTTTTTCATTGTGCTTATCATTCCTTTGATTCACAATGCACGTCAGAATGACCTTAAGAAATTTGGGGAATATGCTTTATTAATAACTTCAGTATGCTTTGCTTTGATACTTTTATCTTTTATTGTATATACGGTTCAGGATCATTTTAGTGGAAAGCAGTAGAAATGGGATACCATTAAGGAATCTGGTCTTATTAATTAGATATTAAAATAGCAGCATATTTCAGCTGCTATTTTAGTTTCTTATAATTTGATTCTGTACAAGTCGTAAGAACAATTTTTTGGGTATTATCATTCAGGGAATCATGTATGGCATTTTCTCCGCCACGGCGTTTTGTAGTATCAATCCCCAACAGCTTTCCAAGGTTACCACCGAAAATCTTACGTTTATCCTCATCGGAAAGGGGCAGGTATCCATATTTCCACTGCTGTTCCTCAGGAATCTGAAAATCTAGCAGACCCAAAGAAGCTGCTCCGATTTGTGCACCATAACCGGCACTGTCTGTTCCCCAGATAATCCTGTCCGGACCAACAAAACGGATCGCCTCTCCAAGAATATGTGCAAATTTGTACGGAGCAGTCAGCGCCCAAGGCACCAGCAGACTCAGACACAAATAAACATTGGGATGGCCAAGTGCAACCATATTCAGTGCGTCAGTGTACGGATAACCCATGTGAAATGCAACAATCTTCAGTCCTGGAAAATCCCGGGCTACATCATCAAGCTGGGTCGGATGGCAGTATTTGCTCTTGCCAGGGGGAACCCAGGAAAATCCGGTATGCATACACAAAACCGCGCCCAGTTCTTCGGCCCGTTTTTGAATTGCTGGAAGAAAAGCGTTTTGAGGATATCACCGTCAATGAGCTCTGTGACCGGGCAATGATACGGAGAGCTACATTTTACAAGCATTTTGGAGACAAATATGAGTTTTTCACCTTTATTATCCGTGAAATTCAGGCGGAGTTTGATCAGGAAATCGCAGGCAGTCTGGACACTGACATGCCGATTGATTTTTATATCACCATTGTCCGCCGCGTCATAATATTTTTCACCGAAAGGAAGAAGCTCATCCAATCTGTGCTAAAGAGTGAATGTTTTCCGTCTTTACTTCGAATTCTTTCGGAGCAGGTTGAATTTGATATCCTTCAAAAACTGAAAGAAGATGCTGAAAAGGGGTATAAGCTCATTGCTGATCCAGAGGTTATGGCACATTTTTTTACCGGTGCCATCCTTGAAACTTTACAGTGGTGGTTAACTCTTAAAAAACCAATTTCTCTGGAAAGCGTTGAGAGGCAAATCGTGGATATGATGAAAGCGGTCTATCTGTCGGCTAATGCTGATATCTAGGTTCCGGAGTTATTCTTCTGAAAACGATCCCTTATTTTCATCAGTCTCTCATAAGTACCCTCTTCATCAATAGCCAGGTCATACATTTGGTGTGCAAGTTGGAATCCCTGATCTCTGACAAGGGCTTTTTTCCATGGACGGGACAAGATCGAATGAGTCAGATGTCTTGCAGACCGGGGAGCCTGCATTATCATCTCTGCAAGTTCCCACGCGCGGGGAAGAAGCATTTCATCAGGCAGTACCTCACTTACAATACCCAGGTCTGTTGCCACCTGTGCATTTATGTTCATGCCCGTATATGCGCAATATGCCGCTCTCTTAATCCCTGTTAAATTTTGAAGCGCTAATACAATCCCATCACCAGGAGACACACCTCCCAGATAATGCGCATCGAAAAAATTAGTGTCTTCGGCACAAATTGTAATATCACATAAAGTTCCCATTTGCCAGTGTGATCCTGTACCATTGATCACCCCAATTGTGGGAATATCCATGCAAAAGATCATATTTTCAATCATTCTCAATGATTCCTGATACATCTCCAGTTTACGGTTCTTCTGCCAGTCCATGAATTTTGTTTTCCAGATTTCAGGGTTTGCTACCTGCCATTTATCTCCCGTTCCGGTAAGAATCATTACTTCGTTTTCAGGATCACGGCCAATATCAGACCATGCATTCCCATATGCAGTCAGCACTGGCCAGTCAAATTGAAGTGATTCCCCCCGTGTGTGCATACGTACTTCCAATATGCCGTTACGGCGGGTCATTAAAAGCAGGTCTTTGTACTTTTCCGAGTATTCTTCGAATTTTGTAGGTCCTGCCATACATTGCTCTGACATTTTAATTCCTCCGATCTTATAATGGGGGGGGCTGTGTACCCTTGTTACATAAAAAACGGGATAGCCCCTCTGCCATTATTTCATTGCTATGAGTACCGGTTAACTGACAGTGACTTTATTTTCCCATTAAGCGTCCTTTCATTTTCGTCAGTCGTTCAAACGCACCTTCTTCGTCTATGGCCATATCGTACATCTGGTGAGTAAGGTGGAAACCCTGATCGCTGACTAAGGCTTGTTTCCATGGACGGGATAAAATGGAATGCGTAAGGTGTCTGGTGGAACGAGGTGCCTGCATTATCATCTCTGCTAGTTGCCAGGCGCGGGGAAGCAGATCTTCACGGGGCAGAACTTCACTGACAATTCCAAGGTCTAACGCTGTCTTTCCATCGATATTTTTACCAGTATATGCGTAGTATGCCGCTTTCTTAAAGCCTAACATATTCTGAAGGGTAAGGATCATTCCGTCACCAGGAGGTGTGCCTCCCAGAAAATGGGGATCAAAAAAGTCCGCGTCTTCTGTGCAAATAGTAATATCACAGAGCGTTGCGATTTCACAGTGGGTTCCCGGTCCATTGATTGCCCCGATTGTGGGGATGTCCAGGCAGAATATCATATTTTCAAGCAGTCTCAGGGATTCATGATACTGTTCCAGTTTCTTTTGCTTCGGCCAATCCATAAATTTTGTGTTCCAGACATCGGGGTTTCCAACAACCCATTTATCTCCTGTTCCAGATATAATCAAAACCTCATTTTCAGGATCACGGCCGATATCTGACCATGCATGAGACCATGCCGTATGGGCTTCCCAATTATGATGATAAGGGCCCCCGTTGGTGTGCAGCCGCACTTCAATTATTCCGTCACGACGGGTCATTAATAGAAATTCTTTGTACTTCTCCGAGTACTCTTCAAATTTTGTTGGTCCTATCATACGTCTCTCTGTCATTTAAATTCCTCCTTGTTTTGTTTAGATATTATCTATTACTTTCAAGCCAGTCTCTGGCGAAAGCAGCGTAAACAGCAGCCCCTTTGCTAAGCACATCATCCGAAAACCTTACCTTTGGATGGTGCACAGGGTAGCTATAACCTTCTTTGGTATTGCCTGCGTTAATAAAGACTGAGGTACTTGGCACAGCTTGTGTTACAAATGAGAAGTCTTCCGATCCCATTAATTTACCACCAGGTATCAATTGTGTCAGATTGATAAAAGAACTGGTTCCAAACATATCAGTAATCGTTGTTCTCATTTGATCGTTAAGTCCGCTGTCAATTTTCACCTCAGGACAGCCCCTGGTATAAATCACATCTACCTTTGCATGAAATGTTTCCCCAATACCAGTAGAAATTTCGTGAATACGGGTTTCAATTTTATCACGCATTACGGCGTTAAATGTGCGTACACTGCCTTTCATTCTGGCAGTATCGGGAATCACATTGTTTGTACTTCCACCTTCCATCACTCCAATTGTAAGAACCGCACTCTCAATCGGAGAGATTTCACGGCTTATGATACCCTGCAATGCCAAATGTAGATGAGCAGCTACATTTAACGGATCCACCGCGGCATCGGGCATTGCTCCATGAGCACCTCTTCCGTGTATGACTATTTCGAACCAGTCTGAAGATGCCGAAATCCCTTTTCCAGACTCAGGAATTACAAATTGCCCCGCAGGAATTGGCATTCCTGACAACACATGGAGCATCATTGCTGCATCCACTTTTGGATTTTCCAAAATCCCATTTTCAAGCATCATCTTTGCTCCGTGCAGGGTTTCTTCCCCTGGCTGAAACATTAGTTTGACCGTACCGCAAAGCTGCTCTTCCTTTTCCTTTAGTATTTCCGCAGCTCCCAGCAACATGGAAGTATGCAGGTCATGACCGCATGCATGCATATTTCCATTCAATGATGCATACGAAATATCCGCCTCTTCTTTCATTGGCAAACCATCCATATCCGCACGGATTAGGATCACCTTTCCTGGTCGTTGTCCGCCAAGAGTAACCATTAAGCCTGATTCTCCCACAGGAGTGGGCGTAAGACCGATTGACTCCAACACCTCTTTTACATAAGCAGTCGTCCTGGGTAAACTCAAATCAAGTTCCGGAATTGCATGAAGATGATGCCTGTACATAACCAACTTTTCCTGCAGCTGACTGGCCATATTCAAAAAGTCTCCGGTTTTTTCAATCACAATGAACACCTCCTATCACACAAATCAATTTAGCGAAACAACAGAGTGAAATTGCCCGCCTTGTATTTTAAGACATTTTAAGAACACTTTTATTATACTTGTAAGGCCAATCTCTGTCAAGAACATTTTAAGACAATTTAAGAACACTTTCCAACACCCCCCCCCGAAGATTGAAATATCACATTTATTATGATATAATTCTTTTCATTGAACTTGTTTATGAAAGGAATCAACCATGAAAATCAAGCTGGGTATAATCACGCCTGAGACCCATATGGACTATTTTCGCGTCATTGAAGAAGAGATGCGGTCGGTATGTCAGTTTCGGTTTCTTACAATAAGCAACTTCCGGGAAACAAAAGACGTATATTTGAAAAATTTAGGTTTGGTGGACGGGTTTGTTATCAGTGGCAGATTTCTCTACGAATCAATTGATAAGGAATGTCTGGATGCCAAAGTTCCCACTCACATTTTGCAGGATAATGAAAACCTTCTTTATAGAGAACTTTTCAGACTACTGGTCACAGAGCCTGAGCTTGACATCTCCAGAATCTATGTGGATTATGCATATATTATTGATTCTTTCAGTGAATTTCAAAAATACCTGACTCATGAGGGGAAGCCTGTTGACAGCAACGATTTTTTTGAACGAGTGGAAACAATGCTGGAAAACCATATAACTCTGTGGGAAGAGAAAAAAACAGACTTGTCCATCACGGCGTTCGGCCACTTTGTTCCGGAACTCAAAAAGCACGGGGTTAGGTATATCTTAATTCGCCCCACTTTGGAAAACATGAAAGAGACCATAACAGAGATCATCAATGAAATTACCATCCTAAAGCTGAAGAACCAGAGAGCAGTCGTAGCATGCTTATCAATGGAGACGTTGCAGCCGCCAGAAACAGAGCAGCTTCAAGAGCTGAAGGATCTTGTCAGCAGATTTCTGCTCAGCGTGAATCTGGCGGATACAGCCCAGATTTCAGAAAAATATGTGAGACTTTACACCACATACGGTAGTTTTATGAAAATCACCTCTGACGCCCATAACTGTACTCTGCTGGAATATCTGGATGAGTCTGTAAGCGAAACTGTGAAAATAGGATGGGGCTCTGGACATGAATATTATCAGGCGAACGAAAACGCCACCAAAGCATACTGTCAGGCGAAAGCCTTTTCGGGCAGCTGCAGCTTTTTTATAAACGAGGATCAGAAGGTGATCGGCCCGATGAAGAGTATGAATGTGATACAGTTCTCCGAACAGGGGGATCCTGAAATCATTGCATTGGCTAAAAGTATGGGAATAAATAATATAAATTTACAGAAAATCATATCCTATGCGGGAATCATGAGAACAAACAAATTATCCTCTGAGGATGTTGCTCAATGCCTGTCCATGACTGTCAGAGGTGCAAATCGTATTCTTAATAAAATTGAAGAAAAAAATTATGTACAAACAGTATTTGAAAAGCGGGACAACAGTAAAGGACGGCCTAAAAAATACTACGAGCTGTTATTTCTTGACGAAGATGGGAACAGATCAGGAGAGTAATAAAAGAAAAATCACAGGTACAAAGGTTAATCTGACCTGTGATTTTTTATAGCATACAATGGAAACGGAGCCAGCACAATCTATATTCTGGCATTCAGACCTAAAGGCAATACCACAATAAAATTACTGCCTTTCCCAGGCTCACTTTGTACTTCAATTGTTCCTTCACATAGCTCTGTAATTTTCTTAACTAAAGTCAAGCCCAATCCATTTCCAGCCAATGTGTGAGATGTGTCACCCTGAAAGAATTTGTCAAATATATGAAGTAAGATCTCTTCATTCATTCCGCAGCCGTCATCTTCAAGCCGAAAGACTGCCTTTTGACCGCTCCGGCATAATCTTACTTTTATTACTCCACCAGCGTCTGTGTACTTAATTGCATTATCAAGAAGATTAATCCATATCTGATGGATTAAATTCTTATCACCAAGTATTTCAATTCCATCTTCAAGCTGAATGTCAACATGAAGATTTTTACCACTCCACTTTGGTTCTAACATAACAATCGCAAGTCTGATTTGTTCATCCAAACTATAGATCGTTTTTTCACTGATAATCTCTGTGCTTTCTATTTTTGAAAGATTAAGAACGTTTGTGGAAAGATGAACAAGCCGCTCTGATTCCTGCACGATTATATTTAAGTATTCCTGCTTTTCTTCGTCATCAGCTTCACCCGCCTGCAATAATTTGGCGAATCCACGAATCGAAGTAATGGGTGTTTTGAACTCATGGGAGAAGTTTCTTACAAAGTCACTGCGCAGGGTTTCGATTCCTTTTAGCTCCTGTACCATCTTATTAAAGCTCCCGGCCAGCGCATCCAATTCAAAGACAAAACTGCCGTTTACCACAACCGAAAAATCACCCTGTGACACCTTTTCAGTGGCTTTCATCATGTCTCGGATTGGCTTAACGGAACGCCTGCTTAATAATGTTGCTATTACCACACCCAGGAAAATACTGATATATATCATTATGGAGATAGCCCGACTTGGACTTGCATTTCCTCCCAAATCCATAATTCCTAATTTGATCAGCAAATAAGCAATCAAGCCAGCCGATAAAATGGAAACGAGCATAACACCAAAAACCAGGGCCACCAGGGAAACTGCAAGACTAATTTTCGGAGGCAGTCTTTTTTTTATCTTCTTCATACCCGCCTCCCGATTTTATATCCCAGGCCGCGCACAGTAACAATCTCAAAATCGGGGTTGTTTCTAAATTTATCCCTTAATCGGTTTATATGAACATTTAAACTGTGTTCGTCCGTCTCAGTCTCCAGTCCCCAAAATTCGTCCATTAGTTGATTACGAGTAAAAATCACATTGGGATAACTCATGAGTTTAAAAAGAAGCTGAAACTCTTTCTTTGGCAAAGTATATTGTTCATTTTTCCATGAAACAGTGAGAGAATTGTAATCAGCTGTGGTTTCACCCATGACAACCTTATGCTCGTTGGCAATTTTCGCCCGGCGCAGAAGCGCTTTTATCCGAAACAGCAATTCTTGTTCGTCAAAGGGTTTTGTCATATAATCATCCGTTCCGGCCAGAAAACCTTTATGCATGTCTTTTATCTCCTGATTAGCGGTTACCATAAGTATTGGTATATTCTCTCCCACATCCCGTAATTGCTCGCAGAATTTATAGCCATCCATGCGGGGCATCATCAAATCCAGGACAATCAGATCAAATCGCTGTGTCTCCATCCTTTCAAGTGCCTCAAGACCATCTTTTGCAGTATATGTGTTATAACCACCATGTTTTAAAACAGCGCACATTAGTTTTTGGGTATTTATATCATCTTCTACAATTAAAATATCAAACATGATAGATCGCCTCCATGATATGTATTATATACAAGCAAAGTAAACTAAACATCAACTAACTTTCGGGTAAAAATTGACGTTCAGTTGATGTTTTAAAATTATAGTTCATTATAGCGTTAATATAAATAAAAACGCAAAATAAAATTCACAAAAGGAGTGTATAAAATGGGAAAATCAAGCGGTAACGGCTCAGCTGCAATACAGCTGGATCGTCTCACAAAAAATTTTGGTGATTATCATGCAGTCAGCAATCTCTCACTTGAGGTAAATAGCAGCGAAATATTCGGGTTTCTCGGTTTAAACGGAGCAGGCAAATCAACCACAATTAAAATGATGTTGTCATTGCTCAAACCTTCGTCCGGCAGTGTCTATATGCTGGGAAATAAGGTTGACTCCGGAACTCATAAGTTGTGGGAGCAGGTTGGATATTTAGAGGATGCCACTTATTATCCAGGACTTACTGTGATAGAAAATTTAGATATTGCCCGCAGGATGCAAATGATATCTGACCGTCAATCGATTACCAGGGTGATAGAAAAGCTGGGTTTAGAGGCTCATAAAAATAAGAAAGCAAAAAATCTTTCTCTGGGAAACAAACAACGGTTAGGGTTAGCAAAAGCAATGATTCATAATCCCAAAATTTTAATCTTAGATGAACCGATTAACGGCCTTGATCCCGCAGGTGTCGTGGAAATAAGAAAAATGCTTATGGATTTATCAAAAAATTCTGGTGTTACTGTTTTTATATCCAGTCACCAGCTGGAAGAACTTTCAAAACTGGTTGATCGAATTGGAATCATCCATGAAGGTCGGTTAATCCAGGAAATTAATATGGCACATTTGGAGCAGTCTTTGCAAAAACACCTGGTTCTGGATGGACGGGATAAAAATGCAATAGAACATATACTTACAGAACATGGATATCATTTTGAAAAAAGCACAGATGGACTGCAGCTGCTATTGGAAGGCCCTGCAACGGAAAGCCCTGAAAGATTGGCTGAACTGTTGGTTCGTTCTGGACAGCCTCCAACACAATTAAACATTGTTACCGAAGATTTGGAAGGTTATTTTCTGCGGATGATTCAAAGTATAAGGAGGATATACAAATGAAACTGTTGTCATTTATACATTGCGAAGCTCTTAAAGTATTGCGATCAAGTGTTTTTTGGATTGTTGTTGCTACATTTGCCACTATGCCGATTATGTTGGGTTTCGTCACATATATCAATGCTCCAGATGCGGGATGGAATCCTTATTTAACAGATTTACTTGGTACCAGCACTGCTCTTTTGGTGATTGGATTTTCTTTCACCGCATGCTGGGTTTTTGGACGGGAATATACAGATAAAACGATCAGTGAGTTGCTGGTAAAACCAGTGTCTAAACTTTATGTGGTACTTTCAAAGTTCATTGTAATTTTTATTTGGGATTTGTTGCTGGCCTTTTTCATGTTTGGGGTTGTATCCATTATGGGAATATTGATTGGACTAAATGGTGGTACATGGCTGCTTATAGTAAATAGCTTCCTTACTTTTATGGCAGCATCACTTCTAACTATGATAGTTAGTACAATAAGCGCCCTCCTTGCAAATGTCAGCAAAGGATATTTAGCTCCTATTGGACTCGCGTTCCTTATAGTGGTTGTTTCCAATGTCGTTGCGCAGGCTGGGCTTGCCGCTTACTTTCCATGGACAATTCCGTCATTAATTATTTCAAATGTTCCTCTTGGCTTCATCAGCATCGCCATACTCGCTATTACTGGAATAATAGGGTTTGCCGGAACAGTTGCTTGGTGGAAGTATGCCGAACAACTATAGGTATGGTGGAGTGTAAATGCCTGCACTTTTTCTCCCCAGTCAATCTGCTATATTGACTGGGGAGAATTTCGCCAGCACCTGACAATCAATATCCAACTATAACTGATTAAGCCTGCTTTCAGGCTCTTCACCATTTTCTATACATCTTATATTTTTCACAAAGAAATCATATCTCTTTTTATGGAGTTTGAGACCGTCAGGCATACCTGCCGTATGAGGTGTGAGTATTACATTACTCAGACTACGCAGCTCACTTTCAATTGGAAGTGGCTCCGTTTCAAACACATCAAGACATGCACCTGAAATTTCTCTGTTTTTTAACGCATCTATTAAGTCTTCTTCATTTACAATCCGACCACGGGCTGTATTGATAAATAGTGCTGTGTTTTTCATTTTCCTGAATACTTCTTTGTCAATCAGTTTTTGGGTTTGCTGATTTAAAGCTGAATGTACTGTGACAATATCTGACGTGCTTACAAGATTATCAAAATCAGTTATCTGAACATTCTCATAAGACTGTACAGCAGTATTTCTTGTGTAAACCAGCACATTCATATCAAACGCCTTACATAACCCGGCTACTTTTTTACCAATGGTGCCAAATCCGATAATGCCAATTGTTTTGCCTTGTAACTCGCTTCCTGTATACTCCAACTGATTTTGATCTGTCTTATTTTTCATGAAGCCGTCAAGAAGCGGTATATTTTTATAGTAAGACAATATGAATGCCATTACAAGCTCGGCCACTGCATTGGCATTTACTCCAGCCGCATTTGCCGCCCAAATACCCAGTTGTGTACAGGCATCAATATCTACATTATCGTATCCTGCACCTGTTTGTACTAATTTCAATTGTTTCGCTTTTGAAAGTAGATTTCTGTCAATCTTAACATGCTCTGGTATAATCACCTGGCAATCTTCAATATGATGCAGCATTTCTTCCCCTGGCGGAACAATTACAATGTCCCATTTTTTTGGGAAACAATTTATAATATTCATCTTTGATGCCTCAGTGAAATAGCCAACTATGAGAATTTTCATTTAATACCCCTTTCATTATTTTTTAAATTTAGTATAGATAGTCCCATTTATACAGTCAAGTTCTATTCTTAAGTCAGTCGTTTGGTTTTTGTCTGGGTAAGGATGGCAAAGACAGAATCATTACTGATAATATGTTCCATTTTGCAGGCATCTGCACTTGCTGTCAATTCATTGACATTACAACATGCAATGAGAAAATCTTTAATGATCTGGAATTTAGCTGTAATAATCTCGCCCTGTTGACGTCCTTTCTCAGTCAGCTGAATTTCTCCACCTAAAGGTTTGATTACCAGCCCTTCATCCTGCAATGCATTTACGGCACAATGGACACTGGGCTTGGAAACCCCTAAATATACAGCAATATCGATTGAACGTACTAATTGGGATCTTTGAGAAAGCATATAGATAGCCTTTAAATATTCTTCCCTTGATGAACTAAGTTTCTTTCTTATTAAATCATTCTTATCCTGTTTCACAGCTGATCCTCCACCATTAAACTGTAGTGCAAAGTGTATAGTTGCCATACTCTTTCGCACAATTACTTTTTTATCTTTGAACTCTTATTCTTCTCGTTATCCACCGGTTGATTAATAAACAAATCAGTTTCTGTAAATGCAGAACGGTCGTACGGATAAACAGGTGCACTAAAGCATTGAGAAAATGAGTTAAAAAGTGCCTCGAGTAAATTTTGATTAACTTTGAGTTTTTGCAGATACTGCTGCTCGCTAACCTCACTATGATCTTGGGTATGATATTTGGTTATTTTCTTTTTCATGTTAGTTTCTCCTAACTCTATGTTGCGAAAAATGTGTATGGTTGCCATACACTTATGCAAAATTTTTATTTGATTATATTTTCATCAAAATTTTGAATCTTTTTAATTAACCCAGACAAAAATTCTGACAAAAATTTTATATCCTGATCTGTAGCATCTTGCAGTTCATTTTCCACCATGCTGTTTATGATTTCATGATAATACATGTGATTTTTATGAGCCTTTTCACCTTTTTCTGTCAGGCTCAGTAAATATCTGGATAAATTTAGTTCATCAACTTCTTTCTTAACCAGAGCCTTTCTCTCCAGCTTTCTGAGAATTTCGGAAACAGCTCCCTTTGTTACACCCAGAATATCCGCCAGACCGCCTACGTGAATGCAGGGGTGTTCTGCTATCGCCTTTATTACATGGATTTCAGAGTGGTAAATTGGTACATCCGTTCCGTAGTAACGTGTTTTTTTATCCAGTTCCATTAATGCAAACGCCAATTCTAAGGATTCATATGCGATTTTATGTTTGTTGTTTTTAATTTTTTCCATACCAACAGTATATGGTTGCCATACACTTTTGTCAAGAATAATTTCTTTATGCAGAGAGAGGGGGGCACATCTCCCACGGAATTTTTCATTGTTCAAAAAAAGAGCAGGGTACATATCTCTATATACCTTGCTCTTTAAAGAAGAGCAAATATTATTCTTATTCAACTGGCTTTGATTTGGACGCATACCAATAAGGTACGGCAAGCAAAAGAGATCCCCCTATCATATTACCAACGGTAACAATCAATATATTTTTTATTACAGCCAAAGCAGTCAAACCTGCTTCATGAGGCAACATTAGAGCAATTGAGAAAATTCCCATATTAGCAATGGAATGCTCAAACCCGGAAGCTGAAAATGCCAATACACAAAATAGCATCATAATCAGCTTCGCGCTTTCCTCTTTCATCTTGTAACACAGCCAGATTGCAAGGCAGACAACAAAATTACACAGTACAGCGCGGAAAAACAGCTGTCCCCAGGGGATACCAAGTTTTGAAAGTGCTGTTTTTTCAATATATACATCAGATATTCCAATCATAGCTTTGCTTTGCACATAAATGAAAGATAATACCATGCAGCCCAGGAGATTTCCAATATAGTTTATCAGCAACAGCTTTACTGCCTTTTTCAGACTTACCGTTCTTTCCAGGCAGCCGACTGTAAATACAAAACAATTTCCGGTAAAAAGTTCACCTCCAGCAAATGCCAACAGCCCAAGAGCTACCCAAAAAGTAAGCCCGATTGCTATCTTTCCATAATATTTCCCTTCTACCTGAGTAATTGCCGCTACGGAAAAGGAAAGGGCAACTCCCATGATAATAAAAAATCCGGACATCATTGCCAATACAATATATCTTGAGAGGTTTCCGCTTAGGAAATCACTTTTGCCCTGTGCCGACTCTGCAACCTTTTTAATTTCATCTGGATACATAACCGCACCTGCCTTTATTAAATTTCATCCATGTTACAGTCAAACACTTCATCCATCCAGTCAAACATGACCTGATGGAAAAGTGCATGATTTCCCTCCTGGCAGTGCTCTTCTGCTCCTTCCTCAATGGTAAATACGCGGACTGTCTTGGGAGCTTTTATTTCTTCCAGCAAAGTATTCAACTGGTCTTTGGACACAAAGTGGTCTGTTTCTCCCATGGTAAGCAAAACAGGGCATTTAATAGTTCCGGCAATTCCTTTTAATGAAGCTTTTTTCATCTCTTCAAACACTTCATAACGGTGCTGTAAGCCAAACACCCATTTTCCATTGTTAAGCATCCATTTTAAATTAGAATTATGTTCCTCGGCCATAGCAAGCATCTGTTCTCTTTTTTCCTCTGGAAGCTGTAATACTTGAGCCAGCTGGGGATTCTGATTCAGGGTAGAATCAAAGGTATCGTAAAATACATTAAATGCGATACAGGCTTTAATCCGCTCATCAAATGCTGCAGCTCTCGGTGCAAAATAACCACCAAGACTCATACCAAGCAGTGCCAGCTTCTCCATATCAACCTCTGGTCTCGTCTCTAAATAATCAAGAGCAGCACTTACCGGAACCTCTGCGTCATGACGCATGAAGAGATTCTGTTTCCGTAACGCTTCTCCCTGCCCTGGCATTTCAAAAACGAGACAATGGTATCCTCTTTTAATTGCTGCAGCGGCTCCGCAAAAATACAGTTCCTGTAAAGTTGAATCATATCCGCCTATAAATACTAGCACCGGACGTTTTTTAAGTTCCCCTTTTTTGTCCTCTGATGCACCATAAAAATATCCTTTCAATTGAGTTCCTTCATAAGGGATTTTTACAATTTCAAAATGACTGTCTAAAAGTTCCATTGCTTTTTCAAATGCCATGACGCTTTTTTCAAAATTTTCCATTCTTCTTTCATCAGTTCCATCTAAAAAGAATTCTCCAGTGCGATAATAATTATGGGCCCGTAAAAATGCCTCTCTGGCACTTACCTTATGCTTCCTATTGAAGCAATCCATTGCCGTCCGGTAGGTTCTGTCCGCAGTTTTTTTCCATTCCAGGAACCAGCTTTCAAAATTGCCTTCTTCCATTCTTGCTGCTGTTGCAAGGCACTCCCCAATTTCTGCTCCTTGATAACCTGCGTAGGCTGCTGCCCTTAATAATTCAAATGAAAATGCCTGATCCTTAAAATAAAATTTCATGTCGGTTTCCTCCTTGTAATTTTGATGTTAATTGGAATAAGTTGTTTAATAATTATTTCATTGAACATTCGGTGAATGTAATCTTTTAAAAGCTACCTGGAAAATAATTCATTCTATTTCCCAGGTTAAAAATTGTAATCAGCATTTTCATTCACCATTTGTTCAATCAACATTATATATCAATGTTTTTTTAAATGCAATAGTTTTTTATTCTATTATTTTATATAAATAACAAGTACTGCTCTTCCATGCAAATAATAAGCTGGCACACTATGGAATTACGCCTTAGGGTGCCAGCTTATTTTTTATTTATATACTCTTATTTTGTTGTCTTATTTCTTTATAAGAAAACTATCCGGAACGCCGTTTACTGCATCAAAGTTATAATTTTATCTGTAATTTTCCAGGTCCAGCCACATCACACTAACTGTATCTTCTTGATCAATTACTCTGTAACCAAAGCACTCATACATATTTTTAGTACCTCTATATCGTTTTTGTGGTGCAAGCTGATCTTCAAATGGCAGTGCGATCATTGCATCGTATCCTTCAGCCACAAAATCAGAAATTGCAGTTTTTAATATTTGTCTTGCTATTCCTTGCCCTCTATATTCGGGATGGATCATGAAGCAAATGGTACAGCCAACTTTTTTATCTCCACAATACGGGTATAATTCATCTTTCAGTCTGGAATAATTTGTAATGTCATTTGAATTGCACCATCCAATGCATTTATCGTTATCAAAAGCCAGGTACCCGGTCATTCTGCCATTTAATATTTCCGTTAATGCTTCATCGCGGTTTGTTTCTCCCGATCGGTTTTTCCACTCTTCCATAGAACAATCGGACTGATAATAGCGGCAATAGCAAGTAGCCCAATGTGGTGTATTTTGAAAATCAATACTGCTCAAGAAGTTTACAAATGTTTCACCTAATTCACTGTTTAGTTTTTTAATTATTAAATTCATCTTTAATCCTTTCTGGTATTATACATGATTAGAAACAATTCAAGAGTTGTTGAACGAAAATATTATTCAGCTATATTCGCTGCATTAGTGCGCCAATCTTTTGTACCGTCAATACGTATAATATCACAAGTAAGCGTTTCTGACCACTCATCTATTTTTGATAAGGAACCTAACTCGATAAATTCCTATTTATCTCCTAAAAATGTCTAGGGAAGAGCTGGTATCATGATGCTGCACGCTCCTTCTTCACCGTTTAAAGATCCGGTAAATTCGTAAACAGGCTGATAATAACCTTTGCTGTCGTACATATAACGCATTTGCATCCCGGTTATTTGAATCTTATCTCCTGATACATACGGCCTATAGGAGTCAAATTCCCCGTTCATAACTTTTTTATAAGCTTCCATGGGAGATATGGTTTGAACCTGTCGGACATATTTGTTTTCAGTCAACCCGTAGTGTAACATGGAAATTTTACCGGATGCCCTGACATCTACCATGACCATACCATTCAGAAAATCCTTCTTCATACGAGTAGGATCAACTGCAGAAGCATCCCATCTGAATGTACCGTTTTGATCACACTCCAGTATCGCATTTGCAGGAATGAATGAGTTCTCTTTTAACATTTTTTCAATTTTGTTTCTGGTATCCGCGTCAGTGGCTTTACTATCAATATCAGCTGGTTCATCATCGCTTAACCACCATGTTCCGTCGCCTTTGAAATAAATCAGCGATGATGTCACATTATCGTCTCCTAAAAACTCATATTGTTTGTTTTCTCCGTTGTTACCAATTCTGTGAATTTGTGGCAGATTGATTGTACGTTGCAGTACCGATATGATGTTAAAAGCTCGTTTAGGTTGATCTGCATTTACATTATAAAATATTGGAACCTCGGATCTATTCTTGGTAAGATCCACCTCACATGAAATCGATACACCAGATATATCAGTACCTTCTGACGGGCGTATGCTCATATTTCCAAATTCCTGTAAATTATACACCAGAATCGCACCCCCGAATAAACAAACATAAAACATTGGAATAATAGCGGCCTTTATCATTGTAGACTTCCTGAACTTCTTTTCATTTTTAAAATCCAGAAATATCTTGATTATCAGATAACCGGCTATTGCACCTATTATATTGTGAACAAGATCATCCAATTCAAAAATGCCTCTGTGCGATATCAATTGAAAGACTTCAATAAACATCGTATAGATCATGGCTGAAAACAGTACTGCTTTCCATGTGCGGAATTTGAGACTAATTAAGGGTAGCAAGAACCCCAGCGGAATAAGCATGGCTATGTTGTAGACAAGCAGCAAAAATGATGTTGATGACCAGCTGTTCCATACATCAAGATAGCCGCTGATTAAATTCAGATTAATTTGTCCGCTGTAATTTCCACCTCTGCTTAGCGTCGTTATTACAAATACCAAAAATAAATAACCCAGCAAAAGAATGGCAAGAATGAAGCGTGGCCATGATATTTTTCTCTTTCCCAGCAGTAGCTTTTGATAAAATAATTTATAACAAATCAGGAAAAGCGTCAGGCACGCTGTCATAAACAATATAACCGGAACCGTCCATTTGATAAGCATATTAAAAATATCGTGTACACCCATAAAAGTTTCATTCCTCTCTATGTGCTCATGGCACAAAAACGTAATTTTAGATGTTCTCATTTTTCAGCGTATCAACTATATTTTGCTGACTCGCTTTTCGGCAGGAATATAATATAGCAATTCCTATTAATGCAAAAACACCGATTAAGACGGCTAAAATACTGTACCACGGTAATATAAATTCAAAATCGAAATCTCGGACTATCATCTTATATAAAAGAAATATGACACAAAAGCTTATTGGTAAGCCATAGGCAGCAGCTTTAATTCCGTAAAACAGACCTTCATACCGGATCATGCGCCGAAATCCGGCAGGCGTAATGCCATATGTTTTCAGCATGGCGAACTCCCGTTGCCGCAGATCCATCCCGGTGGCAATGGTGTTGATAATGTTTGCTGCAGAGATGATTCCAATAAGAGCAACAAAGCCATAAAGAAAAATTGAAACAATAATTGCCATCTCCAACTCCCGTTGACGATCCGCAGCTGAATTGGTGATAAAGGTATGAATACCGTTATATCGGTTTGCGATTTCTCCAATTTCCTTTTCCAGAGCTGCTGCATCTACTGCAGTAAACTGCACGGCATTCTGAATTAAGTAGGGATCGTTTTTTGCATCTGTCATTGTTCTTATTCTTTCCATCGTTGATTCAGACACGACGATGTAAACCTGCGTAACATTTTCTTCATAGCGTAGCATAAAAGGCGGTAATTCGTTTGTCACGGCTGAAATTTGAATGCTGCCATGACATTTTTTTCCATCCGAAAGAGGCACATCAAAAGCCAGCAATTTCCCTGCTGTAGCTGTCAATTGCGTGATTTCAGTAAAATTGTGCTTTTCCTTTAGTATAAAGCGATTGACCAAGATACCCTGTGGTGTATTTCCGTCTATTTTCCCGGCATCTAATCTTGCTGCAGCTAGATAATTCTTATATGCAACATCATCTAATGCTACCAGGTTGAGACCCATGGCGTAAAATCCTTCAGATTTAGCATATCGGTTTCGGATATCATCGCTTATCTCGTCATCAGAAAATTTCAGCCCGGCAGTCAACGTTTTCGTTGAAATAGCTGACCCGGCATTTTGAGCCTTCATCAGATCATTCATGCAACGGTTCGTTTGGTCTAGATCGTTTCCCTCTACGGAAACTACCATGTCATAGGGGATTGGCGCCTGAGCCATTTTATAGGATTCCTTCATATACAAAGTTAGAGCTGATGCTGACAGAAACATTACAATGCTGATCACCAGAGAAAAAACTGTGGTCAAATAACGTTGTTTATTTCTTTTGATATTTTTCAGTCCCAGCTCTGCTTCAAAACCGAACAATCTCCGTGTTAGAATAGATGTTCGAATATTTTTTGACTTAATTTCAATATCCTGCGTCTGCCGGATTGCATCAATGGGGGTAATTCTGGAGGCCTTTTTTGCAGGCAGCCATGCTGACCCCAGTAAGATTATCGCTGCGAAAATTACGGCTCCTGCCAAACTGGCCGGAACAATAACCAGTTTCAAAGGTGCATGAACGGCATATGCATTCTGAAGTATCGGTGTAATTAACTTAAATGTAAGAGCGATCCCCGCATATCCTATCACTAACCCAAGAGGTATGGCAATGATTCCAATAACCATGGCTTCAAACAGAACTGAGAACTGCTTTTGCTGCTTTGTCGCTCCCACACTGGCCATCATTCCCAGTGCGCGTTTGCGTTCGGAGAGAGAAATTGCAAATGCATTATAAATTAATGCCGCCGAGCCTATCAAAATGACAATACCAACCAGCAGTGTGGCAAGCACCAGAGTTGTCATGAATCGGGAATCATCGGAGATTCCTGTATATAAAAGCAAAGATGTATTATAATCCGGTACATTTTCGGCATCTTCCGCTATTTTTTGGCTGACCTGATAGATGGTTGAATCCATTCTTTTGAAATTGACTTTAACGCTATAGCTTTGCCCCGGGATAATGCCTGCATCAGACAAGCCACTCAATGCACAGTAACCGGCAGCCGCTTTGCTTTCCTGTTCGGGTGCCTCAATAATTGCAGTAATTACAAACTTTTGTTTTCCTGTTTCTTTAAAGACCTCATTGGAGGTAAACGATGTCCTCGCATCATATATTTCATTTTGCTGACTATTACTTTCCCTGACGCCGACAGAAAGTGTTACAGAATCTCCAACCTTATATGCCATGCCACCGATAGTAAAAGCCTGTGATGAGATAGCCAATTCTGACTCGTTTTCCGGCAGCCTGCCCTCCAGTACATGAACCGCCATCAAATCAAAGTTGCTGTGTTGAGTAATATACAGGTAAGGGCGGTTCGGATTCTGTGAATTGGGAAGCCTTGCGAATCCAAGTTCATGACTGACACTGGTCTGTTTTAATTCAGGAGCATCCGATATGGTGTGAACCTTAGATCCATCAACATTCTGAAAGGCTGCCTGCCAGTTTCCTGTGTAACTGATGATGCTTCGCTGCATCATATCCATAAAAGAAACACCAATTGACAACGTTGCAGCAATCATGGCTACGGAAATGATTACACCGGCAATTGTAATTCTTGTACGGCTCTTATTCTTCTGCATATATCGTAGTGTTAATTGATTTACAATATTCATCTGCGTATCACCTCATCACTGAAAATCTTACCATCCTGGATTGAAATGATCCGATCTGCCTGTAAAGCAATTCTCTCATCATGGGTGATCACAATCAGGGTTTGGCGTAATGCTTGGTGAAACTGCTTTAGCAGACCGACAATTTCAGCGCTATTTTTGCTGTCAAGGTTTCCTGTCGGCTCATCAGCTAATACAATTGCCGGACTGTTGATCAGTGCCCGTCCAATAGAAACACGCTGCTGCTGCCCTCCGGATAGTTGGTTAGGCAAATGTGTCAGCCGTTTTTCTAATCCCAATGCTTTTACTATATGCTGAAAGCCGGCATTATCAACCTTTCTACCATCAAGAAGCAATGGCAGCGTAAGATTTTCTTTTACATTCAATACGGGAATCAAATTGAAAAATTGATAAACAAGGCCGATTTGCCTTCGTCTGAATATAGCTAATGCAGTTTCATCCATTGCATAAACATCGGTTTGATTTATAATAACCTTTCCTGAGGTTGGTATATCAACGCCGCCAAGAATATGCAGCAAAGTAGACTTTCCCGATCCTGACGGTCCGATAATTGCAACAAACTCACCCTTTGAAACAGAGAAGGATATATCGTCCAGTGCTCTTACTTCTGTCTCGCCCTTACCATAAATCTTTGACAGGTGTTCAACTTTTAAAATCTCCACTAAATCCCTCCTTTCTTTTTACAAGAATAGTTTACCTGTCTAAAATGACTATTCAGTGACTTTCCATCTTACAAATTTGTCACAATTAAATGATTTGCTTGTAGAATTTTATTGTAAATTGCGTACCGGCACCTACTTCACTTTCAACGGATACATCAGCACTCTGACTTTGTAAAATAGACTTTGACATGGCTAGGCCGATTCCGATGCTGTCTGCTCCGGCATTTTTTCCTTTATAAAATCGCTCGAAAATATGCGGGATATCCTCTTTAGAAATCCCGACACCATTATCCTGTATAGCAATTTTTGTATAGAGCGGAGATTCTTCACACTGGATTTTGATGCTTCCATTTGGAGGTGTATGCTCTATACAGTTCTTCAGGATGTTGAGCAGTGCTTCGATCGTCCAGTTTTTATCTATTGAAACAGTAATTGATTTATTGCCCTCAATCATAAGCTGCTGGGATTTTAGCTCTATTGTAATAAGCAACGGGGCAAGTGCCTTTTTCAGAAGCTCTTCAATTGCCACTGTTTCCTTTTTGAATGTGACAGCCTGTGCATCAATTTTAGAAAGCTTGAGCAAAGAAGTCACTAACCACTCAATCCGCTTCAGTTGATTGAGTATATTTCCTAAAAAGACTTCATGCTGATCTCGCGGCAAATTAGGATCTGACAGTAAGTCGGTCATCACAAACATTGATGTGAGAGGGGTCTTAAGTTGATGCGAAATATTGTACAAGGTATCCGACAGATATTGCTTGTCACGTTTAAGCAATTCAGATTGTTCGGATAACATTAAAGTCATCTTATAAATATCGCTCTTTAATATGCTCAGTTCGCCTTCAGTATTATCCCGTATATCCATTGCTGATTGGCCGGAATAAACGGCAGCCAGGTAATCGGACAATTCCTTTATTTTTTTGTATCGCTTGGCCGTGAACATTACAAAAGTCACCAGCAATATTATAAAAAATGGAATGGATATAAAACCTGCGGTAATATTGACTTGCCATAATGTAACAATGCAGCACAATGCAATAAATAAGCTGATCAATCCGTATCGTACAAATTCTTTATTTCTCATTACCACACCCCATGCGATAGCCTAATCCCCGTACTGTTTCAATGTAAACGGGATGCTGGCTGTCATCTTCTAATTTTCCTCTTAACCGTTTGATGTAAACAGAGAGGGTATTATCATTGATAAAACTACCGTCGATATCCCAAATACCTCCCAATAGTTGATTACGTGTCAGTATTTGACCTTGATTATTGAGGAAAACCAGCAGCAGACGATATTCTAGGGCAGTTAGAAAAACTTCGCTTCCGTTTTTATAAACCTTCGCCTGTTTAGTATTAATCGTCAGACTTCCAACAGTGCAAAAATCAGATGACTCTGGTCTGTCGTAGTGGCGCAGTGCAGATTTCATCCGGCTGATCAATTCTCTTATACGAAACGGTTTTGTGATGTAATCATCCGCACCCATGTCCAACCCACGGACCACATTGACCTCGTCATCAAAGGCAGTCAGGAAAATTACCGGTGCATGATAGTGAGCCTTTATATATTTACAAATATCATATCCACTCCCATCAGGCAAAGATAAGTCCAGTAAATATAAATCAAACTTATTACTTTCAATAACATCTAAAGCTGTCTGCTGATTCTCACATACAACAACTTCGTAACCATCACTAATAAGTGAATAACGCAGACCCTCAGCTATAGTTTTATCATCTTCAACAATTAGAACCTTCATTTTTTCCCCTCCTTGCTTTTTTACTTCTCCCATCAATGGGTTTTTCAGTGTCTATAAAAATAACCCAGGATAAATTTCCTTTTGTTTATATGTTCTATTTTTATCATTTTATTACCCAGCCATAAGAAGTTCAAGCATGGAATCTGAAATATGTATGTCATCTATGAAATTCCCCAATAAAAAGCAAGGTGAAAAAACAGCGTTTTTTGACCTTGCTTTTTGACCATTTTTTTGCTACTATCTCACTTTCCAGAAAATTTTTGCTTCCAACTATCCTGTGTAATCTGCGGAAGAGTAAAAAAAGTGGGCTAAAAATCGCAATTTTCAGCCCTTTTCTTCGCTTATTTTTTTCGTACACCACTATATCTTGTGGTCCAACCACATATGTGCAACATAACTATACATGTTGCCATATGAATTAATGATCTTACTTAATTTTTCCAGATACTTTTCAAAATAATTAGTATCTTTCTCCATTGCGTCTATAAATCGTTTTTCTGTTTCATGCTTGAATACCGCACCGTCCTTTATAATGATAGTAAATGTCTGATATAGAACTTCTATTCCGCTCCCGCCTTCAATGCTTCGCTCATAGGGATACGTGCCACTTTTTTTCTGCACATCAGTTTTGCAAACTCATATGTTATCATCACGACAACAAGGCCCAACAGCATATACCAGACATTAAGCTTAACCGGCATTATGAGTTGCAGACTTTCAGTCAGGGATTGATAAAACGCTCCCACGGTTCCCAGCAAAGCGGGGATTCCCAGCAAATAGCCCAGCACAACAATAATTGTATTGCTGCCCAATATCAATTGATTAATTTCCTTCTTTCTATATCCAAACACTTTCATGAGTGATATACTGGCCCGGCTTTCATCAACCACCAATCCGGTTACAATATATATGATAATCAGACCGACGATGAAGGCAGCGAAGATTAAGCCATAAATCATGGGGCCCATTTGATCAATTAAGCTGCCGAAGCCCGCAACGATGGCATCGATGGATTTTGTGCTATGGATTTCTCCCTGAGAAAAGGTCATCGGCTCGTCGCTCCAAATGCCGATGTAAGCGTCCAGGGGCAGTCCAAACTCCGCGTTAAAGCGATCGAGGGGCATAAACATAAATTCTCCGGCATAGGTATCCGCTACTCGTTCAATGATAAACGTGTGTTTCTCTCCGTTTTCCGTGTCGAACACCGTCATTCTGTCGCCCACGCCCATATGCAGCTTTTGCGCCAACGGAACCGTAATGGTGTTTTGCTCCGGTTTAAGCGTTTTCCCGGATATGTCTTTCAATCGGATTCTTTCCGTATCAGGCAAAACTCCGGTAACATAAAAGCTTATGTCATCATTGTCCACCAGACTCATATATGCCGCGCCGAACTGTTCGGTTCCCGCCGGTGGCGTTCCGGTTTTCTGTTCTGTAAAGACATACTCATAGTTAAAGTCATACAGCTCCTTTATACCTTCATTAAGCAGGTAATCGACAGAACTTTTCATCGTAAAACCATACAATATCAACATTGTGGCAACAACAACCCCGAACAGCAGGAAGAAGCTTCTGGATAGGCTGCGCACCTGCTCCCTGATTTGGAACTTCCTGTTGAATTTCAAACGGTCAAGCCGCAGGTTCCGCTCAATAAAATTCGTCTTATTTTTGGTTTCTCCGCCTTTCATGAGGATTGCCGGAGGCATTTTTATTATTCTGCCGATAATCACCCAGGTGACGCCGCAAAGAACTATAATTGGAAGCAAAAATGCAAAAACAATCAGCCAGTTATTGTATATCGTTTCATGAACAGGCATAGGGAAAGCAGTCACCATAAAGTTGAACATAACATCCGTCAGGAATATCCCCAATATGGAACCGATGGCTGTGCCTATGACAGACACTAAGAGGGGGAACATCAAATAGTGGCGGCGTAAATCTTTTCTTCGATAGCCCTGCGCGTAAAATGTTCCTATAAGGACCGATTCCCCCTTGATCATCCGCCACATCAGCATTCCAAGCAAAACACAGGTGAGCGAAAGCATAACAAGCGGCACAGCGGCGCTCACCGCGGATAGTACGCTGACCTCCATAGGCACGTAGGATACGTTAATTTTCTTGTCGGTACTCTGCCAGCTTGTTATTCTTATTCCCTGCGAACGCAATTCATTTTTTACTGCCGTTTCCTGAGATTTAATATTCTCTCTCTCGTTGAAACGAAGGGCATAAACCTGATTGCGGTCCGGCAAGGTATTGAAATCCGCTTTGCCGACTACACCCACACCGAATGTGTTGGGGTCGTTCATCATGACTTCCTTTGATTTGACCACATAGATGAAATTGGGCAAAAGGCTGTAGCCCGAAACAGTAAAATCCTTGTTCGCCACAGTGATTGTGTCGCCAATTTCATAGCCGTTTGTTTCGGCAAACAAGCGGTCAAGCATAATTTCCGAAGCGCCGGGTAAGCTCCCCTCCTGGACGGCAGGGATATTGACCGTATTCATCATGGAAAATACCCGCAGCGTTTGACCGGGGTTTACCTCACAGTCCGCCGTACCGCCAAGCTCAACTTTCACAGCAAATTTCTCGCTAACTGTAGCAATATCAATATCGGTATCGACAGAAAATTCCGCATCAGATAAAACGTTTTGCTCAGAAAATGCAGTAAACGTTCTCTCCAAATTCATCGATGTATTATTCGTCATGACAAACATCATACTGCTGATGGTGAGCAAAAGCATGGAACCGATATACCGCGCTTTATGCTCCAGCATAGAACGTATTACTTTTTTAAACAGCGTCATTACCACTCAATCCTTTCCGCTGCAAGCGTTTCATCATGCCGGACCGTTTCGACGATCTCTCCGCCGCGCAGCTTATAAACTTTGTTTGCCATATCTCCAATGGCAGTGTTGTGGGTGATCATCAGGATTGCCGATCCAAAGTCGCGGTTAATTTTTTGCAAAAGGGAAAGCACACCGCGCGATGTTTCATAATCCAGCGCACCGGTCGGCTCGTCGCATAACAGAAGTTTCGGGTTCTTCACAATGGCGCGGGCGATAGCTACACGCTGCTGCTCTCCGCCGGAAAGTTCCCTCGGAAAGCTCCTTTTTTTCGTTTCCAGGCCGACCGCCTTCAACACCGTATCCATATTCAGCGCGGATTTTGATATGTTGGAAACCACCTCGATATTTTCCGCCACAGTGAGATTAGGAACGAGATTATAAAACTGAAAGATAAAACCGATTGAATTCCTGCGGTAATCCGTCAGCTTGTCGTCGCTAAGGGCGGTAATCTCCAAGCCGTCCACACGGATACTGCCGCTATCTGCATGGTCAACGCCGCCAATAATATTCATCAGCGTAGACTTTCCCGATCCGGACGGGCCAAGGATTACCCCGACTTCTCCTTTTTCAAGCGTAAGGCAGACCCCTTTTAATACCTCGTTTTTGCCTTCGCCCGCCTGATAGCTTTTTTTCAGGTTTTCAACTGTAATAAACATTGTTAATTCCTCCCCATTCCTTGTTTTAATAGTAGAACCATGCTCTCTATAAGGCTGGTCATTTCGAATAGCTGTTCTTCCGTAGGTTCATACTTAAAATCCTTAGCCAGTTCCATAACACGCATGGTAAATTTCTCCGTTACCCCTTGAAAGAATAGCAAAAGCAATTTGTCGTCCAAGTCATCCCGAATCGTTCCCCTTTTTTTGCCATTGGCAATCAGTCTCAGCTCATATTCATCGCCAACTCGCTTTAGCTCTTTGTTTATTTCCTCTGCCAGACTGCCGTACTTGCCGTGAGTAAAATCCATGGCAAATGAAATCAATAAAGGTTCTTTTCTTATAATGTCAAAGCGTTCGCGTATTCCTGAAAGAAAATATTCATAGACATCCATGTCTTTGAGTGGAGTTTGCCTGTCGATCATCGTCATAAAATGCTCTATCGACCATGTGACGGAATATAAAAACAGTTCCTTTTTATCATCAAAATACTGATAGATGCTGCCTTTGGCAACCCCGGCATTTTGAGCGATTACTTCTACTTTTGCATTTTCAAAGCCTTGATCCTGAAATTCTTTAATTGCTGCTCGCATGATTCTTTCTTTTTTGTCGTCGTCAAGACGGTTAAAGGTTCTTTTCGGCAATGGTCTATCCTCCTGTTCTAAAACAATGACCCACTAGTCATATTATATGACTCCAAAGTCATTTTGTCAAATTCTAAGTGAAATCTCTTGCAAATCATATCGTGTTGCTGGATATAACCGGAGTTTTCCTGTAACTTTATGCATAAATATTCTGTCTTCTTTTTTCTATCCTCAAGGGTAGGTTGAGGTTGCTTATTAGAAAAATCTTTGTTTCTTAGAGCGTAGACTCTACGGAGCATGGATTGTACTCTTTATATGCAGCACATACAATAATACCGAGGTGGACAATATGGATATAAAAAGAAAAAGACAACTGCTTGAGGAGTATAAAAAACAGACGACCCGAAATGGGAGTGATTTCTTACCGTTGCATAGTAACCAATGAGTCTTTCCTAGGTATCTCCAAAGATATCAAAGCAGATTTTAACAGCATTCGTTATAAGCTGGCAACCAACTGGCATCCAAACAAACAACTGCAAGAACTCTGGAACCAGTATGGAGAAAGTGGTTTTGAACTATCTGTGCTTAAGGATTTGAAATACGAAGATCCTAAAGCCGATTATACAGATGAGCTGGAAGCATTGCGTGAGCAATTTCTAACGCAGGATAAACAAGCAAGGAGGATTTGGAGATGAATAAGGATATCGTCATGATTGTCGAACAGTATGACCACATCGATGGAAAAAACGCCTATCAGTCTGACATCAAACGGTTAACGCTGGGCACACCAACTTTGGAAAACAACAAGAATATGACAATTGCAGCGCAAATCTGGAAAGAAGCAGCTGACGGCGAATTAGAAATCAGCACAGAACTGCCCATTCATCAGGTGCTTGATCTGATGATTTTTCTAAGCCGCACCCTACTATATTTTCGTGAAGCCTATCGGCTGCCGCTGTTATACGACCCCCAAAAACCGACTGTAGAGCGGATTGGCGTTCAGGGTGGCGTTCTGCCTGTCGCTGTCTGCACCGAAAATCCGAATATCAACGAAGACATTCAGAAGTTTTCCCAGTCTTTAAATGATTTGGGCGAACTGACCGGGGAACGGCTGCGTGTGCTGTCCCGAATATTTGAAGAAATGGGGTATTGTTAAGGTGAAAAATCAATGGCTTCTGTCACCTGCCAGACAATTGACAGAAGAAGAAAAATCCCTTGTCTGGCAAAAGCCTGTCACCCATATCGAGAGTGACGCTGAGCGCCGCATTTGTGCAGAGGTTTATCGGAATTGGACACGCGGCGAAATGAAAATTACAAATATCCTTTTAGAGGGAGATGCCGGTTCGGGAAAGACACAGCTTGCAAAAGCCCTCTCCGCCGACTTTGGACTGCCCTATACTAAGGTGACCTGTTTTGCTGATATGGACAAATCCGACATATTAGGTTCTATCCTGCCGGTGCTGCCGGAGGATGAAGATAATACTGAAGGCGTAACATACAAATATTATCCGTCAGAAATTGTGCGGGCTTATGAAAACGGCTGGTTGCTGGAAATTCAGGAGCCTACAGTAATTCGTGACGCAGCAGTTCTGATGTCGCTGAACTCGGCATTGGAGCCGGACAGCAGCATCAATCTGCCTACCCGGATTGTTCATCGTCATCCTGAATTTATTGCGGTTATTACCACAAATCGGGGCTATAATGGCTGCCACCCGCTGAACGAGGCCCTGCGTGACCGTGTGCAGCACAGCGAAAAGATGGACCTGCCCTCTGTCGAAGTTATGATGGAACGGGCGGCGGTCAAAACTGGCTGTACTGACGAAGACTTGCTCTTGACTTTTGCCCGTGTCATCGTTTTATTGGATCAAACCGCAAAGGCAAACGCCATAAAGGGTGTGGCGGGTATGCGCTCCTATTTTTTCTGGGTGGACGCTGTCCTTCAGGGTTCAGAGACTGTGGACCAGCTATATCACAAGGTTATTTATAAAATCACTACTGATCCCGATGAAATCCTAATCCTGGAACAAGCCTTATCAAAGCATAGAGTGTTGTCAGAACTGGAAGAGATATCGGAACGGCGAATCAAAACCAACAGCGAGATTATGGAAATCCATACAGAGGGTACTATTGAGACAGAGTTCTCTAACACTGTGCCGAATGACATCCCGGCGGTTGCACTTCGAAAGTCAGCCGACAGCGAAGGTCAGTCCAATCATGATGCGGAAAATGCTATTGATACGCAAAGCTCCGATAACGGCGAGGACGGTGACCCCATATATCACGAGTTGCAACAAATAACCAATGAGGAATTGGAGCAGCAAAGGCAGGTGTTTCGCAAGCATCTGAACCAGCAAGCGCGGGAAATGGTAAAGGGTTCTTCACATGAGAAAGTAAATCTGATTATTCACAGACCAGAAGCAACACTTGCTCATCATCGTGAATATCATCAGATTGCATCCGTGTTGATGCCAGTAATCCGGGAGTTGGTACGAAAAGCTGTTCCGCTGTTGGAACACGAAGTATCCACAGTGTTTGCGAAATCTCGTGTTTACGGGACGAAGTTCCATGCAGAAAAGCTGGCTTCTCCCGATTTTCACTACTATTCTCAAAAATGTCCGCCAGATGAAGAACCCTCTCTTGCGGTTGCATTGCGTATTGACGAATCGGCTTCTATGAGTGCCTTTGGGCGGCTGGATGCCGCAAAACAGGCGGCTGTCGCAGTTTATGAATTTTGTGAAAGCTGCAAAATACCAATGCTTATTTACGGGGATACAGCAGACCGCTCATCCTTGGAGCGGATGTCGCTTTACTCCTATATTGACTACGAAAACCCAGCTCTAAATGACAAGTATTGCCTTATGGCGATACAAGGACACAGCAATAACCGGGATGGCATGGCACTGCGTATCCTGGCGGAAAAGCTGATGAAAGCGCCGCAAAAGACGAAGCTGCTTATCAGCATTAGCGACGGTCAGCCAAAAGCTATGCCGGACTATACCGGCGAGGCTGCCATAACTGATATGAAAGGCGTGCTGCAGGAATATAGCCGAAAAGGCATATTATTTCTTGCTGCTGCCATTGGGCTGGATAAAGAAACCATTTGTGATATTTACGGGCAGGAACGGTTTTTGGACATCACCGATCTAAGGCAGCTTCCGGCTCGGCTGATTCAAGTAATTGCGAAATACCTATAGCAAGGATAAACTTTTAACATCCCGGAGGTGATTCATGTGGATTGCGCCAAGGTTGGGCGTTTAATTTTACAACTGCGAAAAGAAAAGGGGCTGACACAGCAGCAGGTTGCGGATTTGCTAAATATCAGCAACAAGACCATATCCAAATGGGAGTGTGGTTTGGGCTGCCCCGATGTTACGCTCTGGTCTGAGCTTGCGGCAGTGCTGGGGGCAGACATTCATAAAATGCTGGAGGGTAAACTTGATCCCAACCTGCCTGACGTGGGAAAGATTGATAAAACCCAATTCTATGTATGCCAGGCCTGCGGAAACATTCTGACGAGTACAGGAAACGCCTCAATTTCCTGCTGCGGGCGAAAGCTACGGCCGTTGAAGCCGGTGCCTTGCACACCAGAGCATGAAATTACAGTGCAAGAAATGGATATAGATTACTATATTTCCATCCGTCACGATATGATGAAAGACCACTATATCGCATTTGTGGCGTATGTGCTCTACGACAGAGTGCTTCTAATCCGCTTGTATCCGGAGCAAAGTGCGGAAGCCCGTATTCCAATGATGAAAAACAGCGGCGACTTATATTTGTATTGTACAAAGCACGGTTTGCAAGAATTTACTGATCTTTTTAACTAATATCAGTATACTGGGATTTTTAAAACTGTCTGTGGTTATACAATATACCGGATGGCATCTATAAAACACCCTCAAAAATAGGGGCAAAAAATGCACTTTTTTGCCCCTATTTTCGCTGTTTTTTTACTCAAAACCACAAAATATTGTGGTTCACCTGTCTCATTTATCACAAAAGCCACTATGCGTCATCATTATTACGCACTCAACGTGCCTTGAGTGGGTAAAAAAGATGTCGTACCCCTCTGGTATCCCCTTGGCGGCAAGGTATCTTTCTGAAACAGTCGCCTGGGCAGGCAATTTTTTTGTGTTTCGGCGTCTGTTATCGCTATACAATTCAAGTAAATTGTAAGCAATAAAACCTTCAAAAGTGTGTTCACCTCTTGAAGGCTTTATTCAATACAATTCTTACATGCAAATTATAGCTTATGTATTTCTGTTATCTTTTAAATAAAATGCATACACTATCTTTCATTAAATCGCTTATATACATTAAGTAAGGCCTCATCCAGAATTGACAAAGCTTTTTCCTTGATTTCTTTTGGAATACCATAAGCCGCCTCAGCGATGCTGCCAGTTATCGCCGCAAGAGTATCACTGTCACCGCCTAGTGAAATTGCATTTCTTATAGCGTCTTCAAAATCAACACTTTCAAGAAAAGCAATTATCGCCTCGGGTACTGTTTCCTGGCAGCTCTCATTGAAACGGTAATTTGGCCGTATTTCATCAAGAGAACGGTTTAAATTGTATCCATATTTATTCTCAATATAAGCCTTAATCTCTTCTTTTGTTTTGCCCTTGCGAGCAAGGAATATGGCTGCAGCTGTTGCCAGAGCCCCCTTGATTCCTTCCGGGTGATTATGCGTTACAGCAGCACTGATCTCAGCATATTTCTCTACCTCTGAAAGAATATCGAAAGCCCAAGCCACCGGTGAAACTCGCATAGCCGATCCGTTCCCCCAGCTGTTATATGGATTGATGTCATCAGAAAACAGCCAACTGCCAAAACGTCCGCCATATCCTGAGTCAGGGTATAGACGACCATATTTTTTAATGGCGGCAATGAAATCTTCAGCACTGCCGCCATTTATCAACCCTTCTGCTATTGCCAGTGTCATTACAGTATCATCAGTAAAGAAACATCCTGGGCTGAATAGAGGAAAATCCTTGGTCTTTATATTGTTCCACTCATAAATCGAACCTACTATATCTCCAATAATAGCACCAATCATGATTATCTCCTGCCGCCACGCTTCTTGAAATCCTCGTCGATACGTTCCTTCCAATTTTCAGATATCGAGCGGTTTGCACGTAAACAACTTACCGTTTCACTGATCACTTCATAATTTAACAACGTACCTTCACTATCTGCATTATAATTTGTTGCCCTGTCTTTACTAATGCCGAAACGTTCAGCAGTTGAAACGGCATCAATGTTTGCGCCAAGAAAGATAAACTCCCAGCCATATTTACTTTTTTGATGTTCAATCATTTGACGCACTTTGTCATAGCTGAATTCATGGCTTGCGTTTTCCATACCGTCTGTGGTAATTACAAACATTACATGTTCAGCACGCTCATCTTCAGCTGTATGCTTCTGGACATTTCCTATCTTATTGATTGTTTTACCGACTGCATCTAATAATGCAGTATTGCCGCGCACATAGTACTCCTTGTCTGTAATAGGGGCTATCCCCCGAAGATTAATGCGGTCATGCAGCAGCTCATACTTGTCATCAAATAAAACTGTGGTTAGAACAGCCTCGCCGGGTTCCTTTTTCTGTTTTTCAAGCATGGCATTATAACCCCCAATTGTGTCGCTTTCAAGACCGCTCATCGAGCCACTTCTGTCAAGAATAAATACCAGTTCAGTTAAATCTTTTTTCATAATGTTATCCTCCAAATCATTATTTATTGTGATTTTAGGATAGCATTTCTTATTTTCGGATCGGTCGCATTGCAAGCGACAAATTGCTATAATTTTGGAATTATCATTTGCATCTTTAACCCCGTGGAATCTGTCTTAATCTCGTCCTCATTAGGTATTGTTGCACTTTTTCCTTCAACAGCAAATCTTCCTATAAGCGCCAAGCAAACTGCATCCACAACATCATCACTGTATTTTGCAAAAAGCGGATGTTTAGTAACAGGCATTCGATCAATTCCGTATTTTTCAAGAATCTCCAAACGCTTTTCAATGCCTTGTTCTTCTGATTTTTTCTCCATAATTGGATTGCCACCGTTTAACAAAGCAAAACATACCTCGGGATGGCCTTCACACAAAACATTTTTCCACGCTTCATTTTCTTGAAGGAAGATATCAATTTTATTAACTGCTTCACGAATGCCCATAGTCATATAGTTTGCGCCAGCATTAAGCGCTTTGCTTATATTCCAAGCTTCTGCAACCGTTTTTGCCCTGGCAACACTTCTGAATGGAACGGGAAAAAGCGAGGACGATTTCCCTTTGAGGATTTTGCGCGCTGCATTATCTGGTCTATATGCTGCTTCTTCTTTACTGTCTGCAAGACCTATAGGAATATCTATTATGAATTTGTCAGCTGTTTTGTGTGCAGCAAGCACATCATCTATACTATTATATCGTTCAATTGATAATCTGCTGTTTGAAAGCATTGCTATCATCCAACCGCCATCGCACCCATCAATTCCTACTATTTTAAAGATTTGAACGTCTGATGTAAGCTGGTTATATATATCGATAAACTCATTTTTCACATTTATGAAATCCCGCTGTGTAAAATCCGGTTTGCCTATAAGCTCCGGTTCATCATCAAACACTTTTTCGCCAAGCAAATGTATAAACTCATAATAAAGCAACGTGTCATCAATTTCTTTAATCGTATCCGGACTTACGTCCGAAATATTAAATTTCTCGTATATTGCTTTTTGAAGCCTTTCTTCAATATCCAGATACTGCGGCAACAGCTTCTTGACAGGTCTTGTGATATCGCTCATGTATGCTTCGCTTGCATCATGAAGCAGACATGCAAGCTGTACGTCTTTTGAATAGCCTTTTGCCCTTGCTTCCAAAGAACAATTTATTGAATGCTGTGCCACAGAATAAAAACTGTTGAAATGCCCATTTGCTCTGCACATATATGCCAATGCATGAGCAATATCATTAATGTCTATATCATCTTTATTTGGGTTATGCGGTGTAAAATGAATTTTTGAATTCGTTGTTATGTAACTCATTTGTATTGACCTCTTTTTGTGCAGTTAAGCAAATAATCAATATCCTTAATTCAACTAAACTCCTAGCAAGTTTTGATCAAAAGCAAATAGGGCTTCATTGATTTCAAAAATATTGTAGTTTTCCTCATCTATAAAGTATTGAATGATAATATCAAATTTACTGCTGTGAGAAAGAGCAAATCCGGCTTTAAGCAGCAGGTCTTTGGTTTCATCAAGGTTCAGCCTCAATGCTATGGCAAAGGCAATAGCGGTAGGCTTGCTCGGTTTGTAATTTATGTCGTTTCGGATTTTAGAAAACAGCTTCCGGTCTATATTGGCCTTTTTATATGTTTCCGCATCCGTCATGCTTTTTTCGTCAATCAGGCGCAGCAGCATCTGTGAGAAGGTTTCATCCATATGTTTTACGACATCATCAAGACTGCGTTTACGCTTTGCCGCTGGCTCAGGCTCCCGCATAGGCGAAAGCATTGGTTCTTCTATGCAGTATTCCTTCAGAATATGCCGTTCTTCCAGCCTATTAGATCTGTCGACAGGATGCTCTTCTATGTATTTGTCATCAATGTATTGGGTTATAGATGAAAATAGCTTTTCGGACAGAGCAAATGCTGCCTTATCAAACACTACCAAGTATACTGTCATATCATTGCTCAAAAGGAAGTCACCAATTATGGAAATTGCGGTTTTCAACGCTCTGTCCTTGGGATATCCAAAGGCGCCCGAAGATATCAACGGGAATGCAATACTTTCTAAATTATGTTTTTTAGCCAATGCAAGTGAGTTTTTGTAACAATCAGCAAGCAGTTTTTCCTCATTGTCATTACCGCCGTGCCAAACAGGGCCAACGGTGTGTATAATATATTTCGCAGGCAGCTTGTACCCCTTTGTAATCTTTGCTTGTCCAATTTCACAGCCGCCAAGGGCTCGGCATTCAGCAAGCAGTTGGGAACCTGCGGCTCTATGGATTGCTCCGTCTACGCCACCGCCGCCGAGTAGGGATGTATTTGCCGCATTGACAATTGCATCAGCATGAACTTTTGTTATATCATTACGGATTATTTCAAGTGGCATAATCGCACCTCCAACTTAATCTACCGCACCAAGCGCAACATTTAGCTTATCAAAATGCTGGATAAGCCACTTAAAAGCTTTTCTGATATGCGCTATAGCAGTTTCATTATCATCCCGCTCCCTTTACGCAATAAACTATTTAGATTGCTTCTGATCCTTCTGTTAATTTCTATATATCAATCCCATAAGACATATATCTTTATCTCGCTTCTACCATTTAAATGACCTGCTACTATTTCAGACATCAACACTGAAACTTCATGAGGAGTATAAAACTCTCCCGCTTTTTTACCCGCATTAGCAGCAAACATACTAATCAAGTATTCATAGATAAAACCTAAAACATCATAGTCCTGCTTTCCATCCATTGGGATATCCTTTATTAATTGGATTAAGCTACTGATTGCTTTCGTTTGTGACCCCGAACTATCACCCAATTTACTAAGACCCGTCTGCAATGTATCAAATACACCATCGAATACTTTTTTATGCGATGAATATATAAGTCTACTAAAAGCTGACAATGCATCCCTTACATTTGAAACATCGAAATCCTTTCCCTTTTTAATCCAAGTTGAGAACAAGTCATTGTATGCGATGAAATATCCAACATTTTTCTGAATATATTCTACCGTCTCAGAGTCTTCCTCATCAAGTGCAGCAATGTCCTCTTCTGAAAAATCGTTCTCTTTTAAGAATTTAATTTCCTTATCTGATAAATATTTATAAAAAATAAATCCAAGAATATAGTCCTTGTATTCATTTGCCTCTATCTTTGAACGCATTTTATTAGCAGATTCCCATATCTTATTTGCAAGTTGTTGCTTATTCATATATTTCTATTCCTCCGAATTTCTAATTTTATTATCATCAGGCAGAAAATCAATGATATCGTCTATTGTGCAATTAAGTGCTTTACAAATCTTTCCCAAAACATCTGTTGTCACATTTTCATCCCTGCTTAAGCGATTCATTGCATATCCCGTTAATCCTGCAAGCTCTTGAAAATTCTTTTTCTTCATATCTCTATCAAGTAGAATATGCCATAATTTCTTATAACTTACTGCCATGTGCTATCATCCTCTTCCTTTCACATAGTCAAAGAACATTTAACATTTAATGTTTCAATTATAGCATTTATATTTAGATTTCTCAATGATTGTTTTGGTATTCCAAACTTTTTTTCGTTTTATCATAGATTTAAAAACACTTAGACTACTTAAAGCACTAAGAGTGAGGCGCAGCAGTGAGGTGCGCATGAGTGTCCGTTTATAAAGATAAAGATATACTTATTCACTCTTCTAGTAAAAAAGCATTTTATCCACTACTCAGCCAATTCAAATAAATTTTCACTTACTTTTTATTCATTGGAAGTATAAATTATTTATGAGCATATGTAAATAATCATTGTATCTACAATTTTATAATGATAAAATATAAGAAAAAGGAGGGCGATTTATGCAGAAATATATATGCAGTATTTGTGGTTTCGTTTATGACGAAGCTACCGGTTATCCTGAGGGCGGCATAGCTCCCGGTACAAAATGGGAAGATATTCCGAGAGACTGGGTCTGTCCATTATGTGGTGCCACTAAGGATGAATTTAAGCAGCAAAACCATGTAACATCTTCCACTCCATCCATTCAACCTGTCGAAGTTGAAGACATCGACGCTTTGCGTGAATTGTCTTTTGAAGAACTAAGTGTACTATGCTCCAATCTCTCAAAAGGCTGTGAAAAGCAATACCTGACAGAAGAAGCTGAACTTTTCAATCAACTTGCAGACTATTACATCAGAAAATCTACGCCTGCTTCTGACTCACAAATCTCTGACTTAATTGCACTGATTGAAAAAGATCTCTCTTCTGCATATGATAATTCAAATCAAATTGCCCGCGGTGCTTCTGACCGTGGTGCATTAAGAGCATTGACCTGGGGAGAAAAAGTAACTAAAATACTATCTTCTCTTCTTAGCAGATATGAGAAACAAAAAGATTCTTTATTAGAAAATACGAATATTTATGTTTGTGAGATCTGTGGTTTTGTTTACATAGGTGATATTGCACCTGAAATTTGTCCTGTGTGCAAAGTTCCTAGTTTAAAAATCGCACAAATACAAAGGGGGTAATACAATGCATGCAGTTCGAAACATTAGATTATGTACAAAAGATTGTCTTTGCTTATATGTTTGCCCTACTGGGGCAACTGATACAGAAACAGGCCAAATTGATGCTTCAAAATGTTTAAGTGGATGCCGTGCATGTGTAGATGCCTGTCCTTCCCATGCAATATCTTTGATTCCTGATGAATTTCCACCTCAACAAGAAAAAAAGAATTCTGTAAAAAATACACTTCTTTCATTGGCAGAAAGCAAAACAACTCAGGAGAAAATTGCCAAAACTATTGCCAAAACTACAGACAATCCTATTCTTGGACAACTAGCAGAGGCACTGAGTAAATCAAATCGATTGATGGCAGAGGATCTGCTACGCGAATCTGGATATATGCTTCCACAAAGCCAAAACGTAACCAACCTTTTAGGTTCATTACTGAATGAAAATAAGCCGGATGATTTTCCCGAATCCGCAGTAAGACGATTATTAGAACTTTTGGATAAAAATAATAAAACAAAAACTACTTTCACCGGAGAAAAGGAGAAAAAAACTATGGAAAAATATCGTTGTAGCGTTTGTGGCTATATTCATGAAGGACCAATGCCTGAGGACTTCAAATGTCCAGTGTGCAAGCAACCAGCTTCTGCCTTTGAAAAAATCGAGGAAAAAGTTTCTTCTGTAAACAAATATGTAGGAACTAAAACAGAAAAAAATTTAATGGAGGCATTTGCAGGCGAAAGCCAGGCTAGAAATAAATATACATACTTTTCTAATATAGCTTCAAGAGAAGGCTACGACCAGATTTCAGAACTATTCTTAAAAACAGCTCGGAATGAGCAGGAGCATGCCAAACTTTGGTATGAAGAACTGGGTAATTTAGGTTCTACTGCCGAAAACCTTTTACATGCTGCTGAGGGCGAAAATTACGAATGGACAGATATGTATGACCGATTTGCAAAAGATGCTGAAGCGGAGGGATTTACTGAATTAGCTGCAAGATTTCGCAGGGTTGCCGCGATCGAAAAAGCCCATGAAGAACGCTACCGTGCTTTACTTAAGAATGTGGAAATGCAACAGGTATTTGAAAAGAGCGAAGAAACCATGTGGGAATGTCGTGTATGTGGACATCTTGTTATGGGTAAAAAAGCTCCTGAAGTCTGTCCAGTATGCAAATACTCACAGAGTTATTTTGAAGTAAGAAAAGAAAACTATTAGATTCTTGTTTATGAAAAAAACTACCGATTGAGTTATTGCCCAATCGGTAGTTTTTTCTATTCTTACTATGGTTATTCTACGATACAGTTTTCCTGTGAAGTGTTTCTATTTCCTTGTCCATTTCCACCTGTTCCACCATTGCCTTTGCCAGTTTGAATTCCGGTTCCTGATCCATTTCCATTCCCATTTCCGTTTCCACTGCCACCAGTTACTCCATCAACCTGTCTCTGGAATGCTGCAAGATGCTTCTCAGATGCATTCATTAACGCCTCAAATACTTCTCTTACATCATCTGGAAGATTTTCTTTTAAAAAGCTCTCATACATTGCTATATTTTTTTCTTCTGCGTCTACTCCAATTGCATATGCCGCATCTAATGTTTCTGGTACTACAACTAGGCTTTCCCAATCTTTTTCTGGTACAGAAACATCATATTCTTCAAAAAGTGGCTCTAAAAGACTGATATGAGTAGCTTCTGCCTTAATGATATTGGAAAAAGGCTTTTGAACACCATAAGTATCCATAATGACATCATATTCTGCCTGCGCTAGATACTCATCTTCCATTGCGTATACAAGCATTTCTTCTAGCGAATATTCGTTATCCACGGATGCTCCTGCAGCACCTGTGTCTGTATTTGCTGCATAAACGGTTGCACCTGTTGTTAATCCTGTTACCAATAACCCAGCTGCCAATAATCCACCTGTCATTTTTCTTATTTGTCTTTTCATAGTAAACATCTCCTATTCTGATTTGTAATGCAGATAAATGATTTCATCTGCCGTTTCATTGTGATTTGATTTCTTGTAGTCATTTCTTTTCTACATCCTCAGTATAGGAAAAATTTATGATAGAAGTATGATAGAACTCAGAAAGAAGTATGAGAGTTTTCTTTCTTAAGTTCAAACCAAAATATGGTACCTGCTCCTAACTTACTTTCTACTCCATATGGTACATGATGCATATCTAGAATGCTTTTTACTATGGCAAGACCCAAACCAGTTCCATCACCCTTTTTACCATCTGACCGCTTTCCTTTATAATAACGTTCAAACACATGTGCAATATCTTCCTCGGCAATTCCTTCACCCTGATCTCTCACTTCAATTCTCACCGTTTTTTCATTCGATATTGCAACCACCACTACTGACTGGTTAGACCTAGAATGACGGAACGCATTTCCGATAAGATTATAGAATACTTGTTGAATTTTGTTCTTGTCTCCTAGTAGATTTTCATCTAATTCCAATACTCCAACCAAATCTAAACTCTTGTCTTTTTCGCCCAATTCAAAATGCTCTTTGATTGATGTAAGCATTTCCTTTAGTGAAAATTTCTCCATTTCTAGTGTTTTTGCCCCCGCCTGTAGCCTAGAGAGATTTAAAATATCTTCCACAATGTTTCCTAATCGTTCTGATTCTTCAATAATAATACCTAACTGTTTCTCCCTTTTCTCCGGATTTTCTCCAGTTACATCGCGAAGTGTTTCTGCATAACCACGGATTAGTGTCAGTGGTGTGCGAAGTTCATGGGATACATTTGCAATTAATTCTTTCTGAAGCACATCATTACGTGCAAGTGCCTCTCCCATATCGTTCATTCGCTTAGCTAGTTTTCCTATTTCATCATCACTGATAGGATTGATACGTATATGATACTCTCCTTTTGCATAGCTATCTGCCTGTCGGCTAATTTTAGAAATTGGATTGGCAAAATTTTTAGAAAGTTTATAGGAAATGAGCAACGATACTACAAAAAGAACACAGGTTATAATAATAAGCTGCCTTTTAAGAATATCTACTGTATCTCCAACAGAAGCCAAAGGCATAGTTACCATCATCACACCCTGTACTGAAGTTTCATTTCTTATAGGAATGCCAATAATCATAAAATCATATCCATATTTCGGATGGGTGACCACCTGTTTTGATTCTTCTCCTTCCATTGCACTTTTTGAAACCTCTAAAAAAGCTTCCTTCATTACCCCTGGCATGTTTGTATTGCTGCCGGATGTTCCCTGATATAGTACCTTATAATCATGATCAATGACCTCTACTGATAACTGTTTTTCATATATATATTTTTCTATATTCTGGGGAATATTTTCTTCATTATTAATCTGCGTTATATCTGTTAATTCTTCGATTTCTGCAACGATGTTCTCCGCATTTTTCCTTACTTCACCGATCTCAATCACAGTATAGAATTTGTCCAAAAAAACAATCTGAAAAAGCCAAAGAAGGACAATAATCACTCCCACTAGTATCATCATCCCAACCCAGAGTTTTGCTCTTATACTTTTCATCTATACTCCTATCTGCGTGCTTTAGCATGCATAAAATCAATACTAATGTAAAATAATTGTCAAATTATTTTACACTTTTTCCTCCACTTGAAATTTGTATCCAATTCCCCAAGCTGTTGTAATCCATTTTCGATATTTTCCTAGTGTTTCTCTAAGCATTTTTATATGGGTATCCACCGTTCTAACATCACCTAAAAATTCATATCCCCACACCTGATTTAGAAGTTGTTCTCTCGAAAAAACCTTTCCCTGATTATTCACAAAAAAAGAAAACAAATCATATTCTTTTGGAGTCATGCTTAACAATTTCTTCCCTAAATAGACACTCCTTGCATCAAAATCAATCAAAACCTCTTCTATTTGTAGTCTATTTAGTTTTTCCGGTTCTTCGACTACTTTGTTACTTCTTCCTAAAATTGCTTTTATCCTTGCAAGCAATTCTTTCGGGCTGAAAGGTTTGACCATATAGTCATCAATGCCAAGTTCGAAACCAAAGAGCTTATCATATTCCTCTCCCCTTGCTGTCAGCATGATAATTGGCACACTTGATGTTGCCCTTATTTCTCGACACACTTTCCATCCATCCATTTTGGGAAGCATCACATCTAATATGACTACCGATATTAGATGATTTTTAAATTTATTCAGTCCATCTACGCCGTCTATCGCCTCAATCACTTCAAAATCCTCTAATACAAGATATTCATTTATAATATCACGGATTCCCTGCTCATCATCTACTACCAATATCTGTTTTTTATCCATGCTTTACTCCCTTCATCTCTTTAATATATCACAATATAAATTCAGATTTATATGTCTTAATTATACTACGAATAGTCTTAATATAAAATCAGATTCCATGTGATTCTGTCACAGAACTATTAGAATCATTATTGCTATAATCTACACAGTCACAGAGAAAGGTGGAAATTAATTATGGCGAATGTAATTATAATTGGTAATGGTCCTGCAGGTGTCTCGACTGCACTATATACAACAAGAGCAGGTATCAACACAATGATTATAGGTAAAGATCATGGTGCTTTAGGTAAAGCCTCTGAAATAGAAAATTATTATGGTTTCAGTCAACCAATATCCGGAAAGGATCTGATTTCAGAAGGAATGGAAGGTGCCCGCAGGCTGGGTGCAGAAATTATATCAGATGAAGTTTTAGGAATATCTTATGGTGATAAATTAACTGTAATCACAGAAGGTGGGGAATACGAGGCTGACGGTGTTGTCCTTGCCACAGGTACATCCCGAATGGCTCCCAAAATTATAGGTTTAAAAGAATATGAGGGTCATGGTATTAGTTACTGTGCTGTATGTGATGCTTTCTTCTATAGAGGAAAGGACGTAGCTGTTTTAGGTAATGGAAATTATGCGTTGCATGAGGCGTTGGAATTGCTTCCTACTTCAAACTCTGTCACGATTCTTACCAATGGGAAAGAACCTGATTTTCAAGTTCCCGAAAACATTAAAATTAATACTAATATTATTGATTCAATTGGTGGAAATGATGTAATCGAAGAAGTCCATTTTCAAAATGGAGAGATGATTCAGGTTTCTGGTCTTTTTGTAGCAATTGGTGTGGCTGGCAGTACAGACCTAGCAAAAAAAATCGGTGCTGAAACGCAAAATAATAAAATCATTGTTGATGAAAATATGTCAACTAACATACCTGGTCTTTATGCTGCTGGAGACTGCACCGGCGGATTATTACAAATTTCAAAAGCAGTGTATGAAGGTGCAAAGGCAGGAACAGAACTTATTAAGTACTTAAGAAACAACAGTAAAAAAATCAGTGCATAAACTTTAAAGGAGGATTTTAAAATGATACTAAAACTAATTGCTGGTGCTGTCATCGGCGGATTATTGGGATATCTCTACCATAAAAAAGTAGGCTGTAAGAGTGGAACATGTCCTATCACCTCAAGCCGAAATGGTTCCACTATATATGGAGCTATTATTGGTTTATTATTAAGCAGTTCATTCTAAAGAATTATTTCAGATGTCACATGTAATAAAAAAATAAGGAGGTAATCCCATGGATTCCTATATCTTCTATGGACTTGCCATTGTCCTCTTAATTCTCTCTTTCGTAAAGGATAAGAAAAAGACAAAAATGGCATTAAAGAAAGCTTGGAAAGCTTTTGAAAATATCCTTCCAGAATTTCTGGTCGTAATTTTACTGGTAGGTTTTTTACTTGCAATTCTGAATCCTGAAACCATCTCCAAAATCATTGGAGCTGAATCCGGATGGTTTGGTGTTATACTTGCAGGAATTATTGGATCTGTAACCCTGATTCCTGGATTCGTAGCGTTTCCAACTGCTGCAATTCTTTTGGAAAACGGCGCGGGTTACATGCAGATTGCAGCTTTTGTGTCAACACTTATGATGGTTGGTATTATTACAATTCCAGTAGAAATCAAATATTTTGGTAAGAAAATCTCGATTCTAAGAAATGTATTAGCGTTTTTCTTTTCCTTCCTTGTAGCTGCAATAATCGGAATGGTGGTGATGTAAATGAAAAAATTACTGAAAAGATATCGTGTATTTCTCATTGTCCTTGTGGCAATGATAATATTAACCATTGTTAATCAACAATTAGGAATAAAAGCACTCCTCATTACTGGGAATTCTGTTAAAGAAATGCTGTTAGTCATACCTCCTATCTTCCTTCTTCTCGGTCTACTTGATGTCTGGGTTCCAAGAGAAACCATGATAAAATACATGGGGGAAGGATCTGGACATAAAGGTGTTTTGCTTGCTATTTTTATAGGCTCCGCTGCTGCAGGCCCTTTATATGGCGCTTTCCCTGTTGCTGCTGTCTTTATGAAAAAAGGTGTGAAGTTTATGAATATCCTGATTTTTATAGGTGCCTGGTCTACTACCAAAATCCCTATGTTCCTTTTTGAAATGGCAGCTTTAGGCAATAAATTTGCCATATCAAGGCTTCTCATCGATATACCAGGAATTATTATTCTTGCATTTATTTTATCAAAAATGGTATCAAAAAAAGAAGTAGAAGCACTTTATGAAAATGCAAAATCAATTGAATAGTAAGAATCGCTGTGAGTGAGTTATTAATTATTGACATATGCCAAAAATAGATTTAATATATTATCTTGTGAGCATTCAATTTTTACATTAATATTGTTATGCCAATAACCAATCAAAGGAGTTTTATTATGAAAATAGCATTACCTTCACGAGACGATCTCATTGACAGCCATTTTGGCCATTGCGAATACTTTACCGTTTTCACTACAAATGATTCAGAAATCATACACCAGGAAATTATTCCATCTCCAGCAGGTTGTGGATGTAAATCTAACATTGCATCTGTTCTTGCAGAAATAGGTGTAACTATGATGCTTGCTGGCAACATGGGAGATGGCGCTGTAAATGTTTTAAACAACTCAGGTATTGAAGTAGTTCGAGGATGTTCGGGTTCCGTAAAAGAAGTTGCTCTCGCTTGGCTTGCAGGAACTTTAACGGATTCAGGAGACTCTTGCCACGAGCATGAGCATGGATGTCAACACTAATTTCTTATGCAAATAGAATATTTTCCTCATTATACACCTAAATTATTAATAACGAAAAACCTCCAGCACAAATTTTACAATTGCTGGAGGTTTTCATTATATCCATATTACTCATCTTTTTCATAAATCTGATAACTGCCGCCTTCGATTTTTAAGACAATTCCTTTGATGTAAGTAAAATGTTTTTTTCTCCTCTTGTAACCCAATGCTCATCAACATTCATTTTCAAATCTTCTAATATTAGAATGTTATCTTTGATTTCTCCCTGCCTACGCATAAGTACACGTATTCTTGCCAATAACTCATCAAATGCAAATGGTTTTACAAGATAATCATCTGCACCCGCATTTAGCCCGCGAACCCGGTCTTCTATACTATCTTTTGCCGTTAAAATTAGAATATTTGATTTATTTCCTTTTGCACGTAATTTTTTCATAACTTCTATTCCATTTAACTTAGGCAGCATTAAGTCAAGTACGATGCAGTCATAATCAATCCCATCTGCATAATCATATCCTTCCTGACCATCCAAACAACTATCAACCTCAAACCCTTCTGCATGCAGTCTCTTTGTTATTATATTTTGTAGCGAAATATCGTCTTCTATTACTAGTATTTTCATTTCACATACCTCCTAACGGAATTATAACTACATTTTATCATAGTCATATGAATATTAGATGAGAAAATATAATTTATTTCTCATCTTTTTCTCATTTTGACAATGTATCATTCATGTATAAGCTAATATTGTTCAAATAGATAAAGTCCAGCTAAGAAATG
>JAAOXG010000004.1 GCA_013036995.1 Lacrimispora defluvii
AAGTGCTTTTTGTTGTTATCTTTCTCAACAGCAACCCATTTAGTATATCATGTTGTTTCTGTCTTGTCAACAACTTTTTTTATTTTCTTTTTTGATTTCTTTCACTGTTTTTCGACAGCTGGTATATAATATCATGGTTTCTTTTATCTGTCAACCACTTTTTTCACTGTCTAAGAGAAAAAAATAATCATTTGGATTTGAGCGGAGAAAGAGGGATTTGAACCCTCGCGCCGGTCACCCGACCTACACCCTTAGCAGGGGCGCCTCTTCGGCCTCTTGAGTATTTCTCCGTAGTTCTTAATCTCCATATGATTCGTCTATCAAGTATATCGTTTCCAGACGCATTGACAATTATACAAAATATAATTCGACTTGTCAACCCATTTTTTGATTTATTTCTTCCTGTATTTTATCATGCACCAATTCTGCGATCTGAGTGGTCTTTAACTTCTGATAATCCTCATAATACAGAGGTTTTAAAAAGCAGACCTCCACCTTCTGTTTTCTGGAGGAATTTTCATCAAAGGGTTTAAAACTGTCAATTAGTGCAACGGGCACAATCGGACAGCAGGCATTTACCGCACTTTTAAAAGTACCTCCTTTAAATGGCAGCAATCGGTTTCCTTCCCTGCTGCGGGTCCCCTCTGGAAAGATAACATAATTCTTCTTCTCTTTTACCCCTGCTGTCATTCTGGATATAATCTCTAATGAAGCTTTAATGTCCTGGCGGTCTATATAAAAACCATCCAGAGCTTTAACCACCTCCTTAACTAAAATCAGATTGGCGGCCTCTTTTTTAACAACCACACTTAATGGTTTCGGACAAGCTTCCATGATCGCCAGCATATCAAACAATCCCTGATGATTGGGGAAGAGTATAAAACCGTTCTCGGATGGTATATTCTCAACACCGTGGACAATGACTTCCACACGTCCTGATTTATTTACTTTCTTTACTACATTACGAATATATTCATAGCGTTCTTTGTGAGGGTAATATTCTTCCTTAATCCCCATCTTCCTTATCTTATAAAACCATAGGGGTACACGTAAAAAATTTCTTACTACCATATAGAAAATTCGATTCATGGACTGGTCTATTCCTCTCTGTATTGTGAAAGCGCAGTTTCATATAGATTATTGCCCTCGCTGTCAATTACTACGATTACAGGGAAATCTTTAATTTCCAGACATCTGATTGCCTCTGTTCCCAGATCCTCATAAGCAATTACATTGGATGAAACAATACATTTGGAAAGAAGAGCGCCTGCTCCGCCTACTGCGGCAAAATAAACAGACTGATTTCTTATAATTGCTTCAATTACTTCTTTACTCCTTTTTCCTTTTCCGATCATGGCTCCAAGTCCCAGATCCAGAAGCTGTGGAGTATATCGATCCATCCGGCTGGCTGTTGTAGGACCTGCTGATCCGATGGGGCGCCCTTCTCTTGCAGGAGATGGCCCCATATAGTAAATTACATTTCCTTTTATGTCAAAAGGAAGATTTTCATCCTTATCAAGGGTTTCTTTCATTCTTTTATGTGCAGCATCTCTGGCTGTATAGATGGTACCAGTAAGATAGACGTAATCCCCTGCTTTCAATTTTTGTGCGTCTTCCTTACTGACTGGTGCATTTATATGATATTCCATGGTTTTCTCCCTTATATAATCCTATATGATACGGTGAGCATGCCGGTTTACATGGCAACAAATGTTAACTGCAACTGGCAGACCAGCTATGTGGGTAGGATAGGTTTCAATATTCACAGCAAGTGCAGTAACCGTTCCTCCTAATCCTCCTGGTCCGATTCCCAGTTTATTAACTTTTTCCAGCATCTCTTTTTCCAGTTCTCTTACATATGGAATGGATGGCTCCTCATTTAAGTCTCTGGTAAGTGCATGCTTTGCCATCTGGGCACATTTTTCAAATGTACCTCCTATACCAACGCCTACAACCATGGGCGGACATGCATTTGGTCCTGCATCTTTTACAGCGGTTAAAATGGATTCTTTTACCCCTTCCAGTCCGTCTGCAGGCTTTAACATAAATATGCGGCTCATATTTTCGCTTCCAAATCCTTTTGGTGCTACAGTTATATCAATCTTATCTCCCGGCACAATCTCATAATGGATGATTGCAGGCGTATTATCCTTTGTATTAATCCGTTCAATTGGTTCAACTACGGACTTTCTTAAATATCCTTCCGTATAGCCTTCCCTTACTCCCTGATTCACTGCATCAGACAAACCGGCTCCTTCTATATGTACATCCTGACCGATTTTTAAAAATATGACCGCCATTCCCGTATCCTGACAAATGGGAATCAAATCCTCTCTGGCTATGTCTAAGTTCTCCTTCAGCTGACAAAGAATCTGTTTTCCTAATGACGATTTTTCTTTTTCTGCTGATTGTAAAAATACTTCTTCCATGTCCTTTGACAGGATATGATTCGCTTCTATACACATTTCCTTAATATTCTCAGTTATTTCCTCTGCTCTTATGGTTCTGATCATGATCTCCTCCAGACAAACGGTTACTACCTTTCCTTACTTAATCATATACGAATCAAATGATGAAATCAAGAAAAAAAAAGGGGAATGGCATTCACCACTCCCACTAACTTTCTCTCACTATATTATAAGCCGGCTCCGGATTAATTTTTCACGAATATCCTTTATCGTTATCTGCTCCATTCTCTCTCTGCATAACTCATTCAGTTCACCGTAAATTTCATCCATTACTCCCGCCATACCGGAAGCAACCATGCAGGGATTGTTTTCATCTCCTGATTTCCAGGAAGATGATACAAATGCCACATCAAGTGCATCGCTTATCTGTTTCAGACTTATTGTGTCCGGGTCACCAATCAGATGATAGCCTCCCTCCAGTCCTTCTTTTGTCGCAATAATACCTGCCTTTTTTAACTTCGCCATAACTTTTCTAACGCGGGCAGGATTGGTGCAGACATTGGAAGCCAATTCTTCGCTGGATGTAGTAATCTTCCTTTGATCCAGATATACCAGCCCATGAACGGCAACTGCAAATTCACTTGTCATGCTAATCCCCCATTCTACTAAATCTAGCATCATCATCTGTAATAATTGTTGTTTCAGTTTGTATCTTACCAATTTGTATGCTGAATGTCAAGGGTATGAATCGGAAATAAAGTCCTATTCATTCTTATCTTTTATACGGATTATTACATTTTTTATTACTCTGTCTTCTACTTCCAGAATGGAATAATGATTAGCATCATCTTCAAGCTCCATGGGAATCTGGGATTTCATAGGAATAAAGCCGAGCAATTCAATTAAATATCCTGATAATGTATCACAGGAACTATCTATTTTTTCATGAAGAACCTCATCAAGATCGTAGAGAGAAATTCCTCCAAAAGCCCGAAACACAAAAGGTTCCAGTTCTGTAAGCAACGGCTCAGATTCTTCATATTCATCATGAATATCTCCCACAATTTCTTCTATCAGATCTTCCAGAGTGATCAGGCCTGAAACTCCTCCGTATTCATCAATTAAAATCGCCATCTTCAGCTTATTTTTCTGCATCTCAAGAAACAGATTATCCGTTTTTTTATTTTCCGGTATATAATACGGTTTTTGAAGGATGGCTTTAATATCGATGGCATCAGGTTCCATCTTACTCATTTCGATTGAAACATCCTTCATGGATAATATTCCGATTATATTATCTATATCACCCTCGTAAACAGGAATTCTGGAATGTCTCGTTTTTAGAATATCATTCAGAACCTGTTCTACAGGCTGATCGATATCAATGGTTACCATATCCTGTCTTGGAGTCATTATCTCTCTAGCTCTTTTATCATCAAAGAGGAAAATAGACTTGATCATTTCCTCCTCTATTTTATTAAATACACCGCTTTCCCTACCGGTCTGCAGCATGGTTCTTATTTCTTCTTCGGAAACCTCTTCTTCCAGATTTTCCGTCTTCATACCAAGTAATTTTAATACACCATTTGTGGACACAGATAGAAGTTTGATAAATGGACCCAGCACTTTTGAAATCGCATATATGGGACTGACAGCAAACAGACTGAATTTTTCCGCCTTTTGCAAAGCAATCCGCTTAGGTACCAATTCACCAAAGACCAGATTAAAATATGAGAGTAGGATAGTTACTACCACCATGGCTAAACTTTTGCTATAAGGAATTCCGAGTAAGTAAAGCCTGGCTCCCAGAACCTGGGAAATTCCAGTTGCCGCTGAAGCACTTGAAAAGAATCCAGCAAATGTAATTGCTACCTGGATGGTTGATAAAAATCCCGTAGAATCTTCTGATAGCTTTTGAATCAGAATTGCTTTTTTATTTCCGCTGTCTGCTAACATGCGGATTCTGTTTTTATTAACTGATACAACAGCCATTTCTGCCCCTGAAAAAAATGCATTCATTATGGTAAGGGCTATAAGCAGTAAAATCTGTGCGGATATCTGGGCCGCGCCTGGGTCAGTTTCCAAGCTGAATTTCCTCCTTTAATATGGATTAATGAAAAAGTCTCAGGAAGCAGTAATATAAAAATTGCTGCAGCCTGAGCCTTTTCACTGTCCTTTATTGTTGATTGGTATTATAAAATAAAGAACAATATTTTTCTATATCGTTTGTGTTAAGAATTATTCTTCGGTCTCTGTTATATCTTCCGTCTCCGGGGCATCTTCTGTCAGAACAGTATCATCTACATCCTCAAGATCCAGTTCATCCAAACCTTCTCCTTCAGATTTACTTCCGTCATCCCGTACTTTTGCAATACTTGCAACCATGATATCGGAATCCTGATCAATGTTCATTAATTTTACACCGGAAGTGTTTCTTCCAATAACGGAGATATCATTAACGGAAATTCTGATTACAATTCCTTCTGTAGTGATCAGAAGAAGATCATGATCATCCTGTACCAGCTTGGCTCCTACTATGTCACCGGTTTTTTCTGTGATCTTATAACACAGAACACCTTTACCGCCCCTTCTTTGTGGTGTAAATTCTTCAATAGGTGTTCTTTTACCCATTCCATTTTCAGAAACGATCAGAAGCTTGGGTCCCTGAGAGTCCATCTGCATTCCTACTACCTGATCATCATCATTTAACTTCATACCAATTACACCGATGGAGACGCGGCCTGTAACACGTACGTCCTTTTCATGGAAACGGATACACTGTCCTTTTTTTGTCACCAGGAATATATCATTGGTATCATCGGTAGCTTTAACTTCAATCAGTTCATCATTCTCACGCAGAACAATTGCCTGAAGACCATTCTTTCTCACATTGGCATATTCCATCATGGGTGTTTTCTTAACCATACCGTTTTTGGTTGCCATAAATAAGAACTTGTCATCATCGTATTCTTTCATTGGAATAATGGCTGTAATATTTTCACCTGGTAGCATCTGCAGTAGATTTACGATCGCAGTACCCCTGGAGGTTCGGCTTCCTTCCGGTATCATATAAGTCTTTAACCGGTAAACACGTCCTGTATTGGTAAAGAACATGAGATAGTGGTGGGTCGTTGTCATCATCAGATCTTCAATGTAGTCCTGATCAATGGTCTGCATTCCCTTGATTCCTCTACCGCCACGATTCTGGTTCTTGAAATTGTCCACGGACATTCTCTTGATATAACCAAGCTTTGTCATGGCAACGATGGTATTTTCATCAGGAATTAAGTCTTCCATTGACATATCAAACTCATCAAATCCGATGGAGGTTCTTCTATCATCTCCAAATTTAGCGGAAATGATACTGATTTCCTCTTTGATTACACCTAGAAGCTTCTTCTCATCTGCAAGAATGGCCTTTAATTCTGCAATTCTCATTTCCAGTTCTTTGTATTCGTTTTCCAGCTTCTCTCTTTCCAGACCGGTAAGAGCTCTTAAACGCATATCTACGATTGCCTGGGACTGAGGATCACTTAATCCAAACCGGCTCATGAGTTCTGCTTTCGCTATCTGAACGTTCTGGGATGCCCGGATAATGTGAATCACTTCATCAATATTATCCAGTGCAATCAGCAGACCTTCCAAGATATGAGCCCGTTCTTCTGCTTTGTTTAAATCATAACGGGTTCTTCTTGTAACAACCTCTTTCTGGTGTTCCAGATAATAGTTTAACATCTGAACCAGATTTAATACTTTCGGTTCCAAAACACCGGATTGATTTTTTACAAGTGCCAGCATGATTACGCCAAATGTATCCTGAAGCTGGGTATGTTTTAACAGCTGGTTTAAAATAACATTTGCATTGGCATCACGACGAAGTTCTATACAGATTCTCATACCTGTACGGTCTGATTCATCTCTTAAGTCTGTAATACCATCAATTTTTTTATCTTTTACCAGTTCTGCAATCTTTTCAATCAATCGAGCTTTATTGACCATGTAAGGAAGTTCCGTAACGATAATACGGCTTTTTCCATTGGGCATAGCCTCAATATCACTGACTGCTCTTACACGGATCTTGCCTCTTCCTGTACGGTAAGCCTCTTCTATGCCCCGTTTTCCCAGGATGGTTGCACCTGTAGGAAAATCTGGTCCTTTTATAATTTCCAGAATTTCTTCCATGGTGGTTTCTCTATCTTCATCAACCTGATTTTCTATGATCTTCAGAACAGCTCCAATGACTTCTCTTAAGTTATGAGGAGGAATATTGGTTGCCATACCTACTGCAATGCCTGATGTACCATTAACCAGAAGATTGGGGTAACGGGATGGAAGTACATCTGGTTCCCGCTCTGTCTCATCAAAGTTCGGACTGAAATCAACGGTATCTTTATTAATATCTGCAAGCATTTCCATGGAGATCTTGCTTAAACGGGCTTCTGTATATCTCATGGCAGCTGCGCCGTCTCCATCCACAGAACCGAAGTTTCCGTGCCCGTCTACCAGAGGATATCTGGTGGACCAATCCTGTGCTAAATTTACCAGGGCTCCATAAATAGAGCTGTCACCATGAGGGTGATACTTACCCATGGTATCACCAACGATACGGGCACATTTACGATGTGGCTTATCCGGACCGTTGTTGAGCTCTATCATGGAATACAGGACTCTTCTCTGAACCGGTTTTAATCCGTCCCGGACATCCGGAAGCGCCCTGGAAACAATGACGCTCATGGCATAATCGATATACGATTTTTCCATGGTCTTTTTTAAGTCCACGTCATGAACTTTATCAAAGATATTTGGTTCCATTTTATTTCCTCCAATTAAATATCAAGATTCTGTACGTATTTGGCATTCGCATCGATAAATTCACGTCTTGGTTCTACCTGGTCCCCCATAAGGGTTGAGAATGTTAAATCCATTTCGGACTGGGAATCTTCATCCATATTAACTCTTAAGAGAACTCGGCGTTCAGGATCCATGGTTGTTTCCCAAAGCTGCTCTGCGTCCATCTCTCCCAGACCTTTATATCGCTGAATCTTATTGTTGTTGTCCCTTCCCACCTCTTTTAAGATGGCTTCCAGTTCTTCATCGCTGTAAGCATACCATACTCTTTTATTCTTCTCAATTTTATATAACGGCGGCTGCGCCAGATATACATAACCATTTTTGATCAGTCCTGGCATGAACCGGTATAGGAAGGTTAAAAGCAGGGTACTGATATGAGCACCATCAACATCGGCATCGGTCATGATAATGATTTTATGGTATCTTAACTTGGATAAATCGAAATCATCATGAATGCCGGTTCCGAACGCTGTAATCATGGCTCTGATTTCGGCATTTGCATAAATTTTATCTAGTCTTGCTTTCTCAACGTTTAAGATCTTTCCACGAAGTGGAAGGATGGCCTGGGTATTTCTGGAACGGGCTGTCTTTGCAGAACCGCCGGCACTGTCTCCCTCTACAATATAGATCTCACAGTTTTCCGGATTCTTATCAGAACAATCCGCAAGTTTTCCCGGAAGTGCCATTCCTTCAAGTGCTGTTTTTCTTCTGGTTAAATCTCTTGCCTTTCTGGCAGCCGCTCTTGCTCTCTGAGCCAGAATGGACTTATCACAGATGGTTTTTGAAATTCCAGGATTCTGCTCCAGGTAATAGGTAAGCTGTTCTCTGAGAAGACCGTCTACTGCACCTCTTGCTTCACTGTTTCCCAGTTTCTGCTTGGTCTGTCCTTCAAACTGCGGTTCTTCAATCTTTACACTGATAATGGCTGTCATACCTTCCCGGATATCTTCACCGGATAAATTGGCTTCGCTTTCCCTTAACAGCTTATTTTTTCTTGCATAATCGTTTAAGGTGGTTGTCAGTGCATTCTTAAATCCAACCAGATGGGTTCCGCCTTCGGGTGTGTTGATGTTATTTACAAAGCTGTAAATATTTTCTGTATAGGAATCATTGTGCTGCAGAGCCACTTCCACATACACACCGTCTTTTGTTCCTTCACAGTAAAATACCTGATCATAAAGCGGAGTTTTGCCTTTGTTTAAATAGGTGACAAATTCTTTAATTCCGCCTTCGTAGTGAAATACGTGCTCATGGGAATCCTCCCTCTCATCACGAAGAACAATCTTTAAATTCTTAGTAAGGAAGGCCGTTTCTCTTAAACGTATTTTCAGTGTATCATAATCAAAAATTGTTTCCTCGAAAATGTCCTTATCAGGAAGAAATGTAACCGTGGTTCCATGGTCTTCCGGATCACAATCACCAATTGTTTTTAAAGGGTACATGGTTTTCCCCTTCTCATAACGCTGCTTATAGATCTTTCCTTCTGTACGGATCTCTACTTCCAGCCACTGGGAAAGAGCATTTACAACGGATGCTCCAACTCCATGAAGTCCGCCGGATACCTTGTATCCTCCGCCGCCAAATTTTCCGCCGGCATGGAGGATGGTAAATGCTACCTCAACTGCAGGAATACCTGCTTTCTTTTGAATACCTACGGGGATTCCGCGCCCATCATCCACTACTGTTATGGAGTTGTCACTATGAATGACTACTTCTATGCTGTCACAGTATCCTGCAAGAGCTTCATCCACCGCATTATCCACTATTTCATATACCAGATGATGAAGTCCTCTGATGGATGTACTGCCGATATACATACCGGGTCTCTTTCTTACTGCCTCAAGCCCCTCTAATATCTGGATTTGATCTGCACCATATTCTTGACTCATATTCGTACGCTTCCTCCTGAATCGTTAATTTTCATTGTCTACAGTACCGTTTATTACCTTAAATATTTTATCAATATGGAACCGGTCATTTATAAAATCCTCCAGTCCCGTACAGGTAATTACAGTCTGTATATGATTAATTCCTGCCAGTAATTGATTCTGCCTGCTGTTATCCAGTTCAGACAATACATCATCCAGCAATAGAATGGGGTAATCATGCACAATGTTTTCTACCAGTTCTATTTCTGCCAGTTTTAAAGATAAAGCTGCAGTCCGTTGTTGCCCCTGAGAACCAAACCGCCTGATATCAATGCCATTCACCATGAAACTTAAATCGTCCCGATGGGGGCCTGTCAGAGTGGTCCTCTGCTTCAGATCCTGACTTCTGCTTCGTCTTAAGGTTTCTTCAAAAGAATCTGCCTCCACATCCGGTTCATAAAGAATATGCAGGGATTCTTTATCCCCGGATAACTTACGGTGGATGGGTTCAATAATCATTCCAAGTTTCTCTACAAATTCTTTTCTGTACAAAATGATTTCTTTCCCATACTGCACCAGCTGCATGTCCCAGATATCCAGTGTTTCCCCGTAGTCCGGGCGAAATGTAAGATCTTTTAATAATTTATTACGCTGTGTCACAATCCGGTTGTACTGGACTAATGAGTGTACATACAGCTTATTAAGTTGACATAATTCCATGTCAACGAACCGACGCCTTTCTGCCGGTCCGTTTTTTATGAGATTTAAGTCTTCCGGAGAAAAAAATACAACGTTGACAATTCCAAATAATTCGCTGGCTTTGCGGATGGGCACACCATTAACCGCTACGCCTTTGGCTTTATTCTTTTTTAAATGCATGTCAATCCGGTATGGAATGTCATTCTTTCTGACGTTTAGCTTGATATGCGACTCATCCCTGTCAAACTGTATGATTTCCTTGTCCTTGCTGCCTCTGTGGGATTTTGTCGTAGCACAGACATAGATAGCTTCTAAGACATTTGTTTTCCCCTGGGCATTGTCCCCATAGAGTATATTGGTTCCCTGACTAAAATCCATATGTAATTCATCATAGTTGCGATAATTCTTAAGCTCTATCGATTCAATGATCATGGATGTTGTGATTTCCTCTCTATTGTCCATGCTTTCTGGACATAAAGGTATGCCCACAGGGCGTTCCTCTCTATTGTCCATGCTTTTTGGACATAAAGGTATGCCCACAGGGCGTTCCTCTCTATTGTCCATGTTTTCTGGACATAAAGATATGGCTGTTTAGTATCACTCAATTTTAATGCTCTTACCATCGAATGTAACCATATCTCCGCTTCTTAATTTCTTCCCTCTCTGATACTCAGGCTGTCCATTTACGGAAACAAGACCATCCTCGATAACAAACTTGGCATCAACACCGGATCCTACCAGACCGGCAGCTTTTAAAGCCTGTCCTAACTTAATATACTCATCCCTTAATTTTATTGTTTCCATAGTTTCCTCTTTCTTGTCCACGTTTTCTGGACATAAAGGTATGTCCTTAAGGACGCTCCTGCAGTTAGTTTAAACAGATGCCGCGTTAAAGTTTACAGGAAGAATCAAATAAATGTATTTTCCCTCCTCATCCCGGATAAAGCAGGGGGATTTGGGATTTAACATATAAATTGTCACTTCTTCGTCATCAATAATCCTTAATGCATCAATGAGGAATTTTGGATTAAATCCAATCATGATGTCACTTCCGGTTTTATGGGTTGGAACCTGGGCATTCATAGATCCAAAACTGGAATTCATGCGAAGTTCCATCTCCTGATCTTCGATATTGATGATCAGAGGTTTTTTGTCATTTTCTCTTACCAGGATGGTTGCCCGGTCAAGACAGTCTAAAAGCTCTTTCTTATTTACACTGACTTTTGTTTCGTAATCGCTGGAGAGCATCTGGTCAATACGGAAATAATCTCCTTCAATCAGACGGGATACAACGATTGTATGATCAAATTCAAAAAGGATGTGGTTTGTGCTGAAGAAAATAAGAACCTCTTTTTCATTATCTCCGCCAAGTATCTTGCTGATTTCATTTAGAGTCTTGCCAGGAACAATGACTTTTATATCACGATAGGTATCTTTTAATTCAATATTTCGAATGGAAATTCTGTGACCATCCAGAGAAACCACTTTTAACTGGTTTCCTGTAACCTGAAACAGTTCTCCTGTCATCATCTTATTACTGTCATTGGGCGCGATGGAAAAAATGGTCTGCCTGATAACTTCTTTTAAAGAAAACTGGGATAAGCAGATATAGTGATCACGCTCAATATAAGGTAAGTATGCAAATTCTTCCCCATCCCGTCCCTGTATATTAAAAATAGAGTTGTCACAGGAAATGGTTGTTGTAAATTTTTCGTCGCTTTCAATTGTTACCATGGAATCACCGGAAGAGGACAGCTTTCTTACAATTTCTGAAAGAAGCTTGGCTTCTAAAGCAATCTTTCCCCGCTCAAGGATGGTTCCTTCCACCTTTGTTTCAATACCAAGCTCCATATCATTGGCAGTGAGTTTAATTTCAGAGCCACTGGCATCGATAAAGATGCACTCCAGGATGGACATGGTTGTTTTGCTGGGAACTGCTTTTAATACAATATTAATACCATTTAAAATGGCATCCTGCTTAAATGTCAGTTTCATAATTGTTGATAACTCCTTTGCTCTCAAAATAACAATAAATAGATAAATAATATAGATTAATTTCGTCGTATTAGTAGTAGGGGCTGTGGGTTTGTGTAAAAGCCCTGATAACCGTTATAAAGCCTAAAGTTGTCCTGTTCATAACAATGTGAATAACGTCCACAAAACGTGAGGAAAAATGAAAGGTTATCCACAGACTAATAAGAACCCTTTTGAGCCGCTTAATTATCCACATGATATTAACAGGTGATTCACACCCTATTGTGGATTAATTTTCTTCTTTAATATCTCAATGGTGTTGTTTAAGGATTCGTTCTTATTCACATCCCCTGAAATCTTCTCAATACCATGAATAATGGTGGTATGATCTCTTCCTCCAAGGAATTTTCCAATCATCTGAAGTGGAGTTCCAACCATCTCACGGCAAAGGTACATCACAATCTGGCGTGGATATACGATTTCCTTGTTTCGCTTTTGAGAACAGATGTCAAGAGGTGTAAGACCATAATGGTCAGCAACAACCTGAATCACCAGTTCTGGGGTTACTTCCCGTTTATCATTAGGTGATATAATATCTTTTAAGGCTTCTTCAGCCAGCTCAACGGTGATTTCCTTATTATCAAGGCGTGAGAGTGCTACGATTTTTGTCAGGGCGCCTTCCAGCTCCCGGATGTTGGATTTGATGTTGGTAGCTATGTATTTAATAACTTCGTTGTCAATATTGTAGCCTTCCATTTCTTCTTTTTTGCGAAGAATGGCCATTCTGGTTTCATAATCGGGAGACTGTATGTCCACTGTTAAACCCCATTCAAAACGGGATCGGAGACGTTCTTCCAATGTCTCGATTTCTTTTGGCGGTTTATCAGATGAAATAATAATCTGCTTTTTCGCTTCATATAATGCGTTAAATGTATGGAAGAATTCTTCCTGGGTACTTTCTTTACCGATGATAAACTGGATATCATCGATTAATAGAACATCGTTATTTCTGTACTTTTCCCTAAATTCAGTAGGAGAGAAGTTGTTCTTGTTTCGAATCGCATCGATCAGCTCGTTGGTGAACTTCTCACTGGTTACGTAGAGAACCTTTGCATTCGGATTATTCTTTAATATGAAATGACCGATGGAGTGCATTAAGTGAGTTTTCCCCAGTCCCACACCTCCATAGATGAAAAGAGGGTTATAAATTTCACCGGGGGATTCTGCAACTGCCAGGGATGCCGCATGTGCCAGATTATTATTGGCACCTACAACAAAGGTATCAAAGATGTATTTCGGATTTAAATTCGCGTTTATGATTGCGGACTGACTGACCGAATTCACCGTATTGGTTATCAGTGTATTTCCTGCAGGAGCGGGAGCTGCTTCTTTTTGAATCTGATTTTCCACAACAAAATCAACGCTGCATTCAAAGCCAGTTACTTCTTCTATGGTAATTTTTAGAAGAAACCCGTATTTTTTGCGGATGTATCCTAGAAATTCTACATCCGGTACCGTGACGATTACCTTTTCTCCGTCAACGGCATGAACTTTAAGCGGGAGAAGCCAGGTTTTGAAAGATACATCTGTAATTTCGTGCTCTTCTTTTAAATTCAATAAGATTTCGTCCCATTTTTCTTTTAACTTTTCTAACATTGTATGTCTCCTACATCTATTAAAATGCAAATATGCGCATTAGCCCAATCTACTGTTCATTCTATACTATTTTGTAATAATTTTCAATGATAATAGTAAAAAATTGTGGATAAGTGTGTGAAAGGGCTGTGAATTAGCTGTGTATGGATTGTTGATAAGCATCCAGAGGGAAAGTTGTCCACAAAAAAGCTGATTTTAAAACTCTGGTTATTCACATCCGGGAAATATTGATTTTATCAAAATCTTTCGGACAGGCATGTGTACAAAAAAAGGTTATCAAGATACTATCCAGAGAGTTTTCCACAAGTTATCCCCATAATGTTGATAACTTTATGTAAATTAACAAAGATATGTCGATTTTATAGACAGGATTGACGGATAAAGTTCAGTTATGTATAATGCAGTTGTAACCAGATGCATTGTATCTTATAAAAGAACAGTAGCACAGGAGGAAAAATATGAATACTGGAAACAAAACACGCGACATGGTACTGGCAGCTATCTTCGTTGCCCTTATCATCATCATGGCGTTTACGCCCTTTGGATATATTCCTTTGGGATTTATGAACGCCACCATCATTCACGTTCCGGTCATTATTGGAGCCATTATACTTGGACCAAAATATGGCGGATTTCTGGGAATGATTTTTGGGCTGACAAGTCTGTGGAAAAACACCAACATGCCCAATGCAACCTCGTTTGTATTTTCACCATTTGTAAAGATGGGAGAGTACGGAGGTAATTTAGGAAGCCTGATTATCTGTATGGTACCAAGGATTCTCATTGGAATCGTGGCATATTATGTATTCAGGGGAGTATTAAAAGCTTTAAAGGGAAGTAAGATGAAAACGACTGTGGCACTTGCAGCGGCAGGCGTTGCCGGATCATTAACCAACACACTGCTGGTAATGAATCTGATTTATTTTCTTTTTGGCAAAGAGTACGGTCAGGCGGCTAAGGGGCTGACTGAGGGAATCTATTCTGTAATTATTGGTATCATCTGTATGAACGGGATTCCAGAGGCGATTGTAGCGGGAATTTTAACGGTTGCCATCACTCAGGCACTTTTTAAGGTTATGAGAAATTAAATAGATTACATTCGCATGCTTCATAATATATGAATATAAAAGTCTCCGGTAATTAAATTATGCCGGAGACTTTGTTTTTTTAAGGATATATTTTAAATGTTTTTATGCTCCTGATATCAGCGTCAGCAGTAAATTGCTTTATATAAAGAAGATTACCGGAAAGATCCGTTATAATTTTTAAGTCTTTTCCTGATTCGAAAACTTTTTTTCCGTCAACGAAGGCCTGAGCTGTTTTTTCATTATTTATAATTCTAAATGAATGATTCCCCCAGATCTGCTCATATTCACTTTCATATCCTTTGCATGTTCCCCAAAAGATGTGGTCCTGCTCTATATGGATCCCCAACATTCGGGAGGTATATTCCATAACAGATAACATGGCAGGGCCATAGGAATCCTGAAGACCATCCAGAGATATCAAGGAAGGTGAGCCTGTAAAAGGATCATATTGCTGCACAAATACGCAGGAATCTCCAATAGCATGAAATAGCTTTTTACCCAACTGGGGAATCAAATCATCATAATCATAATTTTCAAGAGCCCTTATGGCTCTCTGGTAGGTGAGGGCTTCACATTGTCCGCTCCAGTTATTTGTCTTTATGTTACGGAAAAGAGGATCATTTACCGCAACGGAGGGGAGGGGCATATACGACCAGAATTCTTCTGGGTTTAATAAGTGTTTTTTTACAAAACGTTCTGCCATGGGCTTTGTAAGACTGTTCCAGTACATTGCTCTTAAATTGTTGTGATATAAAACATCCATAGTTTTATGGTATTTATCCCGGTCAAAGCAGGCATCTTTTGATTCGATCCAGAGATAATCTTTTATGGTTTTCTGGATGGCCAGTGCTTTTCGTTTCCATTGGTTCTTACGGTCTTCATTACCTTGTATAGAGCTGATTACGGATAAGGTCTCTCTGGCAGAGTAGGAAAAACTCATAATATCCAGAGAAGCCATGGGAACTGCTTTGCAATTTGTGGGAGGAGTTTCTTTACTCCAGGAATCGGGAGCATCCTGGTATCGAAGTGCATGATCTTCTCCTGTATCATACTTGCACCAGCTTTCCAGACAGCCATCACCGTCTGAATCCCTGGTTTTCCATAAATAGGAATCAAATTTTTCCAGAGTGATGTAAAGAAGTGTCAGATATTCTTTATCTTTTCCCATTAAGTAATACATGTTAAGGGCAGAAGAGGGGAAGCAAAAGCCTTGGAATTTATCAAACTGGGGAGTGATCCGGTTGTTAATTAAGGCAATGCTTCCGGGCATGCGGCCATCCGCTCTCTGGTGCTCCATAAAAAGGAGCTGGTTATTAATTCCGGCCTCCATGTTGCGTTTGGCATACATTTCTCCGCCCATAGGCTGGGTTTCCAGCCATATTTTTTCATATCCGCCTCCTTCTATCAGAACGAGCCGGTTCTCAAACATTTTTAAGTTGTTTAACGTTTTCCTCTGTGCTGAATCCATTAGTTTTTGCAGAAGTTCGTTTGAAGTCTGAAATGATACACTGGTTTGGATATTCACGTTTTTTCCTCTCTGTATGTATATTAACCTTTAATTCCACTTCCGCTGATCCCTTCAACCAGATAACGGTTAAAAAATAAGAAGATTAAAAATACTGGTATTAATGAAAGGGTGGACATGGCAAACATTGCTCCATAATCGGTTGTGGAGGTGGAATCTGCAAAATTTTTTATTGCCACAGATGCAGTATACATCCGGGGTTTGCTTAAATAAATCATGGGAGACATGAAATCATCCCATTTCCAGTAAAACTGTATGATGACGGTGGTTACAATGGATGGTTTTAAAAGAGGTAAAAAAATTCTGGTAAATATTGAATATTTACTGCACCCATCAATAATTGCAGCTTCATCCAGATCTTTTGGAATTCCGGCACCAAATTGCATCATCTGATAGATGAAAAAAGCCTGACCGAAAAAATGGGGCAGTATGAGTGGGAGATAAGTCCCTACAAAACCAAGTTTGTTATAAATAATATATTGAGGAACCAGAATTATCTGGGATGGGAGCATCATGGTACAGATCATAGACATAAACCAGATATTTCGCCCTTTAAAGCTCACCCTGGAAAAGGCATAGGCAACACAGGATGAAGACAGTACCGTTGCAAGCGTGGATACAGATGCAACAAAAAATGAATTGGAAAAAAAGGTTTGAAAGGTAATGCCGCCAAATCCCTGAAAGCCAGTGGAAAAATTAGAAAATCTCCATTGGGGTGGAATTAAATTCATACCTCCATTTAATATTTCTGCATTATTCTTAAGCGAACCGCTGACCATCCAGAGAACCGGATAAATCATCATCAATCCAAAAACACAGACGAATAAATGATAGACAGAGGCCTGTAATTTATGTTTGTTTGTCATGTTATGATCCTCCTTATTGGTCTGCTTCTGTAAATACCCAGAATTTTGATGTCTTAAAAAGCAGGAATGTAATGATGCTTATTAAAGCCAGCATGACCCAGGACATAGCACTGGCATATCCCATATTGGACCATTTAAAGGCATGATTATAAACGTAAAGAGCATAGAAATTAGTGGAATCATTGGGTCCGCCCTGTGTGATGACGAAAGCCTGGGTAAATGCCATGAAGGCAGTTATGGTTTGCATAATCAGATTATATAAAATAATGGGAGAAAGGCAGGGGAGTGTAATTGCTTTAAAGCGCTGCCATTTGTTTGCTCCGTCGATTTCAGCGGCTTCGTAATAAGTTGGAGATATTTCTTTTAATCCGGCAGCAAAAATAATCATAGATGATCCGAATTGCCAGACGGACATGAGAACAAGGATTCCCATTGCCAGATGGGGTTCACCCAGCCAGGATAGTTTTGGAACACCAATAGCGGCCAGGATGGTATTTGCCAGGCCTTTTCTTGAAAAAATGGTTTTCCAGACAAGTGCTACGGCGATACTTCCTCCAATCAGAGAGGGAACATAATACAGAGACCGGTAAAATGTTACACCACTGTGTTTCTGAGTCAGAAGATATGCGATAAAAAGAGCAAATATCAGTTTGGATGGAACGGAACTGATGACATAAATAAGGGTGACTTTTACTGAATTTAAGAAACGGTCATCAGAGAATAGATTTTTATAGTTTTCAAGTCCTGTAAATACCGGACTTTGTCCCAGTTTGTAATTGGTCATGGAATAATAAATGGATACCAGAACTGGAATTAATGTAAATGCAAAAAATCCGAAAAGAAAGGGAAAGGAAAAAATATAACCTACGGTATTGTTGTGATAGAGGATTTTTTTCCAGTTAGTTTTTAATCCGTTCATTGCTTATTACCTCCTTTTTTCCATAGGAAAGGCAGGCAAAGAGAATCCTTACCTGCCTCTTAATGATCCTTAAGGCTGAAATTTTGATTTAGAAAAATCCAGCAGCTGTTTTGCAGCATCTTCTGGCGTTACATCACCATATTGTACTTTTTCAATCAGAAGCTTATATTGGTCTTCAATTTCAGCTTTTGGATCTGGGCTTATAACATTGCTGTCTTCTTTAGGAAAATTTCCTATTTTATCTACAAAATCATATATGATTTTACCGGAGTCATCTGCCTGTGAAACCACAGCTTCTCTTACTTTTGACATGATAGGAACTCCACGTTCTCCGTTTAATATTTTATTGGCGTCTATGTCATTGACAAAAAAGTTAATGAATTTAGCGGCTTCTTCCTTTGCTTTGGAATTACTGGAGATACAAAGCTGCTGGGAGGACTGAACTCCCATTCCATAAGGCCCATCTTTCGTTAATCTTGGTACTGGTGCAATTTTAATATTTCTGCCAGATGCATGAACAATGGAAGAAACCTGATTGGAGGAAACCCAGGTCATTGCTGCATCCCCGGTCACCAGATAATCCCCTTCTATGTCCTTGATTTCTTTTATCGCTCCGGCATCGGGATAGGCGCCGGCGTCTGTCAGTTCTTTGATCATTTTTAAGTAATCTGCAAAGGGTGCCGGATCATCTGATTGGATGCCATCATTGGTTTTCTTAAAGAAATTGGCATCTTTTTTCGTCTGAGAGGCACGCATGGTTACACCTGCTATAAAATGGTCCATCTTTGAACTTCCGTAGATGCCAAGTTTTTCTTTAATAGTAATGCAGTCCTTTTTCCAGTCATCCCACGTCCAGTCACTCTCAGGTTCGGATAAGCCGGCTTTTTGAAATAACTCCGGATCGTAAGCAATTCCATAGGTATTGGTGCCAATGGATATTCCAATCTGAGAACCATTGTTGTCCTTTGTTGTTGCCAGAAAATTTTCGGTCGTATCACTGGTATTGATAATTCCGCTTTTTATGTAACCATCCAGTGGTTCTATATTTTTGATATATTTGGGAAAATTTCCTCCCAGCTGAAAGATATCCCACACATCGTCAGCTGCAACCAAAGTATCAAGCTTGGTAAAGTAACTGTCAAAATCGTAAAATTCTGCTTCAATGTGTACATTGGGGTTTTGTGATTCGTAGAGTTCAATAACCTTATTAGTTGCATCATGTCTTGTCTGAGACCCCCACCAGGCCATACGCAGCGTTATCTGTTTTCCTGTATCCTTAGAAACAGACTCTGCAGAAGCGGCCGGTTTACTTCCGGAACAGCCGGCAAGAGAAAAAGTCATCAGACCAGATAAAATCAGTGCAGTAAGCTTTTTGATTTTCATAGTTCCTCCTAATTGTGATTGCTTTGTAAATAATATTGTGTAAATGTACCAATTATAAAATCCGGATTTGTTTTTTGTATGGTTACATTTTACTATTAATCAGAAGCAATCACAATACATTTGGAAGAATGCCCCAATCCATCAAAAAAAACCTCTAATTTGCACTAAATTGACTAAACATCATTAAATTTCTTGGATTTTCTGTATTGCATAGGGGATAAACCCGTATATTTTTTAAAAACACGGTCAAAGTAAGACAAACGCTCATAACCAAGTTTCTGCGAGATATCTTCCATGGTGAGTTTCTCGTCAAGAAGCAGAATTCTGGCTTGTTCGATTCTCTGGCAATTGATAAATTCATTGACAGTAAAATTAGTTACTTCTTTGAATATACGGCTTAAATAGCTTTTATCTAAATAGAATATGTTGGAAAGATCTTCTAAACCAAAGATTTCTGAATAATGAATCATAATATACTGTATGATTTCTGCGACTTTTACGTAGCGCATCATCTTTCTCTTTGGCATATAATAGACCTCTGGTTTAATCCCGGCTCCATTTAGTATCATGAGAAATAAAGACAGCAGCTGGTTTTTGACCTCTGAGGCACCGTATGTTTTCTGGTTTTTCAAGGCAGATTCCATACGGAACAGTTTTTTTTCCAGGATGGTCTGCTGCTTTTCATCCAGCTGAAGTACACCGTGATTATTTTGAAAAAATTCCAAAAGGTTAATTTCCATTGCATTCCCAGCAAGACGAAGCCAGGACTCTTCCAGTTCGATCAGAATCCGTTCATGATAATTTCCTCCGATTACATTGGTAAAAGGGATGAGTTTCTTGTCAATAAAGGTCAGCGTGCCTTTTCCCATACGGTAGCTTTGATTGCCATAATAAAAAAATCGCTCTCCATTCAAGATGTAATAAATCTGATATTCATTTTTATAAAATCCGATGGTTTCAGCCAGATCACAGTCTCTGGCTACATGGCTTATGCCGATGCCCTGGCATTTTCCTGCAAAAATAACTTCTTTCATTGATATAATCCTTTAACAGACAAAGTATTATTCTGTTCTTCCAGCCGATAAAAAACGGGGTGCTCTTTTTTATGCTCATTGGGCGTATGGAGGGTAAGAATGAGCGTTCCTTTTTTGTCTTTAAAGATCATTCCGTGACCTCCGTCTTTTTCAAAAAGCAATTGATCCTGCTGTTTCCAGTTCCCGGTAATATCTCCATTGTCAGAATAGGCAATGGCCTGGGTATAACCTTCTTTTCCAAAACTTGACCACAGCATGAGAAGACGGCCGTTTGTTGTGCGGTAAAGGAAGGGACCATCCGTAACATAATGTTTGCCTGGTCTGTTTTTATTCTCAATTGTCACGACCCAGCTTTTGGCTTCCGATGCATGAAATAAAAGTTCGGGCTCCGATACGGCATGGCTTAAATCGCCGCTTAACTTTACTGCGCAGATGGAACCATCTGATATCTGAACCCATTCATGCACAAAAACCATATAGGGAGTTCCATCCGGACTTACGTAAAAGGTTCCGTCTATGCATTCCCAATCAGACGGAGTTATTTGTTTCTGACTGTATAAAGTAAACGGTCCCAGAGGATGGTCTGCTTTTAAAATGGCAGTTCCGCCATACTTTTTAGTATCTTTAAATGTAGCAAACATATAATAGGAATCCTGATAGCAGTGAACTTCAGGAGCCCAGCAGTTCCGGTCTGCAAAAAAGTTCTCAGGTTTGTGAAAAACTTCATGGGGGCCATCCCATTCAATTAAGTCAGTACTGGTATAACAATCAAAGCCTGTGGCGGCCATCCAGCAGGTTTCTGCTCTGGTTCCGTACATATAATAGATACCGTCAGACAGCAGTACGTAAGGATCTCTGATATTGATTTGCTCACTTTTCATTGTATTAACCCATCCTTTTTTATTCTTTTAAGAATCCCCATTGGGAAATTTAATAGTTTTATTTATTATACTGCATAATCCGGGAATGTGGAAAATATTAGAAGTATGATGAAAACTTGTATTTTTCCCTTGACGAACCATGGTTTGTTCTATATAATTGGTATGATGTTTAATTAAAATAGTCTCAATATGTTTCATCATATTGCCTATGATAAGCTATTGTAACAAGAGGAGGTGTCCGTAGATTATGAAAATGACGTTCCAGCCAAAAAAGAGACAAAGATCAAAAGTTCATGGTTTCAGAGCCAGAATGAGCACTCCCGGCGGAAGAAAAGTTTTAGCTGCCAGAAGAGCAAAAGGAAGAGCAAAATTATCAGCTTAATGGACCAGGCCGCAAGTAATTGTGGCCTTTTCTTTTCTCAAATTCCAGAAAACGGAAAAGGAAAGAGTTGAATGAAACATTTTAATTCGATTAAAAAGAACAGGGATTTCAAAGAAGTATATCAGAGTGGAAAATCCCTGGCTAACAGACTTCTTGTCATGTATGTTTTAAAGACGGACAGGCCGGATACAAGAATCGGTATCTCGGTGAGCAAGAAGGTAGGAAACAGTGTTATCAGGCATCATATAACCAGATTAATCAGAGAAAGCTTCAGGCTTCATGAAGATATGCTTGAGACAGGATTAGACATCGTGGTCGTTGTGAGAACAGCGGCAAAAGAAGAAAAATACAAGACAATCGAAAGTGCATATCTGCACTTGTGCGGACTTCATAACATTTTAAAAAAAGAATCGAAGTGATCTTATGGTAAAAAAAATCATGATTTTAATGATCAGAGGATATCAGAAATATTTATCACCTCTGAAGATAAGAACTCACTGTATATACACACCTACGTGTTCTCAATACGCCATTGAGGCACTGCAAAAGTATGGTGTGTTAAAAGGTACGTTTTTGGCTTGCATAAGAATTATTCGTTGTAATCCTTTTGCAAAAGGCGGTTATGATCCAGTTCCGTAAATGATGAGGAGGTAGTTCATTGGAATTCTTAGTACTCACTAAGGTAGGAGGTTTTCTGGGGCCATTTGCAACTTTCCTGGGTGTAATCATGGATTTGCTTTTTCAGATGACATCTGCAGTTGGAATCCAGAATATTGGTTTATGTATTATTTTGTTTACTCTTGTGACAAAGCTTTTAATGTTTCCGCTGACATTAAAACAGCAGAAATCATCAAAACTGATGAGCGTTATGCAGCCGGAAATTTCCGCCGTTCAGGCAAAGTATAAAGGTAAAACTGACCAGGAATCCATGAGAAGACAGAACGTGGAAATGCAGGCAGTTTATGAGAAATACGGAACATCCATGACTGGAGGCTGTGTTCAGCTGGTAATCCAGATGCCAATTCTGTTCGCTCTTTATCAGGTAATTTATCATATTCCTGCTTACGTACAGAGTGTTAAGGCTGTTTTTGTTAATGTAGTGACTGCAATTACTTCTCTTGGTGGTGATCACGTTGCACAGCTGACACAGTTTGCAGCTGATCATAAGATCACCTTATCAAGAATCGGAGATTTAAATACCAGTAATGGAATGGTAGATTTTTTATACCAGTTAAATCCGGATCAGTGGAATGCGTTAAAGGCTCTTTATCCAACCATCCAGGATACCATTACTACCAATGCTGCTCAGATTGAACATATGAATTCCTTCCTTGGTATTAACCTGGCGTCAACACCAGCCAGTGTTATTTTCCCAAGTGGCGGCGGTTTTCATTTAAGTCTTGCACTCCTGATTCCTGTTCTTGCTGGTGCCAGCCAGTGGTTCAGTACAAAGCTTATGACAGTGAATCAGCCTCAGAGTGGAGCAGATGAGAATAATGCTATGGCACAGTCTATGAAGAGCATGAATACAGTGATGCCATTAATGTCCGTATTCTTCTGCTTTACATTTGCGTCTGGTATTGGTATTTACTGGATTGCTTCCAGTGTGTTCCAGATTATTCAGCAGGTTTTAATCAACCGTCATTTAAACCGCATTGATATGGATGAGATGATTAAGAAGAATCTGGATAAGGCAAATAAAAAGCGTGCGAAAAAAGGTCTTCCACCTCAGCGTGTTTCTCAGAATGCTACTGCAAACCTTAAGAATCTTCAGGCTAACAATGAGAAGGCAGAGCAGGAACTGAATGCTAAAATAGAAAAAGCAAAGGAGCAGGTAAAGGCTTCTACCGATTACTATCAAAGCACAAGTTCAGATCCCAACAGCATTTCTGCCAAGGCGCGTATGGTTTCGAAGTACAATGAAAAGCACAGTAAATAGGAGGGGTGACCTATGGATATGATTACAGTTTCAGCAAAAACCGTTGATGAGGCGATTACAAAAGCATTAATCCAACTGGAAACAACCAGTGATAAACTGGAGTATGAGATTGTTGATAAAGGTAGTAATGGTATTCTGGGATTTATCGGTTCAAAGCCTGCTGTCATCCGCGCAAGGAAGAAAGAAACCTTGGAGGACATGGCAATGACCTTTCTTTCCGATGTATTTGGTGCAATGGATTTAGGCGTTTCCATGGAAGCCGCATTTGATCAGGGAGAGCGTGAACTTTCCATCAATATGTCTGGTGATGACATGGGAATCCTGATTGGAAAAAGAGGACAGACTCTGGATTCTTTGCAGTATCTGGTAAGTCTTGTTGTTAATAAGGAAAGCGAAGATTATATCCGCGTGAAACTGGATACGGAAAATTACAGAGAGCGCAGAAAAGAGACTCTGGAAACACTGGCTAAGAATATTGCTTACAAAGTAAAGCGTACCAGAAGACCGGTATCTCTGGAGCCTATGAATCCGTATGAAAGAAGAATTATTCACTCTGCACTTCAGAATGACAAATTTGTTGTTACCAGAAGTGATGGAGAAGAACCATTCAGACATGTGGTAATATCCTTGAAAAAGGAACATGTAAAAAAAGAACGATATCAGGATAGAGATAAATAGTCAAACAACAATGAGGGTTGGGGCTGTCGGAAGGCACCCTCAACCCTTTTCTCACGCCAGTATATTGACTGGTGTAAAACAGGTGATAGAATATGAAGATGAATACAATAGCGGCGATTGCCACAGCGATGTCCAGTTCCGGAATCGGAATTGTAAGGATCAGCGGCGAGGAGTCATTTCAGATTATAGACAGGATTTTTAAAGGAAAAGGGAAACGCATTAAAAAACTCTCTGATGAGAAATCTCATACGATTCACTACGGATTTATTTATGATGGTGAGGAACTGATTGATGAGGTTCTGGTTCTGCTCATGAGAGGACCGGGCAGTTATACGGGAGAAGATACCGTTGAGATTGACTGTCATGGAGGAGTTCTGGTAACTAAAAAGATACTGGAGACTGTGTTAAAGTATGGTGCCAGACCGGCTGAACCGGGGGAATTTACCAAACGGGCATTTTTAAGTGGAAGAATCGATTTAACTCAGGCAGAGGCAGTCATTGATGTGATAAATGCAAAAAATCAATATGCATTAAAGTCTTCTGTCAGTCAGCTGGATGGTGCTGTTTCCAAGCGTGTCCGTGCACTACGAGAGACGATTATTTATCATATTGCCTTTATCGAATCGGCACTTGATGATCCGGAGCATATTTCACTGGATGGTTATCAGGAAACTCTGCTTCAGGGGATTATGCCTATAAAGGAAGAACTGAAGCGGTTGATCCGTTCTTCCGAGAATGGAAGAGTACTTTCTGAAGGGATTGAGACTGTCATTATGGGGAAACCCAATGCTGGTAAATCCTCTCTTCTTAATGTTCTTGTGGGTGAGGACCGGGCCATTGTTACAGATATTGCGGGAACGACCCGTGATACATTAAAGGAACAGATCATGCTGGAAGATTTAAGCCTGAATATGATAGATACCGCTGGAATCCGTGATACGGAAGATGTAGTTGAAAAGATAGGGGTTGAAAAAGCAAGGCAGGCGGCTGAGGGTGCTGATTTAATCATTTATGTTGTGGATGGTTCCTGCCCCCTTGATGAAAATGATGAAGACATATTATCTTTTATTGAAGGCAGGAAAGCAGTGATTGTTTTAAATAAATCAGATTTATCCATGGTTGTTACACCGGATTTATTAAATAAGAGAACCAGTCATAAGGTTATTACAATTTCTGCCAGAAACCGTTCTGGTATAGAGGATCTGGAGCATGAGATTAAAACCATGTTCTATGAGGGTGAAATTGATTTTAATGATCAGGTATATATCACAAATGTAAGGCAGAAGAATGCGCTGGAAGAAGCATTTAAAAGTCTTTCTATGGTAGAACAAAGCATACATGACGGGATGGCTGAGGATTTCTATTCCATTGACTTAATGGATGCGTATGAGCAGCTTGGAATTATACTGGGAGAATCCGTAGAAGATGATCTGGTCAATGAAATTTTCAGTAAATTCTGTATGGGTAAGTAAGGATCAGAAAAGAGGAGATAAAAATGCAGTATTTAGAGGAGTCTTATGACGTAGTAGTAGTCGGCGCTGGTCACGCCGGCTGTGAGGCTGCCCTGGCGTGTGCCAGGCTGGGCCTTGAGACAATTATGTTTACTGTCAGTGTAGACAGTATAGCCCTGATGCCTTGTAATCCCAATATTGGCGGAAGCTCAAAAGGCCATCTGGTGAGAGAACTGGATGCGTTAGGCGGAGAGATGGGGAAAAACATTGATAAGACATTTATTCAGTCAAAGATGCTTAACCAGTCTAAGGGTCCGGCTGTTCATTCATTAAGAGCACAGGCTGACAAACAGGACTATTCAAGATCTATGAGGAAAATCTTAGAAAATACAGATCATCTGACCATACGGCAGGCAGAAGTATCTGAAATCATAACAGAAAATGGGATTCTGACTGGAGTTAAAACTTATTCCGGTGCTGTATACCACTGTAAGGCCGCTGTATTAGCTACAGGTACCTATTTAAGAGCAAGATGCATTTACGGTGATGTAAGCAATTATACAGGCCCCAATGGGCTTCAGGCGGCCAATCACTTAACTGATTCCTTAAAGGCCAATGGAATCGAAATGAGGCGCTTTAAAACTGGTACTCCAGCCAGAGTGGATAAAAGAAGCATCGACTTTTCTAAAATGGAGGAGCAGCTGGGCGATGAGAGAGTAGTGCCGTTTTCCTTTTCTACGGATCCGGAATCCATCCAGAAGGAACAGATATCCTGCTGGCTTACTTATACAAATAGCAGCACACATGAGATTATCAGAAATAATCTGGATCGTTCTCCATTATATTCTGGCGCAATTGAAGGCACAGGACCAAGATATTGCCCATCCATTGAGGATAAGGTGGTGAAATTCCCGGATAAAGACCGTCATCAGGTATTTGTGGAACCGGAAGGCCTTTATACCAATGAAATGTATTTGGGAGGTATGTCAAGTTCCCTTCCTGAGGATGTCCAGTATGCCATGTACAGAACCGTTCCTGGGCTGGAAAATGTCAAGATCGTGAGAAATGCATACGCGATTGAATATGATTGTATTAACTCCAGACAGCTGTATGCAACGCTGGAATTTAAAGCGGTCAGCGGTTTATTCAGCGGTGGACAGTTTAATGGAAGCTCTGGTTATGAAGAAGCCGCTGTTCAGGGATTTATGGCAGGAGTTAATGCTGCCATGAAAATTCTTAAAAAAGAGCCTATCGTATTAGATCGCTCACAGGCATATATCGGTGTTTTAATAGATGATCTGGTTACCAAGGAGAATCTGGAACCTTACCGTATGATGACATCAAGAGCAGAATACAGGCTTCTGCTTCGTCAGGATAATGCAGATCTTCGTTTAATGGGAATCGGACATCAGATAGGTCTGATCAGTGATGAAAGATATAAAGAATTATTAAAAAAGGAAGAAGCAATTGAATTAGAAATCAAACGTTTGGAATCAACTAATATCGGAGCATCCAGTAAAGTACAGGAGTTTTTGGAGAAGCATGGGAGCACACCGTTAAAAACAGGAACAACTTTAGCGGAATTAGTGCGCAGACCAGAACTTGACTATATTATGTTAACTGATATAGATGACAATCGGTTACCACTTCCAAATGATGTAATGGAACAGGTTGATATCAATATTAAATATGAAGGGTATATACGCCGACAGAAGCAACAGGTCTCACAATATAAAAAACTGGAAAACAGAAAGTTACAGGCGGAATTCGATTATTCAGAAGTAAAAGGATTGAGAAGAGAAGCCATCCAGAAACTGAATTTATATAAGCCCTTGTCTATTGGACAGGCATCCAGAATATCAGGTGTTTCTCCAGCAGACATCTCCGTGCTTCTGGTTTACTTAGAACAGATGAAGTTCCATAAAAATACAGATCAGAAGGAGTGAGGTAGGAAATATGACAGATCCTTTCTATGAGAAGTTCCAAAATGAATTGAGTCTATTATCTATTAATTTGGAAAAGAATCAATTAGAGCAATTTTATAAATATTATGAAATATTAGTTGAATGGAACAAGGTAATGAACCTTACTGCAATAACGGAGATGGAAGAAGTTATTTCGAAACACTTTGTTGATAGCTTATCTCTTATAAAGATTTTGGATGATCTAAGTTCTGAGGTATATAGCATAATTGATGTGGGTACAGGTGCTGGTTTTCCTGGAATTCCATTAAAGATTGCATTTCCACAACTTAAAATTACATTAATGGATTCTTTGAATAAAAGAATAAATTTTCTTAATGAAGTAATTAATAATCTGGGTTTAGAAAATATCTGTGCAATTCATGGAAGAGCGGAAGATTTAGGTCGTGATATCAATCATAGGGAACGATATGATCTTTGTGTTTCCAGAGCAGTAGCAAATTTAAGCACTTTATCAGAATATTGCATGCCCTTTGTGAAAGTAGGTGGATGTTTTATACCATACAAATCTGGCAAGATAGAAGAGGAGTTAGGAGAAGCAAAACATGCGGTTTTTCTATTAGGTGGAAAAATAGAAGATACAGAACGGTTTTTACTACCAGGTACTGAGGCAGAGAGATCATTGATTAAAATTAATAAGGTAGACGGTATTTCTAAAAAGTACCCAAGAAAAGCAGGGCTACCATCAAAAGAACCGTTAAAGTAAAATGTTTCACGTGAAACATCCAGTAGAGAATCATATCTCTGTAGGAATGTTTCACGTGAAACATTTTTTTATAGAAAGTACATTTGAATTATTTGATACAAACTGTTAGGATTCTCCAATTGTGGGAGATATTTACTCTTTGATACTAGTGAACTTTCAATAGCTGGGTTATATTTTTGGTATTCAGAAATAACTTCATTGATGCGATCCATTTCTTCACCACCAGTAATGTAGATGCTGTTGTTGATTTTTTTCAGTGCATTGGTCACATTACATTTCGTATAATTACACTTTACACTAGCAAAAAGCGATTTTGGTGATTCTCCTAAATGAGCTGATTCATAATATGCATCTATAATTGAGCTCTTTACGGAATAAGGGTTGAAGTAGTAATTTTTGCTAAATTCTTCTGTTATAGATTGCTTACTCACTGATATATGATATAGGAGAGTACCTAGTATAGGCAGATCCAATATAAATTTATAAACTTTGGAATGATTATTGGGTATCTGGCTACATGTCATTAGACTTTCTGGATTAATGAGCATAATCTGGTCAAATAATTCCGGAGTGTTATTACATGCCATAAGAGCCAGTGCTGATGAAGCACCTGTAGCGATTACATTGGTTCGGTGTCCAATTTCTGATTTAATAAAATCGGAGAGCATCTGTACATAGAGATAATTAGTATAGGTAAGATCTGGTTTTTCTGAACGACCACACCCAAGAAGATCAATGGTGTATACGGTATATTGTTCTTTTAACAATGAAATCATGCTATTCCACTCATATCCATTAGAGTATGCAGTCAGATCATGGATTAAAAGAAGTGGTTTCCCTGCGCCCGATTTCGTATAATGAATATTACCAAATCTCCATTTGTAGCATAAGGACTTTGCATCTGATAAAATATTTTTTGATGATGCAGAGAGTTTAACAAATTTATTAATAACTGCAGTAGCGGCAGCTGTACTTGCTGAAAGGATGAGCAGAGTCAGTAATTTACTCTTAGTTTTCATTATTTACCTCCTGAGTGCGGATAATCTCTTCTTATTATAATATAATCGATATGGACTTACAACGTCAAACATATTAATTTATTCTTAAACTTGGGAAAATGTTTCACGTGAAACATTTTTTGTAATTTCTGTATTTTTTTACATGAAACCATAGGAAAAAAAAATAAAGTATGTTATACTCTAATTTGAACTGCATTTCCGGACGTTGTAACAGGAGAAAATTAAAAATGGGAAGAATCATTGCGATAGCAAACCAGAAGGGCGGAGTTGGTAAAACAACAACCGCAATAAACCTATCAGCTTGTCTTGCAGAATCAGGACAACGGGTATTAGCTGTGGATTTTGATCCACAGGGAAACGAAACCAGCGGACTTGGCATGGAAAAGTCAACAATTGAGCGGACTGTTTATGATCTGCTGGTTGGAGAATGTGAGATAGAAGAATGTTTGATACCTAACGTTCAGGAAAATCTGGATTTATTGCCATCAAACGTGGATCTGGCAGGAGCTGAAATTGAACTGCTGGAAATTGAGAATAAGGAGATACTCCTTAAGTCATATCTTGAAAAAGTCAAGAAAAACTATGATTTTATCATTATAGATTGTCCACCGTCATTGAGTCTATTGACAATTAATGCCTTAACAGCAGCTAATACCGTTCTAGTACCCATCCAGTGTGAATATTATGCATTGGAAGGCCTTAGTCAGGTATTAAAGACAGTAAATTTAGTAAAAAAGAAATTGAATCCTTCCCTTGAAATGGAGGGAGTGGTATTTACCATGTATGATGCAAGAACAAATCTTTCATTGGAAGTCGTTGAAAGTGTAAAAAATAATTTAAATCAGAATATATATAAAACAATCATACCCAGAAATGTCAGACTGGCAGAGGCTCCCAGCCATGGAATGCCGATCAATTTATATGATTCCAGATCAGCGGGAGCAGAAAGCTACCGGTTACTGGCGGCAGAAGTTATCAGCAGAGGAGAAGAGATCTAGATATGGCAAAGAGAACAGGTTTAGGGAAAGGCCTTGGCGCAATTTTTGGAGATGAAGTAATGGAATCTGCAGCAGAAGAGCAGGAAATGAAGAATCATAAAGAAGCAGAACATACAACTCCAGTACCGGAAAAAGAGAAAGTTGATTCGGAAACTGGGAAAGAGATGTTTTTGAAAATTTCAATGGTTGAGCCTAACCATAATCAGCCAAGGAAGGAATTCCGTGAAGAAGCGTTAGTAGAATTGGCTGAATCCATGAAGGAGTATGGTGTATTACAACCACTTTTAGTACAAAAAAAAGGCGAATACTATGAAATTATCGCTGGTGAACGCAGATGGCGGGCAGCCAAACTGGCTGGCTTAAAAGAAGTACCGGTAGTAATACGGGAATATACAAAGCAGCAATCCATGGAAATAGCATTGATTGAAAATGTTCAAAGGGAAGATTTAAATCCCATTGAAGAAGCCAGAGCTTATTCTATCCTGATGCAGGAATTTGGTTTGAAGCAGGAAGAAATAGCAGCACGTGTAGCTAAAAATAGGGTTACCATAACTAATAGTATGCGGTTATTAAAGCTGGATGAACGAATTCAGGAGATGCTGATACAGGATCAGATCAGCAGCGGTCATGCAAGAGCTTTACTGGCAGTGGAAGATGGAGATTTGCAATATCAGCTTGCTGGTAAAATTGTAGCTGAAAATATGAGTGTCCGGGAAGTAGAGAAACTTGTAAAATCCTTATCAAAAAAGAAAGAACCAAAGGAAGTAAAAGAAGAGGATGAAAGTATTTCACTGATATTCCGGGAGCTGGAAGATCGAATGAAAACTGCTATGGGTACCAAAGTCAGCATTAACCGAAAAGATAAAAATAAAGGAAGAGTTGAAATTGAGTACTATTCTGAGGCAGAATTGGAAAGAATAGTAGAGTTATTAGAATCCATAAGATAACATCATGGAAGTGAGGACGAAAGAATGGATAACAGTATATTAAATCAGCTGCCGATTGATCCAGCCTTTTTGATCATTGGATTATCCGCGCTTACACTAATATTACTAATTGTCGTAATTATTTGTATGATACAAATGAAAAAATTGTATCGCAGATATGATTTTTTTATGAGAGGCAAAGATGCGGAGACACTTGAGGGCATTATCATGGAACAGATGGAAGATATTGCCCAGTTAAAATCAGAGGATCGTGCGAATAAGGACTCTCTGAGAAATACGAATAAAAACTATAGAAGTGCATTCCAGAAGTTTGGTCTTGTAAAATATAACGCATTTAAAGGCATGGGAGGTAATTTAAGCTTTGCTATGTCATTATTGGATTATACAAACAGTGGATTTGTACTGAACTCAGTTCATAGCAGAGAAGGGTGTTATGTATACATTAAAGAAGTAGAAAGAGGAGAAACGGAAGTACTTCTTGGTAGTGAAGAAAAAGAAGCTCTGGAACGGGCATTGGGATATCATTCATAAAAACACGGTTTTTACCGTGTTTTTTATATATACGTTTTACGAATCATTATAATAGGAAGAGGAGAAATCAATATGGAAGAAGTACTTCAGTATTTAAAGGAATGCAAAACGTTTTATCTGGCTACCTGCGACGGGGATCAGGCAAGAGTACGCCCCTTTGGAGCAGTATGCCAGTTTGAAGGAAAGATTTATATTATTACCAACAATAAAAAACCGGTATTTGATCAAATGATGAAAAACCCTAAAATTGAAATCAGCGGAATGAACCACGGGACCTGGATCCGGCTTCAGTGTGAAGCTGTTTTAGATTCCAGAAGAGAAGCGAGAGTAGCAATGATGGAAGAGTATGGATCAGCTTTAAGCAGAATGTATTCGGTTGACGATAACTTAATGGAAGTATTCTATTTACAAAATGCCAAAGCTGTAATCCAGTCCCTTACCAGTGAAAAGAAAGAAATTTTGTTTTAATTAACGGATCTCTGTCATCTCCAAATGGTGCTCTTCTGTGAGAGCAGCACCGATGGCAGTACCGTATTCAGCCTGTTCAGGAATAATAAAGTGAACATCAAACATGGTCTCCAGGGATTGAAATATCTCCCTGCACTGAGGAAACTTAGAAAGATTCCCTGTCATAACAAAGTCATTAATATTGCTGTTTAATGAAGAAAGAATGGCGGATTTTCCTATTACCTGGAGTACCATATGAATGATTCCGATTGCAATATCTTCATCTGATACAAAACCTCTCACTTTTCCAAAGTTTGATGCTGTTGCAGATAATGGAAGCCCTGGAAGAGGAGTTCTTGAAATATCCTGAATCTGTAAGTCGATATTACTTAAAGTTCCTCTGCTGGCCAGATCCATGATATGGGAGATATCCTGGGTTTTTAATAAAAGGCTTGAAAGTCCCAGGATGGTTCCTCCGCCGATTCCAATACCTCCGGTATGAACAATGGAATCTCCATTTACCTGCACCAGTGAAGTACCGGTACCCATACTTACCACGATTAAATCTTTTAATCCGGTAAAATACTGACCACCTAATCCATTGCATGTAAATTCATTCACCTTAAAAGTTGGAATACCATAAAGAGGCTGCTCTACATATGCACTTCCTACCCCTGTAATCATAATTTTCTCTATTTCATTTAACTGAATGTTGTTATCATAGATAAATTTACCCAGAGCACCAAATAGAGAAGCGATGGGATTATCTGCTTTCACAAATGTGGGTATTTTCAATTTATGATCCTGAAATCCTACAATCTTCGTTGTACTTCCTCCAAGATCAATTCCAATGGTTATTTTCATATATGTCCCCTTAAATCACCTTATCTAATTAACCTGCCCGGACCTTATTATAGCAGGTAGTAAGGCTAACTATACCATATTTATAGGTAAATGCCAAGTTCTTAAATGTGTTCATAGAAGCAGGGCAGAATCATATAATTTCTTTATTTTATTTGAGATAAAAATAAGGAAAAAACAGGATATAGCGGTTTATTGATTATTCTGAATCATTATCAACCCTTATAAACCCTTGTTTTATAAGATTTATAAGATTGAGACCAATCCTTATATAAGTAAAAAAATATTTATAAAAATTAGATAAAAAATATATCGATTGGTGTATATTTTTGTGAGTTCTCACATTGACAAAAAAATAACGATAGAATATAATAAGATCATAAAGATCGTTAAAAAAATATCGATCAAATAACCAATGGGATTGATACTTATAAAATGGAGGAAATTCAAGATGGCAAAAAAAGAAGAACTGGTTAAGGTTCCCCAGATAATTGATAGTGTAGATACCCTGATCGCAAAAATGGAGGCAATGAGAGAAGCTCAGAGAGTATTCGCAACCTTCACTCAGGAGCAGGTTGATAAAATCTTTTATGAAGCAGCCAGTGCTGCAAATAAATTAAGAATCCCTCTTGCAAAGATGGCTGTCGAAGAGACCGGGATGGGCGTTGCAGAGGATAAAGTAATTAAGAACAATTACGCAGCTGAGTATATTTATAATTCTTATAAAGATACAAAGACCTGCGGTGTGATTGAAGAGGATAAGGCTTTTGGTATTAAGAAAATTGCTGAACCAATCGGACTGGTAGCAGCTGTTATTCCGACTACAAACCCGACTTCAACTGCTATATTTAAAACCTTAATCAGCTTAAAAACCAGAAATGCAATTATCATTTCCCCACACCCAAGAGCAAAGAACTGTACAATAGCAGCTGCTAAAGTAGTTCTTGATGCGGCTGTCAAAGCAGGAGCTCCAGAAGGAATTATTGGATGGATTGATGTACCGTCACTTGAATTAACCAACGAGGTTATGAGAAGTGCAGATATCATTCTTGCAACTGGCGGACCTGGAATGGTAAAAGCAGCTTATTCCTCCGGCAAGCCGGCTCTGGGCGTTGGTGCAGGTAATACACCGGTTATTATTGATGATACAGCAGATGTTAAGATGGCAGTCAACTCCATCATTCATTCCAAAACATTTGATAACGGTATGATTTGTGCTTCTGAGCAGTCTGTTACTGTTCTTGAAAAGGTTTATGATGCGGTTAAGAAGGAATTTGCAGCAAGAGGCTGCTACTTCTTAAAAGGCGATGAGATTGAGAAAGTACGTAAAACCATTATTATCAATGGTGCTTTAAATGCAAAGATTGTTGGTCAGAAAGCTCATACCATTGCCAAGCTTGCTGGTGTTGAAGTTCCGGAATCAACTAAGATCTTAATTGGTGAAGTGGAAAGCGTACATCTTGAGGAAGAATTTGCACATGAAAAGCTGTCTCCGGTTCTGGCTATGTATAAGGCTAAAACCTTTGATGAGGCAATTGAAAAGGCAGAACAGCTGGTTGCAGACGGTGGTTATGGCCATACAGCTTCTCTGTATGTAAATGTGAATGAAACTGAAAAGATGGCAAAACATGCAGCTGCAATGAAAACCTGCCGTATTCTTGTTAATACACCATCTTCTCACGGCGGTATCGGTGATATCTATAACTTTAAGTTACAGCCATCTCTGACTCTGGGCTGCGGTTCCTGGGGAGGAAACTCTGTTTCTGAAAATGTAGGTGTGAAGCATCTGCTGAATATTAAAACCGTTGCTGAGAGGAGAGAGAACATGCTGTGGTTCAGAAATCCGGAGAAAGTTTATTTCAAAAAAGGCTGTATGCCAGTTGCGCTTAGTGAGTTAAAAGATGTTTATAACAAAAAGAGAGCATTTGTAGTAACAGACTCTTTCCTTTATATGAATGGTTATACAAAGGCAATTACCGACAAACTCAATGAAATGGGTATTGTTTATACTGTATTCTCAGATGTTCAGCCTGACCCGACTCTTGCAAATGCTGAGGCCGGTGCAGCAGCTATGAAGGCATTCCAGCCAGATACAATTATTGCTCTGGGCGGCGGTTCCGCTATGGATGCTGCGAAGATCATGTGGGTTATGTATGAGCATCCGGAAGTGGATTTCCAGGATATGGCAATGCGCTTTATGGATATCCGTAAGAGAGTTTACACATTCCCGAAGATGGGCGAGAAAGCTTATTTTGTAGCAATCCCAACTTCTTCCGGTACAGGTTCTGAAGTAACTTCTTTCGCTGTTATTACAGACCAGAACACTGGAGTAAAATATCCGCTTGCAGATTACCAGTTAATGCCCAATATGTCTATCGTTGATGCAGACAATATGATGAGCCAGCCTAAGGGTCTGACCAGTGCTTCTGGTATTGATGTTATGACTCATGCTCTGGAGGCATATGCTTCTGTTATGGCTTCTGACTACACAGACGGCCTTGCACTGAAAGCAATGAAGAATGTATTTGAATATCTGCCAACTGCTTATAATGACGGAACCAATGTTGAAGCAAGATGCAAGATGGCTGATGCTTCCTGTATGGCTGGTATGGCATTTAACAATGCATTCTTAGGAGTTTGCCACTCTATGGCTCATAAATTAGGAGCTTACCACCATATTCCTCACGGTGTGGCAAATGCACTGTTAATCACTCTGGTTATGGAGTTTAATGCTTCTGAAGTTCCGGCTAAGATGGGAACATTCCCGCAGTATCAGTATCCCCATACACTGGCCAGATATGCAGAATGCGCACGCTTCTGTGGAGTGGAAGGCAAGGATGATGCGGAAGTATTTAAAAAATTCCTTGTTAAGGTTGAGGAATTAAAGAAGGCAGTAGGCATTAAAGCAACTATTAAAGATTACGGCGTAGATGAGAAGTATTTCTTAGATACACTTGACGAGATGGTTGAAAATGCATTTGATGATCAGTGTACCGGTGCAAACCCAAGATATCCGCTGTTCAGTGAAATTAAGGAAATGTATTTAAAGGCTTACTACGGTAAATAAATATAAACCGGGAAAGAGATCATAACAGGATCTTTTGACAGGACAATCAATAAAAGAGAATGGATTTGGAGTTTATCAAATCTGTTCTCTTTTTTTATGCCACAAAATATTAAGTAGATTTTCTTAGAACCAGGCTGCCGGACGGCTTAGATTGTAAGGTAGTCTGGTGTTTTTATTTCCAATTGCAGAGTTGATTTGCATCTGTGTTAAAAATATACACTCACTTAAATCCGTATCTTTAACGTTGGCATCACGAATGTCAGCACCTAAAAAATTGGTTTTCTTCAAACTGCAGCCTGTAAAATTGCATGCAATCATCAGTGACATACTGAAATCTTTTCCGTCCAGATTTGCTTTTTTAAAATTTTTCCCCAGATACATCATATCTGAATGCCTGCTTGGTGATGTACTGGTTGATATAGCGCTGCTTATTTGTTTTAAAACGGTATTTACTTTTAAACGGTATGCTGAAAGGTCTGTCTTTGAACAATTTTCTGGAAGCATATCTGCTATCTGTTCATTTTCCTGTATCAGTTCATCTATGGTTAATTTCAATTTATTATCGGATGTTAACTGAAATGCTTCCACCAAATACCATAGCATCTGATGAAGCTGAAATACAATCATAAACGTTTCAAATATTATGTCTGCCTGATTGGGATTTGTTTTCCAGGTGCCATTTGTGAGACAGAGTTGAGTGGCTCTTTGTCCTGCACCGAAACAGTCATAAGCAATACAGCCTTTGTAATTTTTTTCACTTAGCTTGGAATGTATGTTACATCCATAATCAGAGTTGAGATATGCGCACGAGATTCCAGCCGCTTTATTTGCAGGGAATCCATCTGTCTTTGTGCAGTATAAAGAAACACAGCATAAACCGCTGCAATCTTTACAATCTATTTTTAGTTTTAACGTGTAATCAGCGTATTTGTTTTCTGTTTTTTTATTTGTCAATTTGTCGCCGCCTTAAAAAATCTTTATATTTAATTTACTGTCTTTTGGTGGATATTATATCATAGGTGCTGGTCTATTACCATTCTCTTTATTCCATAAACAGTAGGATCATAATTTGTTGAATTTTTACTTGATTTATATATCAATATGATATATCATTATGTTATATAAATGTGGGAGGTATACAAATGAAGGAGAACACTGGAAAGTCAAAATATGTAATACTGGGAATGCTTGCCCGTATGCCGCTGACTGGTTACACTATTAAGAAATGGCTTGAAAATGAATACAGTCATTTTTGGCAGGAAAGCTATGGACAGATATATCCCACTTTAAAGGTACTGGTTGCCCAGGGATTAGCTGTCTGCTCGGACAAAGGAGAACATGGTAACGGACGGGGACAAATCGTATACAGCATTACCGAAGCTGGGAGAAAAGAACTTTCGGAATGGCTGCGCGAGAAACCGGAGATCGAAAAGCTACGTTATGAAATACTACTTAAGGTCTCTTTTGGAGAGAATACTGAATCGGAAGTGTTAATCGGACATCTGGATGATTTTATCAGGAGAAATGAAGAACTGGTAAAAGAAATGAAAGACTGTATGGAGAATCTTAGCCAGTTAACGGGTGAGGGGATTGATTGTACTTATAGCTACCTGACTGCGCTGTGTGGTGTACATGTTTATTCTGCAATGAAAGATTGGGCTTTAGAAGCTAAGAAAATTATAACTGAGAAAGGGGAATCATTATGAAGAGTGCTGTAGTTGTATATTTTTCATTTGATGGTAATACAAAATTAATAGCGGAAAAAATAGGAGAGACATTAAATGCGGATGTTGTTGAGTTAAAGACAAGTAAGAAGTATCCGACAGAGGGGATTGGTAAGTATTTTTGGGGCGGAAAAAGTGTTGTTTTTGGAGATAAGCCGACGTTGACAAACGAAAGCATTGATCTGAGCCGTTATGAAACAATTATCATTGGAACACCGGTTTGGGCGGGATCATTTGCTCCACCGATCAGAAGTTTTGTTAACGATTATAAGATTGTTAATAAAAAAATTGCAATATTTGCAAGCCATGGCGGGGGAGGTGCAGCAAAGTGTTTTGCAAAGCTAAAGGAGGCTTTGCCAGAGAACAAATTTGTAGGTGAGATTGCATTTGTGGAACCTAAGAAAAATCCCGAATGCATTGACAGCGCTGCAAAGTGGGCTGCAACGCTGTCATAAGTCAGTGGTTGTTTATTTCGGATTTAACCTTAAAAGAGACGCAATGGTAAGGGTATAATTCCTGTATGTTATTATCCAAAATAGAGAACTATTATGCAATAATTGAGGTGACAAACTATGAAATTTATTAAGAAAATACCACTGGAGAATGAAGACACAACCAGAAAACTCAAAGAGGAAGGCTGGTTTCGTTTAAAAGAACCAGGGTCTGTATCGGGAGCAATTTTATGGTCTATGCCTATCAGTTTGATCCTGATGTTATCCGCAGCGGTATGGTGTTATTTTTTATACCCTCCATTTAAGAATCTGCTTTCCGGACAGCAGGGGTTTTCCCTGGAAATTACCATTGGCATAGAGTTTTTATATTATCTCTTAGGAATGGTTTTATATCTTTTCATTCATGAGTTGATTCATGCGGCATTTATACCAGGAATAAGAAAATCAGATAAGACTTATTGGGGATTTAATGGACTGTTTGGTTTTGTATTTACGGAAGAAATACTTACCAGAAAAAGAATGGTGGTCATATCACTTATGCCGCTTTTTATTCTCTCATTTGCAGTACCCTTACTTTTAGCTGTTTTCGGTCGATTAACTGGTTATTTGATTTTTCTAAGTGTATTTAATGCTGGAGGAGCGTGTGTTGATGTGCTAAATGTAATATTAATTCATTCACAGGTTCCTAAAGATGGAATTCTTATTGCAAATGGATATGCAACCTTTTACAGAAACCCAGGAAGGAAAGCCTGATCAGGCTTTTTCCCCCTGGGTTTCGTTTATTTTACCATTTTTAAATAACAGAATCATTTCATGGGTCAGGCTGATATTGGTAAAATCATCGGGGATATCCTCAGGAGCCATCCAGACAGCTGTGGATAATTCTGTTTCATCCAGCGTGACTTGTGGAGAACCATCCAGCTCTGCCCAATAGCCCATCAAAATGGAATCTGAAAAGCCCCATGGCTGATTTTTATAGTATCGTATATTTTTTACACGGAGACCAACTTCCTCCATGACTTCCCGGTTTACCGTATCCTCTAAGGTTTCACCAAACTCTGTGTAACCAGCCAGAAGTGCATATCGTGTATATTCCCTGCCTGCATATTTTGTAAGCAGCAGTTTTCCGTCGTGGATGATGCCAACAATGACTGCGGGTGCAATCTTTGGATAGACGGTGTTACCGCATGAGGAACAAATCATAGAGCGTTCTTTTCTGCTTTTAATCATCTCTGATCCGCAGCAACCGCAGTAGCGGTTAGATGAGTAGAAGCGGTGAAGCTGGGAGGCGCACACAGCTGAAAAAGATACCCACATAGGGGTTAATTCCCGCAATATGCTACTTTTGAAAAGACTGATACCGGGGGTATCCGCCAGTGATACACTGGTTTCGTCAACCAGAAAAAAATCCATCTGATCGATGGAAAATAAATAATCACAATGGGACATGAATCGGTTTCGAACCTCATCTTCTAATGCGGAGAATCGGGGAATTGTATTGGTTTTGCCTTCTGTCAGACAGATGCTCCCTTCTGAAAAATAGAAAAAATAGCTGTCCTCAGCAGGTGATTTTACTTCAAATTCGTTATGAAATACGTGGGGGAAAATATCTTGTATCATATGTTTAAGACCTTCTTTTTTGTAATTAGAAATTAGTCAGTTGGATCTATGGATTTAGCCTGACCTCCTTGTTTGTTCAACCGTCATTCTCCATGGTAGTTCCAAGCTTTGGTATCACATTATTAAATATGGAAGTAAGTGATGAGGCAAAGCTTTCACCCTATGAAACAGCATTAAGCTATTATGGAAAAGATGCCACAGATAAAAAAGAGGCGGTAGAAATCAACCTTGCTCAGAGTATGACCGGGGAAATCAAGGCAGGGAAACTCTTTACTTATACAATAACTTATACCACGCAGGCTGCACCTCTTTATGAATATGCGGCAGGTGGAAAACTGTCTCTATTTGATACTTATGAAAACGCTTTTATTTATTTTACTGTTCCGGCTGGAATCACTCTGGAGGAGCAGAAAGGAAAAGTGGAGCTGGACACCTCAGACAGCCAGAAAAGCGTTTATAAAATTCAGGTAGGAGACAAAAATCATTCCATAAGTACGAGTAAATCAGATAATATTATAATTAACGCATACATAGACGGAAACGGTAAAAGAGCGGTAGGGGAAAATTTTACCCTTTCGGCAAACAGTGTAGAATTCCATGCTGATGTTAAGGTGGCGGACAAAACAGATAAAGATCATGTTACATATCCTGGGAATATTCCAACTGTTACTTATGCCACACAGCCATCAGAAACCCAGCTTCAACTGATTTCCGATGATGCATGGCATATTAATAAAAAGGTTTATCCTACAGACCAGTCTTACGATATCATCAGGGATGATCAGGGAAATCCCCAGTATGTGGATATTACCTATATGATAGAAGTGGGAATGTATGGAAATCCGGGAGAGATATCAAGACAGCCGGATGGCACTGTTTATCAGACCTATGGACGTACCGGTTTTAAAGAAGGTTCCTTTCATATTACGGATAAACTTTCTATAACAACACCCAATGCTCCCGCAGAGATGAAGCCAATATCTGTCACAGCAAAATGGGGAGATGGAAACAGCATTCCTGTAGAGCAAAAAAAAGATGGCTCTATAGTAATAAACAGTTATAAGACACAGGGGCAAAATGGGGCTGATCATATTTATGTATCGGATCTGGCACCTACCTACAGTTCCTATCAGGTTACGGCCAGGTATCCATTTGAACCCTTTGTTTTAAAATACAATGATCCTCGTGCAAATGAATCGTCTGTATTTACTGTTTTAAACCAGGCACATCTGGAATATGTAAAACTGGGAACCAGCCAGGTTATGAAAGATGATTCTGAAGCTGCGGTAGCAGTTCATGAGGTTAATAAACCAGCAGTCATTCAGATAACCAAAATGCTGGATGAAGGAATTGGAGTTTTAAAACCATATGATCTGACAATGGAAAAGGAATATCCCGGATCTGCTGAATTTGAGATTTATTCCGTTGATGCCCAGGGAAACCAGACACCTTATGACAATTATACTGTGTTAGATCCAAACGGTAAAAGTATTCAAAAAGGAACCATAGCTGTTAATCCATCCAGTGAAGCTGGTGAAGCAATCTCATATACAACTGGAGACAGAGGATATATACAGATTCAGGCTGATCCTGGTACTTATGTGATTAAGGAAGGAAAAAAGCCTGCAGGAACAGAATACAGTTATGCAGTTGTGGATTCTAAGACATTTAAAGACAGCCAGGAGATTCAATTTACCATTAAATCTGGAGAGAATAAAGAAGTTAAAGTCGTTAATAACGTTGTAGGAAAAGGTGCAATTGAATTTTATAAGAAGGCACGTACCTGGGACAGCGTGGACGCAAAAGAAAACGATTTAATTGCCTTAAAAGGTGCACAATTTACACTTTATACAAAAGATAACGGTACATTAACTGAGGTAACAACAGTTCAGTCAGATGAAAATGGTCTGGTACGTTTTAAGCCTGTTACTCCCGGAGAATATGTAATTAAGGAAAAGAGTGCTAACGGGTATATCATTGATACCGGGGAGTATCCGGTAACTGTAAAAAGAGGGGAAACTTCTGTTTTAAAGGATGGCAGTAATTACCTTGTTAATACTTTAAATCAGGCAAAGGTTCAGGTAACAAAACTGCTCCAAAAGGACGATGGGACTTATCAGTCCGTTCCACAGCAGTATAAAGGGAGTTTTGATAACCATTTCTGGTTCGAAACGACTGCTGATGGCAGCAGCTGGACCAGAGTTTCTGTAAATTCAAAGGAAACCTATTCACTGGATGGTAACAGTGATTTTGAAGCAGTTCTTCCAGTTTATGACAATGGTAACCGCGTGATCCGCTACCGGGTGGTGGAAGAACTTCCAGAGGGGTATTCAGATGGAAATCCTGCAGGAAGTGGTTTTACTACTGAAACAAAAAACAGCAAAACTTATCTCTGTAAAGAATTTACACTGGTACCATTAAAAACAAGCTTAGTTGAAATAAAAAATAACAGGCAGGCGATTCTTAAGCTTCAGAAGGAAACCTGGTCCTTCGACAACCAGTGGACATCCGGCTGGATTAATACAGGTAATTCCAATGCCGGTTACCAGTTTAAGCTGTATGCGGCTGATAAGAATCAGAATAATTACAGCGAAGTAACTCCTGGAAAAATCTATACCACAGATCAAAATGGTATGATTACTGCTGGTAATCTGGATATTACCAAAGATTATTACTGGAGTGAATCAGGGAGTGCTGATCGCCTGGAAGCAGATGAGACAGGGAAAAATATTGATGACGCAATTGTTAATAGCATAAAAACACCTCTCATTGGTCCCTATACTGTCAGCAGGGAGTCAGATGCTAATGTAAAGGCATATAACATACCTCAGAAAGTGCCCTACTGGCTTCATAAGTATGACATAACGGATAACAGTAAAAAAATAACAGCAACATTTCGAATTACCAGGGTTAAAGATGGTGTGGAAGTATTTAAGGGAGATGTTACTCTGGATGGTACTTTTGTATCTCTGGATCCAGGAACGAAGTACCGGGTAGAAGAAGTAAAGGCGCCGGATAATTATGTTGGATCAGCAATCAGTGAGTTTACAACTCCCAGTGGCCCTATAAACAGGGAACAGCTGAAAGAATGGTTCTGGTATCCGAAAGAGGCCACAACTACTCATTTAAAATTTTATAATAAGCCTTATAAAACCGTAAATTTAAAAAAGGTAAAATATAATTCAAACGGAAGTTCCGATAATAATGTAAAGATCACATTTGAAGTGTATCAGAAAGATGGAGATCATTTTACAGCGGTTACGCTTCCAGACAGTAAAAATACAATTGTTTCCAATACAGATACGGTTATGGCGCCGGGAACCTATTACTTTAAGGAAATTCTGGGGTCGGATATTATTAACCCTCTGTTTCTGTTGAACAACAAGGCAAATGGACAGTATGATGGTTACATAATTCAGAATGGGGCCATTTATTACGGGCCTGCGACTGTAACAGCTGCAGAGACGACAGCTGAGAAAAATACAAATATTTATTTGAATGGAACCAAGCCTCTGGAAAATTACCAGAATTATGGCAGGGTAATGGTGATCAAACGGGATGCTTTAAGAAAAACACCGGTAAGTGGTGCTGTTTTTGGAATCTACTTAAGGTCTCAGTTCCATGAAGCTGACTGGGCAAATAGTATTAAAAACCCCATTCAGACAAAGACCTCGGGGGCTAACGGTCAGGTAACTTTTGATAGCAATAAACTGCGTATTTTCGATGACAACGGAATCAGGATCCCTTACGTAATTGCTGAAATTACGCCACCTTCAGGATACCTTCCATCCTATAATGTTCTGACCACCACATTAACAGAAGGAAAAACCATTTCCACTGTAAACGGAGAGGCTATAGGCGCACCGCTTATCATTGAAGATGAGCCCAAATTGACCATCCGAACCCAGAAATATTGGCGTGATGGCTGGAATGATCAGTTCTATGAGGTGAACAGGGCGTTAGGAAATGTAAACCTTGCTCTTTATAAAGTGAACCGGGATCAGCCAGGTACCGCCGATTTTGTGCAGGCACAGGTAACAAATGAATTTGATGGTATTGCCACATTTAACGATATTGACCGTAAAAATACATATTATGTGGCTGAAGTACGGGTTCCCACAAAGAGTGAGTCTAAGTTGCCTTTTGAATTAAATATGGGCAATAAAGAACCCCTTCCACTTAAGGATGGTCAGCCTGCTAAGAGCCTTTCTGTGGTAGATTTGCAGACACGGTATAATGCAGTTGCATTTAGTGGTAAAGACCTTCCTGCCAATGTTGATTCACTGGTTAGATATACGGATCCAATTTTCAACTATAAATCCTGGGTTCAGTTTAACGTATGGAAAACCTGTGATGGGATAACGTTTGGCGGAGGAACCCATGAAGAACGCCACATGGTAAACGGTGCAAGATTTACACTTTATAAGATGCTTGATGGCACCAAGAATTTAGCCTCCATCCAGATGAAGGATTTAGCAGATGGAAGCAGATTTGAGACAGAAGGCCAGTATGAGAGCGGCACCCGGATTGATCCCCAGACAGGTAAACGCCAGGATGGGCAGTTTGATACTACGATTCTGGATGACGGATATGTATACTGGCTGGTTGAGGACCAGGCCGCACCGGGATATCTTCTGGAAGAAGGCGGAAAAATCGCTGCCGTATTTGTACCGGATCATTCGGAATATAGCGGATATGATGAAATCCGTCATGCTTATCAGAGCGGAAGAAATGAAAAGATAGCAGTCATTACCAATCAGCATTCTGGTGGAGGTACGGGACTTGAAAATTATCATTTTCAGGTTGCCTTAAATAAATGGCTGGAAACCGCAGAAAAGCAATATAGTCTGCTAGGGGGAGCAAAATTCCAGATATGGCTGCTCAATCCGGAAAATAATGAAAAACTTCTGCCGATTGATGTGGTGGAAACCGGATTGGAATCTGATGGCACTTATAAAACCGGTTATGCACTTTCAAAAACAATCAGGCTTGATGAAGTAAGCAATAAGCTTACTGAGCTGGGTAAGAATCCAAAAGATATCCTTCAATATAATACAGAAGGGGATCCGGTTAAGTTGGTACTGGGACTGGAAGAGGTTTATGCACCATCTAAGGTTACTATGGATGCAACACTTCATGTTTTAAAGGTAACAGTTCCAATAAGTATGGATTATATTGATGAGCAGTATTTCTGGGACTCCACAAAAGCAACTCAATTCAGGCTGATTAACAAGGTTTCCAAAGAATATCCGGTAACTCTTAAGAAATACGGATATACTCCGGATACAGGCACATTCCAGAAAACAGATGACGAACTGGACGGGATGAATATTCAGAAAACACCTCTTTCAGGGGTTTCGTTTGAAGTCTGGCAATATCAGTGGAATGCAACTGGATATGATTATAAGAAATATGGCACTTACACAACAGACAGTACCGGTAAGATTTTAATACCCGGAGGACTTCCTTCCGGTCTCTATAGAATGAAGGAAACGCTGACTACGGAACAGAACAAACAATATATTACCATGTATACCGGTAACAACGGGCTTTGGAGGTATTTTACCGTAGCCAGTACGTCGTTGACTGTACCTGTTTACAATCCGCAAAAGCCAAGGCTTGAGATTGAAAAAACAGCATGGAACGGAGAGCGGCCAGAAGGACTTTCCGGTATTACATTTACTCTAAAGACTCCTTCAGGCAGTCAGGTCACAGCTGTCACACAAAAGCAGGGAGACGGAAGATACCTTGCTGTATTAAACGGACTTGACAGTGGTACCTATACTGTGCTCAATGAGAAGCTGGGAAGCAGCGCTGTAAATACGGCAACGGATTATTATTTCCAACAACATTCGGTATCAGTTGGTTATAAGCCGGTTGCAGACGGTAACAAAGTCACTCTGGTTCCGGTTGCTGATGGAATAACAGGTCCTCTGGCTGCACTTACCGTTAGAAACCCAAGACTTGCACAGCTTACATTACATAAAACGGACGGTGAGGATAAGCAAAGCGGTGATTCCATGAAAGGAGCAGAGTTCCGTCTGGAATACATGAAGTTTCGCACTGGTACGGATTTAGACGGAGGTGTTCTGCGGAATGTAGAAGACCCTGCTTACGACAAACCAGGGGATGGCTTTACAGCTTTGACAAAAACTCTGGAAGATCAGGGGAATGGTTCTTATATCCTTAAGAACTGTCAGCCAGGCTGGTATCGCATTACAGAAACAAAAGCACCCGAGGGATATACCGTTGATACTGCACCGTTCGTAGTGGCTGTGACCGGTGATATGGCCGGAACGTATCAAAATACGGAAGTAACCTTTGAAAACCGGCAAAAGGTTACCCTGACAATAACAAAGAAACTTATTTTTGGAGATGGTTTTATAAATGATCAGGATATTAAAGATAAACTTCCATCTCAGGTTGTGTTTGATGTTTATACCTACTCTGATGCCCAAAAGACCTATAAGCCGGTATATGATGAGAAGAACCAGCCAGTTACTGTAACGATTCATAATTTTGCAGCAGCAGACGGCTATTATACTGCGGAGGGTAAGGTTCAGCTGGCTCAGAATCCTGAAGGCGGAGCTTATTATGTAAAAGAGCGGGAAAACCCGGACTGGATGCTGACTGGAGAAACAGGTGTAACCAATGGAAAACTATGGTCTGATGGTTATATCCAGGTAGGAACAAGTTCAGATTTTACCACCAAGACTCCGGTTGCCATAGGAGTTGAAAATCAGTATGCAAAAGCAAAAATACGCATAATAAAAGTTGACGCAGCAGATTCTTCAAAGAAGCTGACCGGTGCTGGATTCAGCTTATACTCCGATCAGAATCTGACATCCTATGTAGGTGATTTTAAAGAAATCGGAACAAGCGGTATATATGAGTTTTTATTATCTACAAAGAAATTCAATCCGGGAACTTATTATGTGAAAGAGACAAATGCTCCTCTGGGATATTTAACCATTGGGACAGCAGTTCCGGAACAGGGACTGACAGCTGAGACTGGAAAGACTACGGAGATTACCGTAGAAAATCAGGGCGGTATTGATTTCCAGATTACCAAATACAGTGGAGACGGTAAAACAGAGGCCGTAAAAGCTGGAATTACCTTTGAGCTTTATAAAAAAGACGCCGGCGATACCTGGAACTATGTAACAGAGGGAACCACCGACACCCAGGGTAAGCTTTCTTTCCGGGGACTGAAACAGGAATCAGGATATTCTTACGGACTATATGAAGTGCCTGTAAAGGATCATGGATTCGATACCTTCCGGCTGGAGGCTTTTGATGGGGAAAGTGGACCCATTCTTCCCGTAACCGCAGATTTAAATAAGAATGGCGAGACCATACGGAACCTTGATTTATATGTGCTTTCTGATAGTAATACCAAAGCACCGGGAGTTTACCAGTTTACGGTTCATAATCAGGAAGCGCTGCCATTAAAACTGTTTAAGAATGATGTAAATAAACAGGATAATCCGTCCTCTGCCATAAACGCATTTGTAAAGGTAACAGATAAAGAAACCGGAAAACAGGCAGGAGATATTGTTTCAGTACCTTATGGTGAAAGCGGAACCACAGTTATGCTGCTTCCCGGAAACTATGAGATAGAAGAGACAGCTATTACGCCAAATACAGATGGATATGTAATTAATCCGGATGACAGCAGAACCGTTTATAAAAAGGAAGTAACCATTGAAAAAGGAAATATTCCGTCGCCCTTAGAATTTACCAATGTTAAGCAGAAGACAGGAGTAAATCTTGAAAAGTCCACTCAGACTACTTCTTTAAAAGATTTGTGGTGGAATGATGGTCAGGTGGTTACCTACACCCTTACACCAGGAGCAGTTAATACCATTCCTCTTGATCAGTATGAAGTCACCGACCAGGGACTGACTATGCTTGATGCAGGTAAAAATGCTCTTGATGAAAAAGAATACAGCAATGAAAAGTATACCATTCTTTCTGTTAAACCAGGAAAGGCCGCCCAGGGTAACCGGCTGAAGGAAGGAAGAACAGGAACGATTGTGGCAGATGTTACCTTCTATGGATTTGACGGAAGCCAGATCGGAACGGTGCAGACCGTAAGTGTATCCGGTGATAGTGAGATTGGTGAGATAAAACCAGTTGGCAGCAGGAAAGTCAAATCATTTAAAATCAGTTACCGGGATGAGACGTTAAAGGGATCTACCAGGAACGCCTATTCACTGGGGCAGGATTTTGTACCTGGAACGATTGCCGTTACAGCAAAACTTAACCGTCAGGATGCAACGCTTGCTGACGGAAGCTACAAAAAGGATATTAAATATATCCGTAACAAAGCAGATGTATCTATGAAATACCGGAAGTGGGATGTAAATGGAACCTTAAATTCCGGTCAGGATGCCAGCAAGGCAGAAGCATTATGTGATATTTCCGTAGTTCAAAGCCAGGCTCCAATCCTGTCAGTAAGTAAAAATGTAAATCCTGTTAAGGGAGTACAGCCAGGTGATATATTAACCTATACGCTTACTGTAACCAACGCAACCACCAGCAGTGATACTGGAATTGCACCTATCCAGAAGCCGGTTCTTGTTGATCTGGTTCCTTTAGGAGTATCAGTTTCCGGAGAAACTTCCGGAGAGGAACGACTGCTGACAGCGGTCGCACTGGATCGGGCACCTGTTGGTGTAACGATTGATAAGACAGTCCGGAAAGTGGACCCTGAAACAGGGCGTGAGACACTGTTTATACGTCTGGATGGGAATCTGCAGAAAGGCGAGTCCGTTACAGTATCGGTAAAAGCAAAAGTTGCAGGAAATATTATTAATTATGGCAAGAACATTTTAAACACCCTGTTTGTAACAAGCGATGTGCAGCAGCCGGCATTTTCACTGAACCATACCGGTGCTTCATTTATGATTAGTACTAACTCAGGAAACAAGTGGCCCAGTAATGATTTACCGTCTGGTGCTCTGTTGCCGGATGAAAAATACCGCAGCTACGGTTATGCTTCCGACTCCGTACAAAATTCCATGAGTACCGGAACGGGTATTCAGCTTTATAAGGAAGTAAAAGGTAATCTGGATACCAGATACGTTTCCGGAACTACCACAGGTAAGGTGGCGAAGTCGGCAGAGGATACCGAGCTTACACAGTATGATGGAACTGTATTATACCGGCTTATGGTAAACAATGCATCTTCTCAGGACTATGTCAGCCAGCTGCAGCTTATGGATATTCTGCCTGTAAAAGGAGATTACGGTACAGGTAATTTTAAAAGACTCAGTGACTTCCGTTTGAAATATGACAGCATTCAGTCTATTGAAATTGAAAACAGGAAAGATACCGGAAGTTCAGGAAGAAAAGTTCAGGGATTCAATTATGAGATTTCGTATTCCAATAAAACATTTGATAATTGGGATACTGAAACTGCCGGAAAGAATGCAATGTTAAATAACAACTCTTCCGGTTTTTGGTCGGGAAGTTCCAGTGATCCTACCGCCATCCGCATTAAGATCGCAGATCCTGAATTTTATCTGGCACCAGGAGAAAATCTGGTTGTAACCTACAAGACTGTAGTGCCTTACAGTACGGCAAAAGAGCTGGAGGATGTTGCTTACGGATATGCTGTCAATGATTTTGCAACAGCCTATAGTTATAAAGAAGCAAGTCTTGAGAGCATAGAAAAGCCATTTTCACAGGTGCAGACCAGCAATTCCGTTCAGGTGCTTCTGGTTCCTGGAAAAGTAAAGGTATCAGGACGAATCTGGATTGATGATGACAACAACGGAATACAGAATGAAAGTGTTAACAAGGATCATCTGCTTACGGACCTGTTCCCATTGTTACAGAGTGGTTACTTCAAGGTCAGCCTTATGAAGCTTAGTAAATATGGTGATGATCAGACCTCTATGGTACCGGGAACCGGAGATGCCAGATTCTTATTTGACAGCCTGACTCCGGCTAAGCCTTACGATCTCCCTGACTCAGAGATCACGGAAAGTATACAGGATAAATGGTACAGCGGTACATCACTGAAATTAAACAGCTTAAAGGGAGATGATCCGGCTCATTATCAAATTGAAGTGAATGAAGGAACTATGCCGAAAGGCTTTGAAGATCTCATATTAAAACTTGCAAAGCCGAATATGCTGCCGGATGGAGAAAATAAAAAAGCTGGCAGATCCAGAGTTCCAAAGACATTGCTGGAGGGTGGAGTCAATTACGACGAAAGCCGTGACAGCAACTTTAATGAAACGAAAAACGGATATTCCTCAGAAGATTTCTTCTTATGGGCAACAGCTGGGGAATACGATACAACTAAGGACATAGGCTTTGTACCTTACAGAAGTGTAACAGTAAAGAAAACAAACAAAGCTCAAAACCCGGTTGAAGGAGCTCATTTTACGGTGTATGGTCCTTTTACAAACCAGGAAACGGATTCCTTACGTAATACAAAAATTACTAATACAAACGTGCTTAAGACTCCGGCTTCGGAAGGTAAAACAACGCTTACAGACGGTGAGGCAGTGTGGAATGCAGGAGAGCTTCTGTATTACATGAACTATATCATAGTTGAAGATGGCGCTCCCGCAGGTTACCAGCTTTCTAATGCTGTCTCCAGTGATATGGAAGAAATGAATTCCTATCAGGTACAGGGGCAAAAGGCATGGATTCTTAAGAGCAAAGAGTTTAAGACAGAGGCTGATCCCATTCCAAGTACGGTTACAGTAGAGGATTCTTATATAACCGGTTCACTTGATTTTACAAAGATTGACGGAATCACCAAAGAAAAAATTGCCGGTGCTTCATTCCAGATTAATAAAAAGAGTGATGTGATGAAAGATGCATGGGATGCTATGATTGCATCAATGAAGGAAAATTTTGCAACCATGGGAATAACTGATGTGAAAGAGAACAGTCAGGGCGTTAGTTTTAAAGTTACTGACGGATCAGTTCATATTACGGGAATACCCCTTGGAAGCTATACTCTTTCAGAAATCCAGGTCCCTGACGGATATGATATCTCAAAGAAACCGGAAGAAACCGCATTTGAAATCACTTCGGATGGGCAGAAGGCACAATTAAACAACATAGAAGGAAATGTTATTGAGAATACCAGAACAGAATACCGTTTAAGCATCAGAAAGGCGGATAACGCTGGGAATGAAGCAGTAAAGGATATCTCATTTTCCATCTCAGGGCCAGGGAAATATGTAAGCAATACCTGGAACCCATTTAGCAGAAACAAGTTTAAAGTAAATGATCCTGATAATACCGGTTATGAAGTGAAAAAGACCGGTGATGATGGTGTTGTAAGCTGGAATCTGCCTTACGGCGATTATGAGATTACAGAGCTTTCAGCTCCCGGATATCATGCAGTAGAGCCGTTTTATGTCAGAATCGGCCAGGATGGAGCGGTATCACTGCTAAACGCAAAAGACAGGACAGATATTGTTCTCGATAGTCAGGAACAGAAAAAAATCAATGTGGTTGTAACAAACAACGTGCTGACTGCCCCCATTGTAATTGAGAAAATGGATGGGGAAAGTAAGAGTCTTATTACGGGAGCGTGGTTTGAACTCAGCGGTACGTCACTGGTAGATGGAGCATTTAAAAAATATTTGAGTAATGTGGAAGGATCCGGTGTTTCTTCCGTTACAACCAAAACCGATGGAGATGTCCTCTCTGTAACATTCCGGGTAGAAGGCCTGGGAGATTCCAAACAGGGTATTTTAACCCAGATACCATACGGAACCTATACACTTAAGGAGACTCAGGCACCAGGTGGATATCTCTTTGGCGGCGATTATGGGTTTACAAAAGAGTTTGAGCTGAAAGAACCGGAAGGAATCCGTCTGACAGGAAATGAGGCAGTTATCAATACACCTCATGAACTGACAATTGAGAAACGGGATAAGTCAACAAATGCTCTGCTTTCCAATGCTGAATTCATTTTAATGACCCCTGAAGGAAAGTATGTAAGCCTTGATGGAAATAACTCCTTTACCGGTCTGACAGACAAAAAAGAGGAGGGATCTTCCTTTACAACCGGCAGCAGCGGTACGGTAACGGTAAAACGTCTGCCTGCAGGAAACTATGTTTTAAAAGAAATAAAAGCCCCGGAAAACTACAGTGTGTCTGCGGATACGGAAGTTTCCGTACTGGAAACTGGTAATACAGACAGAATCCAGGTATTTGATGCAAGAGAGCGGGCTAAGATACGTATCAACAAGGCTGCATCCCACAACCATGAAATGCATCTTTCCGGAGCAGTATTTGATATTTACTCTGATCAGGGATTGACAGCATTGTCAGGTTCCATCACAACTGGGATTGACGGATGGGGTGAGTCACAGATGCTTCCTCTTGGAACTTATTATGTAAAAGAGAAGACTGCACCGGCGGGATATGAAGCCGGCAGCAGGGTCTATGAAGTCACCTTAAAGGCAGACAGTGAAAGCAGCACCGTAACAACGGATGGAAGTGAACTTGTCTTCAATGATTATGGAACCGGAAAGCTGACCTTTGACAAGGTGGATGGGGTGACAGAGAAACTTCTTCCGTCAGCGGAATTCTCTTTAACGAAGAAAACCACGCAGATAGAAGGGACATATGAAGATTTCGCTAATAAGCTGCTTGAAACCAGTGTGGAAGAACTTGAAGCCATGGGAATCAAGGATGTACAAAAAGACGGAGACAGCATTCGATTTACGGCGTTAAACGGTCACGTTGATATTGGCAATATACCTTATGGCACCTACACGCTGAAAGAGGAGAAAGCACCGGAGGGCTATTTAAGCTTAAACGGAAAAGCAGAATTTGAATTTACTCTCTCTGCAGACCAGAAGAACGCTAAGCTTAACGAAGATAACCAGGTGGTGAATGACCGGGCACAGTTTGTTATTAAGCTGAAGAAAACAGATAATCTGCAAAGAAGCATAAGCGGAATCAGCTTTTATGTATTGGGACCTGGTAACTATGAGGATAACGGAATTTTATCCGTATTCGGAGCCAGCCGGTTCCACACACTGCCAGATGCCGGAAGCGGTACCTTTGTTACAGGCGAGGACGGTACTTTGAGTCTTGGTCTAAAACACGGAGATTACCAGATCAGAGAGGCTGCCACTGACCGCTATGATTCCATTGAACCGTTCTATATCAGAGTGGATGAAAGAGGAAAGGTAAGCATTTTAAAGGATAACAGCAAGGCAGTTTCGGTAGACAACGGATCTGAAGTAAGCTTAACGGTAACAAATCAGATCAGTACGGGAAGCATGAGCCTGGAAAAGGTAGACAGTGAAGATACAAATAAAAGACTGGCTGGGGCGGAATTTACGCTGACCAATATATCTACCATGGTACCGGGAGCATGGGACAGTTATCGAAAACTGTTAGCTTCTGATGGAGCATCCTGGACGTCAGACAATGTAACTGGCAGTTCCATAGTATTCACCCTTTCAGGAAAGGCAGTAATTACAAACCTGCCTTATGGAACGTACCGGATCACAGAGACGAAAGCGCCCAGTGGATATTTACTGGGGACTCAGCCATGGAGCAGAGAATTTACATTAAGCCAGTCTGAAACCAGTGAGCTTTATGTGAAACCTACCTTATTTGAAAAAACCAAGGGGGCAGTTGAAAATCAGCCATCTAAGGTGATTGTAGTTAAGACCAATGCGGTGTTTGCAGATATCAGACTGGGTGGGGCAGAGTTTATTGTGAAGGCCTCTAAAGACGGTTATGTGAAACTGAACAATGGTTCCTTTGCCGGATATACAGCCAATGAAAAAGAAGCTACCAGATTTGAAACAGACAGCAGCGGACAATATTCAATAAAACGTCTGCCTGCAGACACGTATACAATTGTGGAGACAAGAGCACCATACGGATATCAGATTAACTCCAGTATTACACCTCTGACTCTTGATGGCGTCAATAGCTTTACAATTACCATACAGGATGAAAGAATCCGAGGGGATGGAGGAGATGACGATGGTCCTGGTCCAAGAACTCCTCAAAGTACAGTAACCATTATACCGGATCCAGTGCCGCTGGCAAATATGCCGGGAGACAGCCAGATTGATTTTGTTACAATTGATGATGGGAATGTGCCTCTGGCAAAATTACCTAAGACAGGGGAACGAAAGTCCAATGCCGGAAAGGTGATGGTGGCACTGTCGGGCTTCATGCTGGCACTCTATGCGGCGGTTAATAAAAAAAAGAAGCCAGATAAGTAAATAATGGAAAATGGTTTATTGACTTTACTAAATTAACTTGCTATAATTTTAAAAAGTTATGGCGGGGAGATAAGGCCGGAACTTTAAGGGGTTCCGGCCTTATTTTAACATTTGAAATAACTTTATTTTATTAATAATACTGTATTATTTATAATCTTAGGAGGAAAGAAAATTATGTCTTACGTGGATGAAGTTTATGACAGGGTCGTAAAGCAGAACCCGGGAGAAGGAGAATTTCACCAGGCAGTAAAAGAAGTTCTTGATTCTCTGCGCATTGTCATTGATGCAAATGAAGAGAAATACAGAAAAGCCGCACTTTTAGAGCGCCTGGTAGAGCCTGAGCGTATCATCTCATTTCGTGTGCCGTGGGTAGATGACAACGGACAGATAAGAGTAAATAAGGGATTTCGGGTTCAGTTTAACAGCGCTATTGGTCCATATAAAGGAGGCTTGAGACTTCATCCTTCTGTAAACCAGGGTATTTTAAAGTTTTTAGGATTTGAGCAGACATTTAAAAATTCTTTAACTGGTCTTCCAATCGGCGGAGGAAAAGGCGGATCGGATTTTGATCCCAAGGGCAAATCAGACAGAGAGGTCATGGCGTTCTGCCAGAGTTTTATGACCGAATTATCCAAATATATTGGTGCAGATCAGGATGTGCCAGCCGGAGACATTGGCGTAGGAGCAAGAGAGATCGGCTTTTTATACGGACAATATAAACGTATGACCGGGCTTTATGAGGGTGTTCTGACTGGAAAAGGACTTACCTACGGAGGTTCTCTGGTGCGTACCCAGGCAACCGGCTACGGACTCATTTATATCCTTGATGAGATGCTCAGACATAATGGCAAGGAATTAGAAGGAAAGAGTGTGGTTATTTCCGGATCAGGTAACGTTGCAATTTATGCATCTGAAAAAGCAATCCAGCTGGGAGCCAGGGTTGTGGCTTTAAGTGATTCCAACGGATATATCTATGACAAGAATGGCATTCGTCTTGAAGTAATAAAGGAAATCAAGGAAGTACGCAGAGGCCGTATTAAGGAATATGCCGATGTAGTTGCTTCTGCCGTATATACAGAAGGAAAGGGCATCTGGAACATTCCGTGTGATATCGCCCTTCCCTGTGCAACCCAGAATGAGTTGAATTTAGAGGATGCAAAGGCACTGAAGGCCAACGGCTGTTTTGCAGTTGCAGAGGGTGCCAATATGCCTTCCACCAGAGAGGCAACCGATTTCTTCCTTGAGAATGGTATGCTGTTCATGCCTGGCAAGGCAGCCAATGCAGGCGGTGTGGCTACTTCTGCACTGGAGATGAGCCAGAACAGTTTAAGACTTTCCTGGACCTTTGATGAAGTGGACAAGAAGCTTCATGATATCATGGTAGGAATTTATGAGAAGACTGCAAAAGCTGCAAAGCGCTATGGTGTAAAGGGAAATTATGTGGCAGGTGCCAATATTGCCGGCTTTGAAAAAGTAGTAGAAGCCATGATGGCACAGGGTATCGTATAAGACCGGGTCCGTACCTTTTTTTGGAAGGTACGGACCTGAATTTATTAACATCAAAAATTTTACTGGAATTCTCAAATGTTTTAGTATATAATAAACCGTAAGGCTTGAGGCGGAGTATTCTTCGCCTTATTGTTTTCCTGAAAAATATCTTAGAAAAACAGAAAGCAGGTGATGATTCTATGCATAAATTCTTAAGAACGATTGGTTTCAGTCTTTATGAAAAAGACAGGGATATTGATAAGCTGTTAGATAAGCTCTGTGAAGATCTGTCCGATGTAAAAAGGATACAGATTGACGAAGAGTCCAATCTGTGCGAGATCCGAAGAGAAGTGGCGCCCGGAATGGGGATTGCCATCTATGGAGAGATGGACCGGGATGGAAAGTTTCAAAGAATGTACTATTACCCATATTTAAAAAGCAGTGATATAACTTCAGAAGTATCATGCTCCATACAGCGTCATACAGAACGGGAAACATACGCCGGGCTTTTAGACGAATATAAAGTTGGAATTTCTCTGATTTTTTATATAGACAATTCCTTTGAATGCAGAGAACGGATCATAGACCATCATTCTATGGATACCAGTTATTCCTGCCTTACGGGTCTTGCAGTCAGCGGAAAGGTTCTTCTTCCCATTCAGAAGTCAGATAAGCAAAGGGAGAAAGCAAGAGTAGCTGCAAAGGATCGCAATAATCTGTTAGAGGCGGCAAAGAACGGCGATGAAGATGCGATGGAGACATTAACCATCGAAGATATTGATCTCTATTCCCAGGCGTCAAGACGGGTTATGAAGGAAGACTTGTATTCGATTATTGATTCGTGCTTTATGCCCTGCGGTGTAGAATGCGATCAGTATTCTGTAATTGGTGAAATTATAAAAATTGATGAGATGAAAAATCATATTACAGAAGAAGAGGTATACGATTTTACTCTTGAATGCAGTGACTTAATATTCCATGTCTGTATAGCAAAGAAAGATTTAACGGGAACACCGGAAGTCGGACGCAGATTCAAAGGACAGATCTGGATGCAGGGAACTGTAAAATTCAAGGAATCAGAGGAATAAATCCAAGAATGACTTGACGAATTCTTTATATTTGAATATAATAAGTTTTGAACTGTGCTGCAGGCTGTCTGCAGCACAGAGATGTTTCCGTAGCTCAGCTGGATAGAGCGACCGCCTCCTAAGGTTCAACCATGGTTTTACCCTAAGTGCTGAAAATGGGTAAAGGTTGAGAGTTCGAATTTAACTTGATAACTAGGAAGGTCAGAACAAGAAATAGAGGTAATTCATCACGAAAGTGATTGGATTCATAGATATGGTTGCCGAGACCATAAAAGGCTGAAAAAGCCCGAAAAATCGGCATTTGTTCCCATAGTTAAATGGATATAACAAGCGCCTCCTAAGGTTGCGTTACAACGGCCACCTTGGAAAAACTTCATATAGGATTCAAGTTCGAGTTTCTTCGGGCTTAGTCATAAAACCAGCCATGTCTCAGTAGCTCAGTTGGATAGAGCACACGCCTCCTAAGCGTGGGGCCGGAGGTTCAAATCCTCTCTGGGACGCCAGCTAACAACGCCGAAAGCCTTTGTTTTCAAGGGTTTTCGGCTTTTCTTATATAAAAAGCTGCGAAAAAGCTCTTTCACTGTATGAGATAAAATTCTACTCCAAAATTTGATTTTTGACAACCCCTCCAGAATCGAACTGCTGTTATAAGACAAAATTGCCAGCTAATTATTAGCAGAAAACGTGCTGTTCTTGCTAATGAAAATGCCCTTCCAGCTAATCAGCCCCAAAATCGTGCCAAAAATCCAGCTAATCAAAAAAGGCGGATGTTTTGAGTATCATGCAGTTATAGCAGATAAAATTGAATATCGTTATGTACATAGAGCGTCTATTTGCCCCGCATCGGGGATGGATAGACGCTCTTTTTTTATGCCCAAAACCATGGGCAAATACAAGAGACTGGAGGTGTTTTATTTGGGCAAGCCTGTTTATGCCGCAGACAAGCCGAGCGATTGTCATTACTGCTACTACTGGACGAATGGCAGAAAGGGTTGCCGTCTGGGTAGAAATAATTGCTACTACTTAATCTCTTTGCCACCGAAACCCAAGTCGGAATGTGATGGCTGTCCCTATGGGCGAGATCACCCGTGCATTGGTTGGTGTACGAAGAAGATTATGCGTGAAGTGGGGCTTCGCTGATATGGATGCGTATGAACAGGAATACCGCTTCTGCTATTTTGCCCGATGTCCTTACGAAAAGACGGATACGACTTTCCGCAGCATTCCGCTGACAACAGAAAGTTTTCCGCAGAAAGAAGGTGGTGAAGCCGTGTGAGTTTTGATTATTTTTACGGTCAGCAATCCGATCTATTCACATTCTATCGAGTTCCGAAGGTGTTGTTCACGAACGAGAGGTTCTGGAATATTTCTGCCGATGCCAAGATGCTGTATGGCATTTTGCTTGACCGCATGAGCCTGTCTGCCAAGAATGGTTGGATAGATAAAAACGGTCGAGTGTATATCATTTTTACAATCGACGAAGCGAAGATGGCTCTGAACTGTGCTGAGCAAAAGGCTATCAAGCTGCTCAGTGAACTTGAGAAGAAAGCAGGATTGATTGAACGCAAGCGCCAAGGTCTGGGAAAACCAAACCTGATCTATGTGAAGAATTTTATCTCTGCTGTGGATTCACAACTCTTGAATTGTGAAAATCACAATTCTGGAACAATGGAAATCACAACTCAAGAACTACCAAAATCACAATGTAATAATACTGATAAAAATAATACTGAATTTAATGATACTGATTCTATCTTTCCTTCCGGAAATGGTGGAATGATGGACGAGAATGACCGGTATCAAGAATACTTTGATTATTTCTCAGATCAGCTCAGTATGGATTTGTTGAAGAAGGATTACCCTTACGATTCCGAAATGCTGGATAACATTCTGGAGTTGATCGTTGAAACGGTTTGCACAAAGCGACCGTTGATTCGCATTGGTGCAGAGGAGCGTCCGGCAGAAATTGTCCGCAGTCGGTTTATGAAACTGAATGTCGAACACATTCGATATGTTATGGACTGCTTCAAAGAGAACACCACAAAGATTAGAAATATCCGTCAGTATATGCTGACTACGATATACAATGCGCCGACGACAATAGACACCTACTACGATGCTCTTGTTCGGCACGATATGTCACACGGATATTTGGAAGGAGGATTTAAGAAATTGAAAATGAAGCGAGAGGAAGGAGAGTGACGAAAAATGTCGAAAAAAGCAACCATCATTGCGGTGGTCAATCAGAAAGGAGGCACTGGAAAGACCACCACCACCGAGAATCTGGGCGTTGGCTTGGCTCTTGAGGGAAAAAAGGTGCTTCTGGTAGACACCGATCCCCAGGCTTCTCTGACGGTCAGTTTGGGCAACCCATACCCGGATGACCTGTCTCCGACACTTTCCGATTTGATGGGAAAGATTATGATGGAGAAACCCATTGCTCCCGGTGAAGGGATTATTCATCATCCAGAGGCTGTGGATTTGATGCCAGCGAACATTGAACTGTCAGGTATGGAAGTAGCACTGGTCAATGCCATGAGCCGGGAAACCATTCTCAGGCAATACCTGGATACGGTCAAACAGAACTATGATTACATTCTTCTGGACTGTATGCCGTCTTTGGGGATGCTGACCGTCAATGCGTTGGCAGCTGCCGACAATGTGCTGATACCGGTTCAGGCAGCATACCTTCCTGCAAAGGGTCTGGAACAGCTGCTTGGAACCATCAACAAGGTCAAGAGACAAATCAACCCCAAACTGAAAATCGAAGGGATTCTTCTGACGATGGTGGACAGCCGCACCAACTACTCCAAGGACATCAGCAATCTGATTCGGGAGAGCTATGGTGGAAAGCTGAAAGTCTACAAGACAGATATTCCCCGTTCTGTCCGTGCAGAGGAAATCAGCGCTGAGGGAACCAGTATCTTTAAGCATGATCCCAAAGGCAAAGTTGCCGAAGCCTATAAAGTTCTGACGAAGGAGGTGTTAAACAATGCAGAAAAAAGGCGCAAACATCAGCTTGAAGGGGTACGATGATATTTTCTCCACCGATCAATCCAGAGCTGAAGCCCAGCAGGAGCGAGTGCAGGAAATTCCGCTTTCTGAATTGCACCCTTTCGAGGGACACCCCTTCCGTGTGGTTGATGATGAAGAAATGATGAAAACTGCGGAGAGCGTCCGAGATTTCGGAGTTCTCACCCCGGCGATTGTCCGTCCTGACCCCGATGGTGGTTATGAAATCGTTTCTGGCCACAGGCGGCACCGGGCATCGGAGCTTGCGGGCAAGGAAACCATGCCTGCGATTGTTCGTGACCTGGACGATGATGCAGCCATTATTCTGATGGTCGATGCGAATTTGCAGAGAGAAACCATTCTTCCGAGCGAAAGAGCATTTGCCTACAAGATGAAGTTGGATGCGATTAAACATCAGGGCGAAAGGACAGATTTAACTTCTGCCCAACTTGGGCAGAAGTCGTGGGCGGTAAATCAGGTTGCTGAGCAAAGCGGCGATAGCCGTGTGCAGGTTCAAAGGTATATCCGCCTTACCGAACTGATTCCGGAACTGTTGGATATGGTGGATACGGGTCAGATCAAATTCAATCCTGCGGTGGAGCTTTCCTATCTGGCAAGTGAAGAACAGCAGGATTTTCTTTCTGCAATGGATTATGCTCAAGCAGCTCCTTCCCTTTCGCAAGCACAGCGAATTAAAAAGCTCGCACAGGAGGGCGAGTGTACGCTGGATGCGATGTGCGAGATTATGAATGAAATCAAGAAGGGAGAGCTGGACAGAGTAACCTTCAAAACGAATTCGTTGCGAAAATACTTCCCGAAGTCCTATACCAACAAGCAGATGGAGGATAAAATCATTCAGCTTTTGGAACAGTGGCAGAAAAAAAGAGAAAAATCTATGGAAAGGTAAGGTGAACCATTGTTGTTCAACGAAAGAGAAATGAGCCTTGCGCTCGCAAAATTATTTGAGTTGTTTTCCCCGTCCGATTACGAGGCTTTTGACGAGGAAGAAATCGGCTATGCCGGTGGGCTGTGCCTGCCGGAAGTTTGTATGGCATTGAAAGATGCGGTACAGACCGTTTATCAGTATTCCGTAACCGGCAGATACGAAAAGAGCTTTGACTACCGTGGCGTGGAACTGTTCAATCAGCGTGGCTGTCTGATTCTTTCTGATGTAGAGCAGATGGTCTTTGATGAAGCAAAAACGACCTATGCAACGGAACTTTGGCTTCTGGAGGATATGAGCTTTGCTATCGTTCACTGTGTCAAGATGAAGATTGGTTCTGAGGATACAGGATATGTGACAGAGTATCGGGCATTCAAAAAGCCCTTGGAAATTTCGGAGGATCTGTTCTTCTCCCCTGAATCACTGATTGAGGAACTGGAATCCATGTGCGTACCCCAGTGGGAGCATGAAGCGACTATTTATGAACTGTAACAGGTTCATGGATGGTCGCTTTTCTTATTTCCAAAGAAACGGAGGTATCGAAACTTGAAAGAATACGATGTGAAGATTACCGAAACCTTGGAGAAAACGGTTACGGTGCAAGCAGAATCTCACGATGCGGCAGAGGAACAGGTTAGAGCCGCTTATTACAATTCGGAGTACATTTTGGACTCCGAAAACTTTACCGGTGTAGCGTTCGGCACGACCGAGGAACGGGAAGTTCAGAAAGAACAGGCAGATACCATGAATGTGTTGCTGGTAAAGCCGTTTATGTATCCGCAGGCTGTGCAGATCGGCTGTGAGCTGGAAGATTTGCAGAAAGCCGTAGGTGGCGATATTGAGGCGACTTATCCGTTCAATGAGCCGGTTGCACTGGTCATGCACGACGAAGGTAAACTCGTAGGCAAAGAACTGAACCGTGCGCTGCGTGATGATGACGGTGATATTTATGACATTGTAGCCGGAGATTTCCTGGTGGTCGGATTGGGCGAGGATGATTTTTGTTCTCTGTCCCCGGAACTGATGAAGCAGTTTGAGGAACACTTTCATCAGCCTGAGACTTTTGTACGCATGGGGCGCAGCATTATGGCGCTTCCCCTGCCGGATGACATGGTGAAGAAAGAAGATGCACCTGTCAAAGCTGATTCGGTTCCCCACAAAAGCAACCCTGACCGAGATGTTCTGTAAGGAGGTTCTTATGCAAAGAAATTCGACGATTGGAGAGCTGATGGAGCGCAAGCGGATTCAGGATGGTGCCAAGGAATACCGGGGACATACCTATATGGACTTGGCACGATTTGATGAAGCCACCAAGCACATGATTATTTTCGATGTGCTGACCAATGAATCGCCTGTCGGTTGGAAAGGCGAAAGAAATCGCCTGTATTTGAGCGATGTGGGTTATCAGAAGGCTCTGGATAACCAGAAAGCTGGCAATATCAAGATTATCAGCCATGCCGCAGTTGCCAAGGGCAATCTGTATTACGACCACAGAGATATGGCACGATAATCTGTTCACTCTACTGCTCGCAGGAGGTGATGAATCATGCAGGAAGAAGTTGAAAACAGGACAGTAAATCTGGCGATCAGCACAACCAAGCTGACGGGGCGCACTATCATTGCCGGTATCCGCAAGTATTTGCAGCACCGGGAAAAAGTGAAGATGAAAAAGGCACGAGACCCTGCCGTTCATGGAAAGCAATCCGTGAAACAGCTTTTGGGACAGAATCAGGGTGCTACGAATGTTGAGATCGACAAAGAGAGTATCCGTGATTTTGAAAAGCTCGCCAAGAAGTACGGCGTGGACTTTGCCGTAAGAAAAGATAAGTCCGTTGATCCTCCCCGGTTTCTTGTTTTTGTCCGTTCTAAAGATGCAGATGCTTTGGATGCAATCTGCAAGGAACATCAGGCAAGAGCATTAACCAAGAATGAAAAGCCGAGCGTTCTGGCGCAGCTGAAGAAGTTCAAGGAAATTGTCGCAGCGATTCCGAAGAAGGTTCGAGAGAAGAAACAGGAGCGTGATCTGTGATGGATAAGAGAAAAATGAAAAAGCTCCTGATTCTGAATTTACCGTATTTTCTGGTAGGATTGTTTGCTACGAATTTAGGAGAAGCATGGAGATTGGCTGAGGGTGCAGATTCATCTGCGAAAATCCTCGGCTTTTTTAATGCCCTTCCGATAGCCCTGAACAATCCGCTGCCCAGCTTTCACCCGTTGGATTTGCTGATTGGTATTCTCTGCGGCGCAGGACTCCGGCTGACTGTCTATCTGAAAGGCAAAAACGCAAAGAAGTACCGGCACAATGTTGAGTACGGTTCTGCTCGTTGGGGAACGGCAAAAGATATTGAGCCGTTTATTGCACCAAAGTTCGAGGACAATGTGATCCTGACAAAAACGGAGCGGCTGATGATGAGCAATCGTCCGAAAAATCCCGCCAATGCCAGAAATAAGAATGTTCTGATTATCGGCGGTTCTGGTTCCGGTAAAACTCGCTTTTGGTTGAAGCCAAACCTTCTCCAGATGCACAGCTCCTATGTGGTCACTGACCCCAAGGGTTACAATAATATAGGA
>JAAOXG010000040.1 GCA_013036995.1 Lacrimispora defluvii
GTTTTTTTACAGCCCCTTTTTGGTCGTATCCAAGGAAACAGACAGCGTTAAGACAGGAGAGTACCTTTCATGAACAAGAAAGAAGCAAGCGAATTAAAAAAGCTTTTTACCCCGGCAAACTGCGCCATCAGCCGGATCTGCGGCTGCTATGTAGACGCAGAAAAGAATAAACGGACAGAACTAAAGGAGGCCTTTCTCTCTCTTCCGGAAGAGGAGGCATTTAAATATTTTACTATTTTTAAAAGCGCCCTTTCCGGCACATTGGGAAAAAATCTGGTAAATATGGAATTTCCTCTCCATACAGAAGAAGAGGGAGGAACACAGAATTTTCTGTTAAAACTAAGGGACAGCCAGTTAAAGGATGACGGCCTGATTGAAGAATTTTACGATAAGGTGATAGCAAGCTATGATTACGGCGAGAACTATTACATAATCCTGATTCACTGTGCCTATGATATACCGGCAAGATCCTCCGATGGGCTGGAGATGTACGATGCCTCTGATTTTGTCTATGAATTTATCCAGTGCACCATCTGTCCGGTGAAGCTGTCAAAGGCAGGTCTTTGTTACAACTCCCAGGCCAATGTGATCGAGAACAGAAACAGAGACTGGATCGTGGAAGCTCCGGAGACCGGATTTTTATTTCCTGCATTTACAGACCGCAATACCGATATTCATGGACTTGTCTATTATACTAAGAATCCGGAACAGCTGCCGGAGCGCCTGATCGACGAACTCTTAGGCTGCGTGATTCCAATGACAGCAAAGAGCCAGAAGGAGACCTTCCAGACCATAATTGAGGAGACTCTGGGAGAAAACTGTGACTTTGAGACAGTAAAGAACATCCATGATACCATTAATGAGATGCTGGAAGAGACAAAAGATGAACCGGCGCCCTTTACCATTGATAAATATCAGATGAAAAAGCTTCTGGAGAACAATGGCGCATCCCAGGAAAAGCTTGAGGAATTGGAGCAGCGGTTCACTCAGGAAGAACAGGAGAAAAATCCGGGATTTCTTGCTTCCAATATTGTCAATGCAAGAAGCTTTGAAATCAAGACCACAGATGTAAGTATTAAGGTAGCACCAGATAAAACTTATCTTGTGGAAAACCGGATGATCGAGGGACGCCCCTGTATTGTAATCGGTATCAGTGAGCATGTGGAAATCAATGGAATCACAGTAAGACCAATCGCAGCCCGGCATTCTTACGAGGAAGAGGCAGAAGAATAGGGACAAAATATTTTGCCTATCTGTTATGGCTATGCTATACTGTAAGAAAACTACAGTGAGGAATGAAACGTGGCTGAGAGAACATTTGGCTGGGTACAGGAGGCCTATACCCTGGACAATTTAAAAAATGTGGTATCCGTATTTGTACCGGATTCCAGTATAAACCGGCTGCTGAAAACGGATAAGATTCCAAGACTCATTCAGGAAGAAGATAAAAGAGATGAGTTCATAAAAGAACTGGACCAGGAGGAAATCCGCATTCCCTATACCCATTTAAAAGGAAAAGGAACACCAAAAGGTTATACCAGAAGCAACGCCCCCTGTTCCGGCATTATACAGGCGGTTTTGCCGGGGCAGAGAAAAGAATATCAGTCTGACTGGCCGGCTGATTCCTTTTTAAGATGGGCAGTCAGTATTGGTTTTCTGGACTATGACAGGACGTCTGATGAATGCTCTATATCTGATTTAGGAAGGCAGTATGCGAAAGCAGAGGCGGGAAGCAAAGAGGAAGAAGAAGTATTAAAAGATGCCCTTCTTTCCTACCCTCCGGTATGCAGAGTACTGTCCCTTCTGATGAAGGAAGGGCATATGACCAAATTCGAGATAGGAGCCAGGCTTGGTTTTATCGGAGAAGCCGGTTTTACTTCCATTCCCCAGTCCATGATTTTAGAGGGACTTGCGGCAGCAGAAGAGAAGGAAGAAAAGACAAAGCTGCTTCAGGATACGGAAGGAACCAGCGACAAGTACGTCAGAACCATTTGCAGCTGGCTGATTTCTGTAGGCTGGGTAAGGAAAGTTCCAAAAGAGATCCCCGGTCTGTATGGGCACAAGGGAGTTAAAGAGATAATTCCCCAGTCGTATCAGCTGACACTAAAGGGAAGAACCATATGCAATCATATAACAGGAGTATCCAGATATAAAAAAGTACCAAAGCGGGTAATGTGGGATATGCTGGCCACCAAAGCAGCAGACCGGGAATATCTAAGAAACCGGCGGGCTCATATTATATCGTGTCTGGAAAAGTCGCCTCTCACCCCGTTGCAGATTCAGGAGTATTTAAGGCAGAAGGGGATAGAGGAAGAGGCAGAAACCATACTTGATGATATCAAGAGTCTGGAAAATATCGGGCTGCAGGTCCTAAAGACCAGAGATACATACCGGATTACAGATGAGATTACGGGACTTTTATTTCCCCAAACCCAGTCTTTCCTTCCGGTAAAATCCCAGGTATCCATACTGAAGGATTATTTACGATCCTGCCTGTCACATGTGGACCATAAATATTTAATCCTGCTGGATTTAGGTTTTGACGGCACCTCGGACCGGGATTACGAGATTCAGACAGCCCAGCTTCTTACTGCGGAGCTGTCCTTTCTTGGAGGAAGACTTGGAGATACCAGAAAGCCGGATGTCTGCATTTACTATGAAGACAACGGTCTGATCATTGACAACAAGGCTTATGGAAAGGGGTATTCCCTTCCCATCAAGCAAGCCGATGAGATGTACCGGTATATAGAAGAGAATAAGGAACGAAGTGAGCTGCTGAATCCCAACTGCTGGTGGAACATCTTTGATGAAGGCGTGAAAACATTTCGCTTTGCCTTCCTGTCCGGAGAGTTTACCGGAGGTTTTAAAGACAGATTAAACCATATCTCCATGCGTTCCGGTATCAAAGGGGCAGCAGTGAATTCCGCTAATCTGCTTATTATGGCTGAACAGTTAAAATCAGGTACAATGAGCTATGAGGAATTTTTTCAATTGTTTGATCATAACGATGAGATTATATTTCCACACCTATCAATACAGGGAGGTTTGATACTATGACACTGGGAGATTATCTTCCTTTTTGGAACAAACTTACAGAGAAACAAAGAGAAAAGCTGTCTTCCAAATCGAAAAAAATAAGATTTGAAAAGGGAATGCTGGTACACGGGGAATCCGATGAGTGCAGTGGTTTTCTTCTTGTAACGGAAGGACAGTTAAGAGTATTTACCATATCGGATGAAGGCAGGGAACTGACTTTATACCGGCTGTTTGAGCGGGATATCTGTCTGTTCTCCGGGTCCTGTATGGTGAAGAACATTCAGTTTGATGTAACTGTGGAAGCAGAGCAGGATACGGTAGTGTTCCAGATTCCAGCTGATATCTATCGTGATTTAATGGAAGAATCAGCCGTAGTCTCAAACTTCACCAACGAACTGATGGCATCCAGATTTTCCGATGTGATGTGGCTGATGGATCAGGTGATGAACAAAAAGATGGATGGAAGACTGGCTGCGTTCTTACTGGAGGAGTGCAGGCTGAATGATACGATGGAGCTTTCCATTACCCATGAACAGATCGCCCGGCACTTAGGCACTGCCAGAGAGGTGGTAACCCGTCTGCTTCGTCTGTTCCAGGGTGAGAGTCTGGTGAAGATTACGAGAGGAACCGTGGAGCTTCTTGATGAAAAAGGGTTAGAGGTGCTGGCCGCCCATAGTTTAAGATGAACTTGTATGTACTATTTAAAGAACATGAAAAATAAACTTGCTTTCTTTTATCTGGAACGTTATATTATAAAAAGTTTATAAAAATTTTATAATAGACAAAGGATGAAGAAATGAAAGATTTGGTACCTCAGTTTTTTTTATCAATGAAGCATTATACGAAGGAGCAGTTTTTAAAAGACTTCGTTTCCGGAATCATTGTAGCTATTATTGCCCTTCCGCTTTCCATTGCCCTGGCATTAGCAAGTGGTGTTACACCGGAGCAGGGGCTTTATACCGCCATTACAGCTGGTTTTGTGATTTCTTTTCTGGGAGGCAGCAAGGTTCAGATTGCAGGTCCCACCGCTGCATTTGCATCAATCGTGGCAGGGATTGCAGCAAAAAACGGCTTTGACGGGTTGGTTATGGCAACCATTCTGGCAGGAATCTTTCTGCTTATCATGGGATTTTTGCGGATGGGAAGCCTGATCCGCTTCATTCCTTATACCATTACCACAGGATTTACCACAGGAATCGCTGTTACCATATTCATTGGCCAGATCAAGGATTTTATGGGACTTACCTTTCAGCATTCCCCAATCGAAACGCTCGAAAAAGTCAGTGAGGTGGTTCACAGCATTGGTACACTCAATCCCATGGCTCTTGCAGTGGGATTTACAGCGCTTATGGTATTAGTTGTATGGCCCAGATTTTTTAAGACCATACCGCCGTCACTGATTGCCGTCATTCTTACGGCAGGTCTTGTTAAATTGTTTCATCTTCCGGTAAATACCATCGGGGATTTATACACCATATCTTCGGATCTTCCCACCTTTCATCTTCCTGTATTTTCTCTTGCCATGGTACAAAAGGTAATGCCGGATGCAGTTACCATAGCGGTCCTGGCAGCGGTAGAATCCCTGTTGTCCTGCGTAGTTGCAGACGGAATGGTTGGAAGCAGGCATAATTCCAATATGGAGCTGGTTGCCCAGGGTGCCGGTAATATCTGTTCCGCTCTTTTTGGCGGAATTCCAGCCACCGGAGCCATAGCAAGAACTGCTGCAAACATAAAAAACGGCGGAAGAACGCCTGTAGCAGGCATGGTTCATGCAGTGATGCTTCTTCTGGTTTTAGTATTTTTAATGCCTTATGCTGCGTTAATTCCTATGCCGGCAATCGCAGCTATTCTCTTTATGGTAGCTTATAACATGAGTGAGTGGAGAGTCTTTCTTTCCATCATAAAGACAGCGCCCAAAAGTGACTGGTCCGTTCTTCTTGTGACCTTTGTATTTACCGTTGCATTTGATCTTGTGACAGCCATTGCAGTTGGAGTTTTATTTGCTTCCCTGCTGTTCATGAAACGTATGGCAGATGTGACAGAAGTAAGCAGCTGGAAGTATTTAGAGGATGAAGAAAACAGCAGCGAATCCATAGACTTAAAACCTGTGCCAAAGCATGTTGCAGTCTTCGAAGTAAGTGGTCCCATGTTCTTTGGGGCAGCCGAAAAGATTTCCCAGCTGATTATAGAAGAGGGGAAACGGGTTCTGATTCTTAGAATGAGAAGTGTTCCGGCTATGGATGCAACGGCTTTAAAAAGTCTGGAAAAACTGTATCATAATTTAAAGAAAAAGCATGTGACCCTTATTTTATCCCATGTCAATGACCAGCCCTTGTCCATGATGGAGCGGGCAGGCTTTTTGGAATCAGTGGGGAGAGAGAACCTGGCGGGCTGCATTGATGAGGCGCTTTCTTTCGCAGCAGATCTTTAAACCATTCATAAAAAAGAACCGAAGTTCAATCCATGAGCTTCGGTTTCTTTTTTTTATTGACTTACTAACTCATCCAGGGATTTAAACTGATAACCCATCTCTTCCCATTTGGTCAGCAGTTCATCGAGAATCTGGGCATTGGTACTGGAAGTGCTGTGCAAAAGAACGATGGCACCGGGATGAATCCGTCCTAACAGCTTTTTAAAGGCTTCCTCCTTGGAAGGCTGCTTATCCTGATACCAGTCCACGTAAGCCAGGCTCCAGAAAAAGGTTTTATATCCCATATCCTTTGCCATCTGAAGATTGGATTCACTGTATTTGCCCTGAGGTGGACGGTAATACTTTTTCATCTTCTGACCGGTGGTCTGTTCAAACAAAGTTTCTAAGTCTCCCAGCTCTTTTTCAAAAGATTCCTTAGAACTCATCTTTGACATATCTGGATGATGATAGGTGTGGTTACCTACTGTGTGACCTTCCGCAATCATCCGTTTAACCAGCTCTGGTGCAGTTTCTATGTAGTTGCCCACAACGAAAAAGGTTGCAGGTGCATGGTGCTTTTTCAGTGCATCTAAAATCGCAGCAGTATTTCCGTTTTCATATCCTGCATCAAAGGTGAGATATAAGACCTTATCCGGGGTTTTTTGTGCATAATAGGCATTAAACTGCTTTAAATAATCCATGGTGGCATTGGCAACAGGAGGCTGCCCTTCCTGCTGGAAGCTTAATCCCCAGTTTCCTTCTGCAGCAGTTTCCACAACGCGATGATGCTCAGCAAACATTGCCCCCAGACGCCCGGCAAAAAAGGCACATAGGAGGAACAGAAATATCTTCAGGCCTTTCTTTCCAGTTTCCGGCGATATGGAAAATGTTCTGATTTTCTCCGCCAGTCTTAATCGGTTGAACCATTTCATAGTAATACTCCGTCGAGTCCATTTGTTTCAATATATGACGGAGTTTTGGGAATATATGCTGGAGGATTAACGTTCAGACCATTTTTCTCCCCATATTTTCATCTGATTGACCACGTTTTGTAAATCCATGCCTTTCTCTGTCAGTGTATAACGGACTTCAGGCGGTATGGTGGGGATGACTTCTCTTGTTAAAATGCCATGGAATTCTAAAGAACGCAGGCAGGCGGTTAAAGTCTTGGGGCTGATTCCGTGTAAGTTCATTCGAAGCTCTCCAAAGCGCCTTGTACCTGAAAAAAGATTTTTTACAATAAGAAAGGACCATTTTCCACCAATTATGTTAAACATTTTTTCCACATGGCATTCCAGTGTCTTTGGCTTTATTTCTTTATTTTTCATGCTTTTTAGCCTCACTTATTCTTTTGATAGTTAGTATCTTTTGTGTAATTATATAACGGAAATGTAATTACTTGTCAAGAGAAACTCATGGTATTAAGATATAGATAACAAGAAACAGGAGGATTATCCATGAAAAAAACATATAGGGTCTATCAGGTGGATTCATTTACCAGAGAGAGATTCACCGGAAATCCAGCAGGAGTAGTGACCAATGCGGAGGGGCTGAGTGACTGCATGATGCTTAAAATAGCAAGAGAGTTAAACAATTCGGAAACGGCATTCCTGTTTCCTGGATCTGATGGAGAATATGACGTTCATGTCCGGTTTTTCACACCGCTGTGCGAGGTGCCCATCTGCGGCCATGCCACAATCGCTGCTCATTATGTCAGAGCATTGGAAGAAAATATGGCCTCCAGGGTGGTCATTCAGAAAACCGGGGCAGGAATCCTTCCGGTTGAAATCCGGTCTGAGAACGGAGATTATACGATTACCATGACTCAGGGAGAAGTGATAGTGGGAGAGCCTTTGCCCTTGCCTGTTCAGGAGGATATTTTAGCAGCTCTTGGGATTCCAAAAGACAGACACAGAAAGGACTGTCCAATTGCCATAGCATCAACGGGACATTCCAAGGTAATGGTTGGTATAACAGAGGAGAACCTGCTTCACAGTTTAAAGCCGGATCTTGCAAAACTTTTAGAATTAAGCGATGGGATCGGCTGTAACGGATATTATGTATTTACACTTCATCCGGAAGAAAAAGCGCTGGTTCATGGAAGAATGTTCGCACCAGCTATTGGAATTGCAGAAGACCCTGTAACAGGGAATGCCAACGGTCCCTTAGGGGCTTATTTTATCACCTATGGACTGTTTGGAAACGATATGGAGGAATTTTCTTTTGAAGCGGTACAGGGTGAGGCCATTGGGCGTAAAGGAAAAATTCTGGTTTCTGTAAAAATTGCAGGCGGCAATCCGGTTCAGGTTAAAATCACCGGTGAAGCTGTGACAGTTTTCAAAACAGAACTGGTTCTATAATAATAGAAAAAAGGATTTCTGTCTTCTGTTTTTCAACTGGACAAAAATCCTTTTTTAGTCTTACGCTTCTGTTATTATAGTACCTGCTTTTCCTTCCAGGCTTTCTTCGGCCTTTTCCAGGGAAGTGATAATCGCTTTCCGATTCCTTCCATGTTCAATGAAATCAAGAGATGCCTCAATTTTAGGGAGCATGGAAGAGGATTCGAACTGATTGTCCTCAATATAAGAAGCCGCCTCCGTTTTGCTCAAGAGGCTGATTGGCTTGGCATCCGGTTTTCCAAAGTTTAAGGTTACGTTATCCACATTTGTTAAAATCATCAGCACGTCTGCGTCAATTTCCTTTGCCAGCAGTCCGGCAGCCCTGTCCTTCTCTATCACAGCGCTGGCACCTTTTAAGTAGCAGCCCTGCTCCATAACGGGAATACCCCCGCCTCCGCAGGCAATTACAATCTGATCTGCATCCATAACGGCTTTTATGATATCAATCTCAACGATAGAAACTGGCTTTGGAGAAGCGACGACTCTGCGAAATCCCTTTCCTGGAACTTCTTCCACATAGTTTCCCTTATCCTCTTCTTCTTTTGCTTCCTCTGCAGTCATGAAACGGCCGATGGGCTTCATGGGGGTATAGAAAGCCTCGTCATATGGATTTACCATCATCTGGGTTAAAATCGTAGCCACGGACTTATATATGCCCCGTGTCATAAGTTCTGCACGGATTCCGTTTTGTAAGTCATATCCGATGTATCCCTGGCTCATGGCAGAACAGACAGACATGGGAGCTGAGGTATAACCGTCATGCTGTTTTCCGAATTCATTCATTGCAGTGTGAATCATTCCAACCTGGGGAGCGTTGCTGTGAGTAACGGCCACCTGCCAGCCGGACTGAATAAAATCTGCAATTACTTTGGCAGTTCTGGCGACTGCCGTCTTTTGTTCCGGAAGGTTTGTTCCCAAGGCATGGTGTCCCAAAGCTATCACAATACGTTTTTTTGCCATATTATTTCCTCTCAGTTTCATGTAGTTTTAATCAGAAAATATAAAGATATTATATTATCAGCGGATAAAAAATGCAACCGCTTTCGGGCATGGTGGAGTATGAGAAAAGATTTCAATTGTTTTTAGAAATAATTTTAAAAAAATTAAGTGGATATCCTGAAATCAGGTGGTATAATGTTTAAGAAGATACAGAAAATGAAAGGACAGGTACTTATGATAGTAATGATTCTGCATCTGATTCTTCCTTTGTTTACCTATACGTTAGCAACCACGTTCCTGTATCTGGCGGTGCCTCTTGAACCACTTCTGGCTACGGGAGTATCTGCATTACTGAATATTCCGGTTTTGCTGTGGTTTTATTCTTACGATCAGAAAAACAGAGGATCTTCCATAACAGAGAGTTTAAAACCTGCAGACAGCCTGATAGCGATCTGGCTGCTTGGAGCGGCTCTTTGCATTCTTGGAAATTCAGCTGTGGAAGTTATGGGACTGACCAGAATATCAAGGACGTACCAGGAAGCGGCCAATGCACTGTATTCTCCGCCATTTGCGCTTCAGCTGCTGGCCTCCGGACTTATCATACCTGTAGCGGAGGAACTGATATTTCGAGGAATGATTTTTGCTTCCTTACGGGACAAGTTTTCTTTTGCTTTATCGGCTGTTGTATCAGCCGGCTTGTTTGGTCTTTATCATGGAAATCTTCCCCAGGGAGTTTATGCATTTATCATTGGTCTTGCCGCAGCATGGCTTTATGAGAGAACAAAAGCCCTGTCGGCACCTATCATGCTTCACATCTCGGCTAATTTACTTTCGCTTTTTATAACCAACACGGAGCTGTCCGGGCTTCTGTTTCAAAGAGAACATGCAGGAGTGACTGCAGCTGTGGTAGTGTTATCAGTCGTTGTAACTGTAATATGTATTATCCGGATTTATTGGAAAAACAACCTAAAGGAGGATATTGTGTGAAACTCTTATCTGTAGCAATTCCATGTTATAATTCAGAATCCTATATGAGGCATTGCATCGAATCCCTGCTTCCAGGCGGAGATGAGGTTGAGATCCTTATTGTAGATGACGGTTCCACAAAAGACCGTACAGCCGAAATTGCAGATGAATATGAACGGAATTATCCGGGAATCTGCAGGGCCATCCATCAGGAGAATGGCGGGCATGGAGAAGCAGTTAATGCAGGATTAAGGAATGCGTCCGGGATTTATTTTAAGGTAGTGGACAGTGATGACTGGGTGGATGAATCCGCTTATATGGAGATTCTCAATACCCTCAGACGTTTCGTATACGGTGAGAAGACACTTGATATGCTGGTAAGTAATTTTGTTTATGAAAAACAGGGATCTGATCGCAAAAAAGTAATGAATTACCGGACTGCTCTTCCGGAGAACCAGCTGATTGACTGGGATGATGTGAAGGTTTTTATTCTGGGACAATACATTCTGATGCATTCTGTTATATACAGGACAGAGCTTTTAAGGCAATGCGGTCTGGAATTGCCAAAGCATACCTTCTATGTGGATAATATTTTTGTTTATCAGCCTCTTCCCCATGTGAAAACCCTGTATTATTTAAATGTAAACTTTTACCGCTACTTCATAGGCAGAGACGATCAGTCTGTCAATGAACAGGTTATGATCGGACGGATTGACCAGCAGATCCGGGTGACAAAGCTGATGCTTTCCTATTATGACGTGATGAAGATTAAGCAGCGCAAGCTTCGGCGTTATATGGTGCGGTATTTAGAGATTATGATGGTCATTTCCTCCATTCTGGCTATTAAGTCCGGTACAGAGGAAAATATGGAGAAAAAGGAAGAACTGTGGCAGAGTCTCAGAAAACAGAATTTGAAGCTTTATTTAAGGCTTCGCTACGGATTCTTAGGACAGGGAGTCAATCTGCCTGGTAAGAGCGGAATGAAATTCCCCATCGCCATTTATAAGATGACTCAGAAATTTTTTGGATTTAATTAGAATCGGATGTGAAAAGACCTCCCCGGCAGGGAAGGTCTTTTTTTAACTGATTGCTTTTTCAGATACCTTTTTTCTGTTGGGAACAAGGGAATCAGAATAAACAAACTGATACATGATATACGCCATAGCCAATGAGCCAAGTCCGTCAAAGGCAGAGTGCTGCTTTAAGAACACAGTAGCCAGACAGATTAAAATCATTAAAACAAGAGACGCTGTTTTTAACTGTGTGCTATTTTTAAGACGTTCACTCCGGCAGATAGCAATGTGGACACAAATGGAGTTATACACGTGTATGCTTGGAAATACGTTGGTACAGGTATCTGCAGAGTAAAGAAGATTAACAATTGCAGCACAAATATTCTTATTGGCATCAACCACAGGCCTGAAGTCCGTTCCGTTAGGAAAGACAGTACAGATCACCAGGCTTATGGTCATTCCTGTAAACAGCATGGTGCATAGCCTGTAGTATTCTTTCACATCACGAAAGAAAAAATAGGTAACAGAGACTGCCACATAACCAAACCACATCAGGTAGGGAATAATAAAATATTCATTAAACGGGATATAGTCATCAATGGCTATATGCATGATGTGGTAATTGCTTGTCACTGTATTTTCAAGGTATACGAACCATGGCAGATAAATGAAGGCGTAGCTGAGGATCCAGGCATGCCTGTACTTGATTAAAAACTGTTTGATATTCATAAAAAGACACCCTTCTTAACCGATACGTGGGATTATAATAATCAACTTTTGAGGATTATATCACACTCGTTTTGTCAGTACAATAGTATTTCAGAAATGTTAATATTTTATTCAGGAAAGGTTTGGAATCATGTATGTAAATATAATCTTTTTATGTTAGAGTATAATTATTA
>JAAOXG010000041.1 GCA_013036995.1 Lacrimispora defluvii
TCATGAGCCCTCCGGTTTTTATGATTTTGTGTAGTAACTTAATTATACCAAAACCATCGGTTTCATGCTATTTTTATGCCAGTTATTATTGAATTTTCAAGGTGCATAGGCACTTATTTAAGTGCGAAGTTTGAGATTATGAACTGTACAAGGTTTTTTATCATGTTGCCGCTACACTTAGCTTTTCTGAGGCCTCCAAACAGCTCTTTATTTCCCAGTCTGCAGTCAGCCAGTCAGTCAAGGTACTGGAGAAGAAATTAAACCAGACACTCTTTATCAGAAGCACCAAGAAGGTTCAGCTCACTCCCGAAGGGGAGATTCTTTTAAAGCACATCGAGCCTGCTATAAATCTGATCCAAAAGGGAGAAAATCAGCTATTAGAAGCCAATACCTTAAACGGAGGCCAGCTGCGCATCGGAGCCAGTGATACCATTTGCCGCTACTTTCTGGTTCCCTATTTAAACAGATTCCACAAAGCCTACCCCAATGTGCACATTAAGGTTACCAACCAGACATCCATTGAATGCGCTCATCTGCTGGCCAATGGTCAGGTAGATTTCATCATCACCAATTATCCCAACTCCGGTCTTCTCAGTTCCCAGAAATTCCGGGTGATCAATGAATTTTCAGATGTATTTGTGGCTAATCAGGAATACTTTCCATTAAAAGGGGAGACCGTTAATCTTCAGAAGCTTCAGACCTATCCCATTCTTATGCTGGACCGGAAAAGCACCACAAGTGAATTTCTTCACCATATGTTCCAGAAGGAGCAGCTGGATTTAGTTCCTGAAATTGAATTAAGCAGCAACGATCTTCTAATCGATCTGGCTCGGATCGGACTTGGAATCGCTTTTGTTCCTGATTTCTGCATTCCTAATAATGACAGGGACTTATTTCAGGTAAGGCTGACAGAAAAACTGCCTACACGCCAGATGGTTGTGGCCTATAATGAAAATATACCCGTTTCTCAGGCTTCCAGACAATTTATGGACATGCTCTGATACAAAACCCCGCTGCCGGCTGATCCTTCCGGCAGCTTTTTATTTTCACTTCATTTATCATAAACCATCAGGTAGATCCCCCACTTTTCCTCTTCAAAGGCAAAATCTTCTTTTTTAAACTGCTCTTCGTAAAATCCCACTTTCTCATAGCATCGTTTTGCTCCGGGATTGCAGTCAAATACATTTAGTGTGATTCGTTCCATTCCCAGGAATTCTTTCGCATACCCCACTGCAAGAGTAACCATCTGTCCTCCCAGTCCCTGCCCCCGCAGACTCTGGTCAATGACGATGAAACCAAGATGAACGCTCTTCTTTTCATAATCCACTCGGGACATACGGAAACTCCCCACCGGAATTCCCTTTTCATTTAATGCGGTAAAAGCGAAGGAACGGGAATCCTTTTCCAGTTCCTTGTAATACTGCTCCAGCTGTTCAGCTGAAAGTGGAAATGAAAAATGATCTCTGCACCACATACCAAGCATACGGCGGTCTGTGAGCCAGTTTAGCAGATACGTTCCATCCTCTTTTTTATACGGTCTTAATCTAAGTGTGTTTTTCATCCTCTTTCTCCTCCACTAACCGGCTGTCCCAGAACTGTCTGGCAACCTCTTTGGCACTCTTTAATTTCACTTCATAAAAGCTGTCCCATTCTCGGGGAAACAGCGCCAGATATTCAGGCCGGGTAAAACGTTCGTCTAAAAGGGCGATGATTCCCTCATCCCTGGCTGTACGGATTACTCTTCCGGCTGCCTGCATGACCTTATTCATGCCAGGATACTGATAAGCATAATCAAAACCTTTGGAAGACTTTTCTTCAAAATAATTTTTCAAGATCTCCTGTTCCGTACAGACCATGGGGAGTCCGGTTCCTACGATGATCACACCAATCAGTCTCTCCTCCTTTAAATCAATTCCTTCGGAGAAGACACCTCCCATCACACACAGTCCTACAAAGGAATCATCCCGCTCTCTGGAAAATTCCATTAAGAACTCCTCTCTTTCCTGCTCGTTCATATGAGATGCCTGTGCATAACAGGTAACAGAATCCCCATCACAGATCCGTTCCGGCAAAATAGTCTCTATTTCTTTTAAATACTGATAAGATGGAAGAAAAACCATATAATTTCCTACTCTCGCAGATACGATCTTACTGATGTAATCTGCCACCTTCCGGTATTCATTTCGGTTTCTTCTTGTGTAACGGCTGCTTACATCTGTGCCTACCATCAAAAGACGCTTATCCTGATCAAAGGGTGAATGGGCATAGACAGCATATTCCTCCTGATCTCCGCTTAGCAGCTCCTTATAATAGGAAACCGGAAGAAGGGTTGCTGAAAAAAATACGGTGCTGTTTCCTTTTTTCAGACACTCCTGCAGATTCTTAGACGGGTTTACGCAGAAAAACCTTAGCATAAAGCGTCCGTCGGACATGAGTTCCGTATAGATCCTGTAATTCTCATCAAGCCGGTCATAAATGTTTAGAAGCTTCCTTAAATCAAAGAAGAAATCCAGTACCAGATCCCTGTCTCCAAATTCGGAATTTTTCTCCATAAACAGTTCCATTTCCCCAAATAAACTCATGACACTGGTAATAAAGAAACGGACGTCTTCCAAAATGTGATACCCCTCACACTGGCGTTTCATTTCCAGCAGTTCTTTGTTGCACCGGTCAAGCAAACGGCCTATTTTTTCGTTCATGGGCTTTATAATCTTTTTAATAAGAAGAAAGTCCTCTTTCCAGACCGCTGCACTGTACATTTCCCTGGCTCTTGGAACCAGGTTATGGGCCTCATCCACCAGAAATATATACTCTCCTGTGACTCCTTCTGAGAAATATCGTTTCAACCGGACATCAGGGTCAAAAACGTAATTATAATCACAGATGACCCCATCCACCCAGTTACTGATATCCAGGCACAATTCAAAAGGACAGACACGAAATTCTGTGGCATAACGCAATATTACATCTCTGGTAATACCAAATTCCTTATGAATGATATCATAGACACAATCACCTACACGGTCAAAATGTCCCTTGGCATAGGGACAGGCATCGGGATTGCATTCGGGCTTTTCCAGAAAGCAGAGTTTTTCTTTGGCTGTAATGGTGACGGTACTGAAATAAAGGCCTTTATTTCTTAGAATATCAAAGGATTCTTCCGCAACTCCCCTTGTAATGGTTTTTGCCGTCAAATAAAAGAGCTTATCCCCCAGCCCCTCTCCAATGGACTTAACAGCCGGAAAAACAGTGGAAAGAGTCTTCCCGATTCCGGTGGGAGCCTGAATGAATAAATTCCGTTTTCTTTGAATGCTGCGAAAAACGGATACCGCCAATTCCCGCTGTCCCTGGCGGTAGGGATATGGAAACTCCAGTTCCCGGATTGACTCATCTCTTCTGATTCCATGAATGTATAAATACCTGGCCCATTTCACATATTCATGGATCAGTCCCTGAAACCAGGCCTCCAGCTCTTCAAAGGATTTTTCTGTCTGGAAGCGGCGGATCTCTTCTGTCTCTATATTGCAGTAGGTCACCTGCATGACTGCCCCGTCCCTCTGCTTATCAAAGCAGTAAAAGTAACCGTAACACATAACCTGGGCCAGATGAACGGGAAAGGGCTCCTCCAGATAGGACAAATCCATATAGATTCCTTTGATTTCATCTATGATCAGCTCGTCCGGTTTATCAATGATTCCATCCGCTCTTCCTTCCACCAGAATCTGAAACTGATCTTCCTCTACCACATGTTTTAATGTTACCTCGGCTTTATAATCGGCTCCCATTCGGCGCTGAATCTTTCTGTGAATCCGGCTGCCTTCCTGCATGGCATTCTTCTCCGCAGCAAAATTATGGCGGTTATCCAGGTCTCCGGAACGCAGCACAAATTCCACCAGATTCCTGACGGATATGCTTAAAATCTTTTTTTCTTCCTGCTCCATTCCGGTTCCTCCTTCTTACAATTGATATACCCCGTCCGCGATGAAAAAAGGGAACTGCATACCATATGGCTGCAATTCCCTCTTTCACGTTGCTTTATTGTTTATGCTGCTGAGCTGTTTTCCGGAGCTAATTTTTTTAAGTATTTTTCAAATTCTGCATCTGCTCCGTTTAACTGAACAGTAAGAATCTGGGATAAATCCAAGCTTAAAACACCTAATATAGACTTTGCGTCAATAATCACTCGATTGTAAAATACGTCTATGTCGAAATTACACCTGGAAGCAGCAGCAACAAACATTTTGGCCTCAGCAACTGTTGGCAATATAATCTTAAACTGTTTCATGAGCAGACTCCCTTTTCTATAATAGCTATGAAGTACTTATAACATGTTTGACGGCATTTGTCAAATTCTGTTTCATATAAGATTATATTGCATGTTTTTGTGCATTATTTGTAATTCCCACAAAAAAAGTCCATGAGAATTAAGCATCTTTTTACTAAGACAAATTATTTAGAAGGAGTTTTCTTTGCATCGCCCTTTTTTCATAATTCAAATTCACTATTTTTATGATAAATTTTTATCAAAAACGCCAAACAAGCCGCCTGGCATTTAAGCGGATTTATAAATTCATTTTACCACAATCAATTATGTATGAACAGCAGAATAAAATTTTATTTTGCTGAATCTCCTTTTTCTGCTGATCCTATTCTCAAATTTTTTATTTTTTTCAAAAAACTGTTGCAATATAAAATGTTCTATGCTATACTTTCAAAGTGCTCGGGTGAGCAGGTAATTCAACCATATAGGGGAATAGTTCAATGGTAGAGCAACGGTCTCCAAAACCGTAAATGGGGGTTCGAGCCCCTCTTCCCCTGCTAATTTTAAAGGAGTGTTGCAAAATGATCTGAGATCTTTATGATCTCACTTCAGCAAGCAACGCTCCTGTTCTTTTTTATAAAAAATCAGTTGGCCTATCCTAACGATAGTTCAACTGATTTTTGCTGTTGTAATAAATTTGCTATATGAGTCGTAATTCTTTAATAGAGATATGGGGTAACGTTTAAAGGGTGGGTATGTATGAGTAAGAAACGATTCATGGATATTTTTACTAAGATCCGGGTGCAGAAGCAATTGTACCTGTTCTTTTTTATCGCCATTTTTATTCCTATCACAACGGTAGGCAGTTATCTCATCTATCATACCCGAACCCAATTATTTGACCATTATTCCAAACAGACTTATTCCGATAATCTCCGGGTAAAATCCCTGATTCTGGATTTAACAGAAAACATCTACAACAAATCCCAGATCCTGGTCTCTGACCAGAATTTAATTACACGTTTAAACACCAGATACTCTGCGGACAGCGAAAGTAAATCAGCCATAAGCACTTATAAGGGGATTGATACACTTCTTTCTGGTGATGCCTCCCTCCATGACATTGCTGTGTACACCTTTAATACCACCATTGCAGACAGCCCGCACATCCATCCCATTACGGACAATCTCCAGATCCAGCCCTGGTTTAAACGCGCTTCCTCGTCCGTCACCCCATTCTGGACAGTGGAGTTAGAGAAAAGTGAACGCTACAACACCGAAAAGCGCAATCTCTGCCTGTATACCCGCATCTTCCTTCCCCAGATTCACAGTTATGCCATCTTAAAGCTTACCGTCAGTAATAACCACATTCGAAACCGCATTGAAAACAGCTCCATGCATACAGTCATATGGCTCAATGACGGCAGCATATTTTATACCAGTGACAGACAGGTGAGAACCCCCGGACTGGTAAGATACGGGGGTCTGGGCACAAGCAGCTATACAGGCACTTATAAAGGAAAAATAGCATTAGAAAACGGAACCGTTATCGGCTGCGTTTCCTCCCTCTCTCCCGCCTACTGCGAAGACAGCTTTTACATGGCCTCCCTAAGCTATGACGGATACCCATATTTAAACCGGATCAGCAGTACTTATCTGGCAATCCTGGGATTAGTGCTGATTATCACCAGCATGTTTATCTTTGTATTTTCCCATTACTTCAGTCTCCGTATCATTACACTTCGGGAATGCATGCACAGGGCCAGTCAGGGTAATTATGAAATAGCGGACAACTTTCACGGCGAAGATGAAATTTCTGATGTATTTTGTGATTTAAAGCTGATGATCCATGAGATTCTTAATAAAGAGACTTCCGTCTATCAGGCACAGCTTAAAACCCAGGACTTAATCAACAAACAGCAACAGATGGAATTTAAAATGCTTTCCAGCCAGATCAATCCTCACTTTCTCTACAATACACTGGAGACCATACGTATGCGTTCATTAAAGGCAGGCAACTTAGAAGTGGCTAATGCAATAAAGCTCTTAGGCAAATCCATGCGTTATGTACTGGAAAACACTTCCACTTCAGTAACCTCCCTTTCCCATGAGCTGGACTATATTGAAACCTACTTAAGCATTCAGAAGCTGAGATTTCACGATCGCATCAATTATTCCCTGAAAATATGCCCTCATCTAGATCCTAAGGATTACCAGATTATGCCGCTGCTTTTACAGCCCATTGTTGAAAATGCGCTCCTGCACGGACTGGAGGAGGTAGAACAAAACGGAAAAATTATCCTGAAAATCAGCCTGATAAACGAATTACTCTGCATTCATATATTTGATAATGGCTGCGGTATGACGCCTGAGGAGCTTAAGCTGTTAAACCAGTCAATTCACCTTCCCCCCAGTAACTCCTCCCATGGAATCGGACTTTATAATATCAACCAGAGAATCCAGCTATATTATGGATTTGAATACGGTCTTAGTATTAAAAGTAAAAAATCAATGGGAACCCTGGTAACCATGGTGATTCCTGCAAAAACGATACAGGAGGTAATAAAAAAATGAAACTCTTAATCGCTGATGATGAAATAGATGTCAGAGAAGGCATCCGATATCTGCTAAACTGGTCTTCTCTTGACTATACCATCTGCGGAGAATGTAAAAACGGTCAGGATACTCTGGACCAAATCATAAGATTACAGCCTGACGTTGTGCTGATTGATATACGTATGCCCCACTTAAATGGACTGGAGGTAGTAAAACTTGCCAGAGAGAATGGCTTTGCCGGTGTATTCATTATAATCAGCGGTCTTTCTGATTTTTCTTTTGCACAGGAAGCCATGCGCTTTGGAGTTACCTGCTATCTCACGAAGCCGATTGATGAGCAGGAACTGGAAAAAGCGGTTCTGGATGCCAGACAGCTGCTTTTAAATGAACAGGGAAAACAAAAAAGGATGATACAGTACCGGGATCGGGCGAGGGAATCAATTTTACATGATATTCTTCTCAATCAAGCCGGTTATTCCCTGCTGGACTGCCATGATCTGCAGTTAGATGCCGCCGTTTATCAGGTTGTACTTTATACCAGCTATCAACAGGAGTCTTTTGATACCACCTGGGATTTTGCCGGAATCCTGCGTCTGGCTAACCACAACCACAATTCCCTGGAGCATATCCGGATTGGAAACAACAACGTTATTATTTTAAAAGGCGATTTTGCTATAAAACGCTTTGAAGAGCTTGCAGACCATTACATAAGCCAGCCGCAAAAAGGTTCACCTCTGGACGGGTTATTTCTTACTTACGGCCGCCCGGTCTGTTCTATCCAACAGATTCATCTATCATACAACGATGCGCAGCAGCTTATGAAACGGCGCTTCTTTTGCAGCTTCAACCAGCATGTGCTGTGCTATAAAGATATGCCGGTGGAATTTCAGCCACAGGGATCGGATTTTGTGATGGAAAATACTTATTCGCAGCAACTGTCGGATTATATTCAGTCTGGAAACCGGCATATGATGCTTGAACTTTTGGAAACGCTTCGCCAGGCACTCTATTGTTCCAGTCTGGAGATTTCAAAAATCAGACATTACCTGGCGGATATCATGATCCAGGTAAAATCCAGTATTATTTATGGTTATGGCAATCTTGATACTCTGTTTCCCAATAATGCAGCTATTATTTATACAATTGAAGAAAAATATTATCTCTATGAAATTCTGGACTTTTTCATTCTTCAGTTTGAGATGTGTATGAATGCCATTGGCTCTCCCACCCGTACCAGTGTATTGGATAATATCCTTCAGTATATCCGTCACAATTATCAGGAAGATTTAAAACTGGGTACGATTGCGGAGCTGTTTGGCTATAACAGCTCCTACCTTGGAAAAGTTTTCACCAAAACTACAGGAAAGAATTTCAATGTCTACTTAGATGAAGTGCGGATTGAAAACTCCAGGCGTCTCTTAATGAACGATCATTATAAGGTCTATGAAATCGCAGAAATGGTGGGATATGGAAATGTGGACTATTTTCATAAAAAGTTCAAAAAATATACCGGTATCAGCCCGGCAGAATACCGTAGAACCCACGCCGGAGCGGACATGAAAATGTCCGCTCCGTAAGACACACAGCTTTTTGCAATTATCTTATTTGTGGCGGCGGGTATATTCATCCATTGCCGTTTTTCTGGTTGCAGCCCGGTCTTTTGCATTCTTTAAATCCACTTCCAGCACCCGGTCATAGCCAAGACCATGCACGGTATCCTGCATATGCTGCAATGACGAATCAAACTCACCCTCATCTGCTGCAAAAATCATTTTCCAGGAATCATCCACAATGACTGCCTTGCACTGTCCCCGCAGCGTTGTGATATCGGAGTCCTCCTTCGGCTGAATATAGGAAGTACCTGGCGCTACCGAGAGAGCCCCTTTCTTTTCCAGTAATTCGATAGTTGTTTTCGCTCCCTGCGCATACTTCTGCCAGTCAGTATCCAGCGGTGTATGATTCATCTCAAGCACGGAACTCCACATCGTGGTTAAATAAGGCTCATTGGTGATAGGGTCCGTATCCACCATTGCTAACGGTTTATAATTCAAGGCGCTTACGCCATCCTTCCAGCTGCCGCCGCCCCACTCCTCCGGCACTGGCACATCATTGTTAGGAAGAGCCTTCCAGCCATAATCCGTATAAACTGCCTTATCGTTTTTCATCTCCCATGTCAGTCCCATAGGACCCGCTGCACCATTGGCCTGACTTACCAGTTCCATTCCTTCTGGGGAATACATCCAGTCGATAAAAGCTGCAAGACGCTCCGGTTCTTTCGCCTGACTTCCAATGGCAATAACGGCCTTACCGTTCCCCATAGAATAACAGCCATCGGTATAGGGTGCCATGTCTTCAATGAAAGCAGGCATGATGCCTTTTCCTTCTTCCTTTCGTTCCCGTGTATTATAGTAGCTCTGCCCCTGCCAGGACCATAAGGATGTAAGCACCTGCCCATCACGGTATTTATCCGATAATATATCATAGTTCTGAGTTGTGGATTCCGGATCGATAAGCCCTTCCTGATTGGCATTAAAGAGAAAATGCAGTGCTTTTACATAATAACTGTCTGAATCAACGATATTCTGGAAGTCACTTCCATCGTATTTTTCCATTACAAAGCCTATTTCCTGATAACCATATAAAGAAGCATAATTCTTGGCAATCACCATCATGCTGTCATCCCAATCCTTAAACAAAGAAAGGGCATACGTTTTTTTACCGGAATCACTCTTAGGGATCTGCTCCTGCAGCTGCTTCATCACTGGGATCATGTCTTCCAGTGTTTTCATTTCAGGATAACCAATTGCCTTGTATCCGTCCCAGCGGAGATAGGGGGCTACCAGCGGCTCGATTCCTTCTGCAGATACGTTGGGGGATTGACTGGAAATTTCACTGGGGATCGCATAAACGCCCTCCTTCACCAATCCCTTATTCATATTTAAAATTGCATCTTCATAATTTTTATATACATCTTTATCTTTTAAAAGCGGGGCCATATCCATTAAAAGTCCGGCTTTTACCATATTTTCAAAGCGGCCGCTCTCGGTTTTTGTAATTATTAAATCTCCTAAATTACCAGCTGCAGAGCGTGTCTGGAACAATGTATCTCCGCCGCCTGCTACATTAGGAGCAATGATATTTAATTCCATATTGAATTTATCTTTTACAACTTTTGCAAACCATCCGCTCTGGATTCCCTGATAATTAGCCAGAGTATCAAATACATCCACTGTTATTAGTTTATCATAGCTGCTGTTGCCTGTCGTATTTTCTACAAACGCCTCTTTTTTACACCCGGCTAAAACAGCGGTGACAGCCAGGACTGCACACAGAATCACACTGATCTGTTTCTTTCTCATCTTACCTCTCCTCCTTAACCTTTTATAGAACCAATCATAATTCCTTTTACAAAAAACCTCTGGAATATGGGATAAATAAATAAAATCGGAAGCACGACTATTACCGAAACCGTCATTCGTATGGAGGATGGCGTCTGCCTGCTGGCAAGAACCGCCCCGCTGATTGCACCTGTCCCTCCGCTTCTCACCATTGCCGCCAGGGAGCTGGCCTGATTGATGTATGTATATAACAGATACTGCAGAGAATACAGTCTTTGATCCGTTACATAGATTAACGTATCCTGAAAGGAATTCCATTGGGTAACCGCTGCAAAAATGGCAACAGTCGCCATAATCGGCTGAGCTGCTGGCAGAATGATTCTTGCAAAAACAGTAAGTATTCCAGCCCCGTCAATTTCTGCTGCTTCCTGCAGCGATTTTGGAATTGACTCAATATAAGTTTTTACCAGTATAATATAAAACGGCTGTATGATGGTGGGGATTACATACACCCAGAACGAATTAGTCAGATGGAGTGTCTTCATGGTAATGAACATGGGAATCAGACCCGCATTAAAGTACATGGTAATCACAAAAAAACGATACCAGAATTTCCGGTGCCACATTTTCTCCTGTGTAAACAGAAAGCCTAAATAAGCCGAGGCAAACACGGTACATGCAGTTCCTAAAACCGTCCTGGCAACAGAAACTGCGGCAGCTGCAGAAAGTCCACGAAGCCTCATCACCTGTTTGTAGTTTTCCAGATGGAATCCTTTTGGCAGGAAATTAATGAATCCGTTGGCACTTAAATCATTGGCGCTGATGGTATTGATAATCATGTAATAAAACGGATATGCACAAATCAGTGTGATGATTCCGAACATCAGATAATTGACGATATGAAAGATTCTTTCTCTTACTGTCACAGCTCTTCCCTCCTAAATAATGGCCTCACCTCTGGTTTTTTTTGAAACAAAATTCACAGTAAGCAGCAGGGTGACACTGACCAGACTCTTAAGCATACTGATGGCAGTTGCCAGTGATAAGCTGCTGCCTGTCATGCCCACGTTATATACGTAAAGATCCAGTACCTGGATATGCGCCTTATTAAATGAATTCTGAAATACGTAATACTGGTCCATACCATTATTTAAAAAATTGGCGATTGACAGCATTAACAATACAAAGAACGTGGGAAGCAGACATGGAACCGTAATGCGTTTCATCAGCTGAAACCGATTGGCCCCATCCACACGGGCCGCATCGTAAAGCTCCGGATCAATTCCCGCAATTGCAGCCAGATACATGATGGCTCCCCAGCCAAGGCCTTTCCAAAGATTCCACATGGTCATCCACAGATACGTATGGGTATCACTGTCAAGAAATTTAACCGGTGCCTGAATCAAGCCGTGACTAAACAAAAAGTTATTGATCATACCGCTGTCAGTAAACAGGCAGAACGCCACCGAGTATACCAGCACCCAGCTGATGAAATTCGGCAGAGTCGTCAGCGTCTGCACCAGATTTTTAAACCACCTGCATTGTATTTCGTTTAAAAAAACTGCAAATCCCATGGGCAGAATAGAAGTCGCAATACCAAGAAGGCTCATCGCAAAGGTATTCTTCATAACCTGTATCATCTGTCCGATCTGCGTCTTGTTAGCAAACAGGGTTTTGAACCATTTCCAGCCAACAAACTCACATTGGGACAGCTTTAACGGAGGCTTGTAGTCAAAAAATGCGTAAATCCATCCATAAAGCGGGAAATAAGAAAATAGAAAACATAGAATGATAAATGGCAGAATGCAATAGAACAGTCTGCGGCTCTGGACCGTGCTCCTTGGAGTTTTTCCGGCTGATAATGATCTCATAGTCCATATTTCCTCCTGCTTCTTACTTTAATAATACTATTATAGTAGAAGGGAGTCATTGGGTTAACCATCATAATCAGAGCAAAACTGCCCCACTTATTAGAGGTTTTACCGTGGGGCATTATCCGCATTACAAAAAAACAGCCTCCTGCTGAAGCAGAAAGCCATTGCCGTAAAAAACTATTTGATCTCTTTAAGTGTTTTTTTATCATATATTTTTTTAACTCGATGAAATAGTGAATAGATAAGTATAAACTCATAATAATCCTCTGTTTCTGATCGTTTAACTTTAGGTCTGCCATTTTTTATATCACAAACTTTAACAGGCAAAACATTTTCCCCTATAATTGTAACTGCACCATTTTTTCCTTTATATTTCATATTTCCTCATTTCTTATAATGAAAGAACCAGTTCCCCAATTAACTACACTATATAACCATCTCAATTATTTTCAATCCATGAGCCGATATTATACACTTTGAGCTCCAAAATTGACGCATTTTATAATATAGTTGTTAATTAAACGGTTAATTAAACCTTGTGTCATACTTATAATATCGTTTTACTCAATCTAATTTATGAGTTTTTTTATCATCCACAAAACAGGATGAAAATCCTTAAAAGCAGATTTTCATCCTGTTTTGTATGTATTAAGTATTTTATATCTGTTATTTATTAAAGATGAATATCCGCATAATTCAAATAACAATTCCAGTCATATTCATCCATATCGTGATTTCCTGTCTTATAATGATGCCCGATCCTTCCCTGATAAAGCGGCTGCTCCGGCAAAGGCTTTTTACTGGTCTCCAGCCCCTCAACTCCAAACAGGCGATATACCGGGTCTGCCTGCACCAGAGATTCGAACTGCCCCTCCGGGTCTGCCCATTTATCAAAGGTCTTGGAAGAGGTATAGATCAGCCTTGGCGCGATTAATCCCAGCAGCATATGCTGGTCAAAGGGAAGCGTTTCTTCCTTATCTATATACTTTTGATAATTTTTACAGAACCAGTATGGAAAGCGGGTTAAAATATCTTTAATCTTCTCCCCCTTCGCTCCTCTGGACAGCGCATCTCCGCTGTTTCCTGCACAGCTGCTGACAGCCATGGCAAAGCGTTCGTCCTGGGCAGCACCCCAAAGAGCCGTTTTTCCGCCCCTGGAGTGTCCCACCAGCGCCACTCTTCTCTCATCGATTAATGGCTCAGTCTCAAAGTAATCCATGATCCGGCTTGCAGCCCAGGACCAGGCGGTTATTGCCCCCCATGCATCGTCAGGTCTGTCCGTTACATACTCAGGAAACAGTCTTGAAAATCCAGTTGTGAAGCCTTCCTCATAATCAGGGGAGACCTCCTGGGTGCGGAAGGCAGCACAGGCATATCCCCTGGAAATTATGGTCTCAACCGGATAAAAGGGGCTTAAAAAATGCCTTGCAGGGTCGCTGTCCTTAATCCCACGATTGCATACGGTTACAAACGCAGGCACTGGCTTTATGGCACCTGTAGGAATGAATACAACGAAACAGAAGCTAAAATGAATTCCCTTGCGGACAGCTAAAACCTCGACGGTCTTTCTCACCGCCCTCCCCTGAAGAATCTCCTCAGACTGCCTGGAATCAGCAACCCGGATATGAAGTTCCATATCGCTTACATCCGGCAAACGACCGTATTCCTCCTTCTGAAACAGCTCAAGCAGCTCTGGTCTGCGTTTTGTCATCCATATTTCCCAATCTGTCACCTCTGTTCCATCCAGGCAAGTCAGTACAGAGGGTATGTTTCTTTTATTTTCAGGCATTTTCATTGGCATCTCCTTCTTTCTCACTTACTGTAAAGCTTGATATCACTTGGTGCATAGCCGAATTGTTTTTTAAACACCTGGAAAAAATAGGAGTAATCACGGTATCCCAGCATATGTGCCACCTCATTCACCCGGTTCTGTGGATTCTTAAGAAGAATTCTGGCATTTTCCATTTTTACCATGGTGACGTAATTAACAAATCCAACCCCTGTCTCTTTTTTAAAACACTTGCTGAAATAAGAGGTGGATATTAACAGCTCCCGGCAAATATTTCCCAGAGAAATATTATGATTAATATGCTTATCAACGTAATCCAGTGCCTCTGAAACTGCAGTGGAATACTCCTGGCTTTTCTGCCTGATAAAGCGGATCCGTTCCTCCAGGGTATCCGGTGTTTTTTCTGCTGCAAACTGTTCTTTCTTCATAAGGGTTCCCACCGCTTTTTCCAGCGCCTGCTCCATCTCTTCCGTCATAACAGGCTTTAAGAGAAAATCGCTGGCTCCATACCGGATTGCCCGCTGTGCATACTCAAACTGATTGTATCCTGATATTATGATGAATTGCATGTCCTGCCTTTGCTGTTTGATCTTTTCAATAATATCCAATCCGTTAAATCCCGGCATCTGTATATCAATAATTACGATATCCGGGTTTTTTTTATGAATCAGTTCCAAACCTGCAATCCCATCATATGCAACTCCCGTCACCTCACAGTGAAATGACTCCCAGTTGGTGGATTTTACAATCGCTGTTACTGCTATTTTATTATCATCGATCACTACTACCGAGTACATAACGTTCCCCCTCCCCTTACTATTGCATAGGAAATTCCAGTCTGACTTCTGTATTATGAAGATACTCTGATTCGATCCACACACCGTAATCAGGTCCGTACATCAGCTGGATACGATCCTTTACATTCTTAATTCCAATCCGCTTTTTTTCTTCATTGCTCTCAAAGAGTGTTACAAGCTTTTCCGGAGGAATGCCAAGCCCGTTATCCCATACTTTTATGACAAGCTTTTCTTCCTCACTATAGACGGAAATACGAATTGTACAAAGTCCAATCTTGGGCTCCATCCCATGAACAAGTGAATTTTCTACAATCGGCTGTAAAATGCAGCTGGGCACCATCATATCAAGAAGCAAGTCATCTACCTCCCACTCCACTTCCAGCCTGTCCGGATAAATGTTTTTATAAAGCTCTGTATAATTTTTTATGTATTCGATCTCTGCGTTTAAAGTGCAGGTATTCTTGCTTCGCTCTATATTTCTTCTGAAAAATCTTGCCAGCAGACCGATCAGCCTGCTCACCTGCTTATCTCCGTTAATCTGCGCGATTCCATGAATGGACTGAAGTATATTAAACAGGAAATGAGGATTGATCTGAGCCTGCAGCTCATGATATTGAAACTCCAGCAGTTTATATTCATTCTGCTGCTGTATCTCCTTTGCACTTCTGATCTGATCCATCAAAGACTGTATGTTAGCCGCCATCTGACTGATATGTTCTGAGATAAGGTCCATCTGATCGCCTTTTGAAAACGATGTTGGATCCAGCTTAAAATCCCCTTTTGATACACGGGTGATGTTGCGCAGCAGAATCCGGAGATTGCCGGCCATATTGCCAAACATCAGCCACAGAAAGATGATAATCAATACGAAAATAAAGAGTCCAATGAAAGATACAAAATATAGCAAATCAGAAAACCGGCTGTTCTTTGCCTTTAAATCTACCTCGTGGGCAATCTTAATTCTTCCCCGGCTGACCTGATATTCGGCATATAAATAATTGTCCTTTTTTTCTCTGTGGCCTGCCCCTGCTTTTAAATGATCTGGTTCACTTGTGGTAAATAAAAGATTTCCGTTTATATCATAAAGAGTAAAATTTCCCACTTTACTGCTGTCTATATCCTGAAAAATCTCTTTTAAAACGGTGTTTTTAAGCTCTGCAACCACACAGCCGCTGAATCTCATGGTCGTCTCATCGAATAAATAACGCATTAAGATAATTCCATCATCACTGGCACTCCTGGTCCATATGGTATTGCCCGGGCGATGAGACACATCTTCCTTATTTTCAAGATACAGCTTCAGAACAGATTCTTCACTGGGTCTTCCCTCCCTGGGTCTGCCGTCCCGGCATGCCAGATAAACGGTATCGGAAAGATCGATTACAGACACCCAGTTAATGTCATAATTGGTACTAAGCATTTCTTCCAGCTGTTTTCTCAATCTGGGCTTTAAAAACGGATCATCTGCTTTATCCGGTCCTGTAACTGCACGAAGCATGGGAGTCAGACGCTGATTCGTTGCAGTTAAAGGAATGGTACCCTCCATCAGCTCCGTTAAAGAGATATCTACATTCCTGCAAATCTGTTCCGTTAATGTGTCGGACTGATAGGTCAGTTCTGTCTTAAACCATTTGCATGTCACGTGATAAATACAAATAAGAGCAGCCAGAAAAGTAAGTCCCAGCAGCGCCGTCACTGCAATCATTTTAAAGTAAAGCGTCTTCCTGAACCGGATGCGTTCTTCTGCAGATTCCATAATATACCCCCCTCGTCTTTTCCCACTATAGCAACTTGGCAAAAGAATGTCAACGCCCGATAGGGGCAGATTTTTCCAGCTTAACCTTTCACCGCACCCTGGGTAATGCCCCCGATAATATATTTTTGCAGCGTTAAATATAAGGCTAATATCGGTATGACTGAAAGAATAAAGAGAGCAAATGCCAGCCCAAGTTCAATGCTGTTCTCACCAAAGAAGAAATACTGGGTCAGGGGGATGTTGCGTACCTGTTTCTGTTGAAGTAACGTCAAAGACATCTGAAAATCATTCCATACATTCAGTGCGTTTAATACGATGGATGTTAAAACAATGGGTTTCATGAGAGGAAATACAATCTGAAAGAAGACTGAATATATGCCTGCACCGTCAATAGAAGCAGCTTCCTCTAATTCCTTTGGAATACTTTTTACAAAGCCTGATACCAACAGCACCGTAAATGCAATCTGAAAACCGATCTTTGCAAAAATAAAGCCGTGAAGCGTATTTAACAGCTTCCATCTGGTCATATCAATGTAGAGCGGTGTCATAATTGACTGAAACGGAATAATCATGGCGCCTATAAAAAGATAATAGATCAGATTATAAAACCGGTTGTTTTTTCTGGCAATGATATAAGAAGCCATGGTACAGATCAGTGTTATAAATATAACTGCCAGTACAGTTGTAACCAGACTGTTTTTCAGTGCCAGACCGAAATTAGAAGTTTCAATGGCTCTGGTAAAATTGTCCCAGTGGATGGTTTTGGGAAATGCCAGACGGTTTGTCACCATCTCCTGCTTGGATTTTGCAGAATAGATCAAAGCAATATAAAGCGGGCTGATCACAAGCAGCGTCATTGCCAGTTTTACAATGACAGACAAAAAGTTCAATTGTTTTTTATTCATCAGATCTCCACCTCCCTGGCTCTTAAGGTTTTTGAAACCAGCGTGCTGACTACAAAAATGGATATGGTAAATACCACCGCAATCGCCTGCCCGTAACCCGCTTTAAAGTATGTAAACAAGTTGTTGTAAATTAACATTGCCACCGTTTCCGACGCCCTTCCGGGACCGCCTGCTGTTGCTGCCATGGGATAATCAAATACCTTCATTCCCCATGCAAGTAAAAGAGTAAAATTAGCAGTGACTGCCGGAGCAATCATGGGGAACGTGATTGCTTTGAATTTCTGCCAGGATGTGGCTCCCTCTAACTCTGCCGCCTCATAATAATCTTTCGATACTCCCTGAATTGCTGCAATATATACCACCATGCAGTATCCTGCATCCCGCCATACAGATATCACTGCAAGACCGATCATAACCCACGTTGTACTGCCAAGGGGGCTTGCTATTCCAAATTTGTCATAAAACACATCACTGTACACATACCGCCAGATATAAGAAGAAAGCACAAGGCTGAGGCAGTAAGGCATAAAGATACAGGTTCTTAAAACATTATTCAGTTTTGATTTCTTTGATATCATCAGGGCAAACAGCAGACCGAGCAGATTGGAAAAAACCATTGTAACGGCCGTAAACAGCAGTGTATTCTTAACGGCATTCATTACATTTGCATCCTGAAAAATTCTGATGTAATTTTTAAGTCCCACATATGCCTTGTTTGGACTCATTCCATCCCATTTGGTAAAAGAGATGGGAAACCCCTGCAGAAACGGATATGCTACAAAGATTGCAAACATAACCAGGGCTGGCATAATAAAAGTAAACTCCTGAAGCTGTTTTTTCATTTTTCGGTTCATACTGCCTCCATCTTGGATATAGAAAAGTCAGGGAGTCATATAGCTCCCGCTACACTGCCACCCTGACTTTCTGATTTATGTCATCACTTCAAAAAACTATTGTCGAATGGATGCGATCTCATAATCAATGTCCTGGAGTAACTTGGTAACATCACGCTTGCTGTCATCTAATGTGACAAATTCCTGAAGTTTTGTGCGGAACGCGGTGCTGTACTCAGATGTATAATCCGGAACCTGACTCTTAGATACTATCATATCGTTATCGATATAAGATTTGATTTCCTTAATGAATTCATCGGAATCATCCGTTGACACATTTACATTGCTTGTCATAAGCTTTGCTGTTTCCATCCAGATCTTGGAAGACTGCTCATTGGCGAAGAAGCTCAGTAACGCCATTACTTCGTCCTTATGCTCTGTCTGGGAAGATACAACAAATACATCATCAATACCAACCCAGAGTTTATTGTCCTCCGGCTTATCAGACCATGGGGTCGGGAACATACCAAATTCTCCGTCAGGGCTTGCAGCCATTACATCGCCCATAAGCCATCCGCCGTTCATGTACATCGGTCTCTGACCTGCTGCGAAGTTCTGAATTCCCTGTGTCTGGTCAACAGCGGTATCTCCCGCATCTTTATAGGATGCAAACTTGGAGAACATCTCCATTGCGTCTTTAACAACTGCATTATCAGATAATTCTTTGGTTCCTTCCTGGGAATCTCTCCAGACTGTCTTATTATCGGTACCAACAGCCATAGAAGTAAAGAAGGAATCTAATTCGTGGAATACACCATGAATGAAATTGTATGGATGAATAAAGGGGTTAATTCCTTTTTCTTTAAAAGTATCAGCTACCTTAAAGAATTCTTCTCTGGTCTTCGGAACTTCAACACCCGCTTCTTTAAACATCTTTTTATTATAGAAGCAAGCCTTAACCTGTGCATCCAGAGGGAATCCGTAAACACCTCCGTTTACAGTACATTCATCTTTTAACATGGGAAGTACATTTTTCATGCACTCTTCATTGGAAAGGTCCATGAAATATCCACCATCTACGAATTCTTTCATGGTCTGTGGTTTTCCAAACATGATGTCAGGAGCTTCTCCTGCTGCTATGTAGTTTTTATAGGTTGCAACATAGGAAGAGGAGGCTACTACCTCTACTTCAACATTAATGCTGGGATATTCTGCTTTAAATGCTTCCAGCATGGCATCCAGTGCATCTCGTTTGGACTGCTCTCCCATATAATGTACCAGTCGCAGTGTTACGGCATCCCCTCCCGTAGTCTGCTTGCTCTGGCTTTCTGTTTCCTTTACCTCGGCTTTTGTGGTCTGCTCGGTTGCAGCCACGGTGGTTTCTTCCTTGCTGCCTTTTGAACATCCGGTGGCAGTTGCAGCCATCAGACCAGCCAGTAAAAGAGCAGAAACCCGCTTCAAATACATTTTTCTCATAATACATCCTCCTTGTAGACTATCATTTTTAATGTTGCATGATAGTTATATTTTAGCAGACCAAAGCGTCTGGTTATATATGAATATTTGGCTGTATTATTATATTTTTTGTCATTTTCTGTTATTATGCGACAAAAAAGGGCAGATTTTAGTAACTGCAATGCAGATACAAACCACTGCCCTTAACGCCATTTTCTTCTTAATTTGAAATTCCAGCAATTGCTTCTCTTACATTATCTACACCTATCAGCTTAATCCCATTAACAGCCCCCATCTTATCCAGGGAAATCCTTGGCAGGATACAGGTATGAAATCCCAGCTTCTTTGCTTCATTTACCCTCTGCTGTGCCATGGAAACAGCTCTTACTTCTCCGGATAATCCCACCTCGCCAAATATAATGGTTTTGGAATCAATGGCCCGGTCCTTCATACTGGAAACAATCGCCATAAGAATTGCCAGATCCAGCGCAGGTTCATTCATTCGAAGTCCGCCGGTGATATTGACATAAGCATCAAAATGAGACAGATCATAGTGTCCTCTCTTCTCCAGAACTGCCATAAGAAGATTCACCCGGTTATAATCTGTGCCTGCAGCTGTTCGTCTTGGCATACCGAAGGCTGTGGGGGTAATCAGTGCCTGTACCTCAATCATAATCGGTCTGGTTCCCTCCATGGAACAGGCTACCACTGCTCCAGAAGCATCCTCGGGTCTTCCGCTTAACATGAACTCAGAGGGATTTTTTACTTCCGCAAGTCCGCTTTCTATCATTTCAAACACACCGATTTCATTGGTAGAGCCAAACCGGTTTTTAACTCCCCGGATAATCCGGTAGGATGCACTTCTCTCTCCTTCAAAATAAAGTACGGTATCCACCATGTGTTCCAGCACTCTTGGACCTGCAACAACCCCTTCTTTTGTTACATGCCCCACGATAAATATGGCAATTCCCTTTCCCTTGGCGATCTGCATCAGCAGATTGGTGGATTCCCTTACCTGGCTTACACTGCCTGGAGCGGATGATATTTCTTCCCGGAACATGGTCTGAATGGAGTCAATAATCACTACATCCGGTTGTTCCTCCTGTATGGCAGCTTCTATGAGATCTAAATTCGTCTCACATAAAAACAGCAGATCCCCCTTCACTTCTCCGATACGGTTTGCCCGCAGTTTAATCTGCTTTAAGGATTCTTCTCCCGATATGTATAGTACTTTCTTCTCTGCAAATGCCAGATTCCGGCATACCTGCAAAAGAAGAGTGGATTTTCCGATTCCCGGATCTCCGCCTACTAAGACCAGGGACCCTCTTACCACGCCGCCGCCCAATACCCGGTCCAGCTCCTCATATCCCGTTTTCATACGGTCCTGTTCGTCAAGCTGGATTTCAGACAGTCTTGAAGGTTTTATTTTTCCGCCTGTCACTCCGCCAGACCCAGTGCTTGAAATCCCCCGTTTTCCGGAAGGCTCTGATTTAGCTACGGGTTCCTCCACAAATGAATTCCATTCCCGGCAGCCCGGACACTGGCCAAGCCATTTTGCTGATTCAAAACCACATTCCTTGCAAAAAAATGCTGTTGTTTTCCCTTTTGCCATAGGTTCCTCCTGGTCATACAAAAAATCCGGATCCGAATCTCTTTTGAAAAAAGAGCCGGACCCGGACTTTAGTTACATTACTTTCTTCTGATCTTTACCTTTACTGGTGTTCCTTCATTCAGTTCCACACTGGCTGACAGCTTCCCGCTCATGTTGGTTCTCATGCCGCCTGCTGCTGCACCATTAACAAACACTTCATATTCGGTATCTTCTGCAAGCTGAACTGTCAGCTGGGCATCCTTATCGCCTTCTACTTCAAATTCCACGCCATCATCAGATACTGCAAACATCTCCACTGCAGTTCCTGGTACAGATTCGTATACAAACATGCCGTTACGTTCAAGCTTGGTTATCTCATAAAATGTCTTTACTTTATATAAATCACCCTCGTGCTCAAAATCCTGTAATTTTGACTTTGTTTCTAATTTGTAATTACCAAAGCTAATTGTACCGTCCTGCTCTGTGCGGATTAATTCTTCAATTACCGGCATTGGTTTGCCCTCCTAGTATTTTCTTTACTTATCCCTGTTGGCGAAGAAAAAGATCCTTTCGCTTGTAGTTATTATACACGAATTGCGGTGAAATGGCTAGCTGTTTATCAGCTCTCTCACAGAAAATTTAAGTCCATCCTCACCAGCCGTAATCATAACCGTATCACCTGTTTTAACCGTTCCCGAAAGGATTTCTTCCGCAAGCTTATCCTCTAAGCTGCTTTGAATGGTACGCCGTAAGGGTCTCGCGCCGTATTTTTCATCATAACCTTTCTGAATCAGATAGTCCTTGGCTGTCTCATCGATTTCAATGGTAATGCTCATCTGCTCGGAAGTACGTTTCATGATATCCTTCATCATAATCGTCACAATATCTTTCATATGAGTCTTGTTTAACGGATGGAACACAATGATTTCATCGATTCTGTTAACAAACTCCGGTTTAAACAGCTTCTTTACTTCCTCCATCACACGGTCCTTCATAAGCTTGTAATCTGCCTTTTCATCGGCTGCAGCACCAAAGCCCAGACGTTTCGGAGATATAATATTTTCTGCTCCTGCATTGGAAGTCATAATAATTACGGTATTCTTAAAGTCTATCTTTCTTCCCTGTGCATCCGTGATATGGCCGTCATCAAGAACCTGAAGAAGAATATTAAATACATCAGGATGGGCCTTTTCAATCTCATCAAAGAGTATCACGGAGTAGGGGTTTCTTCTGACTTTTTCACTTAACTGACCGCCTTCATCGTATCCTACGTATCCTGGCGGGGATCCGATAATCTTGGAGACGCTGTGCTTCTCCATATATTCAGACATATCAACGCGGATCAGAGCACTGTCCATGCCAAACATGGCTTCTGCAAGGGCTTTAGAAAGTTCTGTCTTTCCCACTCCGGTGGGTCCGAGGAATAGGAATGAGCCGATGGGGCGCTTGGGATCCTTGAGCCCTACCCTTCCTCTTCTGATCGCTTTTGCCACTGCAGTAACAGCCTCTTCCTGACCGATTACCCGTTCATGGAGAATGGACTCTAAATTTCTCAGACGCTCGCTTTCTCCCTCTTCCAGTTTCTTTACCGGAATCTTTGTCCAGGTTGATACAACATCTGCGATCTCCCCCTCGTCAACGGTGGGAGTATTGGAGATTTTTTCCTTCTGCCATTTATCACGGATTTTATCAATCTTTTCCCGCTTTTTCTCCTGCTTTTTCTTAATTGCGCCTGCTTTTTCATATGCCTCTGACTTAATGGCAGCTTCCTTCTGATCCTCTAAAAGTTCAATCTCTGCCTCCAGTTCCTTGATCTCAGAAGGCTCTGTAAAGGTAGCAAGGCGGACTTTAGAAGAGGCCTCATCAATTACATCAATGGCCTTATCCGGAAGAAAACGGTCATTGATATAGCGGGAAGATAATTTCACGGCTGCTTTTATGGCGTCATCTGTAATCATAACCTTATGATGATCCTCATATCTGCCTTTTAAGCCTCTTAAAATACCCACTGCCGCTTCTTCAGAAGGCTCTTCCACCTTAACTGGCTGAAAACGCCGTTCCAGGGCGGAATCCTTTTCAATATATTTACGGTATTCTTCAATGGTAGTCGCACCGATTAACTGTAATTCTCCTCTTGCCAGAGACGGTTTTAAAATATTGGAGGCATCTATGGCTCCCTCCGCCCCTCCGGCTCCGATGATGGTATGAATCTCGTCGATAAACAGAAGCACATCGCCATCTTCAATCACTTCTGCAATTACTTTTTTAATTCTTTCTTCAAATTCACCCCGGTATTTGGAACCAGCCACCATACCGGATAAATCTAAAGTGAGAAGCCTTTTTCCCGCAATTGTCTCCGGTACTTCTCCCGATGATATCATCTGGGCAAGTCCTTCCACGACTGCAGTCTTTCCAACTCCTGGTTCTCCGATCAGACATGGATTATTCTTGGTTCTGCGGCTTAATATCTGAATGAGACGTGTAATTTCGGATTCTCTTCCGATTACAGGATCTAACTTTCCTTTTACTGCAAGCTCTGTTAGGTCACGGCTATAGCTGTCCAGAGTGGGAGTACTTCCCTTTCCTTTGGGAGACTTCATAAGCTCTTCTTTATTGGCAGGTGCATCCTCTCCCATGGCAGCTAAAACGTCAATGTACAGCTTCTGTACGCTGACACCGATGGTATTAAGCAGTCTGGAAGCAACGCAGTCATTGTCCCGGATAATGGAAATAAGAAGATGCTCCGTTCCAATTAAATTGGCTTTAAAGCGGACTGCTTCCCGGTAGCTGTTTTCCAAAACTCTTCTGGCTCCTGGTGTATAGCCTCCGTCTTCCCTTAATCTGACTGCCTGATCCGGTGCAATCAGCTGGCTGATCAGACCAAGAACCTTATCTTCTCTGACGCCGTTTTCAATGAGTACTCTGGCTGCAACACCGCTGCCTTCTTCCAACAGTCCAAGAAGCAGATGCTCTGTTCCCACATAGCTGTGTCCCAGCCGCCCTGCTGCCTGCTCTGCCAGATTAATGGCCGTTCTGGCCTTTGTCGTAAATCTGTCTATCATAAATGCAATCCTCCTGTCAATTTAATTCCGGCAGTTCCTTCCGGATGAATTCCGCCCTTGCCATATCAAGTTCCTCCTTATTCAGAGGACGGTCAGAAATCTTTTGTAAACCTGCCGGCCAGATGCCAAGCATCAGGCGATAAACGTTAAACTCTTCCTTAGTATGAATCAGACCATCATCCAGTCCCGCCATCATCTGTGATAAAAATATCATGGCATCTCTGGAAGTCAGTCTTCTGGCATATTTTAACACGCCATAAGACTTATAGATCTCATCTTCCCGTTCAACTTTGCGCCGCTGCAGGGATAGCTTTCTAATCTGCATCTCCTGATTGGTCAGCTGAATGGCGGCCTTTGTAACAGTATCTATAATTTCCCGTTCTGTCTGTCCCAGTGTTTTCTGGTTGGATACTTCATAAAGAGCTCCGAAATTATCTTCTCCTTCTCCGTAAACGCCTCGGACAGCCGCTCCAAAACGGCCCATCTCTCCAATGAGGCTGGAAAATTTGCGTCCCTGGGACAACATGGGAAGATGTACCACGACCGATGCCCTCATCCCGGTTCCCACATTGGTGGGAAACGCTGTCAGATAACCGTACCGGTCATCAAATGCATATGGAAAACGTTCATTGAGGTAATCATCAATGCTGCTGGCCTTTTCCCACAGCTCTTCCAGATGAAGACCTGTCTTTAAAGCCTGAATCCGGATATGATCATCTCCGTTAAAAATAATCCCTGTATCTTCATTTTCTGAAAGCAGGATTCCTACCGGGTTCTTTTTGTCAGCAATGGAAGAATTAATTGCTCTTCTTTCTTTCAGCGCCACCCGGTCCAGTTCGTTTAAATCACCCAGCATGGAAAAAGTAAGTGGGCTCGAAAGTTCCTCTCCCAAATCCTTTAAACCGAATTCCAGGCGGTGAATCATCTCGCTGCTTTCCTTTTCATCCAGTTTGGAAGGAAATTTATATTCCTTCCAGTTTCTGACCAGGCGGATCCGGCTGCTTATTACGCCAGATCTGCCGTTGTCAGTCTGCTCATACCATTTAAGCATTGCCTTCATTCCCTTTCCTCAGTTCTTTTATCCGGTCTCTGCAAACTGCTGCTGTCTCGTAATCCTCAAACCGGAGCGCTTCTTTTAACCTGGCATCAAGTTCGCAGAGTTCGTTTCTGCTGCTGTCAGATCCATCTTCCTGTGAATCTTCATTCTGGCTTTCATGATCCATCCTTTGAAAAGCCGGCGTTTTTCCTGTATGCATCAGACTGCCCTGCAGCTGTTTGATGCTGTCCTCCATAAGCGGGCCAAAGACGCTGTAACAGTCTGCACAACCGAATCGGCTGTCTTTTACAAACTCGCTGTAGCTTGTGCCACAGGTGGGACAGGCGATCTGCTGTAGTTTATCCGGTCCTTTTTCTGTATCTTCAATTCCAAGAAGACCTGATAACAGCTTGCCAAGAGGAAATTCCCCATCAAAAATAGCTGCATACACACCAAAATCCATCTCTTTTGCACATTGGGCACAAAAATGGTGTTCTTTCTTCACACCATTGACTACTTCCGTATATTGAATATTTGCTTCGCGAATCTTACACTTCTCGCACAACATATAGAACCTCCAATCCAGGGAATCACTGTTATCTCTGGCTTTTCATAAATGACTGAAAAATCTCATCAACCAGCTGGTGAACCTCATCACACGAAATATTTTTGCATATGCCTCTTGCTAATACAACGCTTAAATCCCTGCGCATCTCATCAAGAACCTGTATTTTATCTACATCAAGGGAAACAACCGCTCCTTTCCGGCGGTCCAGTTTCACAAATCCCTCCTGTTTTAAAACAGAGTACGCCTTATTTACCGTGTGCATATTAATGCCTATATTATCGGCCATCTGGCGAACGGAAGGCAAGGGGTCTCCTTCTCTTATACTTTCCGTGGCGATTCCTATGATTATCTGGTTCCGAAGCTGAATGTAAATAGCTTCCTCACTGTTAAAATCAATTTGCAATATCATCTTTTCACCATCTTTCGTTATATCTGTTATACACATAATAGCACACGATAATGCATTTTTCAATATATAATATATGCCAGTATATAAAACTCTGTATTCAAATGTCAAATTTTCTTTTAATCTCAGAAATTTATTATAACAAACCAATTTAGGCTTTTCAATAGCGGAGGCTTTACAGGAATTGATGATTTTCCCTTAAAAATTTTTTATTATTAAATTAAAAAGTGCTGCTTCATCGCAAAATTGCGAAGAAGCAGCACAAAATCTCCCCTTGGTATACTCTTTAATTTAAAATTTGATTTCTAACTTATTACAACTTTTGTACATTGGTTTAAAATCTTTTCAGGAATGTCCTGCCCGATTCCGGGACGATCCGGTATGGTAATAAAGCCATCAACCGGCTGATCTTCATATATTCCCAGGCTCCTGGTGAAATCGGTCAGATTCCCGACATGATGTTCATGAATGCAAAAATTCGGAATAACTGCCTCAATCTGCAGTGCAGCTGCGTTGGAAACAGGACCTCCGCAAACATGGGGCTGAACTAAAACATCATAAATCTGGGCCATATCACATATTTTTTTCGCTTCCGATATTCCTCCGCAATTGGCAACATCAGGCTGTATAACATCCAAAGCTCTGCTCTGTATAAATGGTTGAAAACCATATCTTGAATATATACGCTCCCCAGCAGCCAATGGTATGTTTGTTTTTTCTTTCAATCGTGACATTAACTGGGGATTTAACGGACCGCAGGGCTCTTCCATATAATAAATATTCAGATCCTCAACAAGCTTGCTGATTTGTAATGCTGCGTTTATGTCGGTCTTAGCATGAAGCTCCAATATAATATCCATCTTATCTCCGGCAGCTTCTCTGATGGCCACTAACCGGTCTCTGCATAAATTCAGCTTCTCCCCTCCCAGCAGTCCATCGTTGCGGTAATTCTTATTTCCCAGCTCATCTCTTTGCAGCGGGTCAATTTTCAGGGCTGTATAACCGTCTGCTTTTGCTTTTAAAGCAGCTTCCCCATATTCCTTAACTCCCCCCAGCGGATGGGAATTTTTATCCCAGTCAAACTGAATCTGGCTGGCATACGCCCTTACTTTATCACGAACCTTACCGCCTAACAATTCGTAAACCGGCGCACCCAATACCTTTCCCTTTATATCCCAAAGTGCAATATCAATCGCACTTATGGCGGAAAAAATCACGGTGCCTCCTCCCAGCCCCCAAAAAGTTTCTTTATGAAGCTGATTCCAGATTTTTTCTATTTGCATCGGGTTTTGTCCAATGATTAACTTAGCAAAATCCTGAATCTGACCAATTGCACCCAGTTTGGAATTGCCATAAGCTAAACCAGCCTCACCTAATCCGTAAACCCCTTCATCCGTATTGATCCGGATAAATATGGGTTCATTCGGTGCACTTTTGTCAAAATCAGCGCAAAACACTTCAACATTCGTTATTTTCATATCGATTCCTCTTTAATTATTTATTTGCAGCAATTCATCATTTACGGATAGTTCACCTTTGCCTGTTACTAAAATGTCATTATCAGTCGTATTTAATACCAGAACGATGATACTTGTATCATATCCACTTTCTTTCACTAAATTTAAATCAACATCAACCAGCCGGTCTCCCGGATGAACCATAGCTCCTTTTTCCACATAAGTTTTGAATCCTTTGCCCTCCAGCTTTACAGTATCAATACCAATATGAATCAAGACATCCCTTCCGCTTTTGGTTGTTATACCAATTGCATGTCCGGTCGGGTAAATCATTGAAATCTGGCCTTCAACCGGGCAATAAACGGTTCCTTCCGTTGGCAGAACAGCAACTCCACTTCCTAATGTACCTGACGCAAATGCCTCGTCCTTTACCTCATTAAGCGGAATTACGGTGCCGCGAGCTACATTTTTTAAAGTCTCAGTTGTCTTATTATTATTGTCTGTAAGATCCGTTTGTTCCTCTTTCTCTACTTTTACAAATATAAAGGTCATAACAAATGAAAGTACTAAAGCGATTGTTGCAGTAATAACTGCATTGATTATATTTTGAGGATTTTCGCCTATAAATACAGGCAAGGATAAAAATCCTGCTGAAGCAATTGCATATCTTACTACTCCGGTAATACCAGCATAAAATCCTGCAATTCCACCGGAAATCATAACGCAGGCTAATGCCCTTTTGTATTTTAATGTAACACCATACAATGCCGGCTCTGTAATACCGGATAATGCTGTTATGGCTGCAGAAACTGCAACTTCCCGCTTTTCCAGTTTCTTTTCTTTCATTGCAATTGCTAACGCTGCTCCGCCCTGTGCAACGTTACTTCCCAGCATTCCAGGACCCATAAGTGTCTCATAACCTAATTGGGATACAGATAATACTGCAAATGGCGTGATTGATAAATGCATGCCTACCATAACCAGAACTGGTGCGAAAATACCCATTAAAGTCGGAACAGCCCAGGGTATGTTTTCATTAATATTCTTAATAATATAGTAAATTCCATCTCCCATATAAGCGCCGATTGGTCCAATTACGATCAATGCAACAGGGGCTGTTATGATTAATAACAGCATAGGCCTTAACATGGTCTTTATCATTTTAGGTGTGAATTTCTCAACAACCTTTTCTACGTAACTCATAAACCATACCGTCAGGATGATCGGGATTACGCTGGCTCCATACTTCACGGAATGTACAGGTAATTGAAACAAAGAAATTTTATCACCATCTGCTACTAATTTCAGGAAATTCGGATGAAGCATGACACCGGCTATTACCATTGCCATATAGCTGTTTGTCTGAAATTTCTTCGCAGCACTGTTAGCAATATAAAACGGCAGGAAATAAAATGGTGCATCGGATATCAGTGATAATATTTTATAATTTTGTGTATCATTGCTCATACCCATAATTACTAATACGGCAAGTATTACTTTTACCATACCACCGGCGATAATGATGGGCAGAATCGGTGCCATAATACCAACAATTGTATTTAAAACAGCTTTTAATATGTTTGATACATGAAACGGTGTTTTTGAGCTTTCTCCGCCACGATTCTTCCCGATGCCCATGGCCTGTAAATCATTGTAAAACTTATCCACTTCTGCCCCGATAATTACCTGGCATTCATCACCTGATTGTACTGTGTTAATAACACCAGGAATTTTTTTCAATTCAGCTGTGTTGAATTTTCCTTTGTCAATTAAATTAAATCTTAACCGGGTCATGCAGTGATACAAATCATTAATATTCTCGGCTCCGCCTACATGTTTAATTATTAAATTTGTTATCTCTCTCTGGTTCATACTAATCCTCTCCTATACATCAAACTATTTAAACCCCTGGATCGCGTTACTGAATTCACTTCAATTAGTATCCGTTTTTCATTAAATCCGCTACTACCGGATCTTTTGTCTCAACCCCCTGATTTTTTAAATCAGCAATTTTTTCTTTAAACTGCGGAAGATATTTTTCATGGGCAACCAGCAATTCATTTAACACCTGCTTCGCTTCTCCCCCCTTTTGTATTAAAGGATTTATGGTAAATGCCTGTAATGCCATTCCATAATCACCTGATAGAGCCGCACTGATCGTACATTCTTCCATTGCTTTCATCACCTGAAGCTGTCCTTTTTCAAATGAGCCCATGTCTCCCCATGCCATAGGCGTAGCTCCTTTGGCAGAAATTAAACAGGATACTTCTACTACAGAATCCGAATTCAGGCAAGAGATTGCTCCATTATTCTGGGTACTTACCACCATATGAATTCCTTTATTATTATAGATTGCATTAATACATTCGCACGCAGCCTCACTATAATAAGCGCCTCCGCGTTTTTGAAGCTCTTCCGGTTTTTTATTCAAATCCGGATTTTTATATATTTCAAAGAGGGAAGCCTCCACCGCTTTCATCTGCTCTGCACGGGTTCCGCCCTTTCTGAATTCTTCCAGACTATGCTCCAGCATCTCTTTTTCCAGATAATAATAACGATGATATCCACAAGGCAATAAATTTGTGGAATGCAGCAATTCCAATGAAAATTCCGCCTGATAAATATTGGCAGGTGTACCGCCGCTTTTTTCATTAATATGGTCTATTAACTGTCCGGTTACCTCTTTGCCTTCTTCATCAAACACTTTATGCCAATGAAAATGGTTCAGGCCTGCGAATTGATAATTTAACTCACCAACCTGTTTCCCAATAACCTTGGGTTCGTTCATCATAGAGATCACTGGTACATTACACAATCCAATGCATTTTTTCCAGCCAAAGTGTTTTATAACTGCTTCTGTTATAATACCGCTGGGATTGGTGAAATTAATCAGCCAGGCTTCGGGACACAGCTCCTTCATATCCTGAACAATTTCTTTCATTACCGGAATTGTCCGGAATGCCTTAAACATTCCGCCGGCACCATTGGTTTCCTGTCCCAGCATTCCATGAAGCAGCGGGATTCTTTCGTCTTTAATTCTTGCATCCAGCAAACCCACCCGAAACTGAGTTGTTACAAAATCAGCATCCTTTAAAGCCTCTCTGCGGTTTAAGGTAGTAATAACCCTTACCGGATATGGTGTGGCATCCCACATACGCTGTGCTAATTCTCCAACTATTTCCAGCTTTTCTTTTCCATCTTCAATATCAACTAACCAGATTTCGCTTATAGGCAATTCTTTGTACCTTTTAATGAAACCTTCCATTAATTCAGGTGTATAACTGCTTCCGCCTCCGATTGTTACAATTTTTATTGATTTATTCATTACATACCTCCTATTGCTTTCAGTAATTGAATACTTACCATTCATCATCTGTATCTTAATTGCTTTCATCCATTAATACAATATGAGTAAGCCATTCAGGCTCTTTTTTCCAAAAAAAGCACCAAATTATTTTGTTTTATTGAAACTTTTTGATACTTTTATTTATATCTTTCCCTATGGTATAATTAACTTGTACAATGGAACGATAAAAAAGTCCGTATATTATACAAAAATTAATTAAAACAGAAAGAGGGAACAAACATGCTGCTAGAAAATACCATAAAGCTTTGTGACGGATTAACTCCCGTCGAGAATGATATTGTAAAATATATCCTGGCAAATAAGAGTTTGGTAGTGGGAATGACTATTCAGCAGCTTTCAATTAACGTATCCGTTTCCAAGTCAGCCGTTCACAGGTTATGCAGAAAATTAGGATTAAAGGGGTTTAATGAACTGAAAGTAAAGCTGGCTCAGGATTTAGCAGATATTGAAAAAGGACAGGAAGTTATTGACGTCAACTATCCGTTTGAGCAGCATGACAGCCAGAAAATGATCGCCAGTAAGCTGATGAAATTATATGAAACTACAGTACGTGACACATTTGACTATATTGATGCTGCAGAACTGGAAAAAATCTCATCTTTACTTTATAATGCTGAGGTGATTGATATCTATACACATGCTCATAATCTGAATCCTGCAGAGAATTTTCTGGATAAAATGCTGACAATCGGAAGAGTGGTAAACTGCCCGAGTTCATTTTACAAACAGCGCATGACTGTATTAGCTGCAAATAAAACTCATGTTGCCATGGTTCTTTCCTATTCCGGGAAAGCCTCTTTTATTTATCCGATTCTAAAAGAGCTTCATGTAAGAAAAATTCCTGTGGTCTTTATTGGAAAAGCGGGGAGCAATTTATACCCCAATTATGTAACTCACCATCTTCCTATCAGTGATAAGGAAAATCTGCAGGATAGAATATCCCAGTTTAGTTCTCATATAGCATTGCAGTATATGCTGGATGTTTTGTTTGGATGCATTTATAACAAAGATAGAAAAAGAAATATCAGATATCTTCATGAATCGATCAGCTTTATGGATGACAGGATATAATAAGGGTTCTGTACTGAATGTTGGTGTGTTCCTGAAAAGCACACTTCCATAGGCAGATTCTAAACGCAAGAAAGGGGGGATTCATACGAATCCCCCCCCCAACTATTGACAAAGAGCCTATTTTAATTTATATAATTGATCAGTCATCCAGATCCATGAATTCAAAGTCATCATCCTCATTTTCATTCATCATTGGATTTCTTCGGGCATTGCCCGCCTTTTCCTTCGTCGGCATCTGATGTGCCTTATCTCTCGGCATTAAATTCTGTTCCATCTCTTCCAGGCTTGATTCTTCTATAAAATCATCCTCCTGCTCGTAGGCAGGGGTCTTGGGTATAAATGTATCAGGCTCGTCCATGATATCATCTTCAAAACCGGAATCCAGTCTGCCGGTCCGCTCTCTTTCGCTGTATTCCTCTCTGCTGTAGCGCTTCACATTCGCAGGTGGTGTATCTTCCGCCCTGCTTTCTCTGCGGATCTTTGGCTCGTCCTTCTTTTTATTATCATACAAGGGTTCAGCAGGCCTTATATCCGATCCGCCGCCTCTTTTGATCAGGAAAATTACAATGATCAGTAATGCCAGTGCCAGCACACTGATTGCAATTAATATATAAAACTGTAAGTGATAATCCTTAAGCAAATCGCTGTAGGTTTTGGCAAGTTCCACATATTTATCATTGGTAACTCCGGAAGCAAAATATCTCTGAACGGTCTTCTCGGAAAGATCATACCGGTAGAAATTCTTTTCTCCATTCCAGTTCATACCATAGAACAGACAGTATTCAGGCTTTGATTCCGAATCGGCAACCCAGCCGGTTACCTTTATTCCATCAATTTCGATCTGCTGCTCTTTAAAGCCTTCCGGAGCTGCAGTGTCTGTATCAAGAGGCATAATTACAACTGCTTTTTCAGTGGTTTTTACCTCAACAAACTGAGACCAGCTGTCTGCTGCTTCATTATAGATAAAGAATCCGCCGTTGCCTCCCTCATCTTTTAAATACAATAAGAGGATGTCTTTTTCAAGACCTTTTCCAGCCATCACCTCAGTTCCTTTATACTGATAGGTTTTCGCTTCAAATCCCTCTGGCAGTGTGGCTTCGTCAAAGGAGGAGGCAATGCTGTACACAACATCATGAATGGTAACGGAAGCGGAGCTAAACTGAGCTTCACCAGTCTCCCCGCCTGTATTGGCTGCAGGAGTGGTTTCTCCCCCTTCCGGCTTGGTAACTTTAATCGTATAATTCTTAATCGTCTGACCGTCTTCTGCCGTTACTTTGACAACAACCTGATTCTCTCCGGCTTTTAATCCCTTTTCACCCTGAAGGGTTACATGGGCTCCTGCATTGGAAGCAACTGCGTTGACTACAAGGTCTGCTGTGTCTTTATCAACCTCTGCCGTATAGCTGTCCACTGCTGCAGAAAAAGCAGGAGTTAAGGTTCCGGGTGAAATCTTCAGGGATTTTAATGTGGCATCCTTTGAGGTTGTTGCAGGAGATGTAACCTTTACAGTGGCGCTTCCCTGCTTTGATAATGATATGGCAGCGGAATTCACATCATAAATTTCCTGGGATGTGACACTTATTTTCGCGTTACCTGCTTTTAATGTTTTAAATTTCAATGTAAAATTAAAGGCTTTCTGATCAGCAGAATTCATGGTTCCAAGTATCTTAATCGCTCCGGCTCCGCCGTTGGCACTGGTTCCGCTTACAAATTCCAGAATTCCCGGGTCATAAGACAGCATGATTTCTGCTGTACCCAGGGGTGTATCGCTGGTAACTTTCATATTCACGGTTACATCATTCCCCACCATGACGGAAGGGTCAGAAAATGAAATCTTTGCATCCGATGCCAAGGATACCATGGAGCCCCAGGGACTTGAGACTGCCATCATACAAACCAGCATAAGGCTGGTGATCAATCTTTTCAGTTTCCTATTCATATAGTCTCCTATTTCCTGATTTTACATTCCAAGTACTTTCTTCTGCAGCAGCAGAAGATCCTGGGAATTTACTTTTCCGTCTCCATTTAAATCGGCTGTTGCTTTCCCATCATCTGACAGGTGCTCCAGACCCAGAAGATATCTCTGCAGCTTTAAGACATCCAGACTGTTAACTTTTCCATCACCGTTAACATCACCACTTCCTTTTGAGGCAGTGTTTGCAGAGGTTGGCTGTGTCTGGGCAGGCTGGGTTTGGGCCTGGGTCTGGGCAGGGCTTCCCGGTCCCTGTAAAGCCCCGGTAGATGCCTGTACCGATAAATTGGAGGACCCATCGGGTGCTATGGTAATGTTGCTGCCGCCGGGTGTTCCGGCATTGGTTTCTGAGGATGGATTGGAAACTCCAGGTCCCCTGCTGCCAGAAGAGCTGTTACTGCCGGATGAGCTGCTGCCACCGGTAGAACCGGGGTTGCTTGGAGTATTGCTTCCGGAATTATAGGTCGGTCCGTTTGCCTGTCTGACTACATGAAGAATATACTCCCTTACATTACCGTTCTGGGCAGTAACTGAAACTTTAATATCATTATTACCATTTTGAAGTGCAATAGTCCCGGTTCCGCTTACGTTGGAAGCAGAATACAGTGCAGAAGCATTCACTTTAATGCTGGTCACTCCAGAATCCACAATCAGATTATATTCTTTTGTATCCCGGTCAAAGCTTGGTGTCATAACAAATCCATCTACACTAAGACCTGAAAGCTTGTTATTCGGATTACCATCACCAGTTGGCTGGCTGCAGGGATTTTCAGGCATATTATTATAAACCGGAATTTTAAATTCCAAAGCTGTCTGTTTCATATCATTATTATAAGCCTTTGAATACACCGCAGCTTCGGATGCTGCACCCTGCACATTGGTCATATACTGATGTTTATACAGATTCGCCCCCTGTACATTAAATTTCTTCAGATAAAATGTATCCTGCCCAACTTTTACGTAGTTATTACCATAATATAATGCGCCGCCTAAAATTGATTTTTCCGGCGAATTCCACGGACGTTCATAATTGCCTGTCTGAGACGCCCACCATAACCCTCTTTGCACTGCAGTCATGTTTCCAGACTGATAAGCTTCAATATTAAAGAAATTATAATACCCGGCATAGCCTGATTCTGTGCCGGAAATGCTTTTGCCGGTACCTGCAGAACCCTGCTCCTGAATAATCATCGCTGCCAGAACATAAGGATTAACCCCGGACTGGGTGGCTGCATTCATAATCATACTGGTATAAGCGCCGCTTCCAGTGGTAGTCCCTGTAGAAGGCGCAGAAGAAGAAGGTCCGGTAAGACTTGCTCCGGGCCCATAATCCATAAGAACGGCCGCATGGTTGGGTGTGATGGATGCATGGGGTGATTCCTGGCTTACATTGCCGGAAGAAGAACCCTGTGTTTCGGTTTTTCCGCCAGGACCAATATTGGCTCCGGGACCTGAGGAATTGCCTGAATTTGTAGGCGTGCCGCTCTCCGGTGAGGTAGCTCCGCCTGACTGGGACGTATCTGTATTAACGGTACCTCCTGACAGGAAGGTCCCCTTAACCATGGTATTTAATCCTTCCATTGTATGCTTGTTGCTGTCATAGGTATGTGTTAAAAACTGAAATACATTGGTTTCGTCCAGGAAATTCCTGGGATCCATATAATACTTTACAATATCCTCTGATGCCGTAACCCAGCTGCTTCCGTCAAATCCAACCCAGGTACTGTTGTTCCAGTCATAAGCACCGGTTTCCGTGGATTTCCAGGAAGACATACTGTTTGTATGTACCAGTGTCTTTCCTACCAGGCTCTCTTCCTTTACTGCAGTATTCCAGTCTATATTGGTTTTCTGAGCAGTAAACACCCAATTGGGATACTGGGCATGAAGCGCCCTTAAGCGCGCCTTATAGCTTTCAGGGAACCCCTGTGCAGACAGTCTTGATTCAAAATCAGCATTGCTGGTATAAACCGCGGCGAATTTTAAATAGCTTTTTGTAACGTAACCTGACACGGTTTGTCCGTTGGAATTGTTAAAGCGTATCTCATACCAGAGGGCTCCATCTGATCCGTTCTTCTCATTGACCACAGTGACCGATGCACCATTGGTCAGTTTTGTTACGATTGAATAGGAAGTACCCGGTCCGCTTCTCACATTCAGTGTTGAAGCATTCACCGTCGCCGACTTATTCGTATAAGCATACGTATCTATGTAAGGCGATACCGGTCCTACAAAAGAATCGATCACCAGAATACTGGCAAGAATTGCTGCCATCCTGCCAGCTTTTTTATACTTTCTCATCTGTTTCTCCCATAATACCCTTAAGTATTTTCATTACCAGTTATATGTAAATCATACATTATTTTATTATAATGACAAATGATACCATGTGTCAACACAATCAGTTAATCTTCAACTAATTGGAAATATTTGTAAGAAAATCTTTCATTTTATCAGCATGAGAAAAACAGCGGAATGCTTAAGCACTCCGCTGCCTGAAAACCATCCCGCTATTCTTCACTGCCTCTGTCATTATAACGCTCCAGATTGACACACATATTCTCCATAACCCTGTAAAACACATCAATATCCGCCTGAGAGATTCCCTCGCTGACAATCTCCTCAAACTGCTCAAATACTTTCCGTATCTCCCTTGCTTCCGTATATCCCTTTTCTGTCAGGCAGATGGAAAACGATCTTCTGCAATCGGGATTGCTTTCCCGGACAAGAAGCCCCAGTCCTTCCAGCTTATCGATGTTTCTTGACATCGCTGCTGCATCGATTCTGCACCGGTCTGCCAGTTCTTTCTGGGTAATGCGGTCCTCTTGCTGAAGATGGTACAATATTTTCGCCTGCCCCTGTCCGGGCGTCAGTCCTAAATCAGACAACAGAGGAAAAAAAATCTGTTTTCTAGCTTTTTCACCCCGCACCATCAATTCCCTGATACTTTGTTTCTTCACAATCTGCCTCCTTCTTTCTTAATTTATTCCAATTCAAACTGCCCTGTATAGAGCTGATAATACTTCCCCTGCTCTTCAAGAAGTTCTTCATGGTTTCCACGTTCAATAATCTCTCCCCGCTCCAGTACTAAAATGGCATGGGAGTTTCGGACGGTTGAAAGCCTGTGGGCAATGACAAACACGGTCCGTCCTTTCATCAGTGTATCCATCCCTTTCTCAATCAGCTTTTCCGTCCGGGTATCAATGGAACTGGTGGCCTCATCCATGGCCAGTACCGGAGGACGGGATATGGCTGCTCTGGCTATGGCAATTAACTGTCTTTGTCCCTGGGATAAATTACTTCCATCATTTTCAAGGAGTGTATCATATCCGGCTGGAAGTCTTCTGATAAAAGAATCTGCATTGGCAATTTTTGCAGCCTCCCGTACATCTTCCTCCGTCGCATTCAGCCTTCCATATCTGATATTATCGGCAATGGAACCGGTAAATAAATGTGTATCCTGAACAATCAGCGAAATAGATTGCCTTAAGTCATCCTTTTTAATCTGCCGGATGTCAATTCCATCATAGGTAATCTGTCCTCCGTTTAATTCATAGAACCGGTTCACCAGATTAATAATGGTGGTTTTTCCCGCCCCTGTAGATCCCACAAACGCTATTTTCTGACCTGGCTTTGCATATAAAGTAATTCCATTTAATATGGAGTGTTCTGTATTATAGCCAAAAACAACATCATGGAAACGAACATCTCCCTCCAGGGGTATCAGCCGGTATCCTTCTTTCTCATCTGGCACCTTCCATGCAAAGCGCCCTGTATAAGTCTGGGATTCCATTAAAATTCCATGTTCCCCTTCCCGGACTTTCACAAGTGTTACATCTCCCTCATCCACTTCCTGCTCTTCTTCCATCATCAGAAAGATTTTCTCTGCACTTGCCAGCGCCACCATCAGGAAATTAATCTGCATGGTAAACTGGTTCATAGGCATGGCGCTTTGTCTTACATACACCAGATAAGAAGCCAGCGTACCCAGGTTAATCAGCCCGGCGATTGCAAACAGACCTCCCACACAGGCAGAGACTGCATAGTTAAAATAAGAAAGCGCAACAATTGTAGGTACTGTAATTCCTGTGTAGATGGATGCCTTGGTAGCGGAAAGCCGGAGTGCTTCATTTAATTCACAAAACTTCTCAAAATCCTGTTTCTCATGGCGGAAAATCTTTTCCTCTTTCTGACCTTCTACCATTTCTTCTACAAAGCCATTGACGCTTCCCAGATTTCTCTGCTGCTTTGCAAAATAGTTTTTACTTATCTTTCCGTTATGCCGGATATAAAGAAGCATAACCACAAGAAAGAAAACAACAATCATGGAAAGACGCATATCCAGGATTAACAGCATGATTATAGTTCCGGTTGAAGTAATGAAACTTTGAATCAGCAGAGTAAAACTGTTATTTAACGCTTCCGATATGGTATCCACATCATTGGTAAAATGACTCATCAGTTCTCCATGGGTATGGGTATCAAAATAAACGAGAGGAAGCTTTTGTGTATGGCGGAATAAATCCATTCGAATCTCACTCACCACCTGCTGGGAAACATGAACCATCATTCTGCTGTAAATCAGACAGGAAAGTGCTCCTGCCAGATAAATTCCCCCCATAATAAAAATCATGCGGATGAGACCAGGAATGTCCCCTGGCAGGATATAGCTGTTTATCACCGGCTTTAAAAAATAGGTTCCCATAATTCCCGAACATGCACTGATGCATACCAGAACTGCTATAATTAAAATGGAAATCCTGTAATGCCCAATATACTTTAAAAGATGGAAAAGGGTCTTTTTTGCATCCTTTGGTCTTGCACGTCCTGTCTGTTTCATGCCAAAAGCCCCCCTCCTTTCTGCTGGGATTCAAAGATATCCCGATATATTTCATTATGATTTAAAAGGTCATCATGGGTACCCACTGCATTCACCTTTCCGTCATCCAGGATAATAATCTGGTCTCCATGGGAAACGGAAGAAATTCTCTGGCTGATTATAATCTTGGTCATATCAGGAAGTGCATCCTTTAAGCCGTCATTGATCTTTTGCTCTGTGGCTGTATCAAGTGCACTGGTTGAGTCATCCAGAATGAGAATTCTGGGTTTTTTTAAGATTGCCCTTGCTATGCACAGCCTCTGTTTCTGCCCGCCGGAAAGGTTCACGCCTCCCTGTCCCAGGACTGTATCAAGCCCGGCATCCAGACGGTCAATAAATTCGTCCACACAGGCAATCCGGCATGCTTCTTTGATCTCTTCGTCGGAAGCATTCTCCTTTCCCCAGCAGAGGTTTTCTTTCACTGTTCCTGAAAACAACGTGTTTTTCTGTAAAACCATACCAATGGCTTCTCTTAAATGATCCTGGGTATACCTGTAAATCGGCTGCCCATCTATAAGAATTTCCCCGGAGTTTATCTCATACAGCCGCTGGATCAACTGAACCAGAGTACTTTTTGCAGCACCGGTCTGCCCGATAATTCCTACAGTCTGGCCAGGTAAAATCTGAAAGGATATATCAGAAAGCACATATTCCTTTGCAGTCTCCCTGTATTTAAAATATACATGATCAAACTGTATGCCTCCCCTGGTAATCTCAATGTCAGTTGCACGGTCATCACGGATTTCAGGCTCTTCTACAAGAACTTCTGAAATTCTTCTCCAGGAAGTTAAGGATCTGGTAAACAAAAGGAATACATTGGAAAACATCATAAGAGAATTCAGCACCTGAAGCACATAGCTTAAAAAGCTGGTGAGGGCACCCACCTTCATATGTTCTCCAATTACAAGATTCCCCCCAAACCAGAGAATGCTTAAAATGGTTCCGTACATAACAAACTGCATGGCAGGCATGTTGAGAGCTGCCAGTGAAAAAGAGCGTTCCGAGGTGTTCCTTAAATATGTATTGACCTCTCCGAATTTTTCTGTCTCATATTCTCCCCGGACATATGCCTTTACTACACGAATTGCTCTTAAGTTCTCCTGTATGGCACGGTTTACTAAATCCATGGCGCCCTGCATTTTCCCATAAAGGGGTCTTACATTCTTGATAATAAAAAATAGGATTACCGCAAGCATGGGGGCAGCAATAAAAAATACCATCGCCAGGCGGGCATTCAGCCGGAAGGATACCACCAGAGCGGTCAGCATCATTACCGGCGAACGAAATCCGGGACGCATCCCATTGGTTATGGAATTCTGAATGGTGGTAACGTCACTGGTGAGTCTTGTTACCAGGGAAGATGTGCTGAATCGGTCTGTATTGGCAAAGGAATAGGTCTGCATCTTCTGAAATTCTGCTTTACGGATCTCAGCACCAATTCCATTTCCACAGATTGCTGTAAAACGTGCGCAGGCGTGCCCCAGTAAAAGAGCAACTGCTGCAAAGGCAATCATCTGTCCTCCCTTCATTAAAATATAACTTTTGTTGCCGTTTGCAACTCCCACATCAATAATATCTGCCATAATCATTGGTATGATCAGTTCAAATACGGTCTCGGCCTCGATGCAGATAATTGCAAGAATCAATTCTTTTTTGTACTTCCTGGCATAATGCAGCAGATTATTCATTTTTTCTTCTCCACATTGATTATTACAATAATTGTATTTACAACTATTGACTATACAACTATTATATTCTCTTCTACGGGAATGTCAATGAAATCCGCTCCATTTTTCCCAAAAAAATCAGGCCTGGAGTCCCTGTAACAGGGAACTCCAAAGCCTGATTCTAAATCTTGTTTATTAAACCGGGTATGTCTTATTCTGCTTGTCAGCCAGAGTGGAATCCACTCCTGTCTGCTGCGCTGCACGGTATTCAAAGAATTCCTTGGCAACACTGGGGAACAGAGCATAGGACAGAACATCTTCATCCTGCTGTTTCCACTGTGCACATTCTTTCTCAAACTGAGGAAGCTGTGGTGCGATTAAGTCAGCCGGACGGCAGGTAATCGGTGTTTCATCACCAATAATCTTTTTCTGTACTTCTGGATTAAAGGGTTTTACTGTCTGTCCGAACTCACCCATAAGGATTTTTTTGGTCTCCTTGGTTACCATCTTATATCGCTCACCGCTGATAACGTTCAATACAGCCTGAGTTCCCACAATCTGGGAAGATGGAGTAACCAGAGGTGGCTCACCAAAGTCAGCTCTTACTCTCGGAACCTCTTCTAATACCTGTAAATATTTATCTTCCTGTCCTGCTTCCTTTAACTGGCTGACAAGGTTGGAAAGCATACCGCCTGGCACCTGATACTGGAGTGTTTTAATATCCACACCAAGTACTTTGGGATTTAACCGGCCGCTCTTTAATGCCTCATCTCTGATCGGCTGGAAATGAGCTGCAATTTCGGCCAGCAGATTCTGATCATATCCTGTGTCATATGGTGTTCCACGGAAGGTTTCCACCATAACTTCAGTGGCTGGCTGGCTGGTACCTAATGCCAGAGGTGACATTGCTGTGTCAATAATATCGCAGCCTGCCTCTACTGCCTTTAAATAGGTCATGGAAGCAACACCGGATGTATAATGGGTATGAAGATCAATTGGAAGTTTGGTTGACTCCTTTAATGCACGAACCAGCTCATCCGCATTATACGGTGTTAAAAGTCCTGCCATATCCTTAATGCAGATGGAATCTGCACCCATATCCTCAATTCTTTTCGCAATATCTTTCCAGTAATCCAGAGTATAGGAATCACCCAGTGTATAGCTTAATGCAACCTGAGCATGACCCTTTTCCTTATTACAGGCTGTTACTGCAGTCTGTAAATTACGCATATCATTGAGGCAGTCAAAAATACGAATGATATCAATACCGTTTGATATGGATTTCTGAACAAAATATTCCACTACATCATCAGCATAATGATTGTATCCCAGAATATTCTGGCCGCGGAACAGCATCTGCAGCTTCGTATTCTTAAATCCGTCTCTTAATTTTCTCAGTCTCATCCAGGGATCTTCTTTTAAGAAGCGCAGGCATGAATCAAAGGTAGCACCGCCCCAGCATTCAACTGCATAATAACCAACCTGGTCCATCTTCCCCACGATGGGAAGCATCTGCTCAGTTGTCATTCTTGTAGCAAGCAAAGACTGATGAGCGTCACGAAGAACTGTCTCTACAATCTTAACCGGCTTTTTTTCTATATCTGCCATTTTCTTACCTCCTGGTTATTGTTCATTTACTTTGCTTTTCGGGTATCGTTATGATATCCGGTTCGATTATCTCACTCCGAAGATAGCCATAAATGTACCGGCTGCAACTGCAGTACCAATAACACCGGCTACGTTTGGTCCCATGGCATGCATCAGCAGGAAGTTGGTTGGATCAGCCTCTGCTCCGACTTTCTGGGATACACGGGCTGACATGGGAACTGCGGATACACCGGCGGAACCAATTAACGGATTTACCTTGCCTCCTGTTACTTTGCACATAAGCTTACCAAATAAAACACCTGCAGCTGTTCCAAAGGAGAATGCAACCAGTCCCAGGAATACAATTTTCAGCGTATTGGAATTTAAGAATGCTTCTGCGCTTGTGGTTGCACCTACTGATGTACCTAAAAGGATAACAACGATATACATCAATGCATTGGAAGCTGTCTCTGTTAACTGCTTTACCACGCCAGACTCTTTAAATAAATTTCCCAGCATCAGCATACCAACCAAAGGAGCAGTTGTTGGCAAAATCATACATACAACAGTTGTTACAATGATCGGGAACAGAATTCTCTCAAGTTTGGATACCGGCCGAAGCTGTTCCATCTTAATCTTGCGCTCTTTCTCTGTAGTAAGAAGCTTCATAATGGGTGGCTGTATAATCGGAACCAGAGCCATATAGGAATATGCAGCCACCGCAATGGGGCCCATCAAAGATGTCATTCCCAGTTTACTTGCCAGGAATATAGAGGTAGGGCCATCAGCGCCTCCGATAATGGAGATCGCTGCAGCTGCTTTATCACTAAATCCCAAAAAGATAGCCAGAAAATATGCGGTATAAATACCGAACTGGGCAGCCGCTCCCAACAGAAAGCTCTTAGGGTTTGCAATGAGCGGACCAAAGTCTGTCATAGCTCCTACACCCATGAAGATAAGCGGAGGAAGAATCCCCCATTCATCCAGTTTAAAGAAATATTGCAGCAGTCCGCCGCCGGCACCATCCGCTCCAACTTCTTTCATAATATCCGGATAGATATTTACAAGCAGCATACCAAAAGAAATCGGCACCAGAAGCAGTGGCTCAAATCCTTTTCTAATCGCCAGAAATAAAAACAGAAAAGCGACCAGGATCATAAGCATGTTACCTGCAGTCAGGTTGAAGAATGCGGTCTGCTGAAGAAGATTGGTGAATGTATTACTAATATAATCCATGTTAATCCCTCCATAAGGAATCCGCGCTATTTATTGTGATAGCGGATCTTTCCGTACTAGTTTAATGTAGCCAAAGTTGCGCCTGCTTCTACGGAATCACCCACTGCTGCCTGAACGCTTGCAATTGTTCCATCGGAAGGTGCTACGATTTCGTTCTCCATCTTCATGGCTTCCAGAACAAGAAGAACTTCGCCTTTTTTAACAGACTGTCCTGCACTAACCTTAACGCCAAGAATCTTTCCTGGCATTGGTGCAGTTACCTTTACGGAACCTTCCGGTCCTTTTGCTGCAGATTTAGGTGCCGGAGCGGGAGCTGGCGCTTTAACCGGTGCGGATACCGCTGCCGGAGCAGATACTGCTGCGGCTGTACCTGTTGTTTCTTCTACGGTTACATCGTAAACATTACCATTCACTGTAATTTTATAATTTTTCATGATGACAATCCTCCTGATTTTATGCTTTTTTCCAATTACCGGCTGCTGCACGTTTAATGGAACGAACAACAAGACCGCTTGGTGATACTCCTTCAGATGCTGCAATTGCTGCTGTTATTACAGCTGCCAGTTCCAGATCATCCTTCAGCTCGTCTTCCTCCGCGAGGGGTTCGGTAAATACCGGTTCAGCTTCAACAGCTGCCTTTGTATCCGATCCTTTTTGTTTATTAAGCAGTTTCTCTTCAAATATGCTGATATAGCGGAATCCACCAATCAGCAGACTGATAAAGATTAATACCACAAATACTGTTCCCATACCCATCAGTGTATTAAAACCAGCTTTTTCCATCTTTTCACCTAAGGAATATTCTGGAACAAACGCCACACCGGTAATCTTGGAAAGCTTATGGTCAAAGGTTACGGTGAACTCCATGTTTCTCTTTTCAAATACGGTATTCACTGTAGCGGTAAATCCGTCCTTACTTTCTTCTAATTTCAAAGAATCAGAAGCTGAAATAAAACCGCCTAAATCACCCTTTACATTATTCCAGGAATCAATTCCCTCTGCAAGCGCAGCTACTTCGTCCTTTTTTGCCAGGCTCTTTTTCATCTGCGCGCTATCTTTGTCCTCAAGACCGGTGTACAGCTCCAGATACGAGGCGACGGGAATCTGCTCAAGCTGCGCTTTCATATCAGCATCAATGCCATTGGCTTTTTTACCGGCAGCACTGCATGCAGATAATGAAAAGAGGCAGACTGCCATAGTAAGACCCACTACTGCTCGTTTCAAATTTAATTTCATATACCTGTCACCTCATTCTAAATCGTGCCATGTTTTTTTGCCGGACGATCCTCTCTCTTTGTGAATAACATCTCAAATGCAGCGATAACCCTTGCTCTGGTCTCACTGGCATCAATGATATCATCAACATATCCTCTTTTTGCTGCAGAAAGTGCGCTGGATTGAAGGGCACGATAGCTTTCAGCCTTCTCCTCCATCACTGCCTCTCCCTTTCCAATCTCATCTGCATACATGATTTTTGCTGCCTGAACCGGATCCATCATTCCTATGGATGCTTCCGGCCATGCATATACAATATCAGCACCAATGGATTTGCTGTTCATGGTCAGGTAAGCGCTTCCCAACGCCTGACCAACTACAACGGTAACTTTCGGTACTGTTGCATTGGCAAATGCATAAGTGAGCTTTGCAGCTGCTTTTGCAATAGTTTTTTCAGATCCGGTTGTGCTCTCATAGCCGGTTACGTTCACCAGGGTGAGAAGCGGGATATCAAAAGCATCACAGAAACCAACAAACTCTGCAGCCTTCTCACAGCCTTGTCCTGTTAATTTTGCTTCACAGGTCATGGTCTTTAATCCACTTTCGTCATAGGATTCTGTTCGATTGGCAACGCAGCCCACAGTAATTCCGTTTAAACGGATAAAGCCGGTAACCATAGAGGAGCCATATTCTTTTCCGGTCTCCATAAAGAAATGATTATCAGAAATCTGTGTGAGCGCAATTTTCGTATCACCAACATAGTTTGCCAGATCGGAGCATACGCGGTTTAAATCATCCGTGCACTCATCGTAAGACATGTCATCCTCGCTATTGGCAGGTAAAATCGTTATAAGAGTTCTGATATTATCAAAAATATCTTCTTCCTCTCCGATAAAATCTACCAGTCCTGCTTCCCTGCTCTGAAAACTTGCGGAAGCCGTATTTAATTTTTCTGTATAGTTATCCTGAATGGCATTGGGTGAATTAACAAACAGTTTTGCAGACTTTCCTTCCATAAAAGTAAAATCCGCCATAGCTGCAGAAACAGCCATTCCACCGCCACAGGTTCCAAAAATCGCTGTGATCTGCGGAACCACTCCTGATGCTAAAGTCTGGCTCATATAAATTTCACCAAAGCCGTTTAAGGCATCTGTTGCCTCCTGAAGTCTTAATCCGGCACAGTCTATCAGACCGATTACCGGTGCTCCCATTTTCATTGCCATGGCATATAGTCTTGTGATTTTTTTAGCATGCATCTCTCCTACAGCCCCGCCGAAAACAGTTGAGTCCTGACTGTAAACATACACAAGGCAGCCTCCAATGGTTCCATAGCCGGTAACAACACCGTCAGAAGGAGTTTCTCTTGCTGTCATGTTAAAGTCTGTACTTCTGGCTGTTACATAGCCGCCGACTTCAACAAAACTGTTTTCATCAAGCAAAGCGTGAATTCGATTACTTGCTGATGTTTGTGTTGAATTACTCATTTTGCAATCCTCCATTTTGTAATATTTGCATAGCCTCCGTTAAAAAAACAACGATGGGACTATATAATAACACCAATTTCTGCCAATTATAATTGTATAATTAATTTTAACTTATTTCAAGTTCTTTTTAGTAAAAAAAGAGCAAAAAACTATGGATTTCTTACAATCCATTGTCTCTTGCTCCTAATTTTCGTTGGCATATTATCGATTCGTGTAAAATTTTCCGGCATTTTGTATAAATTTGTCGAACTTTTTTGTATGTTGTATACAATGTTATTCCTTTATTTCCGTAATCCCAATGCTGCCATCTGCTGTTTCCTGGAATACAATCCTTGATGCACCCTCTCCCATCACGATTCCTGCTTCCGATTTCTTTAAGGTAGCTGTGTCGACCTTGGCGATTGAAACCATTAAATCATCCCCAAATACCATATCCGGATTCAGCTTTAATAAATCTTCCTGCTTTTTTAAGATAATTTTATCCTGATCCCCGTTGATAAACACGCATGGATAGGTTATAAGTTCTGCCAGTTCTTCTAAATTTTTATCCGAAACTGCTTCCTGTATTTTTTCCGCAAAGGCTTCCGCCTGCTTTCCAGGTCCCTTGTAGGTCTCGTCAGCCTGCATCTCTTCCTGATCTTTCATAAGTGAATCCGGTTCCCCATCTTCTGATGAAACCGTTCCTTCTGTGCTGCTTTCCGATACGGACTTTTTCATATTACTGTCCGCAGCCTCTGATTCAGTTATCTGCCCAGCGCCTGTTCCAGCGGCAGATTCACCCTTTTTCCCGCAGCCAGCTGCAAAAAGCACAGCCAGTGCAATGATAAAACAAACGATACCGAATCTTTTCCTGAGCATCTTTTTTTCGTTCCTCCCTGCGTCCATTTACTGCTTCGGGCACAGTATAGCACCGGTAAAGATTGGAAGTCAATAGAGTTCCCAAAACCGTAAACCTTAGTCATTTTTCCGTAAGATATTTGTCCGCATTTTTAATTATTTATATTCTTTATGAAGTGTAAAGCCTCTTCCACGCACCTCTGTAACCTGATTGATAATCATAAAGGCATTAGGATCAATTTCAAGAACCAGTTCATTGAGTTTGGGCAGCTGCCTCCCTGATATTACAGTAAGAACAGCAAAGGATGATTCTCTTAAATGTCCTCCTTCACTGGCAAGCAGGGTTGTCCCTCGGTCCATACGCCGCTGTATCTCCTGACTGATCTGGTCATACTTTTTACTTATGACCTTTACCTGCATCTGATTACGGCCAGTCATAAGAACTTTATCAAGAACCATTGTGTATAAAAGAACAAGAAATATTCCGTAAAGAATCTGTTCCATATTGGAAAAAATCATCTGGGATAGCAGAATCAGGCAGTCAAAAACTGACATGGTCTGGGAAATCGACAAATTCCACTTTTTATTCAGTATGAGCGGCGGAATATCCATTCCTCCCGTAGAAGCGCCGGCCCGTATCACCATCCCAATACCTGCACCAATTAAAAGACCGGAAAATATAGTGGCAAGCATACGGTCCTGGGTAATAACCATATTTCCGGACAGCTTCTCAAATACCCCCAGAATAAAGGGATAATAAAAGGTACTGATCATGGTTGTCAGGGCAAACGCCTTACCCAGTACGAAAGCACCTGCAACGAACATAATGATATTAAAAACTCCTATAAAAAGAGCAATGGGAATCCCCAGTTTTGCATGGGCTACTAAAGCCAGACCTGTCGTACCTCCTGTAATCAGTCCGTTTGGAAGAATAAACAGGGAAACAGCAAGTGCATATACGGTGTTTCCTGCCAGCACCGTCGCTATTTTTTTTAAATTCATACTTCAGTAACTTCCTTTCAACTTCTTATTATGCTAAAAATTTTGCTCTCAGCTCATTCCTTTTTTCCGGAGTTACAAAGAGCCGTTTAGACAGGTAATGGTCTATGGTTCCATAACACTGTTCAATGGCAGAAAATGCACGGAGAATATAGGCCTCTGAAACAGTAAATAATACACGGACGCAGTCTGCAAGACCCTTGTCCCCAGTCTGCCGTTCAATCAAAGAGCAGGTCTGGTTTACCTGCGCGATTACATAATCATTGGTTTTTACGAAATCCTTTATAATGGTTTCCCGCTGTACCCCCAGGGCAGTCAGAAGAAGGGCAGTTCCAACTCCTACCCGGTCCTTTCCGGCTGTGCAGTGCCATAAAACCGCTCTGTTATCTGCCTCCAGCAAAAGATCAAAAAAACGGGAATAAGAGTCTGCAGCATGGTCATTTAAAACCAGATCCTGGTAAAGCCTGTCCACATATGTTTCCGGTTTCCCACCTAAGGAAGAGGCATGGGAAAGGATTGACTTTATCGCATCTGGTTCCCCTTCCTCTGCCTCTTGTTCTTCCTCTTCAAAGGTGATTCCCACTGTCTTTTCATCCAGAATGGGATTGAAAATATTACGGACTCCCGGCATATCCGGATCCGGCTTTTGTTTTCTTTCCGTTGCCGTTCTAAAATCAATCACTGTTCCAAGACCGCAGTGGTCGGATAATATCCGGATATCCTCTCCGGTTGCCTCGTAAAGGGTACCACTCCTGATCAGCCTGTTAGGCAGTATCATCTTCCCATCCTGAGTCTTTAATCCCCCTAAATCTCTGGTATTATGAAGCTTTTCGAGCTTTATTCTCCCCACGAAACCAGTATTTTTCTCATTCATTTTTATTATTTCCTCCCATTCCTTTTGCAGCATATCTGATTAAAAGGAATTGTATTTTTGTCAAGTATATCATAAGATTCCATTAAGAGGAAGTCAGTATTTGGGAAAAACCGGGCATGGAAAGATAACGGGTAACCATATTTTTAAGGCACCAGATAACCGTCAGGCGTTTGGTTCCTTCCGTTAAATAAACCGGATATTCTTTCACTGGCTTGTTGTTTAACCAATATGTAACTGACCCTATTTTCTGTCCTTTTTTAACAGGAGCCTCTATCTTATCTGGGATGCTGGTCTTCACAGTGACCTTCTCATCATCTGCCAACAGAAGTTTAAGACTCTTCTCCCTGTCTTCTGCCATAGAACTGGCGATAAAAACCGGCTTGTCAAGCCCTCCTGATATGGGAATTCCCTCATTAATCAGCACGTCTGGCATAGGTACTTCTTCATATACATCCCGATAGTGAAAACGATCCATTCCGTACTGAAAGAGTTTTCTGGCATCAGACCATTTCCAGGTTTTGTGAGGAGGCCAGCCGCACCCTAACAGGGCGATGGTAAAAATCCTTCCATCACTTTTCACTGATCCTACATAAGAATAGCCTGCACCACCGGTAAACCCTGTTTTTCCTGAGAACGCCCCGCTCATAGAGCTTAAAAGTGCATTGTGGTTTGTGCAGCTAAAGGATCTTTTCCCTTCAACATCTGAAAAATAATAGCTCTGGGTTCCGGTTATTTCCAAAAACTCTTTGCTTTTCGGGGAATTTCCAATGCAGTAATTCATAATCCTGGCTAAATCAGCTGCTGTGGTAGAATGTTCTTTTATTTCTCCGTCATTCTCCTCCTTTGCATCAAGACCGTTGGGAGTAATAAAGTAGGTGTTGCTGCACCCCAGCTCCTTTGCTTTCTGATTCATGAGTTTAGCAAACCCCTCTCTGCTTCCTCCTACATGCTCTGCTATCATCATGGCTGCATCGTTGTGTGATTCAAGCATCAGGCTGTAGAGCAGATCCTTTAAATAGATGGTTTCTCCTTTATAAACTCCCAGATGAACCTTGGGCTGGTTAGCCGCATTCTGGGTGGCAGCGACCGGATCAGACAGATTGCCGTTTTCAAGAGCAATAATACAGGTCATAATCTTAGTCGTACTGGCCATGGGACGCACCAGTTCCTCGTTTTTTCCATATAAAATCCGGTTGGTTGAGGCATCCATTAATACTGCTGACTGGGCATAAAGGTTGAGTTCGTCGGATGTCTCAATTTGTGTCTTATGATCCATTTTTTCTGAAGTCACTGATGTATGGTTTTTAATGGTCTCTTTTTCTGCCAGCTTCACCGCGAACGTTCCCATAAAGGAAACTATGGCGATTCCTGCTGCTGCCAGGAGTATTCCTTTGGCATGCCTCATAAAAGAGCCTCCCCCTAGACTTTATTTTATCCTATTCCGCGTATTTTTTAATTATTCCCCTTTACATTTCGAACGTATTTTCGGTATAATAAAAGAAAAAAAGGAGAATCGGATATGTCAACGGAACCTCTTATTTTCCATATTGATGTCAACTCTGCATTCTTAAGCTGGGAATCAGCAGACCGCTTAAGGCAGGACCCGGAAGCTCTTGATTTGCGCACCATCCCCTCTGCAGTCGGCGGTGATGCCCAGTCAAGACACGGGATTGTGCTGGCGAAATCCACGCCTGCCAAAGAATATGGAATTACAACCGGAGAACCTATTGCCCAGGCTCTTCGCAAATGTCCGGGGCTTACAGTGGTTCCTGCCCGCTTTGATATCTATCTGGAATATTCCAAAAGACTGATGGATCTTTTATCTGACTATACACCGGACATTGAGCAGTTCAGCATTGACGAAGCCTTTCTCGATATGACTTCCACCATCCATCTGTTCGGATCTCCCATAGATACAGCCAATCTTATACGGGAGAGGGTCTGGCAGGAGCTGGAATTTACGGTGAATATCGGAATTGCGCCCAATAAGCTGCTGGCCAAGATGGCTTCGGATTTTAAAAAGCCCAACCTCTGCCACACTCTGTTTGCTCATGAGATTAAAACCAAGATGTGGCCTCTTCCTGTGGGAGAGCTGTTTTTTGTAGGACATTCCGCGAAACAGAAGCTTGTGGGGATCGGCATTCATACCATCGGACAGCTGGCAGCCTGCGATGTAAAATATTTAAAACATCTGCTGGGAGAGAAATATGCGGTATTAATCCACGACTATGCCTGCGGGATTGATTCCTCTCCGGTTGGCCATCGGGAACCAGTGAATAAGGGATATGGGAACAGCACCACTTTGTCAAGAGACGTGGAAGACATGGAAACAGCCCGATCGATTCTTTTATCCTTAAGCGAAACAGTAGGTGCCAGACTGCGCAGAGATCATGTGCTGTGTGACTGTATCTGTGTGGAGATTAAGGATTGGGATTTTCATACCACCACCCATCAGACTACCTTAAACTGCCCCACGGATTCTACCACTCTTATTTATGAACACGCCTGCAGACTGCTGGATGAATTCTGGGACCGTACGCCCCTTCGTCTTTTGGGTGTGCGCGCCACGAAGATTTCGGATGAGGGATATTTGCAGATGAACTTATTTGAATCGGAACAATCAAAAAAGATGAAAGAGATGGAAAAAGCTGTGGATCATATCCGCAGCAAATTTGGTACTGACAGCGTAAAAAGAGCCAGTTTTTTAAAGAAAGACCGGATGGTGGATCATGCAGCTGGAAAGGAGAAGCACATGAAGCAGTGATGCGCTCCTTTCCACTCTGCCTTTTATCCGTTAAAACTGTCCGCTTATGGGCTTAAAGCCTTCCCCATAAACTTCATTGGAATCGGTTATGATCAGGAATGCATCCTTGTCCGTTTCGTGAATTGCTCTTCGGATGGAAACCACCTGAGAATTATTGCATGCACACATAACCACATTCTTTTCATCTTTGGTAAAAGACCCCTGGCCTTTTAAAAAGGTACAGCCTCTGCCCGTTGCTTCTTCGATTTTACATGCTACCTCCTCTTCATGGGAGGTAACCACAAATACCAGTTTGCCGGCACCCAGACCATACATGATTTTATCGATCACCATGGTAGTCACGATGGAAGAAACCAGACCAAGTATGACAGCATCCACATTCCTAAACACCAGTCCGCCCGCTATTATTACTACGGCATCCACCACAAGGGAGATCTTGCCGATGGTAAGATGGGGAAATATCTTTCTGATTGCCATAACCAGGAAATCAGTTCCTCCAGTAGAACAGTTTCTTAAATATACCAGAGTTAAACCAAGCCCGGAAAAGATTCCGGTACACGCCGATGCGTAGAGTGGATTACCCTGATAGGCAGGAAACATGGGAACAACATAATCCAGTACCAGTGCAAAGATCACCATGCTTTTCATGGAACGCAGAAGAAAATTTCGTCCCAAAAGCTTATAGCTGACCAGTATAATGGGGACATTTAAAACAATGCTGGTAATACCCATCGGCAATCCGAACAGATAACGCAATATTAATGCAATACCTGATACTCCCACCGGTGCAAACTGTGCATTGACAGCAAAGTTATAGATTCCCACATTAAATAAAAGTGCTCCCGCAAGATCACACAGCAAATCAATGCCAAGCTCTTTTGGGGAGTATTTATCACGGTCTCCCATCATGTTGTACTGCCTCCATTTCTCTTTCGATTATTTATAGAAAATAATCATTGATTTCAAATTCTTTTTTGCCAATCTTTATGTGTTTAATCAAAACACTGACCTCGCCATCTTCGTCAGTGCAGATTCCGGTTGCATAGATCTGTGTCTTACCATAGGATTCCGTCAAATTCAATTCTTTATCCAGAATTTCCTTATCTGCCAGTGCTTCTGCAAGATCAAGCAAAACCTCCTCTACTTCTTCCTCAATATGGTATTTCTCAAACTCTGCTTCTAATTCCTCATACGTTTCTTCATTAAACATCTGATATCCCCCTTTCCATTTTTACAAATTAATTATACACGCAAGTTGCTTCTTGTCAATCATGTTCCCTCATGATAGAATCGGTTTATGAAAATGACCATAAATTACTTAATCACAGAAGCTTCCGACCATAAAACCATAGGGCAGTTTCTACTAGGCCAGGGATACTCCCAAAGCCTGATCCGGCGCTTACGCAATACGGAGAATGCAATTACAGCCGGAGGCAGGGCAGTATACACCACTTACAGACCAGTAAAAGGAGAGATACTTACCATCACCTTTCCTGAAGAGAAAGATTCTGAAAATATTGTACCCACTGAGATGCCCATGGATATCTTATTTGAGGATGAGCATCTTCTGGTTATTAACAAAGCGGCGGGCGTTCCCATTCATCCCTCCCAGGGGAACTTTGATAATACCCTGGCCAATGGACTGGCATGGTATTTCCAAAATAAACAGGAGGCTTTTACATTTCGTGCAATTAACCGGCTGGACCGTGATACCACCGGCCTTTTAATTATTGCCAAAAATCCCTTAAGTGCCTGTATCCTGTCTGATATGGTAAAAAAGCATGAAATTCACAGACGGTATCTTGCAGTGGTCCAGGGTGAACTTCCAAAGGAGGGAATCATTGACTCTCCCATAGCCAGAACCCACGATTCTACCATAGAGCGCTGTATCGATCCGGTTAACGGCGATCCGGCAAGAACCTTTTTCTGCCGTCTTTATTATGACCCCGTCACAGGACACTCCCTTGCAGGGCTTCGACTGGAGACCGGACGAACTCACCAGATCCGGGTTCACCTAAAATCCATCGGACATCCTCTGCCAGGTGATTTTCTTTACAATCCGGATTACCGCTACATAAATCGGCAGGCACTCCACTCCTTCCGTCTGGATTTTATCCATCCGGTCACCAGAGTTCCCCTGTTTTTTGAGGCAGCTCTTCCGGAAGATATGCAGTTTATTGGTGTTACATCCACCGAAGGCCTTTGGGATAATGATTTTTAAGAATTCCAGCGGCCAGTTTTGCAAACCCAATGGAATAACCATCTGTCACAACCAGCACCCAGCCTTTCTTATCCAGCCTGACTGGCCAGGAAAAGGGGGCTGGAAGTGTCTGTCCTTTTAAATATTTCACTATATCCTGGTGATCTGCAGGTATTTCTGCCCAGGAAAGAACCTCCTCTTTTTTTAAGGAAAGAGCCAGTGCATGGGAAGGTTCAAACCGGTTCTTTTTTACGGTACCCATATGTAGTCCCGGACGGATTACTTTAATTCCCTTTAAATCAATCATCTCCGGCGGAAGAAGATAGAGCTGTTCTCCAAACAGGATATATTCTTTTCTGTCTAAAAAAGCTTCCGGATCTGCAAGCAGTTCCTTTAAAAATAACTCTACCTCTTTCCAGATAGCTTTATCCTTTAAATACGCAGGACAAGATCTTTTTCTCTCAGGAACCTTATCCCCATCTCTTTTTAATACAGCCAGATAATGACCTTCCCCTTCTGACTTATGGGGCCAGATGCGGAATGTCTTTTTTAAGTCTTCTGATCCGTGCTTACTCCACTTGGGCATGCCATGAGAAAGTCCTGGGCGTTCCCCCTTGTCCACAACGGAAAAATCAGGGTGGGAAATCAGAAACGACTCGATCACCTGTTCATTTTCCTCAGGAGAAAAGGTACAGGTGGAATAGACCATGGTACCCCCTGATTTTAACATCCCGGCAGCATTTTCAAGAATTTCCCTCTGCCTTAGGGCACAGGCTTCTACGTGATCCGGGCTCCACTCCAGTCTGGCAGCCTCATCCTTTCGAAACATCCCTTCTCCAGAGCAGGGTGCATCCACCACGATACGATCAAAAAATTCAGGAAATTTAAGGGACAGCGAATGAGAATCTTCATTGGTAACAACAGAATTACGAATTCCCATACGCTCCACATTCTGGGCTAAAATCTTTGCCCTGGCAGGATGAATCTCGTTGCTCAGCAAAAATCCTTCTCCTTTTAATTTACCAGCTATATGCGTTGTTTTTCCGCCGGGAGCTGCACACAGATCAAGAATCTTTTCTCCTGGCTTTGGATCTAAAAGCTCTACCACTGCCATGGCACTTGGTTCCTGAATGTAATAAACACCGGCTTCATGATATGGATGCTTTCCGGGGCGCTGTCCTGCCTGATAATAAAAGCCTTCCGATGCCCAGGGGACTGGTTCAGATAAAAAAGAGGATTGGCGGACAAATTCCCCGGGGTCTGCTTTTAACGGGTTAATCCTGAGTCCCAGGGCCCGGTCCTCCTCATAGCTTTTTAAGAAAGCATCGTATTCATCCCCCAGCAATCCTTTCATCTTTTCCACAAATTTATCCGGTAATTGAATCATTTTAATTCCTCTTCCTGTCTATTTTTAAAATCCCCATAATTTTATGTTATTTTTTCAAGTTAGTGGCAAACTAAATAGAAGAAATATCCGGGAGGTGCCATATGACTTTATTAACCATAACCGCTTATATTATCATCCCTGTCTATACCATACTGTTTGCCTGGGGAACCGACTGGTTCACCCTTAATTTTTCCGTTCTTGGAAGTCTGGCAGACAGAAAAAACCTGTTTCTTTTATGGGGTATTATTGTTGGTGCTTATTTTTATTACGTTTTAAAAAGGATTATCCGTACACTTCCCAGAAATAAAAAGGAGATGATATTTACTACTTTAGCCCTCCTTCTTTTAGGCCTGGCAGTTACCATCCCTTATCTGCCTGATTCACAGCCCTTTCATGCCGTTCTACATGTATTTTTGTCATTTGCAGCTTCCATCTTCCTCATGATCAGTCTTTATCTGGTGACATGGAAGCTTAACTGCATGAATCAGTCAGTTTACCGCCCTTATTTCATCAGTCTGATGGTAATCACAGTGGTATCCGTGATTCTCTTTTTCCTGACTGGAATTGTCAGCTCAGCTCTTGAAATATTCTTTGTTCTTTCAAGTACTTTTTTGCTTCATAAGCTCTATTTAAAGGTATGCAGTCCGGCTATCTCCCTGAGATACCAAAGCTTTTAAAAAAGGGTCTATGGCCGGATAACCAGACGGGCGCCTGCCATCTTTTCTGCAATCTCATACATGTTGGTCACGGTTCCTACGCTGAGTTTTTCTGTTAATTCATAAAAATTCAGACAGGTTCCACAGGTTAGAATCTCAACTCCCTGAGCTTCCAGCGACTTTAAATCTTCCAGAGAGGAAGAGCCCTGGGTTGACAGCCTGGCTCCTCCATTGTAAAGCAGTATGGTTTCAGGGAGTTCTTCCAGCTGGGTAAGGGCATACACAAAGCCTTTCATCAGAATACGGCCTAATTCTTCACTGCCGGTTCCCATCTGGTCAGAGGAAAGTACGGCAACCAGACCTTTCTTTCGGCTGTCAGGTGCACATTCTTCTAACGTATTCTTCTGTACAGACTCAGCTCCTTTTTCCATGTAAAACAGGATCTGATATTCTTTATCTGACAGCTTTGTGGAAGAAGGGTTCACTCCTGAATAGTTTCCCAGTTTCATCACATTCTGAACAGCAATCTCATTATCAACGAGAATGGTCAGAATCCCTTCCGTCATATCTTTCATGGCTTTCTTTGCCTTGATTACCGGCTGGGGGCACACCAGCCCTCTGGCATCAACTGTTCGATCCATACTCCATTCTCCTTTTCTTCTATGCAATAAAATCAAAAGCCGGGACCGGCTCCATATCCCGGACCTTTCCCGACTTTTCATTCTTAATTCACTTTTTTACTCTTCTTCCTCATCTTCGCCGACAAGCTCATCATATTCTGCTTCGTCTAACATCTGATCAAAGGCATCTGCAACGATTTCATATTCATCGTCATCTTCAATATTTTCAAGATTTGGCTGTCCGTCTTCGCTTTCGGAATAACGATACAGATAAACTTCTCCCTCTTCTGCCTCAGCGCCTTCCATAGGAAGCAGAGCGATATAGTCTCTCTCAGCTGCTGTGAAAATTGTAAGTACAACGCACTCCAGTTCCGATCCATCATCCAGGGTCAGTGTCACTGTCATCTCCTCCTGGGGTTCCATCTCATCGTGCTCTAAATTAGGATCCTGTGCCATCCTGATACCTCTCTTTTTCCATCTTAATATAGGTGTTTGTTTACACCTTTCTTCACTCTATCAAACAATCAGCTAAAAATCAAGGTATTTTGTCCTTAATATTCAATTCCCCTTCTGGCATAGATACCGCGGTCGTAGGGATGCCTGATCTTTTTTATTTCCGATACGTAATCTGCCTGATTAAGGAGCTGATCGGAAGGATTTCTTCCTGTAAGCACTACTTCCAGCTTCTCTGGCCTGCCGGAAATAAATTGGAGCACTTTTTCCTCATCCACCAGTCCGTAATTGCATACAGCCATGATTTCATCCAAAACCAGCAGATCAAAGGGTTCTTTCGCCGCTTTTTCCAGCACGCAGTCCAGAAGACCGGAATAATAAACTCTTGCTTCCTTCTTTTGTTCGTCTGTCATATTGGTGAAAAATCCAAAGCTTTTCTCACAGGGCATCAATGTGATACCGGAAAGGGATTGAAGCGCCAGTACCTCTCCAGAATGATCGGTTTTAAGAAACCGGGCAATGAGTACCTTTTTATTACAGCCGCTGGCACGGACTGCCAGTCCGATGGCTGCCGTAGTTTTTCCTTTTCCATCTCCGCAGTAAATGTGAACGCAAGATTCCATAAAAGCCATTCCCTCCTTAATGTTTCTCCAGATACTCCCTGACAAAGCGGGATACATCCTGTTTTTTCCCGTATCGTTCCTGGACATAATTTACATGAAGCCGTTCCTTGGCCCTTGTCATCGCCACATAAAACATCCGCCGCTCCTCTTCTAAATCAGCTGGAAGAACAGCCTTCTGATGCGGGGTCACTCCTTCATTGGCGTCTAAAATATAGACAATTTTGTATTCCAGCCCTTTGGAACTGTGCATGGTCATCAATGCCACGCCCTCTGCTTTTGTCTGCCCCGATTTTGCCCGGTTATTTAACTCTTCCCCATACTCTTTCATATGCACCAGCCACTGGTCAAAGGACTGAAATCCTGCCGCACTTTCTGAAAGCTGATCTGCCACCTCAAGGAGTTCCTCCGGCTTCATCCTGCGGTATTGGGCATATTCCCTTAAATAATCATCATACCCAATTGCTTTCCTGATATAATTAACCGCTGCAACCGGGGCCATGTTTTTTATCATCCGTAAATCATATTCCAGCTGTTCCACCCGTTCCACCATGAAGCCGCGGTCCTGGTAAAAGGATTTCACAGACTCAAAATTTACCGGATTGCCTTCCATCGAATCCCTGCTTATGTAGCGGTTGGGGCGGTTGATGATTTGTAGAACGTTGACCCTCTGACGGTCTCCCTGTGCGGTTTTCATATAGGAGACCAGATTCTGGGCAATCCAGTGATCATATAGATTGGGAACAGAATCCCGGGTGATAAACGGAACATTATATTCCATAAATTTCTCGATTAAAAGTCTGGGACCCAGATTAGTCCGGTATAAAACAGCGATATCACTGAGTGCATATCCTGCTTTCCCGTAGTTAAGAATCTCCTCCACAATTTCCATGGTTTCTTCCTGGGGGTCCTTCCACAATCTGGTAACCACTGGTTTCCCGGAACCTTTGTCTGTTACAATTTTCTTCGGAAATCGCATTTCATTGTGTGCGATCAGCTTCCCTGCAGTTTCCACAATATCTCTGGTGCTTCTGAAATTGATATTTAAAAGAACCTTCTTCGCATTTTTATAATCTTTTTCAAAACCAAGCATGATTTCCGGCTTGGCTCCCCGGAACCGGTAAATGGACTGGTCATCGTCTCCCACAATAAAAAGATTATCCTCAGGCGCCGCAAGCATACGGACAATTTCATACTGTACCCGGTTTATATCCTGGAACTCATCCACCAGAATGTACTGGTATTTTCGCTGCCAGGCTGCCAGTATATCTTTTCTCTGGGTAAAAAGTTCGTGACACATTACCAGCATGTCATCAAAATCAATCAGATTGGCTTTTCTCAGTCTGTCCTCATACCCCAGATAAAGCTGTTTGAATATTTCTTCTGAGCAGTTTTTGGAGTAATAATGATCCAGTGAGATCATGTCTCCTTTCACAGAACTGATCTCTGATAAAATGGAGGCTATAAAATCCCCTTCATCTTCTACTTCCACGCTGCATCGGTCCATCTCTTCCTTTACGAACCTGATTTTCTGTTCTTCCCTGATAATATTCCTGGCATCATAGCGATAGGCGAATTTGAGAATACGGAAAAATATGGCATGAAAGGTACCGAAGCTGACAAAGGGAGCAGGATCTCCCATCAATGCATCAAATCGTTCCTTCATCTCCGTGGCTGCAGCCTTGGTAAATGTTATGACCAGAATGCGGGACGGATCCACGTGATATTCCTCTATGAGATGACAGACTCTGTGGGTAATGGTAAATGTCTTTCCTGATCCCGGCCCAGCCAGCACTAACATAGGTCCATCCCGGTGAAGAATTGCTTCCTTCTGGGCGCCTTCATAGGTCACTTGTTGTTTCATGTTATCCTCCCAGTCAAACAAAGAAGCAGGAGTCCGGTTTTCTGCCATTCCCCTGCTTTCATCTTCTTTTCTATAAAGTCTCTTTGCTTAAAAGATCGATTCCTTTTCTGATTCGATTTAAGGATTCTTCTTTTCCAAGAACCTCCATGATTTCTGTTGCACCTGCCGGAGTCATCTGCTTACCGGAAACTGCAGTGCGGATGGGCCACATAACATAGCCGGTTTTATATCCTTTTTCAGAAACAAATGCGGAAAGCGCAGCATAGAGTGCATCGTTGCTGTAATCTTCCTGTGCTTCCAATATGGGAAGTATCTCCTGTAACAGGGTAAGAGAGGTCTGGCTGTCCGTCTTCATCTTCTTATTAAAATACATGGAGCAGTCATATTCCGGCAGCTCCTCAAAGAAATCAATATGATTCTCGATATCCGGAAACACTTCGATTCTGGTCTTAACCATGGCAGCGATCTTTCTTAAATCCAAATTCTTTTTAATGACTTTCCTGATATAAGGTTCTGCCATTCCATAAAATCTGTCAAAGTCCATCGCTTTCATGTATTCACTGTTCATCCACTTTAACTTGGTCATGTCAAACACAGCCGGGGATTTACTGATATTGCGGAAATCAAATTCCTGAATTAATTCTTTGAGAGAGAAAATCTCCTGGTTTCCAACTGGTGACCAGCCAAGCAAAGCCACATAATTGACCACTGCCTCAGAAATGAATCCCTGTTCAATTAAGTCCTCATAAGAAGCATGGCCGCTTCTCTTGCTTAATTTTTTATGTTCCTCATTGGTAATCAGAGGACAGTGTACATAAACCGGAACTTCCCAGCCAAACGCGTCGTAAAGACGGTTATATTTGGGAGAAGAGGATAAATACTCGTTGCCTCTTACTACATGAGTGATTCCCATCAGGTGATCATCCACTACATTGGCAAAATTATAAGTTGGATATCCATCGGATTTAATCAGAACCATATCATCAAGCTCTGAGTTATCCACAGTGATATCACCGTAAATTTCATCGTGGAATGTGGTGGTTCCGTCAACCGGGTTATTCTGGCGGATTACGTACGGCATTCCTGCTGCCAGATTAGCCTGTACCTCTTCTTTCGTAAGGTGGAGGCAATGCTTGTCATATACCATGATCTCCTGACCATCTACGTTTTTCTTTAAGGTGTCCAGGCGCTCCTGGGTGCAGAAGCAATAGTATGCCTCACCCTTTTCCACCAGCATTTTGGCATAATCAAGATACATTCCAAGAGCATGGCGTTCACTCTGCACATAAGGACCAACTCCGCCATCCTTATCAGGGCCTTCGTCATGTACAAGTCCTGTCTCTTCCAATGTTCTATAAATAATCTCCACAGCACCTTCTACAAAACGTTCCTGATCGGTATCCTCAATACGGAGAAGAAAATCTCCGCCTTCATGTTTTGCAATCAGGTACGCATACATGGCAGTCCTTAAATTGCCTACGTGCATACGGCCTGTGGGGCTTGGGGCATATCTGGTTCTAATTCGATTCATTATAAACACACTCCTATATCTTCATTCTCGTGATGTTTCAGACAAATTTCATTATATAACGAACATCTGGAAAAAACAATGACTTAACCGTATTTTTCCGGAACAATTACAGCCCGAGAAGTGAACAGGCAAGCTGGAAATAGATAATTAAGCTTATGGCGTCCACTATGGTAGTAATTAAAGGTGCTGCCATAATAGCCGGATCCATGTGAAATACCTTTGCGCCGATGGGAAGCATGGCACCGATTGTTTTTGCCAGAATAACGGTAGCCATCAGGCTCAACATAACTGTCAGACAAAGCATCTCCTTACCTGGGTAGAGTATAATCAGACGGATATAATTAACCATGCCAAGAACAAATCCCACAAGAATGGCAACTTTCAGTTCCTTCCATACCACCCGAAAGATATCTCTGGTATGAATCTCCCCCACTGCCATACCGCGGATTATCATGGTGCTGCTCTGGCTTCCTGCATTTCCGCCGGTATCGGTAAGCATAGGGATAAATGTTACTAAAAGAGGAATTACTGCGAATGCTTTCTCGTATTTTGCCAGAATCCCTCCTGTGATCATACTGCTTAACATCAGAACCAGAAGCCAGACAATCCGGTTTTTTGCCAGCTGAAATACACTGGTTTTTAAATAAGGCTTCTCACTTGGAATCATAGCTGCCATTTTTTCAAAGTCCTCTGTCGCTTCCTGCTCCATGACATCAACGACATCATCTACCGTTACAATTCCTACCAGACGGTCCTCATGATCCACCACCGGAAGGCTTAACAGATCATATTTCCGAAACCGTCTGGCTACTTCTTCCTGATCCTCAGTGGTGACTGCTTTTATCACATTTGTATCCATGATATCTCCGATAAACCGTTCATATGGATTCATCAATAGATCCTTTACCGTCACCACTCCCTCCAGCATCCGCTTGGAATTCATAACGTAACAGGTATAAATGGTTTCCTTATCTACACCATGTTTTCTGATGTAATCAAAGGCCTGTTCCACAGTCATATCTTTTTTCAGACCTGCATATTCAGCCGTCATAATGCTTCCCGCACTGTTTTCGGGATAATTCAGAAACTGATTGATCAGCTTTCTGGTGTCAGGTGCCGCGCTTTGCAGAACTCTCTTAACGACAGTGGCAGGCAGCTCCTCCAGCATATCCACCACATCATCTACATACAGGTCTTCAATAATCGTTCCCAGTTCATGATCTGTAATACTGTTAATAATGTATTCCTGCTTTTCCACTTCAAGGAAAGCGAATACCTCACTGGCTGTTTCCTTGGGAAGCATCCGAAAGACAAGTACCGTCTTTTCGGCCTCCTGCTCTTCCAAGAAAGCAGCTATATCCATTTCATTAAATTCGGTCAGAACTTCTTTTAACTTTCGCAGCTGCCGGCTGTTTAACAGCTCTGACAATTCTTCCAGCTTTAAATTCTCCTGCATTATTTTCCCTCCATATGAACCTGTTTTATCGTCTTGGCTAATATGGAAGCAGCGAAAATCTGCCTGTCGTTGATTTACGACAAGCAAAATAGCCATAGTTACAGAATACATCTGTAATCCATGGCTATCATAAACGCAGAGAGTTTCTCTCTTTTAACGGCAGCGAACACAGAGCAGATCCGAAATCTCAGACTCTGCTGTCACTGCCTTACGCCTATGATAATAATCTGCTTCCATCTTCTGACTTCGACCTTCCACTCTGGTTCACTTCCTTTCTTTATTTTTCTTAATTAAGAATACCAGTTATTTCCTGAAAAATCAACACTTTTATTCCAGCCCGGGTCCGAAAGTCTCTGCCTGGGAATCATCATCTCCAGGTCCGGAGCCAACTTTCCCCTCTGAATCAGGGCTGCTATCTCCCGGGAATACCGGAGCTGTGGTCTCTCTTGGTTTCGTCATTCCAGGTCCGATCTCCTGAGGTTTCGATGAATCATCCTGTTTTGGTAGAGCAAGTACACGGTTGACGGCTTCATCAAGTGCCTGTTTTAAGCTGTCATAAGTCTCTGTTCCATTTAACTGCTCCAAAAATGTTTTAGCGGAAGCAATTTTATCATCGGTAGTGCTGTCACGGTGATCCATTCCGTTAAATTCAGCAATAAGAGCCTGCAGGGAGGCTGCTGCCTGTTCCTGGGTCTGTCTGGCTGCATCCTGTGCTGCCTGATTCATCTGCGACTGAGCTTCCTGCTGCTTACGGGCTTCTTCATCTTTCCATTTCTTTGTATCAGCCATTGCCGCCGCTTCCGCCACGGAGGAGAATAAATCCTTATTGCCAGTTTCCTGGTTTGTTTTCTCTCCTCTGGAATCCACATTATAAAGGGAAACAGTAGATGGCATATCCCAGTCTAATGGAGGCAGGTCCTTATTAATTTCAGCCATAAAATCATGCCACATCTTACCGGAATAAGTCTTTCCGTAAACTCCCGGCATTGCTCTAGGAGTATCATATCCCACCCAGATCGCAGTGGTGTAATATCTGGTATAACCGCAGAACCAGGTATCCTTGCTGCTGTTAGTGGTTCCTGTTTTTCCTGCTGCCGGAACATTAATTCCCAGTCCGGACCCTGTTCCGTAAGGCTTATCCAAAGTTCCTTTCAGGACATCGGTAACCATGTATGCCGTATCTTCCGTAAAGATTCTTTCATCCGCCTGACTGCCTTTATAAATCTCTCCGTCATACTGGCTTTTGATACTTGTAATGCAGGTTTTATTGCTGTATTTTCCCTGATTGGCAAGAACCGAATATCCTTTCGCCATATCCACAACTCGGGCTCCTTCAGTAAAACCTCCGATACTCATACTGCTGTTGCCATTGTCCATATTGCTTAAGCCTACAAAGTGCATCTTTCCCAGATAACTGATCCCTTTATCCACTCCAATATCCGTCAGTACCTGCCATGCCACTGTATTTAAACTCCGGTTTAACGCTTCTCTTACAGACACTTCACCAAAGTACTTGCCCCCGCTGTTTTTTGGCCCGCCGTCAAACAAATGGTCATTGACCAGTCTGGAAGGATAATAAAAGCCGGTTTCAAACGCAGGAGCGTAATCGATCAGCGGCTTAATGGTAGAGCCTGGCTGCCTTCTGCTTAAAAATCCGCGGTTATATTCATCATCGGTTCCCCGTCCGCCTACAATCGCCACCACATATCCGGTCCGGTTGTCTACGCAGACAGCCGCTCCCTGTAATGCGAATTTTCCGTTCTCCTGAACTTCCGTAAACCCTTTTAAATGGGTATCGATGTTATTTTGCAACGCAGCCTGCAGTTTGGAATCCAGGCTGGTATGAATTTCAAATCCTCCCTTGCGTACCATATCGCTTTTTGCCTGATACTGCTCCTGATACTCTTCCTTATAGGAATCATAGGAGCTTTTACTTGGAAAAACATACTGGAATACAAAGTCGTCATTCTTCATCAGTTCCAGAACGGCAGAATGTATGGCGTAGCTGGTCTGATAGTTCTCCGTTGTTCCGCCTTCATAAACCTTGGCGACTGTAAGGGGCTGGGCTTTGGCATTCTCCTGCTCTTCCCTGGTGATGAACTTACAAAGTGCCATATTGTCAATTACCTGATCCCGCTTCCATTTGGAGGTGTCGGGATGTGCCACCGGGTCATATCTGGAAGGATTGTTGCTGATTCCCGCAAGAGTTGCTGCTTCCCAGATGGTCAAATCCTTTGCTTCCTTATCAAAATAATAACGGCTGGCCTCGGATACACCATAACTGCGGTTTGCATAATAATTGGTGTTGCAGTAAAATTCCATAATATCCTTTTTGGAATACTTGTCCTCCATCCGGGGAGCTGCAAAGAATTCTGTTATCTTTCTCTGAATGGTTCTTTCCTGGGTTAAATAGGTGTTTTTGATCACCTGCTGGGTGATGGTACTGCCTCCCTGGGTCGCCACACCTTTGTTTTTTATGAAAACCAGACCAGCTCTTAAAAGCCCCTTGTAATCAATTCCATGATGTTTATAGAATCTCCTGTCCTCCTGGGCTATGTAAGCATTCTGAAGATTTTCGCTGATGTCCTTAATTGGTACATATTCGTAATGACCGGAATTAATGGTTCCGATTAAGTTTCCTTCAGAATCATAAACTCTTGTATCCATTGGCTGTGAGAAATCAGTTTTGGAAGTCTGACTTATAATGGTGTCAGCCTTTTCCTTACATGTCATGATCTCATCCTGATATTTTAAAAATACGGCACCCCCAGCCAAGCACCCTATCACCATCGCCAACAGAAATACAAAGAGTATGACCTTTATGGGACGAAAAAATAAATACCATGCACTTTTTCGTTTTCTGCTTTTCTTCCCCATAACAACCTGCCTCCTTCTCTACTTTTTATGATATAACAAAAACGGGAAGTCTCTTGAATAAGACTTCCCGTTTGTTACAAGCTGATGACGGGACTCGGACCCGTGACCTCCTCACTACCAATGAGGTGCGCTACCACCTGTGCCACATCAGCATTTCTTTGGTTCGTCGCTCGAACCTCGTATATCATAGCATGGGAAAATCTATTTGTCAACGTTTTTTATAAGTTTTTTATAATATACATAAAACTACAAAAATTCTAAAAATACTTCACAAAAATGTACTTTATTGAGGTCGGATCAATCCAGGAAAGAACAGGGTTTCCCCCATTCTTTCCTGGCATATTTTTATAAAATACCCTGAAAGCTTTCTCGTAACGTATCACAGGAATGGCCAAACTGCTTCATCTCTTCTTCTGTAAGAGAGAGAGATAAAACCCGCTGAATTCCATTCTTATTTATGATGCAGGGAACTCCTGCATAAACGTCATTCTGACCGTATTCCCCTCTTAACATGGTTGATACGGTAAAGACACTGTTCTCGTCTCCAAGTATTGCTTTTGTAATTCTGGTTAAAGCCATTCCGATTCCATAGTAGGTTGCCTGCTTTGCATCAATAATACGGTATGCCGCTCCCCGCACCTCATCTTCGATCCGCTTTAACTCCTCCCTGCATACCATATCATCTTCGCCGCCGCTTCCGCAAAGTGACAATATGGGTTTGGTGGCAATCATGGCCTGACTCCACGGTACGAATTCACTGTCTCCGTGCTCTCCCATTACGTATGCATGGACATTTCTTGGATCCACACGAAGTGATTCCCCAAGGAGATACCGCAGCCTGGCTGTATCAAGGGCTGTGCCGCTTCCTAAAACCCGTTTGGGATTAAAGCCGGACAGAGAATAGGTAATCCTGGCCATAATGTCTACCGGATTGGTTGCAACAAGGAAGATTCCGTTAAAACCGGACTCTGTTACAGGCTGTACAATAGACTCAAAAACGGAAGCATTGCGTTTTAACAGATCAAGTCTGGTTTCTCCCTGTTTCTGTGCCACGCCTGCACAAATCACCACAATATCCGCATCGGAGCAGTCTCTGTATTCTCCTGCATAAATCTTCATATGATATCCGGAAAAAGCAAGCCCATGGTTTAAATCCATGGCTTCTCCCTCTGCTCTTTTTCGATTAATATCGATTAAAACAAGTTCATCACAAATTCCCTGGTTTAACATGGAATAAGCATAGCTCATTCCAACCATTCCAGTCCCTACAAGCGCAACTTTTCTTTTATCTGTTCTCATATTTTATGCCACTCTCCTATTCGTATTATAGATAGTGTTACTGCATGAAATGGAAACTATGCGTTTGATATTCCCCGTTCTATTTTTTTTGACATCAATTCGCTGTTACTGCTGTAAATAATTGCATTTTCTTTTGAAATTCTGCCTTCCCTGTAAAGGTTCAGCAGGCTGGAATCCATGGAACGCATTCCTTCTGCCTGACCAGTGGCAATGACGGAATCAATCTGATGAGTCTTGGATTCCCGGATCATATTTCGGATTGCATTGTTAAAAAACATGATTTCAAATGCCGGATATACACCTCCGTCTACGGTAGGAATCAGCTGCTGTGAAATCACAGCCTGCATTACCATGGACAGCTGCATTCGAATCTGCTGCTGCTGATTGGGCGGAAAGCTGTCGATAATACGGTCTATGGTATTGGCTGCACCCACAGTATGTAGTGTAGAAATCACCAGATGACCTGTCTCCGCTGCAGTCATGGCAATCCGGATTGTTTCGTAATCCCTCATTTCTCCAACCAGTATGACATCCGGAGCCTGACGCAGTGCAGAACGAAGTCCGGTCACATAGCTGTCCGTATCCGTAGTCACTTCCCGCTGGGTTACCACGCTCTGTTTATGGCGGTGTAAGTATTCCAGGGGATCTTCCAAAGTAATAACATGGGCATTTCTTGTATTATTAATCTTATCAATAATACAGGCAAGTGTGGTTGTCTTTCCGCTTCCCGCCGGTCCTGTTACCAGTACAAAACCTTTTGTCAGCCTGGCTGCATCAATCACACTTTCCGGAATATGAAGCTCCTTATAATCAGGGAGATCGAAGTTCACCACACGAATCACTGCAGCCAGAGAGCCTCTCTGGCGGAATACGCTGGATCGGAATCTGGAAACGCCTGGTATGGCAAAGGAAAAATCATCATCCCCATGTTCCCTTACCTTCCCCATGTCCCGTTCTCCCGCCAGCTGGTAAAGCTCTGTTATCAGCAGCTCCATCTGGGCGGGGTACAGCTTTTCCTCACTCTGGTAAACAATTCTGCTTCCGATCTTATACGAAAACGGCATGCCTGGCACAAGAAAGATATCAGATGCCTTCTGTGCTACAGCAGAACTCAACAAATCTACTACCTTCATCTTCCAATCTCCTGCTCTGTCAATTCCCGCCCTTAAATACCGGCAGGGATTGATCAATTTCATAATCTTCTGTCTGTATGACTTTCCACTGGGATATTTCAATCTTCCCGCTCTGATCCGGTGGCACATGAAGCTTTATGGATAGAGACTGGGACCGCTCCATGGGAATCTGAGTGGATGCGATCCCGGTCTGTGAATCAAAATAATCCCCCATTTTCCCGGAAAGTGAACTCTGCAAAACCATCTGATAAAAGACTTCTCCCTCTTTATCTGCCCTGTAATACTCTGCAACAGAATCTGCATTCCTCTGAGCCAGATTCCATTCGCTTTTGGCAGTACTTAGAGAGAGCATCCCAAAAGTAACCAGACAGAGAATCATAAATATCAGAATAAGAGTCGGAGTTCCCATATTGGCCCTGTAGCCAATCTCCTGTTTCGCCATATGACTCCTCCTTCACTCAAGGGTTTTCATGCCGGCTTACCGGCAGGGTATAAAGCGCATTTCCGGCCTTTGATACGGTCACTTCCGCTTCCAGTTCACTTATAGACTTAACCTCTCCATAATAAACTGCATGGGACTGGTCAGCAACATTCCCTTTTTTGTCAAACATCATGGTATAAGTCTCCCCTGGGGAATCCTTTTTCACACCCTTCAAACGATGAATCAGCCCCGCTTCTCCTTCTGCCTTCCAGATTTCAGCTGCACTTTGCGCAATCAGAACACTCTGGTTTAAGTCTGCTGCTCTTTTACTCAGTAAGTCCGCCTTAACAAATGCCTGAATGCAGACTGCTGCACACAGAAGAAAGAAAAATACGGCGACAATCATCTCCATCATCATTACATTCGATCTGTTTTTTCTATTCATCTGCTGCTCCTTTGCTTCTTAAAGAAATAAAGAGCTGGCTTCCTGTTTCACCTTCTGATTTCAAATGGAGAAGGTGGTCCTCCATATCCATGGTGATTTCTTTGCATTCCAATATCTGATTTCCGTCACCAATGGATAATCCACTGTCCTGATCTGCAAACAGCTCCCATAAGCTTCCGTCACGGTAATAAATCTGTGTCACATACACCGTGCCCTCAATGGTCTGCTTTAATGTAAGTACCTGCACTCCATCCACATCAGTCAGTGATACAGCGCCGCCTTCATCTGCCTGCCTGACCTTATTGGCAATATAGCTGAAAGCAATATCTTTCTCATAGGTCAGTTCCGATCTGTGATTAATGTTCTCATAAACTCTGCCGCCGATCAGGATCAGAAACAGAGCACACATCACAAACACGAGAAATAAAAGGAGGGGAAATACGATAGTTCCCAACCGGCTTTTTGGTATTTCTTTTCCTGCCATGGCTACCTCTCTATGGATTTTGTAAATTAACCGTGATATCCGGCATGAAATTCGATGCGAATCCGCTGTAAAACACATCGTAGCGGTCTCTGTCTATTTTAATGCCGTAATTTTCTTCTAAATACTCCACACTGGGCGGATATCTTCCTTCAATGGCATAGCACTGGACCGATGCCCTGCGTATGGCATCCCGTAAAGTCTCTGCGCCTCTCTCTCCAGACCGCTTTGAAAAAGTCAGGGCAGAAGAGACAAATAGTACAACGGCGAGAGAAAACGCCCCAAGGGATACAAGCTGTCCTAACAGCTCTTTTCCTGAACCATTCCGATTTTTCATAGAGACCTCCTAGCCAATGGCAGACAGGACACCGATTAACGGCAGCATGACTGACAGAAGAATCATTCCAACAGAAACTGCCAGAACTGCTATCACAGTTGGCTCAAACCGGCCAATCATCTGCTCCGTGGCAAGATCTGCCTCTTCCTCATAGCTTTTTGATATCTCTGACATCACACTGTCCAGACGGCCGCTTCTTGTTCCAACTTTAATCATCTGGATATAAAAACCGTTGAAAAGGCCAGTATTTTTCATAGCGCTGTAGTAGTCGCTTCCAGCTTCCAGCTGACTGGCACACTGACGAATTTTCTCCTCCACTGCCGGATTTTCTACCAGTTCACCTGCAAGCTCCATACCTTTTTCCAGGTCCAGTCCGCTTTTTAATGTGAGGGAAAGGACAGCAGTAAAACGGCGGTTTGCTATGGATTTTGCTATTTTACTTCTTCGTTTGATCCAGTTAAGTAATTGCTCTGCAAGAAGGAATCTTCTTCCGTTCCTTCCCAGAATCCAGACAAAAAATGCTGCAATCCCAAGGAGAAGAATGATTACCAGCGAAATGGCACAGAATATTCCTCCCAGTCTTGTTGCAGCAAGCGATACCGGCGGCATCTGAGCCCCCAGCTGTTTATATACCTTTTCAAATACAGGCATTACCCTGGTAAACAGTACAAACAGAACAATCAAAAGCATCCCTATCATCATTGCCGGATAGGAAACCGCATTCTTCATGTTCTTCCTCATAATATGTTCTTTTTCATAATATCCGGCTAAAGACTCCATTATCTGATCCAGAGTTCCTGTCTCTTCTCCAAGCCTCGCCATACGCACCAGATAAGCCGGATATGCACCGGTTTCTTTCAATACTTTGGAAAACGGATTACCCAGCTCTGCTTCCTCTGCCATGGATAAAAGCAGCTTCTTTTCTTCCTCACGCTGCGCATCCTCCGCCATAACAGACAATCCCTCATCAAGAGGGATTGCTGCATGAAGAAGAATGGATATCTGAAGGCAGAATGCAGAAAGTTCCCGGGCAGAATACTGTTTTTTCTCTACTTTTGCCATCTGTCCTTTCTCCCTTTTCATTCCATTCATTAATACGTATATTTCGCCTTATAATTGGAGCTGTTTGTAATATAATCCTTAATGGATGGATCATTTTTACCCGATGAGGCAAAGGTGGGATCCATCAGCTTCCACTGAGTACCATCAAAATAAATGATATTATCCACCCAGCCCTGTCCTTCTATGTACACACTCACCCATGCGTGGTAAAGGCTGCCTGTATATCCCACCACCAGTTTGGTTGGGATATTCTGAGAACGAAGCATAGCTGTCATGACAGCCGCATAGTCAAAACAGATTCCCTTCTTCACAGAAAGAACATGATCCACATTGGGTAAGTAACCTGACTGGACTGAGTTGGCAAGTGCGGTATCGTATGTAAAATTCTGTACAACGTAATTATATACATTGCTTACAACTCCCAGCGCATCTGCTGCAGAAGCAGCAACTTCTGCACCTTTTGCAACCACGGCGCTGCCGGCAGTAAAATTCACATACTGGTTGGGATATAAAAATGGTTCATACTCATTTGACAGCGTTACGTTTAAGCTGTTATTGGATTTTACCGCATATTGGTTTCCAGAAACCTGTTCCAATACCCGGACTGTATAGGTTCCGCTTCCTTCAGTCAGAGGAAATACCTCATACGCCGATCTGGAATTCAAATCATAGGTATATGTCTCTCCTCCGCTTTTTATAACCTGAACCTTAATTTTAGCTGAATTACCTGTATACTGCACCATCACATATCCATGGCTGGTATTGGATGCATCCAAAAGAACGGAATTACTGTTGTAAGTAACCGTTCCTGACGCCTGGGGAACCTTAACATTGCTTCCCGCAGGTTTGGAATAAAGAGGAACTGCCTCATCTTTAATTGTAACAACCGTTTTCCACTCTGTGGCATCTGCTGTCTGATCAGCAGATGCAATCCGGTTTGCCGGAGCACAGCCGTTTAAAGAAAACAACAGGGCTGCACAGACGGCGGCAGCCATACCTTTTTTTCTCATGCTCATCATCTCCTAAATGGTTATCCCAGACGCTGCCTTACAATCTCATAAGCCAGCACTCCTGCAGCTACTGAGGCATTGAGAGAATCAATGTTTCCCTTCATGGGAATGGAAGCTACCATATCACAGGTTTCTTTTACCAGTCTGCCCACTCCGCTTCCCTCACTGCCAATAACAAGACCAATCGGCCCTTTTAAATTCAGGCGGTACATGCTTTCTCCATCCATATCAGCACATACGAACCACATTCCCTTTTTCTTTAAATCTTCCATCACAGCGGTTAAATTGGTTACTTTTGCAACCGGTGTATAATTAAGTGCACCTGCTGAAGTCTTTGCCACTGTAGCTGTTAAACCAACTGCTCTCCGCTTCGGTATAATAACACCGTGGGCTCCTGCAAGGTTGGCCGTACGGATAATGGCTCCCAGATTGTGAGGATCTTCAATTCCGTCAAGCAGGAAGAGAAACGGCGGTTCTCCCTTTTCTTCTGCTGCCTTTAACAAATCTTCCACTTCTGCATATTCATAAGCAGCAGCATGGGCGATCACACCCTGATGGTGACCTTCCTCGGACATCTGATCCAGACGCTCTCTTTCAACAAAGTTAACAATGGTATCTGTCTTTTTGGCTTCCCTTAAGATTGATTGTATGGGGCCATCGGATACACCTTTCTGCACATACAGCTTGTCAATGGTCTTCCCGGAACGGAACGCTTCAAGTACTGCATTCCTTCCTTCTATTGTAAATTCTTCTATCATTCCAGTTCTCCTATTCTGTTAAGCCCCCTGCTTACCACCCAAATCAAACGCTCCAGCTTTCCGCTTAAATAGAGATAACCGCATAAAGCTTCAAACCCGGTTGCGGTTCTGTAATCTGCCACTGTCGCATGTTTGGCTGTTGTGGCAGATTTGGCATTGCGCCCACGTTTGTATACGGCAATCTCCTCCGGAGTCAGTTCTTCTCCTTCCACCAGACTTCTGATAATGTCAGCCTGAGCCTTTGCATTCACCAGTCTGGCGCTTTTCTTATGCATGTTATTCACCTGGGTGCTTCCGTGATTCATGACTTTCGTCCGGATAATCAGTTCATACACCGCGTCTCCGATATAGGCCAGTGCAAGTGGAGAATAACTGGTAATATCCACTTCCTTTAATTGAAGTGTATCTGCAAAATAATCGGCAAATGCAGACAGTGAAATTATACTCTCTTCCATTTTACACCTTCCCTGGTGTCCTCCAGTACAATGCCCTGATCCAACAGTTTACCCCTGATTTCATCAGCCAGCGCAAAGTCCTTGTCTTTTCTTGCCTGCTGTCTTGCAGCAATCATGGCTTCAATCTCTTCCGCAAGAATCACTTCTTCTTTTTCTGTAATAATGCCCAGAATATCGCAAAGCTTTTCGATGGTATTTTTCAGCAAAGAAATATACTCCAGAGAGCTTTCCTCATCGGTAGTGGAGTTGCTTACTTTCACCAGTTCAAAAATTGCAGAGATGGCATCTGCCGTATTAAAATCATCATCCATGGCGGCTTCGTATTTCTCCACCAGAGCATTAACCTGATTTTTGTCTTCCTTCTCTAGCAGCCCCTCTGTTTTAGCTGAAGCTTCCAGGCTCTTTAACTTATCAACCGCAGTCAGGATGCGCTCCAAACCGTTTTTAGAGGACTCCATTAAATCAGCACTGAAATTTAAAGGACTTCTGTAATGGGCACTGAGCATAAAGAAACGCAGCACCTGAAGATCATATTTTTCACTGATATCACGAACAGTAAAGAAGTTGCCCAGAGACTTTGACATCTTTCTGTTATCAATATTAAGAAATGCGTTATGCATCCAGTATTTTGCAAATTCTTTTCCGTTGGCTGCCTCACTCTGTGCAATCTCATTCTCATGATGGGGGAAGATTAAATCCTCACCGCCAGCATGAATATCGATCTGGTCACCCAGATATTTCTTGGACATAACCGAGCACTCAATGTGCCAGCCGGGACGGCCGTCGCACCAGGGTGATTCCCAGTAAGGTTCCCCTTCTTTCTTAGGTTTCCAGAGTACGAAATCAGAAGGATCTTCCTTTTCCTCTTCTCCGGTTACTTTCAGTTCACGAAAACCGGACTGCAGATCTTCCAGATTCTTATGAGACAGTTTTCCATATTGATCAAATGACTTTGTACGGAAATAAACGGTGCCATCCTTGGCTGCATATGCATGACCAGACTCTATTAAATGTGCGATCATATCAAGCATTCCGCAGATTTCTTCTGTAGCAAGAGGATTTTTGGTTGCCGGTTTTACATTCATGGCCTCCATATCCTTCTTGCACTCATCAATATAGCGCTTTGATACTGTATCCGCATCAACGCCTTCTTCAATGGCTTTTTTAATAATCTTGTCATCCACATCGGTAAAGTTGGATACAAAATTTACATCGTAGCCCTTATATTCAAAATATCTCCGTACTGTGTCAAATACGATCATCGGACGTGCATTGCCGATGTGGATCAGATTATATACCGTAGGACCGCAGACATACATCTTCACCTTCCCTGCCTCTAACGGTATGAATTCTTCTTTTTGTCTGGATAATGTGTTAAATACTTTCATGCTGTCTCCCTTCTTCTCCTGTTATTCATGTTTGCAGCAGCCTTTACAGCCCTGACAGTCGCTTTGCATGATTCTGTCATCATAACAGTAGTCTCCGACAGAAGTCAAAAGAACAACGGCCTGTGAGGAAATCCCTTCTCCTCTTCCGGTAAATCCCAGTCCTTCCTCAGTAGTCGCCTTCACATTCACCTTGTCAACCGGCAGATTCAGCGCATCAGCCATATTCTTCGCCATAAGCGGTCTGTATGACAAAAGCTTTGGTTTTTGTGCGATCACAGTGGAATCAATATTCTCCACAACATATCCGTTCTCTTCCAGCAGACCCGCCACATTCTTTAACAGTTCGATACTGGAGACTCCTTTATACTTAGGATCTGTGTCAGGAAAATGTTCCCCGATATCTCCTAATCCGGCAGCTCCCAATAAAGCATCTATCACTGCGTGGGTCAGCACATCTGCGTCTGAATGTCCCAGAAGTCCCATCTCATATGGAATGGTCACTCCTCCCAGAATTAAATCTCTGCCTTCTGCAAATTTATGAACATCATATCCCTGTCCAATTCTCATTATTTTTCCTTTCCTATATAAATAGATCAGATCTTAAACGATCATTCGAAGTTTCTTACTGATACAACGGATCTCCACGTCATTCTGACAGAAGCAGCTTTCTCCATCAACATGTACCGCCATGGGGCGATCCATATGAATGTGAATCTCTTCGCAGGAATAAAAGCGGATTCCTTTGTTTACAGATTTTTTTCCCATAAGGGAATTAAGCAGGACACATACAAGCTTACTCTTCTTCCGGTTATTCATCACGCAGACTGACAGTTTTCCGTCTTCAAAATCTGCATCCGGCGCAAATTTAAATCCTCCGCCTTCATATGGATGAATATGGGTCGAAATGAAATAAGCATGGTTAAACTCAATCTTTTGTACTCCGTTCAGGACGATATATCCCTTGCAGGGCTTCGCTGAGATAAGTTGTCTGACGCCCACAAGCAAATAGGCCAGTTTTCCAATTCTCAGTCTGTGAAGCAGCCCTTTCGTTCTGGAATACAACAGATTATGACAGACAGCCGCGTCCATACCGATACCGGTACTGACCATAAAGCGGCGATGGGAGATCTCACTGTCTCCATATGATAATACTCCATAGTCCATCAATTTATAATATTTGGGGTGCAGAATCTTATTTAAACATCGGATGGGATTCTTAGGAAGTTTTAAGCTTCTTGCAAGATCATTGCCAGATCCTGCCGGAATATAACCAAGTGTAACACAACTGCACATGGAATATCCATCAAGAATCTCATTGACTGTCCCATCGCCTCCAACTGCGATGATTACATTGGATTCTTTACACCCTTCTGTTAAATTTTTTGCAAATATCTTTGCGTCCCCTGGCTTTTCAGTTAAATATGCCTGATATTCCACACCGGAAGCGTTTAATGTCCGTTCCAGCTTATCCCAGATAATTTTACCCCGTCCGCAACAGGAGTTCGGGTTAACAATAAAATAGTACATGGAATCCCTCCGCTTTTTGCTATTTGTAAGTATAACATAAAACATCAAAAATGAATATAAAAAAAAAGGAAAAAGGTCTGGGTGCCTTGTCGTAAAAGAAAGAATTTTGTAGTTTATGAGTTTTTTTATCCAAATATTATATTTTTATTGCATTTATTACACGCTTTTTATATAATATTTTTAAATTTGTCAGTCAGGCTTGAGTCAAATACAAGCAAATAATATTATCGGGGGTATTTACCATGAGAAAAGTGCAATTATTTCTAGTTGCTGCGTTATTGGCCGCAGCATTCAGTATGACTGCATATGCTGCTGAATGGAAAAGCAACGACCAGGGGTGGTGGTATGAGAAAGATGACGATTCCTATCCGGCTAACAGACTGGAAAAAGTCGGGGAATACTGGTACTATTTTAACGAAGCCGGTTACGCTCAAAGCGGCTGGGTAAAACTTGATACCGGCTGGTATGAGCTGAACGACTACGGAATCTGTCAAAATCCCATCGATCCTGCAACACAGCTTCCAGCAGGTGCTCCTTATGGCGGTTGGATTAGATATGTTGAATTGTTTGGATCTAAGGAAGAGCTAGGCGCTGTATCTTACAATAACTTTTACTGGATAAAGCTTTATGATGTGCCAGAGACAGATATCACCAATGCAGATCAAACCGATTTTAATCAGGTTTAACGGCCTGGTTCTACTGGTCAGCGCCATTGATGCTGGCCAGTATTTTTAATCCATGACAATTGCTGCAAATAAAAAAACACATCAGATCCGACTCATATATCAGATTACCGTGTGTTTTTTAAGTAGCGGAAGGGAGATTCGAACTCTCGACACCACGGGTATGAACCGTGTGCTCTGGCCAACTGAGCTATTCCGCCATATTTAATTGTTTGACAAGCGTTTGCTTATCAGTGGGACCTACAGGGCTCGAACCTGTGACCCTCTGCTTGTAAGGCAGATGCTCTCCCAGCTGAGCTAAGATCCCAGTGCCTGTCAGGAGCTTTTATTTTCTCTCGTTCCCGACTGCTTCATTAGTATAATATGAATTGTATTAATTGTCAACACTTTTTTGTCAATTTTTTTCTTTTTTTACAATGTCTTGTAAAACCCTGATTCCTGCGAGGTTTTCTCAGCTTATCCTCCTGTATGGAACAGTTCAAAAAGCTCTTTATAGTAGGTTTGATAGATACTTCCTTTTCTCCAGATAAAAGAAAAATCATGAAACAATTCAAAATCCTCCAGATGGATTTTCCTTAGTATCCCTTCTTCCAATTCCCGTTTCACAGCCGTCTCATATAAAAATGTAATGCCCGTTCCTTTTGCAGTCATCTGTTTTATGGCACCGATACTGTTGACCTCCACCCGGTTGGTAAAATCCTGGAGAAGAAGATTTTTTCCTTCCAGATACCGTTCTAACACATATCTGGTACCAGAACCGGATTCTCTGACAAAAATCCGTTCTGAAAGCAGATCCTCCACTCTCTTTACTTCCTTATGAAATTTATAATCACCTGCACAGACTGCTGCAAACGGTTCTGAAGCATATACCAGAAAGTCATACTCCTTCTTTTGGAAAAATCCTTCCACAAGGGCAAATTCAATCTCCCCCTCATTTAACTTTCTAAGAAGTTCTTTGGTATCCGCCACAATCATCTGAACAGAGGAATCCGGATATGTCTCTAAAAATCTTATAAGCGCTTCCGGCATCTTATATTCCCCGATGGTCATTGTTGCACCGAATACCAGATGCCTTTTTTTCTCCGACTGCTGCATCATGAGTTTCTTTAAATGCAGTTCATCATCTTTCATGGTAATAGCTGCTGACAAAAGAGTTTTTCCACCATCAGTCAGACTGATTTTCTTACCTGCATATTCAAACAGCCGGACTTTATATTCTTCTTCTAAATATCTGATGTGCTGGGATACTGCTGGCTGGGTAATATTGAGTTCCCCTGCTGCTTTGGTAAAATTCATATGCCTGCATACTGCAAGAAAGGTTTCCATTCGAAAATTCAGCATTTATTATTATTCTCCCTTTTGTTGTTTTTTTAATCATAACATAATATTATCATATAATAAATATTTATAATTTTATTTTATTGTATTTCTTATATATAATTGCCTCAGATCAAAAAGGAGGAATTTACTTATGAAAAAATACGTTCCAGGCCTGCTTTTGTGCCTGATCCTTGCAATACCTGCCTGGTATCTGGGAAAACTGATTCCCGTTGTGGGGGGACCGGTATTTGCCATACTTCTTGGCATGGCTGCCGCACCGTTTCTAACCGGAAAGGAACAGATAAGGCCAGGTATTGCCTTTACTTCTAAAAAAATCCTGCAGTACGCAGTTATTTTACTGGGATTTGGCATGAATCTTTCCACTGTAATGCTAAAAGGGAAACAATCACTTCCCATTATCGCTGCAACCATCACCACTTCCCTGGTGATCGCATATTTTCTGTTTCGAAAACTGAAGGTCCCTGAAAAAAGCGCAATCCTCATCGGAATCGGATCCTCCATCTGCGGCGGCTCTGCAATAGCTGCAACAGCACCCGTCATAGATGCGGATGATAATGAGATTGCCCAGGCAATTTCGGTTATTTTTCTATTTAACATTGCAGCTGCACTTTTATTTCCGGCTCTTGGCACAGCTCTTGGCCTTTCCAATGAAGGATTCGGTCTTTTTGCAGGGACTGCCATTAATGATACTTCTTCCGTCACTGCGGCTGCTTCTGCCTGGGACGGAATTTACAAAAGCAATACGTTGGAAGCTGCAACGATAGTTAAATTAACCCGTACACTGGCCATTATTCCAATTACACTGTTTCTGGCGCTGTACAGGGCAAGAAAAGAGCAGAAGAATTCCAAAGAAAAACTGGGATTAGGTAAAATCTTTCCCTTTTTCGTGCTGTATTTTCTATTCGCTTCCATTATTCTTCCTGGGCTTTTGCTGCTGGGTGGGAATTTCAGTGGTCAGTCTTACGCTTCAGATTGTACTTGGAATCTGGTAGGTTTTTAAACAATATAAAAGACTGCGGGGAGAGTATAATCCTCTCCTGCACAGTCTTTCACATTTATTTTATAAATACAGATTTGCTGTTGTTTTTATTCTCCCGGACTTCCAGCTGGGAAATGCTGTGTACGAACTTGGAAAACGTGGAGTAACCGTAATCCTTTACTTTAAAATCAGTAAATTTACGATGCATTCCATTCCCAAGTGCCGCCAGCTCCATTCCATTCTTACCGCTGCCTTTTACCAGTTTTACAGCATAATCATCAAGTTCCTGCTTTCTGGTACGGTTGTCCTTCATACGGACTGTCACTACATTGCTGGTCTTTCTCAGTTCAAAACTATCCATCTCTTCAAGAAACTTGGACAAAGAGCTGTATCCGTAATTTCTCACATCAAAATCCGAATATTTTTTAACCAGGCGGTTACCGATCTCTCCCAGACCAGTTGCCTTGTTCTTATCCTCATTCTCCAGAATTATGGAAGCAATATCCTGCTCAATCACTTCTTTTCCAATGGCGCCACCGCCAGTTCCCTCTTCGTCCTGATCCAGTAAAACTTCAAGATTGGTAAATACGGTACAGGCAGCACGGAAAGACTTGGGTGTTTTTTCCTCTCCCATTCCAATGACTTCCTTACCTGATTCCCGCAGACGGCTGGCAAGACGGGTAAAATCGCTGTCACTGGAAACAATACAAAATCCATCTACGTTATCCGTATAGAGCAAATCCATAGCATCGATAATCAGAGCGGAATCGGTTGCATTCTTTCCTACTGTATTGGAAAACTGCTGAATTGGTGTAATGGAATTCTCAAGAAGCTCCATCTTCCATTTGCCCATCTGGGCGCTTGTCCAGTCACCGTAGATTCTTTTGTATGTAATTACCCCGTACCGGGTCATCTCATCCAGAATACACGTAATGTACTTTGCGGATATATTATCCGAATCAATCAAAACTGCAAATTTCTTATCACTCAATCGTCTGCTCTCCCGTCATAATTGTTTTACATTTTATGTCAATTCCCTGACTTTGTATCTATTATATTTCATTTTTCCAATTATTACAATAACATCACAATGGGTTAACTGGGATAATTTTTGCAATGTAATTTTTTATTTTCGCTCCATACTAAAAAAGAAATAAGAATCATCAAAAGAAAGGAGTGTAACTATGAATTCAGTAGCTGTTAAGGAATGTGAAACTGCAACACCCAGCAAAACCGTAGCATTAGCTATAGCAACCGTTCCCATGCAGCCATGGGAACAGCCTTATGACCCAAAGACTGCATTAAATCACGGAACCATATTCCCCAGTCTTGATCTGCCATTTTACGTAACAGGAGGGGAACAGCCATGATTGATCAAAAGAACCTGCTCAGTCAGATAAATGAAATCAGCTTTACCGTAAATGATTTAAACCTTTATTTAGATACCCATCCTCTTGACGAAAACGCTCTGAACGCTTTTAAAGACGCAATGACCCAGAGGAAACAGCTTCTTCAAACCTATGCAGATAATTTTGAGCCGCTCACCATGAACTGTATCTGCCCTGACAGCAACAATAAGACAAATTCAAACACAAAATATCCAAACCAGAGACATTTTACCTGGAGCGACGGACCTCTTCCATGGGAAGGAGGTGCATTCTAATGTGGACTTATGAAAAAAGACTGCAATTTCCTGTAAATATAAAAAATACCTGTCCCAAAACAGCTTCTCTTATTATCAGCCAGTTTGGCGGACCTGATGGTGAGCTGGCAGCTTCCATGCGTTATCTTTCCCAAAGATATACCATGCCATGCAAGGAAGTGGGAGGACTTTTAACCGATATCGGAACGGAAGAGCTGGGACATTTGGAGATGGTTTGTTCCATTATTTACCAGCTTACAAAAAATCTGACTATTGAACAGGCAAAAACAGCTGGTTTCGATGCTTATTATATCGATCACACTACAGCCCTGTGGCCAACAGCCGCTGCCGGAGTTCCTTTTAATGCCTGTGAATTCCAGTCCAAAGGTGATGCTATTACTGATCTGATAGAAGATCTTGCAGCAGAACAGAAAGCCAGAACCACTTACGATAATTTAATTCGTATGATCGAGGACCCGGATGTAAGAGAACCTCTTAAATTTTTGCGGGCGCGGGAGGTAGTTCATTTCCAGAGATTTGGTGAGGCGCTGGAAAATATAAAGACTACGTTAAATCCGAAAAACTTTTATTATTATAATCCTGAATTTGACAAGCAGTTTGTAAAGCAGGAAATGTAAAATTCCAGAATCAAAAAATCACCTTTCGTTGCTTAATGAGAAACGAAAGGTGATTTTTATTATTTTGATTTAATATCTGGTACATATACGCAATGATTCATGGAGTAGACTCCCTGCTTCATAATTTCTGCACATTTTACCCAACCGAGCCAATAGTTTTTTATAATACGTAACATATTAAACACTTCCTTATTATATACTTTACAGTTATTTTATCACTCTGTAAAATATTCAACAAGGCACTGCTACTATTTTCTCCTTATTGCAACAAATACCAGGCTTTTCCTCGTTATTTTATTTCTATCTGCACAAATATTTTTTGATAAACCTCTACCTTTTTTTAAATTTTCCGCATTTTACCAGTCTTTCAGGAAGTTTGGGCAGCTTTCCCTCCGTTTCCATAACTGCTTTTGATTCGCATAACTCTATACATGCTCTGCATCCGGTACATTCCGTACTGTCAATCATGTGTATATACCCTGGCCTTCCTTCTATACAGCCTGCCGGGCACCGATCCAGGCATTCCATACAGCCGGTACAGAGAACAGGATCTATATAGATTACAGATTTCAAAAAGCAAACACCTGCAGGACATTTTTTTCTCTTATTATGTGCCATATACTCTTCAGAAAAATGTTCCAGAACTCCCAGTGCCGGCTGTGCACCGTTCTGACCCAGAGAACAAAGGCAGCCATGCTTCATTGCAAGTCCTATTTCCCTGATCAGTTCCGGATAATGGTTTTTTCCTTTCCCTTCGGCAGTATCTTTATACATGGCGTGCAATTGTAAAAGTCCCTCTCTGCAGAACACGCATTTTCCGCAGCTTCTTTTCCTGTTTTCCAAAAGATCTTTTTCCACCAGCCGGATCATGCAGTCATTTTCGCCAAGTATCTGTACCATTCCATTATCCAACTCTATCTCTTCCAGATTCATCTCCAATGCATGATTATCATAGATACGGTTACCAATCAGGACTCCTTTTCCCTCTTTTCTGCCTATCAGATCTCCAACAGAGGTATCAGGAGACACTCGCTTCAGACTGCCTCCATTTACAGAAACATAAATGCTTTCCTCATATGTACCTTCTAAACATTCAGCGATCTCAAGCATGGTCACCAGATGGCAGATAACAGAATCCTCATGCTCTCTTACATCAATTAATCCAATCCTTACTTCAATGCCGGCTGCGCTCACAAACGTTTCAATCCGTTCCTTTACATGTATTGCATATTCTGGGATAAAAAGTATTTTCTTTTCGGCTCCCAGTAGCAGGGCCGCAGATTCCATTCCGGTTATCAGCTGATTCACACCTTCTTGTGTATCCAAAAGCTGAAGCAGAACCCCGGATTTATCACTGTTTCGCAGACCCACCACAAGGCAGCTGGCCTGACGCCTGGCGAAGCTTTCTGCAAGGGAAGGTCCTTTTACACCATAATCCTTTAAATGATTAGCCGAAAGTACTCTCATTACATCATCACGGCGGTCACTCATACATCCGTTCCCTCCTGTCCGGAATAATCTCCCCACAGTCTGGGCTGGGCAATATTTAGACGCAGATCGCACTGCAGGCATCGTCCGGTTTCCCATGAAACGCATTCACCGATCCCCAGGTCAGCTATATTAAAATTATCAACCCGTTGTTCTGCAGGCAGCAATTGAGGCTCCTGCCGCTCCCTGTAAGCAAAACCCGGACAAGATCCGATATGGGATGATACAGACTCATCCGGTGCCAGTTTCTCTGATATATCTCCATCACCTCCAAGATAACGGTCTATTTCTGAAGCCGCCTCTCTTCCGGATGCAATCGCTGCAATAACTGATTTTGTCCCATACACTGCATCACCGGCAGCAAAAATGCCATCACAGGATGTTTTAAGGGAATGTTCTTTTACCTGTATGCAGTTTCCTCTTCCCAGCAAAAGACCTGACGTCTCATCAAGATCCGGCCTCTGCCCCACAGCAAATATCACCGTGTCAGTTTCCAGATGCAGCTCAGTTCCTTCCTGTTTTTCAATAACTGCCTTTCTCTGATCATCAAAAGTAAAGGATTTTACCTTCATAAAATCTACTCCTGTGACCTTTTCTGTTCCGGTAATCCGTTCAAAAGTATGTGCAGGATAGATCCCAATTCCTTCCTCCTCAGCCTGAAGAATCTCCTCTTCATCGGCTGTCATGGACTCTCTGGCTTCCAGACAGGCAAGTAAAACTCGTTCTGCCCCCAGGCGTTTCGCTGTCCTGGCACAGTCAAACGCTACATTTCCGCCGCCCAGAACCACCACCCTGCTTCCTATATCCACCGGTTCCCCAAGATTTACCTGCCTGAGGAAATCGGTATTTAAAACCACACCAGGCAGATGATCTCCTTCCATTGTAAGACGGATTCCCCTGTGGCTTCCCACTGCCATCAGCACAGCATCATATTCTTTTAGCAACAATGAGGGATTTTCTACTTTTACAGATGTTTCAATCCTTACACCGGCTTCTGTAATCAGGGCTGTCTCTTTTGTTATTACGTCTCTTGGGAGGCGGTAGGAAGGAATTCCATAGCTCATCATACCCCCAACCTGGGGAAGTGACTCCTTAACCGTAACCTCATGCCCCTGCTTGCGGAGATAGTAGGCTGCAGTCAGACCTGCAGGTCCGGCACCCACAATGCATACCTTTTTTCCACTGTCTTTAAGCTGCTTTCCTTTTCCTCTCCAACAGCTTCCCGTATCATGCTCCGCAGCATACCGTTTGATATTTCTGATGGAAACAGATTTATTAATCTCCCCTCTTTTGCATTCCAGCTCACAGGCATGGCTGCAAATATGCCCAAGAATCTCTGGAAAGGGAGCTTTTTCCCGGACTACGGCTGCCGCCTCATCATACCGTGCTTCCCCTGCAAGCCTGACATATCTTGGAATATCAATGTGGGCAGGGCAGCCGTAGCGGCAGGGGACAATTCTGTCCTGTTTTGATCTGTGGTCCTGTCCCTCTTTCCATTTGTCACGGATTGCTCCGGTTGGACAGACCTCAGCACAGGCTCCGCAGAAACGGCAGTCTGCATCAGCCAGAAGCTTTTCGTGAACTGTGCCCACATACGTTTCCAGCCCTTTCTGCCGATAGTCCAGTACGTGAACTCCCCTCAGCTCCTGACATGCTCTGACACAGCGGCCGCAGAGAACACAGCGGTTCATATCATGGACCAGAAGGGGATTTTCCTCTTCTGTCCGGAATCCCTTAATCCTCATTTTCAGCCTGCCTGTCTTCGGACCGATATACTGGATCAGAGTCTGAAGTTCACAGCTGCCGTATTTGGGACAAGTGGAACAATCCTCTGGATGACCGGTTAAGATCAGTTCCAGAGAAAGCATGCGAAGCCTTGCTATCTCCTCACTGTCAGTCCGGATGTTCATTCCATCCTTTGCTTTTAAATTGCAGGAGGTGACCGGTGTCTCCCCCCCATCTACTTCAACCAGGCACATCCGGCAGGAGCCTAGGGGCTTTAAATCCGGATGATGACATAGATGAGGAATATAAATTCCCGCATCAAGAGCGCAGTCAAGCACATTCCTGCCATCTGGTACTTCCATTCTTTTACCGTCTATGGTTATGACTGCCATGAATCATTCCTCCCTGTTTCCCTTTTGTCTTTATCAATACTAAAACTCCTTATTAATCTGCTTTCTGTTTTGCCATATTCCGTTCATAGATTGCTTTCCTGATCCCCTCCATCTTATCATCGGAGAGATTGTACATTGCAAGCGGTATGATTGACAGGAGGAAGAACAGCATCGGCACCAGATTGGCAGCTATGTTAATTCCATTTTGAACTCCGGGGGTGGGGTCCTGCCCCGCCGCATAACCAAACCAGCCGATAATAGCGATCCCCAATGCACTTCCGATTGCTGATGCCACCTTGGTTCCAAGGCCGTTCATGGCAAATGCCGTTCCGTCACTTCTGACCTGATTTCTAATGTCATATTCGTCTATGGAGTCAATGATCATTGCACTTCCGCAAGGTCCTGCAACGTAGCCTAATCCGTAGATAATATGGCACAGGAATAAGTAAGGAATGTTCTTATATGGGCCGAAAAACATAAGAGCCATTGATACGGACTGGAGCAGCATAGCCAAAATACATGTATTGCGCTTTCCGATCTTTTCCATTACTTTTGGAGAAATCGGCATAATGATTGTACCAACGATCATCTGCATCATCATAAACAGAGTAATGAAGCGGAAATCCTGAACACAGTAAATGTAAAAATATACAGCTACACCAATGCGTCCGAATAGTCCGGCCATGGAAATGATCGTATAGGCAATGGTAAGCATTAAATTTCTGTTTTTCAGAATCGCCTTTACGGTCTCTTTTACCGGCACCTGATCTTCCTTGCAGACAGTAATATTTTCTTTGCAGAAATATGCCACAAACCAGAAAATCGGAAGGGAGATGAGCGCATATAAGGTTGCCGTTTTCTGATATCCGGCTGCCTGTACGCCGCTGCCTAAAAATTTCACAAGAGGCAGTGTACAGAGATTGAGAATAATCATACCCGTTGTCATTCCCACCATCTGTGCGGCATAAAGCCGGTTGATACTTTTCGGTTCATTGGTCATAACAGCCGGCAATGCTGTATAAGGAACATTTAATACTGTATAGCTCATGCCAAGACCAATGTAAGTAATATAGGCATAAATCAGCTTTCCTTTCTCACCAAACCCAGGTACTGTAAACGTGAGAATTGTAAAAACCACCAGCAGAGGAGCTCCTATAAATATATACGGACGAAACCTTCCCCACCTGGTACTTGTTCGCTCCATGATTGCCCCCATCATGGGATCATTCATTCCATCCCAGATCTTGGCCACCAGCATGAGAATTGCAACTGCCCCGGTTGCCAGCCCAAACACATCCGTATAAAACAAAATCAGATATGAACTGACCATTGTCCAGGATAACTGTGATGCAAAATTACCAAGACCGTAAACCCCTATTTGAACCGGTCTTATTTCATTTTTGTATGTCCCCATCTTCTCCCTCTCCTATTCCGTCACTGATTGATGAATTCATCAAATTTTTCATACTTCTCCAGCATCTTTGGCAATGTATCCTTATGTTCCTGTAGCTTTGGAACACAGATCTTAATCATTCCCTGTATCTCATGATAATGCTCATACAGTCCGTTAATGGTCCATCTGGCACGATTTATCTGCTCTTCACTGAATTTTACTTCTATTTTATTGTCCTTTAGCTCCAGATTTCCGCTGATTCCGCAAACAGGACATTCCACAATTGCAGAGCGGGATGGAGAAATGCTCAGCTGATTGCAGTGACAGACCGGACAGATTCCCTCTTCCCCAATCCACTCCACTTCATCATAGGGTTTTCCCACTGACTGGGCAATGGCTCTGCCCAGGTTCTGGCACTGCTCCATCAGATGGCTGTCAAACACGGGATTGGCCCTTCTTCCCTGATCATAGGCATCAATCTGTCCTACCACCTTCATATGGCAGGAAAAACCGAACAGATTGAGCATGGGAAGTCCCATGGATACCCAGTTTTGCGTAGACGCTCCGCCTACGGAAATATATCCGACATAACGGTCTTTAAAATATCTGGCATCCAAAAGTTCCTCTCCGGTTTTCCCGGCCTCCACCCTCTTTTTCTGTTCTTCCAAAAGAGCCGCCCTGTCATGGGCAGGACAGAACCGGTCAACAAAGTTCTTAAACTGACCCACAATTCCTACGGCATATACGGGAGCAGCAATGATAATTCCGTCTGCGTTCAGCACTGCTTCTTCCAGTTTCTCATAGTCATCCTTTAAAATACACGCAACTTCGCCCCCCCGGTCCCGTTTCGTGCTGCAGGCTCCGCAGGCTTTGCAGTGCCCGATTTCCATATTAATGGTGTTGATAAATTCCACTTCAGCTCCGGCTGCTTTTGCCTGAAAAAGAGCTTCCTTTACCATGATGTCTCCGCATTTCATCTTTCGTCCGAATGATATTCCCAATACTTTCATTTATTTCCTCCCGATTTGCTCTTATGATTCTTCCACGTACTCAGCCGCGCTCATTCCGGCAATCCTTCCGGTATTTACCGCATAACCCATGGAATTGCCAGGAAGCAGAAACATATAACTGTCATTGTAAATGTTACAGGAATCCGCACCAGCTGCATATAATCCGGGCACCGGTTCAAACGCTTCGTCAACAGCCTGGCAGTTTTCGTTGATTTTAATTCCTCCGACGGTGCCGTATCCGCCCACCCTTACTTTAGCGCAGTAAAAAGGTGCCTTATAAACAGGGCGCATATATCTTCTGTCTTTAAAAAACTCTGCATCTGTACTGTCACAGTAATCATTATAGTCTTCCACTGTGTTCACCAGATTTTCTGCTTGAATACCGGCTTTCTCAGCCAATTCTTCAATTGTATCAGCCACATATAAATCTACATTCCCATTTTCTTCTGCCATCTTAATTCCATCGTAGAAATCAGACACATCCGGGTTGGTTCTCACAAGACTTACATGATCCACTCCGTTGCGGATATAATGCTTTACAATAGAGGAATCCACAATACTGAAACACAATTTGTCTTTCTGATGAGACACTACATTGGAAAGGAAGGTGGAATTTTGCATCTGTTCCTCATTCATAACCCGCTTTCCCTGTCTGTTCACCAGAAGATTAGGCTGGCCAAAGACGTTGGATACCCCCTGGGTCAAATCATCCATGCCCTCAATGCTGGCTGCCATCTCAATACGCACCTGGGTCTTTCCTGCACCTGCCGCCCATGCCATTTTCATGCCGTCACCGGTAAGGCCTGGTATTGCAAAGCTATACAGATTTTTTCCATGATCCAGCCCGGTTTCTGCCTTGATCATCTCTTTATTGGCTCCTGCTCCCCCGGTACAGATAATCGCCGCCTTACAGCGGATCTCGATTTCCTCCCCGTCAGGACCGGCAGCCATCACTCCGGCAACGGCACCGTTTTCTTTTATTATTTCCCTCGCAGGCGTTTCCAGAAGAAACGTAACTCCAAGCTCCTTCGCCCGCTCATATAAAGCCTTATTCATAAAAGAAGCTGCCCTTGGTCCAATTCCATGGTCTGTCTTCACAATATGCCAGGTTGCCTCTGATTTAGGGAAATAGCGGAATGCTCCCTCAAACTCCACTCCCATATCTTCCAGCCATTCAATGGTTTCCGCCGACTGTTCAAAATACCGTTTCACCAGTCTGGCATCGACATTATAGTGGGTATATTCCATAAACATGTTAAATGCTTTTTCCACGGTAATGTCAATCATCTGCTGTCTCTGGTATTTTGTTCCGATTCCAAGGGGTCCCATACCCATGTTTGCAGCTCCGCCCACTGTGGATGTTTTTTCCAGCACGATGACTTCTGCTCCGTTTTCTGCTGCCTGGACTGCCGCAGAAAGTCCTGACGGTCCGGCTGCTATCACAACGATCTGTGTCTCGTATTTTTTCACCTTATCACCTCTGATTATTATTTTTAAAGCGGACTGCCTCTCCCGTTCTGGCTGATTCACGGACTGCCTCCATTACGTCTAAAACAACCCGCACTTCCTCCGGCTTCACTGCCAGTTCTTCTTCTCCGTGAAGCGCTTTTAAAAAGTGTACCATATATTGCCGGTGTTCTGCATTTGTTATCGGAAGATCTTCTTCAATCAGCAGCCCCGGTGCAGGCGGGCCAAAGCTTCTTGTTGGTCCGGCTGCAGTCATGGTGATCTTTCCAGGAACATTTTCCAGCAGATGAGTGGTTCTCACAATCTTTCCTTCCCCGCCAAATCCGTCAATCATGGCACTTCCGCCTGTTCCGCCAATAAACCATGCACGTTTTGGTGTGAGATAATAGGTTCCCAGTTCCATATCGGCTGTGATCTTATTTTTAAATTTAATCAGTATGTGGAAATAATCATCTACATCCCGGTTAATGACATTGCGCACATCTGCAAAGACGGAATCAATCTCAGAATCCACCATAAACAGAATCTGGTCGATTAAATGAACGCCCCAGTCATACAGCATTCCGCCGCCCATCTCAGGATAGATATGCCAGTCATGCATATTTCCGTTGATTCCATAAAGCTGTGATTTGATGACATACATATCACCCACCAGCCGCCTGTCATACACTTCTTTCATGATTCTGAAATCCTTATCCCAACGCCTCTGCTGATGGACGGTAAATATCACCTGATTCTCCTTTGCCGCAGCAGTCATTTTATCAAATTCTTCAATCGACATGGCCGCCGGCTTTTCACAGATAATATGTATACCGGCTTTCGCGCTCTTTTCCACCATCTCCAGATGACTGGGGTTGGGCGTTGCAATAATAATGAAATCCAGTTCTTCAGTCTTAAGCATTTCATCAATCGTTCCGTATGCGTGCACTCCTTGCGGAACATCCTTTAACTGCTCCGGATTCGTATCGGCTGCTGCCGCAAACACGACCTCATCAAAAGTTCCAAGCATTTCCCCGTGGCAGTGACCCATAAATCCATATCCAACAATTCCGGCTTTTATCTTTTTCATATTTCTACCTGCTCTTCAATTGCGTTCCTTAATGCCTCCTGGTGGCGGCGGACCTGTTCCACGCTATCCACATCAAAGGTATCATTGAGGGCTGTGTTACCCTCATATTCAGAACTTAGATATCCGTGATAGCCAGCCTTTTTATAGGCCTTTACCACCTCTCCAATGGGAATTGATGTCTCTTTGTAATTCTCATCGGTGTTGTAGAACTTGGCATGGGTATGGTAAATATACCTGATATTATCAATGATATCCTGAGGATCACACCAGGTATAGGCAAATGTGGATGCTGCATACCTTAGCGCTGCCTCACCACCTCCTAGCTTCTTAACCTTTTCCAACAGCTGCGGTTCCCCGTTTGCAATCCGGTATTCTTTATTGGCTTTTCCAAGGTTTAAATCATACTTGATCTTTACGAAGCCCTTTTCCACTCTTTGAGCAAACGCTTCATCTACCGCTTTTATTACCTCCTCACTGACTCCTCTTCTGCGGGCCTGATCCCGAAGAACATCAGGAACCGATTTACAGAAGATTCCAAAGTCCGGCATGAAGCCAAAGTTTTCCGTACCGGTTCTTAAAATCATCTCCATATAGCCATCTGCCCATCCGGAATTTAAGGAAAAGGGAGAATGTACCTCCAGACAGATTTTGATATTCTGGTCACTGGCACAGGCCAGGCTTCCCTCAATCACCTCCATTGGTGTTGATACCAGGGTTCTTAAGGTTTTAAAGCCCAGTTCATGAGCCAGTTTGATATCCCTCTCCATCATCTGGATCTGCTCTTTTAAGGTACAGCGGCGGTTCTTATAAATGTGGTTTTCTAAAAACGCGTCATAGCAGGTAGGTTCTACCTGATACTTTTCCATCCAGCCGAACCACTTTTCTTTAAATTCGGGAGTGATCACCGGAAATTCATCTATCATCTGCTCCGGCAGCAGTTCAATACCTGTTGCCCCTGTTCTGGATACTTCTCTGATGCAGTCCTCCAGATTCATTTTCCCTAAGTAAAATTCTTCCTGGTAGCTGTATAGGGAAACACTCCGTTTTATATCAAAGTTCATCTTTTCCCTCCCTGATCTCAAAATCGTATTCGCCGGAATGAACCAGAATCATGGGCATATACGACGGCGCAATGGTCTGCGTGGAACAAATATGGTGTTTTCCCGGAGCCAGCCCTCCCTCTTTTAATACGGTTACCGTTGCAAACTGACCGAATTTCCAGCGGTATGTGATCACAGTCTCCATTTCATCCAACGTGAAGGTGTCCCCTTCCAGAGTAAAACGGATATCCTTTCTGTCATAATCTACCCCGTCTACATTGACTGCGATGTCACGGATAATGGAAAGGGTCACGCCCCGGTAGTACTGAATCCGGCAGTCAAACTGAAAGCCTGTTACTGTATCGCCTGACCGGACATTGGTAAAACGGTCCGGGTGAAACATATGTCTTGGATACATTGGAAAGCTCCTTTCTGTATTTTATAAGATTATTTCTTTTCCGGTTTCAGCCGACTGATAAATTGCCTCCAGAATCCGTGTCACTGCAAATGCCTGCTCCGGCCTGACTAATGGTTCCTTATCTTCCAGAATAGCAGTCATCCACTGAGCCTGCTCACGGACGCCTTCTGCAGAAGCTCCACCTGAAAAGAAATCTACAACTCCTGCCGGTGAAATCGTCTTTTCCATCAGCTGATTGTTCTCAACCATGTTATAGATGAGTTCATCCTTCGGATAACTTCCTCCGTGGTGAATTTCGGCTCCTGCCTTCGTACCGCATAAAGTCGTAGAGGCTTCCATGGATTTTAAGACATTTAACGCCCAGGAGGCTTCCAGATAAATGACAGCCCCATTTTCCATCTTCACCAGACCAAAGGCAGAATCCTCCACCTCAAAGGTCTCCGGGTCCCATGGTCCAAATACATTGCCTGCCGGTCCGTCCTGCTGCCGTCCCAGCTTATAAAATACCTGGCCAGAGACTGAAACCGGCTTGTAATTCTCCATCATCCAAAGGGTAATGTCCAGTGCATGGGTTCCGATATCAATTAGCGGTCCGCCGCCCTGAAGGGATTTATCGGGAAATACACCCCAGGTAGGAACAGCTCTTCTTCTGAGGGCATGTGCCTTGGCAAAATAAATCTCACCCAGCTCCCCGTTCTGACAGGAGGCTTTCAGGGCAGTCGTGTCATCACGGAAACGGTTCTGATAGCCAATGGTAAATTTCTTTCCGGAACGTTTCCATGCATCCATCATTTTCTGGGCATCAGCCGTGGTATGAGCCATTGGTTTTTCACACATTACATGCTTTCCTGCTTCAAAGCTGGCTACAGCAATGGGACAGTGGGCCACATTTGGCGTACAGACATGGACTGCATCAATCCCTTCTGCCAGCTCATCTAACATCTTCTGATAATCCGTATATACCTTTGCATCCGGTGTACCGTATTCGTTTGCTGCCTTTACAGCCCGTTCCTCAATAATGTCGCAGAATGCCACCATTTCTGCCTTATGGGAATTTGCTTTTAATGATGGCATATGCTTCTGATTGGCAATTCCTCCGCACCCGACAATCGCAACTCTTACCTTCTCACCCATTTTTCTTTTCTCCTTCTCGTTTCAAATGACAAACTGTTTTAAATAGCGCTGGCTTAAAATCAGCGACGCTTCGATTCTTTCTTTTGAAGCTTCAAAGGCCTTATCCTCTATTTCAATACAGGAACAGCCCTCGTACCGGATATCGGTAAGTGCCGATATATAGGCCCCCCAGTCCACATCTCCCAGTCCCGGAAGCTTTGGCGACATAAACGCAAGAGGGTACGCCATAATACCGCACTGGTTTAAACGGTCCCGATACAATTTAATATCTTTATAATGAACATGGAAAATTTTATCCTGAAACTCATAAATCGGCCTGATGTAGTCCATCATCTGCCAGACAAAATGAGACGGATCATAATTAATTCCCAGATTCCTGCTTGGAAGAATTTCAAATACACGTCTCCAGATATCCGGCGTTGTCATTAAATTCTGTCCGCCGGGCCACTGGTCTTTCGAAAACAGCATGGGGCAGTTTTCAATGGCTACCTTCACATTTTGCTGTTCTGCCAAATTAAGGAGGGGAGTCCACACCTCCTTTGCCATGATTAAATTCTCCTCCACCGTCTTTTTCTGATCTCTCCCGATAAAGGTAGTCACCAATCCGATCCCAAGAGCGCTGCTGGCCTGAATCACAGTTTTCAAATGTTCCATTACTTCTTCCCGCTTTTTTAAATCTTCATCCAGAGTATTTGGATAATATGCCAGAGATGAGATCTCCACCTTACTGTTTTTACTGTATTCCAGGATGTGTTCCTTATACGACGGTTCCAAAAGAACACGTTTTGCATCGATATGGCTGACTCCCGCATACCTTCGTTCCGCCTTCCCTGACGGCCAGCAGGCAGCTTCCACGCACTCAAATCCGTGTTTCGCAGCAAAATCCATCATTTCCTCATAGGAATACGCTTCCAGTATGGCACTGACAAATCCTAGTTTCATAGATACCTCCTCCGTTCCCTTCATTTACTGTTATCATTATAAGTTTTCGACTTATTTTTAACATCATCCCAATTAACCTCTTTTCGACCCAATCATTCTTTTTTCCAAAGCAGCAAAAAAGAGAGGACAAAAATTCCACCATGATTTTTGTCCTCTCTTTTTCATACTAATACTGATATTTAATTTCCAGCAGCCTGATTTCGTGAGGCATTAAAACTGTCTCAAGTTCCAGGACACCGTCTTTTACTGTAACCCTCTGCATTTCCATGTGGGCATTCCCCATCTGCTTCATATACATCATTTCTTCTCCGGAAAGGTTTTTCTGATACCCCATTTCCTTCCACAGATCCTGTACACTTCCGTTGCTTTGGTTCATGTAGTGGGATTTGACCAGATATTCCCCATCCTCTGCCCCATCAATCCGAAACTGAAGACGCAGGGATAAGTTGTCCTCATAATAACTCTCCATCTGTTCAAGATCCAGTTTATCCTCCTCTTTCGTTGCATACTGATAGGTTAACTTTTTATAGTTATGGCATACGATTCCATAATTTCCTCTGCCGTTAGCGGTTATCATGGCATGGGAATTCCTGCCAAGAAGGCGGGGCTGCATCCGGCTCAAAAAACGAAATGCATAAAATGCAGGCTTACAGATACCTTCTTTTGTAAGAAGTCCGCTGTCACCGTTCAGGACCGCCTCCGTATCGTAATGTTCAGAAATCAGATCGGTGCCATGCCAGCACGCCAGCAAATCAATCTTCCCTTCTGCATCAATGCAGTTCTTCACCAGATAGGCTGCTTTCCAACAGCTGTCATTGAGCATATTTCGGTTTGATATGGTAAAATTCCACTCACTGACAAAAATCGGCCTGTCATCAAATCCCAGCTGGCTTAAGGTCTGTTTTAACACATCCAGCTGATTTAAGGTGTACTGGCTGTCTAACGATTTTTTTCCATAAAGAATACCTTCCTGAGGGATCATCACATAGCCATAGCTGTAAACAGAAAGGAAATCCGGCCAGATAGCCCGCTTTTTCCAGGCAGAGAATACCGTTTCATACAGATGGCTTTCATAACCCAGCACAATCCCTGCACCGCCAATCTTAATCTTTTTTGATATTCGTTTCAACACGGAATACCCGGCATCAAAGACTGGGAAATACCAGCCATCTTCTGACTCAATTTTCAGCCGATTGTCATGCCAGAGTTCAAAATACCATGTTTCTACTGCTTCCAGCCCATACCTGTTCACCATATGGGCTGCAAGCTCATTAAGAACATGTTCATATTCCATCAGACTGTGAAATAAAATCTCACTCTCCTGATTGATCAGGAATTCATCGGCTGCCTTAATCACAATTTTCGGTTTAAATCCAAGCTCTATAAAAGGACTGAGTCCGTTTTCTGTCAGAAAATCAAGAATACGATCCAGTTTATTATAATTTAAATAGCCCAGGGCATTCTGATAGATGATCAGAGAAAATATATTCCAGATCCGCACCTGTGTAAATCCCAGTTCTTCTTTTAACATCTTAATGTGTTCCTGAACATCAGAACGCAGTAAAAGTGCCGCCTCTCCAATATTAATGATATGAGACCACGGTTTTTTTAAAGGTTCCCATTTATCGCCATGCACGGTGAACAGCTCCGTCTGTTTTCCATGGGATACTTCCGGAGTCTCCCTGGTTTTTTCCAGAAATTTCTTTATATCCTCAATCTCCATTTCATTTAAACTGCCAGTTCTGCCTTCCTTGGGTGTACTTTTTCCGGAATGTTTACGGCGATACTCGGAAGGAGTGAGATCAAAGCACTCTTTAAACGCTTTATTAAATGATGCAGTTGCCGGAAAACCGTTATCAACTGCTATTCTTGTCACTTTTTTGTCTGTATAGAGCAGTTCATCAAGTGCGTGAAATAAACGGACGTTATTTAAATAATCCAAAAAGCTTAAGCCAAACTGCTTTCTGATATATTTTGATAAATATGCTGGTGTTAAATACAGCTTTTTTGCCAGTTCATTTAAACTCAACTGCTTCTGGTAATTTGCCTGAACATAATTTTGTATCTCAAATACTCTGGTATCATTGGTAAATCCAAGCCGCTGTACCCGGATATCATCTGTCTTTATCATAAAATGACTGACCAAAAGATAGATCGCCTCATAGAATAGGCTGCGAAGCCGGAACTGTTCCTCCTGTTCTCCTTCGAAAAAAAGTGTGAGAATGCGGTCAAATATCAACCGTAGTGAATGATATGCTTCATCCTTATCTGAAACAGTATTGCACCAGAATAAAAGCTGGTTTGTGCCTAAATATTCCGTCATCATGGAGTAATCAATTACAAATCTGGCAAACAAAGTTGTAACTTCTAAATTTTTTATGGAATGGCGTTTATTTGCATTCACCAGGATATAATCACCCTTTTTCAACATATATGATTCCTCATTGATCAGAATCTGTGCCGTTCCCCTCAGCAGATATAAAATCTCAACATCCTGATGTACATGGGTTTCTCTGTCACTATTCAGCGCAAAGCTGAACTCCATAATCTCACGCATTTGTTTCCCCATCCTCTCCTAATAGGTCTGTCTGTCAGACAAAATTCTAACATCATTCCATGACTGTGTAAATGGTATTCAGGCAAATACAGAGTAAGATAATTATCCTACTCTGTATCAAATGTACGTTTATAAAATCCCTTCATATGGAGGACGAAAACCCATTGCACAAATCACATACTTTTTGAAATAATAACGGCTGACGCTGCCACAACCATACCGGTTACTGCTATAAGATAAACATGGCCGGTAGTGACAGTCTGAAATACCAGCTTTGCCACAGCATTCAGCACAAATGGTGAAATCGTCTGTCCAAAGCACACAAAAGAGGTGAAGCAGGCTGCTGCCATGGCAGCAGCTGCAGGTGCAACCGCATCCGATACTTCACACATTGCCCGCGGAACAAACATCCCCTGGGAAAATCCGCATAAAGCGCCGCCAACCATAAGCATTCCTATATTTCCCGGAAATAGAATTAACAGAACACCTCCTGTACAAAAGAGAAGCATGGCGGCAGGAAGCGTGTATGTTCCTGTTTTTTTAACAACATTGCCAAGAATCAGGCCCATAACAATCTGGGCGCCGGAAAAGACACCGGTCAAAAGCCCTGCCACAGTGGGATCGCCTGCCATTTTACCTTCCAAATGCATGGAAATATTAGTAGCATAGGTTATTAAAAATATAAATACCACCATACCAAGCAGAGATATTTTTAATACATTCCCATTCAGCCTGACTGCTTCGCCTCCAGACGTACTGATTCTTCCCGTATCCGGGAGGGACAATGCAATTGCTGCAAAGCAAAAAAACGCAATCACATGGATAAAATAAGATGCTTTAAAACCGAAGACCCCCAGCATACCGGCTAATGTAGTGATGATAACCATGCCGGCACCAATACTGGCTGCCTGAATCCCCATCACAGAAATCCGCTCATCTCCTTTAAAAAATTCTGCCACCACCGCGGTATTTAATGTACATGCAAGCCCAAGTGCAATTCCATAACATGTCCTTGAGAGAAACAAAAGAGGAAAGCTATCAGAAAGAAACGGGATAAATCCGGTAATTCCGGCAATAAAACAGGCAAAAAGGAGAAGCTTTTTTTTGCTGATTTTCGTCACCAGCAAACCGGAAGCAAGGGCAACCACCACGGAAAACAATGCAGGTGTTGTAACCAGCATCTGGATCATACTGACTGATACCTGTGGATAATGTTCCTTTATCTGCCCCAAAACCGGGGAAATACTAAACTGCAATCCCTGAATAAAGGAAATGGCAATGATTGAAATAATAATTTTTATTTTTTTTGTCTGGTTCAATGGAACAGATTCCTTTCTTTGTCAAAATCGAAACCCTGGAATCTGCAAACTCCCTGATATTGCTTTACAGCCTCTGTCCGGTCCAAAACCCGGACTGCTCCAGCTGCCATAGCCTCCATCTCAAATTCTCCCGGGTACGGTGTAATGGCAGCAATCCATCCGCAGGCTTCTGTGATCTGATTTACCAGATTTTTATTATGAACCATGCCACCACCCAGTAAGATCCCATCAATTTTTCCATGAAGCACAGCTGCCATGGAGCCAATGGCTTTGGCAATCTGATAAATCATGGTATCCCAGAGGAGTTTTGCATAGGGATCTCCATTTTGCGCCTTCTGGCTCAGCTCCAGCGCATCAGAACTTCCTGTATGGCTTACGAAGCCGCCTTTTTCTGTACAAAGAAGCTTCACCTCTTGTAATGTTTTCCCCTCACAATGCCTTAATAAGTCGGCAACAGCAATACTTCCGCATCTGGTGGGAGCCATGGGGCCTTCTCCTCCCACAATATCAAAACCGTCTATCATCCTTCCCGCACGATGGGCAGATACGGAAATTCCGCCGCCTATGTGGCAGACAATAAAACGGCAGTCTTCATAGGTTTTGCCAAGAAGTGCGGAGTGTCTGATAGCGACCTCCTTTAAATTTAAGGCATGGAGATGTATCACCCGGTAAACTCCCTTGATTCCTGTCATTCTTGCAAGATCCTGCAATTCATCCACATCCGGAGGATTAACGACATAGGCTTTCGCGTGATATAAATCGGCGAATTCCCGGGCGAGCCGTGGTCCAAGCATGGCAGGATGCTGTACACCGTTTGCTCCTGTTTGGGAGTGTTTCAGCACCAGATCATCTATTTCATAGGTTCCGCCTTCCATTGACAGAAGACCGCCACCCCTGCCTACAACCGCATCCACTCCGCTTAAAGAAATTCCATTCTCCTCCAAAAGTTTTACAATCATATCACGGCGGTAAGAAAACTGACCGGATATCGCCGGAAATGCAGCAAGCGTTTTAGCATCATGGCTGACATTCCTGGAAAAGATCTCTCTTTCTCCCTCAAAGAGGGCTATTTTGGTAGAGGTTGAGCCAGGATTAATGGTAAATATCTTATAGTTACTCATCCATTCTCTCCTCCTGCACGAATCACAAGCATTGCCACGTTCCCAAACATTTCTTCCACTGGGGCGCTTCTGGAGAAATCACAGACTGGTTTTGCAAAGCCCTGAAGCACCGGGCCGTAGGCATTGGCTTTACCGAAAATTTGAATCATCTTCACGCCAATATTACCGGCATGGAGATTGGGGAAGATCAGGACATTGGCTTTTCCTGCAACTTTACTTTCCCATTTTACTTTTTTTGCTGCAACTGACGGGATTATGGCCGAATCCAGCTGAAATTCCCCGTCAATGCTTAGTTCCGGACGTATTTTTTGTACCCGTTTTACTGCCTCTCTGATCACATCAATGCTTTCATGGTCTGCGCTGCCGCAGGTGGAAAAGGACAGCAAGGCTAATCTGGGCTCCCAGCCTAATAAAGTCCGGACTGTGTCAGCAGAAGAGATGGCAATACCTGCAAGATCTGCTGCATCCGGCTGAGCTGTGATTGCACAGTCAGCCAGTCCCAGTAAGGTCCCTTCCGGTCCCTCAAAGCCGGGGATATCCGCAATTCCAAGGCTGGATACACGTTCCACGCCTTCTTTTAGTCCTACAATACTCATTGCCTCAAAGATAACATCTCCGGTTGAATACTCTTTTCCGGCCGCCACACAGTCCACTTTCCCCAGCTTCAACAGAAACATGGCACACCGCACCGGGTCCTTTGCCTTGCGCAAAATCGATTTTTCCGTAAATTCATCGTACTTCCGGCGGTATTCCTCCGCCAGCAATATCCGGTTCTGCTCCTCTTTGCAGTCGAAATATTCAAAGCCTTCCGTTGAAATTCCTTCCTGCCGCGAAAGGTCTTCAATCTCTATCTGATTTCCTATTAACAGTACAAATCCGATTCCTGTTTTCACAACCTGACTGGCAGTGCGAAGAATATCGCTGTTTAAGCTTTCCGGAAAAGCTATTTTCTGTGGATTCTCCTTTGCTTTCCGGGCCATTTCTGTGATAAATTTATTCATGTCAGCCTCCCCATAAAGTTAGTCTAATCCTCTAACAATTCCACAATGTAGTCCGCCGCTTCTCCAAAGGTACGGCAGCGTTTAAAATTCATATAAGGAACTTCTATATCAAATTCATCTTCCAAAAATGTGGTCATCTGGGAATAATGGGCTGATTTTGGGTTCATATCTGCAAAAACAGTTTCTTCACTCATGGCTGACGGCTCTGTTTTCCATATGCTGCTGGCTCGTTCTATTATTTTATTCAATACTTTCTCTCTCATAATTTCTCCTTTTTCCTTTTATTCTGTTACCGGATCATAATGTCTCCATCGTGAAATCTTGGCGGAATTACAGGAATCTGGAGAAATGATTGGTACTCTCCTCCTGTATAAACCAGATGATTTCCCTGATTATCTGTATTCCACATCAGAGGCTCAAACCAGTCGCCCCGTATGTATCTCCCTGCAATGGAAACCCTGATCTGCTGGCCTTTATGAAAAAAGCGGCTGGTGGGAACAATCTCAATGTCAACGGGAACAATCTGACCCGGCTCCAGCTTCTCATCACATGTATGAGCCTGAACCGGACAGTAATCCGTGGAAAGCTTCTCATTAAGCTTCCTTCGTGATACCCGCATTTTCCCCCAGGCACCTGGATGCGGCTCCCCAAAAAGTGTGACCGGAAGCAGATCCCCATTGGTGCCAAGCTTCTGCACAGCAATGAATAGATCCATGTCGTTATAGCTCTCCGCCGCAACATAAAGCCGCAGCTTCATGTATCCGGTCAGCTCGGTATCTTCCTCAAAGCGGTAATCGAAAGACACCTCTCCTGTTTTACTGTCATAAACAGCCACGGCGTTTTCCTGAACCGGCTCCTTTTTCATGGACTTATCCGAGGCATCTAAATAAAGCTTTTCATACTTCGTCCGTTTCAGCGGAAAATTCTCCTCAGGACGGTTTTTCATGAAAAGAAATTCAGCCGCATCCTGTACCTCAATCCGAACCTTTGGAGTCAGCTCCCAGCCATTTCTCTCCAGCTTTAAATACCTGGCAAAAAACAGTTCCAGGTCCTGCAGATTTTCGTTGCTGTAGGCATCCGGCCATTCAAAATCTCTGTGGACACGCAGCCATTTTCTTCGGGATTTGCATTTACGAAAGGCATTGATGGAGCCTCTTAAGTGAAAATGATTCCAGCAGGCAGTCTGATATACAGGAATGGTCACATTCTCCCAGATGGGATCTTTGTCTTTCCAGTAAGTACAGTTGATAAACGGGTATTTCTCCAGATTATCCGGGGTACTGTCCATGTAGTTAGGGCCGCAGGCCTCCTTCATTACCAGCCTGACAAAGGAATGAGCCGGTATCCCCCCTTCACAAAGGGATTCCCGGTACATATCCGTGGTGGACTCCCATGGGGCAATGCAGGTTAAATGGGGCGGCTGCTGGGACGCAATACGCCACTGGGTCATGGCCACACAGCTGTTCCCTGACAGGGCACATCTGCCGCTGCACCAGGACTGGGCAGCAGCCCATTCAATGAAATCAAAACCGTCTTTTCCATCCTGTGTGCCAAACTGGACAAAATCCCCTTCCGAATGGCCGATTCCTCTGGGATCCACATTGGCAACCGCATATCCACGGCGGCACCAGTAGCCCGGATCGGCACTTTCAAACTTTGACATATCCGACACAGTCTGGGGCGGCACTCCCATGATCTGCCATTCAGACTGACCGTCAAACGGCCGTTTCCCATAGAAACTCCATGATATGATTAACGGATATTTTCCATCCGCCTCCGGTTTATATATATCTGTATAAATGATTACTCCATCCCGCATTTTAACAGGAATATCCTGCATACAGACAATTCCGTCTTCAGGATTATAAATCCGTTGATTTAAAGGCGGCTGGATTTTTGCGGTCTCTCTTTCCTCCACGGACATTGCTTTAAATTCTTCCGGCGTACAGGGTGTCATCATTTTTGTCATATAGATTTCAACCGGCTCTCCTGACATTTCTACTGTTTTCGTTATTCTTTCTCTGTGATCTGGCACAATCATATCCTCCCTTTTTGTTTGGTATCGTTCCTTAGAAAAGATCCATGAACTTGATTTCACAAAGCTAATATTGTATAATTTTTCTATGAAATCCGATATATGCCCATTTTAATTAGAAATACTGCACATGAACAGAACACATTTATCATATGTGTACGATTTTACTCACACAATTGTCATAAGGGAGATGGAATGTGAACGAAACGAATGGTAAACTCAGAATGGCCAAATCAGAACAGACAAAAGCAAAAATAATTGATGTTTTTCTGGGACTGACCAATAAGAAAAAATGGGATAAGATCTCTGTGAAAGAACTTTGTGCCACTATGGGCATTACAAGAGGAACTTTTTATCAGTATTATAATGATATATACGATTTAATGGAACAGATTGAAGACACACTGATTACAGATTTAAATCACCGGTATCAGCTGCTCCCTCTTAAGAGTCCAAACGGTCTGTTTCCTCCGGAATTATTCGATTCCAAATACGACTATTCCCCGCCTCAGGAGCTGTTTGTCTGGTTTGATTTCTGTAAAAATCATCAAAAGGCCGTATCTTCTTTACTTGACACTAAAAATGGGGACGCTTATTTTGTAAAGAAACTGAAAGTGATCTTAGCCCAGCATATCAATCACATCATGGATTATGACGGAATGCCAAGAGACGGCTTACGGGAGCATTTTACAAAGATTTTTATTGAGCTTCATTTTATGGCTGCCCGCACCTGGTTAGACAGCAAAGAAGAGGATTTTCTATCAATCAGAGAAATTATCAATCTGTTAAATACCATGCGCGTCGGCGCTGGCTTTCTTTCCAATAAACAAATGACTTCTCCTGATTTCGAGGCGAAGATGAAATTTCCTGCTGACAGAGAGGTGTTGTGATGATGATTGGCATTGGTACTGATATCTTAAATATCCACAATATTGAAAATGCAGTGAAGGATCTAAAGGACCCCTTTGTTCAGAAAACCTACACCAAAGGGGAGCTGGAACTGATCTTAAGCCGTCCGGTACCCCTCAATAGCTTTGCCACCAGATTCGCCGGAAAAGAAGCAGTTTTCAAAGCGCTCCTGGTTCACCCGGATGCAGTCCGGTTAAATGAAATTGAAATTCTGGAAAACGAAAATGGACAGCCAGTTGTATTCTTTCACGGAAATGCAAAAAAACTGGCTGAAGATAAGGGCATAAAAACTGCGCTCATTTCCTTGTCCTACGATACCGATTATGCGATTGCATATGCTGTATTATCCGAATAAGACAAAAAAGACCGGAACAGAAATCCATCCTGCACCAGTCTTTTTATGTCTTTACCGCTGTTCTTCATAGCTGTATTTCAACAGCTCATATATTTCATCTGTTACCCGATCATCTTTATAATACTCATCAAGAAGGCTGATGATTTTAGCTGCATATTCCGACGGAACCGGACGCGCTGCAACTGCCTCATGAAAATCCTTCTTCATATCACTGACCATCTCTTTTTTTTCCGGAACAGGCAGACCATAGATCTTATAGAGCATTCCCATAGCCGCACACGCCTCGTTGGGGGATGTTAAAGGCGCATTTTCAAACCTGGTTTTAATTTCTACAGCCTGTTTATTAATATAAAATACCATGATATTGTGATTCCTTATACATTTTTCACTAACGCAATGTCAATCAGGGTGAGTTCCTTCGCTCTGTTTTCCATGCTGGTTACAAGGGCTGCTGCCGTATCCAGGGACGTAAGCACGGTCACGCCGGTTTCGATGGCATTTCTGCGGATCACAAACCCATCCTTGCTTCTGTCTGCTCCCTGAGGCGGAGTATCGATAACCAGGTCAATCTCATGACCCAGAATCAGATCCAGGAGGTTGGGGGACTCCTGCTCCAGCTTGCGTACCTGGAATGCCTTGATTCCGTTATCGTTTAACACCTTGGCTGTACCGGCAGTGGAGAAGATCTTGTAGCCCTGATCTTTAAATCTGCGGGCAATGTCAATAATCTCTTCTTTATCAGAATCTTTTACTGTTATAATCATGTTCTTATGCTTTGGAAGCTTGATCCCTGATCCTGCAAAAGCTTTGAAAAGTGCTTCATTAAAGGTCTTTGCAATTCCCAGACACTCTCCAGTGGATTTCATCTCAGGCCCAAGGCTGATATCTGCGCCGCGGATCTTTTCAAACGAGAACACCGGCATCTTAACTGCGATATAATCTGCTTCCGGCTGAAGCCCCGGCTTATAACCCAGCTCTTTAATGGTATGACCGCAGATGACTCTGGTTGCCAGGGGAACAATGGGGATTCCTGTCACTTTGCTGATATATGGCACCGTACGGGAAGAACGTGGATTTACTTCGATGACATAAACATCTTCTCCGCTGACAATAAACTGAATGTTGATCATTCCCTTTACATGAAGTGCTCTTGCAAGTCTTCTGGTATATTCTACAAGCTTGTCCTTGATGTCTTCATTTAAGCTCTGAGCCGGATATACGGAAATACTGTCGCCGGAGTGAACGCCTGCACGCTCGATATGCTCCATGATTCCAGGTATGAGAATGTCTTCTCCGTCACAGACTGCGTCGACTTCGATCTCTTTGCCTACAATATATTTATCTACTAAAATGGGGTGTTCCTGAGCAATCTGGTTGATAATGGCGATAAACTCATCAATATCCTGATCAGAAATAGCAATCTGCATTCCCTGACCGCCCAGTACGTAAGAAGGTCTAACAAGAACCGGATAACCAAGTTTTGCCGCTGCCTTCTTGGCCTCTTCTGCTGTATAGACAGTCTGACCTGCTGGTCTTGGAATGTGGCATTCTTCCAGAATCTTATCAAAAAGTTCCCGGTCTTCTGCCGCATCCACATCTTCTGCGGCTGTTCCAAGAATGGGAACTCCCATCTTCATAAGTGCTTCCGTCAGCTTGATGGCTGTCTGGCCGCCGAACTGTACCACTGCTCCGTCCGGTTTTTCGATATCAACAATGCTCTCCACATCTTCAGGAGTAAGAGGCTCAAAATACAGCTTATCTGCAATGTCAAAATCCGTACTGACTGTTTCCGGATTGTTGTTGACGATGATCGTCTCATATCCTTCTTTGCTGAAACTCCAGGTACTGTGTACGGAACAGAAGTCAAATTCAATACCCTGACCAATTCGGATTGGGCCGGAGCCTAATACCAGAACCTTTTTTCTTCCTGTTGTCTGCTCTGCCTCATTTTCACTTCCAAAGCAGGAGTAGTAATATGGTGTCTCTGCCGCAAACTCTGCCGCACAGGTATCTACCATCTTAAAGGCAGCTGTTATGCCGTTCTCTTTTCTGGTCTGATGGATTTCTTCTATAGATATACCGGTCAGCCTTGAAATGACTGTATCAGGGAATTCCAGTCTCTTCGCTTCTTTTAAAAGTTCAGTGGTAAGAGGACCTTTTTTTAAGGCTTCTTCCATCTCTACCAAAATCGCCAGCTTATCAATAAACCAGACATCAATCTTTGTAATGTCATGAATGAGTTCATAGGGAAAGCCTCTTCTTAATGCTTCTGCAATCACCCAGATTCTTCTGTCATCGACCAGATGAAGGGTTTCAGTCAGCTGATCATCTGTAAGTCCTGTAAAATCATAAGACATTAAGCTGTCTACGTGCTGTTCCAGGGAACGGATTGCTTTCATTAAGCCGCCTTCGAAATTGGTGCAGATGCTCATTACCTCTCCGGTCGCCTTCATCTGGGTTCCAAGAGTTCTCTTGGCGCTTAAAAACTTGTCAAACGGAAGGCGTGGCATTTTAACGACACAGTAATCCAGCATAGGCTCAAAGCTTGCATAGGTTTTCTTTGTTACGGCATTTTTAATTTCATCAAGAGTGTATCCTAAAGCGATCTTAGCTGCAACCTTGGCGATGGGGTATCCGGTTGCCTTGGAGGCCAATGCGGAAGAACGGCTTACTCGTGGATTTACCTCGATTACACAGTACTCAAAGCTTTCAGGGTGAAGAGCGTACTGAACGTTGCAGCCTCCTGTTATGCCTAATTCGCTGATGATCTTTAATGCAGAGGTACGAAGCATCTGGTATTCCTTATCTCCCAGCGTCTGGGAAGGAGCCACTACGATGCTGTCGCCTGTATGAACCCCTACAGGATCCAGGTTTTCCATGTTGCAGACAGTAATTACATTGCCTGCGCCATCCCGCATTACTTCGTATTCAATCTCTTTCCAGCCTGCAATACAGCGTTCCACAAGAACCTGACCTACACGGGATAAACGGAGTCCGTTTTCCAGGATTTCCCGGCACTGTGCCGGATTTTCAGCTATTCCGCCGCCTGAGCCACCCAGTGTATAGGCCGGGCGTAAAACGATGGGATAACCGATCTGCTCGGCGATTCTTAATCCATCTTCCACATTTTCAACGATATCCGAAGGAGCTACCGGCTCACCGATCTTCTCCATGGTTTCCTTAAACATCTCACGGTCTTCTGCCTTTTTAATGGTCAGTGCAGTGGTTCCGATGAGGCGGACATTGTTTTTTTCAAAAAAGCCCTTATCTTCCAGCTCCATGGCAAGGTTTAAACCAGCCTGGCCTCCCAGTGTAGGAAGAACGCTGTCTGGCCTTTCTTTTAAAATCAGCTGCTCCACAACCTCTACTGTCAGCGGTTCAATATAAACCTTATCTGCAATATCTTTATCTGTCATAATGGTTGCAGGATTGGAGTTTAAAAGCACAACTTCAATTCCCTCTTCTTTTAAAGAACGGCATGCCTGGGTTCCGGCATAATCAAATTCTGCTGCCTGGCCGATGATAATCGGACCGGATCCAAGAACTAGTACTTTTTTGATCTCCTGATTCTTAGGCATTCTTTCCCACCTCCATCATATTAATAAAACGGTCAAATAAGTAGCTGGAATCCTGAGGTCCGGGACAGGCCTCCGGGTGGTACTGTACAGTAAATATGTTCTTTCCGGTATATTTCATGCCTTCGTTTGTTCCGTCGTTGACGTTAACAAATGCAGGAACTGCCACAGCAGGATCCACAGTATCTTCATCTACCACATATCCATGGTTCTGAGAAGAGATGTAAACTCTTCCGGTTTCTAAATCCTTAACCGGGTGATTGCCGCCTCTGTGTCCGTATTTCAGCTTATGGGTATCGGCGCCAGTGGCCAGTGCCATCAGCTGATGTCCCAGGCAGATCGCAAAGATGGGAACCTGTGATTCATACAGCTTGCGGATTTCCTTAATAATCTCTGTACATTCCTTTGGATCTCCAGGGCCGTTTGACAGCATAATTCCATCCGGATTTGTGGAAAGAATGACTTCTGCTTTCGTATCCGCAGGATATACGGTAACCTCACAGCCTCTTTCATTTAAAGACCGTGCGATATTCTTTTTCGCTCCTAAATCTAACAGCGCCACCCGCTTGCCTTCACCGGGAAGCACATAAGATTCCTTACAGGTGGTTGCCTTCACAACGCCAGTTACGGAATAAGTTTTCATACGCGAAATGACTTCGTCAAGATCAAATCCTTCATCGGTTGTGATCATGCCGTTCATTGTACCTTTTTCTCTTAAGATTTTTGTTAGGGCTCTCGTATCGATACCACTGATACCTGGAATGTCGTTAATTTCTAAGAAATGCTGAATGGTATCCTCGCTTCTAAAGTTGCTGGGGATTCTAGATAATTCTCTGACAATGTAGCCATCCGGCCAAGGTTTGTATGACTCCATATCTTCCTGACAAATGCCGTAATTACCAATTAGCGGATATGTCATCACAACTGCCTGTCCCGCATAGGATGGGTCGGTGAGGACTTCTAAATAACCCGTCATGGAAGTATTAAATACGATCTCACTGATCACTTCCCGTTTTGAACCAATGCTCGTGCCTGTAAAAACAGTGCCGTCTTCCAGTATTAAAAAAGCTTTCATACGCAAAGTCCCAATCCTTTCTTAATATTTGTCCATGTTATTTGGACATAAAGGGATACCCTTTAAGGTTTAATTTTGAACTGACTGGTATCAGACCAAATTGAATAGATTATACATTATACCGCGACATTTTTCAACTGTTTTTTTATAATTTATTAATCTACTTTTTATGCATTATTTTTCTTTTTTCAGATATTTTAAGCAGTATATTTGTATATTTATGCAAAACCATTAATATTATGCATTTCCGTATACTTTGCATCAACTTCGAACAAACTATACATGAGGTGATAAATCATGATTGATAACAGCGAACTTCCCATTGGATTTACAATGGAACTGGCACAGCATTCGGACATTATGATACAGTTTGCCGGACTATCCAAAGAGGATCAAAACCGCATCATCAATGGTGCAAGAGAAATTGATAGCCGCGATGAAATGAGAAGCTATGTAGAGTCCATGTTCCATGAACCCAAAACATCATTCTTTTAAAAAAGCCCCCGCAAAAACTGATTTATTTAGTTTTATGCGGGGCTTTTGTAATCATTGCCCAGAGCAGCTAATATATTAATAATAATCATTCAATAAGGGGCTATTATGAATCCATATATGACCACTGCCCAGGAAGCGGCTGCTACCGGCTCTCTTCAGGTAGATGTGGTATCTACCGAGAACAACCATCCCATCGTGGACGCAGAAGTTTCCATTTCCTACACAGGAGACCCCGGCAGCATTTTAGAGAAGGTTACTACTGACAGTTCCGGTCAGTCCGAAACCGTAAGTTTATCAGCGCCGCCTGTCGATTTAAGTCTGTCTCCCGGACTGGCACAGCCGTATTCAGAATATTCACTTTTTATTACTGCACAGGGTTATGAACCAGTGGCTATCTCCGGAACCCAGATCCTGGCAGATACGGATGCCATTCAGCCTGTCCGCATGACTCCTGTTCAGGACGAGACAACTCCCGATACGCCCATTACCATTCCGGATCATACTTTGTATGGTGACTATCCTCCAAAGATCGCAGAGGCTGAGGTAAAGCCTGTTGCAGAAACCGGTGAGATTGTATTAAGCCGGGTAGTTGTACCACAAACAATTATTGTACATGACGGTGTACCCACAGATCCCACGGCCACCAATTATTATGTTCCTTATAGCGATTATATTAAAAATGTGGCCTCCAGTGAAATTTACGCTACCTGGCCCAGAGAAACAATTATTGCCAATGTTCTGGCGATTATGAGCTTTACGTTAAACCGTGTTTATACGGAATGGTACCGGAATCAGGGTTATGACTTTACCATTACTTCCTCTACCGCTTTCGACCATAAATGGATACGCGGCAGAAATATTTTTGACAGCATTTCCCAGGTTGTAGATGAAATCTTTAACAGTTACTTATCACGGCCCGGAATCAAACAGCCCATCTTAACCCAGTACTGCGATGGCCACCGGGTAACATGTCCTAACTGGATGTCCCAATGGGGAAGCTGCACCTTAGGGGAACAGGGCTATACTGCCATTGAAATTCTCCGGAACTATTACGGAAGCAACATGTACATCAATACTGCGGAACAGGTTTCCGGTGTTCCTTCCTCCTTCCCCGGTTATAATTTAACTGTAGGTGCCTCTGGAGACAAGGTACGCCAGGTTCAGGAGCAGCTTGATACCATTGCCGGGGTTTATACCAGAATCCCCAGAATCACAGCAGACGGGGTATTTGGAGAAAACACAGCAGAGGCAGTCCGTCAGTTCCAGTCCATATTTAAACTTCCTGTGACGGGAGTTATTGATTTTGCAACCTGGTATAAGATCTCCCAGATCTATGTGGGCATTACAAGAATTGCCGAGTATTCTTAAACTAATGAAAGAGGGATATCCCGTCAGATGTTGATGTGACCCCCGTAAGTTAGACCAAAAATCTAACTTATGGGGGTCAGTTCATGTATCCGGCGAAATATCCCTTTTTTTTATTCCTGAAACTATTATCCTTCTCCTCCCAGAAGATCTGCGATCACGTATCCCAAAAGTGCCAGTGCAATTCCTCCCAGCATTTCATATATAGCCACGGTTTTCCACGGCACATCCCAAAGAATAACAAAGGGGGAAGAAATTACAAGACCAATGATCACCCGGTACATCTGATGCTCATAACGGGTCAGAAGCTGCTCCACCACTCTGGCAAACAGAAGAACCCCTGTCAGCATACCCAGAAAATATGGGAACAATACTATGATGTTTTTCATAAGACCTTGAAAATCAAGAGCACAGGCTGCCCGGATGCAGGCATTATTGGTCTGCAAAACCGGCTCATAAAAGCCCAGCATCATCATGATCATGGACCCGCTTACCCCTGGTACGATCATAGTGGCGGCGGCAAGAAGCCCCACTGCAAAAAGAGTAACCACCCAATAATTCCCCGATGATAAATATGCCGCACCGGAAGCCATGGCAAAGCCTTCTCCGCTATGACCGGAAGCAATCGCTGTTTCAGCCACATATGTAATAAGGATTACAATGCCGCATGTGATTCCAGCAGTTATAATTCCTTTCCATAAGTCATTTTTTTCTCCAGAAAAAGCTTTGCGGCCTAGGGCCGGAAGACCGCCTCCGATTAATCCCAGAAACGATAGTTTCGTCTGAAGAGGATATGTATGAAACAGATATTCGAACACCAGTGACAAAAAAATGATGCCTGCTACTGCACCGATTCCATAAGGAAGAAGAATCCTTATACTTTTTACCGGCTCTTTAAAAAGCCGGTTTACCGCATGGATGATCTTATCATAGACACCCATGGTAATGGCCAATACCCCTCCGCTGATGCCCGGCAGTATATTTGCCACACCAATAATTAAACCTTTTAAAAGCTCACCGATATACTTCAAGCAATTCCTCCTGCATTAATCCGTATATCAAATCCTATGCACTTTTACTGCTTCTAATACTTCTTTTACCCGATTCAGCTTATAATCTGCAAGACTCTGGTCAAATCCATATCTTGTATCGATAACTGCCGCAATTTTAAGCCCTGCACGGTGTGCCGCCGTAATCCCAATGGTTGAATCCTCTACAGCCAGGCATTCCTCCGGCTTTAATTTCAGCTGACCGGCAGTATATAAATAGATCTCCGGATCAGGTTTACTCTTTTTAAACTGTTCTCCGCTGACCACTGCTTCAAAATAGTCCCGGATTCCATTTTCCTTAAGAACACGTTCCACCAGTTCCAAATGGGTGGAAGAGGCAAGAGCCAGACGAAAACCAGCTTCTTTCAGCTGTTTTAATGTATCGGTTACCTCCAGGCGGTAAATGCTTCGGTAATCTATTTCACTATAGATGTCTCTCTGCCGGAATTCTTTCCTTAACTCTTCCCAGGTCTGCCCATTGGAAACAACTCTCTCCACTACTTCCCAGCACTCCTGCTTTGTTGCTCCAACCATAGGATACAGATCCTCCAGTTTTACATTCGGATTTTTCTTTTTGGCAAATTCCAGCTGATATTTCAGATATACTCCCTCGCTGTCGATTATAACGCCATCCATATCAAATATCACTGCCTTAATCATAATTCTCTCCTCTGTATTCATTCTGATTAAGACCATACGACAAAAAAAGGTATCTTGTCAAGTCAAAGTCATAAGAAATGGCCGGAAGAGGCTCTTCCATACCGCCCCTTCCGGCCTGTTTCCCCGACTCAATACACAGCCGGGCGTTTCACCATAAATGTGTTATGCCCCAGCTGCCTGAGAGCCTGCTCCATTTTAACAGCATTGTCCATATTTCGGAATGCACCGACTCGAACCTTATATAAACCATCTTCATAAACTACGAAAGCTGGAAATCCCTGGGATTTCAGCATATTGACCTGGTCCTCGGCCAGAGAACGCACCCGGAACGCCCCTGTCTGTATCTGATAGTACTCAACCTGATTTTCTTCCTGCTGCTGAATGGTATTTAAAATACCAGTAGCAATTGCCTGGGCTATCTCATCAAAGTGATCGTCAAAAAGATAATTATCCGCTTCATTATCTATAAACCCAACCTCTGTTAAGACAGATGGAATCTTTGTTCTTCTCAGCACTACAAGCCCCGGACGTTCCACAGTTCCTAAATTGGTGAAGCCCATTTTTCCAAGTGCTTCTCCGATATTCGCTCCAAGCATTCCCTCTATGCCTTTGTTTTCAAATACAACCGTTTCGACTCCGGATCCTGTTCCAGGAACCGGCATGGCATTCCGGTGAATGGAGACGAATAAATCTGCTTCCGCATCATTGGCCATCATGGCTTTTTCCAGGGGTGTATTATAGGTATCGTCAGTTCTTGTATACCTGACATCAACTCCGTTGTCTGACAGGATTATCCCAACAGCTAACGCAAGTTTTAAGTTATCATCTTTTTCCTGCCGCCCATTATAGACTGCACCCGGATCCGCACCGCCGTGACCGGCATCTATTACCACGATCTTTCTCTCAGCCAAAAGAAAAACTCCTTTCACATACCTCTATTCTATAAAGTATGTAAAAGAAGTGTTCTCCGTACCATATTTCAGACTATGATTTATTCATTTTCTCCTAATTCTGCCATAACATCCACGCCTCTTGGACCAACCGGTGTGGAAAAGACAATCTGAGTACTGGTCTTTCCGTATTTCTGGAGCTGTCCGATGAAAATATCCAGCTCCATGGTGCTTTGAAATGCCACCTTAATCAGCATGGAATAATCTCCGGTAACGCAGTTGCATTCCAGCACATTGGGTATGGAATCCATGTAGGAATAAAACTGGATTTTATCAAGCGGCGATACATCCAGATTTACAAATGCAATGATATGGTATCCCAGCTTCATGGGGTCCACTGACGCATGATACCCGGTAATGATTTTTTCCCGCTCCAGCTTTTCAATTCTGGAGGAAACAGCAGGTGAGGACAAAAAGGTGTTTTCTGCTATGTTCTTTAAAGATGCCCGTGCGTTCTTCTGCAGTGTCTGCACTATTTTCTTATCAATATCGTCCATATCTTCCTCCTTGAATTAAAAAAAGCGCCAGTACCACTAAAGTACTGAACGCTTTTGTTCTAACAATTTAAGCTTAAACCTTATTAATCTTTTCTTATCAATATCATAACCAATTATCAAATACTTGTCAACGTTTATTTTATTAAGGATGGCATCTTTTTCATACGTTCAATGGCTTCCACTGTATTTTCATAGGTTCCAAATGCTGTAAGACGGAAGTAGCCTTCTCCGCTGGGACCGAATCCGCTTCCAGGCGTTCCCACAACGCTGGCTTCCTCTAAAAGCCGGTCAAAGAAGTCCCAGGAAGTCATTCCTTCCGGCACACGCAGCCAGATATAAGGCGCATTCACACCTCCATATACTTCGCAGCCTGCCTCCTTTAAACCGTCATAGATTACCTTTGCATTTCTCATGTAATAGGCAACCTGTTCTTTCAGCTGAGCCTTACCTTCTTTAGAATAAACCGCTGTTCCAGCTTTCTGAATGATATAGGGTGCACCGTTAAACTTGGTTCCGTGACGTCTTGCCCATAAAGAATGGAGCATGACTCCGCCTCTTACCAAAGCTTTGGGGATCACAGTAAAGCCAAGACGTACACCGGTAAAACCGGCATTCTTGGAAAATGAACGAAATTCGATGGCACAGGTATTGGCTCCCTCTATCTCATAGATGGTGTGAGGTACGTCATCCTGGGCAATGTAAGCTTCATAGGCAGCATCATACAGAATGACTGCGCCTGTTTTATTGGCATAATCCACCCATACCTTTAACTGGTCTCTGGTGAGAGTGGTTCCGGTAGGATTATTGGGGACACATAAGTAAATAAGATCTGGAGTTTCCTCTGGAAGTTCTGGAACAAAATGATTCTCAGCGGTACATGGCATGTAAATAACATTGCTCCATTTTCCTGTCGTTTCATCATATTCACCAGTTCTTCCAGCCATGACATTGGAATCCACATAAACCGGATAAACAGGATCACAGACAGCGATTTTACAGTTCTGATCGAATATCTCCTGAATATTTCCGCAGTCACTTTTCGCTCCGTCGGATACAAAAATTTCATCTGCTGAGATCTGGCATCCTCTTTCAATGTAATCTTCACTGGCAATCAGTTCTCTTAAAAAACCATAACCAAGATCCGGTGCATATCCATGAAAAGTTCCGGCATCCCCCATCTCATCTACTGCTCCATGAAGCTCCTCAATAATTGCCGGTGCAATGGGCTGGGTTACGTCACCGATTCCAAGACGAATCACCTTTTTATGGGGATTTGCCTCTATATAAGCATTGACCTTTTTCGCAATGGTGGAAAACAGATAACTTCCAGGTAATTTTAAGTAGTTTTCATTGATCTTAACCATAGGTTCCTCCTGTTTTTAAAGATTATTTATGTCCAACTCTCCCGCAAACACCTCCACAGCAGGACCTGTCATAAATACGTGACCGCTTCCTTCTCTGTCCCAGTGAATCGTTAAGTTGCCGCCTTTTAATGAAACCTTCACCGTATTACCGGTGCGTCCGCAAAGTGCCGAAGCAACTGCACTGGCTGTTGCTCCAGTCCCGCATGCCCAGGTTTCTCCACTTCCTCTCTCCCACACCCGCATGCGGATGTGCTCCGGACTTATGACCTGAATAAATTCAGAATTGGTACGTTCCGGAAAACGCTCATGATTTTCAAACCCAGGGCCGATTACCTCTAAATCCAGGCTGTCAATGTCATCCATATAATAAACTGCATGGGGATTTCCCATGGAAATTCCGATAAACTCATAATTCTTGCCATTAACACAAATGGGCTCCGGTACCTGGCTTGTCACTTCCGGTATGCCCATGTCAACTGTTAAAAGGACTGCTTTCCCATCTTCCTCAGTCACTTTTAAATGCTTGATTCCAGCTGCCGTTTCCACATCAAACTCTGCCTTTTCCACCAGATGATGATCGAAAACATATTTACCCACACAGCGGATCCCATTGCCGCACATGGGGCTCTCTGAACCGTCAGCGTTAAACATGCGCATACGGCAGTCTGCCACTTTGGACGGGCAGATTAGAATCAGACCGTCTGATCCGATTCCAAAATGCCGGTCACTGACTTTTTTTGAAAGCTCTGCAGGATCCTCAACGGATTCCTCAAAACAGTTAATATACACATAATCGTTTCCGATTCCCTGCATTTTTGTAAATTTCATCTTAATCCCCCACTGTTAAATATTAATAAGGCTCATGATCATCTGGGCAGTCTCCACCATGTTGGTTCCGCTGTCCATACTGCACTTTTGAATGTAACGGTGCGCTTCTGATTCTGTCATATGATTCCGTTCCATCAAAAGTCCCTTGGCCTGCTTGATCAGCTCCTGCTCTTCTCCGCTTCTTTCCTTCGGCTGACTCTTTAACTTCTTCCGCCTTTTTGCCAGAGATTCCATCATCATCTCTAACGTACTTAAAAGATCCTGAACCTTTAAAGGCAGGCCAAGACAGACCACATCATCAGGTGCCTTGCCGCTCCACTGGCTGGGAGACGCTACCAGGAGCATGGGCATCCCTTTTGGGAGACATTCATAAAGCTCCTGATATACCATATCCGCAAACCTGCAGCCGCACACTACAATTCCGCTGCCCAGCTCATCTGCGCTGTTTACCGTCTGAGCGCCGGAGGTGCAGACTGCCGAGACCGTAAAGCCGTTTTTCATAAGAATATTCTTTATATTTTTCGCATCCTCTGCTTTTGAAAATGCCACAATCACATTGGTCAAACACTCTCACCTCCAGATAACAGTATCAGGGAACAGGATCTATCAATACTTGTATAAGTATTCTTCCACTTCCCAGTCCGTTACCTGCGCACGGAACATACGCCATTCAGCTTCCTTTGCCTCCAGGTATTTGGTGTAAATGTGCTCACCCAGCACTTCCTTCATAAACTCATCCTTACGGAACATTTCGATGGCCTCTCCCAGTGTTTCCGGAAGCTGCTCGATTCCTTTTGAAGCCATCTCCTCCACCGACATGGAATAACCATTGCAGTCCACGCTTTCCGGCGGAGTCATCTTCTTTTCTATTCCGTCAAGACCTGCCGCGAGACAGGCTGCAAGTGCCAGATAGGGATTTACCGCAGAATCCGGACTGCGCAGCTCGATACGTGTACTTTCCCCTCTTGCGCAGGGTATCTTAATCAAAGAGCTTCGGTTAGAGCGGGCAGACCATGCCACATAAACCGGAGCATCATATCCGGGTACAAGACGTTTGTAGGAATTGACAAGGGGATTGGTTAAAATTGTCATTCCCTGCATATGGTGAAGAATTCCTGCCATAAACTGGTAAGCCGTCTGGCTTAATCCCAGCTCATCTTCCGGATCCTCAAACAAATTCTTACCTGATAAATCAGATAGGGACATATTAATGTGCATTCCCGAACCATTGACACCAGCTTTGGGTTTTGGCATAAAGGTAGCATGAAGACCGTGGCGCTTTGCAATCGTCTTAACAGCCATCTTAAATGTCATGATGTTATCAGCTGTCACCATACCTTCTGCATACTGAAAGTCTATCTCATGCTGACCTGGGGCGATCTCGTGGTGGGATGCCTCGATCATAAAGCCCATCTCTTCCAGAGTGAGGATCATGTCTCTGCGGACATTCTCCGCCTGGTCAATGGGAGCCACATCAAAATAGCCTGCCATTTCATGGGTATCTGTAGTGGGCTGCCCTTCCTCATCCATGTGAAAAAGAAAAAATTCGCATTCCGGGCCTGCATGAAATACAAACCCCATATCACTTGCCTTTTTTAATACCTTTTTCATAACAAACCGGGGATCTCCTTCAAAAGGAGTCTGGTCCGGGCAGTGTACATCGCACATCAGCCTTGCAACCTTCCCCTGCTGGGGACGCCATGGGAATATCTCAAAGGTATCCAGATCCGGATAGAGATACATATCAGATTCTTCACTTCTTACAAACCCCTCTATGGAAGAACCATCAAACATACAGCGGTTATCCAGGGCTTTTCCCAGCATATTCTTTGTGATTGCAACGTTTTTTAACATGCCGAATATATCCGTAAACTGAAGACGGATAAATTCCACATCTTCTTCTTCCACAATGCGGAAAATATCTTCTTTGCTGTACTTGCTCATAAAACACTCTCCTTTTCTCATGATTGAATAAAGAGCCCCGCCTTTTGGGACTCTTTGCCACTTATGCGATCCTTGCAAAGCGTCTCTGCTCTATGGGGAACGAGGTTCCTGAAAACAATAATACCTGGAAAAAGGGTGGGCAAACACAGCCTCACTTCATGGACCATCTTCGCACCACCCCGTCATATGTGTAAAATATAACAGCTGGAAAAAAATTTGTCAATGTGTTTTTTCATTCCTGTTTTGATACCGGAGTGCCCGGACTGCATTTAATATAGCAAGCACAGAAACGCCTACATCCCCGAAAACAGCGGCCCACATGGTTGCAATTCCCGCTGCTGAAAGGATCAGAATCAGCACCTTCACACCAATGGCAAAAATAATATTCTGCTTTACAATTCCCACTGTTTTTCTGGCAATCAGGATTGTATCAACCAGTTTCGTAAGCTCATCGGTCATAATTACCACGTCTGCCGCTTCCACGGCTGCATCAGAGCCAATCTGGCCCATGGCAATTCCTACATCAGCACAGGCAAGAACCGGTGCATCGTTGATTCCGTCTCCAACAAATGCAAGTGCTGCATCCTTATGCTTCTTTGACAGTAGCTCTTCCACCTTGCCTACTTTATCTCCGGGAAGAAGACCTCCATGAACCTCATCAAGTCCAAGCTTTTCCCCCACCAGTTTTCCTACCTCAGGTTTGTCGCCGGTAAGCATCACTAATTTTTTCACTCCAGCTGTTCTTAAGCCCTTTAAAGCTTCCGGAACATCCTCCCTGATGGTATCTGAAATCGTTACACTGCCCAGATACGTGTTCTTATCTGCTATATAAAGCGTTGTTCCTGCCATGGAATCTGCTGCATTTACAGCAATCCCCTGTCTTTCCATAAGTCTGGCATTCCCAATATAAAGCTCTCTTTCCTTATTCTGTGTATAAACGCTTGTTTTTACTCCAAATCCTGCAATTTCTTCCGCACCGCCTACCATGGACGGATCAAGTGCTTTCCCGTAAGCTTCTTTTACCGAATGGGCAATTGGGTGATTGGAATGAAATTCACCATAGGCAGCAAGCTCTAAGAGCTCCTCTTTTGTTCCTGCAAGCGGATCCACACTGGTAACCTGGAATTTTCCGGTTGTTAACGTTCCTGTTTTATCAAAAACCACCGTATCCAGATTTGCCATGGCTTCCAGATAGTTGCTCCCCTTTAACAGAATTCCCTGGCCAGAGGCCGCTCCAAGTCCTCCAAAAAAGCTTAATGGAACGGATATTACCAGTGCACAGGGACAGGAAACAACTAAAAAGCTGCAGGCACGGTAAATCCAGGTTCCCCAGTCACCGGTGAATAAAGGCGGAATAACTCCAAGCATTAAGGCAAGCACTACGACAACAGGCGTATAGACTCTTGCAAATCTTGTGATAAAGTTTTCTGCTCTGGCCTTTCTCGAACTGGCATTCTCCACCAGTTCCAGGATCTTGGCAACTGTGGAATCATCAAAAAGTCTGGTAACGCGAACCTCCAAAACGCCACTTAAATTAATGGAACCGCTTATAACCGGATCATTCTCTTTGATCTCCACAGGCATGGATTCCCCGGTTAATGCTTTGGTATCAAGACTGCTGCTTCCTTTTACCACAACTCCGTCAAGCGGCACTTTTTCTCCTGGCTTTACTACGATAATATCGTCAACTTCCACTTCATAGGGATCTACCTTCTCCTCCGCTCCATCACGAAGCAGATTGGCATATTCCGGATTAATGTCCATAAGATCTGTTATGGATTTTCTTGACCTGTTTACTGCATAATCGTTAAACAGCTCGCCGATCTGATAAAACAACATAACGCCCACTGCTTCTTCCAGAGCTCCGATTCCGATAGCTCCAAAGGTTGCCACTGACATTAAAAAGTTTTCATCAAAGAACTGACCATTCTTTATATTTCTTACTGCTCTTAAGGGGATATCATAGCCTGCAGCCAGGTAAGAGATAATAAATAATATCCAATACCAGAAAACTTTTCCTTCAGCCGCCATGGCAAGCCCAAAGAATACGGCACTTATGACCAGTCTGATTCCCATGATTTTCTGTTTCTTTGTCATAACTGCTCCTTTTGCTTACCGAAGAACTTTAAATTCTGCTTCCGGTTCAATCTTATAGGCTGTTTTTCTGGCTGCTTCCATAATCTCATCCACTTTTTCTTCTGAAACTTCCATGGTTAATCTCTGTGTCATAAAGCTTAAGGATGCGCTTTCCACACCATTTAATTTTTTAACCTCTTCTTCAATTTTAGCTGCACAGTTTGCACAGCAAAGGCCCTCTAATTTCACTATTTTTTTCATCTTTCCTCTTCTCCTTTTCTCTCTATTTGATGTGAATCCTTATTCGTTTATATGCTCCATTCCCTGAGCCAGAATGGTTTGTATATGACTATCCGCCAGAGAATAAAAAACGGTCTTTCCTTCTCTTTTAAATTTCACCAGGCGCATCTGCTTTAACACACGAAGCTGATGGGAAATAGCCGACTGCCCCATCGAAAGCAGATTGGCAATGTCACAGACACACATCTGGGACTGGCTGAGCACATAAAGAATTCTGATTCTCGTTGGATCGCCAAAAATTTTAAAAAAATCTGCAAGATCCATGAGCTGCTGCTCTTTTGGCATCGCTTTTAATACCTGATTTACAACATTCTCATGAACACAGATATAATCACACTGATCGATATCTCCATCACCAATGTTTTTCACTTCTTCTGCCATCTGATACCTCCTTACATATTAATATGTGAATAACTGTTCATATGTTAATATTATCATTATTTAATAATTTGTCAAGTACCTTTTGCCAGGGTATTGACACTTTTTTCCTGTGATGATAGACTATAAGTCCTTTTCCATATCTAAACTCACATCTTAATTCAGGAAAAGAGAATATTGATACCACGGTAGAGTCCCCGGAATGAAATCCGGAGAGTTGTGCTGGCTGTTTCGCCTGCACTGACCGCTTGGAAAGATATTAGAACGTTCTGACCAGTTATGACAGACCTCTTCCCTTTTACGGCAGGAGCTGTCCGCTGCAGGAATGAACCGTTCACAAATATTACTACCAGGAGGAATTTTTATGATTCAAGTGGAACACATGAACAAGACGTTCAAAGTCACAAGAAGAAGTGCCGGATTTTCCAATGCGGTAAAGGCGCTTTTTCACAAGGAGACCGACACGGTCCATGCTCTGTCCGATATTTCCTTTTCCATCGGAGACGGAGAGATGGTAGGCTATATTGGCCCCAACGGTGCCGGAAAAAGCTCCACCATTAAAATTTTAAGCGGCATTTTAACTCCGGATAATGGGACGTGCCTGATTAACGGCCGGATTCCATGGAAGGACAGAAGGGAACATGTAAAGGACATCGGCGTTGTATTCGGTCAGCGCACCCAGCTTTGGTGGGATGTTCCTGTAATTGATTCCTTTGAACTGCTCCGCGACATCTACGAGATCCCCAGTCACCAATACTTAACTACATTAGAAGAACTCACGGAACTTCTTGCACTGGAAGAGATTATTAAAACTCCTGCAAGACAGCTTTCTCTGGGTCAGCGCATGCGCTGCGAAATCGCGGCCTCTCTTCTCCATACCCCAAAAATCCTTTTTCTTGATGAACCCACCATTGGACTGGATGCCGTATCAAAGCTGGCAGTCCGGGATTTTATCAGAAAGCTGAACCGGATCCACAAAACTACAGTTCTTCTTACCACTCATGACATGCAGGATATTGATGCACTTGCAGACAGGGTTCTGCTGATCGGGAAAGGCCGGCTTTTATTGGACGGAACTCTTTCTGATTTAAAATCCCGTTGTGAGCCCCCATGCGCCACCCTGGATGAGATTATAGCCTCCCTTTACCGGGAATTTCAGATTTAGGAGGGGGCAAGATGAAAAAATACTGGTCTTTTTTCCGCATTCGTTTTATCCGGGGATTGCAATACCGTACTGCCGCCCTTTCCGGAATGGTGACACAATTTGTATGGGGATCCATGGAGATCCTTTTATTCCGGGCGTTCTACCAGGCTTCCCCCGAAAGCTTCCCCATGACCTTTGAAGCGCTGTCCACTTATGTGTGGCTCCAGCAGGCATTTCTGGCTCTTTATATGGTCTGGTTCTGGGAATCAGAGCTTTTCAATTCCGTTGCAACCGGAGATGTGGCCTATGAATTATGCAGGCCGGTACGCCTTTATGATATGTGGTTTGTCAGAGGTCTGGCAGTCCGGCTTTCCAAAGCAGTGCTGCGCTGTATGCCCATCCTGATATTTTCCTGGTTTCTTCCTGCTCCCTACGGACTTACGCTGCCAGGAGATGTGAAAATCTGGGCAATTACAATTTTGTCCATGACACTGGGACTGCTTCTCATTGTGGCTTTTAACATGATTATTTATATGTCCGTGTTTTACACCGTTTCTCCACAGGGGATTAAACTGTTTGTTTCCTCTTTAGCGGATTTATTAAGCGGTTCCGTTATACCGATTCCTTTTCTTCCCGACCATGTCCGGACGATTGTGGAATTTCTTCCCTTTGCCTCTGCGCAGAATGTTCCATTCCGGATCTTTGCCGGAGATATTACAGGACCCGATCTTACCATCAGCATCTTAAAACAGACATTCTGGCTGTTTGCTTTTATACTCATCGGACGGTATCTGGAAAAGCGGGCATTAAAACGGGTTGTCATACAGGGCGGTTGAAAGGAGAATACCATGAATTCAGTCAGGCTTTACGTTAATTTTTTTCTCATGCATCTAAAAAGCATGATGCAGCACAAAGTTTCATTTCTTATGACTTTAATCGGGCAGTTTTTAATCTCCTTTAATGTCTTTTTAGGAGTCTATTTTATGATGACCCGCTTCCACCAGGTGAACGGATTTTCTTACAGCGAAGTGCTTTTGTGTTTTTCCATTACTCTTATGGCTTTTACACTGGCGGAAACCGTTTTCCGAAGTCTGGATACCTTTGAAACCATAATTGGGAACGGAGAATTTGACCGTATTTTGCTCCGTCCGAAAAACAGCCTGTTTCTGGTTCTATGCAGCAAGGTGGACTTAACCAGATTTGGACGGCTTATTCAGGCGATTGTCATGCTGGTTTATGGGATTTGCTACAGCTCCATAAACTGGACACCCCTTCGGTGCCTTCTCGTAGTACTGATGATTTTAGGAGGTGTCTGTGTTTTTGGAGCCATTTACCTGATTTTTGCATGCTTATGCTTTTTTACTCTGGAGGGACTGGAATTTATGAATGTATTTACAGACGGAGCCAGGGAATATGGGAAATATCCCATCGGGATTTATGGGAAAACCGTTCTTTTAATTTGTACTTACCTGGTTCCCTTTGCTCTGTTCCAGTATTATCCTTTTTTATATCTGACGGGGAAATCAGACAACCCGTGGTACAGTCTGCTGCCGCTTTTTAGTGCCCTTTTTCTCATTCCTGCATTTCTTTTATGGAAATTCGGGTTAAGGCACTATCAGTCCACCGGCTCATGATTCAATAAAAATGCATCCCCACGGTTTTTTCAGACCATGGGGATGCATTTTATTATCCCATTATTTGATTGCATTAATGTCCGCAGCTCTCTCCGTGATGGTGATGACCACAATCGTGATCTTCACTTTCCTCATGATGATGGCTGCAAAGAGTATCCGGATCAAACTGAAGGCTTCCTGACAGCAGGGAATTCACCGCCTCATCAGCATTTCCTTCCACCCCCGGATATAACTTGATTCCGGCTTCTGACAGAGCATTTCTCGCTCCTGCTCCAATCCCACCGCAAATAAGAGTTTTTACACCCAGTCTGGTCAGAAAACCTGCCAGGGCACCGTGACCGTCTCCATTGGTATCCGCAATATCCTGTGATATTACATTTTTGTCTTCCACCTCATAGATTTTAAACTGTGTGGTTTGTCCAAAATGCTGAAATACATTTCCTCTGTCATAAGTAACCGCAATTTTCATAGCAAGACCTCCTGTTATTTAGTAAATGACTCACTATGGATATCATAGAATCATTTTCGTCATATGTCAATAACTTTTGTCCCTTTCTGTATGATTCGCCCAAACAAAGTTGTAAAAACGAATATGGATACCATTACGCTTATAAAATCTGAGATTGGTTCTGTGTAAAAAATATAATTAACTCCCAGCCATGCAGGCAGTAACACCGCCCCAAGAAGGAAAATTGTCTTTCGGAACATGGAAAGTGAAATTGCTGCTTTTGCCGCCCCCAGACCGGTGAATCCATCTACAATTACGTACTGTAGTGCCAAAGGGATTATCCCCATGGTATAGATCTTTATCCCACTGACAGTCAGATCAACATATGCCTGATCCCGTGTGAAAATATGTACAAAGACCTGGGGAACCGTATGAGCAATCAGGAACATCACTGTGGTAAAACCAACTGCCAGAAGGGCAATATAGCGCTCTGCCTGTCTGATCCGCTCCGGCCTTTCTGCCCCTAAATTATAACCCAGAATGGTCTGGGTCCCTGTTGTAATACCTCCAAGAGGCATGGTTACTATTAACATAAAGCTCTGCACAATGGTCATGCAGGTAAGAAGCTTTTCTGCGCTGCCCTCACCCCCATAATGCATGATCACTGTATTTAACGAAATGATAAGCACGTTATCAAATGCAATAATGAGGAACGGGGAAAGCCCCAGTGTGAGAATTCTCTTCATCACTTCTAAGTCATACCCCTGAAAGGTTATGCGAATGGGTGGGATTTTACCAAAAAGAAATCGAAGAACATAGATACAGGATATCACCTGGGACAGAACGGTTGCGATAGCAGCCCCTTTTACTCCCATTCCAAAAACAAAAATAAAAACAGGATCCAGGATTATATTGCTCACTGCTCCACAGACCACGGATTTCATAGCTGTCCTGGCATATCCCTGACTTACAATGAACGGATTTAACCCTGCGGAAAGCAATGCAAACACCGTTCCGGTAAGATATACGGTAAGATATTCATCTGCATAGGGAAATACCGTCTTTCCCGCACCGAACCACATGAGAAGGTGGTCTTTCAACAGAAAGGAGACCGCTGTGATAAGAACGGAAAAAGTCAATAAGAGCAGGAAGCAGTTGGCCAGAATCTGGCTGGCAGCTCTCTGGTTTTTTTCTCCCAGACGAATGCTCATAAGGGGAGATCCTCCTGCTCCCACTAAAAAAGCAAAAGAAGAAATCAGGGTCACAATGGGACCGCAGATTCCAACTCCTGCCAGGGCGATTTCCCCGACCGCCGGGATATTTCCAATATACATACGGTCTACGATACTATATAAAACACTGACAAACTGAGCCAGCATGGAGGGGATTGCAAGCCTCCATACCAGCCCTTTTATATGATCTGAATTTAAATCGTTTTCTTTTTTCACTTATAACTCCATTATTTGGTCTGATTTGTTATCTCACCCTGAGAACCAAAGGTATAAGATACATTGTCTATCTCCATGGTCTTATCATGAACCACCATTCCATTGGAATCCAGATAATACCACGTTCCATCCGGTTGAATCCAGCCGGTCTGTCTTTCATAGTTTTTCATGTAATACCGTTCCCCGTCAATGGTTTTAAAGCCATCTGCCGGAATTATGGTACCGTAATCTGCAAAGGATAATTCGATGGTAACATCGCCATCGATTCCTGCCACCCTTCCTTTATCCGTACACTGCCAGATGGTTCTGTTTTGATAATCATTGACCGTTCCGTATCTGGCATACCATACATCATAGGGAACCTGGCTCATATCGATATGAAGAGACAGCCATTTATTATTTGCATAGACAATGGGGCGATAGCCCGCATCTGCAATGGTTTTACAGAATGCGTTGATATTATCCGTAATCTGCTGTTTGGAAAGCTTATTATCAAGAAGATACTGGGATTCCACGTCATAAGCAATTGGATAGGAAATTTTATAATCCTTTACCTGACGCAGCACATACTTTGCTTCTTCCACTGCAGTTTGTGTATCAAGAGCCTGGGTATAAAAAAATACGCCGGTTTTAAGCCCATTTTCCGAAGCATGCTTCATATTCTCTGAAAAATAGGGATCCATATCATTGAGATAACCGATCCGCACCATAGCAAAAGAAACTCCGTCCTCTGCCACCTTCTTCCAGTCAATCCCTCCATTTGCCTCATTCTGCCTGTTCTGATATTTGGTCACTGTAATGCCCTTTGCTAAAACTCCTGTAATGGGATTACCGGATGCATCAATGTATTGTCCGTTCTCCAGTTTCCAGGCTTCAGCCGAATAACCATTTAAAGGGGTAGCAAATGCCTCTGAAGCCATAAGACATGCAATCAGATAAGCGGCGATCTTCAATCTTATGTTTTTTTTCATAGTATCCTCCAATTACTGCTTTTAATTGATATCATCTTTCTCTTTTCGGAACCCATTGATGTCGTGAACTAAGGTTTTCACGCTGTAAAGGAACCGGTCAAAGGCACCGAATTTATAAATGCTGATCACCAGCATTCCAACGGGAACAGCCAGTATCATTCCGGCAATCCCGCTTATTTTAAATCCCAGATACAGAAATAATAATGTCATTAACGGGTCAAGCCCCATGGTATCTCCTACGATCTTCGGCTGAATGATCTGTCTCAATACCAGTGTCAGTACGTAAATCACAATCATGCCTACGCCAAAGGCGTACTCTCCTGAAACAATTCTAAGAATCGCCCAGGGTATCAGGATGGTACCAGTCCCAAGGATAGGAAGGAAATCAAGAATCGCAATAATGACCGCCAGTAAAAGTGCATACTTAACTCCCAGAACCAGAAATCCTGCTGCCAGTACACCTGCGATAATAAACATTATCTTAAACTGAGCAAGAAAATAGCCTCCTACCAGATGCTTTACGTCCTTTTTCAGATAATCATAATATTTGGAAAATCCATCAGGAGTATACCGGTGTAAAAAAACAAGAATTTTATCCCGTTCCACAATAAAAATATAGGAAGAAAATATGGTTACGACCGTGTAAACCAATGCTGCAGGAATACTCTTTACCACATTGCCCGCAGCCATAAAGGTGGGCGATGCGATTTTCTGCACCATAACATTTAAATATTCTCCAATATGTGTTACAAATACATTCACCGAATCCTGAACTCCCCTGGGAAGAAAACGCAGCAGATCTTCTGCCGTCAGAAGCATCTTTTGAACCTCCACCCAGGCCGAATCATAGTAAAGGGGAATATCCTTCACAAATCCTGCTGCTTCCGAAATCAGTTTTGATATGATTAAATAAAAAGCACCAATAATAAGAGCCAGTACTGCCACCACAATCAGCACAGAACTATGCTTTCTCACCAGTTTCAGGCGTTTCTCCAACAAACGCACCAGAGGATTGGCAATGACTGAAATCACCCAGCCAATCACGAATGGAAGAAAGAAATTCAGTATTCTTGGCCCCCAGATGCAGATTAAATAGGTAAACACAATAGGAATAATAATATTTAATAAGATTCTGCTATATTTTTTTACAAATTCCATGCTTATCTCCTGCCTTTATAATACCCCAAAAAGTCCAAGTGATAAATAGTCTGATCAAAGAAATTTCTCCAGGAAATCATAAAGCTTTTCCATCTCCTCATCCGTACCAATGGTGATCCTTAAATAATTATCAAGCCTTGGCTGTTTAAAGTAACGAACGAAAATCTGTTTTTCTCTCAACGCCAGGTAAATATCTTCCGCTTTTTTCTCCTTATGACTGGCAAAAATAAAATTAGCCATGGAATCAGGGAATACAAAACCCAGGTCACTGAGACGTTTTTTCGCTTTCTCTCTTGTGGTTATAATTTTTTCAATCGTCTGTCTGAAATAACAATCATCCTTTACTGCTTCCGCTCCCAGAACCTGGGCTGGCATATTCATAGTATAGGAATTATAAGAATACTTCACATCGTTTAAAGCCTGTATCAGTTCTTTGTTACCCATGGCAAAACCGATACGCATTCCTGCCATAGACCGGGATTTGCTAAACGTCTGCACAACCAGCAGATTATCGTACTTTTTAATCAGCCTGGCCGCACTTTCACCGCCAAAATCAATGTAAGCTTCATCCACAATCACAACTGACTCCTGATTGTGGGCGATGATGTCTTCCACTTCACTTAATGGCATAAAAACGCCAGTGGGCGCGTTGGGGTTCGGAAATATGATTCCCCCGTTCTCTTTATAATAATCTTCCTTACAAATGAGAAAATGCTCATTAAGGACAGGTGTTTCAAAAGGAATATGAAACAGCTCCGCCCATACCTGATAGAAGGAATACGACACATCGGGAAATAAGACTGGTTTTTCAGAATTAAAAAATGTGAGAAATGACATGGCAATCACGTCATCAGACCCGACTCCCACAAAAATCTCATCTTCCTCCATCTGATAGTATTCACACAGTGCCTTTGTCAGAAGGTTGGAAGACGGATCCGGATATTTGCGGAACGTATCGTAATCCATCTCATCCATGGCCTTTTTTACCAGAGGTGATGGAGGATAAGGATTTTCATTGGTATTCAGTTTAATTAAGTTCCCGCCCTTTGGCTGTTCACCTGGAACATATGGGGTTACTGTTCGGATATTCGCCTGCCATGCTTTCATCTTATGCCCTCCCGGTCTGCTGTAAGTCCATATTCCTGTGCAATTGCATGAAATGCAGGAAGTGAACGTTCAATCTGTTCATAAGATACACAATAAGCAATCCGAGCGTAACCAGGACATGCAAAAGCACTTCCCTGAACCAGAAGAACCCGGTGTTTTTTACAATACTCACAAAACAGTTTGTCATCTTCCGGAGTTTTTATAAACAGATAAAATGCACCTTCCGGCTTGATACATTCAAATCCGTATTCTGTTAAACTGTTGTAAAGAAGCTCCCTGTTTTTATTATACGCAGACAAGTTCACTTTTTCATCCACGCAGCGAAGAATCACTCTCTGCATCAGAGACGGAGCATTGACGCATCCCAGAACCCGGTTTGAAATGCTGGCAGCCGCAATCACTGCCTTTGAATCCTCCACCTCATCGGGAATGACCAGATATCCGATTCTTTCCCCTGGCAGAGATAAGGATTTGCTGTAGGAATAGCACACCACTGTATTTCTGTAAAACAGCGTCACATAAGGAACCTCAACACCGTCATAAGCAAGCTCCCTGTAAGGCTCATCTGAAATCAGGAGTATGGAAGATCCATACTCTTTTTCTTTTCGCTCCAGAATGGTACCAATCTCCCGAAGGGTTTCAGAAGAATAAACCACGCCCGTTGGGTTATTGGGAGTATTTATAATGACTGCCTTAGTCCTGTTTGTGATTCTGCTTTCAAATTCCAGGAGATTTGGCTGAAAGGTTTCTGTATTCGGCGGAACAACAGAAAGTACACCGTCATAATTGCGTACATAAGAACCGTATTCCATAAAATAGGGGGCGAATACGATTACCTCATCACCAGGATCTAATATGGTCTTTAAAATCACGTTCAGACCGCTGGCGGCTCCTACCGTCATAAGGAGATTGCCACCATGAAAATGAGTCCCGAACCTTCGGTTGATGGACTGTGCTATGCCTTCTCTTACGTCATCAAAACCTGCATTGCTCATATATCCATGAACCATGGTTGATTCTTCCTCGTTCATAATATCAAGTATGGCCTGCTTTACTGCTTCCGGTGCGGGCACATTGGGATTACCGAGGCTGAAATCATAGACATTTTCTGCACCATATTCGGCAGCCATCTTCTTTCCCTCTTCAAACATGGCGCGGATGGCGGAATTGTTTTCTACAAGGGGTCTCATCTTGTCTGCTATCATATCATTATTCCTTCCTTTATCCTGAAATGGTTTACGTGGATTATAACACATATGAAAAAAGAGGTCTATTCTTTATTTACAATTCCTGATCTGTACTAAGGGCATTTTTTATCAGGGAATCCTTTACCCTGTCATAGCATTCCTCAAAGTCGTCATCCTGAACCCGGATTACAGTTAAACCTGCACGGACAGGAAGCAGTGCTTTGGATACCTTACTCATCATCTGATATCTTAATTCCTTTAAAATGCGCCTGCATTTTACCTTAATATCTTCTTCTTTAATATTCCGGCACAGAATCAGGATTTCATAATCCCCATCCAGACACATAATATCGTCTTCTCTGAAAAACCGCTTCATGAACAATGCCTGTTCCAGAAATGCCTGTCTGGCCGAATTTCCTGCAGGGTCATTGTTTCCACCTTGAAAGGAAAACAGTAAAAGACCTGAAGTTAAAAATCTGTGGCGTGATAAATAATTCTGCATCCTCCCCACTGCCCCATCACGATTCTGGAAGAGCTGTACTCCCTCTGGCAGTAACGGAGTTCTGCATTCTTCCACCTGACTATATAACTCGCCAAGTTCCTCAATATCCAGCATCACTCCATAAAGGAAACTGTCTCCTGATTTCACAGACAATCTGGAATGGCAAAGAATCCATTTGTATCCGTTGCGGGTCAGGATCCGGTACTCTACGCCCTTTAAGCTCTCATCAGGACTTAAGGTCTCCGTCATGAGCCTGATTTTTTCCCTATCACCCGGGTGTATCATATTTAAAAGCCGATTCTGGAAGAGCTCATTCAGCTCATCATTGCTATAGCCAAGTATCTCAAGGAATCGGGGGCTTGTATACAAGAACTCCATATCTTCGGATTTTCTGCAGCGGTAATATCCGCCCAGCATACCGGAGCTTAAAAATTCCAGTTCGTCATTTTTAAACCGCAGGGTTCTGTTGGCTTCCTGAAGACGCTTCTGTGCCAGTACCGTATCTGTAATATCCATACAGGCACTTACAATTGCAAATCTTCCGTCTTCCGCCTGTACCACCCGGCCCTTGGCCATCATCCACAGCCAGGTTCCATCTTTTTTTCTCAGCCTGTGACGGAACGTGTATTCCATTCCTGGAGCCATAAAGCGAAGCGTATTACTCTGTATCATGTTAAAATCTTCCGGGTGCAGTAGGTTTCGTCCTAACCCATCGGTCTCCCTGGCAAATTCCTCATAAGAATCGTAATTTAAAATACGAAGCATCTCATTATTGGCAAAATACAAAGGCAGCCCCTTATCACAGTAAACTCCAATTAAACCGCCTGGTGCCATCTGGGCAAAAACCGCGCTTGCTGCCCATTGATTCTCTTCTGCAATATTATTAAAGGAGATATTCTTACCGGCAATCTTCAATACATCTCTTAACATGTTCTGGGAGTCTTTCAGCTTCTGTCTCTGCTCCATCTGTTCTGTCGCATCTCTTACTGCCCCATAGTAAAGACGGTGATCATCCTGTTCCCGTAAAAAGAAGACGCGCAGATGCACCCACATTAATTCTCCGCTGGTGCGGTAACGGCGAAATGTTCCTTCTGCCCCCTGCAGCGGATTGTTATATGCCTCCTCAAAAATATTCAGAACCCAGTCCATATCGTCTCTGTATACCTTGTTTAACACATACCGTTTCCGTTCTTCCATATCAATGGGATTATCTCCGGTTACACGGTAATATTCCTCATTCACACGGAGAATCTCACAGCGGTCCTCGTAGATCTCATACAATGCAATGGCGCCAAGCATGTTATTAAGCATGGCTTCACTGATGATATTCTCATTAAACAGATCTTCCAGTTTCAGCTGCTTTAGCTGCCGTGCCTGAATTCCCCTGTAATCTAAATTGTTGTCTTCATCCAGTAGTTTTTCTAATACGTGAACCGGGAGGGGCTCATGGTAATAAAAGCCCTGTCCGTAAATGCATCCGATATTGATCAGGAAATCAACCTGTTCCTTTTCTTCCACACCCTCTGCTATGACCTTTAACTGCATCACTCTGGCCATCCGGACAATGGTTTCCAAGATCCCCATCCCTCTTCCCTTGCTGTTCTCGTTCATATCAAGGAATTTGGTATCAATCTTGATTACATCCACATTCACATCCTTTAACATGTTTAAGGAGGAATACCCGCTTCCAAAATCATCCATAAATACAGGAAAACCGGCCCTGCGCAGATCTTCCACAACTTTCCGGATCAGATCGTAATCTTCTGCATAGGCACTTTCCGTAATCTCAATCTCCAGATATTTGGGATCAATCTCGTAGCGGCTTACCAGCTGTTTAAACTTCTCTACAACATCAATGGCATAAATATCCATGCGGGACATATTAACCGAAATCGGGATGGGACGCCTTCCCTCTTTAATCCAGGTGCTTAGCTGCCTGCATACCATCTCCCAGACATACACGTCAAGGTATGTAATAAAGCCGTTCTGCTCCAGCAGCGGAATAAATTCTCCGGGTGATATCACCCCTCTCTGGGGGTGCTGCCATCTGACTAAGGATTCCAGACCAATAATCCTGCCTGTCAGCATATTGCACTGGGGCTGGGCATAGAATATAAATTCCTTCTTCTCAAGTGCCCGCTGAATTTCAGAAAGCAGAACCTGATCACTTTCCATCTTCCGCTTCATTCCCGGATCATACCAGCCCACACGTTTCGTATAATTGCCCTTTACAGAATTAAGCGCTATGGCAGCCCTGTCGTACATCATGCTTACCGGAAGGCTTAAATCCTCAATCCGGTACACACAAAATGCCGGCATAAATCCTGCATTGCCCCCATACTGCTTGGCATAGATGTTAATCACATCCTCCAGCTCTTCCAGCACGGACAAATCTTCTGGAATGAGGATAACAAAATCATCTCCCCCCATATAACCGGCGACAGAAGAGTAAAACTTCTCGATCTCTTTTAAATAATCGCCAATTCTTATTAGGAAACGGTCCCCTTCCTCTTCTCCGTACCATTCATTAAACAGCTTAAAATGCTCAATGTCGATTGCCACCATAAAAAAACCAGTGGAATCTGTATTTTTCAAAAGATAATCTGCTTTCTCAAAAAATGGCCCATAACGGTAAAGACCAGTCATGGAATCCGTCTCTTCCCTTATCTCCCTGAGCCGTCTTTCCTCTTCTTCATCCTTCTTCTTTCGCTCATCGATATCCTGGATATAACACATAATGATGGCATCTTTATCCGGATCTTCTCCGCTGCGGAATAAAACCAGAATCAGATTCATCCAGCAGTATCCATCACCTGGCATCTTTCTGCGGAATTCTCCCCTTAATACCCGGTCGCTGTCCCTTAAACGGGAGGCCATGGAAGATAAATCCCAAAATTCTTCAAAGCTCTGCTTTTCATCGGGATGCACCATGAAATTCAGTGCTTCCGTAAGAATCTGATCCAACCGGCCTTCCTCAGGAGACAATTCCAGTTTTTCGCTATCATGAAATAAAACTTTATAAGTATTCGCTAAAAAATTAAGTTCCAGCAATCCGTCATATACCGTTGACTCCGTCAGATAATAAAACAGATTTTTATTTTTTTCATCTACCGGCCGTGACATAATAAGCCTGCAGTTTTCACTGCCCGGCCAGTCAATCTGCCCGGAAGAAATTGCCATCCAGGCCTGAGAGGCAGTATTATAAGAAATCACCGGACCGCTGTTCTCACCTGTCCAGGGGCATTCCGTACAGGGAGCCGATTTTACTCCTATTCCTTGATAGCAGTGCATTCCTACCTGTAAATTCGGATAATATAATTTTGCCATATCATTCAGATATACAATCTTGTAATCCTGGTCAATTATGTAAATACCAGCTTCTCCGTTTTCACACGACATACGCTTCATAAGCTCCCGCCTCTCCTGCAATATATCTTCTTTGCAGTAACTAAATTAAGGTATATTATAGTATGAAAATGTAGTTTTCGTCAACACGTTAGCAATATACCGTAGCAGAATTTTTATTCATAACAAATCATAATTATTCACATTTTATCAAATTGCGGCCCAAATATATTTCTATAATCATAATTACTTTAGGTATCTTTTTCCTGTTTCCATGATAAACAGGGAATTTCACGTTCCTGTAAATTAAGCCTGACTATTGATGATCAGACGAAATATTTTTAATTCCAGGGTTTAATATGCAAAGATTTTTACTTATTTTATAAATAAATATTTTTATGGAATAAGCAAAAAGCATGACAGCCACGGAAGCTGTCAGTTTTTCTCAGACGGCTTCCCGGAACGGCTGTCATGCCTAAATATTTCTTTTTACTGAAGTGCCTTCACTTGTTCTGCAAATTCATGAGACAGGATAAATTTGCCTACATAACCTACTTCTCCTGTCATCAGAACACTATAATCTTCCTTGATTTCCACTTCCAGAACCCCGCCTGGCATATGCACATACATCTTTGGATCTGTCAGTCCCATACGGTATGCGGCTCCTGCTGCTGCGCAGCCGCTGGTTCCGGAGGCAAGGGTATAACCGGCTCCTCTTTCATAGATCTCAATCTCAATATTGGTGCGGTCCAGCACCTTTAAAAGCTGGGTATTAATCCGTTCCGGAAAATACCCGGCATTTTCAGAATGTTTGCCGATCCGGCATACCAGATCCTTTGATATATCATTTAACCAGATTACACAGTGGGGATTTCCGATGCTTACACAGGTAACGCGGTAAGGGATGCTGCCAAACAGCATGGTTTCATTCAAAACCTCTCTTCTTGGGCCTGTAACAGGTATTTCATCGCTGTAAAAGCTGAGTCTGCCCATGGAAACTTTAATCTTGGTTCCTTCTTCATTTAAATACTGGATGGTCTGCTCCCCGCTTAAGGTGTTGATTACAAACTTATTCTTCTGGACATAACCGGCATCCTTTAAATATTTTCCAAATATCCGCACACCGTTTCCGCTTAGCTCCGCTTCACTTCCATCGGGATTTAATATTTTTACTTCCAGCTTATCCTGCCCCATAATGGGTCCAACCAGCAGCCCGTCTGAGCCAACACCGAAGTTCCGGTCACAAATCAGCCGGATATTCTCCTTTGTCAGTTTGCATTCATTTTTATTGGGATCAAATATAAGATAATCATTTCCAAGACCATGATATTTTTCCAAAGTTATATTCATTCTAATGCCCCTTTCCCATGTCTGACAATTAAGTCACACAGTTCCTGATAAGAGATTCCTGCAGCTTTTGCTTCCTGGGGAAGTAAGCTGTAAGGTGTCATCCCTGGTAATGTATTTGCTTCCAGACAGTAAATACTGCCATCCTGTTTCATCATAAAATCCACTCTGGAGTAATAACCAAGTGAAAGAACCTTATGTACTTTTACAGCCAGATCCGCCAGATGATCCGCTTCCTCTTTTGATAGGCTGGCAGGACAGATCTCCTCTGTCTTACCCGGCTGGTATTTGTTCTCATAATTATAAAAGCCGCTTATGGGCTTAATCTCAATAGCCGGAAGTGCTGTTCCTCCAAGTATACCCACTGAAAATTCCCTGCCGTTAACTTTCGCCTCGGCAAGCACCGTGTTTTCACAGGAAAATGCAGTCTCAAGTGCCTTCTTCCACTGCCCTTCCTCTTCCACCATGGTTACTCCAACACTGGACCCGCAACCGCATGGTTTGACAACACAGGGAAATACAAAAGGCTCTGCGTCGGATCCTTTTTCATAAAGTCTCCATTCAGGAGTTGGAATATTCTCCTCCAGCATTAAAAGCTTAGCCAGATGCTTATCCATTGCTTTAAAGCAGCCTTCGAATCCGGTTCCCGTATAAGGAATCCCAAAACCGTCAAGAATTGCCTGAATCTGGCCGTTTTCTCCTGCCCCTCCATGAAGGGCCAGAAAAACCATCTCCGACTCCATACATGCTTCCATCACCCGGTTTCCCATAATTCCGCGTAAGCTGCCCCTCCGTTTCACATGTTCTAAATCAGGAGCGCTCTCGCCAATGTGACTGGAAAATTCCATGCCGTCCTTTAAACGGTAAAACCGGATTTCTTCTCCGTCCGGAATTCCCAGATAAGAATCTATCAGACATACTTCATGCCCCTTCTCCATCAGCGCATTTGTAATCATGGCTCCTGAGGATAAGGACACTTCCCGTTCCGGGCTGTATCCGCCCGCCAGTACTGCTATTTTCATCATTCATTCCTTTTCATTCCAGTATTTGATTGATACTATCTATTATAAACAGCACTTTCCAGCATTTCTATTAATATAATGCTTTATATATTGCAAATAGTGTTGTATTATAAAACGGAAGGGAGGTGTCACCTGCCACAATGAATAACTATGAAAAACGGGGATATCTAAACAGCAATTTTAAGCTGTTCCACCTTATGGACGAAGGTAAGCAGAGCTATGATTACCACTATCATGATTTTGATAAAATTATAATTTTTATCCAGGGATCTGTTACATACCGGATTGAGGGCTGCGCCTATTCTCTGGAACCATATGACATCATACTGGTAAGTCATAACGACATACACCGGCCGGATATAGCAGCACACATTCCATACGAACGAATCATTGTCTATCTTTCACCTGGATTTTTAAACGCATACCAGTCAGATGACTATGATTTAAGCGCCTGCTTTCAAAAATCCAGAGAGCTCCATTCCCATGTACTGAGAATCCACTCCATGGAAAAGAGCAGTTTGTACCGGACATTAACCAATCTGGAATATGCCTGCACCCATGACGGCTATGCAAAAGAGTTATACTGCCAGGTAGTCTTCCTCGAATTTATGATTCAGTTAAACCGTGCCTCTCTGACAAACAGAGTCCAGTATCTGCCACCGTCTACCGGAGATGCCAGAATCTTAAGTATTATGGATCACATTAACAGCCACCTGACAGAAGACATGACTGTGGATTTAATCGCAGAATCTTTTTTTATCAGCCGCTATCATCTGATGCATCTTTTTAAAGAAGAGACAGGCTATACCCTCTTTGATTATATTACGGAAAAGCGCCTTCTGCTGGCAAGAGAACGCCTAAGAACCGGCATCTCCGTTACCGATGTATGTTTCTCCTGCGGATTTAAAAATTATTCTACGTTCTCCAGAGCTTACAAAAATAAGTTTCATATATCCCCTTCAGAGACCATAAAAGAGGATACCATTTTATTATAATATAACTGCCAGATATAAAAGATGCGCATGAATCCGGTCATTTGCCAGATTCATGCGCATCTTCATAAGAGTATTCTTTTTATTCATGCCTTCCGTTATTCTTCCAAGAACAGAACACATATAATGCACCAGTCAGTGCGAAATAAAACCAGGTTGCAGGGTTACTGTACCAGGTTGTAAAAAATGACAGAATTAAATACATGGCGAACTGGGCATAAAACAGATAGCCGATTGGATTCCTCACCCGCTTTACAAGCCGCATCAGGTAAAATGCCACTGCACCCAGGATACAGCTGAACAAAATGACTCCGACGATACCAAAATCATAGAAGGAATCGTAAAAAAGAGTCACAGTAGTCAGTTCTTCTTTGGTCACGTAAATAGGAAAATCCACCAAAGCAGGTACCAGGAATTTTAATCCGGAAAGCGCCCATAAAGGAAACAGCATTCTAAGTCCAAAGGTATGGGAAGGAAGCCATTCCACCAGGCAGTTAAAATTGTCATAGTTATTGGCAATATACATGTACGGCTGTGTGATGAAAATAGGCATCTGACTGTATTTCATCTGAAAAATACCGTTTAAGTAGGTAACATCATGACCTCTTGCTATGGTAAGTATCACATAAATAGGAAGCATTCCAAGCAAAAGCCCCACTCCGTATATGATCTTCAGCCTGTGTTCCATGGCAATATAGGTAAGAATCGCCAGACCTACAGCCAGGATCAGCTGAAAACGGGAAACACATAAAACCGGAATCGCACAGGCGACTAAAACCATGAGCACAGTAAGTATCAGCCTGACTCCGTTTCGTCCCTGCTCAATGCTGAAATACAGCACAGAAAGAGCCGGTACCAGAACGCAGGATACAGTAAAATAATGAATTCCTGTAATATGGAATGTGGAATAGGCATGAGGCATTCCCTTAATGAAAAATGGGATAAATCCCAGTACAGCAGCCTCAATTAAAAATGCGCCAAGGGACAGTACCGTGGTCAGCAGCATAGCCAGAAAAAGAGGTTTTTCGTATCCTTTAAAACTAAACCAGCTGGAACGCTGTCCTCCTGCAGAGCCCTGTGTTCGGATCATGAATTCAAAGGTCATATAAAAACCTAAGTATGCCACCAGAAAACAAAGCCAGGTAATGATACTCCAATCAGAAGAAAGCTGAGAAAGCTTTAAGCAGGCAACGCCCTCTCCGCCTACCCAGAACAAGGAAAACAATCCCCTTAAATGAATGATATTCTCCGTTCTCCTGTAATCATACCAGTAGAGAAAGAGTGCCGCAAGCATGAGGATTAAACCGGAAAGCCAATAATAACCGGCTCTTGCAAATAGATAAGATGCTGCATAACTGATCAGATAAACGCTCATCGTAACATATCCCCTTTAGTAAATAATCGCCTTTTCACATTTTTTCGGAAAAAATGCAGCCGCCTTAACGGCAACAGCTGCATTCTTTCCCATTCATTCCATTAGGAACGGCTAATAAAATCTTTCATATAATCTTCTACTTCTTTTACAGTAACAAAAGTCATGACCTGTTTGGCAACTTCCTTAAGTTCCTGTGTGCTATATCCGGTAATCAGCTTTCTTGCATTTAAAATAGCAGAAGCACTCATACTGAACTCATTTAAGCCAAATGCCAGAAGAAGGGGGATCAGCATGGGATCGCTTGCAGCTTCTCCACACATACCTACCATAATTCCTTCTTTTCTTCCGCACTCAATCACATGGCTAATGCTTCTTAAAACAGCCGGATTAAGAGGTGAGTAAAGGTAGGATACCTTGTCATTACCACGGTCTACAGACATGGTGTACTGTGTCAGATCGTTGGTTCCAATACTGAAGAAATCAACTTCTTTTGCAAATGCATCTGCCATCAGCGAAGCTGCCGCTGTTTCCACCATGATTCCCACCTGAATATCTTTTTTATATGAAATGGAGGCTTCATCCAGTTCTTTTTTAATCTCTTCGATCAAAGCCTTTGCTTCCCGGTATTCCTCAAGACAGGTTACCATAGGTACCATAATGCGGATATTACCAAATGCGCTGGCTCTTAAAAGTGCCCGAAGCTGGGGACGGTAAACATCATCCTTGCGGTCCAGACAGAAACGGATCGCACGATATCCAAGGAATGGATTCTCATCCTTTTCCAGCCCCATATACGGGATCTCTTTGTCTCCGCCGATATCCAGAGTACGGATAATTACCGGCTTGCCGTTCATGGCTGACGCTACCTTGCGGTATGCTTCAAACTGTTCCTCTTCCGTAGGCATACTGTTCCGGTCCATAAAAAGGAACTCTGTCCGGAACAGGCCAACGCCTTCTCCATCATAGTGAAGAACCTTATCCACATCTTCCGGTTTTCCAATGTTGGCAACCAGCTCAATGGTCACTCCATCTTTTGTCACAGTTGGTTTTCCAATGTACTGTTCCAGTTCTTTCTTTTCCTTTAAGAATGCATCTCTTTTTGCGGTGTACTCTTCTCTTACTGCCTGATCCGGGTCTGCAAATACCACTCCCTCTGATCCATCTAATATAAGGTCTGTACCGTCTTTAATCTGGCTCATGATGCCATCTAATGCAACAACTGCCGGAATCTCCAGGGCTCTTGCAAGAATGGCACTGTGTGATGTCTTTCCACCCAGTTCTGTCACAATACCGGTTACATTGGCAGGATTAATTCCAGCTGTCATGGATGGAGTTAAATCTCTTGCCACAATTACACTTCCAGCCGGAAGAGCTCCGATATCCACGGAACTGACTCCCAGTAATATCTTTTGAATACGGGTCTTAATATCCCTCATATCGGTAGCACGCTGCTGCATCAGTTCATCTCCCATGGAGGCAAACATATCTGCATACGTGTTGCATACAGTCTCAATTGCAAATTCGCTGTTAACCATCTCCCCGGAAATGGAAGTTTCAATTTCACCTACCAGCATGGGATCTGAAAGCAGCAGAAGATGTCCGTTAAGAATCTCAGCTTCCTTTTCTCCCACTCTTGTGGCAAGATCCTTTGCCAGAGCGTCTGTTTCCTCCATCGCCTGGTTTACAGCCCTCTGAAAGCGGGCTTTTTCCGCATCCACATCTGTAATTGTGTCTTTCTTAATCTTCAGTTCTGTCTCTTCTACGATAACGGCTTTCCCAATTCCGATTCCCGCAGATGCGCTTGTTCCTTTAAACATAAAATCCTCCTTATTAATTAAAAAATGATAAAATCTATTCGCCAAGGCCCCCCTCAACAGCCTTGATCATGGTAGCCAGAGCTTCCTCTTCATCTGCTCCCTCACAGACAAAGGTAATCTCATCGCCGCTTTTTACGCAGGCTCCCAACACGCTGAGTACACTCTTTGCATTGGCAGTGGTGTTCTTAAAACGAAAACTCACCACTGAATTAAAGTTCATGGCTTCCCTACAAAGAATCCCTGCCGGTCTAAGGTGCAGACCGGTAGGATTCTTTATAACAACTTTAGCACTGACCATACTGAATTCCTCCAACTTTTCTTCATAATACCTCGAAAGGACTTTTTACTGTGACGCACTTTCTGATGTGCTTGACACAGTGGTTTCCTGCGTCTGTGCAGGTCCCGTGTGCTCCATGGCTACCGTTACATTAAAAGGTGTGTAAACGGTAATCTCAAACCCTTCTGCAATTTCAAAATGAAGCTGTCCGGGATACGTGCCTGGATTCAGATCAGAGACTTCAAGTACTGCATTTAGATTTTCTTCTTTCAATGCATCTAAGTCTTCTTTGAGCCCCTTTACGGTAACATCACAGGTCTGTTTATCAAAACTATAACTGTAATCCGCAGACATGCCCTTTTTATCAAGTTCATTCAGCTGAAGGGTAAATACTCGGGTGGTCAGCGGCTCCACCTTCAGCTTAACGGATACATCTTTATATTTATCACCTGCAAGGGTGGTATTCGGCGGCAGATACTGGCTTAAATCCAGCTGTACCACTTTATCCTTTGTGGCACCGTCAATATTAAGTTTATCAGAAGATACTGCAATGGACGTAAGAGAGGCAAGCACCGATTTGGTCCCTACCACTGAAACAGACTTTACCTCTGTCTCAAGTCCTGTATAACGGTATCCCTTGGCAACCTGACCCGTAACCTCATAATTAAGAGGGAGCTCCTTTGCCTTCAGCATCTGGACATAATAATCAATCTCCGGTTTATTTACAGTTACCTTGTTTGCAAGATCCAGCTTATTGCCATTTGCATCATAAAAAACAGGGGCTCCAGAGGAACTGAAATCCGAACTCACATTACTGCCTATCTGGATCTCAACTCCCATGTGATTAATCAGTCCAATTACCGATTCCGGTCCTTCCACCGTTACATTATCCGGTACCAGATTAATGGTACCAGGTCTGTAACCCTCTTTCCCTGATCCTTTGGTATCCACCTGCAAATCAAACTTTTTGGTCTGCAACTGCTCCGCTTTAATCCGGATTACCATGGGCTTTGCCGTAATGGTATCGCTTTTTACCAGACTTTCTTTATCTTTATTGATCTCTACTGTAATAGGAATTGCACCAGTTACATTATAATCCTTTAAATCAACGTATGCATGAAAGTCTGATGCTTTTACCAGAGAACGGTCTCTGGTTCTCACCTGATAGCTGACTGCCACAACATCCTTGCCATCAATTTCATAGGTTAAGTTTGCCGCTTTTAAAGCTTCCTCGTTACGGACTTCAACCGGAACAAGCTGGGAGTCGTTAATGACCGGGTTTGATATATTCACCACCGCCATCCAAACTCCAAGTGCAAGCACCAGCGACGCAACTTTCAGTCCAAGGTTATTTAACAGCTTTTCCTTCATTCTTACGCCTTCCCTTCAAAATCCTGAACCTGCTTCCTTCCTCTCCCGCCTGCTTAACTCCTGCCAGAATGGTTCTCAGCATATCTGCATCTGCGATCCGCTTTAATCCTCCCTCTAACGCAACCGTTACCCGTCCTGTTTCCTCTGAAACCACGATGGTCAGGCTGTCACTGACTTCACTGACTCCAACCGCTGCCCTGTGTCTGGTTCCCAGATCCTTACTGATGGTCATGTTATCAGACAGAGGAAGATAACAGGTCGCTGCTGCTACCCGGTTCCCCCGGACAACTACAGCACCGTCATGAAGAGGGGTATTATGCTCGAAGATGTTAATAAGAAGCTGGCTGCTGACAACACCGCCCACTTCGATTCCAGTTCGTTCAATCTCTTTTAAGGAATCGCTTCGTTCAATTACAATCAGGGCTCCTGTCTTAACTTTCGCCATCTCAAAGGTGGCTTTCACCAGTTCATTAATTGTCTTATCAGTAAATCCGGAATTGTCTCTTCCATCGTCAAACGTAAGAATTCCGGTAAATGGATTCTTGCTTCCCAGCTGTTCAAGCACCTTGCGAAGTTCCGGCTGGAAGATCACAATTACCATGGTTACTGCAGGAGCAGCAATCTTATTGAGTATCCAGAAAATATTATCCAATCGGAAAACGTAAGCAAAGACATAGAATACAAAGATTACTATGATCCCCTTTAACAGGGTCCAGGCTCTTGTATTCATAATCCAGGTCAGAAGCTCATACAGCAAAACAGCTATGATAATAATCTCAACCAGATTTGTCTTTGAAATTCTGGGAAGGAATGATACCCAGGAATACATCTTATCTAAAAAATTTGCCATGTGATCCACCTCCCTTTTTGTTCTTCTTACCTTTGCGGTCTCTGGAGCTTTCTGGCATTTATTTTTTGAACTTTTACATCAGGGGTGCTGACTGTCAGCTTCGGAACCGCCTTGACATAATAATAATAGTCATCATCTTCAAACTGTACGTACTCCGTACGCGTATAATCCACTGTAAAAACGAAAAAAGTATAAATCCCGGCCAGTATCAGGGAAACAAGCACTCCTACAAAGAGCCCAAGTACCGATACCGACACATCTGCTGTGATATCCCCGATGAAAATAACACTAAGCTGTACAATTGTTCCGGCAATAATGGCCACTACCCAGGAATAATCCATAGACAGCCCTTTGATTATCACCACAATTAACAGTGCCAAAACAAAAGCAAGCACCATAATTAACATCAGTTTATTGGCCAGCAGACTTTTCATCAGCTGCATGAACTTCTGCATCTCATCCGTGGATAAATCATTGGTCAAAACTCCTGCATTCTGTTTTACATACAGAAGGGTAAAATAGATAAAAACTCCGCATCCCACCGGGATTACGGAAACAATTCCTCCGGAAAGCCCTACAATCAGAGGTATCGCATAGGGTATCTTTAACAGGAAAAATACCGGTGTCAATACCAGAAGATAGCTGTCTCCCGGCTGGAAACCATAATACAAAAGTCCAACCACCAGTATAAACACAGCCATAACCAGAGTAACCTCCAGTGAAATACCTGATAAATGGGCGAGCATAAAGCTGGCTGCCACAAAAGAAATGGCTCCATAAGGCAGAAATGAGCAGACTAAAGCCAGAACCAGTGGTATAAACGGTTCTGTCAGCTTCGTCATAAATCCAATATTCTTGTTCATCAATGAAAATGCCAGGAAACTGAATATAAACTTGATAACAGGAGTGATATAGATTCCATACCTTGCATAAAACTCTTTCAATCGTTCTCTTAACACAAGAAGGCCCATCATGATGTACGCCCTCCTTTTATTCTTTTTATTGATCTGGTGTTTCCATCATAGCGCTTGTCCAGTCTCTTTAATTTTGCCAGATAAACCTTCATTCCCCGGCTTGCATATTCGTAACGCTTCATATATATATAGATGCTGATCCCAAGATATACCGCAAGACCGACTGCATAAAAGATACCAATTCTGATTCCCGTTCCTGTCAGGCTCTTTAAATCCATGGTATTCAGCCACCGCTCCATGTAATAAAGTCCCCATAAAAGAAGGCAGGATAAAAAACTAAAGGTGTAGCTGAAAAAGGAGCGGAACAGCTTGCTGCTGACATAGTCACTTTTGAAGTACCGGTTAATCGGAAATATTCTCTTACCTTCATGTTTCTCAAACATTGCGAGATTCGTCATGATTTTAATTTTTTCTTCACTCAGCATATAGTCTCCTCACTATACCATAAGATATCACCCTATTATAGCATAGAACCTTTTACTTTGCGAGCTTTTAAGGAATTTTTTATTTTTCAGAAAAAAAGCACAGCATGCCTGCTGCGCTTTTTACTCATATCGTAAGGCCTCAATGGGATCTTTCCCTGCCGCTTTGGATGCCGGGTAAATTCCAAAAAACACACCCACCAGCGCAGAAAATCCAACCGCAATAATAATTACCATTGGTTTGATGACTACAGTCATTCCAAGAAGGGTACCTCCAAGAAAAACAAGTCCTGCTCCCGTTATAACTCCGATGATTCCCCCCATTGCAGAAAGTATGGCCGATTCAGTGAGAAACTGGACCATAACATCCCAGGTCTTTGCTCCAAGCGCCTTTCTGATACCGATTTCCCGGGTCCGCTCTGTAACAGAAACCAGCATAATATTCATGATTCCGATACCGCCTACCAGAAGGGAAATAGCGGCAATACCTCCTACGGCTGCAGACAGACCACCCATAACCTGGTCCACGCTTCCCATTTCGCTGGATACGGAATAAAAGGTAACATCTTCTCTCTTTCTATTCTTACTCTTGGCTATATACTGGGAAAAACGGTCAGAAAAAGATTTCATATCAGTCCCTTCCTTTGCGTAAAGCCTGATATTGTAAATGGTATCATTGGGCCATACCAGAATAGACACAGGCAGATAACCTTTTTTATTCTCACCAGAACCATTTACCATAGCCAGAAAAGGATTTTCTTCCTCGCGGTATACTCCTACCACATCATAATCATCCGTTTCACCATAAATCGTTGTCCGAAAAGATTTTCCTACGGCATCCTCCGTGCCAAACAGCTCTTTCGCCCCTTTTGCTTCCAGAACAACATGATTTTTTCTTCCTTTTATATCTCCCTCATTTAAATTCCTGCCGTATATGATGTTTATCTTATGAACATCGGGATAATTAGAATCAATGCCCTCCATGGCAAATTTTACCTTGTTTCTGCCAAAAACAGCTTCCACATTCTGTTGGGAATCACCGTCTATATAAGTGATCTCATCTTTAAAAACTTCCCTGATTCGGTCAATATCATCCACACTGAAATAATCGCTTTGTCTCATTTCACTGCCGTCAGAGGGCCAGATGTAAACATAAGCCATGGTTGTTCCCACATCTTTATAGATATCAGAAATCATAAACCGCATGGTGTCACCAATGGATACAATGGCAATTACCGACCCGATTCCAATGATAATCCCAAGCATGGTAAGAAGAGATCTCATTTTGTTCGCTTTTATGGCATGAACTGCCATCGTCATATTTTCAAACAGCATGCTTCCCTCCTATTCATACCTCAATGCCTCGATTGGATCTGCCTTCGCCGCCTTTGAAGCCGGGTAAATTCCGAAAAATATACCGACCAGCCCGGAAAAACCCACTGCCATAACAACTACGGATGGTCTTACTATTACGGTTGTTTTAAAAACCGCTCCTCCAATCATTACAATCGCCACTCCAAGAATGATCCCAATCACACCACCGCATGCTGACATCAATGCCGATTCCGTCAGAAACTGAATCATAATATCCCTGGTTCTGGCACCAAGTGCTTTCCGGATTCCAATTTCTCTGGTTCGCTCAGTCACCGACACCATCATGATGTTCATGATCCCGATTCCCCCTACTAAAAGAGAGATGGCTGCAATTCCTCCTACCGCTGCAGACATGGCTGAAAGCTTGGAATCCACGCTACCCATCTGATCTACTACGGACATCACACGGATGTCTGATTCTTTGCGGCCTTTTGTCTTTGCAATGTATCTGACAATTTCAGGCTGAAATTCTTTCATGTTCACTCCGTCACGTACATAAAAATTCAGCGTCTGAAACCTGTCGCCTTTTGGGCTTACCACAGTGTCGGGGATAAATCCGGCCTGCTTCTGCCCATTGCCAAGAAGCATGGCAGCCATGGGAGATAAATCTTTGTGATACACTCCCACCACGGTAAATTCCTGAGTGTTCTTATTAACAGTCATGCGGAAAGTACGTCCTACGCAGTCAGCCGTTCCAAAGAGCTCCACTGCACCCTTATCTTCCAGCACCACATGGTTTGCCGCTTTTTTTACATCTGCTTCATTGATAAACCTGCCGTATATAATATTCTGGGGCTGAACATCTGTATAATTATAGTCCACTCCCTGAAATTCATATTTCACCTTTTTTAAGCGGTTTACAGCTTCTGTATCTGCGCTGGAGTTGGTGTCAATATACGCGATCTTATCATGAAAGACCTCTTTCACCCGTTCCAACTCATCCCGGTCAAAATAATCGGAATTGCGGAAATCGGTGACATCCCAGGATACCAGAATTATGGCCCGGTTAAGCCCTACATCTTTATACGCATCTGTAAACACATTCCTCATGCTGTCTCCAACAGACACAATGGCAATCACTGCGCCAATACCGATAATGATGCCCAGCATAGTGAGAAATGAACGCATTTTATTGGATTTAATAGCATGTAACGCCATACTCATATTTTCTCTCAGCATAATGCTTCCCCACTCTGATACTCTGGCTCTTCCTGCTCTTCTTTCTCCTGCTTTGATACCGGAATATTGGGTGTATCACTGACCAGGCTTCCATCACGGAAACGGATAATCCGATTGGTAAACGCTGCAATATCTTCTTCGTGAGTAACCAATACTACCGTTGCCCCCTCATTATGCAGCTTGGAAAACAATTCCATGATTTCCACTGATGAAGCCGAGTCTAAATTACCAGTGGGCTCATCTGCAAGAATCAGGGGCGGCTCGTTAGCCAGCGCTCTGGCAATTGCAACCCTCTGTCTCTGACCTCCGGACAATTCATTGGGCATATGTTCGTATCTGGTTCCCAGACCTACCCGTTCCAAAAGCTCAAGCGCTCTTTTTTCTCTCGCTTTTTTAGAAATGTGGGCATAGGTCATGGGAAGCTCCACATTTTTTAAAGCTGATGTTCTGGATATTAAGTTAAAGGACTGAAAAACAAATCCGATTTTACGATTTCTGATGGCAGACAAATCATCAGACGGCAGATCCGCCGTATCAATGCCATCCAGAAAATAATGTCCCATGGTGGGACGGTCCAGGCAGCCAAGTATATTCATCAGTGTCGATTTTCCTGATCCTGACTGCCCCATAATGGCGACAAACTCGCCCCGCTTTATTGTTAAGTTTACCCGCTTTAATCCCAGAACCTTGATGGAACCGGTATCATAGATCTTTACCATATCAACCAGCTTAATCAGGTCTTCGCTGACATTCTGGGTGATATAGTCAGGGATTACTTCTTTCTTTTTCCACATATAACATCCCCCCTACTGCTGAGACGGAAGCACGTGTACCGTCATTCCATCTGTAATCATAGGGGATGGAGCTTCAATCAGCTGCAGACCTTCTGTTAAGGCACCCTCTTCGTCCGGTATAATCTCCGCTTCAATATCGCTTTCTACACCGGTCTTTACAGGTATGTATTTTACTGTGTTATTAACAACCGAGGCTACTGCCATAGTTCCATCGGGATTTTGAATAAGCGCCGAAATAGGAACTACCCATACGTCTTCGGCTTTTTGCAGTTCGATTTTGGCCTTTGCCGTAATTCCCGCTATCAGCTTTGTATTCTGGTCAATAATACGAATCGTGGTTGGGATGACACGTTCTGTAGAACCGCCTCCCTTTTCTTCTCCGGTAGGGGAAATAGCAGTTACTTCTCCTTTTACTGTATCACCATTTAAGATGTCTGCGTTAATGTCTACCGGCTGCCCTACTTTCACCTTGCCAATGGAATATTCACTTACGTTAATTTTCATCTCAAGTACATCCAGGTTATTAATGATAAACATGGGCTTATCATCATCGGTTTTATCCGCAAAACGGCCCACCTTGCAGTTTACCCTTACTACAGTTCCTGCGATGGGGCTGGTTACTTTTGTATTCTCCAGTGCTTCTTTCTTCTGCTCCAGCTCAAACGCTTCTTTTTCAATCTGCAGAGAATAGGATTCATTGGCTACCGGTTTCCCATCCTTAATTGTGTAGGTGGTAAGCTCCCTGGCCGCATCATTCATGGTATTGGTAGCAGTCTCCAACTCAACTCCTGTTGCACTTCCGCCCTGATAAAGTAGGAGAGTTCTGTTGTAATTTGCTTTTGCCGTCTCAAACTCCTGCTTTGCCTTGGCATAACCGTTTTCTGCTTCCAGCTGTTTATCTTTATAGGTACTGACAGCAAGATCATAAGCATTCTGTGCTATATCCACTCCTTTTTTGGCGTCCTTATCATCAAGAGTGGCCAACAGCTGGCCCTTCTCTACCTTGTCACCCTCTTTTACCCGTAGTTCCAGGATCTCAGCATGTAAATTGGAAACCACCTCCACACTGTCCGTTCCCTGAACCGGACCGCTTACAGAAAGGGTTTCCGTAACTTCACCTTTCTTTAACGGTGTTGTTGTAACCGGCATAACCGCACTTTTTCCGCCTGCCACACTTTTAAAGGCAATAAAAAGGAACACTACAGTAACTGCAGAGCCCACAATAATTTTCTTTTTTCTGCTCCATTTTTTCTTAAAAAGCTTTTTCTTCTTTTTACCCCCATGTTCCTCAGTCATCAGATGCTCCAATTCTTTTTCAAAGTCATCATCGGCCATAGGACCGGCTTGCGCCACTTGCATCTCTTCTTCTATTTTCTTCCTGAAAAATTTCATGCCCGTTCCCTCCATATCGCTTTCTGTCTCTATCCTATTATAGCGGGGTGTTATAATGAATTAAATATAAAAATTCTTATAAATTTCTAAATTTTTCCAAATAAATCGTAAAAACTGCTGTAAGAACGTATTTTCCTTACAGCAGTCTCCTGATAATCATTATAAATTTAAAATTTTTATCATCTTTTTAAGAAAAAGAAAAGTAACAAACAGAAAAAGTATTCCAACTCCCTGATAAAGGTAAGGGATTGAAAAAAAGCTTAATGTCCATAAAAGAAAAAGAAGAAATGCATCTGACCTTAAATACGTTCCAAACGCATAACTGATCCATACTTCCTTCTGTGTCAGTTTCTTCTCTCCAGCAAGCAGCCGGCATATACCGGGACTGCAAAAGCACTGGGAAAGAATAAAAAACAACACAAAAGAGAAAATCATGATACCAGCCCACTTTCTCTTAAGAAATCTCCCGCCACCTTTTCCGGGCTCTGCTGCAGTTCATCCACTTTATAGTTAAGTTCCACCATGACTTCGTCTGTGAGTAACTCTCCCAGTTCTTCTAACAATCCGGGTAATTCCGGACACTCTTTCAGTGCTTCTTCCCTTACTACAGGCATGGCAAAGTAAGGAGGGAAAAAATGTTTGTCATCAGTCAGTGTCTTTAACTGAAACTTTTTCAAGAGTCCGTCTGTGGCAAATGCATCCACCACATCCACTTCTCCACCAGCCAGTGCAGTGTAGCGGGGTGAACCGTCAATGGTAAGTTTATTACCCATTTTAAATCCATAAGCATTTTCTATTCCAGTCAGTCCGTCTTCTCTGTTGGAAAACTCAAACGTAGTGCCAGAAGTCATAGTACCTGCCAGCCTGGATAAATCACTGACTGTCCCGATTCCATACTTTTTGGCAGTCTCCTGGCTGACTGCAAGTACATAAGTATTGTTAAGCTGCATTTGTTTTAAAACAGCAAGGTCAAAACGCTCTCCATATTCCTTTTTTACGGTTTCATAAACTTTCTCCATATCACTGATTGGCGGATAATTTAACATATCTGTATAGGCCGTTCCGCTGTATTCAATATAAAGATCAATATCCCCGCTCTTTAGCGCGCCTGCACAAACCTGAGTTCCGCCCAGGCTCAGCCTGCGGTTCACTTTAATATCAGTTCTTGCTTCTACTAAATCCGCAACCAGATTTCCCAGTATTTCCTGTTCTGTAAAATCCTTAGAGCCAATGGAAATGGTCCTTCCCTCCTGATTGCCCGTGCCGATAGAAGTAAATAAAAACACGGCTGCAAGTAGAACTGCCGCTGCACCAAGACCCGCTTTCTCAACGGTTCTTTTCTTTATTTTTTCTGCTCTGTCTCCCTTTTGCAGACTGATGGGAGTAACCAGTTTTTCAACCAGTCCGATAATAAAGTCAACTGTTAAAGCAAGCATACAAGCCGGAATGGCTCCTGCCAGAATCTGGTTGTTATTCACTGTCCTGATTCCGGAAAAGACAAGATAACCCAGCCCGCCCGCTCCGATAAATGCAGCCATGGTCATAAGTCCTACTGCCGTGACAGATGCAATTCTCACTCCTGCCATAATTACAGGAAGGGCAAGAGGGATCTGAACCTTTGTCAGAACCTGCAAGGGCGTTAAGCCAATTCCTCTGGCCGCTTCAATTGTCTGTGGATTTAAATTTTCGATACCTGTATAGGTGTTTTTTATGATGGGAAGCAGAGAATAAAGAACAACCGCGACAATTGCGGGAACTGTACCAATACCAAGCAGCGGAATCATAAATCCCAGCAATGCCATACTTGGAATGGCCTGAATGATATTAGCTGCTGTTAACACTGGTTTATTGGCTTTTGATGCATGGGCGATTAATATCCCAAGAGGCACACCAATTAATATTGCAAGTCCTACAGAAATTGCTGTCAGCTTTACATGTTCAATCAGCAAGGTTATGATCTGCGGGTAACTGTCTCCGATATAAGTCCAAAAATTCATTTACGCATCTCCTCCTTCATACTCAAAATATTGCTGACTTAACGTGGTCACCAGGCTGCTTTTTGTGATCAGACCTTTTAAACGTCTGCTCTCATCAACAACCGGGACAGCAGATACTTTATAATCGGTAACAATCTTCAAGGCATCCAGAATATTCTCATCTGGCTGCAGTACTTTAAAATCCTGGGTCATATATTCTTTTGCCTGTTTTGATTTATCTTCTACGCTTCTTAACACGCTGGCTTTTACCATGCCTTCCAAGTGCCGGCTCTCCCTGTCAATAATCAACAGCGTGTCTACTTTATTCTGACGCATCTTATCCACACATTTTAATATGGAAAGATCTTTTGCTGCTGTAACCGGCTGGTCAATCATAATATCCGATACCCGGATAAATTCCGGAGATGACCAGATTCTGTTTTTACCTACAAAGTTTGATACAAATTCATCTGACGGATTATTTAATATATTCTCTGGTGTATCATATTGTAAAATGTGTCCGTCCTTCATAATACAGATCATATCGGCAATTTTAATGGCCTCATCCATATCATGTGTAACGAAAATTATTGTTTTTTTCAGCTTGCCCTGAAGCTGCACCAGTTCATCCTGTAAATCGGAACGGGTCATGGGATCCAATGCAGAAAACGGTTCATCCATGAGAATAATGTCCGGGTCTGTGGCAAAGGCTCTGGCTACACCCACACGCTGCTGCTGCCCTCCACTGAGCTCCGTAGGATACCGGTCTAAAAACTCACTGCAATCCAGCCCGACCATCTGCATCAATTTTTTTGTATTCTCTTCCCTGTCCTTGATGGGCATCTTCTCCAGCCTGGGGATCAGCTCTATGTTCTCTCTTATGGTCATATGGGGAAAAAGTCCTGTCTGCTGGATGACATAGCCGATTCTTCTTCTCAAGGTAACTTCATCCATGGCAGCAGTATCTTTGCCGTCAATACAAATCATTCCGGAGGTAGGTTTTATCAGGCGGTTTATCATTTTTAAAAGCGTTGTCTTTCCACAGCCGCTCTCTCCAATAATTGCCACCAGGCTTCCTTTTTGTACAGTAAAGGTAATATCATTGAGAACCTTTTTTGCTTTATACTGTTTTGAAATATTCTCAAACTTTATCATCATTTACTCTCCTTTCTAGTTTAGTGACAACTTCTATTATATGCGAAAGTTGTCACTTTGTCAAATCGCAAAATAAAGCCGCAGGATTTTATGCGCTTCCTGCGGCCTTATTCTCATATGATTTTATTTATTTTCTAACACCCTTTTCATCCACTTCATAGTCATCTACTTTGGTGCTTCTGGCAAGGGAACCGTCAGCGTTAAAATAGTACCATTTTCCCTGGATTTCAATCCAACGGCTGGATACCAGGATACCACTGCCGTCGAAGAAATACGTTACATCATTGATGGTCTGCCAGTCAGTGACGGCTTTTCCTTCTTTGTAGAACAGGTACTGACCGCTGTCATTTTTCGCCCATTTTTCAGCAGTGGCCGGTTCAATGGTCAGCTTGATGTAGCGGTGAAGCATAGCGGCAATCTCTGCACGGCTTGCATTGGCTTTGGGATTAAAGCTGCTTCCTTCTTTTGCCATCATGACACCTGCCATCTGCATTGCTGCTACTGCTTCCTGATATCCGCCCTGAATCTTTGCAGCATCAGCAAAGACTACGGCACTGCGGACCTGAGGAAGCTTATATTCTGTTGCTTTCGAATAGTTTGCCAGGATGGCTGCTGCCTCTTCTCGGGTTAATGGCTGATCTGGAGCAACCTGGTTGTTTTCCCTGCTTACTATAATCCCTTTTTCTTTAGCCCACTGGATATAGGGGCTGTATTCGCTGTCTGCCATTTCATCCTTTGAATAAGCGTTTGGATCGATGGCCGCCAGTTTTCCAAGAGCTTTTGCCAGTACTTTCAGGGTAATGGCATTGTCCGGGGAGAATTCGGTTTCGGATATACCGTTAATCAGGCCTCTGCCGACTACATAATCAATGGAATCCTTGGCCCAATGACTGTTGGTATCCCTTAATTTTGCTGCTGGGGTTTCATAACCCAATCCATATACAGAAAAATGGTTTGTGGTAAATATTACGCTTCTGCTGTTTCTGTCATAAGCAGAACCTTCCACACGGGCCGGATTTCCCTGCTCATCCACATAAACTGCATACAGTCCTCCAATTGCTTCCTCCGATGACGGAGTATAAGGAATACTTACAAAAACAGAACCAGTACCAAAGTTAGAAACATGTTTTGCTCCGCTTTCATAGCTTGCCTTTAAATCATAGACAGGACGTGTGCCGATCTGGCTTCTTGCGGCTCCGCTAAGTGTGGAGGGCTCCACCTTTTTTGCAATAGGCTTCTAACAGCTCCATCTCCTTTGCAAGAGTCGTCATTGCGTCGATCCGTTTGAAATCAAAGCTGCGGCGCAGATATTGTGACAGTTCTATCACTACTTCTTCCGCCTTTTTCGGTTTCGTTGCACACAGAGCCGCAATGGAATTAAGGGCATTATAGAGAAAATGAGGATTAATCTGAGCGCGTAAAAATGCAATTTCCGCTTCCTGTGTTCTCATGACTGAGGTCTGTAGCTGACGGATCGCATTTAAGTAATGCATGGATAGCAGAAAAATCATTACGATTGCAAATATCATCATAAACACCTGGGAAAATCCAGAGTCAGTTTTAAATCCCAGTGAAAACAAAATACAGTCGAACGAATAAAAATTAACTGCCAATACAGAAACAAATAAAAGCAGCCCTTCCGCCTTCTCTACAAATAAAAGAATGGCTCTTATCAGCAGCACCAGAAGAATGATGGTATTGCTGACCATCACCAGCTGATGAATTTTATAATATTCATAGATGGGAAATGTCAGTATCACCAATAAGTAGCCTCCGTACACACAGGAAATAATCTTTGTGGGACGAAGCGGAAGCAAACCATTCTTAAACTCATGAAAAACCCAGAGAAGGGTAATAAAATTTACTGACAAGAACAGATCTTTCATTTTAAAAGCTACGGTGAAAGAAATTTCGGGTAAAATAAGAAGCAGGGGACGCTGGTCTGACAGCCCGTTGCCGATTGCAAAAAGTGAGCAAAACAGGGAAAACAGGGGAAGTATGTACTCCTTAATTCCTTTCATCCTTGCAACAACAAAAAAGATCAGATACAAAAAGGCGATTGTCAGCAAAACTGCAAAAATAGCCAATGCCAGCATAAGATCCCTTTGATGCTGATGAAGCATCACATCATCACTGCCAAGTTCTATGGAAACAGGGATACCAGAATTCATATACTCATAATTGGCGACCTGGATTAGGATTTCTATTTTGTCACTGTCACTTTCAAAAAAGCCTAACTTTGGTGTATTGCCCGAACGATAATCCTTTGATGTTTGGGCTGGTAATCCGTCGGAAATTATTTCCTCCCCATTTACATATACTTTACTGGAAAATCGGGCATTTCCTTTTTTCAGAGCCATCACTTCTCTTGCAGGTACGTGTTCTAATACCAGGCGGTAGGTCGCACAACCGAATGCCGGAAGTTTTTCCCCTTTTATGAACTTACCATTCCACAAACCTGGTACCTGCATATAGACTTTGTCAAACGATGGGATCTGCGACTGAAAATCCTGAGGGATTAGCAGCTGATTCCAGTAAAATTCCCATTCTCCATCCAGCCGGAGAATCTTTGTCTCATCCATATTCCAGCCTGATAAGTCAATCAGCCCTTTCACTGCATGAAATTCATTTGGCGGCTCCACTCTCTTTTCAGGCATTGATAGAACAAGCAGTAAAAGAAATGCAAACAGGATAAAAAAAACCGTAATTGATCGTTTAACCAAGCAGTCACCTCCGTTATTGGTATCTTTATAAAACCTTAAAAAGCCCAAAGAATTTTATTTTCCTTCAGGCTTCTGTTTCTAGATCTATTGATTGGGATACAAAAATCCCTTTACACGGTCCGCAGTATCATCCTGCGCAATAAAATATATGGTATCGCCTTCCGTCAGCGCCACGTAAGGTCCCGGGGACTTCATCACCAGATCCTTTCTGCTGACAGCGATCACAGTCGCTCCGGTATGCTGCCAGAATTGTATCTCGGTTACTGTCTTGTTTAAATAAGCGCAGTCCTTTGTAATCCGGATTTCAAAAGGCATAAACGGATTCATAGACCGGAAATGAACCGAAGCTTCTATAAGGTCATTCATACACTCATTTAAATAGTCCATCTCTTTCTTCTGGCGTGATACACTCTTTAATAAATTCTCTTTAATGGTGTCAATGGTCTCCAGTTTACTGTTCTGCTGAATATAATCCGCTGCCTTTTTCTGGGATCGGATTATAATACCGCTGCCCTTTTCCGATGATACAATTCCCAGATCACTAAGTATGCAAATAGACCTGCGGGCAGTTTCCGGAGAAACACCATACTGGCTTGCAAGGGACGAACGGGCATATATCTTCTCACCTTCTGCGTACTCCCCATTGGCAATGCGGGCTGCCACCTCGATTGCAATCTGCTGGTAACGGGGAATAACGGTTCTGGTCTTTGGCTCTATGTCCATGTGATTATCATTTCCTTTTCTGAATTATAATATAAAACAGATTTAGTATAGCCTAAAACCAGACGAAAAACAAGCCATGTTAATTCTCTGTTTGTGTCAAGCGTTTAT
>JAAOXG010000042.1 GCA_013036995.1 Lacrimispora defluvii
ATTTAGAAAGCTGTTTAACATTCTGGTTGTCTTGTGATATACTTTTATTCATAGCATGAGCCCTCCGGTTTTTATGATTTTGTGTAGTAACTTAATTATACCAAAACCATCGGTTTCATGCTATTTTTATGCCAGTTATTATTGAATTTTCAAGGTGCATAGGCACTTATTTAAGTGCGAAGTTTGAGTTCCTTATTCATAGTGTGGACCTCACTTTCATTAAGTGTATGATTGTTAAGCCCTATTTACCCTAAGTGCTATTTTACCCAATTTCATTATAATGGGAATCTGTCTGCGCGTCCAGACAAATTTAGAACTTAGGCATATAGGCGGCTCGTGTACGGATTTCCATGGTAAGCGGCGGCACGGCATCCCAGCCAAAGGACAAAGGAATTTCAATAGTAACCCTTACGTCCGCTTCAAAGTTTTGATTGGCATTGCCCGGCGTCAATGGGGTATTGAGGATACTGACACGAAGGTCTGATAAGCGGTATTCAAAGCCATTTTCCAATGCCTTTACATGGTAGCCGCCCTGCGAGGTGGTTCCCAGCAGATTGTCCAGACGATAATACACATCATCATAATCCAGATTTTCCTGCCAGCGATCGCCGGACAAAACAAACCCGCCGGAATACCCCTCTCTCAGACCGTTGTAGGTTTCATCATAATTGGTGGTTGCGACTGTAATAATGGATTGCTGGAGTCCGTCACGCACACCCTGTACGATAAGCCCCAAACGGAAAAATTCAGCCATAGCACAGATGAAAAGAAGCAGACTCAAAATCAGTGCAATGGTCATGGGGGTGGAGTTTCCTGACTGATTTCGCAGGAGTTTTTTCATTTTCATCGACTCCACCTCCATCATTTGTAGTAGACTTCAGATTTTCCCGTTGCCTTGGCCTGTATCTCAATAGGCCAGGAGCCAAAGATGAAAAATCCAATGTCTACCGTATCGGTCAGCGTCACCTCAATATCTTCGTTCAGCTGTACCTTGGTTCCGCTGTAATAATCAGAGTCCCAGTGGATCGAGGGGTTTCGTCCAGTCTGCTCTTTTAAGTCGCTGATGCGGCTGCTCACACTGGTACTGCCCCTGATTTCTGCTTCCCTCACAATCTCGGTGGCGAAAATGTCAAGCTGCTGTTTTGCGGTAAACACCGGCAGAAAGCTGACAGCAAAGGCAATCACCAGCATCAAACAAAGAATACCAATGGCAACGTCTATATATCCCTCTCCGCGCTTGGATTTGAGAATTCTTTTAGTCACATCAGCACCCCCTAAAATATCCCCGACATCGTGCCGAGGATTTGATAGCCCATCACACCCATATAGAGAAGTAGCATACAGGCAAGAAGCATGAAGGAGTATTTGCGGATTTTGGGTGGTCGCTCCAGTGCCAGCTTTTTCAGCCGCTGGATTTCAAGCTGCTTCATATCGTGACTGAGCATACGGAAAAAGGTCACACCGTCATCCCCTCGAAGCACACCAATCAGACCACGCACCACATCAGAAAGCATGGCACTGGATACTCTGGCTTCAAAACGGGTCAAAGCACCTTCAAAGTTGCCGGTACGCATATCCGAGGTAGTAATGGCAAGCTCATTTTTCAGGGCTGCCCCTGCATTTTTCTGATAGGTTTCCAGCATGGAAAGCACATCCCGGCTGGCCTGAAGCTCCTGTGTCAGCGTAGCAACGAAACGGGGCAGTTCGTATTCAATCTCCTGTCGTCTTGCGGTAATCAACTTGTCTGCCTTGGTGCTTTCGCTAAAATATATTGCCACCCCGATGATTATAAATGCCGGTGACAAGATGGGCACCAGCAGCAGGCAAGGAATGGCACAAGCCAGTACCAGTGCCGCCTTAACAATCGCCTGTGATATATAAAGCTCTGCGGTCATGGGGATTTCTGCTGATTTTAAGGTGGCATCCAGCTTACGCTTTTTATACTCGTCCATGGGTAAAACCTTGGAGAGCTTCGCCGCCAGCTCCATAAGAACGGCATCTGAATTTCGTGCCTTTTTCTTATTCTTCTTGACCGTACCTAAAATCGCTTTGGTTGCTTTATAGGTCGGAACCTTAAAAAGCTCTGCCAGAATCAGATAAAGCCCTGCTGTTAGAAACAGGGCAAATAGAATTAAAATTAAGTTCTGCAAATTTTGGCTACCTCCTTATCTCTTATATTCAATGGGTCTAGTGTGCTTGGCTACGGCGGCGATGGAAACAAAAATCACCGCTCCGCAGATGGCAAGCAGTACCTTCCCAAACTCGGTGTACATCAGCGTCTGATACCATGCCTTGTTCAGAAAATACATGAGTGGGACAATGCCCAGTACCAGCAAAATCATGGTGATGTATTCCTTCACCGGCTCAAACAGCAGCAGATCCAATTCAGCCGACACCACTCTCATATCCGACAGCTTGGAAACAATGGGTGGTAACGTGGATTTTAGGTTGTAGTCATCCTGACATGCAATCACAGCGTCCACCCATTCATGGAACACAGCATTATCCACACCGTTCTTAAGACCCTCCAGTGCTTCCTTGGTATTCGAGTTGATGAGCTTTACCTGTAAGAGAAAGCTTCGGAACACCTCAGCAACAGGTGGGTTTAGATAGGGCTGGTTCTCCTCAATGGCGCGGATAATGGTGTTTTTTCCTCGCAGATAGCTGGTGGTAATGATAGAAAGCGCTGTTTCCAGCTCTGTGCTGATCTGCTTTTTATGCCGTCCTGCGGTAAACTTCACATAATAAAACGGCAGCAATGCAAGCCCCACCGCCAGTACCGGCACAAGATAGGTATTTTTCATGGTCAAGGCAATCAGCGCCCCCACCACAAACAAAATCATGGAAAGAATACACAGCACGGTAAACATACCGCCTTTGCCTGTGACACGTAAAACCTCCTTAGTTTCCATAAATAGCAGCTTTAAGCCCTTTGGCTGTTTGTTTTTGCGGCTTTTCTCAATCCTGCTTTTAAGCGAGGTATTCTTCGGCTTCACATATGCCGCAAGACCCTCTAAAAAAGCAAAGGGCGATAGCGAAAGCAGTATAAAACTGCCTGTCACCGCCAGTAAAAATGCAATCGTTACAAGTAATGTCAATGTTATTTACGCCTCCATTTCTTCTAAATCTTCCATCAGATCGTCATACTCCTTATATCGTGTGACCGTATCCGACACCTCGTGAAATTCATTAATCATATTCCTGTGGCTTTCCGGCAGTGCTTCCCCGGCAATCGCTTTTGCCACATCAGAAAAGCTCCCTAAAAAGCCCCAGCAACTATCGGTTTCCTCTCCATTTTCGTACAAGCGAAACCCATAGCACTGACCGGTCAGGTAGTAATCGTAGGTTTCTACTTCACTTTTAAGTAGATTTTCCGCCTTTTCATAGCTTTCTTTGGACAGATCGCCATACTCCTTTTGAATGTCCTGGGGTGTGGCAAATATCCAGCCCACCTGCCCGGAATCCCATTCTGCGTGCTGGGCACGCCCAAGGAAGGAGCTGACCGACATGGTAATACCTCCGTGGTCGTAAAGGTTCAGTGGAAGAATGAGATTTTTCTCCGCAGCCAGTGCATAAAGGTCTTTATTCAACAGTGTCTCTACAAGACTGTCAAAAATCTCTTGCTTGTTGTTTTCCACGCTGCCCTCAAAAAAGGCCTCGCTGTACCATTTCTTAAAATAGGAGTCATAGCTTTTGATTTCCCAGCCGCCCTGTGAACGGTCATATTCCAACATTACACTCTCTGCCTTGCCGGACTTCATGTATTCCAACAATGTATCCACAGGAACGCTCTCCCGAACCAAATGCTGAAACAATGCGTTGGTATCCTCATAATCGTGGGAATCGCCCAAATTATAGCGGCTGTGCCAACATACCATGTGACCGAAATTATCATAGTCCTCACGTGGATTCAGTGGATCATCATCACGCATGACCTGTAACAGGTACGGTGCTTGATAAGCGACCATGCTCATAATACGAACCTCCTTTACACACAAAAAAGCTGTTGCTGGGTCTTAAAGGACATGCCGTTTTCACGGAGCCGTTTCAGCAGGCTTTCTGATGGGGTATCCACCTTTTCATAGTGACCGATGATCTTTGCCTTACCGTCCACAATGCGATTATCCGTAATGTTAAAGCGGTACAGGGTACGCATTTTACGGTTGCTGCCACCGGAGTTCCCAGCATCCGACAGATACTCACATTCGGAAATCTCCATGATACGGCGGCTGTTATCCTCTAACTTTTTTGCAAAAGCAACAATAGGAAAGGCTTTGGTCGCAAGCCCCATCAGGGTGGAATCGTCCATATCATAGCTCTGCTTGCACAATGTCACCATGCGGTAATAGGTATCAGCGCAGGAGTTGGCATGAATGGTGGTAATGACCGAGTGACCGGTATTGGCAGCATTGATGGCTTGCATACTCTCCGCTCCCTTCATCTCCGCCACCGCCACACAGTCTGGGTTGATGGTCAGGGTTGTTTCTAATAGCTTTACCAGTGTGATATTCTGCTTGGGATCATCGGAAAAACGGGTGACCAAATGCACCACGTTATTGAGGACATTGCCGCTTTCGTCTGTTACGGTCAAATCAAACTCACGGCAGCCCTGCTCCAAGGTAACAATACGCTTAGCATAAGGGACCTGGCTTAAAATCCAGCTCATCAGTGTGGTCTTACCGGAGGATGTAGCGCCTGTAATGCACATGGAAACGCCGTGGCAATAGCAGGCAGAAAGCAGCTCCAGCATTTCAGCCGTGGCCGTGCCGTATCCTACAAACTGTTCCTTGGTGAGCTTACGGGGATTGACAATACGGATGGAAGCGGAAAGCCCCTTATCCTTGTCGATAACCCCATCGCCCATGACCGTAATACGGATTTTATTGGAAAGGTGTCCCACTACAATGGTCTGCGCTGAGTCAAAAATCATGCCGGACTTGTGCAGCATACGGCGAATCACATCAATGGCGTGCTGGGGTGAGTTGAAATGCTCACGGCTTGGCAGAATATCGCCGTTTGCATAGGTGATTTTTACATCCCGCCACTGGTTGATATTGATCTCCTCTACGTCTGTGCGGTAGAGGTATTTGGATAGGAAAGAAAAACCTGTCATTTCGCCGTAGATTAAATCGCAAAGCTCCTCCTGCTCGGTATCGGCTACACCAATCTGACGACTTTCAAGATATTTTTGAATGTAGGATTTCACTAGCTCCCGGCTTTCCTCCGGGTCATCCTTTAAGGTGGAAGCATAGTGTTTGGTGATATGCTCCTGCACCTCTTTCAATACTTCGGGAAAGGGCTTAAGGCGAACCTCGCCGCCCATCAGCCCCATGTTGTTATGAATATTGATTACCTGTTGCAACTTAAGTTCCTCCCTTCGGTTCCTTATAATTTCATATAAACCATTCTCATAGCAGCCCAAAGAAAACCGATGCCCACACACCGCCTTTTGATGGCAATGGTGGGCAACAACATAAGTATTGGCTTCCTTTCATTCTGCGCGGCGAATGATCAGCATTAAAACTCACCCTTACTTCTGGCAAAGGGCAGCTTGAAGCTAGATTTTGCCTTTGCTTTTCTTTCAGTCTGAATTGTGGGCACAACTGGCACAGAAGCAGACTGTACACTGAAAATCTCCTGCAAAATGCTACTGATTGCCTTGCGGTAAGAGTCGCTTTCCGGCTGAACCAAAGGGTAAAACAGACTCAATTCATTGTCCTGCTGTTCCAGCTCCGCCACATAGGGGAGGATGTATTCCACACCGCCGTACTGTCCAGATACCGCCTCCCAATCCTGTCCTACCTTTAGGTTTCCGATGACTGTTTTATGGGTTTCCTTGCGAAAACGGCTGTCTGCCAGCATAGGGCTGTGGGTTTGGAAGTAGGAAATTCCCTTGAGATTGGCTGTCCCTATTTTCAGAACCGCATCTGACATTTCAATCGCTATAATAGAGGTAGGGTCGGCTTCAAACACACTGGCGCAGTCAATAATGATGTAATCTGACAAATGTCGAAGCATCACAAAGAATTCCACGACCTTATCCCTCGTGATTTTGGGATAGTGAGTCAGACTTTCTCCGCCGCAATAACCCAAAAGGCTGATATACTCGCTTTCTTTGATGGGTACGCAGGCATTTAGGATTTGTGTCTGTGTCAGTCCCGGTGCTGTGAGCAGGCTGCCGATGGAGGTATCATGCACCGTATCAGCCGGTAGGATTGCCGGAATGACCGGTGTAAACGGATCGCAGAACACTAAAATCACGTTCTTTTTCTGTGCGGCCAGGGAAAGCGCTAATTTTACAGCCGTGGTGGTTTTTCCACTGCCGGGGCTTCCCATCACCGCCAATACATTATCTTGTTCCATGGTGATTTCCTCCTTTGCTTATTCCTGCGCTGCTGCACTACCCGAAGTGGCGTCGGCTGCTTCATCGGAAGCCGATGCCTGTGGGTGATCCGTATTTTCGCTTTCATCGGCAGGAACCTCACTTTCCGCAGTTTCGGCAGGATACAGCTCTGCCAACACCTTTGCCTGTTCATCAAGGAATTTCTGCGCATTCTCACTGCCGCCACGGTAAACAAGGGCGGCGTGAAGTTTACCGGTCTGTTCCAACTCTGCAAGAAGTCTTGCCTGTTCTGGCGTAGCAAGCACAGTAATGGTGGAAGCCAGCTCCGTATCTTCTCCGTTTTCCGGTTCCTCCTGCACATTGTTGTCGGTGCCGCTGCTGGTGGTGGTTGCAATAATCTCCATATACTGTAGCTCTGTAGGAATCAATGTTTTTCGCTGCTCTCCCACATCACTAGCAATCAGGGAAACAATATCGCCCTTTTCAAGTTTGCCGGATAGACCCGCCGCAAAGGATTTAATGGTGATAGAAATGGCGCGGTTCGTACCGTCCAGCTTGGTTAAATACTCATTTTTCAGCATAGGGGTATCTGAGAGCTTGCTTTCCAGCACATAATCACCCTTATAAAGGTCGGTGTTGGCATACTTACCGATGACATCCTCAGCCTTATAGATCACATTGGAGGGCAGATTGTAGCCGCCCACCTCCACAGTTGTGACCATTTTGGGTGTGATTTCATCGCCTTTTTTGATTTCAGTGCTGACACGCACAATCTCCACCTTGGATTTTAGCGCGTCGTTAAACATGGGCGTCAGCCCAAAGCAGATAATGAGGGCTGTAATAATACAGATCAGCCCCACAACAATTCGGTTTTTTAAAAGATTTTTCATATTCAATCGTTCCTCCATTTTTATGAGATTGGCAATAGAGCCATAAAGCCACCAAAGGCTAAAAAAGGGGCAAGGGGCAGACTCTTTTGCCCCTTGCCAAATGCAGCATTCCACAGCAAAGCCATGAAAAGCCCAAAAATCATCATCCAGATGCCGCCCGTCACGCCAAGGGCAAATCCGCTGGCTGCCATCAGCTTCACATCACCGCCACCGATTTTGTCCGTTTTCAAGGCGGTAATGAAGAAAGGTAGCGGCACCAGCAGAAAGCCAAGCAATGCCGGTAGAGGCTGAAAGCAAATCAGTCCCGCCATGGCAAGAAACAGATGCAGACAGTCGGGTATCTCACGGGTCACTGCATCACACGCACCTTCTACTATTAGTACCTGACACAACAGGATACAGCGCAGTGCCTGCGGACTAAAACCGTACAGGGCTAGAAACACTGCTGTGACCGCCATACTGATATGAGCAGTTTTCGGTATCTTTTCCGCCTTGATGCACCACGGTAACGCCATGTCACAAAGGCAGCCGATGAAAAGTGCCAGCAAGACACCAGTTAAAAAGCAGCTGATTCCATCAGCGTTCCAAATCATTCCTGTGATTCCTCCATTTCTTTGACCATTTGAATTGCGTCCCGAATATCCAACCCATCAATTTCATCTCCAAGGCACACCCAGCCGTCATATTTCTGCCGTGCAAACAGCTCCACACGAGATACCTCACCTCCCAAAAGCTGCTCAATTCGGCGGCGCACCTCCTCTGGCTTTTTACTGTGCTGCTCAATTGGAGTGTCCACAATACAATGCACTGCCTTTGATACTCGCTTTGGCTTACCCTTGGTGGCAAGGATACATAGCTCCGGGTTGGCTCTTGTCCAGAAACCCAAGCCCCAAAACCATTTATCCGTCTGCTTTTTGTTTCGCTTTACCCAGCAAAAGCCAAGGGTTTTATATTGAAAGCCCCAGCGCTTGATGGTTTCTAACCCTTCCAAAAGACAGGGAAAGGTAACCCATAGAAACAGTACACAGTCATCGGCGGCGATACCCTCCACATCAAGATTAAAAATGTCCTCCATGCTCATGGTGTGGTAATGGTTCTCCGCGCTCCGGCCTTGCCCTTTCTTAGAGTAGACCTGATATGCCCACGGCGGGTCGGCATAGATTACCTCAAATTTCATACCCACCTCCAGCAAGCCGCAGCCCGATTTTGTAAGGAATATTGACTGTGACGGCATTGCCGGCCTGCTTATAGAGCTGGGCGTCACTGATACCCGCCGCCCTCGCACGGTCAAATAGGAAATCTTCAAAGGCTTGGAGCCGCCACGTTTCCCTCGGTGTCAGTCTGCGGATACGGCAGCACAGTAGTACTCCCATGGTGCCGCCGGTAAGTAAGGTCTGCGCGCATTGCTTTCCCACACGCCCGCGGCTGACCATGCTGTTTGGATAGGACAGATTGATGCCGTCCCCATGGTGGGCCACGGTATAGCCGTCCTTTTTTGCCTCTCGAATGGGCAGCCCATGGTCATAGCAGCAGATCAGAATGCCGTGCTGATCCTGGGTTGTCAACGTGAAGCTGGGTTCTCCCGGCTCCTTAAATCGTCTGCCGTTCTGCCGCTTTTTCAGGCGGTCGGGAGTAATGACAGCTCTAACACAATCGGGATGCCCCTGACAGATAAAAATACCAGAGGTTTCTCCCTTGTGGTTACTGATACCAGAATAATACCGTGCCTTCAGGCAACGGGACTCTTCAGTAAACTGTCCGTCCGCATTCATATCAATAAAAGCGGCACAGGGTGGGATTTGTGCCAGCACTGCATTCTGATCCTGATTGCGGTTTAATCCCCTTGCGTCACTGGCGGTCAGGGTACGCGCTTGCTGAAGTTCTGCGGTAATGCCTTCTTTACGGTTTACTGATACGGCATACAACCCGGTTTTTCCGCCAAACCCACCCGCCTGTGAAACCAGCGTGATCGAAGCACCGCTGGGGTCATAAATACGGTTGCCCTGTGAGCCGTCTACGAGTTGCTTAACAGGCGCAGCGTTTGTTCGGCCGAGAGGAAATATTTCTCGTCCACGTTCTCCTCTAAGATGTCCAACAAGGTACACACGCTCCCTGTGCTGGGGAACTCCGTGCTCCTTGGAATTGACAATCTCCCATTGACAGTCGTACCCAGCTTCCCATAGTTCAAATAGAACGGTGGTAAAAGCTGTGCCTCTTTCGCTTGACACAAGATGTTTAACATTCTCAACGATAAGGTATCGGGGCTTATCTTCGGCAGGCGTGCTTTTGAGCAGACCAGCAACCGTAAAAAAGAGTCCACTTCGCTCTCCATGAATTCCCGCCATTCGGCCTGAGATACTAACGTCGGTACAAGGAAATCCAAAAGTCCAGATTTCAGCTCTTGGAATTTCTCCTGCTCTGATTTGCTTAATGTCCTTGGCGTACCATTCGCCTTTACATGTTTTTTGGTCACAGCTTTTCTTCACCTCCGGGCTGCACATTTTACAAAAATTTGAGCCGGAGTCCGTCCCATAAGGGCAGTTCTCCAGCTCATACATTGCCATATAACTTTTATTTGCGTATTTATCAATTTCGACATGACCTATACAGGTATGTCCGCTTCTTTCGAGACCTCGTCGGAATCCGCCGATTCCTGCAAAAAGGTCAAGAAATGTCAAGTAAATATCCTCCTTCTAATTCATGCCCCATTCGTCCATCATGCGATAGGGGTAAATTTGCTGACTGCGCGCAAACCGTATCATGTTTCTAATCTGGTCTACCACACTCTGGTTGTTCTGGTCTTTGGTACACATCATAACACTGCCGAAAATGCCGGAAAGCACGGCAACAACAGTCAGCGCTACATTTCCGGCAATCAGCCATAAAAGAGCTGCCACCGCACCGCCGAACAAGGAGCCGATGATACTTTGCAGCATTTCACGCTTGCCAAAACCATTGAACAGCTCATTTTCGGCTTTGACACCGGTAGGGATGTATAGATTGATTTCATTCATCACTTCGAACCTCCTATGCGCTGTAATAATAGAAAATCAGTTCCTTGATCTGCCAGATACACTCGGCAATCACATAGAACAGCACCGTATTTTTTGCTCGTTTCTTAAACTGCGTCTGTTCTTCCTCCGCACCTTGCAGGCGAACCATGCAGTAAATAAAGCGAAATACCGCACCCAAGCGAATGACAGCAATTACAGCCATAGAAATATCGTCAATCGTTATCATTTTGCCGTCACCGCCTTTACTTCATGATATTTTTTGCCATGCCAACAAGCCGCACGGAATGATACACATTGTTGATAACGCCGCTCCCACCGCCACCGGTCGGCACCATGAAGTCGGCAAGGAACCTCGGTGTCTTGATTGCAAGCACCAGGCAAGCGATTCCCCAAAAGATGTTCATGTTGATTCCAACATTCATCATCATCCCCACACCCAGCTTGCAAAGGCATATCTGTACCACTACTGAAAACGTGGACTGAAAAAACTTATTTAGATAGTTCTTAAATACCCCCTTGTCGTTATCCAGTAACCCCACACAGGCAAGTGGCAGGCCAATCCGCAAAATCATGATTTCCAGTCCTCTCATGAGGAATTGAAAAAACAGGATAAAGTAGCAAATAACGAACACAAGTCCGAAAATTGCTGTTACAAGTCCCAGCGTGGAAATACCGTCCACCCATGCCTGCCAGCTATAATTAGTGGATGCTCCGATAGCCGTCAAAAGCTGGTCGGTGAGGTTCTGCGTAATGTCTGCAAGCCAGCCGTACATAACCGGGAAGCATACCGCCACTGCGATGGCTTGAATAAATCGGATAATCAGGTAAGTAGGTTCGCTGTCGGGGTCACCGTCTGTCCACATCACATAGCACTCAAATCCCTTTTTTAAGAATTTTAAGATAATCAGCGACACACCAAATCCCAGCAGAATGTCAAATAAAATCTGTACCATACTGCCGCCGCTGGCCGCAATCATATATTCATCGGCGTGAAGCGTCATGGGAACCAGATTGGTTAGCATGGTGTCGATGAACGCCACCGCGCCATTGAGTACCGCCACTATCAGCAGTACAAGAATTACTTCCAAATCAAATCACCTCCATGCCCTGTGAAAGGATTCCTTCCACAGGGCAGATATTTTAAGCCCGTTAGTTGGTATCCGGCTGTTCTCCTGATTGCTCGTAGACCGCCAGCACCGTATCCTTAATCTGTTTGTGCAGTAATGATGTGATAGGAAAGCAAATATCCTTATAATCGCCGTTTCCAGTTTTGCGGCTGGGCATGAATACCATCAGTCCTTTTTCGCAGTCCGTCACCCGCACGCCGGTAATCAAAAACTTGTCATCCAAACATACCGTGGAAATGGCTTTCAGCCTGCCTTTATCCTCATAGCGCTCCACAATCTTTGCAGTTACTTTCATATAGGAATATCCTCCTTTTATTGAAATAGCCCGCCCTTCAATAACAGAACGGGCGACAAATCATTTTTAGCCCTTGTAATTGAACAGGTCTTTAATTCGCTGGGTAAGAGTCGGCAGAATGGTGTCGTTAAAGAGCATGTAAAGACCGGCAAGCAGCAACGCACCCACCACAACAGAAATGAGGATTTTAAGTGCCGTATCCACAAAACCCTCGCCGGACTGTGTGCAGAGAACGTCGGTGGTTCTCATCTTCATCTGCTGGAGCTGCCAATAGCCCTGAACGGTCAGTTTCTTTGCCTTATCCGAAATACCTTGCACCTTGGCAGAGATTTTGTTCTTAAAGTTTTTCATAGTGTTCATTCTCCTTTTTGATTTAAGATTTTTAGAAAGTTCTAAAATAACAAAACCGCAGGGTCTTCCTGCAGCTTCAAACGAATAGAATATGGCTTACTGGTAGTAGCCAATGATGATATTTAAGGTTGCACTGCCCAGCACTGCACCAATACAGGATACAATGGCAACCACAATGCGGTTATTCCACTTTTTCTGATCCATTTCATCCGCAGCACTGCGGCGAATACAGAAATAGATGATGAGCAGCCCTGCCACAATGGGTGCTAGAATCATCAGCCATGTGGTTGCGTCCTGAATGAGCTTTTCTGTACCCTTGGCAATCTGGCTGCCTTGAATGCCGCCTGCAGCATAGGCTACCGTACTGTTTTGCAACATCATAAAAGCGGTGAGTGTTCCTGCACCCACCGCCCTGCATTTTGCTTTCATGTTGTTAATCGTCATTTTCACTCTTGTCTTGGCCTCCTTTTTTATAGCCTTTTACAGACGAAAACATGGCTCCCGCTTGGGAAGCCATGGCCTGTGATTTTTGCTGTGCTTCTTTTAACTGTAAGTCCTTGGTGTAGTAGACCCAAATGTTCCAGAGAGGAATGTCCATCGTCTTTGCCGACAGCATCGGTCTTGCTTTTTCCCGCGCTTCCCGCACCTGACGGTTATGCTCCGGGTCACCAAGACCGCACATCCGGTTAAAGTACCACTGTGACAGGTCAGGTGCGTGCATCAATGCTGGGTGGGCACGGCTGATTACGATTTGATCCGGTCTTGAAATACGACGTATCTCATCGGTGGTCAAAAGCTCCCTCGCCACAAGGCTGATACTGTGGGAGCTGGAGGGATTTACATACCGTCCGTGCTGGCTGGAAAGCTGATAGGCGCTGGTGGTGTACTTGCCCAGCTTATCGCATACATCCTGCAAGGTTTCCTTATCATCCGCCTGTAAATACACCCATGTCTGGCAGTTGGACTTGACGATGGCGGAGGTTTCCTTATCATACTTTTGTGCAAGCTGTTCAAAGGATTGCAGGAACAGATTAAACCGTATCCCACGCCCACCGGCTACCGTCAGCTTATTGGTGAAATCACTGAGCTTAGTAAAGTTTCCAAACTCGTCCAGAACGAAGTTGACCCGGTTTTTTAGTCTGCCGCCACGAAGATCGGACTGTCGCACCAGCAGCTCATAGAGCTGGGAGACCATCAGGCTGGCAATGGGATAATAAGTGGTCTTTTCGTCCGGAAGAATCAGAAACAATGCCTGTTTCTTTCTGCCAATATCTGCAATGTCATAATCGCTCTTATGAGTGATGGAATAAACGGAACGGCTGGTAAACAGTCTCAGGGTGGTTAGTGCCGAGGTATCAAAGCTGCCCTTGGTACGGCTTGGTGCAACCTCCGCAATGGACATAAGCGCCCTTGCCGGGTGGCTGCTGTCCAACTTTTTCATGTACTCGCTCATGGGTGTTTTACCACCTACCGATTTGCTCATTTCAGCAATAAACCAGTACACATTGGTCAGATTCTGGTATTCTGGACGCTTGATGTTATCTACCACCACGCATAGGATTGCAGCGGCAATGGTGGATTTCTCACCATTTTCCCAAATCTTTTCGTTGGAGGTGTTGTCACCTACAAGGATATTGGTAATGTCCCAAGCATACATCTCAGCGCGTTCCATATCCTTTTCCTTTACCGCATCAATGACCGGCTGGAGCAGATTGTAGCGGCTACTTTTGTCTGGGCTTTTGAAATCCAGACAAATGACCTCATATCCCAGCTTTTTCAGATATTCCGAGGTGTAATGAAACAGCTCTGCTTTAGGGTCGCTGATGACAAGGCTTTCACCGGACAGCCCAATGGAACAGATGGACTGAATGACCAGACAGCGTGTTTTTCCTGAACGGGTAGCGCCGATGGTGAGGGTGTGAGTATCATCCCCAATGTAATAGAGCTTTTCCATGTTCTCACATTTCTCCATCCCCACCACAATGCCGCCGCTGGGAAAGAGCTTGTAGGAATCAGTTTTCTTTTTCTCCTCCTTCTTCTGAGGTGTAGAAGCTCCCTCCGCTTCAGGTGCTGTTACATCAGAAGCCTTGACAACATAATCCACAGTTTCAAAATCATCGTCCTCCTTATTTTTTGTTTGCTTTATAGAAACAGGCAGTGGAACAACCGCTTTGTCCTGTGCGGTGTCCTCCTGCCTGGTTTCTGCATTTCCTTCTTCCTTTTTCAAAAATGGAAGGTTATCATACCCAGTATCCAGCAGCATTTTTATGACTTTATTTTTGGGATCAATGAGCTGAGTTTTAAATACAGTGTCCTTTTCACGATCATAGAGCCAGCGGGAGGAACCGTGCTGAAACTGCCCCACCGGCGCCGGTGTATAAATATCTCCGGCTACCTTCACAAGCTCGCTTTGATAAGGGCGGTTATTCTGCACCCAAAAGAGGACACAGCAAAGAAGAATAAATCCCTCAAAGGATAAAAACAATAGTCCCTGTTGACGATGGGCAAACAGTCCTGCCACACATTGCCATATGGGTACAAGGGTTAGCGTTGTGTACTGCCTTGTCAAAAGCCCATGAAGAGCGGCCGTGAAAAACAGATTGAATAAAGAGCCGATTCCGATGATAACACTGCTCAAAATCAGCTTTTCTTTTTTCTTCATAGGCATAGCTCCTCATCCTGCATATTATTGCACATGGCCTGTTCAAAAGCTGGATACTGTGCCTTGAGCTTTTCAATGACCTGTTGATCTGCAAGCCCGCAAAGCTCATGCCGCCCCACAGTCATTCGGTCACCATCAACCGGGTGGCACAGATGAACGGTTCCGGTGAAAGAACCCGGACGGCAGCCGGGACCATGTGCGGCAATCCAAAGCTGATTGCTGGAAGATCGGTACTCCTGTGCCAACTGGTCATGGCGAAGTATAACCAGCTTCCCAGTGAAGTCTGCATCAGCTGATTCCATGCAGTCCTGTGCACAGAGCAGATTATAAGCATCGGTACTGATGGGGTAAGTATCTGGGTAAAGGGGCTTCTCTATATAGAAGGTTGGGATACAATGCTCCTTAGCAAAGGCAATCTCGCCCTGCACTCCCTGACTGATCTGTGTTCCCATAACCCAAAGCTCATCTGACTTTTCCAAAAGGGACAGTCCCAGCTTTAACCCCTGTTCTCTTTGATCCGGTATGGTATCGTTACACCATTGGCTAAAGATGATATGCGGCGCCAAAGGCAACACCCCGGCTTCACTTGCCAAACGGCAATACGTTACCGCATTTTGGATATTGGCGTTATAGTCCCCACGCAGAGGACTTGCAATATAGACCTGTTTCAAAGTTCCACCTCCATGAAAAAAGCCGTACACCTACGAAAGATGTACGGCTTTTAGATTTTGTTGTATTTACTTTTCGGAACATAATACAGCCTTGTTATCAGTATTAAATTTCATACCCGACTTCTTCATTAAAATCTGACTCAGAGTGTTCCGCTTCATGGGCAGGTTGGGATTTATCGCCTGCCGACATTACAGCTTCCAACTGTACCTGCAAAAACAGCTCCGTAGGACCGTCCACATCGGGTATTTGATATTCCTCCTGCATCATTTCATTGTAAACACTAGTATAAGCAGGAAAGTGCTTCTGGAGAGTGGCATAGAGACTGTCTTCGGAGACAATAAGAGCGTCAGCTTCATCAAAAACATTTTTGAGTTCATTTAAGGCAACGGCACAGGTTGCAAGGTCATAAAAGAGATAGTCCCCCTGACGGCGACCAAACTCTGCCGCCATAGCTGACATATAGTTATCGGCAACTGCTTCATGGACAGCAAACTGCATTTCATTGCCATCCTGCGTGAAGTAAATGCCATTGCGGATATACAGCATATCTGCAACAGGACCGTGCTGTGTTTGGGTAGGCGGGAGGCACTCTCCGAAATAATCCGTCAGGGACAGTTTTCCATCGCGCTTGATTTCAGCCATTTCCTTTAGGGCTGCGGATTCAATCTTCTTGCAGGCGGCAACTCTGCGCTGAAGCACTTCATACATGGGAATATCCTTGGTGTTTTCGTCATAACAGAGCCACTCTCCGTCCTGCTCGGCCATAGAAACAGCTTTTGGTGAAAGGTTCTTTTCTGCGGTGCTTTTTCTAGCCATGACTCCATGATGCTCAATGCCATTTTCATCTTCGGCAATAATCATATAAATATCGAGGGCAATCTCCATACAGGTATTGATGTTTCCCCATATGGACTCGCCGCTTGGTTGATGGTGCATAAAATCACTCTCCTTTTTGATTTATATTGTAAAGTGATGTCACTTACCTGTCAATAGAATGTATATAAATATCTTTAACTGCACTAAAATATAATTATAGCTGTTGAATGGAGGTATTTATATGGCAACGAACAAGCGAGTATTCACTTTGCGGTTGGAAGATGAAATATTCGATAAGATTGGATTGCTGGCAACACAGGAGCATCGCTCCCTGACCAACTATATTGAATATGTACTGCTCAAGCACATTACCGAGATTGAAAATGAATCTGGTGAAATCAAACCGATCAAAGAAGAGGAATAGTTAAAAATCCTGCCGTTTGTGGCAGGATTTTTAACGTTCCAGCGCATTTTCAAACTGACTGAACAGCTTGGAGAAGTCAAATGCACGTTCCTTTTTCCCAAGCTCTGGCACAATATCCTCAATCTTATCGATTAGTGTAGCCACGGAGTTCAAATCCTCCTGATCCAAATCCTTATCTATGGTTCTCATTTTAATAAGTCCCGCATGGAGGATTTTCAAATCCGTTTCAGAAAACAGCTTCTTTTCATCTACCAGCCCGCTTCGCAGGGCAAAATTCTCAAAAGCCGCCTCTTTCGTGTAAAAATACTGACGCTGAATGGCGGCATTGCTGTTCTCAGCGTCCTTTCGGTAGGTTGACAGGACATAATCGAAAATCGGGTGATGCTTGCAGGCGAGAACCACGCCGTTATGCTCGTTGATTCGCACCACCCCATTCTGCTCCTTGGCAGCGACAGCCTCGTCATACGGCTTATCCGAACAAATACCGCAACCGATTGCCGTGGTTTTGGCAAGGCTTTGAAGCTTATCCATCAGCTTTTCATCAACTTCCGCAAAAGGGTTTTTAATGATGGCATCCTGCTTTGCATAGAAAGCAATCTGTCTGTCACGATGGTAAATGTCTGCCACATAGTCAGGAGAGGACGGCGGCTGTATGGAAAATCCCTTTTTTTCCAGTGTTTCAAAATAGGCTTTATAAAACTCGGTCTTACTTTTCAAGGGTTCACACTCCTTTATCCAATTTCATTCTGATAGCAGTACCGTGGGGAAAGCTCCTGCTGTGGCGGCTGGCTTTCCTCGATCTTTTTCATCAGGTCATTGATGCTTTTCTGCGCATCGGCGTCCAGTTCATTGTCCAACATGACGCACCTTGCACAGCAGGAAACCAAAATGTACAGTTCCTCATGAGAAAAATGGAGTGCTTCCTGCAGCATAAGGCCGCTTCGTTTCATAAAATCCTGCTGCGCTGCCGTGGCATCATAGAAATACTGCTCCCTGTAAAAGCGCTTGCTGTTATGCTTTGGCAAAGCCTTTTGACAGGTCACAAACTCATAACCAAACAGACCTGACTTGCGGCAGAGCAGCACTATGACGGCACTTTCAAACACCTTAACATAGGAGCCTCCTGTCAGGTTCACCGGTTCCATTCGTTCCATGTCTGCAAAAGGTGCTGTGGTATGACAGTGTAGGGCTTTGCGGCTATTCTCTGCCGTTTGCTCCAAAGCCCTTGCTTTCTCACTGTCAAAGGCTTCAAAAATAATTTCGCCATCCCGTGTAATTACACAAAACAATGTGTTGCTGTTATAGACCTCGGCGGCCAGGTCACTACCCTCCGGCAACGTCTCTACTCGAAAGCCAGATCCGGCCAGACGGTCAAAAAAATCTGTCATAAATTCACTTCTTGATCTCATAGACATTCCTCCTGTCAATGTTCATATCCTCTGTCTTGATATTTCAGGTACAATTCCTTTTTGGCTTCCTTCGATAAATCACCGCCCTGTTTACGACACATATCCTCAAATTGGCGGTCATGATAATCCGTCAGGGAAGAAAGCATATCCAGCGACTCAATCAATATCTGTTCTGCATAGAACATACGGCGGCTGTGCAGATATTCTGCGGAACGGTATTCGCTGTCCAGCCGGTTAAGGCTCTTTACCATGCCCAAGATACGGTTGGCGATAATTTTATCCGCTTCCTCAGCAAACCGTGGTTGGGAGGATTTCAAATATTCCTCCCCTCCGCCGTAGAGCAAGGTCATATTCAGCTTACTTTTAATGTAATTATTTTTTAGCTTCAGCAGAGATGGACTGTTTTTCAGTAGATACTCTACCAGCCCCTCTACCTGTTTTTTTACCGCAGGGGGCAATAGCTGATAGGTAATTCTGCCTTTCGGCGGTAGGGCGGCCTTGATACGAAATACCTGATCGGCTATTCCACTCAGTAAGTCATCTTCAAAATCAAAGGTATCGAAAAGTTCGGTTTCTTCCTCGTACTCCTGCCGAAGCCGCTGATACTTTTTCTTTTCAAGCTGCCGTATATGCCGCTCAAAATCCTCCACCAGTTCATTACCAAATTGGCGAAGCTCTGCGGATGCCATATTTTTCTGTTCTCCAAAGGCGCGTATTTTATCTGGAAAGGTATCCTTTATCATCTGAATGCGAATGGCATTGGGAATTGCTGGTGGGGTAAAAGGATTTTTGATTTTGGCGGCTTCCGTAGAAGTATCCCAAAACACTACATGAATATGAGGGTGTCCTTTTTCCTTGTGGAGTGCGCAAGCCCACTGCAAATGCTGGGAACGTATGTGATTCTTTTCTGCAATGGTAAGGATATGATTTTCAATGTAACGCTGCCATGCTTTCTGATCGGTCAATAAAAGCTCTATAGCCACCTCCTCGTCAAAGGAAATGATACTCCGGTACATGGTAATATGCTTTTTCGAGTTTTGATAGGCCAGCCTTGCAATATCCCGCCAATCCTCAAATTCGGTAATTGCCCCCGCTGTCAGCTTACCAAATAGTCCGTGGTTCATACCCTCGTTTTTGGCTACCCTTGGGCGTGTTGCAATATATCGGATATGAGCGTAATTCTTGCTGGCAGTGCTTTTGTAGTTGGGATTTATAAAGCGCTGCTTATAGACCAAAATAGAAATTGTCTATCACCTCCGTTTTGGTTGCTACCGTTCCCACTCGTCCTCCGGTGATTCGTATTCCTCGTCCTCGGCCGCCTGACACGCATGAGTGTAATTTTCCATGGTAGAACGGTAACGTTGGGTTTCTTCCAAAATAAATTTCATACCAGTGGCTGTGCTTGGCGGCTGGGTTTCATACTGCTTATAAAAATGGTATTTGTCCATAATTTTGTCTGGCTTTGGGTGCAACATGTCCACAAACTCCTGATAACCATAAGGGCAGACACGGTTGATTTCCTGACAAGCCAGATTGACCCCAGAAAGCGTATCGCCTTCATGAAGCTTTGACAGCACCAACTCTCCAACAGGTTCCTCCCCAGCTAACTGTACCTTAATCTGCTCTGTTCCTTGTACCGGGATGTCCGATGCCGGTTCCAAGATTCCTATACTGCCAAGATGTACAGACAGGTCATAGGCACTGCATGGTAAAGTGACAACCAGCGTGCCTTGCTGATATTTCAATACTCCTGTAATCATAAACGCCTCCTTTAACATTCCATTTCATAGTCCTCGGTAGTTTCCGCTTCGGCTGTCCATGCCGCCTGCATCTGCTTCAATCGGCTATGAATGCGCTTTGTTTTCTCATAAGGCTCTGTGTCCAATGTCATCTTTTCCTTATGGTTCTGATCTGGCTCAATAACTACCTTAATTTCATCCGCCGCAATATAAATCGCATTACAGACCAACTCCATATATGGGTAGCCAAGCCTTGATACATCAAATGGAGTTGCATCACATTTGCTATTCCATGAAAACAGGTTATGTGCAATATCAATGACCTGCCGACTACGCTCGTCAAACCCACGGGTAGCACATTTGATACTGGCAAAATCAATGCCGTCACGATTCACATGATGGCAGGCAATTTTGTAAAGCTCTGTATCATAGGACAATAAATAAAAAGCCGCATGATAGGAAGAGTCCAGTTGGTTTCTCCCGGTCAATGCGGTCAGCGTTTGATATCGTTTTGCCTGTGACAAAATTAAACCTCCCTTTCCATATCCATGTCATGTGTATCTTCCATCCCCACTACCTGATTCATCTGGTTTTTCAGTGCAGCAGTCTGTTCTCTATTGGTTGCCATAGTCAGAGTCTGTTCATTCTTGTCGTAATAATATACCTCGTCGGATAGAATATCCTCCGGGACAAGCTCCGTTTTATTGACAGAAGCCACCATGGCCTGCAATTCCGCAGCGTCCATATCACCGTTATCCCGCATAAGAATCAGCTCATGTATGCTGCTGGGTAGGATAAACAGGTTGGAATTGGTATTTTGAGAAAGTTGCTTCAACACCTCCGGATAAAGAAGAACACTTGCTCCAAAGTAATTGGAACTGTTACTTAGAACATACTGCTCGTATGGCTCCATCGTAAAATTCGGAATCTCTTGCCACGCATTGCTTTCTTCTTGCAGAGAAAAAATAATATTTATGAGACTGTCTATTTTGGGTGGATTTTGCTCTATGGTATTTGCAAGCGCCTGCTGATATAGTGCATCTGGCTCCTGTCCCCATGTGTACACCAGTTTGTCAGTGACAAGAATGGTTGCCTTATCAGTTTGCGGCGATGGCAGATAAATTCGCAGTACCGCCGTCAGGTCAGTATTCTCAATATCCCAATGAGGTGTATGAGACAGTCGTTCCCCATTACTTTCTTTGTTGATTAGCTGCACACGAAGCAATTCTTTCATATTCTCATAATTTTGAATCTGTTCAGCGGTATTAAAAATCGGGGGATTATGATGCTCCATGTAAGTATCTGCAATTGTTGTAAGCACTTCATCCATGCTCATACCCATCTGATACTTGGCAAACAAATCTGCCAAATAGATTTGTGGCGTAACAGTATCCTGTGCGTTACGAATAATCAGGGCATCCAGTGCGGTATCGTTGTTTTTCATCACCTGATGGATCAATACCTGTGCCTGCTCATACTCTTTTGGAAAAAACTCTAAAATCCGTTCCTGAATTGTTGATAAAAACTCTTGATAATCCATTTTGTTCCTCCTCTTATAACTTTTCTGCAAGATTACGCAGATTGTCAGTGTCCTGCAAAAAGCTGTTGATTTGAAAATCTTTTTTCTGCATATAGTCCACACCCAGCGTGACCGCCTCATTTAACATTTGGTCAAACTGGTCCTCTGTTCCTTCGTGGGCAAGGTTCATCAAAACCTTAATCAGTAAAAAGAACCCCGCAGCGTCTATCTTGCCTGACTTCATCAGCATTTTGGCAAGACGATTGGTCTGTTGCTCTGCAACCGCTTTGATGTCCTCGATGTGATAGACCGCCGTAAATTCCTGTCTGATAATACTGGAAATGAAATCCACATTTTGAGTGTAGCCCTCAATGTCCAGTCCCTTTTCGATAAAGCGGCGGATCTGCTCATTTCTGGACACATTTTCACGGGTTGCCAGCTTATCAATTTCATTGCACATTTCTTTGGTAAGATAGACCGATGTAATAATTCGGTCGCTTTTTTTCGCCATGATATCCTCCCTTCGGCATTAGTTAAAACTTAACAACGTCAGTTGCTCTTTAACAAGGGTACAGGCTTTGCCTGTACGGTGTTTTTGCGGGTTGTTTAACAACCCTATTCCTGCCTTAACTCCAAAATCTGAGATTTTGGCATTAAGTAATCCCTGCCGACAAGCGGCAGGGGCATAAGTCGCTTCGCTCCCGAAAAGCGAAAATCGAAATGTTTAGATACCCTGTGCAATATTTTCCAATCACTATATTGACAAGCAGTGAGTGATGTGTTATTTTTATGTTAGCGATACTCACATGTCAAATGAATAAATATCTCGGAGGTGTTTTATGGATAAAATTTTATTATCTGAAATTGCAGGGGCAAAAGAAATTGCTGAACTTTTAGGGATTAGTACGGCTGGATTATCCAATTTGAGGAATCGATATGATGACTTTCCACAGCCAATAAAAAAGCTAAATGCCACCCCTTTGTTTCTTATTAGTGATGTCGAGTCATGGATGGAGGCCCATGGCCGTGGAGGTGTGCGCCGCCCTTTGCCTAATCCCAAGACTGGATGCTACAAAGTTTTAGCGGTTTGTGGTAGACCGCGTGTAGGGAAAAGCTTCCTAATTTCTATGTTTTCTGCCGATACTTATGGCTACCGTACTGCATGTAGTCGTGAGGGCGATGACTTCACACAATGCGAGGTACAAAATGTAATATGGGAAGGCTTGGATGAAGGTTTCGCTATTTTCCACTCAACTGATGAAACGATGAACGGCATGAGATCCCCTCTGACCCCTGATAGGCTTACTCGGTTTTTAAACGAGGTAAATGATTTTATCAGAGAATGCCGTCAAGACGGATGGAATGGAGAAAGAGGAGAACATTATCATTACATCGAAATATTTACTCCACCCAGTGAATTTGCTCGTAGAATCATGGTTTCCAATAACCTAGATTATCTCATTATCACTGACACGCCTGGAGTCTCTGAGAACTATGGGGTTGTTCCAATAGAAAAAGCAGACCTTGTGTTATTTGTTTTGGCGGATAGTGGTATGGCTGAAGCAAATAAAAGCTTTGTCACTTTAGTTGAAGCTATGGCTCCCCTTGTTGCTTCCAGTAAAGCTTGTTTCTTGTATAGAACAAATGCAAGCTGTGATGACGATGATGAGTATGCTGAAATGCAGAGTTCAGCTGAAAGGGCTATGAAGCGATTCGAAGATTGTTTCAATGGTCTCAAAGGACGAATCATTGAATCCTCATTGGATGTTTTACAACCAGCGAAAGCAGTTTTAGGGGTTCCCATAATGAAGGAAAAAAAGAATTCTCCTTCTGAGGGCATGTTTCAGCAACGTTTTGAAGAAAAAATTTGTCAAGCATTTCAGACAGAAGCCTTAAACAATATGGAAATGCAGTTTACAACAGCAATCAAAGAAGCCGACATTTCTCAAGAACAAGCTACTAGTTTTTTGAAAAAAATCCTAGATGGTCTATCCGAGGATGGCAAAGAAAGTGAAAGTGATTTTTTCCCAATTTTCAGGCAAAGTCAACATAACCGTGTAAAAACTGTAGACGGGTATCGACTGCTAATGAACGCTCAAGATGCTTGTAGGAAGCAACTACAGACCTTATATGAATATTTTTCTCCCTTCACTAGTGAAAACTATCCTGAGCTTTGGCAACAGAACTGCATAAAATATCTCTATAGTGCTTTAACTGCTGGTATTAAAATTGATATTGGAATCGGACATGGTGGGCATCCCTTTGAAGATCGACCACCCGTAACAATGCTTACAAGCGAAGCAATCTTAGCTGATGAGTTATTAGCTGCTTTCACCGCAAGCGATGACTTAGGGCATCTCTCTATCTATAAAAAAACTTTTGAATCCAATGGGGTTCAAAGCAACTCATGGGGCTATGTTTGGGTAAATCTTAAAGATGATGGATTGAAAAAATTGCAAATCATTAAATCGGTTGGACTTCGTAATCGCTCCTCGAATTCTTTATATGAATTGGTTAAAAATTGCTATATTGGAGGAATGCAAAAATTAGCTGAGTATAAATTTTGGATTACTGCCCTGACTGCCACTGGAGGAGCACCTGAAGATGCAGAATCAAAAGCAATGACCATAATAAAAAACAGTGGATTTTAAGTTTGATTCATAGGTCAGAAGTTTTAAGAGCCGCCATTCCCGGTAAAGGGGATGGCGGCTCTCGTTGTTATCTCTCTAACTCCTGAGGCATCGCTTCTTGTGTCAGTAATCCTCGATAAGCCATTAAATCCTGATTAAAGTCCTTGGTGTTCGGGGTCTGGATAAAGGTCTTATACCCCAAATCCGCAAAGGTTTCAGCAGAAATTTCCGCCTGAATCTGTCCGTGGTTATGGGGCTGACCTTTGGCATCTTTGCCGTCCACATCGTTATCATAGCAAAATACAATTTCCTCAATCTCCGGGTGATGCTGCAAATAGCGGTAAAGAGCCTTATCCGACAGACAGCCCTCGGCAACTCGATGATCCTCCCGCCAACCAATACCGTGCAGCTTGCACAGAGTAGCATGGCTCATGACATCAATGGGAGCCTCAAACTCATATACACGGTTAGAACGCCCTTCCATGCAGAAGCCATAGGTCTTATCGGAGTTTTCTATATCCTGCCGAAACTTACTGTCAGAGCTGGGCGCTCTAAGTGCACAGTACCGGGGCTTGCCTGTTTTGTCATAACCTACAAAGGCACAGTTATGGAATGTATAGCCGTTTTTTTCTGTCCTTGCCCCATACACTTTTCCCTCCGCAATCATAGCATAGACAATTTCCTTATCAATGCCACGAGTATGGGTTAGGTAGGCAATAGTACGGTCAAAGCTCTTGTCCTTGGGTGGCAGCACCAGTTCGCCCTTGGGACCTTTTTCAATGTTTGGTACTAAGGAAGTCGTCCCCTCATAGGCACTGCAGCCTAAAATCAGTTCTGCCGCACTTTTGAAATCCGATGCACCCAAATACTCCTTTGCAAAATCCACGATATTGCCCTTGGTCTGCGTAGAAAAACAGTAGTAACCGCGCCCATGGTTAAACAGGTACAGTCCACCGCTGTTTTTTACATGAACCGTATATCTATCGCCTTTTTCAATTTGAAACCCATTTTGTACGGCGAAGTCTATGATATTGGTGTCAAAGACCTGCTTCATCTGTTCTTCCGTAAAAGGCATAGGCCTTGACGATTTACTCATGGATTATCACCTCCATTCAAATGCAAAAGTGCCTCCTGAAAGCATTCAATCCGCTTTCAGGAGGCACTTTTATTGTCTAATATTTGTTATCGTTCTAAATCATCTTTACCACTGTAGGCAATATTCTCGGTCACATCGCTGTGGTGGTCATCTACCGGTATCCATGTTCTTCGGGAATTTACCACTTCCAAGAGCATATCCACTCTCTCACGAAGGGCAAAGCACAATGCATCGCAACGGGCAGTATCTATAAACATGGACCCCCGCATCAGCTCCCGTAACTCTTCGTCAATATCATAAAGTGCGTTCAGGTTTAACCAGTCAAAGGAACTTACCAGCTTGATTTGCTCCTCATGGTTATTCTTAAAAGGTTTGCAGGATATTTTTGTTTTCGAGCCAATCATAGAAATAGGCTTATCAAACCAAAGAGAGGTACCACTGTCAAATATGGGAGCCGCTCCAAGATATTCAAGGGTTTCCGCATTTCTCACCACACCGAAGTTATTCTGATGCCGGTCTTCATTAGCAATCAGGTAATCCAGCACCATCATCCGGTCGAGGGCTTCCTTCATACCAGGGATACCAAGCTTTTCGCAGCAATCAAGGTAATGATGATAAATCGACACATGGTTTAACTTTTTCTCCGTCTGCATCACATACCATGCGGAAATTAACTCCGTCTGTGGTGTAATGAAATCCTCGCACACGCTGTAAGGATACTCGTCCTCCGTAAGCATGGTATAAGGAACGTGGGGAATTCCAAGCCGTTCCATAATCTTCCCAGCCAACACCTCGTTATATGGCTCCTGCTGGGTCGCACCGCTTCCGCCTTTAATTAAGCAGCGTTTTCCGTCTATAATCTTCCACTTTTTCTTGAGCCAGCCATCCGAAGTGTTATCCGGGGACATCAGACTCATATGGTCACTGGAGGAACCCTGCCCAAACAGGATATTTCCCATATCCTCCGAAAAAGGATTGTCAAAGAAGTTCACCTGTGACCACTGAATGCCAGAACCAGACGGACAGATCCAATACTGGTCGGAAAGGCTTAACCCAAGACATTTTTCCAACAGCTTTTGTGTCGTAGACACATTCAGTTCCGCCAATGCATTTTTAATTCCGGCACGGCTTGCAGGGATCGCACGCCCACGCCACCATTCGTTTAGCGCACTGCGGTCTATCACGCCTTTTTTCACTGAAATTCCCACAGGCACATGGGGTGCTTCATAAATATGGCCGATTGCAGAAATCGCACTGGACGCTTCATCCAGCTCTATATCGGCTACCGGAATATTTTTGTGCATCAATATATATTGTTTCATGCCATCTGCCATTTCATCATCTCCTATTCTTAACTTAAAATTATACCAAATATCGGCGTTATTTTCAACGCAGTAATTATGAATTTTGCGAGACGATTATCGCTCCAATTCTTCTGATTCCGACATTTCCTGCCTGTTTTCCAATGTAGCTGTATGCTTCCAAAAGGTGGACAGCATCTCCCTGACAGTTTCCGGCAGACTGCTTTTGTTCACATGAATATCATAGGGAATGACTGCCGTATAGCCGTAATCATAGGGAATAAAGGTGTTTCGAATATAGGCACGAATGTGATTCGGCAGATCAGGATTGCTTTGGGGCAGGATACCATATCCGGTCAGGAGATTAGTTTCGTAGTGTTCTCCAGAAGAAGTCAGGTCAAGTTCCAAAAGGGCAATGCATAGATTTCCTTTTTCTTTTGACTGTACTACACCAGGAACCATAGCATAATCGGTTACTCCCTCTGTCAGACAGTCCGTGCCATAGCAATGTACCATTGCCTGATGGAGCAGATGTAATACTGCCTTGGCATAATCTTTGTTCTGTGTGCCATAGGATGCCTGCAAACGGTCATAGTCAATGATAGGAAACACCTTTTGATTTAAGTAATCTACATAGATACTGGTTTTGTCTTGTTCCATACTCGCTCCTTATCGCTCAAAATCATTTTCATCAATTTGGGACGCGATCCCCAGCATTCGAAGAAATTCTTCTTTGCTGTCTGCATATCCGACTTCCATGGTAAAGCTGTGGGCTTCCGTTTCTGAATAAAACTCCGGCTCATGAAAACGACTGCTAAAATATGCAATCTGCTCATTGGAAAGGGAAGCGTCGTTTCCCTCCCCGTCATCTGTGCAGATAAAAAATGTGCCGCAGATAATGTCCCCATTATCCATCCGGCGGTTTCCGGCTAATCCATTCAGCTTGCCCTCGTCATTACAGTAGAGATGACAGTTTAGCTCTGATAATGGCACAAACTCTATGCATCCACCTACCAGCTCCTGCATTGCTCGGTAATCATTTTTGACGGTGGACACAAAAGGATTTTTATGTGGTTCCACCACAAGTACCCGAATGAAGCCATCCGGGCATTCGTTATTTTCACTATTTTCATTCTCGGCCTCCCTCAGAATATGAAAGCTGTCCACATTGGGCACAAGCGCCAAAGTTCTCCCATTCTGCCATTTCATATGGAGCTGCCCCTGATCGTCCACGAATTTCACTTTACCCAACAAACCATCCGGCATATCTTTCTCGCCGTCCATATGGTCAAGTTGAATTTTGGTGCCGACAGGATACTTTTTCTTAATCTGTTCTACCTGATAGGGTTTCAAAAATCCTTCCATAGTGCCTCCTTACTTAAAATAATATTCCACCGTGTAGGTGATGTTAGATTTGTTGTACATGCATGAATGGTTGGTATAATAATACATTTCCAGCTTGGAATAAGTGCCTGCGGTCAGTGTTCTGGTAAAGGAAATACCATTGCTTGTGGTTCCGTAGTCCAGCTGATCCCATGCACCTGTTTTGATATTGTAGCCACGTACTCTGCCATAATCCTGTCCACTGTGACCGGAAACAGGCGGTACGGTAAAGGTATACTGGGTAATGGTTGCACCATCAATACCGTTTTCCATAATAGTAGAATCAGGGCCAGTCAGCATCATGCCTCCGGAGCCGTTGGAATCCATAACAAAGAATACAATCGCTGCCCATGGAGATTCTGCCCCGGTGCTGTCTACCGCCTTTACTCGTACCGTATGCTTGCCCAAAGCGTAAACAGCTGTTTCAGTGGGGCGTCCCTCCCAAACATAGGTAACGGCATCACCATCCGGGTCGGTACTGCTTGCGGTGATGGTAACAGGCGTACCCGGTGCAACGCTGTTACCATTCGGCGTTCTTGTAATAACGGGTCTTGTGGGTGCGGCATTTGCCACTGTGAAAGTCACCTGTGACCAGTCGGAGATACCGCCGTAATTGTCCTTCGCTCTTACTCTGACTATATGAGTGCCTACGGCATAGTAATTGTCGCTTGCCTTTCCCTCATACTCGTAGGTAATCACATCGCCATCGGGGTCGGTGCTGTTTACGGTAAAGCTGACAAGGAACTTGCCATCTTTCGCTGTTCTTGTTACATTCGCTGTAATGGTAGGCTTTGTAGGTGCGGTATTTACTACTGAAATGCTCTGCGTTGCGGTAAATATTCTGCCCAGCTTATCAGTAATGGTAGCGGTCAGCGTATAATTGCCGGATACATCCACATGAACCGTACCTCCACTGTTACCAAGTGTTCCCTTAAAATACTCAGAAACGGTAATATTCTGACCATCTTTTATGGCCGTCCATACAACGTTGTTATCGTTTAGATTGACTGTACTGCTCATATTCACAACAAAGTTCTGTCCAGTTCGAGCCACCTGCGGCATGGTGAAGTTGCAGTTATACAGTGGATAAATGCTGATTTTTTCTGTGTGGGTGAATACTCTTCCAAGGGCATCAAACATGGTGGCAGTCAAACGATATTCACCACTTTCGGAAAAACTGATTTTACCGCCTTGTGCATTGATCGTGCCGCTGACAGCCTGCTCCAAAGGAATGGCTGTGCCGTTTTTCATCAGCGTCCATTCGATAGGCAGAACACCGATATTGCCCCTTGTTCTTACATCAATCTGCGTGTCGGTATAGCCCGTTTCAGGTAGTACAAAGGAAAGCTGAAGCACTGGTAAGACCTCAATTTTTCCGCTATTAAAGTGAAATTCCCGCCCTGTGGCATCGGTAATTCTTGCCTGCAAATCATAGACTCCGGCACGGGTAAATCGAATAGAGCCGCCGTTGTTAGTCAGCTTACCGTCAATGTAGGTATTCCAATCTTGAAAACCGTAGGTGTTATCCACATACCAGACTGCTGTCAGTTGTTCCATATCGGTGAGAGTCGTATTTATCGACACTTGGTCATCGGTATGAACAGCACTTGGGACAGAATAAGCAATGTTGGGAATTGGGTAAACCTTGATGGATTTGCTTACGGAGAAGGTTCTGCCTGCTTCATCGGTAACAGTGGCTGTTACGGTATAATCACCCTTTTCAGTGAAACTGATTAGACCACCGGCATTCGTCAAATCATTTTCGGGAGTGACAATCACATCATTTTTTGTCATGCTCCACACAACTGGCAACGCACCTGCATTGGTCAGCTTGGATTCTGCTGTTACAAGTCGATCCGTATGGGTTTGCTTTGGTAACTCCAACGAAACCGTAATCACCGGATAAACCTTGGTTGATGCGGTATAGGTAAAGCTTCGTCCTGTATTATCGGTAACTGTAGCTTTTAGCTCGTAGTTTCCAACGGTACGAAATTGAATTTTACCGCCGTCATCGGTGAGTGTTCCTTCAAAACCATCTGTCAGCGAAATTGCCTGTCCGTCCTTGGTCAAGCCCCATACAGCTTGTACCCCCTGTGTTTCCTTAAACGAGGTTTTGACCTCTACTGCGGTATCGGTGTGAGTCATGGTCGGCAGATAAAAACCCGCTTCTGCTACAGGATATACCACCGTAATTGCTTCATGGCTGTATGTTCTGCCTGCCTTATCGGTGAGCGTTGCTTTGAGAGTATAAGTACCTTTTTGAGTAAAGCGAATAGAACCGCCATTGTTATTCAGTGTTCCCTCTATTACTGCGGTAGGCTCTACAATCCTGCCATCCTTGATTACCATCCATTCGGCAATCATATCCTGCAATTCAGAGGACTTTACCAGAACATCAATTGTTTTATCGGTATGGGTGGTTGCTGGCAGAGTAAAATCAAAAGCAGCAACCGGATAGACTGTAATTTCCACTTTTGCGGTAAAGCATCTGCCTGCCTTATCGGTGGCTGTGCCAGTCAGTATGTAGCTGCCTTTTTCTAAGAAACGAACAGAGCCACCTGCATCAGTGAGCGTTCCAACCAAACAATCAATGAGCGGGATCTCTTTATTCTCCTTGGTAACTGTCCAAACGAGTGGTAAATCGCCTAACTCCTTTGTATTCACCGCCACGGTAATTGGCGCATCGGTATGGGCAGTTTCAGGAGCCTGTACCTCGATCTCAATGACAGGATATACTGTAATATCTGCTTTGCCAGAAAATTCACGGCTAGTTTCATCAAAAGCAGTTGCTTTGATGGTGTAGCTGCCCTTTTCCTTAATTTGAATGGAACCGCCTTCATTGGTGAGCGTACCAGTTACAGTATCCAGCCACTTCATTTCCTTGCCGTCTTTAAAAATATGCCAGTTAAGCTGCTGTGTGACGTTATCGGAAAGCGTGGTTTTGACGGTAAAGATTTTGTCCGTGTGAGCAGTTTTATCTGCTTCTACACTGATTTTAAAGGTGGGGTGAATGATAATCTTTTTAGAAAAGGTATAGGTGTGATTGCCGTAATTTTGAGCTGTAGCGGTAAGAAGATAGCTACCCGGCTGGCTAATGGTAATTTTGCCACCATCCTTATCCATTGTACCTTTAAGAAATTCGCTTTGTGGTGTGTTATTGCCGTCCTCGGTAACACTCCATTCCAGTGATTTTACAGAGCGAAGTACCGTTTTTACCTCAAATTCTGTATCAGTATGGCTGTATTCAGGGGCAACGATTTCCACCACCGCGGCGGAATGGCTCACGCTGCCACCTCCGTCATTGAACCCACCGCCACTTGGTTTGTCGGGTTTATCAGGCTGCTCCGGCTTAATCGGCGGTGTTGTCGGATTAGTAGGCTGTATCGGCTCTGTTGGATTTGTCGGAGGATCGGTCGGTTTTACCGGCTCTGTGGGATTATTCGATGGATCAGTCGGTTTTGGCGTTGGGCTTGTTATTGGTATAGGAGTTGTCTTTGGGTTAGATTTTTCTGTAGGATTGGTAGGTTTTTTATCCTGCGTACCTTTAGAAGAATCGCCAGCAGAATGGTCACTGTCTTTATCAGATGTTACATCATCTGTACCCTCCTCGGTATCCGTATCCCCATGCTCAATTTCCCCTACAATAGGATTGTCTGATGGAATTGGTGTAACATCGTCTGTTTCTATTACAATGGGCTGCTGATTGTCCTTTTGACTGAGTTGTATGGAACAACTCACCAATCCAATGATTAAAATAAGAAGGGCGATGATAGAAAGCACCATCACCGCCCGTTTGGTCTGTTTATTCATGTTAAGTTTGAAAAAATCTTTATTTTTCACAGCTATATTCATCCTCCTGTTCTGCCATGGGCATTTGCTCATGCTTAAAAATAAGATTAGGGATATTGCTTTCCACCTTTTCCATTACCGAATACAGCATTTTCTCATCCTCATAGCTGATGCTGTCATCGTTTCGACCTCGAAATACGCAGGCGTCATGGAGCACTACCAGCTCCTCCTCGGAAAAGAGCTTCTGCTCCTCAATCAGTCCTGCCCGTACTGCAAAATCCTGTTTTGCGCCTTCATAGTTTGTTTCGAAATAATGTCCCCACATCACGCCCGTACGGTCGTAATCATACTGCCATGTGGTAAAACGAATTTCATTGTCCTTAGTCATCTTCGCCGCCAGAATGCAATCTCCAAAGGCGGAAATCAGCCTAAAATCCCCGACTCCATCAGCCTGTAATTGCGGTGCATCTGTATACAGATCATGTACCTGCTTCATGGCAGTAAGAGTGCGATATATCTGGTTTCTCTCTTGCTCTGGTGAAACCTCTGGGAGAAACAGCATATTGCCATCATGGTCAATTTTGCATACCTCCTGCCCATCTTTGAAAACAGATAGCAGGAGATTCTCACCCGCTTCCTGTTTTGCCGTAAATCCTAGCCCGGATATCCGCCTTGTAAAAGCGGATAAAAATTCAGGTGTTACTTTATGCTTCACGTTCATACCTCCTATTGTTCTATTTCTTCGGAATCATCTTCCTGCTCATAGGCGTTGACCTTTACCGGCTCAAAGCTCTGATTTTTGATGTTAGTAAACCACTGCGACATAAACTGTTTCAAATCCTTTACCTTGGCAGGGGATGCGGTATCTGTTTCATAAAAAATCCCCATATCGTCTTGCAGGTACGATGTGGGGGCGATGGACCTGTTATCCCTGTCTATAGTAAAGGTTATTTCCGGGTCACGCATGGCGTCTCCGTTACAGTCATAATAATGGGCAATACTATATTCACCGCCGCCAATGGCTTCTATTGCCAAATCTTCAAAGCCCTCCGATTGCAGCTTCATATAATAGGCTTCACCGCTTAGAACCGGGGATGCAAACAACATCAGCTTTTGATAAAGCCGTTGCTCTAAGGTCATAGGCATAGTTGCAGTCGAATGTTCAGCAATGCTTTCTTCCTCGTCTGCCGTCATCATATCTTCGCCATCGTCCTTAAATTCCAGTGCAAGGTCAAGCTCCACCTTTTTCTTTTGTAGCTCTAGTAGCCGCTCTTCGTCAGGGAACGGCTTTTCCATTTCCTCCTTTGCATCTGCAAGCTGCTGGTTCAGACTAAGCAGGTTATTTTCCTCCTCTGATTTCGCTTTTTCCATTCGTTCTGCCAGATGTTCCAGACGAGTGATATTTCCAAGTGCTGCCTCACCCATGTCAGTGGAATAAATACATTTACCGCATAGCTGAATAGAAATGCCATCTCCCCATTGACGAACCAAACGAACCGGAAAGCCTGCATAGGCGCCCGACTCAAGGGTTGCACCAGTATCACGCCCCAGCTTTCGGGCAAAAACCATGAAATGCTCTGCCGCCTTAGCACGCTCCTCATGGAGCCTGCCGTCAATTACCATCTGAAAGTCAGCTGGTGCATGTTGGGCATAGGAGGCAATATCAGCGGTCATACCTTCAATTTTTCTAGTAGCTGTGGCAATCTCCTTGGGATAATACTGGCTGATACGGTACTGCATTTCATTCCTTTGGCTCTGCCATGAGGATTTCAGCACCGTCAATCGACTGATTTCGTTATCGGTTTCCATCTTCTGCTTGATTCTTGGGTCAGAGGTAGCAAGTGCCTTAAACTCCGCATACTGCAAAACAGTATCGTCAATGTCCTCACAGCTTCTAAGTGCGGAACGACCGGTCATGATTTGGCTGATATAGCGTTGTTTCTGCTCTAAAATCTGCCATAAATAGCTGTCGAATGTATTTTCGGTGATGTAGTTAAAGATAGAAATTTCCTTGTTTTCATTACCTTGACGGAGGATTCTGCCGTTGCGCTGGGTTAGGTCTGATGGGCGCCAAGGCACGTCCAAATGATGGAGCGCTACTAACTTTTGCTGCACATTCATGCCTGTACCCATTTTTTCAGTGCTTCCCATCAGAATACGAATTTCACCGCTGCGCACCTTATCAAAGAGCTGTTCTCGCTGCACGTCGGTTTTTGCGTCGTGTATAAAAGCGATTTCATCCGGTTTTACTCCCTGTGCCATCAGGGCTGTTTTGGTGGCTTCATAGAAATTGAAACTACCGTCATACTTCGGTGTGCCTTGGTCACAGAAAATAAGCTGCGCCAGCTTTTCACCAGCAGTTTCATGGTAAATTTCAGCCACTTTTCCTGCACAAATATTGAGCTTGGTGTTTGGGTCATCTAGAATTGTGGGGTCGACGGCTCTTGGGTCAACAGACAGTAGCCGTGCTTCATGCGTCAGTTTGAGAAAATTGTCCTCGGTGCTATCCACTTCACCGTTACGAATTAACTCCGCACGTTCGCCCAGTTCCATGACAATTCGCTTTTGTTCTGGAGTAATGGCGGTTTTAATTACCTGCACCGCACCGGTTTTCAATTCTGGCACCGGCAAGTCCAGCATATCTGCGGTTTTAATGTCCGCAATCATTTGGAACATACTCATCAGTTCCGGCAGATTGTGAAACCGTGCAAAACGGTTCTTCATCTGATATCCGTTGCCCTCCGGCTTAATTTCTAAAGAGGATTCTACTTTGCCAAAGGTACTAGCCCAGCTATCGAACATCATCAGTCCACGACGTTCCAGTTCCTTGGGCTGCAAGGTCTTTTGGAGAACATACAGCTCTGCCATGGAATTAGATACAGGGGTGCCGGTGAGATAAATAACGCCCTTTCCGTTTCCGATTTCATTGATATACTGACACTTCATGTGCATATCCATGGCTCGTTGACTGCTGGCTCCACTGACACCGGCAACATTGCGCATTTTGGTGTAAGAAAAGTTGTTTTTGTATGCGTGTGCTTCGTCTACAACCAAAGCATCTACGCCAAGCTCCTCAAAATAGATAACATCATCTTTTTTCTCCGCCTTAAACAATCTGTCATAACGAAACTGGAGGTTGGAGCGAAAAATTTGCATCTGCTTTAAGGACCAGTCCTTACCGTCGCGGAGCTTTTGCTCCTCAATGGCATCCGAGATTGAGTCAAGCTCTGCCTGCATAGCCGCAAGTTGCCGCTCTCTGGATAGCCCAATCAGCTCAAAACTGGAGTGTGCCATAATCACAGCATCGTAATCACCAGTGGCAATACGGCTGACAAAGCGGCGGCGGTTCTTTCGTTCAAAGTCCTTTTTCTCTGCCACCAGAATATTCGCATTGGGATATAGACGCATATACTCGTTTGCCCACTGTCCCACCAAATGGTTGGGAACCGCAATGAGCGGCTTATGGATTTTACCCAACCGTTTTAGCTCATAGACCAGGGCAATGGAACTGAAGGTCTTACCAGCCCCTACTTCGTGAGCAATCAGCAGATTTCCGTCCCCGTACAGACCATGGGCAATCACATCAAGCTGGTGCTGTCTGAGGGTAATATCATCCGCCATACCCGGCAAAGCCAAGTCAGATCCATCATATTTACGAGGACGGACGTTATTGAATTTCTCATTATAGAGCTTGGTCAGCCTTGCACCACGCTCCGGGTCTGCAAACAGCCAGCTTTCAAAGGCTAACTTGATTTGCGCCTGTTTCTCACGGGCAAGAATGGTATCGCGCTTATTCAGAACGTATTTGATCTTATCCTCACCGGTATCCGGGTCAACATAATCCACACGGTCTTTGACCTCCACAGAACGCAGATTCAGGGTATTTTCCAATATCTCGTAAGCGTTCATACGGTCAGTGCCGTAAGTTTGATTGACGGCGATGGATGTCTTTTCTGCACTTTTATTGGCGATAAAATAAGCACCGCTGTAATTGGAAAATTCCACGCCGATGGCATACCGCCCGGTCTGGTTATATGCCATCGTCTTGAAGGTATCATACATAAACTTCTGGTACACATCAGCGGGTATCCATGTTGAACCGAGGGTAAAGCTGATTTCCTGCGGCGTCAGCGGCGTAGGCTGCACGGATTTTAGTGCTTCCACATTTCGGGCAAACCGCTCCGGTTCTTCTTCCGCCTTTAAAATAGCTTCGGTCAGCTTGTCTTTAACATATCCACTCAAATATTCCTCTGCGGTCTGCCAGCTGGTGTGGGGATTGCCCGTGTACTGTGCAGGGTCTTGATAAATACGCTCACCCAGCTCCGCAATGATTTCATCCGGTGTTGCCTTGCGGTGTTCCGGCAACTGATACAGCCACGACATATAGGAAAGGTCAACCCTGCCTTTTACATTAAGAGATACCTTTAGGGCTTCCTCTGCGGAAAACACTACGCTGGGCATAACCTTGGGCTTGATGGTTGCCTTGTAGAACATGGGCGTTTTTTCATATACGCCTTTTTCTGTTTTACTTTCCTGCTCAAGAGAGCGAAGCAGGGGTGCGTTGCTATCTCTTGAAAATGCGATGACATTACCATAGGAATTAAGAGAACCATATTGTTTCACAAAGCCATCGTATACCCTGTTCAGATACCCTATATGCTCCTGCAACTGCTTCTCATACTCCGCAGTAGGTAGTTCATGGCTGTCTGTATAGGCACCGTTTTGAAAATCAATCAGACTGCGGACAGCGGCGGTAATTTCAATCATGCCACGAATACGCTCCGCCTTTTTACCCGTGATGTCCTGCCGGTACATACGGGAATTTTCCTGATAATATAACGCATCTTCTACTACGGTATAGCTGAAATTGCGGACCGCAGGGTCAGCAGGCAGGGAATCCCTTAAAACAGTTTTTTCCTCGGCATATTCCGATATAGCCTCCGTATAAGTACCTTCCAAATAGGACACAGCCCGTTCCAATCGCTCATCCAGATCATCGCTGGGGATTGGGTGGCAGGCAGTCGTCTTTTCGTTGCCAAACATGGACTCATCGAACATCATCTCGCCCAGTATCATTTCAGGGTGATCTATAAAATAGCTGTTGAGAGGAATGCCGTCCGCATTTTCTTCCACGGAAAGCCATGGACTATTTTCTTCATCGGTTACAATTTCCCGCTCTCGTTTTTGTAAAAATAAAATATCCGTGGTAGCTTCTGTTCCTGCCACCTGTTTGAACGCATTGTTGGGCAGACGGATTGCTCCTAAAAGCTCCGCCCTCTGTGCAAGGTATTTGCGGATAGTGGGATTGGATTTATCAAGCGTATATTTTGAAGTAATCACCGCCACGATTCCACCGGGGCGGATCTGGTCTAAAGATTTTGCCAGAAAGTAATCATGAATACGGAAGTTATACCTGTTGTAGCGTGGGTCGTCCACGCGAATGGAGTTAAATGGTACATTGCCAACCACCACATCAAAGAAATGGTCAGGGAACTTCGTTTTTTCAAAGCCCATGACTTGAATATCCGCATGGGGATACAGATGCTTAGCAATGTTTCCGGGAATGGTATCGATTTCTGCGCCGTACAATTTAGAACCACTCATGCTTTCCGGCAGTACGGAGTAAAAGTTTCCCGTTCCCATGGCAGGGTCTAAGATGTTGCCGCCATGAAAGCCGAAACGATCCAGTGCATTGTAGATGTGCCGAATCACACTCTGCTCCGTATAGTAGGAGGTCAGCGTGCTTTGCTGTGCAGATTCAAATTCTTCCTCGGTGAGTAATCTCTTGATTTCCTCGTATTCCGTCTCCCAGCCGGATTTTCCCGATGTCAGGGCATTTGCAAGACCGCCCCAGCCAACAAATCTGGCAAGGGTTATCTGTTCTTCGGCAGTGGCCATGCGTCCCTGCGACTGTAAATCCTTTAGCAGACGAATGGCTTCAATATTATTACGGCATTTGGTTTTCTGCCCGCCCTCGTACAGATGATGATCAGGGGAATAGCGATAATGAAAATCCATGGTGCGTTTATGAAAATCCTCCATGACAGCTCGGTTATAATCTTCATTGGCTTGATTGACAAGGGTTGTAGCATTTATCTCTTCCTTTGTTTCCTCTCTGTTATCACCGCTTTGTACGGCATTCACCACCATCGAAACAATCTCTCCATCGGTGTAATGGTCTTTTAGCAACTTGCAGTCTGCAATTTCAGAAATAGGTACTCTTTCCCTAATTGCAAATTTGGTGAGGTTCTGAAGCTGTGAAATATCCCCGATTTCCACCGTGCGCCCATCGTGCATGAACTTAAGGATTTCAAACACCTTGTCATGATAGTAAATACGGTCGCCTTCCTGAAAAGGAAGCGGTTCCGGCTCTGTGCTGCTCTCATTTAACAGGGCGTCGTTGTCCTCACCACCAGTAGCTTCATAGGTATCCTGCGGCTGTGAAAACACTTCAAATAGATTAAGCTGGGAGGACGGCTCCGTGAGAACAGACGGCGCATCTAGGGAAACCAGTTGTCCCCCAGCTTCCAGTTCCGCTTTTTCTTTGGCAGTCAGGTAGCTATCTTGCTGAATGAACTGGAGAATTCGTGCTTCAACCTTTTCCCAAGTTAGATGCTCGTGGAAATCAATGCCATCGCTTTTGTACTCAATATCAAATCCGCTGCCGTTATAATTGATTCTTCTGTGACCACCGTTTTTCAGACTACCACTGACACCACCGATCCCATACTCTTTTTTCAGTACGGCAATGCGGTCTTTTCTGGCAGGCAGCGTGAGCATTGCGTTATAAATTCTTTGCTTACCACCTTGAAAAGAAATGTGACTAGACAGAATTTGATTTATGATATCATCTTTGGAAATGATCGGTTCTTCATCTGGTTCATAACTATCTTCATCCGTAGCGCCTTTCATTTCTTCCACTTCATCAGGAATGGAATAATCGTCCAACATAGAATCCGCAGAGCTAAAGGGATAGACTCCCGTTAAAATAAGCTGGTCAATTTTTTCTGCCAGCTCTCTGTAGGTAAAGGCAAACTGCTGTCCCTCTGTTTCAAAGGTAATGCCATCCGTGCTGGACAAAATGTGTAGATATTCGCCGGTCTTAGTTGTATAATCGGTATCCAGCTTGCCGTAAAAGGCTTTTAGGGCATTGGTTTTTGTTCTTTGTTTATGACCCCCGCCCCAAAAGCGATATAGTTCCGACTGCCATTCCCGTGTGTCCGGAGTAATATCATCAGCACACAGTACCACATCTACAAGGTCAGATATTTCTTCCTCGTCCAGCAGAGAAACCGGTTCGGCAACGGGCATTTCTATTGAAGTTTCCGTAACGTCTTCAACAGCTGTTTCCTGCATTTTTCTTGGTGGGACAACGAAAAAACCGCCCGCAGACGGCTTGTTACCATCTACGGGCGGTTCAGTATGTGACTGTTGTTCTGTTATCTGACTTTGAGTACCACTTCGCTCTGTATGATTTCCTCCGCTGTGAGGGTAATCATGTTCATGTGGTCGGCTCTCTCCAGTGTGTCTTCGGTTTCCGGCATCGGCTGTGCCGAGAGAAGCTCCTGTATCAGTGCTTCCTTGCGGTTCTCCGCTTCCTCGTCCACTTGGAGAATCATTTTGTTGATTTCGCCCTGCGCTATCAGCTCCGACAGACGGTGGGGATGGTGTTCCATCATATAGGCTTTCCACGCTCTGCCGAATTTGCCCACCGGCGTTTTGTCGGTCTGCACTTCCTGCGAAATCTGAATTTCGGGATACATCATTCCGTCCTCCGCCTGACGATAGCTGAGATTCATCAATGGCTCTGTTCTCATAAATTTGGCTCCTTTCGATTTTGATTGCTTTGATTTGCTGATTGATTTCCCTAAGAATAGGCCGTGCTAGTGAAACGGTGCAGTTACCAATGATCATAAATAGTTCTAAACTATTAAAATGATTGATATTTTCAAAGGCACCATCCTCAATAGGGGCAGTATCAATTCCGCATTTTCTGAATACGGTATAGGCCACACTGTCTGTTACAAGCTCGGTAAGCTCTGCCTTGACCGCTTCAATAGGCATACCGTAGAGCATACTGCTTTCATCACGAATCTTAAAATTCTCCAAATACTTCGGCAAATGATCTCGTACCATACGCTGTGTTAATTTATACAGACACTGTTCGATACTGGAAGTAGGAGTATTGTATTTCTCATGAAGGTTTAGCAACAGACTTGGCTGATACTGTTCCTCCAGCTCCCACAAAAAGCTCATGACAGTGCGAAAGCTCTGCGGTGTGCCATTAGTGTCCATGAAATCAAACAGATACTTGATACTGGCATTGGGATTTGCCATATCAATTACGGCAATCCCTTTTGCACCTTTATTGATACTGCGGTTAATCCGTTTATCATGCCATTCATCAAAAGTAGCAAGCTGTGTGGCATCGGGGCGCTGTGCATAAATCAGCACGGAATTGTCAAAGGAACGCTTGTAGAACCTTGCAACACAGGATAACAGCCCCATCCACTCAGCAGGAGTTTTTGTATACTCCTGTACCGACTGCTTATAAAGGTCGGCAAGTAGAGTTGCTTTGCTCAATCTACCACCTCCGTATTCAGATTTTCAAAGTACATGGTAAGTGCCTTATCAATGGTATCCTCAATCTCTTTTGGACTCTGCTCGTTGGTGAAATACTTGGAAATCACCGTAGCCTTGACCTTAAAAGGCTGGGGTTTGTTGCTCTTTAGTTTGCGGGTTTTCTCTCCTGAAAGAATTTGTACCATGGTGGTGTCAGTCAGCTTTCCTGTTTCATAGTAACTGCGGAGCAATTCCGCTTTTTTCATATCCACCTTGTAGCCCTCGGACTCCATGAGGTCGGAAATCTGCTGTTGCTGATTTCTGTTCTCTACGAAAGAGAGGTCATACGCAGCAAGGAAAGCAATTTCACCAGTATCAACCTTTGCAATAAGCGGTTCAATCAGCGTAGAAATCTTGATATAACGCCCGACTTTTGATGCAGAAAGACCATATTCCTGTCCGACTTTTTCTCTGCTTTCTAACTTCTGTTCAAGTTGAACAGAAGTTGAATTTTCATCGGAATCATGCGGGTTCAAGAGCCTTTCTATCTCCTGTAAAAGGTCATTTCGCTTGCCCTGTGATTTCAGTGCTTCATAATGTTGAGCAAGGCAGTAGGCACGTTCTGAATGACTCATATCCGAGAAGGAACGCTGACGCAAATTGGTTTCCGTTACAATCAGTACGGCTTCATCATGGGTCAGATTTTCCTTAATGATAACAGGACCTTTGATAAGACCTGCAAGCTGACCAGCATTTCGGCGGTTATGACCGCTAAGTATCAGATGCCGTCCATCCTCCGTATGCCAGAGGATAATGGGAAGCAGAATACCAAACTGGTGAACACTATCCACCATGTCGGCAAGCTGCTGTCCCTCATATAGCTTGAATCGGTGGTTCGGAAACGGCTCCATCAAAGAGAAGTCCATTTCCGTGATACCGCCCTGCACAGGAGCAAGGGCAGTATTTTGTTCTGGTTCAAAATTAAGCATATCTGCAAAATCTTCGATAATAACTTTAGGCTTAGCCAACTCCAATCAGCTCCTTTCCATCTGCTTCTTCACAAGATAGAAGTTCCTCTACAAACTGACTGTAAGCAATCGCTGCTGGATTTTCCGGCAGAAACTCGCAGATTGTTTGATGATATAACACTGCTTCTGCAACCTTGATAGAACGAGGAATACGAGTCTCGAAAATCGGCACTTTCCCTGCAAAGCCCTGCTGAATCATTTGATTGACCTGTGCGGATAAAATGGTATTCGGAGAATCCATGGTGATAAGAATGCCATCAATTCGCAGACGATGGTTGCTGTTTTTGCTGATAACATGATAATGTTTCAACAGCTCTGCCAGTCCTTGCGTAGATAAAAGCTCCGCCTGTGTTGGTACGATGATGCTGTCGGCACACATCATCACGTTAATCATCGGTGTACCCATTTGGGGCATACAGTCGATGATGATGTACTCGTATCTGTCCTTGATGGTATCTACATACTGCGACAGCACACGTTCTCGGAAATCTACGTTGCACAGATTGCGCTCCAGCGTAAAGAGCTGGGAATTGGAGGGGATAACATCTACACCGCAGTTGGTTTTAAGAATATAACTACCGGGATCAGGCAAAGGCTCGTCCTCAATCAGCTTGCGAATAATAGTGTTAATAGTTATCTCTAGTTTGTTGGTGTTCTTCACACCAAAAATGATACTGGAATGCCCTTGACCATCAAAGTCAATAAGGGCAGTTCTGTGCCCCCTCTGGGACAAGAGATAGGCAAGCGTGGTGGCCGTGGCCGTTTTTCCCACGCCGCCCTTCTCATTCATGATTGCAATTACTTTTGCCATCGGCAAACTCCTTTCTTGGGTAAAAAATAATTTGGGTAGGGTAATAAGGGTAATAAAAAAATAGACGTAATCGGTGAAAACCCGCTTGTTTACTGGGTTTCTCTGATTACTGTCTATTATAACTCAGGCATTACGAAGCATAAGTTTCCCTATAAAGGCATGGACACAAACCTGTCTTCCATCTGGTCTGTCTTGATTCCAATGATTATTATATTGATTTACTCCTAACAGACCATCATCCGGTCCAACATATCTGCGTAAATTTGGATTGTTTGCTCCGGTGCTATGAACCATGATGCCTTTTGGTGTAATCTTTCTGCCTGCCTTGTAGCAAGCATTCTCTGTAAAAATAAGCTTTCTGAGATTCATTATAGTTTGGACGCTTTTTAAGTTTCTTTAACGCAGACCTATAATCCTTAACTGCCATTAAAATAATAGCATTGGCTAAGTTTTCATAAGGTGTGGTCATCGCATCACCTCCAGCTTTGCCTTTACAGCATCAATAAGAGAGGCTTGTGTTTCTTCTTTTTTTGTAAGAGCAGTCATTACATCTTCATCAATAGTACCCTTGGTAATTATGTGATGGATAATAACCGTCTCGTTTTGACCTTGCCTATAAAGTCTGGCATTGGTTTGTTGATATAATTCTAAAGACCAAGTAAGTCCGAACCAAATAAGTGTCGAACCACCGCTTTGAAGATTAAGACCATGTCCTGCACTTGCTGGATGGATCACAGCGATAGGGATATTGCCCTCATTCCAATCTTCAATATCCTTCGATGCTTTTATTTGCCTCACCGGAAATCTATTCTTAATTCTCTCTAAGTCATGTTTGAACCAATATGCAACAAGGACAGGTTTGCCATTTGCACCTTCAATTAAATCTTCCAGTGCATCAAGTTTTTTGTCATGGATGATATGTGTCTTGTTTTCACTATCATAGACAGCACCGTTTGCCATCTGTAGAAGTTTTCCTGAAAGCACTGCGGCATTGACTGCATCAATCTCCTCATCACCTAATTTCGTGACCATTTCATCTTTAAATTTAGAGTATATGTTCCATTCCTTTTCATTCAGAGAAACAGACACTTCATTTACGATGCATTCAGGCATTTTAAGATAATCTATAGACTTCATGGAAATCGTAATATCTGATATCTGCTTATAAATTTTGTCCTCTGCACCAGGCAGTGGTTTATATGAAAATATAACCTGTGCATTCCGTTTATCCGGAGTGAAGTAAGTATTACGGTAGTGAGTGATATGAATAAACAAGATTTAAAGAATGCCACCGGAATAAGCTCTGCCTCAATAGCAATGTCTGCACGACTTTGCGTTGGTATGTGCAAGTTCATCCACCAATATTAGTTTGGGTTGTCTCTGTAATGCAGCATCCAAATCAAACTCTTTTAAATGAATATTATTATGAGTTAATACTAAGTTAGGTAACATCTCAAGTCCCTTCGCCAGCTCCATTGTATCCGGGCGGGTATGGGGTTCCAGATACCCAATCACAACATCAATCCCAGCCTTTAACGCATCGTGAGCTGATTCAAGCATAGTATACGTTTTTCCAACACCTGCTGCGTATCCAAAGAAAATTTTCAAATGACCTTTTCCTTTTTGTTCTTCCATCTCTTCAAGATGCTTTAATAGCTCATCCGGATTACGCTTCCTTTCCCCCATATATCATCACCTTCTCACTTTCCAAGAATACATACTATGTATTCTTTTATTATAACACTGGTTAATCTATTATTCCATCTAGGGCTAAATTTACCTTAAGTACATTTACTACGTTTTCACCAAACACCCCAACAAATCTGTTCGTTGTGTACTTATCTATAATGTTCTGTACCTGTGTGGTTGAAATACCTCTGGCTACAGCAATTCTTTCAATTTGATAGTTTGCTGCCGCATAACTGATTTGAGGATCAAGCCCACTTCCAGAACTGGTAACTAAATCTACAGGTACTTCTTCTGTATCGGTATCTGGGTTAGCACTCTTTATCTTACTCACTCTTTCATCAACTAAGTTTGCAAATTCTTCGCTTGTCGTGTTTATATTTGACGGACTCGCATACATGAGAGCATCGCCATTTTTATCAGAAAATACTTGAGTATTTATATTCATGATTCTTCCCCATAAATACTCATCTCCTGTGAACTGTTGTCCCAAAAGTTCGCTTCCATATTTTTTTCCATCGACTTCAATTATACTTCCATTTGCTTTATTACTATAAAACACCTGCGATATTCCCGTTATCATTAAAGGATACGCAAGACCACACAACACGGTCATTATAATTACTAAAATAGTAGCTCTCTGAAGTGTTTCTTTCACTGTTTTCATAATTTTCACTCCTATTCTATGATATCAATCCAGTAGCAACAATTAACATATCGATTAATTTTACAAAAATGAATGGTGTAACAATACCACCCAACCCATAAACCAAAAGATTTTGTGATAAAAGCTTTCCTGCTGATACCTCTCTGTATTTTACACCTTTTAATGATAATGGAATCAATGCAATTATGATAAGTGCATTATAAATAATTGCTGAGAACACTGCACTTTGCGCACTATGAAGTCTCATGATGTTAAGAGCCACTAATCCCGGATACAAGCCCATAAATAGAGCTGGAATAATCGCGAAATATTTTGCAAGATCGTTCGCTATGCTAAACGTAGTCAAACTTCCTCTCGTCATCAATAACTGTTTTCCAATTCTAACTATTTCGATCAGCTTTGTTGGCGATGAATCTAAATCCACCATATTACCTGCCTCTTTTGCGGCTTGTGTTCCAGTATTCATTGCTACAGCAACATCTGCTTGTGCAAGTGCTGGTGCATCATTCGTTCCATCCCCTGTCATAGCAACAAGATGACCCTTTGCCTGAAACTCTCTTATCATTGCGAGTTTTGCTTCTGGTGTTGCCTCCGCAAGAAAATCATCCACCCCTGCTTCTGCTGCAATAGCTGCGGCGGTTAGCGGATTATCACCAGTAATCATTATTGTCTTAATTCCCATTTTTCGCATATCTGCGAATTTTTCTTTTACACCTGTTTTAATAATATCTTTTAAGTAAATGACTCCAATTATAATATGATTTTTAGAAACAACCAATGGTGTTCCACCTTGATTTGCAATGTTTTTAACTGCCTTATCACATTGTTCACTATAGGTTTCTCCATACATAAGGACATATTCTTTCATAGAATCAGCAGCGCCTTTACGAATTTCAATGTCTTTCATATTTACACCGCTCATTCGTGTTGTTGCTGAAAATGGAACAAACTCCATATCTAAATCATGAAGATTTCTTTCACGTATTCCAAATTTCTCTTTGGCTAGAATTACTACGCTTCTTCCCTCTGGTGTTTCGTCTGGAAGTGATGATAGCTGTGATATATCAGCTAATTCTTCGATGGAATGTCCATCAACTGGTATAAATTCACTCGCCTGTCTATTGCCTAAAGTAATCGTTCCTGTTTTATCGAGCATTAAGATATCCACATCTCCAGCCGCTTCGATGGCTCTTCCGCTCATCGCAAGTACATTTGCTTGATTCAATCGACTCATCCCTGCGATACCAATAGAGGACAATAACGCACCTATTGTTGTTGGTGCAAGGCAGACAAGTAATGCGATTAATGATGTGATTGAAATTGGGTTCTCAATTCCTGCTTCTTTTGAAGAAAAAATAGAGTAGGAATACAATGACACCGTTACAAGAATAAATATTGCGGTCAAAGCTATTAAAAATATTTGAAGTGCAATTTCATTCGGAGTCTTTTTTCTAGATGACCCTTCTACCATTGCAATCATTTTATCAAGAAAACTTTCTCCTGCTTCGCTGGTCACTTCAATAACAAGCCAATCAGAAATAACCATTGTTCCTCCTGTGACTGCACTTCTATCACCACCAGCTTCTCTTACAACTGGTGCTGATTCCCCCGTAATTGCGCTTTCATCTACAGAGGCAGCACCTTCCACTACTTCCCCATCCGCTGGAATCTGTTCTCCAGCTTTCACATATACAAGTTCTCCTTTTTTTAACAAGGCGGAAGATATGCTTTCCATGTTCTCTTTATTATCATGCGATAAAATCTTGTGTGCCTCTACATCCTTTTTAGCTGTACGCAAAGAATCTGCCTGTGCCTTTCCACGACCTTCCGCAATTGCCTCTGCAAAGTTCGCAAAAAGTACAGTAAACCACAATATAATTGTTATTCCTAAAATGTATCCTGATGAAGCATCTTTGTAACCAAATAGTGAAATCGCAAACAAAATCGTAGTGACTATTGATGAGAAATATACTAAAAACATAACGGGATTCTCTATTTGCGTTTTTGGATTTAACTTCATGAATGAATCTTTTAAGGCTCTGCTCATAATTTTTTTATTTGCCATTTTCATTTTATTCTCTTTCATTTTGAGTCCTCCTACATTCGAATGCTTAGATATTCTGCTATTGGTCCTAATGCTAATGCAGGGAAAAAGCTCAATGCACCAATTAACAAAATAACAAATATGAGCAAGAATATAAACATTCCATTACTTGTCGTTAACGTACCAGCAGTTGTTGCAATTTTTTTCTTCTTGGCAAGACTTCCTGCAATGGCAAGCATAGCAAATAGAGGTAAAAATCTGGCTACCAACATGCATAATGCCAGAATAATGTTTAGAAATATAGTATCAGAATTAACTCCTGCAAAAGCTGATCCATTATTTGCTCCACTTGACGTAAACATATATAAAAATTCGGAGAACTTGTGTGCTCCTGAATTTCGAAAAATTTCTGGCATGGATGGAATAAGAGCTGCAATACCACTACCTGCTAAAATAGCAATTGGCGTTGCAAGACATGCTAATACAGACATCTTCATTTCGAAAGGCTCTATTTTTTTGCCAAGATATTCTGGCGTCCTGCCAACCATTAATCCTGCAATAAATACAGTTAATATAGCGAACCCTAGCATTCCATATAAACCACAACCTACGCCGCCAAAAATCACTTCTCCTAACTGCATGAGCAATAATAATGTCATACCGCTTAATGGAGTATAGGAATCCAGCATTGAATTCACTGAACCATTGGAAGCTGCTGTCGTAAATACTGACCACGTTACGGAAGATGAAATTCCAAATCTGGCTTCCTTACCTTCCATATTGCCACCAGCTTGATGATTAGCACTAACATCCACTGAACTATTGTTTGATAAACCGGTCGTTGCATTTTGTTCGTTATATGCTACAACGCCCAATGCAAGCACTAGTACTATCATCATTGCCGAAAAAATGGCAATTCCTTGCTTCTTATCTTTTATATTTCTTCCAAAAGCAAAACATAAAGACATCGGAATCAATAAAATCGATATCATTTCAAGCAGATTAGAAAATGCAGTTGGATTTTCCAGTGGGAACGCCGAATTTGTTCCAAAAAAACCACCTCCATTTGTACCCAATTGCTTTATAGCAATCTGACTTGCGGCTGGACCCTCTGGTACTATCTGCTCTGTAATTACTGATCCATCCTGCTGGGTAATAGGCTCGACTAAAGATACTTTTTCATAAGATGAAAAGTTTTGAACAACCCCTTGTGATACTAATAAAACGGATAACACAATGGATAACGGAAGTAAAACATATAAAATGATTCTCGTGAAATCAACCCATAAATTTCCTATGCCATCCTGTTTTGTTTTTACAAATCCTCTGATCAGAGCAAATAATACAGAAATCCCAACTGCTGCTGATACAAAGTTTTGTACCGTAAGTCCCATCATTTGTGTTAAATATGATAGTTGCGATTCACCCATATAAGATTGCCAGTTTGTATTCGTGATAAAACTTATCGCTGTATTAAATGCCAAATCCCAACTTAGACCTTTTACCCCTTCAGGATTTAGTGGCATTACTCCCTGAAGCATTAATAATACAATAAGAATTACAAAGCTAATAATACTAACCCATACAACAGAAGCAGCATATTTTTTACATGTCATTTCTTCCTCATGATTAACTTTGAGAATTCGATAAATCCCCTTTTCACAGGGTACTAATATCTTAGATATAAATACCTTCTCTCCGTTCATAACTTTTCCAATATACATACCAAGTGGAATAGCTAATATTACGGTTATACCTACATATAAAATGTATTGAATTGAATTTCCCATTTCTTTCCTCTCCATTCTTCAATTTCATAACATATTTTAAGTCTAATCTTGCTTACTCAAATATAACATTGACAAAATAAAAACAGTATTATAGTTAACAGCTTCCATATTAAAATCGTATTAAAATTAATACGGTAGGGCCAAGTTACATCCGATGAAAGAAGTTGCTTAAAAAGCAAAAAACATCTAGGCTTTTTAAAGTACGCTTAAAATTAAATAAAATAACAAAACGGAGGGACTTCATACTGAAAGTCCTGTTTTTTGTACCAAAACAGAAAGGACGCATTGCAATCCTAACAATTTACGTTAGTTTTGCAACACGCCCTTTATATATACTTGTTTGCTCTTATATCTTTTTCAAATCCATAATATGTTAGAATACTCTGCCAAAATGTCATATCGTAAACATAACTGTTACCTTCTCACATGATCTCTATTTGATATAAAACCATCATTCAGACACATTACAAGGTCATATGTTTGCTGTCTGAACTTCCGTTTCCAATAATAATAGCTTTGTTCACAGATTCCGTTTTCGTCAAGCCGGCTTTTAATCGTTAGACCAGCAGGGCGCGATTCCCACAGGCCTGAATGATTCCTTTCCAATACTCGGTGCTTACTTCGTGAGTGCATTGATCGATAGTTTTTAGTGAAAGGCGAGCGATTTGACCCTTACTTTTATACTCCATACTGTAATATATCAAAATTACTATTTATTACAATTATTCTGACATAAAAAAACAAAGGAGTAAATCGATAGTCACTCCTTCGTATCCAAATAATAATATACCCTTATAAAAATCGAATAAATGAATTTCTTTCATGACTTTAAACATCATATATTAATTACAAAGATTGCTCAGTCATATTCGTCCTTTTCTAAGATAGAAATCACACTTTGTTTCTGTTTTTACCATAGTTTCTTTTGTCTCTTTGATAGCTGTTTGAGAACTGTAGAACCGCATGAAAGCAAGCTTTCTTTCCTATAAATCCGCTTTATCCCAATATTTCAAAATGCCTCCAGCTTGTAATTATATCCCCCCTGATCATCCCGAAATACCGGAGCCACCTCTCCTTTGCTTGTATTCCATCTCTTCAATCGCGGGAACCCGCAAAATCCTTCTCGTACCATTTTCTTTAAAGGATAATAGCAACTGTCCTAATGGTATTTCAAAATTGACAGTTTTCCTATATTTATCTTCATCAAATATGAAAAAAGCATATCACGATACCACTTCAAATTCTCACCCTCCTTCAGAACAAAATAAAGTTTTAGTGAATATCCAGTAAACTATAAATCCCTAAGCGGTTCACTAAGTGTTTTACGTACAAAAGCTTATACTTACTTTAGATGGAAGTCTCTTTGGGTTTAAAATATTTTATATAATCACATTCTACTTCAATTATATTGCTGTAAGGAGTCTCTAATCTTAGAAGTTTTTTTAAAAATATTTTTTGATTGTAGTTAATACTTAATTCTTCATACCATGGGTGTTTTTTGCTCTTCTTAGGATTTTCAAAGGTAGAATATAAAAGATATAACAGCAAATCTCCCAAATAAGAAAAGTCTGTATCACATTTATATTGTTTGCCATCAATCCATCTGGCTAATCCAAAATCCACAAGAGAAATATTATTACCATCATACAAAACATTGGCACACCTAATATCTCTGTGAACCACACCGTTATAATGTAAGTACTTCATAACCTCAATTAATTGAAATCCTATATTATATATCTCTGAAGCGTTGAAAATATGATTTTGCTTGAATAGCATTTCTTCAATCGTCTTGCCCGGCTTAAATTCCAAAACAAAGGCATAAAAACCTTTATTATTTATAACTCCTAACAATTCTGGAATTTTTTCGTGTTTGAGCTGTGAAAGGATGACTGCTTCGTGTACATTTTTTTCTTTATTCTTCTTAAGCATTTTGGATTTATAACGCTTAATTATAACAGGTGACCCTGATGGAGAAGATGCAAAATAGCACTTTCCATATCGACCTTCTCCTACAGAGTGAACGACTGTATAACCACCTATCTCCTTTTCCATACATGTTTTTGAGTAAAATGGAAGTATCATAGTACTATATTTTTGCTCCTTTATGATATCCTTTTTCCAAACTAATTAATTTTCATATCCTTAACTAAATGACAGAAGTAAATCTACAAGCCATAAAAGTACAGCAGATAGGCAAATAATTAAGCATAGAATTAAAGTATATTTCGTATTGCAAGAACAAATTGGTTTTCGGAGAAAAGATTTTCTTATGTTAATACAATTTTTACTTTTCATAATGAACACCTCCTTGCTATTTTGGTGCAAATATCATTCTCACATTACATATTGAGATACGTTTCCAATTGGCAATATAGGGTTTCATAACATTCATTACAAATTTATTTTTATTAAACAGACTCGTAATATGGTTCAATATGTATTATGGTTGAAGTCTGGCTACCAAATTTTGATTTAAGCACGTTTTCGATTTTATGTTGCAAAGCATGTGCCTCAGAAACTTTCATTTCCGGGATAACCAATACATGCAGATCTATATATACTTCATCTTTTCTTCCTCTGCTTCTTATCTTATGACACTCTTTTACTTCTTCACATGACATTGTTGCTGTATATATTTCTTCACTATTCAGAACCGCTGAATCCGTTAATGTTTTGGTTGCTTCCATAAAGATTTCAAAACTTGCCTTAAATATAAACAATGAAATTAATAATGATACACACCCATCAATAACTGGTGGAACACCCAATCGTAAAAGGACCATTGTAATAATTACTCCACAAGTAATAAGTACATCACTTTTTGTATGCTCCGAATCCGATACCAAAACATCACTTGATAGTTTTATCCCCTGTGAACGTTCATATATAACAACAAAAATATTTACAATCAATGTACTAATCATTACAACAAAGCTAAGTATTGATATTTCAGGTGTTTTCGGATGTATTATATTAATAATAGAATTATATGCAACTTTACTTCCTACAACAAATAACAGCATGCCTATCATCATGCTTGAAATAGTTTCAAATTTCTTGTGCCCATATGGATGATTATTGTCAATAGGACGTCCGGCAATGGACAAACCGACAATTCCGACAATATTGCCGCTTCCATCACTTAAGGAGTGATAACCATCTGCAATAATACTTCCGCTATTTGCAATCGTCCCTACGACAATTTTAAATAATGCAACTCCAAAGTTTAATCCCATGATTATCCATAGCACCCATATTGCTTGTTTTGTATTTCCCGATACTTTATTCATTGGTTCTCCTTTTTTTATATCTTTGATCCGCAATTCATGCAGAACTTTGCATTTGGCAAAAGCTTTTCCTTACAATTAGGGCACGTCAATTCTACATTTACCCTTTCACCACATTCCAAGCAGAATTTTGAACCCGCAGGGATTTTAGAATTACATTTACTGCATATCAAATTATTATACTGACCTACAGTCTGATTTTGTAAAGGCTGATTCACTTGTATTGGTTGATTTGGATACATTGGCTGATTAGGGTTGGGTTGGTTCGTATACGGTTGCTGATTGGGATATGGTTGCTGGTTTTGATAAGGCTGTTGATTTGGATAAGGCTGGTAGTAGGGATCATAATGATCCTTTGAATGGCTTCCCGAAAAAATAGTATTAAAAAGATTACCCAAAACTCCATTTGGTCTGTAATGATTATATCCATTATTACCGTTTTTATAGTGATGACCTTTTGATGATTTAGAAAAGAAACTCATTTTAATCACTCCTTTATTCTTGTATTGATGAGATTTTACTGGTTTTATATAAGAGAAAGAAAGTAATACGCATGCGATAGATCAATGCTGGTAGTCTATTTAGCATTTTCTAAAACGTATTTTATACTTGAATATCCTGCACACTGTACTAAAGCATTATAGCGAATTGTATTTTCTGCCAGTGCCGCTGATTCAGTATCTATATCTACATTATTGCCATCCAGTCTATAACTTAGATTACTGTTTTCTTGTATAACTTTTATATCAACATTCTCTACATCACTATTTTTAAAATCACTTTTACTCATTTCTTGAAGTAGCTGTTCTTCAAAGGTTACCGTTTTTCTTTTATAATTTGGTGTATCAACATTTGCAATATTCTGAGCTATTACTTGGTTGCGCATCCAACTTGCATCTAAAGCCTTGTGAATGATATTTTTACTCTCAAATATTTTATCAAGCATAATAGTATCTCCTCTCACAGGGAATTGTTAGCGAATTAGTACATTGTTTATATAACATAAATCTTAATCTGTTAGTAATAATTCATCGATATCTGATGTAACTTTTAAGACATAATTCCATCAGATATCAGGTAAGTGATTTTATGAAATGACAAAAATACATCATTTGATAATTTTCTTTACCAACTTTACAAGTTCATACCACAATACTGCTGCTGCCGCTATTCCTACTGCACCAAAAAACTGACTGGCTGATAGTGGCTCAAATTTTAAGAAATGGTTAATTGGTGTATATAGGATAATGAGCAATCCAAAGACTGTGAAAATATTAACTGCCCACATAACCTTATCCTTTACAAGACGAGTAATTGATTGAAATGCAAAATCGTGATTCGAGCTATTAACCTGAACTAAAAACAGATTTGAGAGCATAATTATTGCAAAACCCATTGCACGAGCTAATGGTGCATTGTCGGTATTGCCTCCAAGAATGGTAAAGTAAGTACCAAAGGAAGCTGCAAAAATTATGAGTCCCTGAATAATACTTTTAATAAAGATTCCTGCGTTTAACAATTTCTCTTTCGGATTACGAGGTTTCCTATCCATAATATCTGTTTCAGCAGGCTGACGCTCTAAAACGATGGAACAGGTTGGATCTATAATTAATTCCAACAAAACAACATGAAGAGGCAAAAGAAGTATGGCTGCAGGTGTTATGCCTAACATTGGAGCTAAAAGGGAGGCAAATGCTATCGGAAAATGAATTGTGAAAACATATCCTACCGCCTTACGGATATTATCATAAATTCTTCTACCATCTTTCACGGTTTCAACAATGGTAGTAAAATTATCATCCATTAAAATTAAGTCCGCAGCTTCTCTAGATACCTCGCTACCACGCTTGCCCATTGCAATACCAATATCCGCATATTTAAGTGCGGGTGCATCATTTACACCATCACCTGTCATTGCAACGATTTCTCCATTCTCTTTAAATGCTTTAACAATACGCATCTTATGCTCCGGAACAACACGGGAGAAGATACTTACGTCCTTAACTTTTTCACGAAGTTCCTCGTCACTCATTTCATTTAACATATCGCCAGTTATAATATGATCACTGTTTGGCATACCAATTTTTTGGGCTATGGATGAAGCGGTAATACCATTATCACCTGTAATCATTACAACACGAATACCTGCTCTGTTACATACAGCAATGTCATTTTTAACACTTTCTCTCGGTGGATCTGCCAAACCGATCAATCCAAGAAGTGTCATGGTGCAGTCTGTGATTTTTTCGGGAATGTCATTTTCAGTTTGTGGTCTCATGGTAGCTACGGCGATTACACGTAGTCCTTCTTTAGACATTTCAGTAATTTTCTGTTCAGTAAGCCCCAGGTCCTTACCTGACATATTGCAGACAGTCAAAATTCGCTCCGGCGATCCTTTTGCAGCAATGATGATTTCACCATTTCTGCGCCATACATGCCCCATCATTTTTAATTCATTCGTAAATGCATATTCTGAAATAAGTTCTCCGCTAAACAAATGCTCATTTGAAATCCCATGTCCATCACAATAACTTAACATCGCTTTTTCCATAGGATCATAAGCATCTGTCTCACAACCAAGTCCCATAGTTTCAATGAGAGAATGAGTATCTTCGTTCAATGCCCATGTATTCTGCACAGTCATCTGATTCATGGTTATTGTTCCCGTTTTATCAACGCATAGTACAGATACGGCACCCAAGGTCTCAACAGAGGGCAGTTTACGGACAAGCGACTGTTTTTTCGCCAAACGCCAAGCTCCCATGGAAAGAAACACCGTTAAAATGACAGGAAATTCTTCAGGTATCATCGCCATTGCAAGTGTTATCCCTGATAGAATACTTTCAATAATTCTATCACCAAAAACATGATCAGGAATATTAAAATAGGTAACCACTCCGACAAGTGCAAACAGTACAGCCGCAATTCCTGCACAAATCTTCACCAGACTGCTTGTTTGTTTCTGGAGAGGTGTATCTTCATTTGGTGCTGAGGCTACATTTGCACCGATTTTACCATATTCCGTTGTTGCACCGATTTTATCAACCAATACAGTTGCTGTTCCTTGTGTTACCAACGTTCCCGCATAGCAATAATCTTTACGCCAATAATCATTTGTGGGTTCTGCGCTTTCTGCGTTTATCTTCCAGACTCCCTCTGCCTCACCTGTAAGGGAAGACTCATCGACACAAAGGTCATTGCTTTTTACTACAATACCATCAGCCGGGATTTTCACACCCTCATAAATCATCATCAAGTCGCCAGGTACAAGGTCTGAACTTGCGATAACAGTTTCTTTTCCATCACGGATTACAGTAACATGAGGCGCCGATAAATCTTTAAGTGCATTTAAAGTTTTATCCGTTTTCCATTCTTGAATAACATCAATGCTGATAATACCTATAACAAAAATCAGCATGATTGCACCATCCCTTGGCTCACCAAGGATAAAATAAATAACTGCAGCAACAATTAACAGCAAAAACATAGGCTCACAAATGATGTGAAATATCTTCTTAAGGAAGCTTTCTTGTCTTTGTTGTGTTAGTTCGTTTTTACCATATCTGTCCTGCTGTTTCTTAGCTTCGGCGGAACTTAGTCCAGCCATGTTATGTTTGTATTCAGTCATAAAATTCACCTCCGTTTAGCTTATTTAGCATTCGATTGATAGATATATGGCACTCCATTCAAGTTCACTTTGCTCCTTTAGGTATAAAAAAACACACCTATGGAACATACCACTGTCCCACAGATGTGTACAATATCACAATCTGCTGCCACACTTGGTGGCCCAGCCCCATGACCTTATTCGAAATAAGGTTCATCGCCTGCTCAGTTTGTACTGTTGATCTCGCATTTCAAGTAGAAATGTAATGCAGCGCAAAGAGATAATATTATCATATCGAAATATTATTTAATTGTCAAGGCTAAACGTACCACTGTTTGTGTCAAGCGTTTA
>JAAOXG010000043.1 GCA_013036995.1 Lacrimispora defluvii
ATAAAGTCCAGCTAAGAAATGTCAATAGTGAATGGAAAAAAAATTAATTTTTCTATTTAGGTAAAAAAGGGCAACTTTAATACACCTTTTGATATTCCGACAAATAGCGGGTTCAAAGGAGGTATGCATTATATTAAGCAGCGATGTCGCATCTCGCTTTTAAGTAATTCTTTTGATGTTCTTCTGGTGTGATGACTTGAAACTCTTTTTCATCACGAAGAATGGCAAATACAATGTTACAGACCTTATGCATGACAGCACCCAGTGATACCATTTTAGGCTTTGACTCACATTTTTTTAGGTAATAATCACGGAGCACAGGATTTTGAACAGACCCGTTTCTGCTTTTACTGATACTGATTAAAGCCATTGTGTGAAGTACGCGTCTTGCAATGCGGGAACCGCGTTTTGACATGTTAATCTTGGTTCCTTCAAACTTACCGGACTGCTTTACCGCAGGATCCAGGCCAAAGTAAGCAAACAGCTGCTTTGGAGAATGGAATGCCGAGAAGTCACCAATCTCACTCATAAGTGATACGGCGGAGAGAAATCCGGCTCCTTTGTAAGATTCAATCAGGTGTATCTGTTGTATAAATTTAGTCCCTTCGTTGGAATCAACCAGTTCATGCATGTTTTCCAGAAGAGAGGTAATTTCTTCATCATATTGGCGAATAAAACGTATGTAAATCTGGATACGCTTGAAATTACTGCTGACAGAATGACCAAAAGTCTTAGAGTCTTTTGCAGCCTGAATAATAGCATTATATTTGTTATTAGCGTATGTAACACCAAATCTGGCAGTAGAGCGTATGGAATCAATGATTTCCCGTTTTTCTGCTGAAAGAAAAGCATCTGGACTCGTGTAGTTTTCCAATAAAGTAAGAGATGTATTGGTAGTTACTTTTGAAAAGATTTTTAAATACTGAGGAAAAACCATACGAAGTTCACCCTGCAACTTATTTATATAGGCCGAACGATTATCCATCAGATCATAATAAACTCTGGAAAGGTTTCTTAAATCGAGAGCAAGTTCAGATGGCATAAGAGAAACCTTTAAATCGGGTTTCAAGCCAATCAAAGCCGCCTTTTTTGAATCGAAACGGTCATTATGCACTTTTCTTATATTGATATTTGTGCTACTCTTAGTGATGATAGGATTGATAACTGAGCAGTTAAAACCCTTATCGCGAAGATAGCAGAAGAGTGGGTAATGATAAATACCCGTGGATTCCAGGAAAATGCGACTTTCCAAAGAATACAACTCTTCTGCTTCTTTTATTTTAGAAACAGCAAGTTCCAGGGAAGAGATACTGTCATGTAGGATTTTAAAAGGTTTGCCCACAAATGTCTGGTTTGGAAGAGCAATAGACATCCATGAAAAGTCAGCACCAACATCCATACCGACAGAGATAAATAATTCATCAAAATTAAAAAAAACTTTGTTTGTCATGAGCGTAAGCTCCTTTCTGATAGGAGACCATTTCCAAAGCAACAGGTACACAGCCTAGCGCGTTATACGGGTATAGCCTGCGGCTCCCAACCAGCTTAATCATAAAACCCTGTTGAATGGACTAATTGACTTAATCGTAGGTATGAGCCAGTAGAAACTGGCTTCCCAAGGAGGAACACATTCTTTATCCTATCCAAAGAAATAATATACCTTATGAAAAGTCTGGTGTCTATGAGGGAACCGTCAGACATGATAATTATGAATGGATAACATTTGATGAAGGAAGAACCCCTTCTTCTGTTATCTGATAAGAAACTTGTTAACTGAGTAGTCATTCTTGACTGCATCATTATTATACTAGGAGTGTCTCTAATACACATTGCAGAGCCCACGAGACAGGCAGAACATTCGTATGCCGACATGAGCTTGAA
>JAAOXG010000044.1 GCA_013036995.1 Lacrimispora defluvii
TGGCGGACCAGATGGAGAAATGGGCGCTTCCATGCGTTATCTTTCCCAGCGTTATGCTATGCCTTATAAAGAGGGGAAAGCAATTTTGACAGATATTGGAACGGAAGAACTGGCCCATCTTGAAATTGTAGCAACCATTGTTCATCAGCTAACCAGAAACCTAACCCCGGAGCAGGTAGTAGAATCAGGATTTGGTCCATATTATATTGACCATACAACTGGAATCTGGCCTCAGGCAGCGGGTGGAATTCCATTTAATGCATGTGAATTTCAGTCCAAAGGCGACCCAATCACTGACTTGGTAGAAGACATGGCAGCAGAACAAAAAGCAAGGAGTACTTACGACAACATTTTGCGTGTTATTACTGATCCTGATGTGTGTGACCCTATCCGGTTCTTACGGATGCGTGAAATTGTTCATTTCCAGAGATTTGGTGAGGCACTTAGAGTCACCCAGGATAATCTGGACAGCAAAAACTTTTATGCATTTAATCCCAGCTTTGATGTTAAAACAAAATGTAAATAGGGGTAATAATTACCCAGACATAATGAAAGAGAGCGCCGATTCACTTTTCGTGGGTCGGCGCTTTCTTATATAATTCTATAAATTGGTAGCAGCCATTGTAAAAATTAATATTGATAGTTAGTAGGCTTTTAGTTATTATGAAATTATTAAAAGTAATGTGAGGAGAAAAGACATGCTTAAAATTAAAATTACAATAATGGAAAGTAAATGTCGTGGCGGATATTATAAAGCAGGTGAAAGTTTTTATGTTAAAGATCTGTGCCCACCAATATGCCATGAGCTATGGAATAGTGCATACCCTATGATATATGCACTACAAAATGGCGCTGTATTAGATTATGGCGAAGGTAAAGACACTCAGTTTGATATTAAATGTCCAGATGGAGGACGGGTAATACTACATGGAGAATTGGTTGAAAATTAATATAGTAAAATATTTTAAATTATCAACTAACAGCATTAAGCTAAATGAAGAAAGTTAACAAACTAAAGACATTATTACGTTATCCCTGTATGGAAATATTTATTAATTAATAGTAACCAGAAGAGGGACTTTTCTTTTATCAAATCTTGTGGTATGCTGGAAAAATATGGTATTTAATAACAATAAAAACTACATGGAGGGGCATTGTATGAAACAAATAAGAACAATATTATATATGACAGCAATACTATCAGCTGGTATTACCATAACATCATTTGCAAATCGTTATAATCCAGAAACCCAAATTGGACCGCTGACAGAAGAAGATATACAAAATATGGATGCAGATTTGGCAGAACGGAATTATTTATCTAATCAGCCATCTATAGAATATGATGAGAATACTGGTTCTTACTATGAAGATACTTATGTAAAAGCAAAGCCAGGAAGCTGGAAGAGTAATGATACTGGAAAATGGTATGAGTTGGAAAATGGGAATTATTATAAAAATGGTTGGGTCAGAATTGACGGAAAGCGTTATTATTTTGATGAAAACGGATATATGAAAACAGGTTGGATTCAAGTACGAAGTAACTGGTACTATACTGATGATACAGGAGTCATGGTGACGGGAGAACGCAGGATAGATGGGGTGACTTATAATTTTAATGCATATGGAATTATGAAAAAATAAAAGATAACATTAGTTGCATTTGACCTTCACTGACTATAATAAGCGCTAATTCACGTTCTGTGAGTTGGCGCTTTCATTGATCCCTTTTTGGATTACTTAGAGCATAAAATCATTCTGTTATGTCCTTATAATTTGTGTCTGAAATCACCTCTCCTGCATCAGCATTAATAAATTTTACCTGGACATTGTCAAGCGCACAGAAGCGTTTATTCTATAATAAACTGCCCAGACGAACGAAAGGAGCCGGTAAGATCAAAGGATCCTGCCGGCTTATTTTAATGTAAAGGATATTACCTGTAACAATTATTACTATACCCTTAGGTTATGTAGAAAAGTTGTAGAATATGTGAAGATTTTGTGAGACAGTCAAAGTGAGATACGTTTTCCTTATGGAAATAGCTATGGTTGGTGCGTTATTACCCACCAAAGAAATAAAAAACTGCTTTGTTATGTTTTTCCCAAATGTGGAGCTTTTAACGTTATGCTGAGGTTATCCGATGATACATACCAAAAGGCATATCTTCCCTTACACAGTATACACGGGATATGTCTAAAATAGAATATTATATGTCGTATATACTTGACATTAAGTACATCATATAGTAATATAGTCATGTGGAGGTGATTGCAGTGGGTCGAAATATACCTATAAAAGTTGCCCGTGCCCAACTGGATCTGACACAAAAGGAGCTGGCTGAGAAAGTTGGAATTTCACGGCAGACCATGAATGCCATAGAGCAGGGTGAATACAATCCAACGATAAAATTATGCCGGGCTATTTGCCGAGTGTTAGGAAAAAGTCTTGATGATTTATTTTGGGAGGATGATAATAATGAATAGAAAAAAGAATAATCTGGATGAAATGCAGGAGCAAAAGTTATTAAAGATCGAACACTACGGATTCTGGATTGTATATTGGGGATTATTAGCTGCAATTCTGCTACAGGTAACCTTTTCTACAGATTCCGAAAACTTATTCCGTAATATTGCAGGTGAATGGGTGGTATTTATGCTTGTTTCCATATACCTGCTTATAGCATGTCTGATCAATGGCATATGGGACAGGAGACTGAAACCAAATTTTAAAACAAATGTCATACTCAGTCTGATATCCGGAGTATTGTGTGGAATTCTTTTCTCTGCAACATCTTATTATAAATATGGTAAATTAGCAGGTGCAGTTGCCACAGGGGGATTTATATTCGCGCAGGTATTTATATTAACCCTTGGTGCATTAATGCTTTCTGTATTTATTTATAAAAAAAGGGTACAAAAACTTGAAGCAGAGGGTGAATCAGCTTCAAATAAAAAATGATGAAGTTAAGCGCAATATAATTAAAGCAGGACGTTGGTTTGTTTTTTATTAATCAACGTCCTAATTAATTATGCTTCATCTTGATAAAATAGTTCTTCAACTTTATTGCATATTCTAAACGCTCTTCTGGCTTGGTGTTTTCTCTTTCTGATTTGTACAGATTATCATTTTCATATCTTGGAAATATATGAAGATGATAATGCCAGACATCTTGATTACCACATGGTTCATTATGCTGTCTGGAAGATACTCCGTCACAACTGTAAGTTTCCTTTAATGCTATTGCAATATCTTTTTCTAAATCATGAATTCGGTAAGATATTTCAGATGGTAAATCGTATAAGTTCTCAATATGTTTATTAGGAATTATAATAACGTGACCCTTATTATTTTTCCACCAGCAAGATGATATAAATGCAGTAACATAGTCATCTTGAAATATAATATCGTTCTGCTTTGTACTTATATTTTCATTTTCAATTCCCTTAGCAATTAGGCAAAAAGGGCAGACATAGTCTAATGGTGCATGATTGTACATATCTTTTCCCCCTAAACTGATATAAATATTAATTTACTATATAAGTATATATAACTACTATAAAAATATCAATTATTAGCAGTATTTAAATATCATTTATTTTTATAAGAGTTGTACTAATGTCTTTAAATTTGAAAAAATATGAGATAAAATTATACGTATAATTACATCCTTAGAGTTGGAGGAAGCCGACAAGATGGGGGGATCCTGTCGGCTGTATGAAAAAAGTTTTATTTAAAAGGTTATTGACCTCTTTACAATTATTAATATAGCGAAAAAATGTGACGGGAAATTGATAGATTTGTGAAGAGACTGTGAAAAGTTACATCAAAGTGGCAGAATATATAATAAGAAAATGAGGTGAGAATCAGTGAAGGTGGGAGAAGTATGTTTGTTTACAAAAGATGTTGTTCGATTAGCTAATTTCTATAAGTCCATATTTGATATTGATAATGGATGTGATGATAATATTCATCAGTTTATCATCTCCGAGGAAACATCCCTGAGTGTTTATAATGATGGGGTGGAGCGTGAGATGAATGCTCAAAATATATGTTTAGCGTTTACAGTAGATGATGTGGATTATCAGTATGAAAGATTAACAACCCTTGGTGTGAAGATCCTGGAACCGCCAACAATAAGACCGTGGGGAGCAAAAAACATGAGCTTTCTGGATCCTGATAATAACTTAATTGTATTTAGAAGTTTTCTTGAAAAATAGTATGGAAATGTTAGTTATTCACCAGCTTACCCCAAAAAAAGGGAGGAGCCGACAAGATGGGGGATCCTGTCGGCTGTATGAAAAAAAGTCTTATTTAAAAAGTTATTGGCCTCTTTACATTTACTAATTTACTGTGAAAGTGTGACAGGAATTTGAAGGATCTGTGAAGAGTTTGTGAAACTGGCTGACTGAAGGGTTGATTTAAACAAACAGACTACCAAAGAAACGAGGATTTAATATGCGTGAATATTTTATTAAAACAGTAAGAATTGGATTCTCCAAATGGAATAAAGCCGATTTAAATTTTGCATCCCAGTTATGGGGAGAAGAGGAAGTCACCCGGTTTATCTGTTCCACAGGTAAGTTTACAAAGGAAGAGATTGCAAACCGTCTGAATACGGAAATTCGTAATGATGAATTGTATCATATACAATACTGGCCAATTTTTGAACTATCAACAGATGAGCTCATTGGATGTTGCGGGATCCGTTCTTATAAATCCGAAAAGCATTCTTACGAGCTCGGTTTTCATTTACGGAAAAAATACTGGGGACAGGGGTATGCCTTAGAGGCAGCGAAAGCCGCTATCGATTATAGCTTTCACATATTAAATGCTAAAAAACTATATGCAGGCCATCATCCTGAAAACAAGGCATCAGAAAAGCTGCTGAAGAAATTGGGCTTTCAATTCATTGGCAAAGAATTTTATATACCGACAGGGTTGTATCACCCGTTATATGAGATGGTGAACCGTTTTAATTACGGGAAATAAATCAAAACCCATGTACAAAAAAGGAAGTTGTTTATGGTGACAAACTTAATGTTTTTAATACATGAACCAATTCTTTTGTATCAAAAATCTCTCTGTTTCAACAAAAGTTTCCTTTATTCGATTGACGGAGACCCCTGATACTAGTAAAATAAAGACAAATATGAAAGAGGATGGGGCATTATTTATGGATAACAGAAATAGCATTTTGACAGATACACTCCCGGATCAGGCTATTTTCGCTCTGGATATTGGAACCAGAAGCATCATTGGCATGGTAGGAATGCCAGATGGGGACAGAATACATATCGTTGCCATAGAGAGAGCCGAGCACACCAAGCGGGCGATGATTGACGGACAGATCGAGGATATTGATCAGGTTGCGAAAATTGCCGGCCAGGTGAAAGAAAAACTGGAAAAAAAGCTGGGCTGCAAGCTGCAGAAGGTTTGTGTGGCAGCTGCGGGAAGAGCACTGAGAACAGAAAGTGTGACCTATGAGATGGAGCTTGCCAGAGCTCAGAAGATTGATGCAGAATCCGTCAGCAGACTGGAAGCGGGAGCCATCAGTGAAGCGGAGAAACAGTTTATGAACAGGGAGGGAAGGGATACTGACCGTCAGTTTTATCTGGTTGGTTATACCGTCAGCAGATATTTCCTGGATAATTATATGATCTCCAACTTAATTGATCATCATGGACGGGTTTTAAAGGCAGATATCATTGCCACATTTCTTCCCACCGAAGTTGTAGAAAGCTTATACTCTGCCATGCATAAAATCGGTCTTGAGGTAGCAAGCCTGACTTTGGAGCCGATTGCCGCCATCAATGCGGCCATTCCCCAGAATATCCGCCTTCTTAACCTTGCCATGGTGGATATCGGTGCAGGTACCTCTGATATCGCTGTATGCCGGGATGGAAGTGTGACTGGTTATACCATGGCCATACTCGCAGGAGATGAGATAACGGAAACCATTATGAAGGAATACTTAGTTGATTTCGGCACTGCGGAAAAAATCAAATCCCAGATTGATGAAACAGAGGAACTTAACTTTACAGATATCCTTGGTTTTGAGCAGACGATCACCAGGGAAGCCATTTTTTCCAGCATCAAAGAGGCATCTTCCAGGCTTTGTCAGGAGATCTCAGACAAAATACTGGAGGTAAATGGCGGTATGCCGTCAGCAGTCTTTCTGGCAGGCGGCGGCAGCAGGCTGTCCGGACTGAAAGAGGGAATTGTAGAACATTTAAAAATTGATTCCAAGCGTGTTGCAATTGCAGGAAATAATTTTAAGATTAACGCTTATTCCGATGAATATGATCTGGAGAATCCGGAATATGCCACTCCTCTTGGAATCGTTATCTCTGCAGGATTTAATATTGTTAATGATGGTTTCCGGGTCATTTTAAACGAACGCCCTGCAAAGCTTTTCCGTGGCGGAACCTTTACCGTTATGGACGTTTTAATGATGAACGGATATAATTATCAGGATATGATTGGGCGTTCCGGTCAGAATCTGGTTGTAAGTGTAAACGGAAAACGGACTGTCTTTTATGGTGAGAAGGCGGAGCCGTCTGTCCTCACACTGAACGGAGAGGAAGCACAGCTCTCTGATCAGGTTAGCGCAGAGGACTGGATTGTATTTGTGCCTGCCAGTCACGGCAAGAGCGCTTCTGCCATGCTTTCGGATATTGAGAAGCCGGGAGCAGGAAAGAAGATTTTGGTGAATGGAATAGAGGCAAAAGAAGATCTTCCCTTAAAAACAGGGGACAGCATTGTAATAGAAATAGTAAGGGAAAAGGAGATTCTTCCAGAGGAAGACTGGTATGATGAAGCAGAGGAAGAACAAGTCACGTATCAGGAACCGGTTCCTGCTCCTCAGAATATTCCGGGGATTCTGACTCCTCCGGCACAGATGACGTCTACCGGCATACAGATTGATAAAGAACAACGATTAAAACTGGAGGGTCATACGGATGCATCTGCTTCTTCCGATGCAGCGTTTCATAAAAGCAATGGAAAAATCACATTTTTCTTAAATGACAAACCTATGACTTTTCCTGTTAAACCGGATCAGCGTCCTTATTATCTTATGGACATGCTGGAATATTCGGGACTTGATTTTAAAAATCTTACCGGTAAAGTAGTATTGGAGGTCAACGGGGAAAGCGGTTATTTTCAACAGGAATTAAAAAGCAGAGACCGTATCATGATTTATCAGGTAAATGAATAAAAGGGGTGCGTATGGGCGTGTTGAATGTGGTAAAAAGGGATGGAACAGTCACAGGATTTGAATTATCCAAGATCAAAGAAGCAGTTAAGAAAGCTTTTGAGGCAACAGGCAAGTATTATACGGACAGTATTGTTGAGCTTCTGGCACTAAGAGTAGCTTCTGATTTTCAAAATAAGATTCATACGGAGAGCATTCCGGTGGAAGATATTCAGGACAGTGTGGAAAAGGTTCTGGAAGAAACCGGTTATACGGAAGTGGCAAAGGCTTATATTCTCTATCGGAAACAGCGGGAAAGGATCAGAAACTTAGGAAACACCACCCTGGACTACAAAGATGTGGTGGACCAGTATGTAAAAGTTGAGGACTGGCATGTGAAGGAAAATTCCACGGTAACCTATTCAGTGGGGGGTCTTATTCTTAACAACTCCGGGGCAGTCACCACAAATTACTGGCTGTCTGAAATTTATGACAGGGAGATCGCAGACGCTCATAATCATGGAGTGATACATATCCATGATCTTTCCATGCTGACGGGATACAGCTGCGGCTGGTCTTTAAAGCAGCTTTTATTAGACGGACTGGGCGGTATCAGCGGAAAGATCACAGCTTCACCGGCAAAGCATCTGGCCACATTGTGCAATCAGATGGTAAATTTTCTTGGTATCATGCAGAATGAATGGGCTGCCTCCCAATCATTTTCATCCTTTGATACCTATCTGGCGCCTTTTATCAAAGCAGATGGACTGACTTACGATAAAGTGAAAAAATGCATGGAGGCCTTTGTGTTTGGAGTAAATACCCCAAGCCGCTGGGGAACCCAGGCGCCATTTTCCCATATATCCCTTGATTTGACGGTACCAGAGGATATGAAATCACAAAAAGCCATTGTAGGCGGAAAGTTTATGGATTTTACCTACGGAGACTGTCAGGCAGAGATGGATATGGTGAACCGTGCCTTTTTAGAGACGATGCTGGAAGGAGATGCCGGAGGAATGGGATTTCAGTATCCGATTCCGGTTTTTGGAATAACAAAGGAATTTGACTGGTCCGATTCGGAGAGAAACCGCTTGTTATTTACACTGGCCTCCCATTATGGAACTCCATACTTTTCCAATTACATCAATAGCGTTCTAACTCCAGGAGACGTACGGGCATTTACACCCAAAAGTATCCCTGATTTTACAAAGCTGCGCCATAAAGCCGGTGGCTTTTTCGGATATGGAGAACATACAGGTTCCATTGGTGTAGTAACTCTAAATCTGCCGAGAATCGCATATCTGGCCTCTGATGAAGCTGACTTTTATCAGCGTTTGGACTATGTGGCAGATCTTGCCGCCAGATCTCTTGATATCAAGCGAAACGTAATAACCAGACTTTTGAAAAACGGGCTTTATCCCTATACAGCCTGTTATCTGGAGAGTTTTACCAATCATTTCTCATCCATCGGAATTGTGGGAATGGATGAAGCAGGAAAGAATGCAAAATGGCTGGGAACGGGAATGGAATCAGAAGATACTCAGGCATTTGCAGTTAATGTAATGGAGCATTTAAAGAAAAAACTGATTGTTTATCAGCAGCAGTATAATAGTCTTTTTAGCCTTGAGGCAACTCCGGCTGAATCGGCGGCATACCGGCTGGCATTGATTGACAGAGAAGAATATCCCGGCATAAGATCTGCAGGTGATCATTCACCTGTACCCTACTATACCAACAGCACCAAGCTGGCGGCGGACTGGGGAGGCAGCCTTTCTCAGGCATTGATGATTCAGAACCGTGTTCAACCTTTGTATACGGCGGGGACTGTATTTTCTGTTTTCATGAAGAATGAGGAAAAGGACTATCGGACTGTCAGAGATGCTTTAAGGCGCATGATAAATCAGTATGAGATTCCCTACCTGACATTTACACCTTTATACTCTGTCTGTCAGAGCTGCGGCTATCTGCCGGGTGAGCAAAAGATCTGTCCGAAGTGTGGTAAAGAGACGGATATTTACAGCAGAATAGCGGGATATTACCGACCTGTAAATGACTGGAATGAAGGAAAAGCTCAGGAGTTTAAAAATAGAAAAATGATGACTTTAGAGTGAAAAATTTCACCATTTTAACTCACATATGAAAGACTTGGGCATAAGATATATTACGAACTGATTAAACAGGAGTAAATGAAAATGAGTTGTAATAATTGGAATAACGGATGCAATTGCAACTGCAACTGCCCAAGCGGAAATAGCAATGCAAATAATTGTAATACCAAATGCAATGACAAATGCAGTGATGTCAGTGATGCAACAACTGGAAGCGGAAGCATGAACATGTGCTATCGTCAGGGATATGCATGCGGCTTTAAAGATGGTTATGAGACCGGATTCCGTGATGGATTCTGGAGTGCAAATGGCTGTGGAAGAACCTACGGCGGATCAGTAATGGGATCTACGGATTCCGGCTGTGGATGCAAATAATTCGGTGAATAAAAAGTTCCGGCTTTCATTTTGAATGCCGGAACTTTTTTGTTTTGGGCAGATTCAGTATTTGGAAAATTTTAACTAAATAAAAATAGCCTACTTTGTCTAATATGTATATTGAAAAAAGATTAGCATTGTGTTAGCATAAATACAAGTCATAGAATTTGTATACAAACTTTCACATTTGAATACAAACTAATTTTCTAATGACGAAATAACTGACCAGAATAAAAGCAAAGGAGAATCACGAATATGGATAACTTTACAAAACAGTTTTCTCTTGAAGGAAAAGTTGCACTTGTAACAGGCGCTTCTTATGGTATCGGCTTTGCGATCGCTAAGTCTCTTGCAGAAGCTGGCGCTACCATTGTTTTTAATGATATTAAGCAGGAATTAGTAGACAAAGGAATTGCAGCATACAAGGAAGAGGGCATTACTGCTCACGGATATGTTTGCGATGTTACGAGCGAAGAGGCGGTAAATGCCATGGTTGCTCAGATAGAAAAAGAAGTAGGCGTAATCGACATTCTGTTTAATAACGCAGGTATTATCAAACGTATTCCGATGTGCGATATGACAGCAGAGCAGTTCAGACAGGTAATTGATGTTGACTTAAATGCTCCGTTTATCGTAGCAAAGGCAGTTATTCCGTCAATGATTAAAAAAGGCCACGGAAAGATTATTAATATCTGTTCCATGATGTCTGAGCTTGGACGTGAGACTGTATCTGCTTATGCAGCTGCAAAGGGCGGACTGAAGATGCTGACAAAGAACATTGCTTCTGAGTACGGTGAATTCAACATCCAGTGTAACGGTATTGGACCTGGCTACATTGCAACACCACAGACTGCACCTTTACGTGAGGTTCAGGCAGATGGCTCCAGACATCCGTTTGATCAGTTCATCATTGCTAAGACACCGGCTGGACGCTGGGGTGAGGCTGAGGATCTTGCAGGCCCTGCAGTATTCCTTTCCTCTGATGCTTCTAACTTTGTCAATGGACATATTCTTTACGTTGACGGCGGTATTTTAGCTTACATCGGTAAACAGCCACAGTAATTGCATGCCCTTACAGGGAAGTCCCCAGTGGGATAAACATGGCCATGATGCCCGCCCTTAACAGGCGGGAGTCATGGCATATTTTATTTAATTATTATGTTTAAATTTTAAGGACGGAGAGGGTTCAATGGAAGGAAAGACCAAAACCTATAAAAACCGTGGCGACCTGGTGTTTGAAACTTTAAAGCAGGAGATTCTGGATCTGGAATTAAAGCCCGGACAGATCATAAGTGAAAATGAGATTTGCGAACGGTTTGGTGTATCGCGGACTCCTGTAAGAGAAGCGGTAAGAAAGCTGCAGGAGCAGGGATTCGTCATATCCGTACCTTATTCCGGTACGCAGGTGACACTTCTTAATCTGGATACCATCAAACAGATGATTTACATGCGCGTTGCCGTGGAAACCATGGTTATGCGTGATTTTGCCAATATGGCAACTCCGCTCTGGATGGAGGAAGTCCGGTATATGATCCGCAGGCAGCAGGCGCTTATACTGGAAAAAGGATTTGAACCAGAGCAGTTTTACCGCATGGACGCACAGATGCACGCCATCTGGTACCGTGCTACCGGTAAACGGAAGCTCTGGGATATGATACAGGCACAGCAGCTTCATTACACCAGATTCAGAATGCTGGATTTTGTAACAGAAACCGATTTTACAAGAATCATCAGAGAGCATACGGAGCTGTTTGAATTGCTGGAAAAAAAGGATATTGAAGGTCTGGAACAATCCCTCAGAGAACATTTGACTTACAGCATGAAACGTATGAAACATCAGATTGAGGTAGAATACAAAGACTATTTTGAACAGGAAGAGCAGGAGGACGAATGATGACCAGTGTATCCATTACTGTAAAGGGGTTAAATGATACCATAAAAGCGTTTGTATCAGGAGAGGAGCAGGCAGTCCTGGTGTATGAAGGCAGTTATGAAGAAGGAGACGCCATTGTATGCAAAACAGATGAGCCTGGCGGACATTACGTAATCCGGATTGATGATTGTATGGATGAATCCTTAGTCTATATAACTAAACCGGAAGTGATTTTTACCATTCCATTTGGAGATAAAAAAGTATCCTACAATCCCAAGGCATTTACCGGAACGAAGCATTACCTTACCATTCGCAAAGCTGGAGAAACAGAAGTAAAACAGTACCGTAATCTTGCAGTCAATGTGATGGATCAGCATGGTGATACCGGTTGTTTTCCTCATGCTTTTGCCAATGTGGAAACCAGAGGTGAGGCTGTATTTGCAGCACGCAATGCCATCGATGGCATTCTTGCCAATGAATCCCATGGTGAGTGGCCATATGAATCATGGGGAATTAACCGCCAGGATGATGCAGAAATTACTCTGGATTTTGGTCGGGAAGTGGATTTTGACCAGATTGTACTATATACCCGTGCCGATTTCCCCCACGATAACTGGTGGGTGGAAGCAACCTTTACATTTTCAGACGGATCCAGCCAGGCTGTGAAAATGGAAAAAAGCATAAAACCTCATATATTTTCAATAAAAAAGAGCAGGATTACCTGGTTAAAGCTGAGTAATTTAATAAAAGCAGATGATCCTTCTCCGTTTCCTGCCCTTACCCAGATTGAAGTATATGGAAAAGATTCTCATTAACTTGAAATACCTCTTTTCCTTTTGCTTATATTCATGTAAAATATAGGCAGTAAGCATACAGGGTTGACACATAAGGAGGAAGAGTGATGGAGTTTTTATTTCTGGAACCTGTTTTTAAGGAAGCCATCTGGGGCGGCAATAAGCTTCGGACAGTATTTGGATATGACATACCAAGCGATACCACAGGGGAATGCTGGGCAATCAGTGCTCACAAGAATGGGGAATGCCAGATTGCGGGAGGAATTTATGACGGAAAGCTTCTAAGCCGTTTATGGAAGGAAAAACCGGAGATATTCGGTTTTTATCCCGGAGACCAGTTTCCTCTTCTGGTTAAAATTATCGATGCAAAGAATGATTTAAGCATTCAGGTGCATCCTGACGACAGTTATGCAAAAATTCATGAGAATGGTTCTCTTGGAAAAACAGAATGCTGGTACATTCTGGACTGTGAACCGGATACAGAAATCGTAATCGGTCATTATGCCAAAGACCGGGACGAGATGGAATTCATGATACGAAACCATCAGTGGGAGGAATTTATACGGACTGTTCCCATTAAGAAGGGAGATTTCTTCCAGATTAACCCGGGCTGCGTCCATGCGATTAAGGGCGGAACTTTAATTCTTGAGACCCAGCAGAGCAGTGATATCACTTACCGTGTCTATGATTATGACCGTCTTTCAGATGGAAAACCAAGACAGCTGCATGTGGAACAGAGTATTGCCACCATCAGGGCGCCATTTAAGGAAAATCAGGCAACAGCGGTAACAGAGAAGCTATCCGGAGCTGTGCATACACATTTAATCACCTGTAAGTACTACTCCGTGGACAAGTATGATATTGATGGGGTATTTGCAAAAGATTTTTCTAAGTTTTTTACCAATGTCAGCGTGATAAGCGGAAAAGGTTCCATCAATGGAATCCCATTGGAAGCAGGTCAGAATTTTATTATACCGGCAAAGAGTAAAGAGTGCAGATTTGAGGGTAAGATGACTGTCATCTGTTCCAATCCCGAATAAAGCAGGAGGAGAAGTTATGAGACTGGGAGCATTAGAAGCAGGAGGCACAAAGATGGTTTGTGCCATAGGCAATGAGAACGGGGAGATTTTAGAGCGGGTTTCCATTCCGACAGAGACACCGGAGATTACCATGCCCAGACTGATTGCATATTTTTTGGATAAGGAAATTGAAGCATTGGGAATCGGATGCTTCGGTCCCATTGATCTTAACAGGAATTCAGATACGTATGGCTATATTACCACCACTCCCAAGCTTGCGTGGCTGAACTATGATATTGTGGGAGCATTTAAAGAGGCTTTAAAGGTACCGGTGGGGTTTGATACGGATGTGAATGGATCTGCCCTTGGTGAGGCCACCTGGGGGATTACAAAGGGACTTGAGAACAGTATGTATATTACCATTGGAACTGGCGTGGGAGCTGGTATTATAACCAATGGAAAGCTGCTTCACGGAATGCTTCACCCGGAGGGCGGTCATCTGCTTTTATCCAGACATCCGGAAGATTCCTTTGAGGGAGCGTGTCCATACCACAAAAACTGCCTGGAAGGCATGGCGGCAGGTCCTGCCATAGAGGCTCGTTGGGGGATGAAGGGAGCACAGCTGGCAGACAGAAAAGAAGTCTGGGAGCTGGAAGCTTATTATATCGCCCAGGCACTTGTGGATTATATTATGGTACTTTCTCCCCAGCGTATTATACTGGGAGGCGGTGTGATGCATCAGGAGCATTTAATTCCATTGGTGAGAGAGGAAGTAACCCGTCAGCTGGGCGGTTATATCAAAACCAAAGAATTGGAAGATATGGAGCATTATATTGTTTTACCAAGCCTTAACGACAATCAGGGGATCATGGGTGCCCTGAAACTGGCAGTGGATGAATATCAACTGGAAAAGATAGGTTAATTGCCATTTTTCTCCTAGTGTAATTCCATTTTATGTATGTTATGATACGTTTTGTAAAGGAAATGTAACATTTGCGTAACAAATAAGGAGGATATTACCATGAGAAAATTACCAGCATTTGTATTAGCAGCAGCAGCTGTATTAACCGTAGCAGGAACACCAATCACAGCACAGGCAGCAACCTGTTCCAGTTCAGTGCCTAATTGTTTTTCATCTAACTGCTATACTTCATCCTGCTATGGACAGTCTTTAAACAGTCTGTTAAGCAAGTATGGATGTAACACCAACAGCTCTAACTGCAATACTTCAACTGGCAAGAAAGGTGCATCCTGTACAGGCAAGACCTGCAATACCGGAAGCTCCTGCAATACCCGTCAGCTTTCCTCATTCTTAAGAAGCTGCAGATAATTGAATATTCATTTTTTCATGGGTCGTTCCTCAGGGGTTCGGCCCTTATTTCTTTTTAAGACTGCAGATGAAAACAGCCACAGGTCTTAACTGGCCTGTGGCTGCTAACACAAGGATCATTTTCCTTCATTTACGATTTCTTCCAAAACACGGATCAGGTCGTAAATGCTGTTGATCTGCACATTTCGTTCCAGGATCTGATTTTTTAAATCAATGGAAAGGGTTTCAAATTTTGCCTGGACTGCAGGAGCTATATATGACATGATTATCACCTCACAATTAGGATGTACCAGGAGGAATTATTTATGCGTGAATTCAGATTTGCATAAAATATGGAACTGGCAGACATATTAATTATGAGGTGATAACTATGTCAAAGGATGATACAAAGAAATCAAATTCAGCCAATCAATACAGGGAAGTAAAAGGGAAAGTTGAGAATCAGAACCATACTCACAATTCCCGCAGAGAAGGTATGGGACCGAATACCAAACGAAGATCAGATTAATTAGAAAAGGGCGAAAACCAGGATGCGTTGGTTTTCGCCCTGCTGAGGTTTCATACTTATGATCGGGCAGTTTACAGAACTCATTATCAACCGGAGATACAAAGTCTGACAGCGCGGAAAATGAGTTATTTTACATTGGTAAGGCGGATTTGCGGCGGCTTGCGCTCGTTTTTGTGTTCCCCGGTAATGTTTTGATATCTCGTTCTGTAATAATAATATATGCATGTTCTTATATTGTGTGAACAAGCCGGACATGCCATCCCTACTCCATTCACATCTTGTCTTTAACCACCATATAATACATTATAATTTGAAAAGGGGGTAGTAAACAATGGGATGCTTCTGGGGTTGCGGAAATCGCTGCAATAATAATTGTAATAATAATTGTAGTGGCAATTGCAATAATAATTGTGACTGCGATGATGATGAAGTTGACTGCTCAGAGGAAGTTAGAAGAGCTTACTGGGCTGGATATAGAGCTGGCTGTAATGATCCTCGGTGCCATCGTCGTTTTGATGATGACGATGATTGTGGCTGCAATTAATTCTATTAAAGGCGGGTATCCGGTTGATTCCGGTACCCGCCTTTTTAGTGATTATATAAAATAATGTATAAATAGTTTGAGCCAGCAGGGAATATAAAATAAACCCTGCTGGCTTAGCTGTAATAAATAAAAATTACTCTGACTTTTTAAAATACAGATAGTTGGAACATATTCACCTTAACAAATTCACTTTATCAAATGGGTATTTGAAGAAAATGGATCAATAGACGTGATTCGTACATCTGTATGAAATTAAGCTACGTGAACGTTAACTGCCTGAAGACCACGGTTGCCGTTGATTGTTTCGAAAACAACAGACTGGCCATCTTCTAAAGATTTGAAACCTTCCATAGCAAGACCGGAGAAATGAACGAAAATATCGTTGCCTTCTTCGTCACAGATGAAACCAAAACCTTTTTGTGCATTAAACCATTTTACTGTACCTTTTTTCATGAAAAGATACCTCCTTAAAATTATTGTGTATTCTGCTTAAAACTAAAAATCGCATATACTTGTAAATCATCAATAGAATAATGACTTACAAATATATGCGAAATCAAAACTTTATTAAAATACTAATTTAATATACCACAGAAGAGAACAATAGTCAATATAAAAATATTATTGATACAATAGAAACTGGAAAGAATCACAAGAGGTGTAAGATGAGTGATATGACAAATGATGCGCAAAACACTGGCTGGAGAGGACTTACGGAAGATGAGGTAAATGAAAGCGTAGAACAGGGGCTGGTAAATCAGAGCGACATTTCAACAGGAAAGTCCGTTAAAAATATAATACTATCCAATATACTGACTTATTTTAACCTGATTTTTTTAATTATAGCCATACTGCTGATTTACGTTGGTTCCTACCGCAACCTTACATTTTTACCAGTTATTATAGGAAACATCGTAATAGGTATTACAGGTTAATGAAGCTCTTTTAACAGGTGAGGCAGATGAAATTGAAAAAATAAGTGGAAGCAGCCTTTTATCAGGGAGTTTTGTGGTAATAATGGGTTTGGTATTTTGCGGTATCTTTCTTCATCAGCTGTTTGCCATAAGTGAAATGTCTGATATATGTGCGCTTTTATTGATCGTTTTTTCCTTTGCTGCAGAGTCTCTTTTCCGGTATCTGACCATTGGTATTGAGAAACTGGATGAATTCATAAAACATTAATCAGACGGGCAATTAACCCGTTAATATCTAACTGTCCATAACCCCATACATTATTGGGATAGAGATAGGAGCTGCTGCGTTTTGCTCCACGGGTAATCATGCGGTTAATCTGTTTTCCGGTAAGGGAGGTAAAATTCCCTTTGCACAGAGTCCATTCCATGACCATGGCAATTCCCCCCGCCGCCTGGGCAGCCGCAGCTCCTGTCCCGTTCATAGTTCCATACCGGTTTTGGGGAAGTGCGCATGGGATCTGGTAACCGGGAGCTGCAATGTCTGGTTTAATCATTCCGTTGCTGGTATAGCCTCTGCCGGACTGCACTAATATAGTGCCGTCAATCTGGTTGTAGGCGGAGGTAGTCAGAGTATTAATAGAATTTCCTGGATTGGTTATGGTAGTATCGGGACTTGCATTTATAAAGTAGGTATAATCCGATATGAAATTACCAGACGGAAGCCAGGAATTATAATAAAAAGGCTGGTTTTCCGTGCTGTCCAGACGGAAGGTCCAAAGTCCAGGTTCAGCCTGGTCAAAGCGTATTAAGATCAGCTGTTGCCCGGTTTCTTCCTCAAAAATAATGTTATTTACCCATACCAGACCCTGGCCAAAAGCAATTTTTATACATTCGTTAAAGGAAGGTTCAATTTCATATGTGATCAATCGATCCGGAGAAATAATCTGGATTGCCGGTCTGCCAGGAATGCCGGGCCATATTTCCATGGATAATTTTTTATCTTCATTACCTATGTTTAACTGGAATTCGGTGCTATAGGGAGCCGAATCAATGCTACCAAAATAGTGCCGGCCCAGGTTCCCCTCATCACCTGCAGCAATGGAAACATTAACACCTGATAAGCGCAAAAGATTTGCCAGATACTGGCTCATTATGCTCTGCCCTTCATGAATTCCCTGGCTGGTTCCCATTGCAATACAAATGACAAGGGGGCGTGCTATTTTTTTTGCTTCTTCAACCAGATAACGGATACCAAGAATAATATCAGATTCCTGGAAACATAATTTATCCTCTGGTATTAAAAAAACATTTCTCAGATTTTTCTTTGCCTCTTTTAATTTCACTACAACAAGTTCGCTATAGGGAACAACTCCACTAAATGAATTTTTGGTGTCTATACTGCCTGATATAATGCTGGCTATGGCGGTTCCATGACCGATCGTATCAACTGTGGGGACCAGTGACAGTGTATCATTGGAAAGCAGTGCGGCATTGATCTGCTGCTTGCTGTATTGTGAACCATAGGTAAAGTCTTTTGGAGATACCCCGCTCTGGTCAGTCTGATCCCATAAGGATACGATGCGGGTGGAACCATCTGCATTTCGGAAAGCCGGATGCTGATAATCGATTCCCGTGTCTACAATGCCAACCAGTGTACATTGCCCAAGGAGATTGTAATTGTTATTTTGCTCCACGGTTTTATTGGGTGAAATTTCATCACTGGCAGAAGAGGCAAGGGTATAAACTGATGGGAAGGCGTAATAGGGAGTGCGTCCGATATCGCAAACGTCCATCACACTTCTGGAGACATGCAGCAATGAATGAGCATCATTTAATAATGTGATGTTATCTCCGGTACTATATCTGGGTATCATGGAGTTATCAATGATAAAATCGTAATAATTCTCATCCAATATTTTTTGCATAACCGGCATCCGATCTGTTTTGCTTATGGTATATAGTATGCGGATGCCTGTTATGTATTCTTTCTAAGTATGGCAGACTGGGGAATCAGATAAATTTGCACCCATTTGCCAGCAAGGCCTTTTTTACGTCTTCTAATCGATCTTCTTTTAAAAATATGTAATCTGTATCATAAGTGGCAACAACCAAAATGCAGGTCTTCTCATCTGCAATAATCTTGGATAAGAAAGCAATCATACCATACTTTTCAAATGACGCATCCTCCGCAATCCGAAAACAACGCCACCCATGTTCTGCAGTCAGATATATTTCCGGCATATGATCCGTTTCGCATATTAGCGATAATTCGTTATCGGTCTTGCTGATAAATGTAAAATCATGATTTAAAAGCTCAGTACTTATTTCTTTCAGCTTACAGATAGAAAACTTCCTGTCAATAATCTGCAGATCCATTTGATTTCCTCCTATTAAAAAAGTCCAGAATATCATACCTTCAATGGCCTAATGGTATGAAATCTGAACGCTGGTGTGATACTTTACCCGGCGGCAAAGTCTGCGTGAATAATTATAAATGATTGTGTATAATTTACTACAATTTATGTTTGAGGTCAAGTAGTTTAAAAAAAAATAGTGGGACGTAACTATTGTTGTTGGATTTTAAACCAGCAAATTAACATTTGGGGTATCAAAGATATTAGATAAAGAAGAGTTGAAAAGTTATTTCCATAGCTAATACAGCTTCGAACAAATGTACAAACATAAGAGGTAAATATTAAAAAATAACATTTTGATTTTATAAAGCGCCTGTCGATTTTTGGTGGATGGGTGTTTTTTGGTAATGTTTATTGAAAATGTTACTATATTATGGTAAAATATGTAACCAATACGAAAGGGGGAAAATGTGATGTATGATTTAATAAAAAATATCGCAACCATTCTTGTCTATGGTGCGATTATCGCAGTAATATTTAATAATGTAAAAGGTGATGAGATGAGTCTTAAAAGAAAATGGATAGTAAGTGCAATATTGGCAATTTTTGGAGGTATACTCTTAATTTTAACAATGACTCTATTCAAGTATATAGGAGATAACCTGTCATGGTATTTAATGGTTTTCTTTTTTGCAGCAATATTTATTTCAGGTGTACTTCTCCTAATATATTGTAGTAAGCTAAAAAAATAATAAAATATTTACCATTATATTAGAGGCGGCCACCCCGTCTTTAGATCCTATATAGATTACATAAACGTCTTAGTTGTAGAAAATGCAGACGATTACAGATTGATTTAAATATTGAAGAAACTGCCAGATTGAAAGCAGTAAAGGAAATTTTATCAGTGCAAAGATGCAGACGGAAATATCATAGTCCGTGTTTATGTAAGAGTTAAATAATCGTTTGATTAAAGGCGGGTATCCGGAATTCCGGACCCGCCTTAAATTATCGTTTTTTATAGTACTGTTCATACCATCGAGGCTGCCTAAAATACTGAGGAATACTTTCTGCACTTGGCATTCTGTAAAATCCGCAACAGCTATTATCAGAGTTACACTCCTGTTCCACTGGATCGAATTTAGGACACTTATTTAAAACTGGCTCAAGTTCACATTTTGCTTTCATTTCTGACCACCTCCTGCAACTAATTATAAGAACATTTGTTCGAATGGTCAAGCATTTCCATTTATTTTTTATTCAATCAAATCTATTAAGTCTCAGAGTGATCAAAATCACAGAGGGCGGAATTCTAATATTCATAGACCCGCCTTAATAAAGTAGATTATATCATTTTTAGAATGCATTTTCGTGTGATATCATGTTGTATTAATGTGGATATCTGTACTTGATTATTTAGTTTACTGAAATCCTTAGAACACAAAAACCCCGGTAAACACAAGGAGTCCTTGTATTTACCAGGGTTCATAATTAATGGAGACAACAGGATTCGAACCTGCGACCCTTTACACGTCAAGCAAATGCTCTCCCAGCTGAGCTATGTCTCCATACATTTATCGGTAAACCAAAAGCACCGGTTTCCTATCTGATGGGAAATCCGGTACTAATATTACAATCGTCAATCGGAGTAACAGGATTTGAACCTGCGACCTCTCGGCCCCCAGCCGAGCGCGCTACCAAGCTACGCCATACTCCGTTTCCTGACACTCAGACATTATAGCAGAAAATTTCCAATTGGTAAAGTATATTTGTTGAAATATTTCAAAATTTAATATATGATGGAATAGACAAGACTAATCAGGAAGAAAAAAAGGTGAAAATAGATGAAACCAATCGTAAGCTTTGATATAGATATGACGCTGCTTGATCATAAAGACTGGTCGATTCCGGCAAGTGCGATGGAGACCATCGAGAAACTGAGGGAGAATTATACCATAGTGGTGGCAACTGGAAGAGACATGGATTCCATATTCAGTACTGCAATAAGGGATCAGATCCGGCCGGATGCAATTATTCACCTCAATGGAACCAAGGTGACTGTGGGAGAGACTGTAATATATGAACATTTCTTTGATAAAAATCTTTTAAAGCAGATTCTGTCCTATGCAAAGACTACACCTTACAGTGTTGGCACCACGGTAGGGGAATATGACTATTATGTAAACCCGGAGGCAGTTGCAGAACATGACAGGAAGCTATGGGGAGAATGCAGAAGAAATTTTGCAGATGCCAGCAAGCTGGTACAACTTGATGTAAGAACCATGGCATATATCGGAGACGAAGCTGGTGCAAGAACCATGGAAGAGGAGTTTCCGGAAATCCACGTTCATATGTTTGCGGACAAGAAAGGGGCAGATGTAGTAGAGCGAAAGGCATCTAAGGCAGTAGGGCTTGCCAGACTTTGTGACTTTTATAAGATTCCTCTTTCCCAGACGATTGCATTTGGGGACAGCATGAATGATTATGATATTGTGAAGGCTGCAGGAATCGGAATTGCAATGGGCAATGCGATGGATGAGCTGAAGCGGGCAGCAGATTATATTACAGATGCCATCGATCAGGATGGAATTAAGAATGCCTGCCTTCATTTTGGACTGATCCGGTAGTAGGAGGTTTCATGGCAATACATTATGACATCATTATCATAGGAGGAGGACCTGGGGGTTATACGGCCGCGTTAAAGGCTGCTTCTTTGGGGTTAAAAACGGCCATTGTGGAAAAAGAAAAGCTTGGAGGAACCTGTGTGAATAAAGGGTGCATTCCAACAAAATCCCTTCTCCATGCTGCCAGTAAATTTAAAGAGCTTCAAAACTGCGATGAATTTGGTGTATCTACTGATTTTATTTCCTTTGATTTTAAGAAAATGCAGCATTACAAAAAAAACTCGGTGAAATCATACCGAAAAGGCATTTCAGATTTAATTGAAGCTGAGAACATTACAGTAATCACCGGTACGGCTGTGATACGTAGAAACAAAACAGTGGAGGTGAGCGGTCCGGAAGGAAAAGATTTTTATTCCGCAGATCATCTCATAATAGCCACAGGAGCAAAATGTGCCATACCCGATATTCCGGGAGTGGATTTGCCGGGAGTGTTAACCAGTGAGAGGCTGCTTGCTTCAGATACCTGGAATTATGACCGCCTTCTTGTGATCGGGGGAGGTGTGATCGGAGTGGAGTTTGCCACCATTTTCAGCGCGCTTTGTTCCAATGTGACAATTCTTGAACAGAAAGACCATCTTTTGGGTCCCATGGATCTGGAAGTATCACAGGCACTGGAAGAAGAGCTGAAGCAGAGAGGAATTACTGTTCACTGCCTGGCAAATGTTAAGGAAATTAAAGAAGAGGAAGAACACGGACTTGCCTGTGTCTTTGAAATGAACGGGCAGGAACAGGTCATTCGTACCAGTCAGATATTGATTGCAGCAGGGCGGATTCCCTGCATCGACGAACTTTTGGGAGAAGATGTAAGCTTGGAGGTGGAGAATGGCCGCTTAAAAGTAAATTCAGAATTTCAGACCAGTGAGCCCGGAATTTATGCCATCGGAGATGTGGCATCAGATATTTTGCTGGCTCACGTTGCTGCTGCACAGGGAACTTATGTAGTGGAAAAGATCGCGGGGATCGAACATACCATCCGCCTTAGCGTTGTTCCAAACGGAATGTTCGTGAAACTGCCGGTGGTTCCCAGCTGCATCTATACAGAGCCTGAAATCGCATCGGTGGGAATTACCAGAGAATTGGCCATTGCAAACAATATGAATGTGCGCTGTGGCCGCTATTCCATGCGTTCCAATGGAAAATCCATTATTACCAGCAGACAGAACGGATTTATACATCTGGTATTTGAGGAATACTCCGGAACTCTGGTGGGAGCCCAGATTGTCTGTCCCAGAGCAACGGATATGATTAGTGAGATGGCAACCGCAATTGCAAACGGGTTAACGGCCAAACAGCTCCGGCTGGCCATGCGCGCCCACCCCACATACAGCGAGGGCATTACGGAGGCAATAGAAAATTATTTTGAAACAAAAGGAGAAGCAAAGCAATGATAAGTGAAAGACTGCAACAGTTAAGAGACTTAATGGCAGAGCGCCATATGGACGCTTATATGATTCCGACCTCTGATTTTCATGAATCAGAATATGTAGGGGAATATTTTAAAGCCAGAGAATTTATGACAGGCTTTACCGGTTCTGCAGGAACTGCCGTAATCACAAAAGACGAAGCAGGCCTGTGGACAGACGGAAGATATTTTGTTCAGGCAGGAAAGCAGCTTTCCGGTACCGGCGTAGAACTGAGAAAGATGGGAAATCCGGGAGTTCCTGAAATTCTGGAATATTTAGAAGCAGTACTGCCAGAAGGCGGAAAGCTGGGCTTTGACGGACGTGTTGTAAACTGCCGCCAGGGACAGGATTTTGAAGAAAAGCTGGCAGATAAGCATGTGACTCTGGCATATGAAGAGGATCTTGTGGATCAGATCTGGAAGCAGCGTCCCCAATTGTCAAAAGAGCCTGTCTGGATTCTGGAAGAGAAGTTTGCCGGTAAATCAGCAGCTGAAAAAATCAGTGATTTAAGAGAAGAAATGAAAAAAGAAAAAGCAACCGTTCATATTCTCACCTCACTGGATGATATCGTATGGCTTTTAAATATCAGGGGAAATGACGTAAGCTGCAATCCGGTTGTTCTTTCCTATGCAATGGTGACAATGGAGCGTTTCTATCTGTTTATAAATGAAGAAACCTTAAATGACCAGGTAAAGGCATATTTGAAAGAGCTCTCTGTAACGGTGCGCCCTTATAATGACATCTATGCTTCTGTCAGCCAGTTAAGAGATCAGAGAATTCTCCTTGAGACAGGCAGAACCAATTATGCCATTGTTAAAGGAATTGATTCTTCCAACCGGATCATTGACCGTATGAATCCTTCTGTACTGGCAAAAGCCATCAAAAACCCTGTTGAAGTGGAAAATATGAGAAAGGCCCATATAAAAGACGGAACAGCCATGGTGAAATTTATTTACTGGCTGAAGCACAATGTGGGTAAGCAGGAGATCACTGAGATTAGTGCTCAGGAATATTTAGATAAGCTTCGTTCTAAGCAGGAAGGTAATTTAGGAATCAGCTTTGATACCATCTCAGCTTATGGATCCAATGCCGCCATGTGTCATTATAAGGCAACCTCAGAAAGTAATGCAGCCATTGAGCCAAGAGGACTTTACCTGGTGGATTCCGGCGGCCAGTACTATGAGGGAACCACTGACGTAACAAGAACCATTGCGGTAGGCCCCCTTACCGATGAGGAGCGGGAGCATTTTACACTTACAGTCATCAGCATGCTCCGTCTGGCTGCTGTAAAGTTCCTGCATGGCTGCAGAGGTCTGACACTTGACTATGTTGCCAGAGAACCATTCTGGAGCCGTGGAATTAACTTTGACCACGGTACAGGGCATGGAGTTGGATATCTTCTCAATGTTCATGAGCGTCCCAATGGTTTCCGCTGGCGTATGGTTGCGGAGCGTCAGGACAACTGCGTTCTGGAAGAAGGAATGATTACTTCCGATGAGCCTGGAGTTTATATCGAGGGAAGCCACGGAGTGAGAACCGAAAACATGATTGTATGTAAAAAAGCGGAATTGAATGAATACGGTCAGTTTATGGAATTTGAACCTCTGACTATGGTACCCATAGACTTAGAGGCGTTAGATCCGTCACTGATGACAGAACGGGATAAAACACTTTTAAATGATTATCACAGAAAAGTTTATGATGCGGTAGCACCTCATCTGACAGAGGAAGAAGCTCTCTGGCTGAAAGAGCAGACCAGAGCAATATAAAAGACAGGCAGGACCTTAGTAATTTAAGGTTCTGCCTGCTTTTTTCTGTCCGTCTTCGCCCTGAGCCGCAGTAAAATTGGAAAAACCGCTTCCAGATCTTCGAGGCTTAATTCATTTAAAATTGCCGCGGCCTCCCTGTAAAGAGTCTGCTCTTTTTTTTCTGTATTAAAAAACTCAATGGGAGTAAGTTCAAGATAATCACAGATTTCAAAAAACTGTTTCATGGATGGCATAGAACGTCCTGAAGAAATACCTTGAATATAGCTTTTATTCTTCCCCAGATCTAAGCTCATCTGATATTCCGAAATATTTTTCTTCAGGCGGAGTTCTGTGATTCGGTTCCTGACAAATTGTTCATTCAACATTATCACCTCTTGGTTTATCATAAAGGATATTTTAAACAGACATTACGTATTATATGCGTAATAATGCTCCAAAAACAAGTTGCATATACGGGTAAAAAGCGTTATCATGTATGATATACATATAGAAAAGACGGGTAATAAAGGATTCCGTGAGGTACAGGGGGAAGTATCATGACAGGAAATTCAGAAAGACAATTAGAAAGTGAGAGTAAGGGAATCATACAGGAGTCTTTCCGCTTCAGCCAGGCAGAGCAGCTGTACGGGAACATGAGTTTTTTTACTGACACTGTATTGTTCGAGTATTCCTATCCAGAGAAGCGGCTGTATCTTTCAGCTAATGCAAAAGGCCATATTAATTTACAGGCATTTGAGCGTTTTTTTATAAAGCACAGAGATAATGCACCAAATGAGGGGGAGATGCGTTCTTTCGAATTCAGTATGGGAAAGAAGGGAGAGCCATTTCACTGGTGCTGCTGTAATTTAACGGCTATCTGGGAAGACAGAAAGTCTGCTCCGCTTAAGATGATCGGCAAGCTTCAGGATATCAGCGGTTCAAAAGCGCGAGAGGAGCAATTGCTTTTAAAGTCTTTAAAAGATGGATTGACCGGCGTATACAACAAATCAGCCTTCGAATACAGGGTCGATGAGCTGTTAAAAGGCGACTCAGAAAGCTGGCTTTGCATGATCGACATTGATAATTTCAAAGAAATTAACGATTCCTACGGCCACCCCACAGGCGACCGCATTCTTATGAAGGTGGGCGGAATGCTTTGCGATCTTTTCCCGGAGCCGGATCTGGTAGGCAGAGTAGGTGGTGATGAATTCGTAGTATTTACCTCCGAACCCGATGTGTACAAGAGGGCGGAAAAGCTGTTAAAGCGTGCAAAGAAATCGGTACCGGAAGGGGAAGGACGCCTTTCCGTCAGCATCGGAATTGTTTCCAGCACTGGGAAGAAGGAAGAGAACTACCAGAGACTTTTTTCACAGGCGGACCGTGCCATGTATTATGCCAAGCAGGCAGGCAAGAACCGAATTGCCTCTTATCACGACAATATCTGGCAGGTAAAGTAAGATATATTAAAATAAATAAAGATCAGGCAGGAGATAGTAATCCTGCCCTTTTTTAGTTTTTCAATGCATTGTAGAATCCGATTCATCAGGAAGATCCACCAGAATATAATTGTGGTTTATGGCAGGGAGAATCCGGTCAATTAAGTCGACTGTTTTCATTTTCAGGCTGCTGGTATTGATGCAGGGATGGCAACCGAAGAACTCAAAGGAGAGCACATTTTTATCAATAAGGAGTTGGACTTTATTGTCTTTATCATTCATGAGTCCAAGAACAGAAACGGAGCCGGGGGTGATATCAAGAAACTGAATCATAAACTCCGGATCAGCAAAGGAGAGCCTGGAGGAGCCGATTTGCTTTGAAAGGCAGGCAGTACGGAATTTCTTTTTTCCTGGCAGCAGGAGCAAATAAAAATCCGTTTTTTTTGCGTTGCAGAGAAATAAGTTTTTGCAGATATCAATGTTTAACAGGATATCGACTTCCCGGCAGGCATCAATGGTGGGAAGCGGTTCGTGGTCAAGTCTCTGATAAGAGATTTCAAGCCGGTCTAAGAGATCATAGGTGCGAGTCTCCTTTTCCAATCTGTCCGAAGAATTTGCCGGACGTCCATTGTAAAGTGTTTTATCTATATAGAAGCTGTTGTCTGCATCAGTCATTTGTGTATTCTTCCTTTTCTCTTTTTGAATTATTATAAACGCCGATGGCGAAAATGCAATAGTTTTTCAATAAACAATGGAATTCGGTGGTTTTATGGGGAAGAATATACTATAATAGCTTTTGATAGCAGAGAAGAAAAGGCGGATTAATGAAATGATAGATAATCGTTTGAAGAAAGAAAAGTTTCGTATAGAAGGTAAAAAGCCGGCGGCAAAAACCGAGAAGAAAGAGTTTGCCAGTGATAATAAGGGGAGAGTGGAGACACAGGGCGGAAAGGCCATAAGCGGGAAGAAACCGAGAGCGGAGACGCGGAGTGAGAAGATATACAACGGGAAGGGAGAGAATGGGAAGGGGCAGAATAGAAAAGTGCAGAATGAAAAAGTGCAGAATGAAAAAACATTTTCCCGAACTGTACAAAGAGATAAGAGACAAGATGGAAAGACTGGAAATGATAAAACTCAAAATGTTAAGACTCGGAATGATAAGATAAGAGATGATGAGAGGCCAGGTAATAAATTCCACAAAGAACGTGGACAGGGAAATTCATCTCAGTGTCCGGTTTATAGAAGATGTGGAAGTTGCCAGCTCCTTCATCTGCCTTATAAAAAACAGCTGGAGCAGAAACAAAAAGAATTGGAAACGTTGTTAAAGCCTTTCTGCCGTCTGGAGTCTATGATCGGGATGAGTGATCCTTATCATTATCGCAATAAGGTACATGCCGTATTTGACCACGACAGAAAGGGAAATCCTATTTCTGGTGTTTATGAAGCCAATTCTCATATCGTAGTACCTGTGGAAAGCTGTCTAATTGAGGATCAGAAATCAGATGAGATTATAGGAACCATCAGGGGAATGCTTAAATCGTTTAAAATCCGCACTTATGATGAGGATACAGGATATGGTCTGCTGCGCCATGTTTTAATCCGACGTGGTTTTGAGACTGGCGAAATTATGGTTGTGCTTGTAACTGCTTCTCCGGTATTTCCTTCAAAGAATAATTTTATTAAGGCGTTGAGAGAACGCCATCCGGAAATCACCACAGTGGTACAAAATTTAAACAACAGGGGAACCAGCATGGTGCTTGGAGATAAGGAGAATGTACTTTATGGCAAGGGCTATATAGAAGATGTTCTCTGCGGATGCCGTTTCCGCATATCCTCCAAATCTTTTTATCAGGTAAACCCTGTGCAGACAGAGGTTCTTTATAAGAAGGCCATTGAAGCAGCGGGGCTGACCGGAAAAGAAAGGATTATCGATGCGTATTGTGGGATCGGCACAATCGGAATTGTTGCCAGCAGCCATGTAAAAGAAGTGATTGGTGTGGAATTAAATAAGGCTGCAGTACGTGACGCAATTGAAAATGCAAAATTGAATCATATAAAGAATGCAAGTTTTTACTGTAATGATGCAGGAAAATTCATGGTCAATATGGCAGAATCCGGAGAGCATGTGGACGTGGTGTTTATGGATCCGCCAAGAAGCGGAAGCACGGAGGAGTTTATTGACTCTGTATCTAAAATGCGTCCGGATAAAGTGGTGTATGTGTCTTGCGGGCCGGAGACGTTGGTTCGGGATTTAGAGTATTTTAAGAAAAAGGGGTATGAGGCGAAGAAGGCGTGGGGGGTTGATATGTTTCCATGGACGACGCACGTTGAGACGGTAGTATTGATGTCAAGGGTTAAGGTAAATACGATGTTTTAGGGATAAAAAACTTTATAAATAAAGGGTTTCCGTGATTTGAGATCTGGCTCCAAGCCGGAAGGATAATCACGGGATTTTTCTTTGTGGGAACTTGTCCAAGATAGGCGGGTTAGATGATCAAGAAGATGATATGGATATTGATGTGGTGAGTTGACACGATTGCTGGCAAAGACGTGGTGAGTTGATAAAATAGTTATCACTTTTATTAATCCTAATCAGGAGGCCAGATTCAATTGCTATTTCCTTAGAGAATACTTGAAATCTTCTGCCTGCTGACAAGATAATAGATGTATAGGCCCTTGAAAATGGTGCATTTTCAGTGTTGTCAGGGGGTTCTTTGTTTCTGATGGCGGGTAAAGTTGTAGATTATGAGTGTGATTTAAGGAAATATGGTTTAGTTGATGAATTGAGCTCACCCATGCAAATGAAGTTTTGCTTTAATGGTTTAACCGTTTAGTAAAAGTGGTGTATATAAATATATTAAAGCAATATATAAAATCTAATTTGATATTGTTTTTTTAATTTTATAGTTGATTATTTCATCAAATAATAGTATTCTATATTAGACAAGGATGAAAGGGGATGTTAATTTGAGATTTATAGGATCTAAACAATTACTGGTTGAAAATATAGAAAATTTACTTTCTAAGCATACTAACGGTAGCGAGGAAACTTTCCTTGACTTATTTGCAGGAACAAATATTGTTGGAAATTATTTCAAGAAAGATTTTACAGTCTATTCTAATGACTTATTATATTTTAGCTATGTTAATGCTAGAGCAATTATTGAAAATAATAAAGAATTATCTTTTGACGGATTACAACATAATGGAATCGTAGACCCAATCTTATATTTACAAAAGAACGCAGATAGGATGGATTTTACAGGAAGCCACTATTATGAAGAAGCTTATACTCCTACAGGAGATAGTATGTACCTTACTGTAGAAAACGGAAAAAGGATAGATTACATTCGTGAAACAATCGAATTATGGAAAAATAAAATGTGGATTACTGAAGGTGAATATTTTTATCTATTATCTTCACTGATAGAAGCTATTCCTTTTGTGAGTAATATAACCGGAACCTATGGTGCATATTTAAAACATTGGGATAAACGCGCATTAAAAGATTTAGAATTAATTCCTTTAGAAGTGAAAGATAATAAAAAAGAGAATAAAGCTTTTAACGAAGATGCAAATGAACTAATTAAAAGACTTGATGTTGATATAGCTTATATTGATACACCATATAATAATAGGCAGTATGCTTCTAATTACCACCTATTAGAGAACGTGGCTAGGAATGATAAACCAAGTTTAAGTGGTAAAACGAAAATTTTTGATTGGTCAAATTTACGTAGTGACTATGCTATGAAGCGTAAGGCTTTAAATGCTATGGATGACTTGATTAGCAATATAAGTGCAACACATATTGTCTTAAGCTATAATGATGAAGGAATTATACCAATCAATGAGTTAACTAATTTAATGAAAAGATACTCCTTTAAGGGTGTAATTGATATTGAGCATATTGATTATCGCAAGTATAAATCTAAAATACCGTCAAATAGAGATAAGTTAAGTGAAACACTTATTTATATTCAAAAAAAACCTATAAAAAAAGGTAAAGTGATTGCAGCAACTCTTAAGACAATGGACAAATGGAAAGCAAATAATAATTCTTACATCAAGAGTCCGTTGAATTATATCGGGGGTAAATACAAATTATTGAAACAAATCATACCGTTATTCCCCAAGAATATAGACACATTTGTTGATTTATTTAGTGGTGGGGCAAATGTAGGGATTAATGTAGATGCTAAACGTTATGTTTTTAATGACATGAATGATCGTATTAATGAGATGTTCCGTTACTTTGCAACTAAAAAACCAGATGAACTGGTTGAAAGAATTAAAACTAGAATTAATGAATACGGCCTTAGTAAGACAAATGAAGAAGCTTACTTAAAATTTCGATCTGATTATAACAATAGCCCCAATCCATTAGATTTGTATGTTCTCGTATCATATAGCTATAACTATCAATTTAGATTTAATAATTCTATGGAATTCAATAATCCCTTTGGACGTAATCGAAGTCAGTTTAGTGAAAACATGGAAAGGAATTTACGCTCTTTTGTATCTAAACTTGATAATATAGACGCGACATTTGTAGATGGTTTGTTTACAGACCTAGAGATATCAAACCTTACTGAAAATGACTTTGTTTATTTAGACCCGCCCTATCTTATTACTACAGGTAATTACAACGATGGGAATCGTGGTTTTGTGAATTGGAATGAGGAACAAGAAAATGCAATGTATGATTTATTAAGAAAACTAACGGGACAGGGTGTCCGCTGGGCACTAAGCAACGTAATAGAACATAAAGGCCGGTCTAATGAATATTTAAAGTCTTTTATAAAAAATTCAAATGTGGATGTGAATTATTTGGACTATAATTATGATAACTCTTCACACAATACGGTAGGTTCCGGTAGTATAGAAGTGTTGGTAACAAACTATGACACAAATACATTTCAATTGAAGAATATGGAGTACGACTATTACGAAACACAAATAAGATAAAAGGAGCCAAAGCAAGCTCCTTTTATTTTATTAAGAAATAAATTCGATTTCTTTGTTTTTCATGTACAAAGGTAAAGTATTTGCATCGAGAATACCTTTTAGAACTGCGTCTGCACCAAGAAGTAATTGTTCTACATTTAGTGCACCTCCATTTGTGCTAGTTTGACTAGCAGTGTAGTCAAGTTGTTCTTGGAAGCGACCAACAAATTTACTAGAAACCCACATAAAATAGAATTGATTTTGTGGGATTATCGGATCAAAATCAATCCACCATTCAGTAGGATTGCGATTTATATCACGTCTTTTGTTATCTTCAATATAGCGAATCATCTCATCTGCCTGAGAAATGCTTTTTGAGTAGCCTTCTCCATATGCCTTAGTATCTATAATAAATCCAAACTTGTCAGTAAATACTATAGCGTCAGGTTTGCGTCCACCACCAAGTAAGATAGATTGTAATCCATAAACTTTTTTGAAGAGTTCAGCAGTAACTATTTCAAAATCTCGATTTCGCTTTCCATCGTATGCAATTTCTAGCAACTCAATGTATTTCGCTGATAAGTCTGTTTTATTCATGAATTCCGCTTTGCGCCTTTCTGTTTCTAAATCTTTTAGTTCTTGAGTAAGGTTAAGAGCAGGGATAGTGAAATCAACAAGCAAATCTTTCAACTCAAGTTTATCACCATCTATATCAATTCTAATCCCAAATGTATTTAACCCTTTTATATCATTCTCAATAATCTTCATATCATCTTGAAAGCCAATTTGACGGAGTTTATCAATCAAAACATTAAAAGATTTTGTTTCTTGCAAATATTTAAGAATATAAGATCTTCTTGTACGTATATAATCACGGTTTTTTCCTTCTACGGCAAGAAATTCCCATGTTAAAAATTTAGAAACACGAGTATATTTGCTTCTTCTTTAGAAATAGGTAAATAACCTATTTCATCAATGATTAGAAGTTTATATTTAGCATAGTGTTTGAGTCTTGCTTCTAACCTATTTTCTAAATGAGCTTTTTTTAAATTTAATAGTAGATCATGACAGTTTATAAAATATGTAGAATTCCTTTTTTTAGCTGCTGCTATGCCTATTGATACCGATAGATGTGTTTTTCCAACACCTGAATTACCTAAAAGCAGTACATTTTCTTTTTTCTCAAGGAACCTCAAAGTATGAAGGTCTCTAATTTTATCTTGATTTATTGAAGGTTGAAATGTAAAGTCAAAATCATCTAATGTTTTTATAAAAGGAAAATTCGCTACTTTTACACATGCATTCGTTGCTTTTTCTTCCTTAAGTTTTATCTCTAGTTTTGTTAGTTCATATAATGCTTCTACTACTGTTTTTTCTTTATTGGTAATTAAATCTATATATGTATCTAGATTTTCTTTTATTTGATGCAGTTTTAATACTTCTAAATTATTTAGCAAAGCTGTATATGTACTCATTTTATCTATCCTTTCAAGTTATCTAATATTTCTAAATTTCTAATTGTAAAAGCTTCAATATCACCTTCACTTCTAAATGATATTTTTTCAGCCATTATTTTTTTATAATCATCTTCATGATAATTTATTATCTTTTGTGTCAATGGATGTATTCTTATTAAATCTGTGTTATTATAGATATACAGTTTATTATCTAATTCTCTTACTTTTAGAATTTTATTAATAAACTTGTGTGGTACAGAATATCTTTTTCCTTTATAGTAAATCATTGAATCATTATGAACTGTGGTTGGTTTCATATAATTTAAGTAGGATTCAATTATTTCTTTGTTTGGTAAAGGAGAAAGATATTCCTTTTCTTTTTTTATAAGCATTATAGGCTTTAATCTTGTAGTTTGATTTATTTCATTATTTACTTCATCACTTAATCTATTTATTATTTCAATCAATTCTTCCTCATTTTCAAATTCATAATTATAAGGAACTAACCTACTAATAAACCTATTAGCAGATTCTACTTTTCCTTTTGTTTGTGGAGACCTTACATTGCATTTTTCTGGTGTAAAATTAAAATCTTTTGCAAACTGTCTAAATTCTTCAGTAAACTTTTTAGTTTTTACATTTATTATACTACTCATATTATCTGTAAGTAGTCTTTTGGGGACTCCTCCATAGTATTTAAATGCTTCAATAAGACATCTAAATACATCTTCTTTTGTTTTTGATTTACTATAAGTAAATTTATGCATTCTTGAATATCCCAACGTTGTTGTAAAAATATTAAATTTAAATATCTCTCCATTTCTTGAAGTCATAGTTATGTCTTCTTTAAAATCAAATTGAAGCTGTTCTCCTGGCTTAGTTTCATATCTTGGGTGAACCACAGATTTGTTTTTACTTCTTAATTTATGTTTTCTTATGTAATAGTCAAAGTTTGAACGTGTTCCTATAGTTTTATCCTTAGAGTAGAAGTATTTATATACTCCTGTTATAGTTGCACCTGCTAAATTAATCTTTTCCTCTATTTCTTCTCTATACTTATCTAATTTAGATTTTCTATTTCTTGTTTCTTTCTTTTCAAATCCTTTATCATATTTTGATATAGTCTGTCTTGAAACTCCATATTTTCTTGCTAAGTCACTATAGTTTGGTTTCATATTTAAGCACCTCAAAATGTTCAGTTCTGCCTTTATTGTTTCTATCATGCTAATTACCTCCTTACGTCGGAGATAATTATACTATTTCATTTGCAATTCTGTTAAGTTTTATATTTGCAATCTTGTTAATTTTTATTTTAGCATTAATATCGCCCTTCAGGAACTGGGCTTCATATTTTCTATAAAGGGGAGATGCCTGCTAAGGGCAATAAAAACACTAAAACCGGCGTTGAAATGTATGCCCACAGCAGATACTTCACAATGACCGGCGACCCGTTGCCCGGGACTCCTGATTACATTGCTGAAGATAACGGGGCACTGGCCTGGATACATGAGAATTATATCAAAAGCAAGAAGCGGAGCGGGAAAAGCAAGAAAGACAGTAAGGTGGTTAAGCTAGAGCCGCTTACAGATGAAGAAATTCTGGAGAAAGCCCGGACAGCCGAAAACCATAAGGAATTTGATCTGCTATGGGAAGGAAAATGGCAGGAAGCAGGGTATCCGAGCCATTCCGAAGCCGACCTTGCCCTTTGCTGTATGCTGGCTTTCTGGTCAGGCAAAAACAAAGAGCAGATGGACAGGCTGTTTAGAAATTCCGGGCTATTCCGGGAAAAGTGGGATACGGTACATCATGCAAGTGGAGCAACATATGGGCAGGAGACACTGGATAAGGCCATTGAAGTCACAGAGAACGTATACAGCCGCGAAAGCGAGTCAGTTATCTTTGAACATGAGGGTAGGTATTACCGCACCAGAGGCGAAAGTGTGTATCCTATAACAAACTTTATCATTCAGCCGGTGGAGATGATTGTATCAGAAGATGAAACGCAGATGACTGCTGATCTTATTACAATACGTGATGAAATATACCGCCAGACATTTATGACTACCGACTTCAATAACATCCAAAAGTTTAAAAATATCTTGAACCGCCGGACGATATCCTTAGGCTATTTTGGCTCAGAAGGAGATTTGGAACTGCTGAAAGGTTATATATCCGAAATGGAGTGGATACGGAAAACAGGGGTCAAGGCTCTTGGAATTTATGAGCATGGCGGGCGGATGGTATATGTTTCAACGGATGGTGCCATTGAAGCCAGAGGCAACATTGTTGAAGATATCGTGCAGCTTGATAAGTATAAAAGCATAACAACCGATATCCTAATCTTTGAACCATTGACAAAGGAACAGCTTATTATGCTTGGTGAATGGCTTCTCAGCTATAACGAGCCCATAAAAACGGTATCAGTAATGGCCTGGGTGGCCGGGTGCTTTATCAAACCGCATCTAAAAAAATCAGGTATCAAGTTTCCTCATTTATTGCTTGTCGGAGAACAAGGCAGCGGAAAAAGTAATACATTGGAGCGGGTTATTCTGCCGGTATTTTCGTGCAGTAAAATCCGCGCGGCTACACAGGTTACTGCATTTACGCTGATGAAGGAATCTGCATCATCGAATCTGATACCACAGTTGATGGATGAGTTCAAGCCTTCAAAGATAGATAAGTTAAGGCTAAATGCCTTATACAACCATCTTCGTGATGCATATGACGGCCATGAAGGTGTCCGCGGCCGGGCGGATCAAAGTGCTGTTACTTATGAACTGTTGGCGCCTATTATTGTAGCTGGTGAGGAATCGCCGGATGAAGCGGCTATCAGGGAACGAAGCATAGAATTGCTTTTCAGCAAGAAAGACTTAAAACCAGCCAGTCACAGGCAGGCATTTTATAAGTTGTGTGCAAAAGCGGACCTGCTTGGCAGCTTCGGTCGGAGCCTGCTGGATATAGCACTCAGAGTATCGGTTGCTGAGGCAGAGAAGTGGTATGAGGAAGCAAAGTCAGAGATATCTGATGAGTTTCCATCCCGTATCGTCAATAATCTCGCCTGTTGCTATGCCGGACTGAGCCTAGTAAACAAACTGTGTGAATTCCTTAATGTAACGTGGGCTGAAGTATTTCCCATTAACAAAGGGGCATGTATTCGATATCTTCAAAACGGTGTGCAGGAGTACTTGCTGGATGGCGGCAGCAATAACAAGACCATTGTAGAACAGACCCTGGAAATCATGGCCCGGATGAAACTGGCTCCGAATCAAGACTACACTTTTGATAAAGATGGCAAGGTTATCGGGATTCGTTTCTGTGATGTATATGACCGCTATACCAAGTACAGACGCGATTATGCAATCACTGGTGAATGTCTTCCATATAACCAGTTTTTGAAGCAATTGAGGCAAAGTGACTTTTTTATAGAGAGCAATAAAACGATGCGTTTCGGGAATGAAACAAAAAAAGCGTGGGCTCTTGATTTCTCGATACTGAAAGAGCGATGCGATGTGAGCGGCTTTGAGATCACAGATATTGAGCCTCTTTAGTATTGAAAAAGGTAACAAGGTAACAAAAAGGTAACGCCAGAAACGCTGATGAATAGCCACTTGTTACCGATGTTACCTTTGTTACCTCAACTTTATATATACGCGCGAAAGTACCATTGCTTTTTTAAGACTAAAAAATATAAAAATAAAAATATTTGTGTATACACCTACCCCAAAAAGAGGTAACAAGGTAACAAAATCCTGAAAAGCGCTTGGGAAGCTGATTTATGAGATGCCCTTTTTGGATGTTACGAGGTTATAAGAGGGAAAAAGGTAACATTTTTGGAGGATGAGCGGTTATGTCTGAAAGAAGTATTGTGACTAAAGTACTGCGGTACTTAAAGACAGTACCGGGGTGTTTCTGTTGGAAGGAACATGGTGGTATGTACGGGACAGCGGGGATACCAGACATTATTGCCTGTGTAAATGGACGGTTTATAGCTTTTGAAATAAAAACCCCATCGGGAAAGACAACAAAACTGCAGGAAGCAACTATAAGGAAAATCCTCAATGCAGGAGGAGTGGCAGCGGTTGTCCATTCGGTAGATGAGGTGAAGGTTATTCTGGAAAAGCATGGCCTTCTATAAAGAACGAAGACATAACGAACAAGGAAACAAAGCACTGCAAAGCAACGCAAAAAAGCACACTGCTTCAAAGATCAAGGTTTTTATCTTGATTTTTTGGAGGTGCGATATGCTGATTGCATGGCAGTATTTAGATAAAAAAGCGGCTGCTGTTGAAGCTTTGAAAGATTACAGCAGCATGCAGTACATTATCGAACACAGTGATGAGGATATATATGAAGTTGAAACCCGTATGACAAGCCCTCATAGTGCAAAGATTACCGGAGTTCCGGGCAAACACAATCCCAAAAGTGGCGAAGAACGCCTTGCTGCTTGCCTTGACGAGATTGATGTGTTGAAAGAACGTTACAGACGGGCATTAGAATATATGGAGTGGTTCAAGCCTGCTTGGGAAGCCCTGTCGGAGGAAGAACAGTTTATACTGACAGAATTTTTTGTTAATGATGTGAGCAAGACAGAAGCTGTAGCAAACATCGGAGAGAAGCTGTTTCTTGAAAGAGCACAGGTGTAATGCGAAAAAACAGCTCGATTCGAACCCCATGAAAAAGGACAAAAAAATTAAGCCCACAACTCGGAATGGTTACCGTAGCTGTGGGCTAATGAATTTTATCTCAGTTATATCTTATAAAACCATCAAAGCCAGCCGCTTTAAGCTTTTTCAGCATTGTTTCGGCATTTGCTTTAGAAGAAAATGCTCCTACCTGAACACGGTAGTATTTTTTATCGTCACCTGTGGGCGTTTCCGGTTTCGGTTTTTCCACCAATCCAGCCTTAACTGCCGCACGGAAGGTGTCCATGCTTTCGCCGTGACGAGGGAACCAGTGCATCACATCGGAATGGTTTGATGCGATCCCTTTTTTGTATCCTTCACTGTGGCAGATGATGTCCTTCTCAGTCAGATTATAGAGTTTACAGAGATACACGCATAATTCTACTGCTTCAGAAAATACCTTGCGAAAATACGTCGCATCGGATAAATCATCTTCACATATCTCAAAACCTATATGGGTATCATTCGCTGCACCCCCAGCATGCCAGCCACGATGGTTCCATGGCAATGTCTGATAGGTTGCAATTGAACCATCTTCCAACTTGCCTATGAACGCATGAACACAAACCTGTCGACCATCGGGTTTGTCTTGATTCCAGTGATTGCCGTATTGATTTTTACCCAACAGGCCATCATCAGGTGCTACATAGCGCTTCAACCAAGGATTGTTAGCCCCAGTTGAATGAACCATGATACCTTTCGGCGTTATTGTCCTGCCTGCCTTAAAGCAGGCGTTGTTAGTAAGTATTTGTTTTCGTAAATTCATCACTTATCACCTCAATTAAAAGCATGATTATAGGTCTGCCGGGTACAGGTGGTAGGTAAATTTCAGATCGCAATATGCGGTTGATGATGTGCCATTGCTTCCCATGCGAATATACAGTCCATATCCTACAGGAACCCGGGCCTGCCGCATTTCAATCTGAACATGCTGAGCTTCAGCACTGCTGTCTGCTCCGATTGGCGTACTGCGACAGATTCTGGTGAAGTTCTGTTCATCGTTTGAAATATACAGGTCTAGCTCCTTTTCGCTTGTATCCGATTGTCGGCAAAGGGTTATCAAATGGCAGTCATATCTTGTCGGTGAAAGATTTCCCCCTTGTCCTCCAATAACTACACTTCCAATAGGCAGTATTGTGTGTAAAGGCCCTCTGGTGCTATTGGTACCACCTGCACCGGAGACATTTCCGGACAGAACGTATCTCACATGTGGAGCACGAGTAAAAGCATTGATAATCGCTGCTGCGGTAGAAGTCATCGGCAAGGCAGTGGTCACATCCTCAGCTTTTTCAAGCAAAAACAGGCTCTCGCCGGGAGCAACAGTTGTATCACCAACAGAAAACCTCTGACTTGTCCAATAAGCAGTACAAGCTGGATTCGGATTTGTACCTGTCCCGTAGGCGATGTTTTCATCATCCTGGACACCTTTTATAGCTTCGGCAAGTTTCTTAACGGTGTTACGTAGATTGTCTTGTATTAACACCTGTACATTATTTTCAGCCGGGCTACACAAAGCTGTGACGAAAGTATATGTTACCGGGCCGAGTACAAGATTGTTGCCAGCTGCTATGTTTGTAAATGTTATGGCTGCTCTGCGACTTGCCATATCTGGGGCAGTAGCCGTTTCCACTGGGTGCCAATGGTTAAGCAGAATCCCTGTTCTTTGGTAGAGCGTGTTTTGTGTATCTCCAAGTAGATTGTAGGCATCACCAATCTGGGATGTGGCACTAATTAAAAGATCATGCGTGTTATTAATCAGGGCATTGGAGGTAACTAAAATATCGTGCGTTGTATTTAGCAGCGCATAGTTACTATTTAATAGGTTGTAAATGAGATTCAACAGGTTGTTTATTTCATCAACGTCGAGCGCGGCTAAGGCTGACAACACCTGATTTAGTCACTCCTGTGCAGGAGGTTCAGGCGGCTCGACTATACCGTCCACAAGAGCCTCTTCAACTATAGTGAGTATTCGTACACTTTTCCCGACTACTTCACCTTGTACTACCCTTATCTCAAGACGTCCTACACCAACAATCTCTGTATCGGCAGAGTTGGGAGACCATGTCAAAACACCATCGGCATAGCTTGTGACAACGGGATAAGCAATTCCATCAGGCCTTTTGTATATTGCGTTTAAGGCCGTACCTGGATATTCATCACCAAGCAAGCTTGAGACATCAAACTCTATTTTACGGAAATGATGCTCACCACGCCGTCCAATAAACACCGTTGCAACTTTTGTTAAGTCAATCATGTTCCATCACCTTCCGAAGGTGGCTCCTCATCACGCCCGTGAAGCTGCTGAAGAACAGTGGTGTTAGTATATTAGTGTAGAC
>JAAOXG010000045.1 GCA_013036995.1 Lacrimispora defluvii
CAATAATAATTATACTCTAACCGTACCACTAATCACGTTCATTTACGTTCATTTCATAGATTATGACTAAATTGTTACATGAAAACTATTGCTCATTAAACTTTAAGTTGCCATAATTGGTAATAAGAATAATCTTATAATACCCATTAATTGAGCACCAATATACATCCATAATTACTATTTCTATAATTGTTTCCTTTTGAAGATTTTGAAAATGAACTCATTTATTCTTCTCCATTCAGTCGTAAATTTAAAGAAATCTTATTTTTCAAATAATTTACTAGTTTAATTAGTTCATACCACATAACAGATATAAACGCAATGCCAACAACTGATAATAATTGATTTATTGATAAAGGTGCCATTTTAAAGAAAGTATTTATTGGTGAATAGAGCATAACAAGCAAACCGATAACTGTTCCGGCGATTACAGACCACATAACTTTATCTCTAATTAATCTCCTGAATGATATAAAAGCAAATTCGGAATTAGAGCTATTCACTTGAACTAAAAACACATTTGATAACAAAATAATCGCCAACCCCATTGTACGGGCAATTGCAGCATTTTCTGGATTGCTTTGTAAAGCTGTATAATAAGTACCGAAGGAAGCTGCAAAAATTACAAGTCCTTGCAGAATGCTTTTAGCTAGTGTTTTTACTGTTAATAATTTTTCCTTTGAGTTTCTTGGCGAGCGTTCCATAATATCCTTTTCAGCCGGTTGTCGTTCTAGAACAATAGAGCAAGTTGGATCCATTACTAATTCTAATAAGACGACATGTAAAGGAAGTAACATTAAACCTGCTGGACTAATTCCAAGAAGGGGAGCAAGCAGGGAGGAAAATGCTATCGGAATGTGAATGGTAAAAACATACCCTACCGCTTTTCTGATGTTATCATACATACGTCTTCCATCTTTAATTGTGTCAACGATTGTTGAAAAATTATCATCTAGGAGTATCAGATCTGCTGCTTCTCTTGATACCTCTGAACCACGTTTGCCCATTGCGATTCCGATATCAGCATATTTAAGTGCTGGAGCATCATTTACCCCATCACCTGTCATAGCTACAACTTCTCCATTATCTCTAAATGCTTTCACGATGCGCATTTTATGTTCAGGAACAACACGAGAAAAAATACTAACATCACGAACCTTTTCTCTTAGCTCTTCGTCCGACATTTGATTTAATTCATCACCTGTAATAATTTTATCGCTGTTTGGCATACCTATTTGCTTCGCTATAGAACTGGCTGTAATACCATTATCACCCGTAATCATAACAACCCTAACTCCTGCTTTAGAGCAGTTTTTAATATCCTGCTTTACGGATTCTCTTGGGGGATCGGCAAGACCAATCAGACCACATAAAGATAGACTGCATTCTGTAATGGTTTTCGGAATATCAAATTCATTTTGCAACTTCATAAAACCAACAGCAATAACACGCAAGCCTTCCTTTGACATTTCTAATATTTTATCTTCTGCTTGTTTGAGTTGGGTATCCGAAAGCTTGCATAATGTTAAAATACATTCGGCAGAACCTTTTGCAGCAACGATAATTTCATTGTCATGATGCCAAACGTGTCCCATCATTTTTAATTCATTCGTAAATGCGTATTCTGTAATAAGATTACCACCAAATAAATGCTCTTTTGTAATTCCGGAACTCTCACAGTAGGAAATCATCGCTTTTTCCATGGGGTCATAAGCATCAGTTTCGCAGCCAAGTCCCATTATTTCCACTAAACTTTCTTTGTCATCATCTACAGCCCAGGTTTCTCTAACGGTCATTTGATTCATTGTAATGGTACCCGTTTTATCAACGCAAAGTACTGAAACAGCACCAAGGGTTTCAACAGAAGGAAGCTTTCTAACCAATGATCGTTTTTTCGCTAAGCGCAATGCGCCCATTGATAAATATACCGTTAAAATAATAGGAAATTCCGATGGTATCATTGACATCGCAAGAGTAATACCCGATAAAATGCTCTCAATGATTCTATCTTTAAAAATATGATCAGGAATATTTAGGTAAGTTATTCCGCTTACAAGCACAAAAAGTACAGCGGCAATACCGGCACAAAGCTTTACGAGCTTACCAATTTGTTTTTGAAGTGGTGTAGGACTTTCAGGTGCTGATACAACCTCCACTCCTATTTTACCATATTCTGTAAGTACTCCGATTTTGTCGACTAACACGGTTGCACTACCCTGCGTAACTAAGGTTCCTGCATAACAATAATCTTTTCTCCAATAATCCTTGTTTTCAGAATCAGCCTTTGTTATCGTTGTTTTCCAAACACCTTCCGCTTCTCCTGTTAAAGAAGATTCATCCACACAAAGGTCACTACTCTTTACTACTTCTCCATCTGCTGGAATTTTCACTCCCTCGGACACCAGCATCAAATCGCCTGGAACTAAATCAGCACTATTAATAGTTTGCTCTTTGGAGTCACGAATAACCTTTACACGAGGAGCAGATAAATCTTTAAGTGCTTTTAATGTCTTATCAGTTTTCCATCCCTGTATGACATCAATGCTGATTATTCCAAGAACAAAGACAAGCATAATTGCGCCATCTTGTGGTTCGCCTAGTATAAAATAAATAACGGCGGCTACGATAAGTAGCAAAAACATAGGTTCGGATAAAACCTCTAAGAGTTTGTGAAAAAAGCCCTCTTTTTTTTGTGGGGTCAGTTCATTTTTCCCATACTTTTCTTGAAGTATTTTAGCTTGTGAGCTAGTAAGTCCTTCCTTTGTAGTATTTCCTTTTTGTTCTGTCATAGTTAGTTACCTCCATATATGCTTTATAAGCATTTGTTAGATAGCTCTATGGCATTGAAATTTCCCAGTTTATGTTCTAAAAATAGATATAAAAATACCTGTAGAACATTTTACTGTCCCACAGGTATTGTAATTATCCTGCTGCTATAAATAGCCCAGCCCCACGAACTCTTAAAAGTTCATCGCCTGCTCAGTTTGTATTGTAGGGTATATGCAATGCAAAGAGATATAAACATATATTACCATATCCAATGTATTCCTGTCAAGGCTAAACGTGCCACTAATTATGAACTTATTTATTTAACTTATTTATTTAACTTATTTATTTACTTATTTATTTTACTTATTTACCAATAAAAAGTATTTTCTTACTTAACCGCTATCTCTGTATATTACTATAATTAATAATCTAAAACATAACACTGAAGCTAGTCATGGTTCCATCGAAATAAGCCTATTACAAATATAATTAGATGAATTATAACAAGCGTGATAATAACTTCAAACGTTATACTTTTATTTTTGACATTTACAGGGAATGTATAGTAATTCTTGCTGCTACCACTGTACTTTCGAAATTGTGGAATAATTAAAAATAAGCACGCAAGATTATTAATTGAACTACTTGCAGTGCTTATTTTCAATTAAGTATAAGATATTATTATATAAAAATGTCCTTTTAAGACTTCACAGATTCAGATTATGAAAAATTAATTCTCATTTTTGAATGTCAGCTACTCCAGGGTCTGCTTATTCTTTATTCTTTTTTTCATAAATAAGAAAGCTGCAATTACAAAAATTACACCTAAAACAATCACTGTCACCTTTGTATACACATCAGTGCCTGCTACAATCTTTTCCCATGAAGCCCCTGCGGTTACACCAAGAAAAACTAATAAGATATTCCATATCAATGAGCCAATGGTTGTCATAATAAAAAAGACGCCCAGCTTCATTCTTGACATACCCGCAGGTATCGAAATCAAACTGCGGATCACTGGTATACAGCGGCAAAACAAAACAGTAGTTTTTCCTTTTTTATTAAACCAATCACATGCTTTCAAGACATCTTCCTTTTTTAAATGTAGAATTTGTCCTATCTTTCCGTCAAGTATAACGCCAAGACGTTCCGGGGAAAGAAACCTTCCAACACCATACAATACAATTGCACCCAGTAAAGAACCTATTGTAGCAGCAACAATTACACCCCATACATTTAAATTAGTGTATGTTGTCATAAATCCACCGAAGGTTAGAATAACTTCTGATGGAATTGGTGGAAAAATATTCTCAATAGCTATTAGAAGAGTGATCCCAATATAACCGAATTGATTCATAATATCAATAATCCAATGATCCATAATATTTTTTCTCCTGCAATTTACATTTTTATAATTAATCTACATCTCTTGTCAAGCCTGTCTTAATAATCAGCATATCACATATAATAATCTGTTCAAGCCGTATATTAATCCGATTACCTTTTGCAAGCCAAAAATCCAGTACTATAAGGTATATCAGCCTTCAGCCTTTTTCTCTTTTTTCTTCCAGAGGGCCCATAATGTACTTGCAATACATATAGAAGAATAACATCCAGTAAGTACCCCACAAAGCATTGGCAAGGAGAATTCCATAATGGATTTAATCTGAAATACCGAGGAAGCAATCAGAATAACAACTATACAGACAGCTGTTACAAGAACCGTATTAATGGATCTGGCCAGTGTCTGAGATGTACTTTCGTTCACCAGTTCCACAACCGATATCTTATCGTTATTCTTTCTGTTTTCGCGGATTCTGTCATATATTACAATCGTGTCATTGATGGAGTATCCGATGATTGTAAGCACTACTGCCACAAAAGCATCATTTAATGGTATGCCAAACAGAACAAAGGCAAAGAAAACTACAACCACATCATGAACTAATGCAATCAGCGCCATGATACCAGCTGAAAGCCCTGATAACACCGCAAACCGTATCCATATATATAAGCCTATAAAAAGAAAAGAAAGTCCAATGGCAATTCCAGAATTTTTAAGTGCCTTTGCTCCGATGTATGGTTCTACTGCATATGTCTGTGACAATTTTGCTTTCATATTGTCGGAAGTACTATTGATTGCTTGCGTTATTGCCTTCTGGTCTTCCGGAGACATACCACCATTTCCTGCAAGTGTTACTGACAATTTCTCCTCACCGGTTATATTATCTTTCGTAGTCTGCACGGTAACCGGTCTGCTTGTCTGCTTTTCTATTGCCTTCTGTATATTGTCAGTATCAGCGCCCTTTGAAATGGTATAATTCAACACTGCCCCTCCGGTGAACTGGGTATCCAGTCTTACCCCTTTGGTAAAGCATCCTATGATGCCGCTTAATATAATGACGCCCGAAATAATAGCATAAATATATTTTTTCTGGTAAAATGGTATAACTTTTCTTTCTGTCTTCTTTCTAAAATATTTCACATTGTTCCATCTCTGAATGCTAATCATTGATAAAAGAAGATGCTTTGATATGGTTACTCCTGCCAGTAAATTCAAAACCATACCAATTAAAAGCGTATACCCAAAACTTAGCATCGAACCAGAACCAAAGATCATCAGAATAACCGCTACAATAGCTGTCGTTATATTACCATCGAGTACGGAGGAAAAAGCATTCTTGTAACCTTTTTTTACTGCTTCCCCGACAGACCGGCCTTTCATGATTTCCTCTGATATCCGTTCCGAAATGATGATATTCGCATCTACAGACATTCCAAGTGTCAGAATAATGCCTGCTATTCCCGGCAGTGTCAGTGTAAACTGGGGAGCAGAAATCGCAAGAAGCTGCCATGCCATCTGCAGCAGTAAAGTAATACAGGCAATTACACCTGGGAGCTTATAATATACCATCATAAAGGCACATATCAGGAAAAACGCAATGATTCCTGCTATTACCATAACATTTAAAGCTTTACTTCCCAGCGAAGGACTTATCGTCTGAAAATTTGTTGTTTTCAGTGAAAAAGGAAGTGCTCCCGCATTGATTTTTGCTGCAAGAGTCTGTGCTTCTTCCAAGCTTTGAAGATTCGTAATGACAGCTTCTCCTCCTGATATTTTTGACTGAACCGTCGGACTTGAAATTAGGTCTTTATCCATATATATGCTCATAGCCTTACCAATCAGATTTCCGGTAGCTTTTTCAAACAGCTTTGCGCCATCTGAATTAAACTCCAAAGCAACCATATAACCACTGCTATTTCCTGAAGTATCTGCTTTAGCAGTTGCTCTTATCACTTCTTTACCCTCTATTAAAACATTTCCATTCGGGTCGCGGAAGGTAAGCTCTGCCATATCTCCTAATTCTTTAATAGCATCCTCCGGATCAAAATTGGTCTCACCTGATTTCCATGGAAACCTGACAATAAGATATCCACCGTTTTTATCCACTGTGACTTCACGATCCGTAATATTCTGGGTATCCAATCTGGTCTCGATAACTTCTCTCGCCGACTCCAGCTCATTTACAGTAGGCGAACGCTTCAATCCCTGTGGCTCGAAAATAGCTTCTACTCCTCCACGAATATCGATACCATAACGCATATCAAATACACCCTTGACTTTTTCTCCAAGACCAAATACTGCAACATAAATAAACGCAGCTATAGCAACAAACATGACTACAAGCATTTTTTTACCTGGCTTCATAAATAATCCTCTTTTCTTATTTAGTTTTCATTGTGCCGTCAAAATGCTTGCCTGTCTCCTTTCTTGCCATCCGAATCATGTATGTATAGAATCAGATACAATCTGTCAACAAATTCGTTTCGTAAAAATACATTAATAATAATCCATGTAACAAGTAGTAAAAATGGCTTAACTGCCGGTAAAGATAATATTTTTAAACCATTTCTGGACGATGAGGTATTACTAATGCCAAATAAAATCTCTGCCTTTATTTCATTTACTACTATTCCCGGTTTCTCTTCTATAGCATCTATTCTCTTATCATTTTCTGATGCTGAAGGCAGAGTATGCATTGTATTAGCACATGAAAAGAAGGAATCTGCACCCCTGTTGGGAATGTACATTCCTGTTGACACTGTGGCTATACAAATTAGAAATAATAATAACCGATGACTCATCTTCCTTCGTTTCATAGCTAATTCCTTCTGACTAACCAAACAATGAAATAACTAAAGTAGCTGACAGCCCTAATAACAATATAATGGTGAGCCATGATATGATATTTGAGATTGGCTTGTTTACATAGTCACCCATAACGTCTTTTTTATTAACAATAATAATCATGCAAATCAAAACCACCGGCAGTAAGATACCGTTAATTCTCTGTGACCATAATGATATTTGAATCAGCGGAACATTTGGTATTAAGATTATACCTGCTGATATTACTAAAATTGCTGTATAAAGCCAGTAAAATTGAGGTGCCTCATTCCATTTTTTGTCAATTCCAGCTTCAAAGCCGAAAGCTTCACATACATAAAAAGCGGTCGCAACAGGCAAAATAACACATGCAAATATTGAAGCCACAAAAAGTCCAAAAGCAAATACCTGGGCAGCTAAAACTCCTGCTAAAGGCTGTAAAGCAGCTGCAGCATCGCTTGCATCATTAATGTGTGTTCCGCTTACATGCAATGTAGAAGCACATGCTATTATAATGAAAAATGCCACTACGACAGTACATATACATCCTATAAAAACATCCAATTTACTAAACTTTAAATCTTTAATCTGCAATTTCTTTTCGATAACTGCTGACTGCATATAAAACTGCATCCATGGGGCTATCGTCGTACCAATAATACCAATAACTGTTGAAATATAAGCAAAATTAGTTTCAACATCAGGCTTTACTAAAGAACGGCCAATTTCATTCCAATCTGGTCTTCCCATAAGTGCAGCAACAATATATACCAAAAGGCATAGGCTAAAAAGAAGGAATATCCTCTCGGCAATGCGGTATGTCCCTTTTACCACCATTACCCACACCCCGACTGCTGCAAGAGGTACTGAAATATATTTACTGACATGAAAGATTTGCATACTTCCTGCAACACCGCTGAATTCCGTCATTGTATTAAGAATATCGGCACCCAGTAAAAAAATAAAGATAAAAAATGTTACCTTTACTCCCATATTTTCGCGAATAAGATCAGCTAGTCCTTTGCCTGTAACAATACCCATTCTTGCATTCATTTCCTGGGTAACAAATAAAACAATAAAAGCCGGAATTAGCGTCCATAAAAGACTATAACCGTATTCGGCACCTGCCACAGAATAAGTTGTAATTCCACCCACGTCATTATCAACGCTTCCAGTGACAATACCAGGACCCAGAATTACTAAAAATAACAAAAAATTTCTCCAAAGATTTTTCTTCTTTACGCTTGCATCCACCATGATCACCCCCGATTACATTCTTCTTCTACTTGATTTTAATAAATTGTAGACAATATCATCGATGATAATCATGCCTAACATTATTTTTTCTTTATCCACTACCGGAACAGCAAGCAAGCTATACTTTGAAACAATATCATTAATCGAGTTAATACTATCCGTATCAGTAACATAAATAGATTTTGTGTTCATTATTTCACTCAGTTTAGTTGTCGGCTGCGAAACTATGATGTCTCTTAAGGAGACTGTGGCAATAAGTCTCTCTTTCTCATCTACAATATATAAATAATAAATCGTATCAGATTCCGGTTGTAATCTTCTAAGTTCTGTAATCGCTGCTTCCACTGTCATGCTTTTATTAAAAGATATAAAGTCTGTAGTCATAAGGCTTCCAACTTCATCATCTTCATATTTTAGGAGTTCTCGTACATCTTCGGAAGCTTCTCTATCCATTTCCAAAAGGATTTCTTCAGCCTTTTCCTCTTCCAGTTCGTCGAGGATATCTGCCGCTTCGTCAGCAGGCATCTTTTCAAGAACATCAGCCGCTTTACCGATCGTCATGCTTTCGATCACATGAATCTGGGTATCCGTATCAAGCTCTTCGAGGACATCAGCTGCTTTTTCTTCATCAAGGGATGCAAAAATCTCCGTCTGCATTTTTGCATCCATATCTTCAATGATGTCTGCAAGATCGGATACATGAAGTGTTGACAACTTTGAAAAAGGTGACGATAATTTTATACCGGCATGTCCAAAATCAACGGTTTCAACCTCATTCCATAGGATAAGCTTGCTCGGGACGGTTCCATGAAAAAGATCTAACAATAACTTTATCGGTTTTGCAACACCCAATCTTCTGAAAAGTCCCTCCAAACCAACATCAACTGCGATGACATAAGTTCCCGAAACCAGCGTCGCCAAACGTAGGTCATTTACCCTGACCAGCTTACGATCGTCAATGTCCACTAATTGTCGATCCAGGACATTGTTTTTTAAATATAGGATATTTTCCTTTGTATCCTCAAATATGCTTATATTACCATTGCATTTAAAAACGTACTGTCTTTTTGCCTTCAGAATTTTAAAATTCGAAAAATCAAGTATTTTCGATTTGTTACCAGATCTAACTTTAATTGCGATTACCTGCGGTTTCTGATTCAGTACACTTACCAAAATATCCTGTACCTTTCCAATCATTTCACCGGATGGAGAGACTACTTTACAGCCTAATACTCTGCTCAAGTAAAAAGTATTTGTTTCTATCATTTTTACATTACCTCCTTGACCGAGGGAATGTATATTTATGAAAGTCAAATATACCCTTCAATTATTATTTGGCTTTCATAAATATACATTCCCGTTCAATCATTAATTTTAAACACTGTATTCGTATATCTTCAGGGTCTGCATCCATTGATACCACCTCCATTTTGATTCATATTTATATTAATAGCAGCTGGAATGCTGATAAAATGCATTATAACTTATGACCCATTAGCATTCAGCTTACATATTCAATATATTACCTTCGTACTTTTCTGTTCGTTTTTATCTGATCTTTTTTACCAAAACATTGAGCCATAAATCAGCTTCCCTACCTGCTCTGACATCAGAGTTTTTCCATATTTCCACCAGGCTAATCCCATGATATTTTAACAAAAAGTCTTTCATCTTTCTTGTATTAAAGTCTATATAATATCTATCATTTCGCTCTCCACAAAAGTCGCCATATTTAAAAGACATGTATAATATACCATGTGGTTTCATACAATTTATGATTCTTTTCATAGTCTCCTCAAGTTCAGAAAGTGTATTATGTACTAGGGAGTCACATGCCCATACTCCATCAAATACTTCTTTAAAATTTAATTCAGAAATTTTCAAATGAAGTACTTCTTGACCAATATGAATGGATGCCAATTTACATAGCTCTTTGGATGCATCAAGAGCAGTTACATCAAATCCCTGCTCTACAAAATACCGGCTATCTCTTCCAGAACCGCATCCTACATCTAAAATCTCAGCCCTCTCCGGTAAATAACTAATAAATTTATTCCAAGTATCTTCTAGGTTTATTTCTTTCGTGCGATCGTAATATTTTTTTGCATTCTTATTATAATAGTCTATTGTATCCATTTAATCCTCCTTTCTTACTATAAATGCGCAAAAAAATACACCTATGGAACATGCTGTACTGTCCCACAGATGTAATAATTTCATCTGCTGCTGCTTTTGCAGCCCGGCCCCACAAATCATAAATGATTCATCGCCTGCTCAGTTTGTACTGTAGATTATAATATTAATAAGTATTATGCAGCGCAAAGAGATAGTTTTAATATAAATGATGCATCATATTATGTCAAGGATTTTATCAATTAATAATCGGTTGGCAAACAATGTTTACCATTGCCCATCTTCTATCACGAATCCCCAGTCCATATCCTGATTGTCCGTAGAATTAGTAACACCGGTTATCGCATTGGAATAAGAGGCATAGTCCAATAAGGAACTAAAAGAATATATTTATCATAAAATAAAGCAAAAGAATTTTGAGGAATAGATTTATGCTTCATCTTTTGTTAAAAATTGTGGAATCAGTCTTATTTGTGATTGCATTATCCACTGATGCATTAATCTCCAGTTTAGCATATGGAAGTAATAAAATTAAAATACCGTTTTTATCAGTACAGATAATTGCATTCCTTTGTACTGGAATTTTAGGAATTTCTCTTTTGCTTGGTGTTATTCTTATGCCCCATATACCCGGAGAATTATTAAAGCTAATCTCTTTTTTGATTTTATTATTCTTAGGGATAACCAGGCTGATGGACAATATAATCAAAATGCTTATTAATAAACATGCAACTCTAAATAAGGAATTCCAATTCAGTATATTTAACCTCAATTTTATCTTACACATATATGCCAATCCGAAAGAAGCTGATTTGGATCAATCTAAAACACTTTCCTCAAAAGAGGCCTTTACACTTGGGTTAGCCTTATCTATAGACAGTATGGCTGCAGGAGTAGGTGCAGCATTAGGAAACATAAACATAGTGTCAGTTATCTTATCATCCCTTATATTGAGTAATATTTCAATAAAATTAGGTGAATTTATAGGTAGAAAGATTAGTGATAAAGTACCAATCCAAATATCCTGGTTAGGAGGTATTTTACTTATTACTTTAGCTTTTTTAAGAATACTATAAATTGAATGGATTTTATATCTTTTTTCAGATATTTCTCAGGGCTTGTCAACAAATTGCCCATAGGTACATTTCACTTAATATAATGCGAATTATTATCGCATTACTAAATAAAAGTATTTTTATGTTGTATAATGTAAAACATTTGCTCCATTTCGGAATCAAGAAATGCATTAAGCCTTGAGAGGACTGTTGAGAGTACGGATGCCATTGCCGGTTCAGATGAATTGAGAGCAGCTCCTGCAAACCATTTTGCCTTATGTGTAGCCGGAAGCTTATCTATTAGCAACTGAAACTGACTCTTCCCTTTTATTTTACTAGGTGCCATTAAATCCTGAACCATTTTGAAAACAGAAATGATGGTTGACTGAGCTTATCCAAGTTATCAAGAAAAAATTTAGCATACTCATTTCCTTGTTCAGCTGATTTGGTAAGCCACTTTATCGCAAGTTCTTTATCTCTTAGAACATCTTTTCCGAGCAGATACATCTTTCCCAAAATATATTGGGCAAATTGATTTCCTTGTTCTGCCGCCTTTGTGAGATAGAATACTGCCTTGTCCGTGTCCTTTGTAATTTCATTACCTTGCAAGAACAACTTACCAAGCTGATAACTTGCCCACTGATTATTTTCTTTAGCTGATTTCATTAAAAATAAAACTGCCTGATTAATGTCCTTTGCCACGCACTTTCCTTCAAGATAAATCTTGCCAAGTGCATAGGATGCCAGTGGTCTTATTGAATTAAAATCATTGCAATCATCTTCTGCTACTGACTTCAAAAACTTAATTGCTTTCTGTACCTCTTCCTTGCTTGGATTCTCTTCTTTCAATATTAGTTTCGCCAAGGCATACCCAGAGAAAGTGTTGCCCATCTTCGCAGACTTTTCAAAATATTCCTTGGCTCTTGCTATATCTATCTCTGTACCGATTCCATTTTGAAGCATCCAGCCTAAGCGATATTGGATTTTATCATCATGACTTGTTTTTTCTAAATGTTCCAAACCACGAAAGGCTTTTTGAAAGTGTTGATTACTTTTCATTTCATCCTTATCCGTGCCGACACCATCCCTATACATTTTGGCAACTTCATAATCAGCATACGGGAACCCTTGTTTAGCCGATTTTAAATATAATGCAAAAGCCGTTTGAAAATCTTGCTCTACCCCTTGTCCACGATGATACAAAGCTCCAAGGGAATATTGTGCATACTTATATTTCTTATCTGCTGATAAATCAAACCACTGAGCCGCCTTTTGATAGTTCTTCTCTGTTCCAAGTCCTGTAGCAAACATTTTTCCAATACGATACTCGGTGTATTTCCAAGCCTTTATTGACTCTACTTCTTGAAATCCAGCAAGGGCTTTTACATAGTGGTTATTTGCTTTATCCGGATTCTTTTCAACTCCAAGACCATCCGCATAAATTCTCCCAATGTCAAACGTCGCAAGAACATTACCCCTTTCCGCTTCCGTTATAAATAGCTTTAGAGCTTTTTCAAAATCCTGCAAAATATCATCTGTTCCAAATAAATAATCACGAGCCTGCTTATATTCATCTGTCCATTTTACAAAGACATAATGATTTTCAAAATCAGGTTCATCCTCTAGTTCATCAACGATCGGTTCATACTCAAAAGCACTGGAGCTTTCCATAATCTCAATTTCATCGGTTTCAATCAAATTATCATTGAATCGCTCCGCTTCTGCATTGTCCAATTTTTCAAGATCCACAATCCCTTTTGCAATTTTATCTGCCTCAGCAATAATCATGTTTTTAATTGACTTGAATTCCTTTTGTTGCGATAGCAGCAGTCTCTCTGGAAGCGTGTCCATATAACTATGCAGTACCTCTTCACGCATTTCATACCACAATTCATAAGCCTCGGCTACCTTCTCTTCCTTGGAAAGCTCATCTGCAATTTCATCCACGATTACTTTTAGATTAGGTTGTAAATACCCATAGACTTTCTTGCCCTTTGTATGTTTCAGTCGTTCTGATAAATGCAATAAGAGTTCTTCGATTTTAGGATTTTGAACAGCATCTGACTTCATTTCCGAAATTAGTTTTACGAATACTCCTTTGCTCTCCTCCTTTAATTGATCACGTCTTTGGGTCTGCTCGGCATAAATTATCTGCATCTCATTTTTGAAGATATTTTTTACAAGCCCTGACTTCATTTTTTCAATTCCCTTTTTCGTCAGGTATCCATCCGCATGATTTACTGAGTAGCAAACCATATGGACATGCGGATGATGGCTCTCATTATGAAAAGCAGCATACCACCTGAAGTTTTGAATCGGAATTTTCATGGAAGCCGCAATCTCCGGTGCGAAATAAGAAAGCATATTGTGCCAGCTTTCTGCTATGTCATATCCAGTGCTAATTGAATCCTCTCTCCGTAGTGAAATGATAGGAATCCACACGTTCCCTGTGTGATTAGCAACCTCCTCTGCGATTCTGCTAAGAACAATCTCATCATCTCCGCCGGTGAATAAACCGTGGGGTCCCATCCGTTCCACCCTTGGTCGGTTGGCGATATAATCCACGTAATTTTTCCGCTGCCCGATTTTATCCAGGTTCTGTTCCAATGAAATTGTAATAAACTCTGATGCATTTTCTATGGTCTTATTTTCTATGTAATCTTCATACTCAAATAAATTCTTGGATCCAGGGAATTCCTTGATGATCTGTTTTATCAACTCTTCCTGATTCACAGTGGATGGAAGATTACTGTTACCCTTGGACAATTTTTCTACTCCACTTCTGGTAGCCATATAAGTTATAAGATTAGATAAATGTGCTGCCACCTTCTCTGTACCGCTTTTCAGATACGGGCATTTTAAAATTAGTCTTGGCATACGAACTCTTCCTCTCTAATTCATTCTTCCATTCCCCGTTGGAACTTCACTGCATCCTCCATACTGATTTTTCCCCTCGTCTTTTTCACCTCATTGACGCATCTGCCTCGCAGTTTTCTCATATCTTCCTCATTGATTTCAAGACCTGCGGCAAGTATATTCATCATCATAGCCATTTCAACGGACAATCGGAACAGGTTACCTGAATTTCGATTCTCTGTTTCACGAAGCAGGCCTTGCATTGCTGATACTAAAACCTTTGAAAAATATTCTGTGGAATTTTCACTGGTCAGATATCCCATGTAAAACTGCAATGCCTTTTCGATAAACTCACTCCGGCTTTTTGCATTATCTGACACAAGCAATGCGTCCATTCTTTCAATCGTCTCCGGATAAAGCCATACAGCGGTTCTATTTTTTGCTTTATTCTGCTTCTGGCTCAAATATGTTCACCTCCAAGCCTTCAATTCCTATTCTGTTCACCCTCTCGACCACCTGAAATCCTTTCAAAATCGGGCATACTACACTTACTTGACCACCTGCCTGTCACATTTTGGCTTTTTTGACCACCTATTGTAAATCTTCCAAACGCTCGGCGCTGCCGGGCGATGTGGGTGAGAGGCGGTCGCTTTGCGACCACCTCTCTTTATCCTGCACCAAAGTCGACCGTAGATTTCATCTTCATTTCCAGCTAAATGATCCACTCAATCCGTATGTAATATGCCTCTTCTCAAGTCTTTTTTAATCCTTTTTCAAATTCGGCGCAAATTTCGCCAAACCTTCTTCATGGGAGTGTTATCCCACTCTGAGCCGCAAAACCGCACACGAGGGCAAATAATGGCTGACACGCCCGCTTAACTATCGTCCTTCACCCTGTGATGCAGGAATTTTCGTTTCCAGTACTGTTTTGGCAGGTTTTTTAGGCTTTTCAGGGCTAATCTCTTCCTCCTCACGCTCGTCAATATACTCCCTGACGTTGGCCGGCACGTATTTCTCATAAAGCTTCTGGAGCTGATCTGCTATCTCATCCTGCATATCAGCCTCCTTCTTTTCCATATATTTTTTAATTGCTCTCAGTTTTTCCGCTTCCAGACTGATTGTAATCGTATCTTTTTTCATAAATGGTAATCCTCCTTCATCGTGTTATTAGGTTTTAAGGAGCAAAGCTGAGACGAAAAATCAATCGTTACATACTCATGCTCATACCTTGTGATTCTTCTTCCACTTGTTCCGTATTTTCTTCCATTAATGTGGTATCACCTGATGGTATCACTTCACTATTTTCCTCATTCTGCTCTCTAGAATTTCGTCTTCTGCCACGGACTGAAGGAGCTGCAGGTGCAGTTTCCTGTGTCTCAACACTGGGTTCCGATGTTATTTCAGCTTGGATACCTTCCACCGAATCATTTCGATCCAGATACCGTCTGGTTGCCGCCGGAACATATTTTTCATAGATACTCTTCACATGCCCCTGCAATTCCTTCTCCACCGTGGTATCTTTTTCATCCATATAAAATTTTAGAGCCTCCAGTTTATCTTTTGGAAAGCTCACCTGCAGTACCGCTTTTTCAGTTGTTACACTCATGAAATCCTACCTCCATCTTCCTTACATTCCAAATTTCATCCCTTGTGTCTGACCCGCATCTTCCACTCTTGACAGGGTTTGCTCCTTTACATCATAGCGGTAAATGGAGTCAGAAAGTACTTCCTCCGGCTCCACCTGTGTTGCATTAATATCTGCAACCATATCCTTGATATACTCCAGATTCATGTTTTCATCTTCTCTCAGAATGATACATTCATGGACGGATGAGGGGAGAATAATCAGGTTACCGCCGATTCTGTCCGAAATATCTTGCAGCACAGTATCATCCAGCATGTAGGATGCGCCCTGCATTTTTTCTGAATTAGAAAGAACCCACATCGGACTTATCTCCGCTCCCTGCACCATAAATTCTTCCGGCAATCCACCCATCATTTCTGCAAGAATTTCATTCATGCTCTGAAAAGAATATGGCAGCATCTGCTTCATATTCGCCATAGCCTGCTCATGCAGTGTATCAATATCCACGCCAAACATTTTTAGATGACTGTTATGGATTGCAATGCTGCCACGATTATCCGGAGATACCATTACCTGAATTCGATAGACCGATGCCAAGTCTTCATAGTTTTTATGGGGCAAATCCTCAAGCATTTTTTCGTTCTTTTCAGCATTTACCAAGGTTACATAGAGTTTGTCCTTGATATTGTCATAAGTGAATTCTTCGATAGGAAATACCGGAATCCGATTCATTTCTCTTTGATAAACACCGCTGATACTTTTTAAGCTTTCTTCTAATGTCATGCCATCCTGATACTTTTGGAAGAATGGTTCCAGATAGATATTAGGTGAAATATTCTCTTTACCTCTCAGCGATATTGCGGTAAGTTCCAACCCATTATTCTTATTTACCTTGTTGATATGAACCTCTGTATCCTGATATTCCTGGGGCAGATAATCCAAAATGTTTTCTCTGACTGACTCTGCATATTCTTTAAAATTCATGTTTTCTCTTCTCCTTTTCTCTTCCTATAATTTAAAACCGATGAATGACATTCGTGGCTGAGCCTCAGGCTCTTTTCCAGTAAACACCGGTATTTCATTAAAATCTTTTGTAAACATCCCAGCCTGTTCATCCGTAAGTGATACGAATTCACCATCTTCACTGTCACCGCAAATAAAAAAAGGACCAGCAATAATATCATTACCAATCCTGCGGTTCAGTTCCATTCCGTTGATTTTTCCTTCTTCATTGACTACTGCAATGCAGTTATTCTCAAGATAAACACATTCGAATAGCCCTTCTACTTCTGCCTGAATCCCTTCAAGGTCATTCTGGATTTCCTTCACATACGGCATTTTCCCGGGTTCTATTTTTAGTACCCGGATCATATTTTCATTTTCCATTAAGGTTTCCTCCTAACTGAATTTCATTTGTTGACCGCACACTTGTCCTCACTTTCTATTCTTTAACAAGCGGTCTGCCATACAGAACCTGCTTGTCAGAATCAAATAAATCACGATATACAACGACTCCTTTGGAGTAGGATGCATCAATTACTTTGCCATCTCCGGCATAGATACCGACATGGGTTATATTCATGAATCGTCCATTTGGTTTATGACTCCAGAACACCAAATCACCAGGCAGTAAATCTTCTTTTGCAATAGTCAAGCTGTTATTAAAGCAATACCGTCCCTGTTCAGCAGCCGTTCCAGGGAGTGAAATTCCAAACTGCTTGTAGCACCACATCGTCAGATAGCTACAGTCCGTATAACTTCCTTGCCCTCTTTTCTCCTGTGAGTAAGGATCCCCCAGCCTTGACATAGCAAGTTTTACAATTTCACTTCCATTTTCTCCTGCCGGCAGATCATGATATAGATTCTCTAGTTCTTCCTCTGACAGCTGATATTTCCAGCCCTCCCATCCTGTTGTACTGTCATCTTCCAAAGGAGTTGCCGTTCCATATGCAATACGGTAATAAATTTCGGTTGCATTGGCCATGTCCTCATATGTCGCTGTTATTCCCAATGCTGTATTTATATTCTGATAGACTACAGATAAATCTTTTATGGGAACCGGAATTGTATATGTTTCCTCTTTTGTCGTCCCATCCTCCGTAGTCACTGTCCGGGTACGCTCTTCAAAGGTTACAAAACAATCTGCAAATTTTCTGCTGTCTACCGCAGACGGCTGGTCGGCGCCGAAATACAGAGAATAAAAAACTGCCTTAATCTGAATTGGATCCAGGCTATCTCCATTCTCCATCTTTGCATTGAGTTCATTTACGATCCCGTCAATCACAGCAAAACTATCACGCATAGCTTTAATGTGTTCCCGATAATCTTCCGGTACATCTTCTGCGATTTCGCCACCATGAAAGCACAAATCAAGTGCAGAATTATTATGATTGGCAGCTCCTGACAGCATTCCGCACAGAATAGCAACAAACACAAATATGGGTGAAAGTATAGCCACGACAATCCACCCAACTCCCTTTCGGATTTTCTCATTACTTAGAACCATCGCCGCAGCTTTGGCTATTAATACTGGATTCGCCATGCCAAATCACCACCACTTCATCCCGAACAGATTCTCCGGCTCCGCTTCATTTACTTGTTCTGGTTCCATTTTCTCCTTCATAAGAAGCACCGCATTTTCCAGTACCGTTGTATCAAATCCTGCCGTTCTATAGCCTTCTTCTACGGTTCTCAGATAAGAATCCGAAGGCATTCCGAAACAATGACCCTCTGTCATTACATAAACAAAGGCAGAAACCGTTTCTCCATTTAATTCAATATCCATGGACTCTTTCTCATAAAACCTTGGATACCCTTCATAACGGTCGAGTGCTGCCTCATCTTTTTCCTTCACCTTCCAGAGAAGAACAGGAACAGAACTGCCTTCACATGGTTCAATGGTTGCATAAGCACCTGTCTTAGAACCCCTGAACAACAGTTCATAATTATTTATCTCTGCTCTACCTACCAACTGTGCCGTTGGACACCGGTATTTCATCTGTGGCAGATTCATGTTACTGCCATAGGCAATATAGAATTTTTCTTTCTGCATTTCAACCTCCTTACATTTCCATTGACATCGAAAAAACAGGAGTATCATCCTCCTGCTCCTGTTCTGGAATTTCTATTCTTTGATTTTCTCTTTGCGTTATCTCCACATCACCTCCCTGCATCAGCTCCTGTTCCCTTTTCTTACGGAGTCTCTCCTTTTGTGCTTCGGCCTGCTCCGGTGATTTCCATGCAATGTTTCCTTCCAAGTGATCCAGAAGATGTTTTCTTGCTGTTTTAAAATCATCCCCAATCATTCCAAGTCGGAGAAGCCAGACACGAAAGGTATATTTTTCATTCTCCGAAACAGTCTTTGTGGGACTGGCTGACCTTTGGTTATAAGCTTGTGCTGTAATTGCCATGCAGAATTGGATATAAGCTTTTAGTTTTCCGGCATGAATGGAACCGTTAAATGCCCGGAATTCTATCGTCCCCTTTTGAAAAACAGAATGAAGATTCAGACAATGATACCTGCTGTCATGATAATGCTGGTGACTTCCGTCATTGCCATTGTACCAGAGGTTTTGAAGTTCACTCCTTGTTCTTGGCTTCTGCCGGTTCAGTTTTTCTAAAAACTCAGGATCAATTTTCTGGCAGTACCGCCTTTCTCTTTGGGAATCCACCTGCAGGGCACGATAGACCATATCTTCTTTGGAGGCTATGATATTTACCAGATTTCTTAGCTGATATGCTTCGAAAGGTGCCGCATTGATATGGATATGGATTCCGCAGGATTTGTTGCAGAATGCTCCTGCTTCCCGAAGCACTCTTACCATTTCCTGTATCTTTTCAATGTCATCATAATTACAGATGGGGCTTACAAATTCAACGCTGTAATCCCTGTCCGCAATCTGCTTCCGGTTCTCCACCTTCCTCTGACACTGAATACTCGCATCACTTACTAGTTTCCATCTGCGATTTTCCCTATCCGACACAGAATACGTTCCGTATCCGCCTCCTTCATATTGCGGTGAGCTGTCCAGATAGTCGGCAATGACCTGGGCTGCTCTTTGCCTTGTGATGCCTGTCATTTCAATTTCAATTCCAAACTTCTGCTCTCTCAAATCCACAAAATCACCGCCTTACCATGTACGATGTTCATTGATAATCCCTTTGACACCCTCATATTTCACAATCTTTCCTGCATCCTCGAAAAAGGCAATCAGCTTTTCCCTCCGGTATGTATCAATCAATTCTCCCCGGCAGCTTGCATTCAGATTATTTAGTTCAATTACAATAAACCGTATTGTCAGTTTTACCTCCAAGGTATTGTGATAATAGGTCTTAATATGGTCAATAAACTTGTTGAGAATCTGATCGAACCTTGCGATGTCATCAAGGAAATAACAGTAATAAGCGGCAAAAGGATTGTCATAGCTTTCACCGTCCATGCACCTTCTGATCTGGCGAAGGAGGCTCGGTCGTCTTTCCTTTTCTGCCTTTAGATACTGCTCCATGAGGCAGAGCAGGTCATTTTCCTGATTCGGGATATAGGTGATGCACACTTTCATATCTGCTATGATTTCCTCTTTCTTCTTTCTGTGTTCCTCCAGTTCCTTTTGGATATTCATTATCTTCCGCCTGCCTTTCCAAATAATTTTTCTTTATATGCCGGAGCATGGACTGCCAGATTGTATCGTTCATTACCACACTTATACAGGCAGACCCCTCTCTGCGGAAACTTGATCAGATTGTATTCCGACTCTTCCAATTGTAAAGTGTCCATATAAAACTGCTTGTCAATATTTCCGGCATTAAACAAAAACGCATGCGTAGGAATGGAGAACAGCGGTTTTGTAAGCTCCTTGATACCTTCAATGTTGAAGTCTTCAAGGTTTTGCGAGCTTAAAATAACCGCCGATTCTTTCTTACGCACACGTTTCATAAAGTTTCGGATATATTCAATAGCGGTGAGATTGGTTAGGAACAGATACAATTCATCAATACCGGCTGCTGTATGACCTTCTGTCAGAAGCTTGTCACTCATGAAGGAAAGAATATTAAACAATAACGCATTTTTAACATTACGGCTTGCTTGCAGCAATCCTTTTACACCAAATACAATAAACCGGTTGGAAGTGATGTTGGTATGTCCATTGAAGAATTTACTCTCCGCTCCCTGACACATGGAATGAAGACCAAGCAGTATTTCTTGCAGCAAATCTGCAGTGTACAGTTGGAATTTTGATTTGTCGTAATTTTGATATTCTTCCGCTATCAGCTTGTAAAGGTCAGATAGGATTGGATAATCAGTAGAACTAAGACCTTTAAAATCAGTGCTATCGCTGATGTTCCATCTGCCATACAGTTTGCCAAGCATAATCTCAATGACATCGATATGTTTATCAGCAAAATCTTTATAGCATCTGAAAAAATCTTTTAAAAATGAAATATGCTGGCTAAGTTTTGTTGCCTGCCGGAATGCTATCGGTGCATCCTTATCCTGTGGCGAACCTCCTTCATCCCAAGTTTTTGGCTCCAATGGGTTAATCATGTACTCACCCGACATCAGATCTACAAAGCAGCCTCCCATATTTTCTGCAAGCTCCACATACTCGTGTTCCGGATCCAGGCAGATTACATTCTTCCCTGACTCCAGAATATTGCACAGAATCAGTTTCAAAAGATAGCTCTTGCCCTGACCTGAGTTACCTAAAATCAGGATACAGGGATTGGTCTTGTCATCGTCCCTCTTATCAAAGTCCACCAGAATATTTGAGCCAAATTTATCTCTGCCCAGATAAAAACCGTTGCTATCTGTCTTCCCGGAATAATTAAAGGGATACAGATTAGCAACGGAGGATGCAGGAAGAACTCTTTCGAACTGGCTTTCAAACACATTTCTACCGGTCGGACCAACACACAAAAAACCCTGCTGTTGACGGAGCATCAGGCGGTCTACATTCAATTTGCTCCGAACAAGTTCGGTCAGCACATCCGTCTGTAATAGCTTTAACCCATCATAATCATTTGCGGTAAGCTCAATATATACCGCACAGTGAAGAAGCGGCTCCCGGTTGCGGTGCATGGCAGATACCAGTGTTACCACGTCCTGCAGATTACTTTCCGCCGTAACTGTTTGCTGCAAGTCATTGGTATTTGTCGTGTTCATCCGGTTCTTATTGGCAGCATTATGGATGATCTTCTTTTCCTCCGTTACTGTAACCTGCCTTGTGTAAATACGCAAGGTAACACCATCCTTTTCTCCCAAATGGCGAAGGATTGCCTGTTCGCTTGTACTCGTAGGATATTCCCTAAGCGCCCAGACGCAACGGAATGTATTTCCGCAGATAAAGTGATCCACGTTGAACTTGATTATGGATGGAGCAATCATGTCGACAAAGGTTTTGATGTCTGACTTTTCTCTTTCTGCATTTGGTTCTGTTTTTCTTTTACTCACCAATAATCACCCACCTTTCCCCGTCATAATCCTCATATTTTTCAGTGGTCACATTCTGCTCGTAATAAACACCGAGAAGTCTTTTGATATCTGCATTATTTGCCCTTCTTGCAGTAAAGCCTTGATCCTTTAGGCTCTTTTCAATTCTTGATAGGTAGGGAAAAATATCGGAAGACTTATCGTTACCCACTTTCTCCTCTTCTTTCCTTAATCGGATGATAATCAAAAACTCCCTTGCAGTTGCCATCTGTACCTGCATGCGGTCAAGATTTGAGCTATCCTGCTGCAACAACTTTCGAATAACCGGGTTAGTTTCTTCCTCCATCTGTTTCTTTAGATATTGTTTATTCTCATCAAAATTCTCTTTTGAATTAAGACACAGCATTTCAATCTCTGCGATTCCTTTCAGTACTGTCATCAGTGCATAAATTCTTGCATTGACATTTGCATCAGAAAGAACCGAGATATTGGTTGGATGAATAATAAAATATACCAATTCTCCAAATGCTGTTTGCAAGCTATAGTCCGTGATGTCCTCAATCCCAATCAGCTTTCTGGTTGATTGTTTTTGCTGTTCCTTCTGCTTTTTCTTACTCAAAATTACAACCTCCATTCATATATCTGCTGTTTGAAAATAAAAAAAGCACAAGCATAACGGATGAACTCCAAAATACTTGTGTCTTCAAATCGGATTGATAAAAAAGCATAAACTGCTGTTACCACAATGGGAACTAATATCCCCAGCTGTGAAAGTGCAAAGACAGAAACAAGTAATCCTACACCAATCACTCCAATATCTCTTAATTCCCAAAGCCATAAGGTTGCTTTTGCCTTTAAGTTGTCAGGATACATATACATTTAGCTTCCCTCCTCTTCCTGTTAAAATTTCCGTAAAAAATAAGCAATTCCACGCATAATAAAATCTACGCATGTAACTGCCACACTGTTTCCGAGACCCTTGTATCTCGGACTGTCTGTTGCTTTCGGGATATCTGTCCATCCATCCGGAAAGCCTTGTAACCGCTCACATTCTAATGGGGTTAGCCTTCGAACAAGTTTAATAACGGATGAATTTTTTACACTGTTGTTTTCATTTTCTTTAGATGCTTCATCGGACACAGGCTGCTTCTCCGTATTTTCATTTGGTAATCCTGTCTTCATCTTCTGACTGTCAACAATACATTTATTCTGACTGACATATTGACTTCCAATCCCTTTTTCATCTCCAACACACAAGGCTCCAACAATATTCTGATAGGTTTTTGATGGCAAACAGACTGCATGAATATCCGATGTTGTCAGGGTATAACTGATATTTTCCTGAAAACCACAGCCATTCCCGCCATTCTTGTCCTGCCTGTTGATGATATTACTTGCGATGCAATAACTCTCTTCCATAGGTTTGGACACCAGAGGAACATTGTTTCCGCCTGTTCCATAAGTAGCAGCCACTGTTGGTGCAACACGCAATGATCCGTTATACCTGCAGTCCTTAGCATGGTTATCAAATAGTACCGGCTGGTTATTTCCGCTTGTTCCAGCTGCAGAAGTAATGGTAGGACAAAGGTCTTCACAGATTTCAGCACCACCTTGCTGACTCCCCATCACAATCGGAAGATTCCCACCCATACTGGCACGCAAGGTAGACGTAATATTCTCTGTTATATCCATTCGGTTACCACCCTGATCATTCAGACATAACATAGGTTCGGTAATAAAGGTCTGCATCTGCATGTTCTGCGTTGCCATCAGCGCCCCTGATATTCCGTTTAGGTCAATGCCCTCATTTCGTTGATTATTAATATGATACGATTTATATTCTTTTTTTATATCAGCACTTACTTCTCGTTTTACATCCGCTATTCCGGCTTGAATCTCCAATGCTGTTTTCAGTTGTTTGGGCAGTTCCTTGCCTCTTGACCTTGCTCTTCTAAGGATTCCTAAACAGGCTGTCCTGCTCAAATAATATTTTTGGAGCGGTGTTTCCTCCAAAATCTGCGACAAGAAAGATTCTCTTGCGTCGTTGGGCGACACCCCAGTATTGAGCATCGAGAACTCTCCAAGCAATAGAGAATTGATTTCCCAGAATGCACCCAGCAGATTTCCATACCCCTCCCGGAGGTCGAGGTATAGATACGGTGTTGTCAGCAATTCTTGTGGTTTCTTCAAGCACTGCCTTGAAATCTTCTCCGTCTGCGGTGGAGAATGCTCCAGGGACATTTTCCCAAACGAAGAATCGAGGTCGTACAAGGTCATTTGTCTTACCTCGTTTTCCATCTTCCTCCCTCATTTCTTTTGTTATCCTGATCTGCTCCATAAAAAGTCCCGACCGCTCGCCTGCCATCCCTGCCCGCTGCCCTGCGACCGATAAATCCTGACATGGGGAGCCTCCGCAAATGATGTCTACCACCGGAAGTTTATCTCCGCTAAGTTTTGTAATATCTCCTACATGGAGCATTTCAGGAAATCTGACTTTTGTGACTTCGATTGGAAAAGGCTCTATTTCACTGGCCCATAATGGAACAATTCCATTATGGATTGCGGCAAGCGGAAAACCGCCAATCCCATCAAAAAGGCTTCCCATGGTAATCATATCAATGCATCTCCATGCACAGTACAGTCTCTTCCTGTAACATATCCATGCTTATAATTCGTTTGAGAGGAATATTATGCTGTCTGGCATATTCAATCTCTTCAAACATTCCATGAGAAATCCTGTCGCCAAAGACCCAGAGCTCATCACATGCTGACAGGAGCTGTTTCGCCATTTTCATACCCAAACTTCGTTCTTCTGGATTAACATCATCCAGTACTTGCGGATACAAAAGATGGGGACAAAAAAAGGCATTGCCTGTAATGATCACGTAATGGCACGCCTGTTTTGAAAACTCTATGTTCTTTTCAACATCTCCGGCATAGGGAGATGAAACAAATATCATTTTCATAAGTCCTCCTTCGTTTACTTAGGTACAGCCTGCACTATGGTTTTGGTAGTATTTACGGCTGCTTGCGCAGTATAAACGGCACTCATTATGTTTGCCTTTGTAGAAGTATCGAGTCCGAATGCTCCTGCAATCCTCGGGACTTCTCCTGCCGAAAGCATGAGTCCCAACCCCAGCAGCGCATGATCTTTTAATACCATTAATCCTGCGGCTAGTATTGTTGCCTGTAAAAATGTTGTAAGGCACAGCCCTATAATCTGCTTTATCCATTGGATAAAACCATCGATATATCCTCTTGGAACAGAAAACATATATAGACTTCCTACCGCTATCTGAATCAGCAGAATTCCTCCCCTCTTCAGGTTCGCAAAAAATACTTTTATGACTGCGTATCCCATCATGATAATAATAAAAAGAGCCATAATCGGACTGGTTATCGATGACAACCCACCAAACACGCTGGAACTTCCGATACTGGAAATATCACCAATGTTTCCTAATTCCTCGATGATTCCATTCGCCAGATCACTAATTCCATTGTTGTGACCTGTTATTCCAGCTGTCAGACTTGCCTGAAAATTTACAGACAGTTTATATAATTCAATCGGAGCCGTTGTGAAAAGACTGACAGCTAGAAAACCTTTGATTGCATTTAGACCTGCATCTTTGATACTTCCTCTGCCATATTGATATTCAATTCCGGTTTCAAAACAGGATACAACAAGTCCTGTCCCGTACAAAGACCAAGCCAGATAAGAAAAAAATAGGACGATGCTTTTTACCCAAGTCATATCAAACAGTTCCACGCCCATATTTCCCATCTGTGCAAAGAAATCTGCAAGGAAACCCACAAGGTGTCCATAGAACCAGTCGATAATCTGATCCATCACATCGCCCATAACAAAATCCCATATAAACAATAAACAGTTACCTCCTTTCCAATCACTTAAAAAGACATACCGCTTTATACGATATGCCTCACTCTGCTACATCTGTTGGGTCATGGAATAACCGTTTTTCATTTCCTGCGTCTGTTCCCGGAACAGCTCCGCATAGTCACAAACCGAATTGGCTATTTCTTTGTAATCTGCCGATGTCGGCTGATAAGCATACCACTCGGCTATTCCGTTGTAGATCCAAATATGCGGATTCATTCCCTCCCTGAAATTTGGATGACATAATTTCTTTTTACCCCAGATTTCAGTAAACTTCAGGGTAGGAGAATCGATCTCCCCATCCGTCTTATCAAGCACTGTTGCACGGATTCCTTCATATTGCTGATGAGTTCCAAGGGTAACAAATTCAATCTTCATCCTTGTTTTCTCCCCGAGCGTCCCATAGCAAGCTTTTCCGATGAACCTCACATCATCAAAGTTATGATTCTTTGCAAAAAATCTTCTCAGTTCCTGTTCAAATAAAATTCATACTTTCTCGCCTCCTGATCAAAAATCACCACCCATGCTTGTTAAAAGGCGGTAGATCATTGTATATAAAATAATTATAAAAGCCGACCTGCTCTTCTTTTTTTCTATGACCACAGTGTAGACTTACCAATTCTTTTGCTGAAGATGATAGGGGTTGCATCACGTCAGTGTGTGATGCAACCCCTTCATTTATTCTTCATGATATTCAATTGCATGAACCGGACAGGCTTCTATGGTATTTTGGAGAATTTCCATATTAAGTATTATTTGTTCTTGTGTTTTTATGGCTGCTTTTTTACCTTGCATTTCAAATAGCGCCGGATAATTCTTCACGCATAGAGTACAGCCCATACAGGCATCTCGATTGACATGGGGTCCGGGCTGCGCCAGTGCCTCTCCCGGCAGATCTTCGTCCTTTATGATTTTTGCTGAAATCCATGAGAAAATGACTATGGCTGTAATAGTGAGACCCCAGCGAATGACCATGAATTTTGGTCCCAAAAACTTTGCCTCATTGATAAGCATAGGCACCTTTATCACAGCCCATGAACTTAAAATAATGACAATGTTTCTGATAGAAGCTCCTTTCTTATGGAGCATAACACACATTGGAAATGCTGCGTAAATCGGTCCTGCCGAAATACTGCCAACCACAAATGAGAGGAAAACGCCTTTTGCTTTGGCATCCTTGCCCAAATAATGCATGATCTTTTCCTTTGGAACCCACATATCCAACAGCGCAGTCAGGACAAAGATAGCCGGCATAATCATGAGCATTTCCTTGATGTAATACCCGCTGTTTTTCACCGACTCGATTCCCATTGCCGGTCTTGCGAGAAACATGATGACATATCCTAAAACTACAATTAGCAAAAACAGGTTTTCCTTTATTTTTTTTAGAATTGTCATATCATCACCCCCATCACAAGTGCAATAACAATCGCGAACAGAAAGCTAAGACTGTTACGTATCACGGTGAATTTTAACCCAAATTCCTTTTTTTCAAGGGGAATGGTCACCGCCCCTACCATAGTCAGGGTTGTCAGGAAAGCGACAGCCGGAACCACACTGACTCCTGCGTTGACCAGTGTCCCCACAAGAGGAAATGCAATAAAGGCAGGAACCAATGTTACTGTGCCAAACAGCGCCGCTGCAATTGTTGCCAACAAGACAGATCGATTGCCCACAAAGCTGGCAATTTCCGTGGGCGGTAATATCGTTAAGATTAACCCGATTGCAAAAATAATGGAGAGAATGTTTGCGACCATCCCCTTTCCCATTCCAAATGCCATTTTAAGCGCTTGTTTCGTTTTTACCTTGTCTCTGGCAAAGGAGACCCCAAGGAAAACCAATGTGCCGACCCATATTGCCAATGTAAAAATGTCCATACATATCCTCCATTCAAACTTTACTTACTTTTCTGGAGCCGGTGCCTTTATGACAATCAGCTCTAAGGTGTCATCATACAAATTTTTGACATTCATTTTAATTCCCTTAGGAATTTTTAAGACAGTTCCAGCTGAATATTCATGGATTTCATGCTCATCCAAACCAATTGACACCAAGCCTCTGATAACGGTCATATAGACATTTGAATTTGAAAAGTGCTCAGGAAGACCCTCGTTTTTGTTGAAAATCATGTGATTAAAATTCACATTTTCATCAGTAATAACCTTTTCAATCATATGCTCGTTATTTTGTGCCAATAGAAAAACCTGCTCAATCATTTTTTAACCTCCTTCACAATAATACAAATATTATAGTGTTTCAGATCGTATACATATAGACACATAGGTTTCTTTTTTGTATAATTTAAACAAGGAGGCTGACAAGATGATAAAGGAATTAAAACGTATGCCTTTTTTTAGCGAGACAGATCTCAAAGTTTTAGAGCACTTGATACAGGAAAAGCAAATTTACAAACGATCCTATCATAAAGGCGCTACGGTGCATGAACAAAACACAGAATGTTACGTCATGGATGTGGTTTACTCGGGTAAGCTGGTAGCTTATTCGCTGACCCCCAATGGCTCCGAATCTGTTGTTTTCGAGTTTGAGACAGGGAGTATTATAGGAGCCAACCTGCTATTTGGTAACCAGAACCGATACCCCATGAATATCTACTGCACCTATGACAGTGTTCTCTTGCACATTTCAAAATCCGGTATAAGTGAGCTATTAAAGGGGTATGGATTCGTGATGCAGTTTGTACAGTCCCTTTCGATGAATGCGCAGGGAATGAATCGAAAAATAGCTATGTACACGCAGAAATCACTGCGAGAGAATCTGATGGACTATTTTCTGGCGCTTTCCACCCAGCAGAAGACAAACTGGGTAGTACTGACCGTAACAAAAAAGCAACTTGCAGATTATTTCGGTGTACAGCGCCCGTCACTTTTTCGAGAACTAAAACGAATGAAGGACGAAGGCTTAATTGAGATTGCAAACAAGAGAATTATGATCAAATTTCTTAATGGACAGGGCTGATTTTTCTGAAAAGTTTTGTTTTATTATTGTACAGAGCAGCGTCTTTACAACTGCTCAGTACCGCCTTACCGACATTACATCCCAAGGATTTTCCAGATATACGTTGGTGCTGTCAGGGTAAACACCAGACATGCAAATAAGATGGCTGGTGCAGCCCATTCAAATTGACCATGCTTACGATAGTCAAAGTACGCCGTCCCAAGCTTCGCAAAGAAAAAAACCGCCAGAATAAGGTCAATTGCTGGAAATACCACCTTATTCACCACGGTTTTTATCTGGCTGGATGCATCTGTCCAGGTTCCCTCAATCGCTCCGGCAACATCACCGCTTCCGGCTGCAAATGCTGTTGTATTAAACAGCATCGCTATCAGCGTAGCCAGGCATAGAATGATTGCAATTTTTCTATATTTTCTCATTCAGATATTCCACCTTTCGAAATAATTCAACTTTTATTTCAACTTGTAATTTATTATCTTAGCTTACGGATTAAGCGGAGCAATGTGCCAGTCATCCCATAAATTTCCCTTGATTGTAAGAGAGTCTGTCAGGTTCATGGATAACATCCCAACTGGCGTCCATGCATCAATCACCCATGTATTTACAGTATAAGTTCCATCGGGCATCCAGATTGGTGTGAAGTGAGTACGGTTATTATAGGTGCTGTATTGGTTCCTTTTAAATTCAAATTTAGCTGATGATCCGCTTTGTATCCGTTCAAGTAATCTCCAGTATGTCTTATATTGAAACTCTGGAAAATAAGAGACCGCGTTCTGTGGGTATGAGATAGCAGTGCTTTGATTACTGCTAATCGATGCCGTCACGCTTTCATTAATACCATAGCCGCTCTTCATCGTATCGCCATTTGCCGTTGGATTTTTGCTGTCACATTGGATTTTCATATCGGCAGAAAAAGTGGCATAATAACGGTCGAGATTATATTCCCACCACCCGCGATCAACCCAGTTAGCATTCCATGTGCTGCTTGTATGCGTTTTCCCTTTACTATCTGTCCAGGAATAACTGCTCCAATGTCCTTCATCTACCCAGTATTCTTTCCACCAAGGCCGCCAGACACTCCAGTCTGCTCTTGTTTTTTCTGCTCTTCCCGGGACAGAGGCATAAGAAAACGCATCATTTCTGTCATCCGCTACTGGATTCGGAGGCGTCTTTTTATCAAAATCAACAATCTTAACATGAATGGTTGACTTTGATGAACTGCCAGAACCACTTACAGTTACTTGGATGTCCATGCTTTGTTTGGCAGACGGAGTATGCCACTTCACCCATACCAACTGAGAGTCTCCCTCGGGATAAAACACATTGCCAACGTTATAGATTGTTCCGCCGATGTTGAAGCTGACACGGGTAGGGTTATTCGGATCCGACTGACCGCCGCTTACCGTTACTGCTGTAATCACATCCGTGTTAACCCGGTATTCATAATCATTGATCGTTACTGAAGGTGCTTCTGCTGGCTCCTCATTAAAACGGACAATACCAAGTCCCAACGATGACTTAATATCCGAATCAGAAGCCGGAGTTGACGTGCTGCCGCTCCATGCCGGATACCTCAAATCAGCCACCTCCAAGAACATAGACAGCGGCAGGTTTTTATGTGTCAGAGAGACCATTCTTCTTCGAAGCAAACCATCTACCTGCTCGTCATACATAGCTGCTTCCGTGGCAGTCGTTGCAATCATGACTCCCTCAAATTTGTAAAATGCCATTGGTTCAAGTAGCAATTTGTAATCTCCGCTTGTCAGAATTCCAAAGTCCATTCCTGTTAATGTTGCAATGGCTCGTATGACTTGCTCATCCGTAAAATAACTTTTAATAGCTTCAATGTTGCTTTTACCATTGGTACTAATTATTTTGGGAATTGTTTGCTTCGGCTTTACGCATTTATAACCACCTTTGACAGGTGATAATCTGCTTCCATTGCTATATTGGATTTTACTTACCTTTCCAAAGTTATAAATGGAGGACCTGGGCGGCTTATTTGTAATATCAATAGGTGTAGTAACAACCGCATGGTCGCTGGACCTGACCACGGTTACACGCACCCCCTCATTACTTGATGACCATGAGTTACTGCTTGTCCCTTGTCCCATCCCTCCACCACCAGAATCGATATTGCCATCTCCTACAGCAAACACCGTTGTTGGAATTATTATATTAAACAGCATAATAAATACTAAAACGATTTTTCCAAACTTCTTCATTTGCTCTCCTTTCTGCACTGAAAAAGCACTACATTTCTGCAGTGCTTCTTACTTCCTTTTATTCGTTTTAATTCATATCTCCGATTTTATTTCCGTTTTCATACATGTCATCCGCTTCGGTTACTTTATTAGCTCCTCCATCCGGTACGCTGTCAAAACCGGGCAAACCACCGGAAGCGTTCTGCTCTGTGGATGTTTCCGTTTTCTTTGGTTTTGGTGTTGCAGTCGGTGTTGTATCTTTTTCTTCTGCTTTAGGTGATTCTACTTTTTCACCATTTGGTTTTTGTGTCGGATCCGTGAGCTGCTCTTTTGTATATGTTGGCTTTTCCGGTATATCTTCTTGAATCTTCTGTTCCGTTCCGGTATCTACTACACCACTATCCTGTTTGGGTTCTTCAGTGACTCCGGTTGGTACTGCTGTTACCTCTTCTTCCTTTTCTGTTGTTGCTATTTCATTCGGGTCTTCTACCATAACATCGCTGATTTCAGTACTCTGCGATGGGACATCCGCTTCGGTAACAGGTTCTTTCGTAAACCTTGCCCCTATCATTACAAGAAGTACCGCACTTATCAAGACCCCACCTGCCAATATCAGACGTTTCTTAGTTTTATCATTCATATTCTTCATAAGCATTTGCCTCCTCAATTTTTAATTTGTAGTTATTTCCTTCTTTAAGCCCCACCCTACCACATGAGTTCTGATATGTCTACTACATTTTTTGGAATAATTAAGATTTAGAATTTTGGGGTATAACCAGCACTATTTTTAACTTTTATTTTCATGGAGGGCAGCACCTTCCCTCCAAAGGATACCGGAACTTCCAGTATGATGGAACTGTCGATTGTAAACCTTTGCCTGGCGATATCCCCACCTGCAAGGGGAGCATTCTGTATCTCAAGCTCCAGGTCACTGATCTGAAACTCCTGTTTTCCCTCACTGGTTGTTTTTACATGATACTCCCCATTCTGCTCCAAACCCAGAATGCTATCAAGCCGATCATAAATATCTCCATAATCTACAGACTCTTCAAAGTCTGAGTCCATCGGCTGATATCCACCGGAATATCCCTCCCGGACACCATGATACACATCATCATAATTGTCATATACCGCGGAAATAACTGCATCCTGCAAAGTATCCCGCACACCCTGTGCCACGATCATGAGCCTGAAATATTCCGATACCCCGGTAAAAATCATTACCAGACAAAGTGTAATTGCCACTGCAAGCGGAAACCCGCTTCCTTTATTACTGATTAGTATCATACGCACCTTTTTTACTTCCAATAGACTTCCCCCTTCCCTGATGCATCCGCTCTAAGGGTAAACGGGAAGGATCCAAATCCACCAAATAGTCCAATATTAACCGGATATGTCACCGTTACTGTTATTTCTTCATTCAGCTGAACTTGACCGGTCTTTGACCAGCTGACTGTTGGTGTTATCCCTGTTTTTTCTCTTAAAAGCAGTTCTCTTCTGTTCGTTTCTGTTCCAACTCTTCCTGCTATTTCTGCTTCTCTTACCAGCTCGATGGCAAAGGTATCAACCTGTTGCTTAACAATAAATACTGGAAATACTTTTACTGCAAGAGCAATCACCAGCATCGCACAAAGTACCAGTACAACCACATCAATATATCCCTCACCACGGTTATTCTTTACTAGGTGTCTCATTTCATCGCCTCCTAAAACATTCCGTCGAGGGAACGAAGAATCTCATACACAATGATCGCTATGTAAGTCATAAGGAAACACATCAGCATGATGAAGCTGAATACTCTGATTTTTGGCGGTATCTTCATTGCCCTTGCTTTTAATCTCTGAAGTTCCAGCTGCTTCATGTCGTGTGCAAGCATTTGAAAATACATTGCTCCGTCGTCCCCGCGAAGAACACCAATCAGTCCCCTTGTGATATCAGAGAGCATCGGTGAATTGATCCTTGCTTCAAATCTGGTCAGTGCTGCCTCGTAACTGCTCGAGCGCATATCTGCTGTTAAAATATCCAGTTCATTTGCAAAATCTTCTCCGGCATTCTTCTTAAAATTCTCCAAAATCCCAAGTACATCCCTGCTTGCTTTCAGCTCCTGTGTAATGGTTGCTACAAACCTCGGCAGTTCCAATTCTATCTTTTCCCGTTTTGCAGCAAGCTTTTCATCTGCTTTCTTGATTTCCTTAAAATATATCATAATAGCAAGGATTAGCAGAACCGGTGCCAGCAAAGGCAAAACCAGAAGACAGGGAACCACACCAAGAGCTACCAGCAATGACTTTACCAATGCAAATGCCATAAATTCTTCCGGGGTCTGACTGATTCCGGCAGCATGCAACGTGTTTTGCATCCTGCTTTTTTTATACTCATCCATCGGGATATATTTTGCGAGTTTAACCGCCCAGCCATTGAGGAAGGCGTCCATACTTTTCGCTTTCTCTTTCCTTTGCTTGGTTGCTGACAGCATTGCTTTCCCGGTTGCAAGGCTTGGTAATTTCAAAGCATCGGAAAGTATAAAATATAATCCAGCGGCAAACAGTATTCCGAAGAGTAATATTAATATAGTCATACCACCTACCTCCTGTACTCGATGGGCTGCGTGAGCCTGATTACAAATGCTGCTGAAATGAATACTGCTGCAAAACAGATGGCAAGGATAATCTGCCCAAGCGGTGTATGCATCAGGGTATGGTACCAGTCCTTATTCAGGAAATATAAGAGTGGTATATTCCCAATCACTAGGATCTGCATAGTGATAAATTCTTTTCTTGGTTCAAACACCATATTTTCCAGTTCTCCATTTACCACACGCATATCGGAAAGTTTTGATACGATGGGAGTCAGGGTGGTTTTAAGATTTCTGTCAAGCTGACAGGAAATCATGGCATCACACCATTCACGAAACACAGTGTTATCAATCTGCTCCCTCATATCCTGCAAACCTGCCGTAATATCTGGATTTATCAGCTTAATCCGGCAGACAAATCCTTTGAATACAGACAGAACCGGAGGATTTAAGTAATCCATATTTTCCTCCACCGCAGTTAGGATGTCTTCGTTTCTTAGATATGCTGTCGTAATAATGGATAGTGCTGTCTCAAGTTCTGCCGCAATGTCTTTCTTAAAATGGGTCTGAGTAAGCCTTACGTACCAGAAAGGCAGAAACAAGAAACCCACTGCAAGCACTGGAACCAGAAAGAAATTTCCAAGCAGTATAGCAATTCCGCCTCCAATTGTAAACAAAAGCAGGGACACGGCACAGATCATTGGAAACATCTGCTCACGACCTGTTATTTTAAGTATCGACTGCACTTCTGACACTTCACGCCTGAAAAAAGACAGCTTCTTACGCTTTGTTGCTTCATTGATTTCATCCTTGATACTGCGGGGTTTACTCATGAAACTCCGAAAAAAACTATCAGTAAATTCCATCGGTGTCAGGGAAAAGAGTATAAAAAAACCGGTTATCATCCCAACACAGGCAATTAACAAAACTACATTCATTTCATGGTTTCCTCCCTTCTCTTCATATTTTTGATCATTTCAACCGGCATTCCATTTTCTAATAACCGTTTGGAAAGGCTCTCTGAAATACTGCACTTCTGCTCGTGATATCCCTCAATATAAAACTTACCCTTCTCATCCATCCGGTTTTCTGTGATGATGTATTGAAACAATGTCCGATAATTCCTTGTTCCATCCGCAAGAATCTCACATTCCATGATTTCCATCATCCTTCTTTGCTTATTTTCTAGCTGCTTACAGAACACAATAATCGGATAAGCCTCCGTTACATATCCCATCAGAGTTTCATCGGACATATCCACAGCGCGTTTACACAAAGAAACCATTCTCCGGTAAGTTGCCTCACAGGAATTGGCATGTATGGTAGTTAGAACCGCAATCCCGGTTCTTGCTGCCTCCTGTGCGGCATTGGCTTCTGCTCCTCTCATTTCTCCAACCACTGCAATATCGGGATTGAAACGAAGTGCCATCCTCCTTTGATAATCCATTTTCAAAATCAAATAAATTCATTTGCGAAGGAGCATTCTGCTCTCGTTCATGCAAATCATAATTGGCAATCAGAATTTCCGGGAACTGTGCACCATTATCATATCTTTGCTTGATGTTATTGATCCGGCTGTAGCTTTCAATCACAATGCCCGGTGCATCATAAAGACCCCTGATAAATTCGCAGTCATTATAAGAAAGCAGGAATTTACCTTCGATGCCAAGCAAAGCGTCCCGGAGTCTTATATGGTCTTCCTTCTGGAATCCCTCTTCCCCGACATTTTTATAATATTTTTCTGTATCGAAGTAGGGCGGATCCAGATAAAAAAAACTAACCTGGCGGTCATACTGCCTGATCAGTTTTTCAAAATCCTTATTCTCAATTACAACCTTTGCCAGTCTTCGGTGTGCCTGCTCAATTACAGGGAAATTACTTCTGATATCGTGCGGCTGACTCCCGAAGCTTGTCAGACCGGATGCATAACTGTACCTGATCAGCTGATAAAAATAAGCGGCACGTTTGACATCATCTGTCTCAGTTTCGTTATCAAGGATTTCTTTGGTTCTGTCAAAATCCGCTCTGGAATTTAAAACATACATCAGTTCCCTTTGCAATTCTTCATAACTGTCTCTGACACAGCGGTATAAATTGACAAGCAGACTGTTGAAGTCATTGTAGACTTCGAAGTCATTCCCCGGCGGTTTATGAAACAAAACCCATCCCCCTCCGCCGAACACTTCAATATACCTTTCGTAATAGAGCGGAAAGAGAGAAACGATTAATTCCCTCATGGATTTTTTTCCGCCAATCCAGCTCATAAAACTATTAATATTTTATCCCTCCTTTTCACACACAATCCATATTTCAAGCTGCATCTGACTGCTTGAATCAGGATAAAGGGATAAGGCCTTTACCAGTCCATTCTTTGCCTCCGCAATTTTACGGATTCTGCTGTTTAACTGTCGGATACTTTGCTTGACTTCCTTTTCATTCGCAGCATAAAAATATCCGCCGTCATAACTGCAGATTGGATGACCCTCGCATCGAAGAGCATTTACGATATCACGGATTTTTCTGTTGCTCAGATGAAATCTGGTTTCCAAGCACTTGCTCTGTAATGCCTTATCCTCTCCTGTGTGATTTCGTTTTAAATAAGCCAAGAATTTTTCATTTATGTTTTCATGATCCACCTCCTATCGCCTCCTTTGTCTGGTGGAAGAACTTTTGACAACAAAAAAGGCCGGTTGTTTCACTGCGCATTGCAGCAAATCAACCGGCCTCATCTGATTCTGGGCACAAAAAAAGTACAGCTAATTAACTGCACTCCGATTTTGCTCAGTTTGTTTTTCATTTGTACCTTTATTACCTTACCTAATCCTCTTTTACATGCTCATCCCTCCCATGGCTTGTTCTGTCCCCTTCACAAGACTTTCTACAGATGGTTTTGAAATCACTTTGAAACTATCCTCACCTGGGACAACACCAAGTGTTCTGCCATTATCCCATTTCATATGTAAGGTACCAATATCATCAACTCTTTCCACTGTTCCCATCATACCTGATTCAAGCGGTGCATATGGATCATCCATACGGATTAATTCAATTCTGGTTCCTGCCGGATATTCTTCTTTGATTCTTTCAATTTCCTTTTGAGATAAAAACCCTTTCATATACTGATACCTCCCATGGACTGAGTTTGCTCTGTCATTCCCATCTCTTTCGCTGTTTTTAGAAACCAGTCTCTGCTGTTCCAAAAGCTGACGTAGATACCTTTATCATCCACCCAAATCTCCCGCTGTTCGAATCCTTCAGCCCAGCCGTCCGATGCCTGCCCATTAACCTCGGCCTTCATTAATTCTAATTCCTTATCCATCAGAGCGTCATTTAAAGTTAGCACCGCCACACCCATCAGCTCTCCCTTTACTTCTTCTACTGTAAATTCATACTTAGCAACTTTGGCATTGACACTATCACAGGCATCATAATATTTCATCAGTCCTCTTTTTTCTTCTTCTGGAATTTTACTTTTCGCAATGGCATCCAGTATTTCATTTTCATATGAAAGCAATTCATCGGCAGATAGTTCTTCTTCCTGTTCTGACTTTTCCATATATCCATACTTATTTTCTACATCATAAGTGATTGCTTTTAGCGGCATATAGAGTTTTAACTGCAGCGGCTGCTTGCGGCTTTCTACAACCATTCCAAGATTTTCGAATAATAGGTTCTGTAATTCCCGGTTACAACCGTAATAGGTGATGTATCCCCTTTTTGTAAATGCACCGCATTCGTTCTTTATTTTCTGCTGACCATATCTTTTAAAATCAATATAGTCTTCCAGATTCGGATCATATTCAAAATGCCCAGAATCGCAGATCATGTATCTGCCATATTGTTCTGCATTTCTGATGCCGTCAAACATTTCAAATTCATACATGCTATCCAGCATAACTTTCAGTTCTTCCAAATTTCTTGGTCCAACATATTCCAACAGCTTCTCAAAATAATCTCCGTCCCTGCTTCTCATTTTCTTAAAATGCAAAGCAAAATCATTTAAGGCATCAATTCTAGCACTAAGTGGATTCTCTTTTTCAATCAGTTTGAGCATCCGATCAGGGAAGCAATCACTTTCCAAAGCCACATGACATTCTAACAAATGCTCTGCCTCTAATCTCATCAACGCCTTTTCCATCGCAGACTCTGAACACGGAAGATACAAAAATTCTCTTTCACCTTTCACTTCTAATTCCAGTGTGGCAATTTCATTCTGCCAATGATAACAAGGAAAATGCTTTCCGTCATACACAATTTCCAGTTCATTTCTGTTTTGATACACGACACCATATGAGGTTATTGCTTTTATTGGACTGAACTTTATTAAATCCTCTACTACTGCCTTACCATCCATATCCTCTAATTCCTTGACGGATGCCCCTCCAGCTTCATTTAGATAAACATACTTGCCAACCTCATTCAGATTGCTAAAATCACTGATGACACTATAGCAGTGTGTGTTATACGTTAAGTTAATAAAATCCTCCATTGTATCAGCGCCTGTTGCGATTGCCGAAGCATAGAATGTCAGTTTTTCTCTTGCTTCAAGGCTGTCCAACCGTTTTATGAGAAAGTTTAATTCATCCACGTTGCAATAATGATCTTTGATAACACTGTTGAAATCCGTGTCATCCGAATCAGTAACAAAACAATTCATTCCTTTCGATAGCCTGATGCCAACATCACTGCATACCTTGCTGAGTTTTTCTTCTTCACAGGGAAACCAGAATTCCACCATCCGGTTATCCGTAATGCTTGGATTTTTAATCGTTATGTACATGTTTCGCTCCTCCATTATCTTTTCATTGCATAAAAAAGAGTTAGCTTTCACTATTAAGATTTCTCAATAGAAAAGTACCCTTGTCAGCATTTTGTCTGAAACATAGCTGTTCCGTATTTTGAAAGTAGCATGGAATTAATAATTACTTTGAATGTTTGCTCAGTAATCAAAGTCTTGTCAGCAATTTCATCCCGTTTAATAAACTCTCTACCCATATTAATCGTTCTGGCCGTTTGGAAGATTGCATACCCATCCGTGTTAATTCCATTCAGGTGCATCTTTTTAAAATCAAAGCTGTCCACATAAATATGTTCTTTTGCAGCACACCATAATTTATTATCAGCAGTCAATAAGAATAATGTTGCCAGGTACGAAAGATTTCTATCTTCGATAGGTATGTCTTGTATCCGACAGACTGTATAAAATCTGGATCGATGAATGGGATTCAAGAATATCTCTCCATCAAAGTTACGGGCAAGGAAATCAAGTCTTCTTTTCAAACGAGTCGATCCACAATCTTTAAAATGGTTTTCTAAAATCTCGGCATAAGTAATCAACCCTGCTGCCAACCTTTCTGATAAATAAATGCAAGATGCTTCATTACAGCATTCACTAATTGGATAATCACAATCCTGACACCTCAATGGTTCTTTCTTATCTTCTACTGTCTTCACAACAATCACCCCACTTCTTCTTGGCATAAAATTTGGTACAAGCATCATCAATTGTTCCAGCTCATGAAGATCTGTACCATACATAAAAAATTTTGACATCGTCTCTCATCCTTTCTGATTTTAGGTATAAAAAAAGAGGCTAAGTCTGTAGGTCTTCTAGTTAACCTAAAAACTTAGCCTCTTTTTTTCAAGTTTATTAATAACTATAAACATAAAATAAAGTATAATTTTCATCATTGTTGTTACGTTTCTAATAATATTTCTCTATTTCTTCTATTATTTTTTCTGCTTCCGCGTTTTGATCATAATAGTCTATGTCATACCTTTGTTTTGTGCGTAAGTGATACAACCACCCTTCAAGCATAGCTAAATATATTTCATTTACATCATCCAAATTAGCATATTGTCCAACATAATTATGTCGGGCATCATAACTCTCTTGTGAAACTGGATATCGATAACGTTCATAATATAAATCGCTATCTATTAATTGAGCGTATCCTTCCTCATCAATAACCAATTTATTACTTCTAAAATCATTTCCAGCTCTTAGTACCGATTTTATTTCTTCTTCAGTAAATAGATGCGAAGGAGGTTTAATCCGAAACAATTTTATGGTGAAATAGATTCCCATTTCTTGCCATATCATCCCAGCATCATTACATATCTTTTGAATACTCTCTTCAATTTCAATCACAGCATTTACTGCTCCGTTAAAATCCGAAAATATATATTTACCTTCCTTACTAACTGGATATGGAATAACGTCTTCTTCAAAAATATATCCTGTTTCCGCTACATATTTTCTTGATCCAAAAACTCCTCCATTTATATGAAACATAATAGCAAATTCCAACTTACCATCATTATTATAATTGTTTTTATCACAAATATTCTTAAAACACCACCCACTCCAATTTTCTTCAATAAAATTGTCAAACTTACAACTTTCATCGATTCTTTTATTAGTTTCTGCTTCTGCATTTTCGTCTTCAATACTAAATGGATTCTTCTGATATATGTTTAAAAATTCCTGAAAATCTTTCAGCTTAAAATAAAAATGGCGCATAGTTCCGATATACTGCCGAAATTCTACACTACTCATTTTATTATGTCTAGCATCATAAGTTCCCGATATGTGATTATAGATAGATTGTTTTGAAAATACAACAAATGTCCCTTCTAAAAATCTATCAACCTGCCTATGCCCTTTAGGAAACTCTGTTCCATCATCATATCATCTAAAGTAATAGCCTGTAAATTACTTTGAAACTTATATAAAACTTGATCTGATTCATTTACTATTGAACATGGAATTCTTGCAACAGTGATTGTATTGATTAATTCACTTACAATTTTTGAAGTATCAATTTCATCTTTAAGAATCAACTCAATCTTTGTCCCTTCAACAATAGTAGAAGGTTTCAATTCTAAATACGACATTAAAGGATTGACTGTTACATCAAAAGATATGCCATTCTCTGTTTTATAAAAATCATTGTACTTAGTATTAATTATAGCCTTTTTAGCAATAGAAAACACAGACCAAAATCCTATTCCATATCTTGCTAGACTATAAAACCCTTTATTTATTGGATTTTCTATAAAATTAACCGTCCTGCTTTTGCTCTTACCGACTTGCAAGAAATAATTCGTTACATCATCTTCAGTCATGCCAATACCATTGTCAATAACACTTATGCTTTTTTGTTTATTATTAATAACAATCTTAATTTCAGGGTTATATATAGCGGAGTTAGGTTTAACATGCTGTTTGTATCTGCATGCATCCAATGAATTTTGAATAAGTTCTTTTATCGGTAGACTGTCGGAACCCCCCCACATCTTTTTGCTTGTCAATATTTCACGTATTTGGAACTCATCCATTTTTATAGCTACAGGGTGATACTTAAAATTGTTTGTTGTAAAGCTTTCTCTAATAATAATTGGATTATGCAGTTTAAGCAAAGGTCTACTTTGTCCTTTATCGTAATTTATATATTCTTTTAACCACGCTTCTATTTGATCAAGCGTTTTATGAGTAGCATGTAAAACATTCGCTGTTTGAAATTCTCCTGTCGCATATATAAACCCTTCTTTAGAAATTGAAATTCCACACCCAATTGACCTATGCTTCATCATCTCAAGCAAGGATATTTGAGCTACCTCATCATTTCTTCTTTTGCATCTTCATATGCCGAAAAAATAACCCTCGTATCACTAAATTCTAAAGCATCCGCACAGCATAATACAATTGACAGAGAAATAGGATTTGAAACCGTCCGACCGATAGCCGCTGTACTAGGCAACTCTTTAAATAATTCATAGGGATGCATATTATGCCCTTTCATAATATTCCCTATCAGTCCTTTTAAATATTCTGGTACAAAACTACCTGCTTCATTATCTCTAAGAAACTCAATTCCCCTTTCTGCATGATTATGTCGTAAAAAACTAGTAAGCCGCTCATCATCTGGTGAAATATCAGATGGAAATCCCATTTCCTTAAAGAGTTCATTCTTTTTTTCTTCATTTTCATACAATACCATACCCACATCATGAGCATATGCTGATACTATCAAACAAAAGATTTCATCATCAGAAAGGCAATCTTTAGTATCTTTTAGTAAATTTTCAATAATTATTTCACCCATTCTGACTACTACTTCATAACTATGGTGACAATCATGTCTTGTATATAATGGAAAATGTTTATGAATATTTGATAAGTATGGATGAATTTTTTCAACAAAATTACAAGCCCTTAGTGCTCTCTCTGAGTTAATGTTATTTAAGCGCTGCCATAAACGCGTGCTTTTCAACTCTTCGACTGGATCTCCAACTCTTGTATTGTAACTCATTGTAACATACCCCTTTCTATCGTATCTCCTTATAAGGTCTCCACACCATTACATCATACAAAGGTTTAAGAATTGACATATACTTTACAACCTCATCACTGATTGACTCAATATCTAGCAAAGCTTCGTCATCAGCCGGATAAAATAACCTTAAAAACGATTCACACCCATCAACATCATATTTCTTGAGGAAATCACAAAATTTTTCTGGATTTTCATTATCTATATCAAAGCTATGGTGTTCACCTGTTACTTCATTATAGATCTCCCATGTCATGCCATATCCTTGCAACTTAGAAATTTCATTCGTAATCTTCGGCTTTAACTGTTGCATTTTCTCCTGTACATATGCCCTATCAATAGCATCATGTCTTACAGCCAGAAATAAATTTATCTCAAAGCCAGATGGAACAATGCAAAATTGTAAACACCCATGCTTCTGGAACCCTTTTATTTCATCCTTTTCATTGTCATCCAGCCATTGATTTACTATGTCCACTTCTTTTTTTGATTTTCCGTAGCGGATACCAAGCCAGCCAACTTTACCTTTGTTATATACGCATGGATTAATAAGAGATGTAATGTGATTAGGATTCCAATGACAATATAAATTGAGTTTTTGTATTCTGGGATATATGTTTTTATGAATTGCTAACATTTTATCTTGTACAATTTTTCTCCGCTCTCTGATATCCATATCATCCCTTTGGACATTTCGATCAAAGAAAGTTTCATAATCAGAAAACGTAAAATAATAGCTATCTATTTCATAATCATCAGGATCCATAGCATCACCTTGATGTATGTATCCCTTTAGTGTTTTTCTAAGTTGTTTCTGAGCCTGCTTTAAGGCTTCAATTTCTTTTTGGTTATCTCTATAGTATTTAATTATGTCCTCAGTAACCGTCGTTGAATGGAAGTCACAATATTTAAAAAATCGTTCTATTTCACTTAGCTTCTCGCCATCAACTTCTTCAATACTGTCAAACTCGATATTCTTAGAAAATCCTCCTTCTGTAAAATTGGATGAGCCAAATATAACTCTGTTTTTTATTCCCTTTAGCAAGTAGACCTTTGAATGAAATGTATGATTTAAGAAGATTTTCACCTTGGCAATCTTGCATAGTTCTGCTAATAATTCATGGGGCTTGTCTTGTGAAAACTCATTTGAAATATATACATGAACATTTTCCTTCTTCAGTGAATTCTTATTAATGATATCATTTAAAATACGAAGTCCTTCGCTTGATAAAAAAGCTGTGCCTATATATATTTCCTTAACTTTGTTCATGCAGAGCAATTCTTCTAGATTAATCTTATTGGCATTTTTACTCCAATAATACATTTTCCCCACCCCATCTTTTATCTCAATTATAGCTGTTATAATTTTAGCCACAATCCATATACTAACAATTATATTATACATGACTACATCATGCAAACATAAAGATAGACCGCCAATTAGGGTTATTAATCTCAACCGGCGGTCATATATTTTTTATATTTCAAAATCAATCTCAACACTTGATTTAAACTCTATAGTAATCTTCTCATCATATATTGTTATTTTCTCAATAAGTCGCCTGACCAGCTGTTCATCATATTCCTGTAGTTCAACAGACTGTTCGTGTAAAAACTCCATCATTTCCTTTATGCGCTCCCGCTTGCCTTCACGCTCTGCATTCTCGGTCAGTATATTTTGCTTGAGTTCGCGCAGACGGTAAATTTCATCCGCCACTTTTTGATAGTCTGCTTTTGCATTTACCAGTCGGAGAAGCTCTTGCTGCAGCTCATTTAGCCTGTTTTCTATCTCTTGAATAGTCTGGTCGTTATCCTCATTTAAAACTGCAGCTATATTCTCCTGCAGAACAGTGAGGAAGGTATCTTTATTGCCCAGCACCTCATTGATTGCCTTTACTACAGCCCCTTGCAAGGTAGCCTCATTTATAGTCCGAGAGGAGCAATCAGAGCCTTTTTCCTCCAAGCGGCTAGCACACCGCCAGACGATGGATTTATATCCTCTGTTATTCCAATGTACCCGACGGTAAATATCCCCGCACTCTCCGCAATACACAATACTGGACAATGCGTACTTGCTGCTATAGACTCGTCTTTTACCGCTTTTTCCGGTTTGCAAATTAGCCCTACGCACCATTTCCTCCTGTACCTGCATGAAAATTTCACGCGGGATAATCGGTTCATGGCTGTTTTCAACGTAATACTGAGGAACAATTCCGTTGTTTACAACACGCTTCTTTGAGAGGAAATCTACGGTATAAGTCTTTTGAAGCAGAGCATCCCCGATATACTTTTCGTTTTGTAATATTTTCTTTAATGTCTCTGGGCGCCATTTTCGTTTGTTTGCGGCAGTTAGGATGCCATCTGCTTCCAGGCCACGCGCAATCTGCAACAGACTTGCTCCCTCAAGGTATTCCCGGTAAATACGTTTAACAACCTCTGCTTCTTCCGGGACAATAACAAGCCGCTTATTCTCGTCTTTGGTATATCCCAAGAAACGATTATGATTTACCTGTACTTCACCTTGCTGGTACCTAAATTGGAAACCGAGCTTTACATTCTGGCTCAGAGATTGACTTTCCTGCTGGGCGAGGGAAGCCATAATGGTCAACATGATCTCACCCTTTGAGTCCATGGAGTTTATGTTCTCCTTTTCAAAGAATACCGGGATGTTCTTATCCTTTAGCTGTCGGATATACTTCAGACAGTCCAGAGTATTTCGGGCAAACCGGCTGATGGACTTGGTAATGACCATGTCAATTTTGCCTTCCATACAGTCCTCGATCATTCGGTTAAATTCATCGCGCTTTTTAGTATTGGTTCCTGTTATCCCGTCATCGGCATAAATACCTGCAAGCTCCCATTCAGAGTTACCTTTAATGTAGTTCGTATAATGCTCAACCTGGGCTTCATAACTCGTGGCCTGTTCATCGCTGTCAGTAGAAACACGACAATAAGCTGCAACCCGTAGTTTAGGTCTATCCTCTGCTTTTACTGTGTTCCCAATGCGAGTACGAGCTGGTATGACGGTTATATTCTTAAGATTCCCCATCAGCTATCACCTCGCTTTCTATCAAACTGTAGGCATATTCAGCCTGGGTAAAAGGATCTTCATAAAGTGTTTCAGGGGACGGCGCCGTAAAACGCATCCTCACAAATGTCTTTTTTGGCTCTGTCTGCTCTCGAATTCGTCCAAGCATCCGGGCTCTTTTTATTTTCTCGGCTTCAGCCTGTTTGAAGGTATCCTCGTCAATTATCGGTGGATAAAAGGCATCCCCTAGGTATCGCTTGCAAGTCAGCATTTTTGCGATTGAAGAATGACAGCGCTCTATGCCCGCTCGTCGAGCAGCATCCACTAATGAGAGACCTGATATATAAGCATGAAATAGTTCTTTTACCTGATTTGCCGACTTATCATCTATGACTGCTATTCCATTTTTGATGATATAGCCATAGGGCGTATGAGCCATTTATCTCACCAACCTTTCTTTTAAAGTAAGCCCACATTTTAGCTTAAATCCTAGTTCTTCCTGCGAATAAACTATTATGCTCTCGACATACTGGCTGAATATGGCTTCATCAAAGCTATTAATCATATCTGCTTTAGAAACCCACTTAAGGAGCTGCTCAACTTCAGATACAGCGGTCATACCACTATTCAAACTGCGGGAAAGCAATTTTTTCTTCTCCTTTAACATAGCTGCTTCTGCTCGCAGTTTATTGCTTTGTTCGCTGAACAAGGAGGAGGAAAGGTACCCCTTGGTTAGTAGGTTTGTCAATACCCGGCTTCGCTCCATGTTTTCCTCCAACTTTTGCTCAAGCTCCAGTATTTCGGTCAGGTTTGCTGAATAATTCAAAGATCGCAAGCTCTTTAATAATGGCTTTAGGATAAACTTGTGTCCGAAGATAAGCTTGTTGATCATCGTAATAAATGCCTTATGAATATCATCCTCGCGAATAAAACGCATTGAGCACTTTGCAATATCATGGATGTGCTTTGAACAGCACCAAGCAATATATTGACTTCCACCATAGGAATGAATCCTGCGTTTGAAGTGACTTCCGCACTCTGAGCATATGATTTTGCCGGAAAAAGGATATCTCTTTTGGTACTTACCGTTTCCTTTTTCTATGCCTTTCTCGTCGCCGCGCTGCCTTAGCAATTCATTTACAGCATCAAATTCTTCATGGCTGATAATTGCTTCATGGTTCCTACGGATCATGATCTGGTCTTTTTCTCCGTTGTTACGATGACGTTTGAAATGGTCATCCGTGTATGTCTTTTGTAAGACGACATCACCGGTATATTTTTCGTTTGATAGCATGCCGAGGATAGTAGATGCATTCCATAAGGCAGCCTTTTTAGGTGTTATACCGTCAGCATTCAAGTCATCAGCAATTTTCTGTGCTCCTTTGCCGGATAAGGCTTCAGAAAATATTCGCCTTACGACAGCAGCCTGTTCTTCATTTACTGTCAGTACACCATCTTTATAATCATATCCGTATGGCGGCGATGAAAGCTTAAATGTACCATTTCGGAAACGACGCTGGATTGACCACTTATTATTTTGTGATATAGAAATCGATTCGTTCTCTGCTATACTGCTTAAAATGGTCAGCATCAGTTCTCCGTCCATTGATTGGGTATTGATATTTTCCTTTTCAAAATATAGGAACACGCCAAGGTCTGACAGCTTACGAATAAGTTCCAGGCAGTCTATCGTATTGCGAGCAAATCGGCTTATAGACTTGGTTACAATAAAGTCAATTCTACCGTTCTCGCAATCTTCAATTAATCGTAGAAGTTCAGAGCGATTTTCTTTTTTTGTACCTGTGATACCTTCGTCAAAGTATATTCCGGCAAACTCCCAATCTGGATTTGACTTAATAATGGATTCATAGTGAGTTTTTTGGGCCTCCAAGCTGATTAACTGTTCATCGTTATCGGTTGAAACGCGAGCATAAGCAGCAACCCGTAGCTTAGGCTTAACTAATTTTGCGCTTGGCTCAATTTTTCTAACCTTTCTCAATTTTTCACCTCCCAGGTATGTGACATATTACCTCTGAACACCTGTATTATCAAGCGTTTCAGGGCATTAACTCGGCTCCAAAAGGTGAGAAAGATTGACGGTTACGGAGGTCGATTTTCACGAACTCCTCTTGTGTAATCAGTCCTACATTCAGCATTTTTTGAAGCAGCATCAGTGAGCGATAATAATCATACTCGTTCTGGAGCCTCTCTTCTGTTACGGGCTTCCGCTTGGCAGCAAATTGAGAATTTGAGAGTTCTGTGATTTGCTTCACTTGCATATGGCATTACCTCCTGCCGATATGTGGATTTATGTCAATATAGT
>JAAOXG010000046.1 GCA_013036995.1 Lacrimispora defluvii
TATTTGGCCGCAACCCATTCATTTCGAGTGATGTTCAGAGTATCAATCCAGAGGTCATCGTTAATATCGGGGCAAGTCAGTCTCTTAGTGGACTTAACTTCAATATATTTTACAAACTCTGCCATATCGCCCGGTTCGGCAATGACAGATTGAATATCGTAACCCAAACCTCTTGTTTTTCCAAGAGACAGAACTTTATTTGCCAATCTCTGATTGAAAGATGCCACACGCTTCTTCTCATATTCATATACGATTTGTTCGCCCTCGTCACCAAACTCAGTAAGGTTAGTTGTTTGAGCCGGAGTAGCAGTAGGCTTGTCGGGTTCTTTCACATCAACAACCAAAGAAGCGGCAGATGTAGCAAACTGACTTGCGCAAGGAGATATTCGTGCAAAGTAAGCATCCCACGCATACTGGAACAGTTTTCGGTTTTCGATTGTTGTCAAATCATAACTATAAACATCAAATTCGGGCTTCTTGTCCCAATCGGCAGCAAACAGTTCGATAGTAGGCATTTCGTTCGGATTGAGAACAACTCGCTTATCGTCTGTAAAACGAATCAGATTTGCAAGTTCCAGATAATTCATCTGTTCATTTATATGTTGCCAATTATAAGAACTTTTCTTGCCCGGAACATAGATAGTTCTTTCGATACCGGCTTTCTGATCCTGTGTGATGGCTTCTAAAACCTCGTAAGGGTTTGCTTTTCCTTGTAAGACATCCAGAGAGTTCAGAACATAGTAGCCGACCTCTCTTTTGGTTATATCAACTTTTGCTGTACGAGCAATCAACAACAACTTCAAAAGAAACGCATTAGGACGGACACATATTCCGTCTGCAACTCGTTCCATTACGGTTGGACTTGTCTTTTGTGAACCATTAGGGAACTGCATCTTATAGCAAATATCCTTAAAAAAAGCTGGCTGGTCATTGTCCTCAAGGAATTTTTGCGTTCTTTCCGATTCATAGACCTTTCCGTCCTCGGAGAAGAAATACATACCGAATAACTTGCCAGAGATTTCTGTTCTATGGTTATCGAGTGTTTTCTTGACACGCTCAGATTCGGGAAGATAACGCATAAAAGCGTTATTAAAAAGGGTTTCAAAATCCGAAGCATCACAAGGGCAGATTTCATTGATAACCTTTGCGTATGCAGGAAGAAAATCATCCATCTCTTTCTGTGATTTTCCTCGGATTATGGTGCAACGATATTGTCGAGTATGGTCATACATCTTTCTGCACCTCCAATGCGGTAATGATACTTTCAGCAACTGCCTGAGCCAGAAGCGGAGGGACTGCGTTTCCAACTTGCTTTAACTGGCTTGTCTTGATGCCGATAAATCTAAAGTCATCTGGGAACGACTGAATACGAGCCGATTCACGGACAGTCGGTACACGATTAGCTTGATAGTGAAAATGATGGTTATGCCCCGTATCAATAGTGAAGCAGGGTTTCTTGCTATCCATACGAGTCCATGCAATATTTACCTTTCGGGTTGACCACAATTCTTGTGGCAGGTCTTTATAGTTTCCACCATCGGGAACCATCGCAATAATGCTTCTGGTTTTTTCGGTATGAATAGTAGTAACATGGTTTAAGAGTTTATCAGATTTCTTTCTCATAAACTGCTGATACTCACTTGTTGCCGGCAGTTCATACTCGGCTTCATCAGCAAGCAATCGAGTGTCTCCGATGAAATCCAAGTCAGACAAAGCATCTTTGCAAGTGACATAGGGCTTTTTATTAGCTCCGTGGGTTTCAGTCGGAAAGCTATAAGTAGGATTTTTGATTTTGTCTTTGTTGATACCAACAAAAAACACTCTTGTTCTTGCCTGTGGCACTCCGAAGTCACTTGCGGTCAACTGTCGCATTTCAACTTTATATCCGATGTTGGTAAAATCTTCAATGACCTGTTCCTTTACCTGTCCATTGAATAGTCTAACTAAACCCGGAACATTTTCCATAACAAATGCTTTCGGCTGAATGGTTTCAACCATTCGGACAAAAGATTTATACAAGATGTTTCTCGGATCGTCCAACATTCGTTTACCAGACAGAGAGAAGCCCTGGCATGGGGGACCACCGATGATAACATCAACTTCATTTGCAGACATTCCGGCGGCAGCTAACAAATCATCGCCACTCAATGTAGATATATCTCCAACAATCGTTGCAGCGTGGGGGAAATTAGCCTTGTATGTTGTTACGGCATCTTGCCAGATGTCAATTCCGAGGCGAACATCAAAGCCAGCTTGCTCAAAGCCTTTGGAAAATCCTCCACAGCCGCAGAACAAATCAATTACATTCATTCTCTGGTTGCTCCTTTTTCGTTTGCTTTAATCGTGAATCACATGGCTTTGAAGAGTTGGCGGGAATTGCCCAAGCATCACCGAGCTTGAAAACACCGGGAATACGCCCCTCAGAGCAAAGAACTTGAACTCGTCTTTGCGAAATGTTCCACAGTTTAGCTGCTTGGCTTGCTGTCATAAACTCCATTCTCTCACCTCAAAACATAGTAATACATTCTTTATTATATTCCACGGGGCGAATAAAAGCAATAGGTTTGAGAAAAAATTCAGAGAGCGTTACGCATTTTTTCACAAAACAGTCACACTCGATACTTTGTATTCCCTTATGTAGATGCGGTCAAAACATCGGATACAGACCCGACATTTTGACCGCATATCAACCCTAAACGCTACATTATTCCGTCTGACTGGCGAAACCGTTTTGCTTGGCGTTCTCGCTTGCTTTTCGTCTGCGTTCCTCGCTGTACGGTGGTTGCAGACGGATGGACAGTCGGGACTTATCCAGAACATAGGACACGCCGCCTTGCTCGTAGGTCTTTTCCAGTCGGCAGAGGTCGGGGTACTTCTTGGAGAACGATGCCAGTCTGTTCCTCAGTCCGGCGTTGTAGGTCTGGATGTGTGCTGTGTCCTCGCCCTCGTTGAATAGGACGATTGTTTCCTTTTCATACTTCGTCAGCTTCGTCATAACAGCCCTCCCTGCGGTCATTCAGCACACGCTCCATAACTGCCTTGTCGTGATAGTATTCATCCATTCGCACACGCAGATTGTGGTAGAAGCAGCGATACCATCTGTCCGCACCCTCGGCACTCAGCTTGACAGAGAGCATATAAAACAGCTTCTTCGCCGCAGGATCGGGAGCAATGGCAGCTACCAAACGCAAACGCTCGATAGTCGCTTTGCGGTTAGGGCAACCAAAGGCGTACAGGGCTTCCATTTCGTTAAGGTTCATTTTCATAGTGTTTTCCTCCTTGAATGTTGGTAAAAATAAAAGCGACAGAGACTTCACAAGGAAATGCCTGTCGCTTTGTTTACGATATGAAATTGTTGTGCTGGACTTATGAAATTCAGCTTATTCTTTCGGCTTAAACTCTGGATGCTCATAGACTTCTTTCATCAGCAGAACGCCCATAGCAAAACCATACTTGAATTGCTCTTTCTTCTGAATGTTCTGGCTGTCTGCCAGACGGTCATTGAGCCTTTCCAGCTTCTCATAGTCCTCTTTGCTTAACTTCTGTTCAAAGTAGCTCATAATGTTTGTTGCGGCTTCGTTGGCTTCCCAAAATGCTTTGCATTTCGGAACAACAGTTTCTGACGGATAAATCTGCCCATCAAAGATAGCATCTAAAATCATAGCTTCACGCTCCTTTCTCAGCAGTAGATCATTTCGTGCTTGATAATTTCCTCGGCTCGGTTGCGGATGGAGTTCATGGCTTGCACCCATAACATCTGGTCGATAGCTTTCAGAGCTTCGGTCACATTCTCCGCTTTCTTCATCTGCTCGATGATGCAGTCACATCTTGCCGTTGCCTGTTCATTCAGATCAGCAAGGTAGGTATGCAGCTTGCAGGAGAGAACAAGGGTGGAATACTCGGCAGGGCGATACTGTTTCAGATATGCCCTGTGGAGATTTCCCCATTTACCGATGGGGCGGTGTTCCTCCGGCAGCTTCAAGTCCGGCACATAGTAATCGCCTACAAGGATGTAGTCGATACCGTTTTCATGGATTCGGGGCTTCAATTCTTTCATGCGATATTCCTTTCTGCCGTTTTCTCGGCTTCCGCTTCTGCGGCTTTTTTCTCTTTTTTACGCTGTCTGTATCTGCGGACGGTCTCATTCCTGCGGTCTTTGCGTTCCTGCTCTTTGAGTTCTGCCAGTCGCTTTTCTTCCTCCTGCCTTGACAGACTTTCTTCTTCGGTATCCTCCACCACAAACTGACCGATAAAATTGAAGAAAATATCAATCCTCTGACTGCGGTTGACCGTTCTGCCGCCTGTGGCTTCATAGATAACGATTTTGTCAATAAACTCGTTGAGCATGGTCTGTGTGATTTCCGTAAAGTTGCGGTATCTCTTTACCAGTCGGACAAACATTTCTCCGCTTTCTTCCTCCTGCCGGAGTTCGCTGATCTTCGCTTCGATTTCAGCGACCCTTGCTTCAAGCTCCTGTTGCTCGGTGTCATACTGAGCCATGAGCTTTTCAAACTGCCTGTCGGGTATCTTGCCGGATGCGTTGCCCTCATAGAGTTTTTTGATGAAATTATCCAGTTCTGCAATACGCTTTTTTGCGGTCACAAGCTCCTTTTTGCTGTCGGTCTGCACAACTGCTTGACTGGCACTTGTAAGCTCTTTGACTTGCTGTAAAAATGCCTGTTCATCTTTCAGCACATAGGCGGCTACCTTGCGGATAGCTTCATCCACCAGACTGTCCAGAGTGGATGCCTTGATAAAGTGCATCGTACACTCGCCGTACATGGATTTGTAGGTCGGACAGCGGAAGTTGCTGTCTGCATCGTAGGTCTTTCCGTCTGCTCTGTGCTGTGAGTGGGGGCTTGCATAGGAAAGGCGTTTTCCGCAATCCGAACAGTAAACCAGTCCAGACAGTCGGTGTGAGTAAGTCCCATTTGCCAGAGTTCGCTTTGTTTTCCTGCGGAGCTTCTGTGCCAAATGCCATGTTTCTTCATCGACAATGGCTTCATGGGTATTCTCGAAGATGATAAGTTCATCGGGTGTGGCTTTTCTTCGCTTCTTGGTCTTGAAGTTCTCGCAGATGGTCTTGCCCAACACGGTATGCCCCATGTATTCCTGCTTTTCAAGAATGTAGGCAACTGCGGTACAGTTCCAACGGTAGGGGTCATGGTAGCTGTGGTTTCGGCTCTCTCCATGCTCGGATTGTTCCAGATAGGCAGACGGTATAAGCACTTTTTCCTCAGACAGCCTATTTGCAATCGCCTTTGTCCCCATGCCGTCAATAATCATCTGGAATATCCTGCGGACTACCTTTGCGGCTTCCTCGTCAATCAGCAGATGGTTCTTGTCCTCCGGGTCACGCTTATAGCCATAAGGGATAGCACCGCTGCATCGTTTTCCGTCCTGCATCCTTGAACGGAAGATAGCACGGATTTTGTTGCTTGTGTCCTTTGCGTACCACTCGTTCATAATGTTCAAAAACGGAGTGAAGTCATTTTCGCTTGGATTGGCACTATCCACGCCGTTGTTGATGGCGATAAATCGGACACCTTTTTCGGGAAACATGATTTCCGTATAAAAGCCGACTTTCAGATAGTTACGCCCAAACCTTGACATATCCTTTACGCAGACAATATCGACTTCTCCTGCTTCGACTGCGGCAATCAGAGACTGAAATCCGGGGCGGTTGAAGTCAACACCACTATAACCATCGTCCGTGAAATGGCGGATATTCTTAAATCCCTGTGACCGTGCATACTCTTCCAGATATTTCTTCTGGTTGGTAATGCTGTTGGATTCGCCCTGCATTTCATCGTCACGGCTCAATCGCTCATAGAGGGCTGTGTACTTGATTTTCTTGGTTTCCATTGGCTTCCTCCTTTCTGGAAAATTCATATAGGGTACAGAAAAAGCCACATGGCAGGAGATTTTCGTCTTACCGTGTGACTTTTTCTCTGTCCTATATTATTGTAACCCTT
>JAAOXG010000047.1 GCA_013036995.1 Lacrimispora defluvii
TTCTCAGCAACTCCACGTAATTATGAAGGAAGTCTCTATGCTGCTAAAAGCTATCCATGCTCAAGAGTGCAAAACATCTGCAAAGGAAAAAGCAAAGCAAGTAGCTGATAAACTTCGTGAGATGAAATTAACTTCGGCGGCAAAAAAATTGGAAGACGGAATAAAAGAAACCCTAACATACATGGAGTTTCCCAGCCAACACTGGACTAGAATTCGCACCAACAATACCATTGAACGTCTTAACCGGGAAATTAAACGTAGAACCCGGGCAATTGGTGCTTTCCCTGATGGGCAAAGTGCTTTAATGCTTGTATGTGCCAGACTGCGACACGTAGCAGGAACCCAATGGGGTACAAAGCGCTATATGAATATGGAGCATCTGAAAGAATTGGATCTCCAGAATCAGTCTGACATCATAGCCGGTTGACTACCGGCTACCAAACGGCTGAAATACAATTTGCGAAAAAATCTTGACACTATCCGTATTTCCGCAGCTGAACAGTAAGCGCTTAATAAAACAGT
>JAAOXG010000048.1 GCA_013036995.1 Lacrimispora defluvii
CGGAGTTTTGCTCATGGCTATGTGATACATACAAAGGAGTTGAGGTCATGCGTGTGGGAGATGTACTCCGGCTAAGGAGCGTAGAAGGCTCAGAAATCGTAGCCGGCAATGAGTTCACGGAGCGCCTTGTGACTGGTGTTAATGTTATGGAAGTTCCAGATATTATCAACTGGGTAAAAAAGGGAGAACTATTGATTACATCCGGATATTCTTACAAAGATGATCCGGCTTCCTTTGCAGAGGTGATTCCAAAATTGGCGGCAAAAGGTGTAGCTGCCATCGGTATCAAAAGAAAAAGATATTTTGAAAAAATACCAAAGGTTGTAATTGATGCAGCAAAAAAGAGCCGGATGGTATTGATTGAATTAGATGAAAAGGTTGTATTTTCATCGGTGGTAAAAGAGATGATGACGGAGATTGTATCTTCAGAATATCATGCCCTTACCATTTTACAGGATAGAGTGAATCAGCTGTCTGAAATGCTGGTACAGGGAGATGGAATTGCAAAATTCTTAGAGCAGTTAAGTGATTTGCTGAGTAATCCCATTGTATTAATTAAGGAAAATGAAGAACATCTTCTCTTTGGCATCAAAGAGGATGAACTGCAGAAAGTTGGATTAAGTACCAGACTGTCTGATTATATGGCAGATGGCAGACAGGGCTTTTTTACCATGGATGCAGATGAAACCAGATACCGTATCTATGCCCATGCAATCATGCATAAAAGCGAACAGTTAGCAGAGCTTCTGGTGCTGGAGGTAAATAAGGAAATTACTAATGAAGATATGTTCCTGCTTCATCAGATTACTTATATGATTGGATTGGAGCTGATTAGTGAAACCATTCGTACCAGAACAGAAATGCGTTATGTGGAACAGGTGATTCAGGATTGGATTATGGGCAAAATGGAAAACAGCAGTAATCTGAGAATCCGCGCGGAAGTCTGTGGAATTAAAATCGATGACAGCAGACATTACCGGGTGCTGCTTTTTCATATGGAAACCCAGAACAATCAGGAAGTCCGTTATATGATAAACCGTTTCCAGAAGAACCTTCGGATGACAGAAGATATTTATCTGACGCCTTTGGATGATACCATCGCAGCAGTGGTTTCAGAAGAAAATTATCAGAACTGTATCGAGCGGATATTAGAAGAAGGCAGCTATATTCTGGGAAAAAACAGGCTTTCCCTTTGCATTGGCGGAGAGAGCAGCAAGAATTATGATTTGTCGGAAAGCTACAAAGAGGCAGTGCAGATTTACCGCATCTGTGATAAAAGGGGCAAATATCAGGAATTAAATTATTTTGATGATATTGGAATTTATGCATTGTTATATGAGATTCCGGTGGATAAGAAAATGGATAAATTTCTGAACCGCTATCTGACACCATTGATTCAATATGATAAGGAACATGAAAGCAATCTCTTTGAAACATTAAAGACCTACATTGGCTGTCAGGGAAATAAGAAGCTTACTGCGGAAAGGATGTTTACGCATTATAATACAATCAGTTACCGCCTGGAACGGATTCACCAGATTTTAAATATGGATATCGAGGATGGAAAAGTAAGATTTGAAATACAGCTTGCTATTTTATTATATGAAATGTATTTGTAGATAAAATACAAAGGATTTCTCGGAATATTGTAAAAAGTTCATAAAGAAATAAAACTGCCACTTGTTATAATAGAATCAACAAGTGACGAAGAGGTCGCAGACTGGAAACAGCCTGCTGCCTTTTCTAGTATACGCGAGGAAATTGCAAAGCGTGTTTCTCGTAGTTGCCAGGCAGCCGAAAGAAGCTGCCGGTGGCAGGTTCTATAGGTTTGTATGAACAATAAGAAAAAATGGAGGTGCAGATATGATACCGGAAAAACTGACAATAGAATGGTTACGGGAAAATTATAAAAAAGGAACCGTAACACCAAGAGAAGTGGTGGAAGAAATTGTAACCAGAGCAAAAGAATTAAAGGAAATGAATATCTTTATTGTGGAACCGGAGAATATGGATTTTGAACAATACCTTTCCAATCTTGGAGAAATGGATTTTGATGAAAAACCACTCTGGGGTATTCCGTTTGCAATCAAGGACAACATTGATTTAAAGGGCTATCCAACAACAGCTGCCTGTCCGGCATATGGATATGAACCAAAGGAAAGTGCAACGGTTCCGGAGCGCCTGATTAAGGCAGGAGCAATCCCAATCGGAAAGACAAATTTAGACCAGTTTGCAACGGGTCTGGTGGGAACTCGTTCACCGTATGGTGAAGTCCACAATTCCATGCGGGAGGAACTGATCAGCGGAGGTTCCAGTGCAGGAAGTGCAGTAGCGGTAGCCAAAGGTCTGGCAGCACTGGCACTTGGAACAGATACGGCAGGTTCCGGAAGAGTTCCGGCAGCGTTAAATAATCTGGTAGGTTTTAAGCCGACTGTAGGTGCATGGCCGCTTCGTGGAGTTGTTCCGGCATGTGCAAGCCTCGACTGTGTTACCGTATTTGCAAATAACTTAGAGGATGCCTTGGAAACAGACCGCATTGTGAGGGGATTTGATGAAGCAGACCAGTGGTCCAAAGAAGTAATACGAAAAGAAAGTAAGCTTCCGGAAGTTATTTATATTCCAAAGCAGCCAATTGATTTTTATGGACCATTTGCCAGACAGTATGAGGCAGCCTGGAAGGAATCCATCGCATTAATTGAACAGTGTGGTGTGCCGGTAGAATATGTAGATACTTCCTTCTATCAGGAAGCGGCACTGCTTTTATACGGTGGTCCGTGTGTGGCAGAACGCTGGTCAGATTTGGGCAGCTTTGTAATGGAACATGGAGAAGATTTATTCCCGGTTACAAAGACGATTTTGGAAAGTGGCAACCGCCCGGATTACACTGCAGAATATCTCTATCAGACCTTACATAAATTAACGGGCTACCGTCATAGAAGCAATCTTCTTTTGAAAAATAGCATATTGGTATTCCCGACATGCGCAGGAACTTATTCCAGAGAAGAAGTAAGAAAAAATCCGATTGAGACCAACAGTGATATGGGAAAATATACGAATCATTGCAATCTTCTTGATATGTGTGCCATCGCAGTTCCAACCGCATTTGCAGAGGAAAATCTTCCATTTGGAGTAACTTTATTTGGCACAGCAGCCAATGAGCATCTTATCTGTGCAGTAGCAGACAGGATAGAAAAGAGCCGTCTATGAAAAATTTAAAAGCAGCATGGATAGAAGAAAAACTGGCGCAGGATTTAAAAGGAAAAATATGTTATACCAATGTTTTATCCGTACATAAAAGTGTGTTGAATCTGAAATGGGGCAATCGTCTGATTGCAGTTGCAACGGGTGGAACAGAAGATGCGGCAGATGAGATTGTACTGGAAACACAGGAAGATTTTATGGATATGCAGATTTTACCGGAAGCTGTATTTCAGATAAAGGACGGAGCAATCAAAGGAGATATGCTTACCGTTGATTTTTCCGATGCAAAGCCTTATAAGCTGATACATCAGATAAAATATTCTGTTCCGGATGAAAAGCTGCTTATGGAACTGGAGCAGTGGATTTATCAGAATGGAAAAGCATCTTCTTTATACAATGGTTATTTTAACCAGCCGGAGGATTCAGCACTTGGAAGATATTTCCTGGATGAAATGAAGAAGTTAAAAGAAGCTGCGGCAACAGCTGACCGGGAAGAATTGTTGCATCAGATGATGGAAATGTGTGGAGCAGGCATCGGACTTACTCCATCGGCAGATGATTTTATCGCAGGAGTGCTTCTGGTATTTTATGCCTATGAGCCGCTGGATGAAAAAATGTATCAGAAATGCGTGGCATCCGTACAGAAGAAAACAGTAAGCATTTCCGGTTATATGCTTGCAAATGCGGCAAAGGGAAGAGGAAGAAGTTCAGAACTTAAGCTTTTAGAGGCAATTTCAGCAAAGGATAAATCCGGCATAGAAAAATATTTAGAGGAAGTAAAAGACTTTGGTTCCACATCAGGAACGGATACCTTAATCGGTATGGTCTTTGGACTACGTTATATCAGGGAAAGCGAGGAAAGAAAAGGATGAAAAATATACTTGTAATAAGAAAGAATACTTATTTTGATTCCGTTACATTGATGTCTTTATCGGAGGAATTAAAGAAGCTGGATGAAGCAGAAAATGTAATGGTTACGATGGCAACTGCGATGAACAAAGAGCTGTTACAGAAGGAGCAGTTAGCAGACGCATCCATTGAAGCATGTACGGAAAATGATTTGGTTATTGCAGCAAAGGTGTTAGATGAAGTAGAAGAAGAGGATTTTATCGGACTTGTGGACGAGAAACTCAAAGGCGATAAGGCATCCGGTGAAAAGGAAGAAGAGGTCTATGCAACCATTAAGCAGGCAAAAGCAGCAGATGAGGATGCAAATATGGTGGTCATTTCCGTGCCGGGTGAACATGCTGCCAGAGAGGCAAAAATTGCAGTGGAAAATGGCATGAATGTTATGCTATTCAGTGATAATGTGACTTTAGAGGAAGAACGCTCTTTAAAAGAACTGGCACATGAAAAGGAATTACTGGTCATGGGACCGGATTGCGGAACTGCCATGATAAACGGAATCGGACTTTGTTTTGCAAATAAGGTTGCAGCAGGTGATATTGGAATTGTAGGAGCTTCCGGTACCGGAATGCAGGAAATTATGGTTTTGATTGACCGCTATGGATGTGGTATTTCCAATGCCATTGGTGTAGGCGGAAGAGATTTAAAGGAAGCCATTGGCGGAATTATGATGCTGGATGGACTTCATATGTTAGAAGCAGATGAAAAAACGAAAGTAATAGTCATTGTATCCAAAGTTCCGGATGAAGCAGTAGAGCAGAAATTATTAGAGGTGATTGAGCGGGATATTACAAAACCGGTTGTCATTTATTATACAACGGATGAGAAAAAGACCACGGATTTAAAGAAAGTGGTATTTGCAGATTCCCTTCTTTGTGCAGCCCAGAAAGCCTGTGAGTTATCCTCTGGAAAGAAGCCGGAAGAAAAGATGCAGCAGATAGCAAAATTTGAACAGTTCGCAGATACACAAAAATATATCAGAGGTCTTTACTGCGGTGGAACGGTATGTGCAGAAGCGTATTACTATTTAAAGCAAAAAGCAGATGAAGTCTACAGCAATGTGACGAAGGATAAAGAACATATGCTTGCAGATGTATTTAAAAGTCAGGGACATACGCTGCTTGATTTGGGAGATGATTTCTTCACAACGGGAAGAGCACATCCGATGATTGACCCGACCATCCGGCTGTCAAGGATTAAAGAGGAGTGTGAAGACCCGGAATGCGCAGTGATTCTTCTGGATTTTGAAATCGGTTATGGTTCCAATGAGAATCCGGCAGGAACAACAATTGATGTAATCCGGGAAGGAATGGAGCTGGCAAAAGCCCGGGGCAGAGAAATAAAATTTGTGACCTATGTGCTTGGAACAGATGCAGATATGCAGAATAAGAGACAACAGGAAAAACAGTTGGCAGAGTGTGGCTGTCTTATTGCAGAAAGTAATCTGGAAGCAGTAAAAATGGCATGCAGACTGATTGGATTGGAGGAATAGAGTATGAATCAGCTTTTTTCACAGGATAAATTAAATATCATAAATGTAGGACTAAAAGGGTTTGGACAGGATGCCATGTCACAGGGTGCTGTTGTAAAACAGGTGGAATGGAAACCGGTGGCAGGCGGACGAAAAGATATTATCGAAGCACTGGATAAAGTGGAACCCCTTGCAGAGAAAATCAAAGAAGCCAATGAAACAGTTGTTTCTAGAATGAAAGCAGCAAAGCCGGTGCTTGTGGGTATGGATCTGGCGTTAAACGTAGTGCCGGAGATGACCGAGCATACAATTCTTCATGCGGGCCCGCCAATTGCATGGGAGAATATGTGCGGTCCAATGAAGGGGGCTGTAATCGGAGCTGTTTTATTTGAAGGATTAGCAGCAGATGATGAAGAAGCTGTGAAATTAATTGAAAGTGGTGCCATCAAATTTGACCCATGCCATGAGCATAAGGCAGTAGGACCAATGGCAGGTGTTCTTTCCGCACATATGCCGGTTCATATTGTGAAAAATGAGACAAATGGAGACTATGCATATTGCAGCATTAATGAAGGTCTTGGAAAGGTACTTCGTTTCGGCGCATATTCAAAGGAAGTATTGGACCGGCTGGCATTTTTAAGAGATGAATTCATGCCGGTTATGCAGAAAGCACTTGCTTTGACAGATGGAATTGATATTAAGCTGATTACTGCCCAGGCATTGCAGATGGGAGATGAGTGTCACAACCGTAATAAGGCGGCAACTTCTCTTTTCTATAAACAAATCAGTCAGTTGATATTAGAAACGGATTGTGAAAAAGCAGCCATTCAGAAAACACTTTCCTTTATTGCCGGAAATGACCATTATTTCCTGAATCTGTCCATGCCTGCATGTAAGCTGATTACAGAAGCCGGTCAGAATGTGCCATATGCAACCATTGTTTCTACGATGGCAAGAAATGGCGTGGAATTCGGAATAAAAGTAAGCGGAATCGGTACGGGAGAATGGTTTGACTATGCTTCGAATTATATCGAGGGACTTTATTTCCCGGGATATTCGAAGGAAGATGCAAACCCGGATATCGGAGACAGTGCCATTACAGAGACAACCGGTATCGGTGGAATGTCAATGGCAGGAGCACCGGCAATTGTGCAGTTTGTCGGCGGTGATGTAGAAGATGCATTTAATACAACAAAAAGAATGTATGGTATTACAACGGATATTAATGCGGCGTATGCAATTCCGAATATGAATTTTAAGGGAGCACCAATGGGAATTGATATGTTAAAAGTAATAGAAAGTGGAGTGCTACCGGTAATTAATACAGGAATTGCCCATAAGGAAGCCGGAATCGGCCAGATTGGAGCCGGAATTGTAAATCCGCCAATGGAATGCTTCTATCAGGCATTACTGGCATATGTGAAAAAATATGCATAAGAAAAGAAGGAAAGAAGGTGTACTATGAAAAGATATGTAATTGCAATCGGAGGAAATGCGCTGGAAGAAAAGAAAAATTCATTACCGGAAATCTTCCGGCAGATTGCAGGCTGCATCGCACACCTGATTGAAAAGGGGGACAGCATTGCCATTGTATTCGGCAATGGTCCCCAGGTTGGAAAACTGGTTATGCAGAATCACTATGCCAGCAAAGAAATAGAAGAAAATACCATTGATGAATGCGTTGCCATGACGCAGGCTCTCATCGGCTATCAGTTGGAAAAGGAGCTGGGAAATGCATTGCTTTCCTATGGCGTAAAAAGAAATATTGTCAATGTCATAACCCAGGTTGTGGTAGACGAACAGGAATTAGCTCATGCAAAGCCAACAAAACCTATTGGGGCGGCGTACTCCAAAGAAGAGGCAGACCGCCTTTGCAGGGAACGCCCGGGTATCGTATTTAAAGAGGATTCCTTAAGAGGCTGGCGCAGAGTTGTGGTATCACCAAAACCGCTGCGTATCCGGGAAATTGAAACTATCCGGGCATTATTAGAACAGGAAAATATTGTAATTGCTGGAGGGGGAGGCGGAATTCCGGTTATTGAGAAAGCGGATAAAGAATATCTGGGCGTTGATGCAGTTATTGATAAAGATTATACGGCAGAAAGAATTGCAGAAGATGTAGAAGCAGATGTGCTGGTTTTACTGACCGGAGTGGAATATGTAGCCATTCATTATGGCAGGGAAGAACAGCAGAATCTCAAAGAAATTTCATCCGATGAAATGAAACAGTATGAAGCAGACGGCGAGTTCTCGGAAGGCAGTATGCTTCCAAAGGTAAAAGCAGCACTTCAATTCGCTGAAAGCAGACCCGGCAGGGAAGCGGTCATCGGTACTTTGGCAAAGTTAGAAGATATTTTAGCGGGAACCAGTGGTACCCGGATAAAAGAAGCAGAAGGGATTTGTAAACGGATTTAATGAGAAAAACGAATCGCCAAGCACCTTGCACTTTTTATTTGATTAGTATACAATAAACGAAGTTAGTAATGACTAACTTCGCGTGAATTATAGGGACTCCTTTGGGATATGGAGACGGCAATATCCATATTCACCGGAAGAAATATTCTTCCGGGAGGAAAAGTCCTGTATCTGACAAAATGAAAAGAAAGGTGATAATAGGACATGAATTACTTAGAGATTGAAAAAGTAGTTGGACGTGAGATTTTGGATTCCAGAGGAAATCCTACCGTGGAAGCAGAGGTATATCTTGTGGATGGTACAGTAGGAAGAGGAACTGCACCAAGTGGTGCATCTACCGGAGAATTTGAAGCTCTGGAATTAAGAGATGGAGATAAATCAAGATACCTTGGAAAAGGTGTTACAAAAGCGGTAGAAAATATCAATACAATCATCAACGATGCAATTATCGGAATGGATGCATCTGACATCTATGCAGTAGATGCGGCAATGCGCAAAGCGGATGGAACCAAGGATAAATCCAAATTAGGTGCAAATGCAATCCTTGCAGTATCCATTGCAACAGCCAGAGCAGCAGCCATTTCTTTAGATATTCCGTTATATCGTTTCTTAGGCGGAATTTCCGGAAATCGTCTTCCGGTACCAATGATGAATATTGTAAATGGCGGATGCCATGCATTATCATCCGGACTTGATGTACAGGAATTTATGATTATGCCGGTAGGCGCACCAAGCTTCAAAGAATGCTTAAGATGGTGTGCAGAAATATTCCATGCACTTGCTTCTATTTTAAAAGAGCGAGGACTTGCAACCTCTGTTGGTGATGAAGGTGGATTTGCACCTGCATTAAAATCAGACGAAGAAGCAATTGAAACCATCTTAGAGGCAGTAAAGAAAGCAGGCTACGAGCCGGGCAAAGACTTTAAGATTGCTATGGACGCTGCATCCTCCGAGTGGAAGAGCGAAAAAGGAAAAGGATACTATAAGCTTCCAAAGGCTGGTACAGAATATACCGCAGAGCAGTTGATTGAACACTGGGAAGCATTATGTGAGAAATATCCAATCATCTCTATCGAAGATGGTCTGGACGAGGAAGACTGGGAAGGATGGCAGAAGCTTACTGCAAGACTTGGAGACAAAGTGCAGTTAGTAGGTGATGACTTATTTGTTACCAATACCGAGCGTCTTTCCAAAGGAATTGAACTGGGCGCAGGAAATGCAATCTTAATTAAGTTAAACCAGATTGGTTCCGTATCTGAAACCTTAGAGGCAATTAAGATGGCACATAAGGCTGGTTATACCGCAATCAGTTCCCACCGTTCCGGTGAAACAGCAGATACCACAATTGCAGATTTGGCAGTTGCATTGAATACCTGCCAGATTAAGACCGGTGCACCAAGCCGTAGTGAGCGTGTTGCAAAATACAACCAGTTACTCCGCATTGAAGGGGAATTAGGTGACAGCGCGGTATATCCTGGAATGAAAGCATTTAATGTGAAATAATGTACTCCTATAGAAAAAAGATATTCATTAACAAACCAGAAAGGAAGCTGCAGAGATGCGGCTTCCTTTCAAGTTCAAGTCCTTTCAAGTTTGTCAGAATTCCTTCATACATATCTTATAATACCAAGGATACAGAAAATACTGTCCAAAAAGAAGGACTTGATTATTGTAGATATTCTCTGATTTCGTTTGGATGATTCTTTCCAACCACTTTTCCCAGTATATCAAAACGGTCATGCTCTTTTACCGGAATAGGCGGGTATTTTTCATTGAGGGAAATGAGAAATACTCCGTTTTTATCATCCTGTAATTTCTTAATATAAGCTTCTCCGTTCAGAGAGAAGATGCCAATTTCTCCATTTTCAACCATATCCTGCTTTAATACCCATGCAATCTGCCCGTCTTCAAATTCGGGTTCCATACTGTCGCCACTGATTTTTACACCGAAGCTTGCGGATTCCGGTATAATATCCTTCGTAAGCTGAATCGTTTCTTTTGGTCCATCCACAAGGAAGTTTCCGGTTCCGGCAGAAACAGCGTTTTCATAGACATCAATAAATCTGCTAAATGGGATAATTTTGCAAGATTGCTTTGTATATTTGTCGCTAAAATGCAATAAATCAATATAGTCTAAAGCCTTTTCTTTTCCTACTTCATTAAGAGTAGAAAGCGGATCGGATGGATTCTCCCCGAAATATGCTTCATATATATTTGTAATGTTCAGCACTTTGCAAACGGTCATGAAAGTAGCAATACTTGGTTCAGTGGCATTTGTCTCCCATTTGGAGATTGCTTTTGCTGAGAGGTTGATGCCTTCTTCCTGTAATAGCTCAGCTAACATTGGCTGGGAAAGTTTCATTTTTTTTCTGTTGGAAGAAATGATTTCACCGATATTTCTCATAAATTCGCCTCGTTTCTAAGATGATTTAGTGTCTCGATTTCCCCTATAGTATATATCAGAAAGAAGATTTTTTCAAGTATAAAATCGCCAAATGAGAGAAAAAGGGACACATGTGTCTGTTGACAATCGCTTAATAAGAGAGTTATACTTGAGCCTGTAAGAAGTGATAGAAAGCTTCTTTCCATAGAACAGACTGGAGGTGAATGGGAAATGGAGCGAACCATATTGCATAGTGATATTAACTGCTGTTATGCAGCGATTGAGCATTTGCATCACCCGGAACTAGCCGGAAAGCCATTGGCAGTAGGAGGGGACCCAGAGTCAAGACATGGAATCGTACTGACTGCTGACTACATTGCCAAAAAATACGGTGTGAAAACAGGAATGGCTCTCTGGCAGGCGAAACAGGTTTGCCCTGACATTACATTTATTTCCCCCAGAATGGACTTGTATCTGCGTTTTTCCCGCATGGCACATGAAATTTATTCGGAATACACGGATTTGCAGGAACCATATGGAATTGATGAAAGCTGGCTCGATGTATCAGCAAGCAGCAGTATCAAGGGTGATGGTTATAAGATTGCGGAGGAAATCAGTAACCGGATGAAGAGTGAGCTTGGTATAACCGTCAGCATAGGAGTATCCTTTGACAAGATTTATGCAAAGCTCGGTTCGGATTATAAGAAGCCGGATGCGATTACTACCATGTATAAGGACGAGTTTCGCCAGAAGGCATGGAAGCTCCCTGCATCAGATTTACTCTGTGTAGGACGAAGCACTAACCAGAAGCTGTTGAAAATAGGCATTAAGACAATCGGTGATCTTGCTAGAATGGATGAACATATTCTCGTAAATCATCTTGGTAAAATGGGGAGTGTGTTGTGGGCATTTGCTAATGGTTATGATGACTCACCGGTCAGGCTGGAGGATACCCATGCTCCAATTAAATCAGTTGGTAACAGTACGACTACACCGAGAGATTTGGAAAATGACGAGGATGTGAAAATTGTTCTTTATATTCTTGCGGAGAGTGTGGCTGCAAGGCTCCGGGAAAATGGATTCCGTTGCCGGGTGGTGGAAATCAGTATCAGGGATAATGAATTGTTCTCTTTTACCCGTCAGAAAAAGATAGACCATGCCACTAACATTACCAGTGAGATAGCTGCGTATGCCTACCAGATTTTTAAAGCAAGTTATGATTGGAGAAAGCCAATCAGAAGTGTAGGTGTAAGAGGTGCAGACCTTGTAACGGATAATTATTGGGAGCAGATTGATTTATTTTCCAGTGTGGAATTTCGGGAAAAGCAGATGAAAGTGGATGCAGCAGTTGATGATATTCGCAGACGGTTTGGTCTTTACAGTATTCAGAGAGGGCTCATGTATCGGGATAAACTATTATCCGCAGTAAATGCCCGTGAGGATCATGTAGTACATCCACATGGTTACTTTAATCAGTGAGGAGTTGAACGGAATGACTAATAGAACGGAACTGACAGAAAGACAGAAGCTTGTGTATGACAGCATCGTTGATTATCAAATGCAGCATGGTTACGCACCTTCCATCAGGGAGTTATGCGTTATCTGCAATTTGGCATCAACTTCAAGTGTTTATGCACATTTGAAAAAACTTGAAGAGTTAGGATATATCAGACGGCGGGAAGATGCTCCGAGAGCAATCTCCATAGTGTAAACAGGAGGTAGACATGGAAAGCAGTAAAGTATATGTTGATGTGACTGCCGAGTTTTCAAAGGAAGGGGTACTTACCCCGAAGAGCTTCCGATGGACAGATGGCAGTGTTTATGAGATACAGCGTGTTAAGGACATCCGAAGAGCTGCAAGCCTGAAGGCTGGCGGTGTGGGTATGAGATATACCTGTATTGTGAATGGTAGAGAGAGTTATCTGTATTATGAAGATAACAATATGTGGTTTATGGAGAGAGCCGGAGCATAACTGATTTGTCACAGGTGACAATCAGTTGCTTCCAATAGATCAGCACAGTGGTGCAGGTGACACAGGGCAGTTGTCACATCGGAACTCTGCACCCGGAAGACTTGCAAAGGTGATTTCCCTTTCCTATGCGAGTACAAAGTTAAGTATTGATTTTGTATAGCAAAGGAGCAGACTGAATTGAATAGAAAGATTGAGATTAGATGTAGAAATGGTCATTGTAACAGGCTTTTTATGAATTATTATGTTACAGGTAACAATGTAGATTTGAATCTGGGAGGATTTGAACTTATGTTTAACAGTCTCAGACTGAACATGAACAATCCACAGCATGTCAAAATCAATGAGATATTATGTAGCATTGACAAAGATGTGTGTAAATCAAAAAACCAGTTCATTATAGATGCAATCGAATTCTATATCGACAACTTTGGCAAGCAGATATTGGTTAAGGAAGATAGCGACATACGTTATGTAACATCGGATGATTTGGATGATATTAAGCAGGAACTGATGGAAGCAGCCATGACAGAAGCAAGGAGAGAAGTCATTCGAGTTCTAGGAACTGCGGTATCAGGAAGAGGAATGGGAGAGTTAGTGACTAGAACAGAAATCGCACCCACTGCTCCTGAAAAGGAAGAACCAGTTGATGATGAAGTGGTATCCGGTCTTGCAACAAGCTGGATGCCAGAGATGTAAAGGAGGGAACAACCATGATTAGAAGATTTTATGCCGGATTAGGCAGTTTGTTATTAGCAATCTTAAGAGGAATACTTTGGGTATTACTTGGTATATTGAAACTTGTTCTTGCACTGGCAAAGATCTTCCTTCTGATGTTCGGTCTGGTTGCTAGATTATTCCTGGCATTTGTCAGAGCGGGAACACCATAGAAAGAGCTATGAGAGGAGGTGAGCAGCATGGTACGATTCTTTACGGCATATAAGAAAAATCGTAGACTCATGAAATATTTCTTTAATCTGAAGAAATTAATGGTATGATGAAAAGAGAATGAAATGCACAGAATACGGGACAGTCCATTAAGGTGTCCCGTGCGTAATTAACAGAAGATGTTCACATAGATGTAAGAGTGGACAGGCACGGAACACCAGCCTAACCCTCTTACGGAAAGGGATAGGTGAAGCTTATGAAAAAGATAGTAGTTATTCTTTTATCTGTAGCACTTTTATCTCTTGCAGGATGCGGGAATAAGAGTAAAGATACAGTCGCTGATTCATCAGCAGTAGATACCGAATCAGTAGAGTCAACGGAAATTGTGAAGAGCACAGAAGAAGTGCACACTACAGAAACGGAGACAATAGAGATAGAGAATACAGAGAAAGAAACCGAGAGTTCTCAGATCGTAGCAGAGGATTCTACAACAGATGCTCCAGTGCAGAACGATAGCAATGAAGCTGTAGCAGATAACAGTAGTAGTTCAAATAATGCTGAAGCCGGTGGACAAAGCAGCCCGCCACAGCAGGATAATCAATCACAACAGAGTACTCCTGCACAGCCAGAGCAGACACCAAGCGAACCAGTGGTCAGCGAACCCCAGACCATTGCCTATAGTCCAGAAAATGTAGTGGCATTAGCTACTGCTAAGACGAAAGCAGCAGGGAAAGTTCTTCTGACAGATAATCTGAATAACCTTCTTGCAAGTGGTCAGATTTCGCAGGAAGATTACAATGCGTATTACCCTTATGATGGGGCTGGTTATTACAGTGTGTTTGTAGATAGCAATCTTGCGGAAGCAAGAGATGTGTCTGGAACACAGAAGTTCAATAGTGAAGATGATATCGCCCAGTATATAGCTGACATGCTTGCACTGGAGAACGGTCCATATTTTTTGATTGAATATGCAGGCACATATGACTACTATGGAAAGATATGTTACGAATTCAGATGCTACAGAGCATAAAACCGAATAGAGTAAAACGATGACAGGTTAAAGCCAAATACTTTGACCTGTTATTTTTTTGCCCTTTTATCAAGAATTTAGGAGGAAACAAGTATATGAAACAGAAATGGAAGCGCTTTATAGCAGGATTTTTAGCAGTGCTGACCATGTTTTCGGCGTTGTTCACCAACGGAACCACTGCATTTGCAGCAAGCCCAAGTGCAAAGATTGCATTCTGGAATGCTTCGACCAAAGCATCCGGTGAAGTCAGTGAACTGAAAGCTGGATATAATCATGGAAAAGTATTATATGCCATGATCGATGGGCATACAGGATATTGTATGAACTTTGGGTTGGCAGCATCCGGCGGACAGCTGATGAACAGTTATGAGAATGAAAGCACAGTTCTTTCTTCTTCGCAGAAAAAGTACCTGATGTACTGTCTGTATTATGGATTCAGCAGCACGGATGTGTCAGCACCAACAAATGATCAGGCAAATGCCTATATTGCAACGCAGGCAATGGTGTGGATCATTGCAAATGGTATAAGCTCCATAGAAAGTTCATTTGAAAACGTGATTCTATTTAAGTCTTCATTGATCTTCAATGTGGTAACTGTTAGTAACTTAGATAGAAGGCTCTGGTAATTTTGCCAAGTACAATGGAACATATCTTGGTAATTGATTTCTAAAAGCTGGTCAGAGTATTCAGGTATATCATGCATATGAATAAAGTCATTTAACGAGAGTAGGTGTTCTTTTACAATATCATTAAAAGTTTCTATATCAAATTCTGGAATATATTCGCTGTTATTCCGATCCCTTAATTCCTGATAAAAGTAGAAATTAAAATGTTCCGTTTCTGAGTAAAGATTGATTTCAGAATCATCACGATAGCAAAGAAGAATTTGAATGATATTATCAAGCAAAGTGACATAGTCTTTTGCATCTAAAGCAGACTTAATTGACAATATTTGACGCATTGTAAGTACATCACGGATGAAACTGTTTAAATAAACTTGATCGGGTTCATCGTCTGGAACAACTTCAGAAAAAATAGCTTTTTCTTTACGAAAGAAAATATAATCGTTGGTGGTGTTGTCCATGATACGATTCGTAGAAAGCAAACCATATTTATGACAAAAATTGAGAATTGATTCATAGCTTTCTATATTGATGGAAGCAAATTCATAAGCAACAGAGCCTTCATCATAGGAATTCTGAGAATAGATTTGTTTAAGTTTTCCTGGATAAGTGGTGACGATAGCCTTGTTAGAAAAAATGTTTCCAAATGCTTTTGAATCATCTTTGATTTCATACATTCCTACAAGATTACTAAATGAAAATCCCTTGTTTACAATCATCTGCGTACCTTCTTTCTATATGTCATATAAAAAAGTATATGTTCATATGACAAATACCATTGTATCATAGAATCAAGATAAAGAAATCAAAAATGTAGATTCAATTCGGAATCAAACCATCCCAAACAGATTCCTTAAAGTTTCTGAAAAATGAAGTTATAATATAAATATCAACAGAAGAAAGTGAGGTCTTTACTATGGGTAAATCAATGGTAACAGCAGCAAAAATTTACGAGCAGGTCATTGAGATGACCGGATTTGCAGATGATGATAGTACAAAGAGGAAGTTGAGAAACAAGATGACCTTTTTGTTGGAGCAGGTGGCTTTGAGAAGAGTATCGGAATTTAAACAAGGGAGAGATATCGTTATACCTAGGAATGATGCTCCAATTATCCGTAATTTATTGGCATTAGCAATTGATGATGGGGAGGAGGGGAATATGATTGTGGATTGGTTTAACGGAAACATTGACACAAACGATGCACAGGAATGTGTTCTATTGTATATGCAGCTAGGAGAGCCAATTATGCGTGCTGAAATGATGGGAGAAACAGATTCGGTGACTGTAGATGAATGGAAAGCATCCATTAGAGGCGTGTTGAACTATGATATGGCAGACAGGACATTGAAGATGAAACGAAAGTTGGAGGAATTTCGTGCCAAGACTTTGGTGATGAGCAACACAGTGAGAAATGGTGATGTAATTGTCGGATGTGAAGACGGAAGTCGCTATTATGGCATGGTAAGTGAGAAACCAATAAAACATCTCTCAGAAGAATTGATACACAAAATATTAGATGGTTTGTATCTTCAGGAAGACTATTTTGATGTTTTGAATCAACTAATGGATCGGATGATGGCGGATGCGGAATCAAAAGCAGTACCTACTATAGAAACATATATTAACAGCTATTATATACTTCTATATATATGAAGTAAAGTGTATCCCCATATTTTACCACAAGACCAACGGTTTCCCGGTCTTTTATTAATAATACGAATTTATATCGTTTCGTTCACAATCCACATATCAAATCCGTCTTCCCATAATAACCTTCCTTATCCGTTTATTGTATCTCTTTATATACGGTTTTTTTAACGTTTCCAAGTTAATAAATTAACGATAGTTTTTGCGATTTCATCCCTTTAATCATGCAATTATCGCCGGTTTCGACCAAACTATTGTTAAAAGTGCCAAAAATGAACCATAAAAAATCCTATTGTTTATAATAAGTTATTAGTATTTTTAAATATTGGCGAAAGGAATTAGAATGAACCATAGAAACAATGTTAAAAAAATCACTATCAAAGGAGATAACAAAAATGAACCAATTAATCCAATCATTAGTAGAACGTTCCAGAAATGCACAGCAGGTTCTGCGTTCCTATGACCAGGAAAAGACAGATGCCATTGTAAAGATGTTTGCAAAAGTTATTTTTGACAATGCAGAACCCCTTGCAAAGCTTGCAGTCGAGGAAAGCCGGATGGGAGTTTACGAAGACAAGGTCACTAAGAATAGAGGAAAATCCAGAATCATCTGGAATGCATTAAAGGGCAAAAGGTCCATCGGCATTATTGGAACTGATGAGGAAGCCGGGCTGATTGAGGTGGCAAAGCCAATGGGCGTCATTGCAGCTGCCACACCCTGCACCAACCCCATTGTTACCCCCATGTGTAATGCCATGTATGCCGTAAAATGCCAGAATACGATTATTATTGCACCTCACCCCCGCAGTAAAAAATGTGCCATGGCAGTAGCGGAACTTTATTATAAAGAACTGGACCGCATGGGAGTTCCAAGAGATATTTTCCTGGTAATCGAGGAACCGTCTATCGAGCTTACCAACGAACTGATGGCTGCCTGTGATGTTGTACTGGCGACCGGCGGCGCTGGTGTTGTAAAGTCCGCTTATTCCAGCGGTAAACCAAGCTATGGCGTGGGCCCCGGCAATGTACAGGGACTGATTGATGAAGGAATCGATTACAAGGCTGCAGCAGGAAGAATGATTGCCAGCCGTATCTTTGACAATGGCATTATCTGTTCCGGAACCCAGACAATCATAGCACCGGAGAAGGATTACGATACCGTGATAAAGGAATTTGTGTCACAGGGAGCATTCTACATTGATGACAAAGCGGTGATTGATAAACTGGCTGATGTGGTATTCCCCAATGGAGTAATCAACAAAAAGGTGGTTGGCCAGTCAGTCAAAACCATCGCAGACCTTGCTGGGATTTCCGTTCCCCAGGGCACAAAGGTCATTATTGTAAAGCCTGAGAAACATGGGGCAGGAGTTGTATGGAGCAAGGAAAAGATGTGCCCCATGATGGCTGCATACAGCTATCAGACATGGGAAGAGGCGGTTCAGATCGCATATGACAATCTGGTATATGAAGGTGAGGGCCATTCAGCAGACATCCAGTCCAACGATAAAAACCACATCGAATATGCAGGTTTAAAGCTTCCTGTAAGCCGGGTTGTAGTCAATCAGACCTGTTCCAGCATGGCAGGCGGTGCGTTTGCAAACTCATTAAATCCCACCACCACTCTGGGATGCGGAAGCTGGGGCAACAATGCGATCAGCGAGAACCTGTTCTATACCCACCTGATGAACAAGAGCCGGATTGCATTTGTAAAAAAGGATTGGAAACAGCCGACGGATGAAGAGATTTTTGCATAGGGAGGCTTGAAATGAAGGAAATTATTTTAAAATCCCAGATATCCTACTACGATACCTGTAAAGAATTTGCCAGTGAGTTCCACCTTGGAAGCGGTGACCTCATACTGACCAACGAATACATATACAAGCCGTATTTCGGAACACTTGGGCTGAATGTCCATACCATTTTTCAGGAGGCATACGGAACGGGAGAGCCCACAGATATCATGGTGGATGCCATCCTTGAAGCAGCTGCAAAGACAGACTGCAGACGGATTATAGCCATAGGCGGCGGCACGGTAATTGATATTGCCAAGGTTATGGCAGTGTCTGCAGGGGACCCGTTGGATTCCCTCTATGCCGAACCTGAAAAAATCCAAAAGAAACGGGAACTGGTGATTCTGCCCACGACCTGCGGAACTGGAAGTGAAGTCACTAATATTTCCATTATCAACAGGACCAGGCTGGGAACAAAGGTAGGACTGGTGTCCCCCCATATGTATGCGGATGACGCGGTGCTGGTTCCGGAACTTTTAAACGGACTGCCATTTGCCGTGTTTGCCACCAGCTCCATTGATGCGCTGGTTCACGCGGTGGAGTCCAGCCTGTCTCCCAAGGCAACGCCATTTACAAAGCTCTTTGGTTACAAGGCCATTGAAATGATCATCAGGGGATATCAGAAGATTGCAGCCGAAGGAATCGATGCAAGGCTTCCCCTTATGAAGGATTTCCTGATTGCAAGCAACTATGCAGGGATTGCATTCGGAACGGCCGGCTGTGCGGCTGTCCATGCCACCAGCTATCCGTTGGGAGGAACCTATCACGTGGCTCATGGGGAGAGCAACTATGCCATGTTTACAGGGGTGCTTAAAAATTACATGGAGATCAGGCAGGATGGCGAGATTGCAGTGATGAATCAGTTTCTTGGAAAACAGCTGGGATGCGATAATGATGTGGTTTATGACAAGCTTGATGAACTGCTTGGAACAATTCTTCCAAAGAAGGCGCTCCGCCAGTATGGTGTAAAGCAGGAAGAACTTGCTGTGTTTACAAAGAGTGTCATGGAACAGCAGGGACGTCTTATGGCAAACAACTTTGTGCCCCTTGATGGGGACCGGGTGCTTAAAATTTATCAGGAACTGTATTAATCAGGCTGTCAATGATGGAAATAAAACTGCGCTCCCAGACGGGTGACGAGGGTCGGAGCGCATGAAAAGGAGAAGAAGATATGGCATTAATGACTGGTGAAGAATATGTGGAGAGTATGCGGAAACTGAAACTTAATATTTACATGTTTGGGGAGAAGATTGAAAACCCCATTGACCATCCGATTTTAAGACCGTCCCTTAATTCTGTTAAAGCTACCTACGATCTGGCTCAGCTCCCGGAATACGAGGATCTGATGACAGTAACTTTAGATGATGGACGTAAAATCAACCGATTTGCCAATATTCACAGAAGTACGGATGATCTAATTAAAAAGGTTAAGATGCAACGGCTCTGCGGACAGAAGACGGCTGCCTGCTTCCAGCGGTGTGTGGGAATGGATGCCTTTAATGCTGAATGGTCAACTACCTATGAAATTGATGCGAAATACGGCACCTGTTATCATGAGAATTTTAAAAAGTATCTCCGTATGGTTCAGGATAAGGATTTGACTGTAGACGGAGCAATGACGGATCCAAAGGGCGACAGGGGGCTGGCACCTCACGCGCAGCCAGATCCGGATATGTATTTAAGAGTTGTGGAGCGCAGAGAGGACGGAATCGTAGTCAGAGGTGCAAAGGCACATCAGACAGGTATTATCAACTCACAGGAAGTAATTGTCATGCCTACCGTTGCCATGGGACCGGATGATAAGGATTATGCAGTATCCTTCGCAGTTCCTGTGGATGCAGAGGGAATCGTAATGATTATCGGAAGACAGTCCTGCGATACCAGGAAGCTGGAAGGATCCCAGATGGATGTGGGCAACAGTGAATTTGGAGGCGTAGAGGCACTGGTTGTATTTGATGATGTATTCGTCCCCAATGACCGCATTTTCCTCAATGGTGAATTTGAGTATGCCGGTATGCTGGTGGAACGGTTTGCCGGATACCACAGGCAGTCCTACGGTGGATGCAAGGTTGGCGTAGGGGATGTTTTAATTGGAGCGGCAGCCCTGGCGGCAGATTATAACGGCGTACCCAAGGTATCCCATATTAAGGATAAACTGATTGAAATGACTCATTTAAATGAAACACTTTACTGCTGCGGCATTGCATGTTCCGCGGAAGGGATGCCCACCGATTCCGGTAATTACATCATCGACCTGCTGCTTGCCAATGTATGTAAGCAGAATGTGACCAGATATCCATATGAGATTGCTCGTCTTGCAGAGGATATTGCAGGAGGTCTTATGGTAACTGCTCCATCCGAGAAGGATTTAAACGATCCGGTTGTAGGGGGCTATGTGGATAAATATTTAAAGGGAATCGAAGGCGTATCCACCGAAAACCGTCTCAGGATCCTGCGTTTAATTGAGAATCTGACCCTTGGAACGGCTGCAGTGGGATACAGAACCGAATCCCTCCATGGAGCTGGCTCGCCCCAGGCACAGAGGATTATGATTTCCCGTCAGGGTAATATTGGAAGAAAAAAGGAGCTTGCAAAAGCGATTGCGAAAATAAAGGATTAAAAACCCATTTTAGACCTATGAGGGAGGTTGGATGCAGGTATGAATTGGAGAGAAATCTATACTTCAAAATTAAAGCCAATAAAAGAGGCTGTTAAGGTGGTAAAATCCGGTGACAAAGTGGTGATTGGCCATGCAGTGGGCGAACCCATTAAACTGGTGGATGCAATGACTGAGTACGCGGTGGAGGCGGATTTAAGGGATATAGAAATATACCAGCAGGTGGATATGGGGCATTCCCTTTATGCACAGCCGGGGATGGAGAAACATTTCCGGGAGAACAGTTTGTTTCTTGGAGCTAAGACCAGAGATTGTGTGAACAGCGGCCGGGGAGATTTTACACCATGCTATTTTTACCAGGCACCGGAATTTTACCGCAGCACAAAGAAACCAGATGTGGTTTTTGTCACCTTATCCCTGCCGGATGAGCACGGATATTGTAGTTTCGGTGTATCCTGTGACTATACAAAACCAGCAGCAGAAGTTGAGGGCGCAAAGGTGGTTGCAGCAGTAAATCCCAATATGCCAAGAACGCTGGGGGACAGCTTTATCCATGTATCCGATATTGATGTGATTGTGGAAGATGACACCCCCATACCAGAGCTTGGACTTCCACAGATTGGGGATGTGGAGATGGCAATTGGGGAGCACATTGCCTCTATGGTGAACGATGGGGACTGTCTGCAGCTTGGAATCGGAGCGATTCCGGATGCAGTCCTTAAATTCCTTAATAACAAAAAAGATCTGGGCATTCATTCTGAGATGATATCAGACGGTGTGGTTGATTTATATGAAAAGGGAGTCATTAATTGTGCAGCCAAGAATTATAACAGAGGAAAAATAGTGGTGTCATTCCTTATGGGCAGCCGCAAACTATATGACTTTGCAGACGATAACCCCAGTGTCTACATGGCGCCGGTGGATTATGTTAATCACCCGGTCATTATCGGACAGAATGATAATATGGTATCCATCAACTCTTCAGTAGAAGTGAACCTGATGGGGGAGGCGTGCTCCGAGGCTATGGGGCTGAAACAGTTTTCCGGAATCGGCGGACAGGTGGACTTTATCAGGGGAGCTTCCTTCTCAAAAGGCGGCAGGTCTATCCTTGCATTCCCTTCCACTGCAAAGAAGGGAACGGTTTCCAGGATTGTCCCCTATCTGACCCAGGGAGGAACCGTAACCACGTCCAGAAATGACGTTGACTATATCGTCACAGAGTATGGAATTGCTAAGATGAAAGGCAATACGCTCAGAGAACGGGCCCGGCAGCTGATCCGCATTGCGGCACCCCAGTTTCAGGACGTTCTAGCAGAAGAATTTGAGAGGCGTTTTGCTGAAAAATATAAGGAGGTGTAGCCGTATGAACTGGAGAGAAATCTATGCTTCAAAATTGAAAACTCCTCAGGAGGCTGTAAAGATAATCCACTCAGGAGATACCGTTCTGATTGGTCATGCAGCTGCGGAGCCGGATTGTCTTGTAAACGCAATGGTAGATTATGCGGTAGAACAGGATTTAAGGGAGATACATATTGTCCAGCAGCATGATATGGGAGCCTGTAAATTTTTTGAGCCCGGGCTGGAGAAGCATTTTAAATACGCTTCCCTTTTCATAGGTGCCCGCAGCAGGAATTATGTTGCAGAGGGAAAAGGGGATTTTGTTCCCGTATTTTTCAACCGCATACCTGACTATGTGACAAATATGGACCCGGCACAGGTATTCCTTGTGACATTGTCTGAACCGGATGAGCATGGTTATTGCAGCTATGGACTGTCCTGCGATTTTGCCAAGGAAGCAGGAGAGCGGCCGGGGACGAAGGTAATCGGCGCAGTAAATCCCAACATGCCAAGGGTGATGGGTGATAATTTCATTCACGTCAGTAATCTGGAAGCAATTGTGGAGAGCGATGAACCAATCCACGAACATGGCCGTCCGGAAATCGGAGAGGTGGAGGAAAAAATAGGTGCCAATATCGCTTCGCTGGTACGGGATGGGGATTGCCTGCAGCTTGGAATCGGTGCAATTCCTGATGCAGTGCTTAAATTTCTCGGTGATAAGAAGGATCTGGGAATCCATTCCGAGATGATTTCCGATGGACTGATGGATCTGTATGAGACAGGGGCAATAACCGGTAAAAGGAAAAACATTGATAAAGGAAGAATGGTCATTACCTTTATGATGGGCACAAAGGAGCTGTATGACTTTGTCAACGATAATCCTGCCATCTGCATGAAGCCGGTAAGCTATGTCAATGATCCGTTCATCATAAGCCAGAATGACAATGTGGTATCCATTAACTCAGCTTTGCAGACGGATTTAATGGGGCAGGTCTGTGCAGAGACAATCGGACTGAAGCAGTACTCGGCAGTGGGCGGACAGATGGACTTTGTAAGGGGAGCGTCCGCATCCAAAGGCGGAAGGTCAATTATTGCCTTCGGAGCCACCACCAAGGGAGGAACCATATCAAAAATTGTTCCATTTCTGACACAGGGGGCAGCTGTCACCACAAGCAGAAATGATGTGGATTATATTGTGACAGAGTACGGGGTCGCTCATCTGAAAGGAAAATCCTTAAGAGCAAGGGCAAGGGCTTTAATTAATATTGCAGCACCTGCATTTCGGGATGATCTGTCAGTGGAATTTGAGAAGCGTTTTGGGGAAGCACTATAACAATGTACAAGGGGGTAATATATGACTGTAACGATGATCTCAGATTTGCTGGAAACGCTCATGATCGTAGGGTTTGGTTTGTCCTGGCCGTTTTCCGTTTACAAATCTTATGTATCAAAAACGGCCAAAGGCAAGAGCCTTCAGTTTGAATTTTTTATATGGCTGGGATATATCTTTGGCATAGCCAGGAAGTTTATTCAGTATCAATATGTATCCAATTACGACTGGCTGTTCTTTCTTTCCTGGTTTTTCTATGTGCTTAACTTTGCCGAGATATCATTTGATATGTGGCTTTATGGAAGAAATGTAAAACTTGATAAGATAAGAGAGGGAGAAACGGCAGACTTATTGTGATATGCTCCGCTGCGTCAGGGACCCGGGGTGTCCCCGGGTCAGAATGATATGGTTGTTTTGCCATAATCCGGATTTGTTTCCTCCCTAGATTGTATGGTTCAGTATCTTATGGGCCATATCAATTAATTCCGGATTGATGTCTTCTACCAGAATGACGTCCTGAATGGAAGGAAAAGTAGACTGGACTTCGGCAGTGATCAGTTCCTCATTGGTACTGTGGGCAGCCGGGCAGCCGGAACATTTTCCAGTTAACCTTACCTTTAAAACATGATCTTCCAGGCTTTGTATTATCACATCGCCATTGTGCTCAGCTAATGCCGGACGCACTTTTGTATCAAGAATCGCTTCTATTTGTTGAATTGTGATCTCCATTGGTAACCCTCCTCTGCCTTGTAGTTTAACAGCGGGCAGACGGTTTGTCAATTGATGCCATGATATGAAAACTTGATGGATAAAGATAAAAAATGATTAGAAAGAAGTAGTGGTATGACTGCAAATTTTGAACATTACAAAATTTTTTATTACGTAGCAAAATATAAAAACCTTACCAGGGCGGCCAATGCCCTGGTGACCAGCCAGCCATCAGTAACCTACTGCATGCAGAATCTTGAAAATATATTAGGGTGCAAGTTATTTATCCGTTCCAGAAAAGGGGTTACGCTGACTGCAGAAGGAGAAATGCTTTACAGTTATGTTGCACCTGCCTGCCAGCAGCTGATACAGGGAGAGGAAAAACTGAGAGAACTCCTTGGGGAACAGCATGAGTACATCAATGTGGGGGCAACACAGATGGCGATGCTTTCTTACCTGGTAGCCAGCTTAAAGCAGTTCCAGGAGCAGTATATCCAGGTAAAAATAAATATTTTCAACTATAATACGCCCCAGACTCTCAATGAGCTGAAAGCCGGAAAGATCGATCTGGCCATAATTACCACACCCTTTGACCATGAACAGTCATTGAAAGTGGTAAAGGTAAAGGATTTTAACAGCGTACTGGTGGGCGGTCCCATATACAAAGAGTATGAGGGAAGGGTTGTTTATCTGGAAGAGATGGGAAAACTACCGCTTATAACCATGTCTGAAAACACCACCACATTTCAATTTTTTCAGGAATTTTATCGCTCCTGCGGTCTGACCATGCGTCCATCCATTGAGGTAGCGTCCATGGATCTGATTCTCCCGATTATCCTTAAGAACCTTGGAATCGGGTTTGTGCCAGAGGAATTTGCGCGGCCTCTGGTTGAAAAGGGGGAAATTGTGGAAATAAATCTGTATGAGCAGATACCCCAGCGGGACATATGCATTGTCAGTGACAGTAAAAGGCCTTTGAGCGCAGCCGCAAAGAAGCTGCAGTGTATGCTGGAATCCCGGGAATAGAATGATGCGGGAGGGATGACGTGAGAATAGGAATTAAATACTGCGGCGGCTGTAATCCGGTATATGACAGATGCAGCAGGGTCCGCAAATTCAGAGAAGCCAACCCCGGACATGAGTATATTACCTCAGATACAGCAGCTGTATGCGACATTTGGATGGTGGTCTGCGGGTGCAGCCGCAGGTGCGCAGATGTGAGCGGTCTTAAGGATTGCAAAAAGGTGGTGCTTTTGTGGGATGAGACGGGGTTTATACGTCTGGAACAGGAGATCCGGGCTGAGGAAAGAAGCTCTTCCTCTGGCAACCGGGAAAAGAAAGTTCTCCATCTCCATGAGACGGCAGTGAGACGGCAGTTGGTGACTGGGGAGGACGTACATAGCTTTGCAAAGCTTACAGGAGATGAAAGCCTGCTGCATCTGGATTCTGGATTTGCAGAAATGGCTGGGTTTATACGTCCTCCGGTTCACGGCATGTTTCTGGATTCTCTGGTATCCGCTGTTATGGGAACGGAGCTTCCTGGCAGCGGCACGTTGTATATGGAGCATGCCACCAGATTCATCCGCCCGGTTTATCAGGGAGATACCATAGAAATCACGGTGGAATTCCTCTCATATGAGGAACGGGACGACTGCTATGTGGGATTATTTCGGGGAACCTGCAAAAATCAGTATGGGGAACGGGTGCTGACGTCCAGCTGCAGCCAGATGATGATGAAACGCTTATTCACAGCAGCCGGGCCTGTTTGAAGACAGATACAATGCCAGTCTCAGAGGAAAGGGATCAGACAATGACGAATTTGGAAAAATATGATCAGTTGTTTATAAAGGATTTAAGGGTTAAAAAGGAGGATTTAGAAGATTTGAAATACAGGGGAATCAGTACCTGGGATTCCATGGGACATATGGATCTGGTTACAGATTTGGAAGAAGTGTTTGATATTCACTTTAATACAGCAGATGTGATGAACTTCTCTTCCTATGAAAAAGGGAAAGAGATAATGAAAAAATATGGTGTGATGATTTAAGAGCCATGATTGGGGGTATGTCTGAAAAAAAGGGGAAGATTGACATGGATTATGAAATGATTCTGGCAAGGAAACCATATTCCATTTGCAGGGCAGAAAAAAGGGAATTGTTCAGGGAATGGCTGACAGAACTGACAGAATACCACAGACAGCACTGCCTGCCATATGAGAAGCTGTTAAAAGCTCTGGAAATTCCTTCAGGCAGAAGCATGGAGGAAGAGGATATCCCCATGCTCCCAATTGGTCTTTTTAAGAGCATGGAACTGATGAGCGTTCACCCCGGTCATATTTTTAAAACTATGACCTCATCCGGAACAAAGGGGCAGGAGGTATCAAAGGTTTTTCTGGATACAGACACTGCCAGATACCAGCAGCTTGCGCTGGCCGGCATAGGGGAAGATTTCTTTGGAGATCAACGGCTTCCGCTTCTTGTAATCGACAGTCCGGACGTACTGAAAGACAGGGAGATGTTTTCTGCCAGAGGGGCCGGGATACTGGGGTTTTCTATTTTTTCCTCCCACATATGCTATGCCCTCACCAGTGACATGGAGTTGGATATGGAGGCAGTTGAAGGGTTCCTGAAACAATATAAAGATACACAGATACTGGTCTTTGGATTTACATATATAATCTGGAAATACTTTTACGAAGCACTTGCCAGACAGGGAAAGAAGCTGGAACTGGAAAATGCTGTCCTGGTCCATGGAGGAGGCTGGAAGAAGCTGATAAGCCAGTCGGTTTCTTCGGATGAGTTTAAAAAGCGGATTTATTCGGTGACAGGGATCAGACGCATCCATAATTATTATGGAATGGCTGAACAGACAGGCTGCATTTACATGGAATGCCCTTGCGGCAATCTTCATGCCAGTGTTTATTCGGACATTATAACAAGAAGGGCAGTGGATTTTACTCCCTGTGAATATGGGGAAAAAGGTATCATTCAGATTTTATCCCCCCTGCCCCGGTCCTATCCGGGACATTCCATACTCACAGAGGATGAAGGAATTATCATAGGCGAAGATGACTGCCTGTGCGGACGCCTGGGGAAATATTTTAAGGTGACGGGGAGAATCAAACATGCCCCGGTCAGGGGGTGCAGTGATACCTATGAAGGATGAAGTGGTGATTCTGGCAGGGGTAAGACAGCCGGAAGCGGAGCCGTGGGAACCCTTTGCGGCTCCGGCACTGGATTTTCTGGAGCAGCTGTCCAGGGAAATACGCAGGGAGAGAAGACAATATGAACAGCTGGCGGCCTTTGGTTTCTGGTGCCGCAGATCCCATATGGAAGAATTTAAAAAACGGTATGAAGATGGGCGCTCTCGTCTGGGCCGGGGAGTTATTTTTCACATACCAGCCTCAAATGTTCCGGTATTGTTTGGCTACAGCCTTGTCATGGGATTGCTGGCAGGCAACAGCTGTTCTGTCCGTATCTCATCCAAAAGCCGGGAGCAGGATCAAATCCTGTGCCGCATCATGGATCGCATTCTGCTGCGCCCTGAATATAAGAGGATGAGGAGGCGGATCTCTGTCTTTTCCAGCCAGAGGGATTCCACGGCAGTGCGAGAGGCGCTTTCGGGCTGTGCAGGCTGTGTGGTGTGGGGCGGTGACAGTACCATAATGGAAATCAGATCCATGCCCATCAGACCAGATGCGGTGCAGCTGAATTTTCCGGACCGGTATTCCATTTGCATCCTGGATACCTTGCAGTTGGGATATATGACAGAGGAGGAATTAAAGAATCTGGCCCGCAGGTTTTATAATGACACCTATCTTTTGGATCAGAATGCCTGTTCCAGCCCTGTTTTTGTCATATGGAATCAGGAGGAAGAATCAAAAGAAGCAGAGAACGCCAGAGTGCGCTGGTGGAATGCAGTTGATGGGGAAGCGAGGTCTTATGAACTGACGGCTCATAAAGCAATGGCCAAATATGAACTGCTTTGCAGATATGCCATGTCACTGGGCGGGGAAATAAAGATCAGTCGTTATGGGAACCGCCTGTATACAATGGGGCTGGGGGACATTCCCTCAGACATTGATCAGCTTCGGGGCACTTTTGGTATGTTTTTCGAATACCTGGGAGACTGGAGAAAGGCTCTCACCCGTCTGGCATCAGGCCGTCTTCAGACCATAACATACCACGGAATAGAAGAACAGAAAATAGTGGATTTTGTAATAAAAAATCATCTCTTAGGAGTCCATCGAATCGTGCCGGCCGGACGGGCGGCGGATATGGATCCTGTATGGGATGGTCAGGATTTCATCGCTGTGCTGTCCAGACAGATCGGAAGGGAGGCGCAAGATGCTTTTGTTTGAAAAGGAAAAGATATATGGTGACAGAATTCTGGCAGTGGATGATAAGGACAGGAAGGTTACATATGATCAGTTGGATTCATTTTCAGGAGAACTGTACAGTAAAGTCGGTGGGAAAAAACTGATTTTTATTCTCTGTGAGAATACCATAGAGTCAATGTTTGGTTATCTTGGCTGTCTGAAAACCGGCATTGTTCCACTGATGCTGGAAAGCCGTATCCACCCAAGCCTGTTAAATAGTCTCATAAGGGAATACCACCCCGCCTTCCTGTACGTCCCGGAAACCTGTATTGAGAAGGCAGAGGCCAGCGAAGTCATATGGCAGTTTGGCAGTTACTGTCTTTGCAGAAGAAATGAAAAACTACTCCCAGCCCTTTATAGTGAACTCTCCCTTCTGCTGACTACATCAGGAAGTACAGGCAGCCCCAAGCTGGTCAGGCAAAGCAGCGGGAATATTGATGCCAATGGAAAATCCATTGCCTCCTATCTGGAGATTGACGCCAATGAGCGGCCGATCACCACATTACCCATGAATTATACATATGGTCTGTCCATAATTAACAGCCATGTTTTAATGGGCTGCACACTTTTAATCACCAAATATGGAGTGCTGGAGCCTGCCTTCTGGGATTTTGCAAGGAAGAACAGGGCTTCATCCATTGCCGGTGTACCCTATACATATCAAATTTTAAAGCGGATTGGGTTTATGAAAATGGATCTGCCGGATTTAAAATCCATGACACAGGCAGGCGGTAAGCTGCCGTCCAGTCTCCACAAAGAATTTGCCCTATATGCAAAACGGACCAACAGAAAATTCATTGTTATGTACGGTCAGACGGAAGCAACGGCAAGAATGGGGTATCTACCCGCTGATAAATCACTGGAGAAGTGCGGAAGCATGGGGATTGCCATACCGGGCGGAAGATTCTGGCTGGAGGATGAACAGGGCAATGAGGTCATAGAGCCAGACATACCGGGAGAACTGGTATATCAGGGGAAGAATGTAACCCTTGGTTACGCCTGTTGCAAAGACGACCTTATCAAACAGGATGAATGGAGGGGCGTACTGCATACCGGGGATATAGCCAGTCGGGACAGCGAGGGTTATTACTTTATAACAGGCAGAAAAAAACGCTTTATCAAAGTGTCTGGCAGCAGGGTGAATCTGGATGAAGTGGAACGTCTTTTGAAGGAACAATATGAAGGAATTGATTTTGCATGTGTGGGAACCGATGACAATCTTACCATTTACACGGATTGCTCATCACCAGATGCAGGGAAGGATATTTTGGATTACTTATACCGCGTAACTGGAATCGGCAGGGCAGCAGCTGTAAGATATCGAAATAAAATCCCAAAAAATGAATCGGGAAAAACCCTGTATCAGGAACTGGAAACAACAGCTGATAACAGAATGGAATGTAAATAACGGCATTTATGCCGGTGTGTAAAAGGAGAAGCAGAATATGGATTTTACTTTATCAAAAAAACATCTTCTGGCACAATCGCTGTACAGAAGTTTCACTGAAAATGAGGTGAAGCCAATGGCGCATGAGGTGGACGAGAAAGAACTATTTCCCAGGGAAACCGTAGAAAAGATGGCCAGATGCGGGTTCATGGGAATACCGGTTCCAAAGGAGTACGGCGGGCAGGGCTGTGATGTATTATCTTACGTCATGTGCGTGGAGGAGCTGGCAAAGGCATGCGGAACCACAGCGGTAATTCTGTCAGCCCATACTTCCCTTTGTATCGATCCCATTCTTACATACGGGACAGAGCAGCAGAAACAAAACTATATCCCTGATCTGGCGGCAGGCAGGAAGCTCGGAGCGTTTGCACTGACAGAGCCGGGGGCTGGAACCGATGCACAGGGTCAACAGACAAAAGCGGTTCTGGACGGAGAACAATGGGTACTTAACGGCTCCAAGTGCTTTATTACCAATGGAAAGGAAGCAGACGTCTATATCATCATTGCCGTGACAGGAACCGTTGAAAAGCGGGGGAAACAATCAAAGGAAATATCCGCTTTTATTGTGGAAAAAGGAACACCCGGCTTCTCATTTGGAACCAAGGAAAAGAAGATGGGTATCAGGGGGTCTGCTACCTATGAGCTTATATTTGATGATTGCAGAATACCAAAGGAAAATCTTTTGGGAATGAAGGGCAAGGGGTTTGGTATAGTCATGCATACACTGGACGGCGGAAGAATCGGCATTGCCGCCCAGGCTCTCGGTCTTGCAGAAGGAGCTTTTGAATCCGCCGTGAAATATGTGAAAGAAAGAAAACAGTTCGGACGTGCGCTGGGACAGTTCCAGAATACCCAGTTTCAGCTGGCGGAAATGGCGACCAGGATTGAAGCGGCAAAAATGCTGGTTTACAAAGCCGCTTTTGCAAAGGAAACCCAGAAGACATACAGTGTAGAGGCTGCGAAGGCCAAATTGTATGCAGCAAAGACTGCCATGGAAGTAACGGAAAAAGCAGTTCAGCTCCACGGAGGTTATGGATATATCCGGGAATATGATGTGGAACGAATGATGCGTGATGCGAAAATTACGGAGATATACGAGGGAACAAGCGAGGTACAGCTTATGGTAATTTCCAGCGACGTGCTAAAATAAGGAGGATACACAGTGAATATTGTTGTTTGCATAAAACAGGTGCCTGATACAAAAGGCGGTGTAAAATTTAATCCGGATGGGACTCTTGACAGAAGTGCCATGCTGGCAATCATGAATCCGGACGACAAGGCGGGTCTTGAGGCGGCGCTTAAAATAAAAGACCAGTACGGCGCAAAGGTGACAGTTATCACCATGGGTCTTCCCAAAGCAGATGAGGTTTTAAGAGAAGCTCTGGCAATGGGGGCAGACAACGGAATTCTCGTCACAGACCGGGTACTGGGAGGCGCAGATACATGGGCAACTTCCTCCACATTGGCAGGAGCACTGAAAAGACTTGATTATGATCTGATTATTACCGGGCGTCAGGCCATTGATGGCGACACAGCCCAGGTGGGACCCCAGTTATCTGAGCATCTTGATATCCCGGTCATTTCCTATGTACAGAATTTAAGGATCGATGGGGAATATGTAGTTGCAGAGCGTCAGTTTGAAGACCGATATCATCTGCTCCGGGTAAAGATGCCCTGCTTAATTACCGCTCTCTCTGAGCTTAACGCTCCCCGGTACATGACGCCGGGCGGCATATTTGATGCCTATGGTGCAGAGCTTACTGTGTGGGGAAGACAGGATTTAAAAGAGGTTGATGACAGCAATATTGGTCTGAAAGGTTCTCCCACCCAGATTGCAAAGGCATCAGACAAAGTGAGAAAGGGTGCCGGAGAGGTTGTGAATCTGGACGTTCCGGAGTCAGTTGATTATATTATGAACAAACTAAGAGAAAGACATATCATCTAATATGGAAGGAAAAGAGGTGAATAAAATGGGTTTAGAAGAATATAAGGGTGTCTACATATTTGCCCAGCAGGTGGATCATCAGCTTAGCCGAATTGCTTTGGAACTGCTGGGTAAGGCAAGGGAACTGGCAGAGAATCTGGGGACTGATGTTACGGCGGTCCTGTTAGGCTCCGATATAAAACAGATGGCAGATGAACTGGCTGAATATGGGGCTGATCATGTCATTGTGGTTGATAATCCGGCGTTAAAGGAATACATGACTGAACCATATACCCATGCTCTTTCCTGTGTGATTGAGAAATACAAACCTGAGATTGTATTGGTTGGTGCAACTGCAATTGGCCGTGATCTGGGACCAAGAGTTTCAGCCAGGGTTGCGACTGGTCTCACAGCAGACTGTACCAAACTGGTGATCGGGGATTTCCCGCTTAACCCGGTAGCAGGCAGAGAACAGAAGCACAACCAGCTTCTGATGACCCGACCGGCCTTCGGCGGCAATACCATAGCCACCATAGCTTGCCCCAATCACCGTCCCCAGATGGCTACTGTGCGCCCCGGGGTAATGCAGGCAATCACACCAATAAAAGACCGGAAGGCAAACGTGGAAGAATTTGATCCCGGATTTACGCCGGATCATAAGTATGTTGAGATACTGGATATTGTAAAATCGGTAGCGGAGTGCGCTGACATTATGGACGCCAAAATACTGGTGTCAGGCGGCAGGGGCATTGGCGGACCGGAAAATTTTGGCTTACTGGAAGAACTGGCTTCTGCCCTTAATGGTCAGGTCAGCTGTTCCCGAGCCGTTGTAGATGCGGGCTGGAAGCCCAAGGATATGCAGGTAGGACAGACCGGCAAGACCGTGAGGCCAAATGTATATTTTGCCATTGGTATTTCTGGAGCAATCCAGCATGTGGCGGGTATGGAAGAGTCTGATATCATAATAGCGGTCAATAAGGACGAAACGGCTCCTATTTTTGATGTGGCGGATTATGGGATTGTGGGGGACTGGAAAAAGATTGTACCGGAGCTGATAAAAAAGATTCGGAATGAAACGATTGAAAAACCCATGGTGTTATCCTAAGAAAAACTGATGACTAGCCTTAGCTCTGAAGATTTGGTATAATTTAAAAGGACGATAAAAATTGTATTCAAAACAAAAGGGGCGAGTGGAATGAAAAAATGGATTTGTGGTTTTACAGGCTTAGCCGGGGGTGTTCTGATAATAGCCGGTGCATTGTTTATTAGAAATAAGGCAGTTGCAGTAATTGGAAGAGCAGATGGGCCAACGTCTGTATTTATAGCAGTAAAGCCCAGTCCGGTTACTTCCACAGTTCTGTTGGTAAGTGGAATCATCATCATTCTGGGAACCATAATTATGGTAATTAGAAATCGTAAATTGTAAATGTGTACAAAGACCAGCAGAAATTGTGCCAGCTGGTCTTTGCACATTACATGTCTTGTGTATTAACTATGCCCTGTATCTTTTTCTGTAATTTGTTGGCGTTTCCCCATAATACTTTTTAAATACTTTAATAAAATAATTAGCATCAGATATTCCCACAGAACTGCTGATTTCCTGCATGGTCATATCGGTGCTGGAGAGCAGATTAGTGGCTTGCTTCATTCTGCTCTTTTGCAGATAGGAATTTGGCGTAATTCCGGTTTCTTTCCGGAATACGGAAATCAGATGATTAAGGGATACGTTTAATTCATCTGCCAGTTCTTTTAGTTTAATATCTTTATAGTATTGATGGTCAAAAAAGTATAAAGCACTTTGTACCAGGAAACTATATTTCTCATCTCTGTAATGATGGATTGCATGACAAAACTCACGTATCATTTTTTCCTTTGCAGCCAGTATTTCTTCTACACTTTTTGCATTGTGGGTGACCGCTGTATTCTGAGACGAGAGTCTGTCTACAACAATTGCCGGAAGACCCGCACGCAGCGCCGCAAGCCTTACGGTTGTTCGGGTAATAGCTGCTCCAATTCGCTCATTTTCCAGGGTAGTACCAATGCGTTTTAAATAGGCCACATCCATCTGCATATTATGAAGGTTAAAAATAGCCGATCTGGAGTTACCGTTTTCAATCGCCTGAATAAAGTGCTGCTCATAGGTGTAGCGTTTTTCAAGAAGTTCTGTATAATGTTCCCTGTTTACGTATTCCTCCGGGATTATCTCTGGAAGATTAAAAAAATTCACATGCTGAATCTGTTTTTCCGGTGCATGAGGGCAGACCGTGTGAATCAGTGAGGTAACCATGGAGAAAAGCTCAGATTCTTTTATGACAGGAAGGGAGCTTAAATAAGAAAAAAAGTCTGACTTACTGAGGTTTGTAATTTTGTATTGCTCAAAAATAGTACGTGCATCTTTGTCCGTCATAAGCAGAGTGCAAAAAGGTCCTAATACGATTGGGCTTTCTTCAATAAAAAAAATAACCAGATGAACCATAAACGCATCCGTAAGATAATAGATACTGTCCGGAGTGAATCGTTCCGTATAAAGTTTCAGTATTTCACTGGTAAAAAAAGCCTGCACCTTGTGCATTCGATTTTTATATATGAATTCTTCAAACTGCTCCTCCTGTTCAAGTATGTTAATCTGCAAATGATAAAAATCCTGAATCAGTGAGGAGGCAACTTTATATCTTTCGTAAGTACTATTTCTCATTTATTTTCCTTTCCGAATAATACTGTGATAAATTACTATTATGAATGATATTATTCTATCACAAAAATAATATATATGCTATCTTAAATACGCGCAGCTGATCAATTTTAAGAAAACAGGGAGGACATTATGGATAGCAGCTCAAATGAAAAGATTAAAAGATATATGAAGGAGGATGGAATACATTTCGTTCCGGTTTGGCGGATTTTCGGATTCAGCGGAGCGAATATGGCAGTTAACCTTTATATGGGTATCACTATGATTATGTCATATTATCTCAATGGATATGTGGGGATGGCAGTTGTATTGGCATCCAGCTTTTCAACAATTATGCGTTTGTGGGACGGAGTTACAGATCCCATTGTAGGTTTCTTAATTGACAAGTTCGGCGGACGGTTTGGAAAAACCAGGCTGTGTCTTGTAATCGGTGGAACAATGTTATTCGTCAACAGTTTCCTGATGTTTAATGTGACGGATCGTTTACCGGAAACTGGAATCAGAACAATATTTTTTGTTGTATTCACTCTTTTATATTACATTGGCTATACATTTTTAAATATAAGTAATCATGTTGGAAATGTGTGTCTGACAAACGATCCGTCACAGAGACCGATACTCAGCATTGTGGGAACTGTAATTGTGCGTGTTATGCGTGCCGTGATGACAGTTGTTGTAGCATCACTGGCTGTAAAGTATGGATCCCTTAAAAGTGCGGACTTATTCCATGAGTTCACAGTAATCGGACTGGTTATGATGACTTTAGGAATTGGTACCATAGGAAGAAAACTTGGCTTGAAAAAAGCCATGCAGCTTGGCAGCTGGGGAGTCGTTGTTATGGATGCGCTGGCAATCGGTTTATGGCTGCTCTGCGATCCTAAGACTTTGAATCTTCCAGGTTATACCAATGGCTACGGTCAGGCATTTACCGGATTATCATTCTTTACAATTATGCTGTTCCTGGTTTCCGTTGTAGGCGGAGGATTTCAAATGATTACCAGTTCCATTATTCCTCCGATGATCGCTGATGTTACTGATTATGAGGCAAGCAGAAGCGGAAAGTATATTCCTGGTATGGTAGGAACATTATTCAGTTTCATGGATAAGATGATTTCCTCCTTTGGTCCGCTTTTAGTAGGGGTGGGTTTTGCTGCCATTGGATTTGGGGATAAATTTCCTGATCTTAATACACCTTACAGCACCTCCCTGTTAATGATCGCAATTGTATTCTACTATGGTCTTGAATTAATCGGAGCGTTATTTAATATCGGAGCCATGAAATTTTACGACCTGACCCCGGAAAAAATGAAAAGTATTGAAGAAATTATTTATAAGATGAGGGAAACAAATGAATAAATTATCATTTAATGAGAGATGGGAATTCTTAAAATTACCGGGTGGTGATATATTGAATCCTATTACACCGGAGACATTGAGTGAGAATGATTATTGCAAGGTCACACTCCCTCATACATGGTATACAGACGAAGATCAGTACCGGGGCCTGGCTGTTTACCGGAAAATGCTTCTGGTCTCGGAAGAATGGCAGAACGTATTTCTGGAATTTGAAGGTGCAGATCAGCATTGCAAAGTCTTTGTGAACGGAATGCAGATTGGAGAGCACCGGGGAGCATATTCCTGCTTCCGGGTTGAATTACCTGCAACGTTTTTGGCAGAAAAGGAACTGCGTTTAGAAGTGTATGTCAGTAATGCTGAAAACCAGACAATATCGCCTATCTTTGGTGATTTCACTATTTTTGGGGGCCTTTATCGCAATGTGAACTTACTGATAACAAAAAAAGAGCATTTTGACTATCTATATTATGGAACCAATGGAATAATCGCAAGTTCCAGCCTGGATGGTGAAACAGGATTACTGGAGATTCAATCTCACGTAATTGCACCAGAAGGAGCAATGATTCACTATCAGGTTATAAATGATGATGGTAATGTAACAACCCAGGTTACGGAACTGGCAAATGAAACAGTCAGAATTCAGATCCCACATCCTTACTTATGGAATGGAAAAGGAGAGGGCAGACTCTATGAGCTGCGAGCGACTTTGTTTGTAAATGGGAAAGAGGTAGATGAGGTTTGTGAAAAAATAGGTTTCCGCAGTATAAAAATGGATGCTGAGACTGGTTTTTATTTAAATGGCCATAAAGAAAAAATCCGTGGTGTATCCATGCATCAGGATTTTGCAGAAGTATTTTCAGCAGTGACAAAACAGCATCAGGATATCAATTTTAAGTTAATTGAGGAAATTGGAGCAAACGCCCTTCGACTTTCCCATTATCAGCATCCACAGTATCATTATGATCGCTGCGATGAGGAAGGATATATTGTATGGGCAGAGATCCCCATGCTTAAAATGACTGAGGACAAAGAACTGTTTGAAAACGCAAAGTACCAGCTTACTGAATTAATTCTTCAGAATATTCACCATCCATCTATCTGCTTCTGGGGAATACAAAATGAAATAGCCATGTTTAAGGATGCGCCTTACATGCATGAATTGTGCCGTGAATTATATTCCTATGCCCGTGAATTAGATGATACAAGACTGATAACGGGAGCAAATCTCTATACGGTAAAGTTTGAAAGTGAATTAAACAAGATTACGGATATGATTGGTTATAATATTTATTTTGGCTGGTATTATGGTGAGATGAATGATTACGATCATTTCCTGGATCAGTTTCATGCTGCCTGCCCTGATATTCCAATTGGTGTCAGCGAGTATGGCGTTGATACAAACACAGAGCTTCATTCCGGGCAGCCGGCAGTGAGAGATTACTCTGAGGAATATCAGGCTTTGTACAGTGAAACTGTATATCGGATTTTTGACAGCAAGGATTATCTGTGGGGAAGCTTTGTATGGAATATGTTTGACTTTTCCAGTTCCAGAAGGGATGAGGGGGGGAAGAAGTATATTAATCAGAAGGGTCTTGTAACATATGACCGTAAAGTAAGAAAAGATGCTTTCTATTATTATAAAGCAATGTGGTCAAAAGAACCGTTTCTCCATATCTGCTCCAAACGATTTATAAAAAGGACAGAAAATACTGTTGATATAAAAGTATATACAAACCAAAAAGAAGCTGCATTGTATGGGAATCTGAGAAATGAATTAATCTGCTCTGCCCATAACAATGGAAATGGTACGGTAATTTTCAAAAATATCCAGTTATTACCCGGGGAAAACTCTTTTGTAGTCCGGAGTTTGGAAACCGATTGTGCAGCGGATGAGGTGAATTTTGAAAAAGTAGATGAAAAAGAATCCGCTTATCAATTACCTGATTCCGGTGCTGGTAAAGCAGTACGAAACTGGTTTTTAAAAGAAGATGATCTCATTAGAGAAGGTTATTTTTCATTAAAGGACAGTGCTTATGATATTACACAAAATCAGGAGGCCATGAAGGTATTTTACAAATTCGCTCCTGTTACTGCCGAAACAGCAGAAAAGGAAGAAGGAATTCCCTTAGGACTCTCTCTGCTTAGTATTCTTAGCCGTGATAAAAACCGTAACCCTGATTTTAAAATGGAAGATTTAAACCATGCATTAAATCAGATAAAAAAGTACTAGATAAGTTATCCAGCCTTAGAAACAGGGGCATTTACAAATTTAGAAATTAAGATTATAATTATTTTAACCATTTTATCTTTGGTATGTTGCGTGTGCAGCATACCATTTTTAAATATATGATAAAGTAAAAAAAGTTTAAAAATAACAGGTGAATAAGATGAACGACAACATATACGTCTATTTATCATCGCTGACTGGAAATACGGAGAAGCTTGCAAAGGGCGTATTAGAGAAATTGAGCAGAAAAAATGGTCCATTTTCATTGCATGATAATGAGTTTCTTACCTCTTCTGAAGGCATTGGAGAACTGGTTATTCTGTTTTTCTGGTGTCGGCGCGGTAATTTAGATTATAACAGCCAGATGTTTTTAGAACACTGTAAAAATAAAAAGATTATTGCTGTGGGAACCATGGGAGGTTATCCTCAAAGTGAGTATGGTAATAAGGTGAAAAAAGCCGTATTTCAATCAATCTCAGAGAACAACATCTGTATGGGAGTATTTATGTCTCAGGGGAAAATTGATATACAGCGGACGGAATATCGAAAAAAGCTGCCTCCGGAACACCCCCATTTTTTAGATGAAAAGGGGATCCGGCGTCATGAGGAGTCACGTAAGCATCCCGATGAGGCTGATATAGAATGTGCAAGTTCATTTCTGGAGAATCGGATTTCAGAATATGCAGCTGCCAGAGAAGCTGTATGCATGGATGGGGAACCGTGTATACAGTGCGGAATGTGTAATTAAGGTGCGAAAATAAAAAGCTGTATAAAAAAACAAACAAGGCAGGCAATACTATATTTTTCTATCTAATTATGCTATAATAGTAATAGTTATCTTTATTCTAATTTTTCTGTGGGAGGTTTTGGTATGAATCTTTGTATCGGTGACAAGATTACGGTCTGTGAGGAAGATCATGAAAACAATTACAGTGTGGAAGAAATTGCAGAAGATTATGTGAAACTGACGAATGGCATTACTTACTATTACAAGGGAAAAGATATTGTTTCTGCGGATGAGGAAGAGAAAGGACTGATTACACGGCAGGTAGTGAACCGGCTTCATCAGGTAGAAGATATCAGTTATCAGAAGGCTGTTAAAATTCTGGAAATTCTCATGGATGCAGATGGTGAGCCAGAGAATTAGTTAGAGTATAATTATTATT
>JAAOXG010000049.1 GCA_013036995.1 Lacrimispora defluvii
TGGATTTATGTCAATATAGTAGACACAAAAACTCAAATTTTTATGCAGTTTTTCTTAAAGCATCTTCAAGCTGTTGAGGAGTCATATAACCGATACTGCTATGAAGCCTTTTTCTGTTGTACCAGGATTCTATATATTCAAATATAGCTAGCCTTGCAGCATCAAAGTCATAGTATGTAGCTAAGTTTACTTCTTCCTTTTTTAGTGTAGCATGAAAGGATTCTATACAAGCATTGTCATAGGGACATCCCTTGCCGCTAAAGGAATGAACTATATTATGTTCATTAAGATAATCATCAAATTTAGAGCTTGTATATTGGGAGCCCAAATCACTGTGGAGTATAACAGTATTCTTTGGTTTTTGAGTTATGTAGGCATTTTCTACAGCCTTTATAGCTAGTTCTGTATCCATAGTCTTTGAAAAAGCATAGCCAATAATTTTCTTTGTATGAAGATCCAAAACTGAAGCAAGATAGCACCATCCGTCTTTAAGTGTATAAATATAAGTTATATCAGTAACCCATTTTTCATTTATTGTAGTTGTTGAAAAATCTCTTTTCAAAACGTTTTCTTTAGCCTCTATTTTGCTTTTGGAAGAGTGAGGTCTGAATTTTTTGATAATTATGGATTTTATATTTAGTTTTTTCATAATCCTTTGGACTCTCTTAAGGCTTATGGCATGTCCTCTTTCTTCACGAAGCACTTTATGTATTTTGGGAGCACCATAACGACCTTTACTATCTTTATAGATCTTCAGTATTTCTTCCTCGTACATCTTGTTTTCTACGCTTCTTTTGCTTTCGGTTTTGTTTAGATACTTATAAAAAGAGCTTCTTGAAACCTTTAAGACTTCACACATTAGCGTGATATCATGCTCTTCTTTATGATCATTTATAAACTCAAAAATAGAGGTTACTTCTTTGCGAATATGGCCATGGCTTTTTTTAATATTTCATTTTCCTCCTCAAGCCTTGCCATCTTCTTTAACATTGCCTGATACTCTTCTGATGTTATAGTTGTATCTTTATCCACAGTTATTGGTTTAGCTTTCTTAATCCATCCATTGATTGTTGATTTTGATATGCCATATTCGCTGCTAAGCTCTGCCAAACTCTTACCAGAGTTATAGAGCTCTACAATTGTCTTTCTAAATTCTTCTGTATAATACTTTTGCCCTTTTGCCATTGTAGACACTTCCTTCCCTTTTTATATTTTAAGGTGTTCGGCTTTTTGTGTCTACACTAATATACTAACA
>JAAOXG010000005.1 GCA_013036995.1 Lacrimispora defluvii
TCGCGCCCGTAGGTCCAGTAGCCCCGGTCGGTCCAGTAGCCCCGGTCGGTCCAGTAGACCCATCGCCTGTAACATTCTTCTGAACTATGACAATAGAACCTTTTAAAGGAACCTGTGGAGAGAAGTACACAATTCCTGTACTAATGTTTTCTAATGATAAAGTAACAGGAGCACTGACGACTTCAATAATTCCAGCTCCATATACCTCACCAGTTTTTAATGGAGAATTTCCTCTTAAAAAATCACCTTGCGAGGTAACAAGTGCAAATGAAGTTCCGTTTGTAGATTGAGAAGATTGTGTTGACAGCCACCAGTCAATAGAAAATCTTCCTGTTTCCAGGAAAGTGATGACACCTGTGGCAGGATCGTAAACTATATTTCCTGAAGTGAAGACAATGCTGTCAAAAAGAACATTATTTCCAGCCTCTATGCTAACGGAATTGTTTAATTCCAGTTGGAGAGCAATATCAGCCATAGTTATCCCCCTTGTTTAAATTGAGCTAAATAATGATACTGATTTTTTTAATCAAAAGTATCTATATATAGTATGTTATCAGACGGATTTTGGGACATACGGGATAGGAATCTGAACACTGCAAATCATTTTATAAAGCCGGATGAAATGAACACAAAAAAAGCTCCTCACAGCGTGAGAAGCCTTTTTTTTAACAGAACAATATGATCAGTCTTTTTTAGAGTTGTCCTGTTTCAATTTAGATGTATTTGTAATCTTAGAGAGCAGGACTACAATTGCTGTTAAGATTCCAATTACTATAAATATGGAAGCCATACCTTTTCCCATAATCTCTAAAGCGTAAATTATATTTTGTGTATTCATAATAAAGCTCCTTTCATCTAAGCCATATTCTTAAGAATCTGACTGACCAGATTTATAACCACGCCTCCTGCGACAACAGAACCAATCTGGCCTGCCACATTTGCGCTGATCGCATGCATCAGGAGATGATTGGTCGGATCTTCTTTAAGTCCCATTTTTTGAATGACCCGGGCTGACATGGGGAAAGCAGAGATTCCTGCTGCGCCAACCATTGGATTGATTTTCTTCTTTAAAAACAGATTCAAAAACTTGGCAAATAAGACGCCGCCAATAGAGTCAAAAATAAATGCAACTAATCCTAACAGCATAATGAGCAATGTATTGACATTTACAAATGCTTCCGCCTGCATACTAAAGGAAATTGTGATGCCAAGCAGTAAAGTGATCAGGTTAGCAAGCGTGGTCTGTGCCGTGTCAGATAAACTTCCCAGGCAGCCGCATTCTCTGATTAAATTTCCGAACATAAGGAAGCCTACCAGTGCAACAGACTGGGGTGCGATAAGTCCGGCAACTATGGTAACTATAATTGGAAACAGAATTCGGGTTAATTTCGTTACTGATGCCGGATTATATTCCATTCGGATCATACGTTCCTTTTTGGTAGTAACCAGTCTGATTGCAAAAGGTTGTACAATGGGTACCAGTGCCATATAAGAATATGCAGCAACTGCGATTGCTCCCATATAGTTTGAATGCATGATCTGGGAAACCAGAATAGAGGTTGGACCATCCGCAGCACCGATAATACCAATGGCAGCCGCATCATTTAGATCAAAATTAAAGATTACCGCCAGCAATATAGTAAAAAAGATACCAAACTGTGCAGCACCGCCGAATAAGAACATTTTTGGATTGGAGAGCAGTGGTCCGAAATCGATCATTGCTCCAATTCCAATAAACAAAAGAATTGGCAAAGCTTCAGAAGATTCAATGGTAGTCTCAAATAACCACTGGATTATTCCGTTTACATTCCCTACTCCTTCAATTGTCTGGTTTAGTACTCCTGACAAGGGAAGGTTAACGAGAATAGCTCCGAAACCCATAGGCAGCAGTAGGGAAGGTTCAAATCCTTTGACTATGGCCAGGTAGATTAATAACCCTCCAATTCCATACATAACCAACTGCTGCCAAGTAATTGCTGTGACACCTGACAATAAAAATTCCATAATGAAAATCCTCCTTAGCTAGGTTCTCTTTTTTGTATAAATTGCAGATATATTTAATAAAAATAATATAAAATTCATGAAATAACAATAAAAACAAACAATTTCATTTTAAACTATGACCATTATTTGTGTCAATGCGTACTTGAATTTTTAACTGTTAATTATTCGTTAATATTGCAGATGACTTATTTAATTCAAACGATTATTATATCTAATTATTGTCATAAACTATAAGGTTATAAGCAGTATTTAATAACAAAAATACCACAGGATATACAAAATATACAAATAAGTAGTATAAATTGGTTTGAAAACCTAAGAACAATGTGCATTATATTCAGTTATAAGACAGCATTTATTTGATACTTGAACTTATTACACTATAATGCTAGTATTGGAAGCAAAGCGAATTCTGCTTAATAAATGAAAGGGAGATGAGCTCTTTGGTACTTAATTTACAGTTTTTTCAGATCTTATCTATTATTATCTCAATGCTTGCTTTTGGCGTAGCATTCTGGCTTTACCGATGGGTTGAAGCACAGCCTTCCTCCAATCAAAGGATCACAGAAATAAGTAAATTGATTCGCAATGGCGCAAACACATTTCTCACAAAAGAATACAAGACTTTATTACGCTTTTGTCTTGTAGCAGCAGTTGTTATTTTAATATTTCTTCCTTCACCCATATGGAGGGGAAATATGATTGGCAACATCATTATGGCAGCTTCGTATTTGTTCGGCACAGTTTTTTCCGCAATTGCGGGGAAGATTGGTATCAGTATTGCAACAATTGCCAATGTGAAAGCGGCGGAGGCTTCCACTAAGGGGATTAAACAGTCGTTTATGTCTGGATTTCGAGGCGGAGCTGTTATGGGAATGGCAGTTGTGGGATCCAGTCTTCTGGGCGTGACTCTGGTTTTACTTGTGACAAATAATACCACAGCACTTCTGGGATTCAGCTTCGGTGCAAGCTCCATGGCCCTTTTTGCAAAGGCAGGCGGTGGTATCTTTACAAAGACAGCAGATATCAGTGCAGATCTGGTTGGCAAAGTTGAACTTGGAATTCCTGAGGATGATCCCAGAAACCCAGCAGTGATTGCTGATAACGTAGGCGATAACGTAGGAGATGTGGCTGGAATGGGAGCGGATTTATTTGATTCCAATGTGGCTTCCATGGCAGCCGCGCTGGTTATGGCAGTTTCTCTTGACGGTGTTTGTAAGGCAGCTGGTCAGACAGCCAACAATGCAGCCATGGTTTTCTGCTATGCAGCAGTTGGTCTTCTGGCTTCCATGGTGGGTGTAATGACTGCAAGAATGAAAGAGGGCGGTGATCCCACTCTGGCATTAAATACAAATACATACGTAACAACGGGACTATACGGTGTGCTGACTGCAGCCGCAACCTGGACTTTTGGTTTTTCCTGGCGAATCTGGGGGGCCAGCGTGATTGGTCTTCTGGTAGGTGTTGTCATTGGTCTTGCCAGTGATTACTTTACAGATGACAAAAGGCCTCCGGTTCGTGCAGTGGCAAAGGCCTGTGAGTCCGGACCTGCATTTACTATTTTATCCGGAATCAGCTATGGTTTAATGAGCACTCTTCCGTCTATGATCGGAATTGGGGTTTCAGCACTTGCTGCCTATAAACTCTGCTATCCAATGGGCGGAGGAAGTGTGGAGTATGCCATGTTTGGAATATCCATGGCTGCAGTTGGAATGCTTTCAATTGTAGGTATGATTATATCCAACGATGCGTATGGTCCAATCGTTGACAATGCAAGAGGTCTGGTGGAGATGGGTGATCTTGGCGACAAGGCGCTTGAAATAACCGATTCCCTGGACAGCGCAGGAAATACAGTAAAGGCAGTGACAAAAGGGTTTGCCATCGGTGCTGCCGGTCTTACAGTAATCGCTTTGCTGGGAGCATTTATGAGTGAGGTGAACGGTGCGATTGATGAGCTTAATGCTGCTTCGGCGGGAGTGATTATGGATAAGATCACAGGCTTTGATGTGATTAATCCCAATGTCTTTTTTGGATTATTAATCGGCGCAGCAATTCCTGCATTGTTTTCAGCCATGCTGATGCTTGGTGTTGACCGGAATGCACAGCGTATGGTTTCTGAAATCCACCGTCAGTTCAGAGAGATTGCCGGATTAAAAGAGGGAAAAGAAGGCGTTGTCCCGGAATACGACAAGTGTATAGAAATAGCCACTGACGGCGCAATTAAGGAGCTGGTTCCAGCCGGACTTATGACCATTATTGCCACTTTGTTAGTTGGATTTATCGGAGGCGTACAGTCCATCGGAGGTTTCATAACCGGAAATATTGTCAGCGGATTATTATTCGCATTATTCATGTCCAATTCAGGAGGACTGTGGGATAATACAAAGAAATACATCGAGGCCGGGAATAACGGAGGCAAAAATTCGCCGGCTCATAAAGCAGGTGTAGTGGGAGATACAGTAGGAGATCCATTTAAAGATACAGCAGGTCCGTCGATTAATACTCAGATAACAGTAGTATCCCTGGTGGCTTCTTTGTCCGCTACTATTTTCCTTACCTTTAATCTGTTTGGATGATAATCAGAGAATAGGGCAGAAAACCCTTTGTATGGATTTCTGCCCTATTCTCTCCAGAATCTATTCTATGGTTAATACTAAATCATTTAAATCCATTGACACTAATACCCGGTAAATATCATGCTTCCAGGTTGTTTTTAGCCTGTCATCTGTTATGGGAAGGCATTCCTTTTTCATATTTGAGCTGCCGGTTACAGTTACAGTTCCAAGATCTCCGATTTTTATCTGATTCCCATCTAATGCTGGTTCCTCATAAAACATAAGGGATAATACCGGCTGCAAATTCTCCCCTTCGTAATGATCCGTTATAACAATCTGTTCTCCCTTTTTCATGACAACACTTCGCTCATAAGAATGAATCCGGTTGTCCGGGTAAGCACCGGCAATGTCCATTGTAATGCTGCATACAGTAGAACCAAGCTCATAAGAGACATTTTTTGCAGCAAAAGAAGCTCCGTCTTTCTGGATAATTTCAATATCTCCATCCTGGAAGGAGGGAAGGTTGTGGTAACGGGACTGCATGGTCCATATATCATACCTTTCCGGAGAAAATGTCTTTTTGGTATAGGTTTCCACACCTATATCGATCAGCAGCGGCCTGCCATCTTTATAAATGGTAAAGCTGCCGGTATCGTTGTGATTGTGGCTGTCATTGTTATCACCTGCTTTGACGGCTAAGTACCGATGGTCATCCCTTGCAATGAAGATTCCAACACTTTCATACCAGTAATCCCTATGTTTAATAGAAGGAGCTTTGTCGAAGGTAAGCATTTCCCCATATGTGAACACGGTCTGGAGCCGGTAAAATAAATTGTGCTCACTGACATCCAGTGGATCTTCCCCATTTTGGTAATCTGAAGCAGCAAATGCCATCAGTTCCTGGTTCCCTGTCCGTTTGCCAAATAAGAATTCTCTGGCGCCGCAGCGTCCGGCGACAGGAGAGCAGTCTGCAAAATTAACATAGTAGATCCCGTCGATATGAACATTTAAAATATAAGCTGCAATGTTTTTAACTTTTTTATTTGAGTATATGGTTTGAAAGGAATGATCTGTGATACCGTTCAGTACTTCCAGGCAATTAAACAGACATAATCCTGCATGACGATAATACTGCGCTCCCTCGTCACAGCACCCGTCGTCTCCATATTCATCAAGAAAGTAATCAATGCTTTGGCATGCTTTCTCAAGAATCTGTTGTTTCCTCACTTCATCAAGATCTCTTGTAAATGCAGAGAGAAGTACATTCTGTGTACACCATACTGTCCAGTTATTCATGGGACTTTTGCCATCCCCCATCCACCAGAAATGTTCATTCAGATAAGGCCGAAAGATCCGTTCTTCCAGATTTTTATTGATCATTGCAGACAGGAAGGGACTTACCTGAAAAAGCTCCTGCCTCAAAAGATACTCTGCTATAGACAGAACCGCTCCGGTTTCAGCAGCGAATAAATCGATGACAGGCCGGGTTACGTCAGGAAGGATGAACTGGGGTGTATCCCGGATATAAGAGTTATGGGCAGGGAGCTGCCACGCATTTTCTTCACAGATTAAATAAAGACCGTTGATGATATCGTCCAGAAATCGTCCTTTATATTCTGCACATTCAGCCAGAACCAGAGAATTTAAAACGGTTCGCCTTAAAAACATTTTATCCTGATAATGACTCCGGTTTCCTGTTCTGGAGAATTCCATAAATTCAGTTGCAGGAAGGGAGGGATAAGGAAAACCAAGATATTGCTCCCCATCCTTAATCAGACGTAATCGTAATTCTTCCGGCAGACCTTCCCAGGAGTCCCGGTTGGAAGCAGGAAATAAAGGATTAAAGCTGGTAATTGGTTTTGTTAAATGCTGAAATATTTCTGTAATCATGATGTGTTCTCCTTATTCTTCTTCCGGATCCATAGTGTTTTGCTGAATAAAGTCCCTGGGAGAGTATCCGGTGACTTTTTTAAATACCTTGCTGAAATAAAAAGCACTTTCAAAGCCCAACTGGTCGGCTACCTCATAAATCTTCATATCCTGTTCCAGGAGAAGGGATTTTGCTTTATTGATCTTAGCCTGGGCGATGTATTCGGAGAATCCCAGGTGGCAGTTCTTTTTAAACAGAATGCTTAAATAATTAGGGCTTAGTCCGAATACTCCGGCAACCTCATTTAAAGTGAGCTTTTCGGCCACATGATTGTGAATATACTTTTGTACATTTGTAATAACATGAGCCTTATAGGTTTTTCGTTTTGATTTTAAGATATCGCACAAACCATCCCGGAGTACGGTCATCCACTCAACAATCTGTTCCACATTGCTAAACCGGTAAATCGAGCGGTAACCATCACTATAAGAAGAGAAAATCTCCGCCATATTTGCCTCTCCATCCGGCAGAAGAGACAATGCCAGATAAAGAATGTTACAGGCGCCGTCTGCTGCCTGGGAAAAACGCAGCGGGTGGGCTTCAAACAGTTCTATGATTTCTGTTAAGGTGCGGGAGAGTACATCCGTATCAAATTCATTAAATGCCTTTGTAATTTCCCCTTTAAAAACTGAAATATTAAATGCATTCCGGATGGAATCCGTATCACCGCTATTAAAAAAGGCAATGGACTGGGACCGGTTCATCCGCCCAAAGGCCTGACGTGCTTCCTGGTAGGATTCGCTGATTTTTAATGGCTGGGAGAAGGGAGAACCAACGCCAGTTAATACAGTTACATTAAAATAATTGTTCACCATTTCCGAAGCATTGGCAAAGGCATGTTTAATCGTATCCTCCTCAAATCCGTCTAAGGAATCAAGGTGAAACACAGCTGCAAAATGCTTCATATCCAGAGACACCACATAGGCGGGAAGATACCTGGTTATAATTTCTCTGTACATCTGCAGGGTACTGCTATACAGATTCATTAACTTACTGTATTCCATATGGGAGTGGTTGTTTTCCTGTATTTCGCAAAATGCTGCAAAGTAGCAGTGTTCTGTAAAACTCAGCTTTAAATCCTTTGACTGCAAATCAAACTGTTCCTCACTGTCAAATAAATTGTGTAGAAGCCGCATGAAAAATTTTTCATAATAGCTTTGAAGCAAAGGACGTCCTGATTCCTTATACTCGATGGAAACCCGAAGACTTTCTAAACGGGAGAGAGCTTTTTGAACGGATTCCAGTAAGGACGGGGCATTTAACTCCAGCTTGATTAGATAATCCACTGCTTCATATGACATTGCTTCTTTGATCAGCTGAAATTCTTCATAACTTGTGAGAAAAATAAACAGAGGGATTTTTCCGTATTTTTCCCGGCACGACTTAGCAAGATCCAGACCGTTCATGATAGGCATGCGAATATCCGTAATGATGATTTCCGGTGAATATTCCTCAATTAAGTCCAGTGCATTCTGACCATTTACTGCAGTGCCGCAGATTTCAATCCCGTAGTCTGTCCAGTTTAACATGGACTTTATTCCGATCTGAACCAGTGGTTCGTCATCTACGATCAATAATTTTGTCATATTAATTACCTTTCTGCCAATTGTTTTTCTGTAAACAGTACGTAAGGAAGCCGAATGGTCATGGTAGTAAATTCACCCTGCCGGCTGGTAATTGTAATTCCGTATTCTGATCCGAAATCATACTGAATCCGCTTGTTTACATTACTAATGCCTACATGCCGGAAGAACTCCGTTTTGTTATGAGAATCGGTATCTTCCCGCAGTACTTTCTCGATCATTTCCTCCGACATCCCGATTCCATTATCTGTCACACGGATCATCAGTCCTTTTTCTCCAGCGATTTCTTCCGCTTCGGCTGAAACAATGATCCTGCCTGCCGCTCCTTTTGGTTCGATTCCATGAAACAAAGCGTTTTCAATAATGGGCTGTAGAGAAAACCGGTGAATCTGGCAGTTATAAAGTTCATCAGACTGAATCTGATATTCAATGGTTACACTGCCGCCGTAACGGTACTGCTGTATTAAAAAATAGTCCTTGATAAGATCCAGTTCTTCTCTCAGCGGAATCATGGAAGCAGTTCCTTTGGATACATTCTTTAAAAGCCGGGCCAGGGCAGTTGTCATGTCTGCGATGCCCCCCGCATTCTGAATGGTCGCCATCCACTTGATGGAATTCAGCGTGTTGTAGAGAAAATGAGGATTAATCTGACTTTGAAGAATCTGATATTCCAAATCCTTTTTCTGCTTTTCATCGGATACACGTTTTTCCATCAGCGTAATAATATTGCCGGACATGGTATTGATTCCTCTGCCGATCTGACCCAGCTCATGATTCCATTCAATGGTATTGTCTCTGGAAAAATCTCCGGTTGAAATACTGTCTATCTTATTACTCAGTTTATGGATAGGCTCCATAATAAAGCGGTTTAAAAAGAATGCAAGCAGGATGCCCATAGAAACAATAAAAAAGCAGATGCCGATGATCAGCAGTGTATATAAATTCTTTTGCTGTTTGAACTGCTGTTCTGATAAAATCTGGGATATGCTCCAATCGTTGACACCATCTATGGGACGTTCTATCAGAATTCGTTTTTCTCCGCCACTCATGGTTACAGAATGAACCTGGGTGCCTGCTAAGAAAGATTCCTTTCTGGCTGAATTTTCCGGAATCTCATAGGGCTTTTTTGTTTCCACCAGGGTATTGGACTGATAACGATAGGTTTTATCTCCCATATTAATGAAAAAAAGACTGTCATCTGGAAGGGGATAGGTTGCCAGATAGTCCGTAAACAGTCTGGTTGAAATTTCAACATACGTCCATCCGATGATTTCTGAATTAAATTTGTCATAAACAGGACGTACAATTGGAATGAATTCTCCCTGACTGATCGAAGATAACGGGTCATGAATCAGCCCAATCCATAAAAAATCGTCAGCATGAAACAGAGGTTCAAAAAAATCACTCTTCCTTATTAGTTTGGCAGCATAAGGAGAAGAGGTGCTGACGGAAGATGTCATATGGAGAAAGTTATTTTCATTATTTGTAGAAACAATTGCACGAATATATTTGTAGGAACGTGTTTTATAATATTCTTCTTTCAGACGGTTATGGGTGGAAAGAGCCATTGGCCGTAAATTGCTGGAATCATTGGAAGCTGTAGGAAGCTTGTTTAAATCTTTAAATGCTTCCAGATAGTCCTGTATGACTCCATTGGAGCAGCACCATTTACTGAAATAAATGATATCCTTCATGTCTGTTGCTATGTTATTACTCACAACCTGCAGACTGAATTCTGCAGACTGAACCTGATTTCTTCTGAGAAATAACTGAAAGACCGAGAAACAGACTGTGGTTGTAAGGACTGTGATAAGCAGCGTAACTGCTGCCGTCAAAATCATGATTTTGCCCCGTATAGTTTTTGGAATCAGTGTTTTCCACATGATATCAGACAAGTCCTTTCTATTATAGATGTATTTATACCCAACGCTGCCATTTTTTAAGTTAGCCTATTTCCTGTAAAATGTCAATGAAAAGAGCCGTGTTATTTTTATAAAAACAGGTCAATATGTATACAAAAGATAAATTTTACTGTTTATCTTAAAATAATACATGTTTTAGTAATACAGAATTAATTTGTGAATAAATAGTGAATATTTTCTTAGATAATTTCCATTCTTAAATCCAATGGAAGCGGGTTATAATAGAGCCATGGTAAATCACAAGGGTTTACTGAAAACAATTTCAAATCAGGAGGGTATACAATGAAAAAAAGAGCACTTAGCCTTGCACTTGCCTGTACCATGGCAGTCACTGCACTTGCAGGCTGCGGCGGCAGTTCCAAAGAAACCACAGCTGCATCAACAGAAGCAAGCAAAGCAGAGACAAAGGCAGCAGAGACCACTGCATCAGCAGGCGGTCAGACAACACTGAAATGGTCTGTCTGGGATATCAGTTCCACTACCTATTATCAGCCTCTGATCGACGCGTTTGAAAAGGCACATCCGGATGTTAAAATCGAGATGGTGGATCTTGGTTCTACCGATTATCAGACAGTTCTTGCAACAGAATTAACCGGCAGCGGTTCTGATTTTGATGTGGTAACTGTAAAGGATGTTCCAGGATACATGACTCTGGTAAACAAAGGCGTTTTAGAGCCTCTGGACAGCTACATCGATTCTTCCAAAGTGGATTTAACTCAGTATAAAGGCCTTACCGATCAGATTAAGGTAGAAAATAAATTATATGAGCTTCCATTCCGTAACGATTTCTGGGTACTGTTCTATAATAAGGACATCTTTGATAAAGCAGGTGTTGCTTACCCAACCAATGATATGACATTTGAACAGTATGATAAGCTGGCAAGAAGCTTAACAGTAGACACACCAGGACAGGAAGTATACGGAGCACATTATCATACATGGAGATCTGCAGTGCAGTTATTTGGTGTACTTGACGGAAAAAATACCATTATTGATGGAAAATATGATTTCTTAAAGCCTTACTATGATATGGTAATTAAAGAGCAGGAGGACGGCGTTTGCCAGGATTATGCTACGTTAAAGACCAGTGGACTTCACTACTCCGGCGCATTTGCACAGGGTAACATTGCTATGATGAACATGGGTACCTGGTTTATCTCCACTTTAATGGATAAGATCCGTACAGGTGAATATACAGACTGCAAAAACTGGGGAATCGTGAAATATCCTCATGCAGAAGGCGTAGAGCCAGGATCTACACTTGCTACCATTACTTCTCTTGCAATTCCTTCCAATGCACCTCATAAAGATCTTGCATGGGAATTCATTAACTTTGTAAGCGGAAAAGACGGAGCAGAGATTCTTGCTTCTACCGGAACCATTCCAGCTGTTATGAACAGCACAGTTGCTGATCTTGTATCCAGTGCAGACGGATTCCCAAAAGCAGACGGAACCAGTGTTGAAGCTTTAAACACTTCCAAGCTTTACTTAGAGATGCCTGTAAATCCAAAGAGCTCTGAGATCGAAACTGTATTAAACGAAGCACATGATGCAATCATGACAGGAAGTATGTCTGTTGATGACGGCATTGCTCAGATGAATGAAAAAATCGGTGCAATTCTTGGCAAATAAAGCAGCGTGGTAACAAAAACAGGCGGGCAGCATATAACGGCCCGCCTTATTTAAAAACTTCTGATTTGATTTTGACGGATAAGAACTGGAAAAGGAGGATAAGCCGTTTTACCGGGCTTTAAGACAGACTATGGCTAAGACAATAACAGAAGCGCAAAAACAGGAAAAAATCGCGGCTTTACATGAGAAACGGGATGCACTCAGTCTTTTGTTAAAAGACGCAAAACGTACTCATGAGCGCGACAGGCTGATTGCGAAAATCGAAACAATAGATGAGAAAATTAAGAAGGTGAGGACCGGAGAGATCCTTACCAGACAGGAAAAAAGAAATTTAGTCGCTTATTCTTTTATTGCTCCCAACTTTATCGGCTTTGCCATATTTACGCTGGGACCTATTATCTTTGCATTTGTACTGGCGTTTATGAGCTGGGATGGCAACAGTCCCATGAAATTTGCAGGAATTAAAAACTTTATTGACATGTTTGGTAATGCAAGGTTTCATTCTTCCTTTGTCAATACCATCGTATACTGTATCGCCACCGTACCTTTGACGTTAGCCAGTGCACTGGGACTGGCAATCGTTTTAAACCAGAAAATAAAGGGAAGAAATTTCTTCCGTACGGTAGGATTCTTTCCTTACGTCGCCTCTCTGGTTGCAGTTGCAGCCGTATGGAACATGCTTTTCAGCCCTCAGAAAAGCGGACCGGTCAATATGATTTTATATTATCTGGGAGTTCATGCAAAAAGCCTGCCTAAATGGTCGGCAGATCCTCACTGGGTCATGTTTACAATCGTGCTCTTTAGTGTGTGGAAGAACATGGGATACTACATGGTAATTTATCTTGCAGGACTTCAGGGAATCAATGCAGAGCTCTATGAGGCTGCAGGCCTTGACGGGTGCAATTCCTGGCAGCGGTTCCGTTATATCACCTGGCCCCAGCTTCAGCCTACTACATTCTTTGTTACAATCATTCTGACCATTAACTGCTTTAAGGTTTACGATATTGTATATATGCTTGCCGGCGGTTCTAACGGCGTTGTAAGTTCCCAGGCAATGGTTTTGGTTTACCACATTTATGAAGAAGCATTCCGTAACTGGAATCTGGGCTATTCCAGTGCAGTTGCAATTGTACTGTTCTTAATGGTTCTTGCAATCACCCTGGTTCAGTTCCGTGGTGAGAAAAAATATGCAAACTAGAAGAAGGAGGATATAACATGAAAGTAAAAAGCACAAATTATAAAATCAGCAGATCCCTCCTATATGTGGTTTTGCTCATTCTTACAGCGGTTATGCTGATTCCCTTTGCGTGGATGCTGTCGGCATCTTTAAAACTTGATAAAGACGTATTTATCTTTCCCATTCAGTGGATTCCCGAAAATCCGCGGTGGATGAATTATGTTGATATCTGGACAAAAATACCTCTGATGACCTTTGTGGGAAATACCATAAAGATCACATTAATCGTAACATTTCTTCAGCTTTTAACCAGCAGCTTTGCTGCCTACGCATTTGCAAAGCTGAAATTTAAATACAAAGACACACTTTTTATGGCCTATATTGCCACCATTGCTGTTCCGTGGCAGGTTTACATGGTTCCCCAGTTCATGATGATGAGAAATTTCGGATTGAATGATTCCCATCTTGCGATTATTTTCCTTCAGGCGTTTTCCGCCTTCGGAGTATTCATGATGAGACAGTTCTATCAGGGAATTCCCGATGAATTGTGTGAAGCGGCAAGAATTGATGGTATGTCAGAGTATCAGATTTACTCTAAAATTATGCTTCCGTTGTCAAAACCGGCGCTGTCTACGCTAACAATCTTTACTTTTGTTAATACCTGGAATGACTTCTTAGGACCGTTAATTTATTTAAAGACGGAATCCAAGAAGACACTTCAGTTAGGACTTAAAATGTTTATCAGCCAGTACAGCTCAGAATTTGGTCTGATTATGGCAGCATCAGTGCTTTCCTTAATTCCTGTTTTAATTGTATTTTTATCCCTTCAGAAATATTTCGTAGAAGGAATTGCAGCTACTGGCGTGAAAGGTTAAACAATGGAAATAATAAAAAATTTCGTGGACAATATCCATAACGGGGATTATAAAAGGAACTACAGAATCCCCGTCATACAAGAGGAAACCCTGATTTTCCCAGGAGGAAGAAGAACCCAGTCTTTAAACGGGGAATGGAACTTTTCTGTGGACCAGTACGATAACTGTTTAAGAGCAAAGTGGTTTTTAGAACAGGAAATAAATGACGAAGGGCGAAGCGTCCCTCTTGATTACGCCTTTGACGACTGGGAAAAAATCAAAGTACCGGGAGTATGGAATCTTGCAAAACCGGAATATTTTTATTACGAAGGACCGGCGGTATACAGCCGCCGGTTTTCTTTGGAAGAAGAAAACAAAGGGCGAGTGTTCTTACAGTTTGGTGCGGTTTCCTATGAAGCCAGAATCTTTTTAAATGGAACCTTTCTTGGAATCCACAAAGGAGGTTCCACACCATTTTCCTTAGAAATTACAGCTCATTTAAAGGCGGAAAACAGATTAATTGTGGTGGCGGATAATACCAGAAGAAAAGAGCAGATCCCCAGTGAAAATACGGACTGGTTCTTATATGGCGGTATTTACCGGGACGTTTCCCTTCTTTTTGTACCCAATGTCTACATTAAGAATATGAAAGCGGGTCTTGTTAACAGGGAAACCGGAGCGATTGAAGTGAAGGCTCTTATTGAGAGTGACAAGAAACTCACAGATCATACGCTGACTTTTTTAATTCCGGAACTTAACATAGAAGAAACCTTTTCTGTAAATGAAGACGGTACCTTTACAAAGGTCGTCCATGCACAGAATTTATCCCTTTGGAGTCCAGAGAATCCAAAACGCTATGATGTGATTCTGACTTTGAAGGAAAAGGGTGAAGTGAAGGATGAGGTAACGGATGTCATCGGCTTTCGCACCATAGAGACAAGAAACAGAAAGATACTGTTAAATGGCAGGCCCGTATTCTTACGGGGAGCCTGTCTCCATGAGGAAACCGAGGATCATGGGAAAGCGGTAACAAAGGAGGATATCCGGGAAGCCTTTCAGAGAGCGAAGAAGATGAACTGCAATTTCCTGCGCCTTGCTCATTACCCTCATACCCAGTGGGTTTCTGAGATTGCAGATGAGGAAGGAATTTTACTTTGGGAGGAGATTCCGGTTTACTGGTGGATCGACTTTTCAAACCCGCAGACCCTCAGTGATGCAAGAAACCAGCTGTCAGAATTAATCTCCCGGGATTTTAACCGGGCCAGTGTTATCATCTGGTCTGTTGGAAATGAAAACCCGGATACAGACGACAGGTATCACTTTATGAAGTATCTGGCAGAGACAGCGAAAGAAAAGGACCCTTCCCGTCTGATTTCAGCTGCGTGTCTGGTAGATTCAGTAAATCTAAGAATTGCTGACCGGCTGGAGAGTCATCTTGATGTCATTGGTTTTAATGAGTACTACGGCTGGTATGATCCTGATTATGAGAAGCTGACAGAAATTCTAAATGGATCTAAGCCGGAAAAGCCAGTGATAATCAGTGAATTTGGTGCAGATGGATACCGTACTGATAATAAAACCGGGAAGAATGTCCGCGGCTCTGAACAGGAACAGGAAGAAATCTATAAAAAGCAGGTAGAGATGTTTGGTAAAACAGAATACATTCAGGGCACGGCGCCCTGGATCCTGTATGATTACCGGACGCCCAAGAGGCTTGGCGCATATCAGAAGGGATACAACATAAAGGGTCTGGTAACTGCGGACAGAAAGAGAGAAAAGCCTGCGTTTGCAGTGATGAAGAAGTTTTATGAGGAGGTAAGGGAAAATGAAGGAAACGACTAAAGAATTATTTGAAAACAGACCGGAGCTGTCTGCAGACCAGTGCCGCAAAGCTTTGGACTTTGCTGTCAGACAGCTGAAGGATAATTTAGGAGAATTTACCCACTCTTTTAAAAAAGCATATAGTGAAGACGGCTATTATAAGCCAACTCCCAACGTAAACTGGACCACCGGTTTCTGGACCGGCCAGCTCTGGCTGGCGTATGAGTGGAGCAGGGATGATGCTTTTGCCAAGGCTGGCAGCATTCAGGCAGAAAGCTTTTTAAAGAGAATCGAAGATAAGGTGGAAGTGGATCATCACGATATGGGATTCCTGTATTCCCCTTCCTGTGTGGCAGCCTATAAGCTGGTAGGGGATGAAACGGGAAAGAAGGCGGCAATCAAGGCAGCAGATCAGCTCATCAGCCGTTTTCAGCCAGTGGGGCAGTTTATTCAGGCGTGGGGACCTATGAACCAGCCGGAGAATTACCGTTTTATCATTGACTGTCTTTTAAATCTGCCTCTTCTTTACTGGGCATCAGAAGAAACAAAAGATGCAAAGTACAGGGATATTGCTGAAAAGCACATTCATACTGCCATTGCCAATGTGATCAGAGAAGATTATTCCACCTGGCATACCTTCTTTATGAATATGGAGACTGGTGAGCCGGATCATGGTGCAACCTGCCAGGGATACCGGGACGGGTCTGCCTGGGCAAGAGGTCAGGCGTGGGGAGTATATGGCTGTGCGTTAGCATACCGTTATACGAAACGAGAAGAGTATGTAGAAGACTTTAAGCATGTGACCGGTTACTTCTTAGACCATCTCCCTGATGATTTAGTTCCTTACTGGGATTTGGAATTTACAGATGGATCTGGGGAGCCAAAGGATTCTTCCTCCGCTTCCATTGCAGCCTGCGGTATGCTTGAAATGGCTAACTATCTGCCGGAAGCAGAAGCGGCTTACTATCGATCCATTGCGAAGAAGATCATGGAATCGGTAGTGACTGGTTATGCGGTGAAAGAAGGAACCAAATCCAACGGACTGGTTCTTCACAGCACGTATTCCAAGAAATCTCCGTACAATACCTGCACTCCGGAAGGTGTGGATGAATGCAACATCTGGGGAGATTATTTTTATTTAGAGGCGCTGATCCGTCTGTCCATAGACTGGAATCCATATTGGTAATAATCAATGATTGAAAAGAGGCGAATGTTCATGAAGCTTGAAACAAAAGAGGACTACAGACAGCTGATGTTTCAGCTGTTAGATCCGTTAAAGCCATTATACAGTAATGGCTGTGCCAGACTGCATTTAGGAGACAGCGGTGTTACTTATCCTGCAGTGAGCATGGAGATGGAGGCTTTTTCAAGACCCCTGTGGGCCTTGGTGCCCTTATGGCTTGGAGGAGGAAAGGGCTTTGAAGATGTTTATGTAAATGGTTTAAAAAATGGTACCGATCCACTCCATATTGAATACTGGGGCGGTTTTAACGATTACGACCAGAGGTTTGTGGAGATGGCTGCCATAGCAAGCGGTCTGATCTTTACTCCGGAAAAACTTTGGGAACCTTTAGAAGAACGGGAAAAAGACAACCTTGCTAAATGGCTTTACGGAATCAATGAACACATCATACCGGACTGTAACTGGCAGTTTTTTATGATTCTTGTAAATATTGCCCTGCAAAAGCTTGGCTATCCATACAGCAAAGAAAAGCTCCTGTCAGGTCTTGATAAAATTGAAAGCTATTATATCGGTGATGGCTGGTACCGGGATGGCGGCTCCAGTCAGAAGGACTACTATATTTCTTTTGCCATGCATTATTACGGGCTTTTGTATTCTGTAGCAATGGAAGAGGAAGATCCGAAGCGGTGCAGCGAATTTAGAGAACGGGCTAAGATTTTTGCCAGAGATTTTATTTACTGGTTTGATGAAAATGGTGCCGCCTTGCCCTTTGGACGAAGCCTTTCTTATCGTTTCGGAGAAGCTGCATTCTGGTCTGCTTACTTATTTGCAGGGCTTGATGATATTTCCGCAGGCGTTATAAAGGGGATTTTATCCCGCCATTTAAACTGGTGGCTGGATCAGAAAATCTTTGACCGGGACGGTGTTCTTACTATTGGATATGCATATCCTAATCTGATTATGGCAGAGCGTTACAATGCGCCCGGGTCTCCTTATTGGGGAATGAAGACGCTTTTATGTCTGGGACTGCCGGACAGCCATCCGTTCTGGTCTGCGAAAGCAGAACCATTGCCAAGTCTTGACAGTATAAAGCTGTTAAAACAGGCGGATATGCTGATGCAGCGGATCGGACCGGATGTAATCGCTTATCCAGCAGGTGTTTGTGAAAAATACGGTCATGGCCACGTACCGGAGAAATATTCCAAGTTTGCTTACTCCACCCGTTTTGGCTTCTCAGTTGCCAGGAGTCAGATTATACTCCATGAAAATGCACCGGATTCCTCTCTTGCATTTGTAATAGACGGTGATGACTATGTTTTTGTGAGAAAATACAGTGACCGGTACGAAGTTATAGAAGACCGTGTAATCAGCAGCTGGCATCCATTTCCCGGTATTTCAGTAACTACCACCATTGTGCCGCAGGAATACGGTCATTTAAGAGTTCATGAGATTGAAAGCCAGTACGACTGTACTGCATATGACTGCGGATTTGCCGTAAAGAAGTTTACGGATGAATATGAACAGAAGGCAGCAGGCACAACTGCTCTTGTATCAAACCAGGAGCAATGCTGTCAGGTAACGGGGGAAGGTCCTTGTGCAACTGGTTTTGTCATTGAATCGGATCCAAACACCAACGTGCTATATCCCAATGCAGCGATTCCGTCAGTATCCTATCGGATAAAAAAAGGAGAAACCATTCGGATTGAAACCCGGGTAAAAAGCTCCATCCGCTAGCAGAGCCGGTTTTTACCACAGAGATTTTAAGGGCAAGGAAGATGTGGATCAATAACAGCTTCTTTGCCCTTATTTTCATCCGGAAACCCAAAAATACAATGGATTCTTTTACCGTTGTCGATTATAATAAATGTAATGTTCTTAAAAAAAGGAGGGGTTTTTAATGGAAGAAAAAACCGCAAAACTGGAATGGCTTAATGATCCTCAAGTATTTTCTGTAAACAGAATTTCTGCCCATTCCGATCATCAGTATTACGAAACAAAACAAGATGCAGAGGATGGTGATATGAGACTGCGCCAGATGCTTAACGGAACCTGGCAGTTTTCCTTTGCAGAAAAACCGGAAGAACGGGTAAAGGAATTTTTTGAAAAGGATTTTAATGCAGATAAATTTGATTCTATTATGGTGCCTGGACATATTGAGTTACAGGGATTTGGCAGATGCCAGTATATTAATACCATGTATCCGTGGGACGGAATTTCAGATTTAAGACCTCCCTTTACAGATCCGGAAAACAATCCGGTGGGAAGCTATCTGCGGGAATTTGAATTAGAATCTGAATTAAAGAATAAGCGTCTCTTTCTTTCGTTTCAGGGGGTGGAAACTGCTTTTTACGTATGGCTGAATGGAGTTTTTATCGGCTACTCCGAAGATTCCTTTACTCCATCAGAATTTGAGATTACTCACGCAGTCTGTGACGGCGTTAACCGTCTTGCAGTGGAGGTTTATAAAAGAAGCAGCGCAAGCTGGATTGAGGATCAGGACTTTTTCCGGTTCTCCGGAATATTCCGTGATGTGTATTTATATGCAGTTCCTTCCTGCCATGTCAGAGACTTATTTGTGCATGCAGATGTTTCTGATGATTACAAGGATGGAATTTTACGTGCAGAGTTAAGTCTTATGGGAGAAGTCAAAGGGAGTGTCAGCGCTGTTTTAAAAGACAGAGAAGGAAATGATGTTCTGTCCTTTGATGCCCAGACAGCCAAGGCTGAAACTGTGCTTACCGGTTGTGTTCCGGGCGCCCGGTTATGGAACGGAGAGGATCCTTATCTTTATGAATTATGGATTTCCTTATTTAATGAGAACGGTCAGTTAAAAGAGGTAATTCCCCAGAAGCTGGGATTTCGCCGCTTTGAAATGGTGAATAATATTATGTGTCTCAACGGGAAACGAATTGTATTCCGGGGAGTCAACCGCCATGAATTTAACGTCAGAAGAGGCCGGGCCATTACAAAAGAGGATATGCTGTGGGATATCCGTTTCATGAAACAGCATAACATCAATGCTGTCCGTACCTGCCACTATCCGGATCAGAGTCTGTGGTACAGGCTTTGTGATGAGTATGGAATTTACTTAATAGATGAGGCGAATTTAGAAAGCCACGGCTCCTGGCAGAAGATGGGAGACTGTGAGCCTTCCTGGAATGTTCCCGGAAGCCTGCCTGAGTGGAAGGAATGTGTGGCAGACCGGGCAAAATCCATGCTGGAGAGAGACAAAAACCATCCCAGCATTCTGATCTGGTCCTGCGGGAATGAATCCTATGCAGGGGAGGATATTCTCGCCATGTCAGAATTTTTCAAGGAACGAGATCCGGACAGACTGGTTCATTACGAAGGTGTCTGCTGGAACAGAGCGTTCGACCGGATCAGTGACATGGAAAGCCGGATGTACGCAAAACCGGATGAGGTGGAGCGTTATTTGAGTGAAAATCCGAAAAAGCCATTTATTCTGTGTGAATATATGCATGCCATGGGCAATTCCCTTGGCGGTATGAATAAATATACAGATCTGGAAGACCGCTATGAGATGTATCAGGGTGGTTTTATCTGGGACTATATTGACCAGTCTCTGATGAAAAAAGATGCTTACGGAGAAGAGCATATGACATACGGCGGTGATTTTGAAGACCGTCCCACAGATTACAGCTTTTGCGGTGACGGAATTGTTTTCGCAGACCGCACCCCGTCTCCCAAGGCCCAGGAAGTGAAGTACCTATATCAGGATCTTCGCCTGGTTCCCGATGAAAATGGAGTAAAAATTGAAAACCGCAGGCTGTTTGAGAATACTTCAGACTGTGAATTCATTTATACTGTATTAAGAAATGGGGAACCGATCTTCCAGAAGCAGTTTGAGGCTGATGTGGAACCATTAAACAGCGCATATATCACGGTTGATATCCCAGTATGGAAAGAAGCGGGAGAATACGTTCATCAGGTATCGGCTGTTTTAAAGGAGGACACGTTATGGGCAGATTCTGGTTTTGAAACTGCTTTTGGTGAGAGCGTCCGGGAGATTAAGAGCGAGCAGCAGCCTTGCGGTAAAAAGCCATTAAACATTGTTTATGGAGATGTCAATATTGGAGTATCAGGGGAAGGCTTCCGGATTCTCTTTTCCAGACAGGAAGGAAGTATTGTTTCCATTGTTTATAATGGAAAAGAGTGGGTGGGAAGACCTCTCATGCCTGTATACTGGAGAGCGACTACCGATAATGATAAGGGAAACCGGTTCTCCGTAAAAAGCTCCATGTGGTTCGGTGCAGGCAGATTTCCAGCTTACAGAAATGAAAACTGCAAAGTGGAAGCGGGAGAGGACTATATTACCGTTACCTATACCTATCAGCTTTCAACGATACCCCAGACGGAAACTCAGGTTATCTATAAGGTAAATTCAACAGGATCCATCCATGTGAAAGCCGTATATCATGGGAAAGAAGGACTGCCAGAGCTTCCCGCTTTTGGTATGAGACTCATAACTCCGGCTGCGGCAAAACAGTTTACCTGGTATGGCAGAGGACCAGAGGAAAATTACTGTGACCGTAAGGAAGGCGCCAGACTTGGAATCTATAAAGACACTCCGGAAGGGAATGTATCGCCTTATCTGGTTCCCCAGGAATGCGGTAACAGGACTGGAGTACGCTGGCTGAAAGTTTCTGACCGAAAGGGAAATTCCATCGGCTTTAGGTCTGTTAAAGCACCGTTTGAAGCATCCGTTCTCCCCTATACCGCTGAAGAACTGGAAGCTGCCACTCATAATGAAGAACTCCCTGCTCCACGATATACAGTTATTAATATTTTTGGGGCAATGAGAGGAGTAGGCGGAGATGACAGCTGGGGAGCACCGGTTCATCCAGAATACTGCATTAGCGGGGAAGGGGAACTGGTAACGGAATTTACCATTGAACCAATGAGTATGGAAGAATACGAGGAATACCATTTTTCATAAAATATGACATACAGCTGTCGTGTTATGGGTGATATAATCCTTTAAACAGGTGACTAGCAATCAGCGAAAGGAGTTACTCATGCTTGAAAAGATCCCGGACCGGGAAGAAATGATCAGTTTAATTGGCGAGGAGGCTTTTCTTGCATGGGAAGCTCTCCGCAGTAAGATTGAAGAATCATATGACATGGACCGCCTTTGGAATAGCGGCGGTAAGGCATGGAAGTACGAATACAAATACCGCAGAGGGGGGAAGACCCTCTGCGCACTCTATGCAAGAGAGGGCTGTTGTGGTTTTATGGTGATTCTGGGCAAAGCAGAACGGGACAAGTTTGAACTGGAAAGGCAAAACTTCTCCCCCCGGATACTGGAACTGTATGATACTTCAACCACATACCATGATGGAAAATGGATTATGTTTCCTGCGGACGATCTGACTTTGTTTGATGATTATATCAATCTTCTGCAGATAAAGAGACGTCCTAACAGAAAATAGAGGATTTTAGGAGGTGCTATGATGCTATGAACTATCCGTGGATCGATGGCTTTTTAAAGGAAATGAATGGAGTTACCAGTGATTTTAAAGAGGAATGGAACTGGGACCGGTATATGATTGACGGTAAGATGTTTGCAGCTGTCTGCAGAGATGATCAGGGGAAGGAAAAGCTGATATCCATGAAGCTGGACCCTTTGGAAGGTGATTTTTTAAGGCAGCAGTACAAAGACATTATACCGGGATATTATATGAACAAGGTTCATTGGAATTCAGTAATGGCAGACGGAGAAGTACCGGAAGATCTGTTAAAGGATATGCTGGAAAAGTCCTATTCTCTTATTTTTGCAAAGCTGCCTAAAAAAAGACAGAAAGAATTGCTGGACGAAAGAAACATATAACAAAATCCTGTGGGGTGAGACTATGAAATATTTTGGTGAGGGATTAAGTGAGGAGCATAAGGCATTAAATAAGGTGATCCGGAAAAAGCAAAGTACCAAAGAAGCCATTAATATTTTTCTGGACATTCATAAACAGCTGCATCGAAGGAATATAAAAGATAGAGAAGAAAACGAAACCGACCGCCTGTTTGGAGATTTGGAACCACGGGAATATGCAATTATGCCTGGAAAAGATGATGAGACAATTGCCTGGGTAGTCTGGCATATTGCGAGAATTGAAGATTTGACCATAGGCATTCTGGCAGCAAGGGAAAACCAGCTTTTTGATGAAGACTGGAGCAGGAGAATTAATTCTCCCATAAAGGATACAGGAAATGCATTAACCGATGAGGAGATTATGGCTTTCAGCAAACAGGTGAATTGTGAGGAACTGCTTAATTACCGCAGTGCTGTGGGAGAAAGAACCAGGGAAATCGTAAGCCGGTTTACCTATGAAGATATGATTCGGGGTGTAAATGAAGCGGACCTTATGAAAATTAAAGCAGAAGGCGGCGTAACCTCTCAGAAGGATTCTGAGTGGCTGCTGGAGTTTTGGGGAAACAAGGATGTGGCAGGACTTCTGCTGATGCCGCCGACCCGACATGTGATGCTTCATCTCAATGACTGCTGTAAATGGAAAGAGAAAATCCGAACCAGAACCAAGTTTTTTCTGGTATAATTGTCTGCAATTTCCTTTATTTCATAAAAGTTCAAAATTTGCTTGACAGAATAAAAAATTGGCAGTATTCTTATAATTGTATATTTAATACAACAAAATCTAAGTAAAGGAGGCAGGAACTATGATGCGTAATCGTGGAATCAACAGACACAATCAAATAGTCAGAGATATATTACTAAATTCAGTCTGCCTCATGGAAAACTGTCTTTGCGTCTAAGGATGTCAGGACAATTGCAGCTTCTTGATTGAAGCCTCTTTTTATGAGTTTATCCGCAGTCTGAATGACTGCGGTTATTTTTTTGCTTATTTACCGAAAAAGACCGCACTACGCAGTTTTTTTCGGTTTTTTTACATATATGGGAGAAAAGTCATAAAGTTTTTTAAGAGAATAGGAGGAAATGGTATGAAAAATTTGTGGAAGTATGTAAGGAAATATAAGTTTCTTTACGTTCTTGCCCTTGCAGCGATGATTATCAGCATTTTGCTTGATGCATCAGCCCCCCAGATTACAAAACATATTATTGATGATGTAATTGTGGGAGGTGAGACAAAGGTTCTTATGAAGCTGCTTTTAGGGCTTTTGGGAATTGGGTTTGGAAGAGCGATATTTCAGTATACAAAGGAATTTATCTTTGACTTTGCGGCTGCAAGGATCGCCTGTGGTTTAAGAAAGGATTTGTTTGATCATATCCAGACATTGTCCGTGGGGTATTTTGACAGCCATAATACGGGAGAGCTGATGGCCCGGATTAAGGATGATGCAGAACGGATCTGGAATGCCTTTGGTTTTGTGGGAATGCTTGTGTTGGAATGTTCCATTCACACCATCATTGTTCTTGTGTGTATGCTGCGGTTAAGTCCTATTTTGACACTGATTCCTATCGTCATCCTGCCGATTATCGCCTGGTATGCGTTAAAGATGGAAAAAGGGCTGGGTGAGGTTTACGACAAGATCAGCGAACAGACTGCGGAGCTCAATACGGTTGCCCAGGAGAATCTGGCGGGTGTGAGGACAGTTAAGGCTTTTGCCAGAGAAGACTATGAAATCAGTAAATTTAAAAAGCACAACAAGCAGTACTATGACTTAAACATGAGTCAGGCAAAGCTGCTGATCCGGTTCCAGCCAAACATCTCATTCCTGTCTAAGTTCCTTATGATGTCAGTCATTGTCATTGGCGGAATTCTTGTAATTAAGGGAAAGATGTCAATCGGTGATTTGGGAGCATTTTCCGAATATGCAAACAATATCATCTGGCCCATGGAAATGGTGGGCTGGTTAAGCAATGACCTTGCGGCAGCCTTTGCTTCCAATAAGAAGATTAAAAAGATCATGGAAGAGAAGCCGGTTATTGCAGATCCTGACAAACCGCATCTTCCGGAAGTCGTAAAAGGGGAGCTTACCTTTCAGCATGTAGATTTTGAGCTGGATGGAAAAAACATCTTAAATGATATTAATTTTACCCTAGAGAAAGGAAAGACACTGGGTATTATGGGTGTCACCGGTTCAGGAAAGACATCGATTGTCAATCTGATCGAGCGGTTCTATGATGTAACGGCTGGAGAAATTCTGCTTGATGGAATCAACATCAAGGATCTGCCGCTACCCTTGCTTAGAGGACAGATTTCAGTGGTTATGCAGGATGTATTTCTCTTTTCCGACAGCATTTCCGAGAATATTAAAACCGGAAATAAGGATGCTACGGAGTGGGAAAGTGTTCAGCAGGCGGCTATTTCTGCAGAGGCACACAGCTTCATTCAAAAGCTGTCAGAACAGTATGATACGGTAATCGGTGAAAGAGGCGTAGGCTTATCCGGAGGTCAGAAGCAGAGAATCAGCATAGCCAGAGCCATTGCAAAGGAAACGCCTATTTTGATTCTTGATGACTCCACCTCTGCTCTTGATATGGAAACCGAAAGGGAGATTGAATCTCATTTGTCAGAACTGAAAAACAGTTCTAAAATTGTCATTGCCCACAGAATTTCGGCTGTGCGCAGAGCGGAGGAGATTCTGATTCTGGAAGACGGAAAGATTATCGAGCGTGGAACTCATGAGGAGCTTATGGAGAAACGGGGACAGTATTACAGAACCTTTGAGGTTCAGTATGGAGAGGAGGCTGCACTATGTCAGTAAATTCCAGCAGAATCGATGAGGAACAGAAAGAGGTATTGAAAAAAGATACCATAATCCGTCTGTTTCGTTATCTGCTTGCTTATAAAAAGAAAATAGTGCTTGTTCTGTTTATTATGGGCGGCACCATTACCATCAGTATGCTTGCACCTCTGTTGATGGAGTATGCGGTAAACGTCTGTGTGGCACAAAAGGATATCAATGGACTTTTATATGTGGGAATTGGAGCAATTGGATTATTTCTGCTGTTTTTAGTGGGTACCAAGGTTCGTATGCGTATCATGGCGGAAGTTTCAAACCGTGTGCTTTTAAACATCAGAGAGGAACTATATCAGCATATCCAGTCTCTGGGGTTTGGCTTCTTTGACAGCCGCCCCACAGGAAAGGTGCTTGCAAGAATTATTGGTGATGTAAATTCACTAAAAGATGTATTATCGGATAGTGTCACCCAGCTGATTCCGGATTTCATTACGGTGATCTGTGTTCTCAGCATTATGCTGATTAAGAATTACCGTCTGGCGATGGCAGCTTTGCTGACACTTCCCATTCTGGCGGTGGGTATGTTTTTCATTCAGACCAATGTCCATAAAAGATGGCGGGTATACAGAAAGAAAACTTCTAATTTAAATGGCTATGTTCACGAAGACTTATCGGGAATCAGGATTATACAAAGCTATGCTGCTGAGGATGAGACAAAAGAGGTGTTTCACGATCTGGTTGACCAGCATTACCGTTCCTTTATAGATGCGGTAATTGTTGCAGATGCTTTTGGACCTCTTGTAGAGATTACCTGGGGAATGGGTGGATTTTTGCTTTATTTTATCGGTATTAAAGTGGTGGGAGTGGAACAGATCGGAATTGGTACATTTCTGGCATTTTCCACATACATCGCCATGTTTTGGAGTCCTATACGTAATCTTGCCAACTTTTATAATAAGCTGACCACCAATATTTCAGCTGCGGAACGAATCTTTGATATCATAGATACGGAAGTTGAGATTAAGGATGAAGAGAACGCAGTAGAATTAAAGGAGCTAAAGGGTGAGGTACGGTTTGAAGAAGTTTCCTTCGCCTATGGAGATGAGCCGGACCGTCTGATCCTGGATCACGTAAGTTTTTCAGTAAAACCAGGTGAGACCATCGCTCTGGTAGGACCGACAGGTGCGGGGAAAACGACCATTGTAAACCTGATCAGCCGTTTCTATGAAGTGACTGGCGGAGAGATCTTTATTGACGATCAGGAGATCAGAAGTGTGACGTTAAAGAGTTTAAGAAGCCAGATGGGCATTATGACCCAGGACAATTTCCTCTTTTCGGGAACCATTCGGGATAACATTCGTTACGGCCGGTTAAATGCCACCGATGAAGAGATTGAAGAGGCTGCCAAAGCAGTTAATGCCCATGAGTTTATTATGAAGTTGGAAAAGGGATATGATACGGAAATCAGTGAACGAGGAGCCGGACTTTCCATCGGTCAGAGACAGCTTCTGGCCTTTGCAAGAACTATGGTGTCAAAGCCCGGCATTCTGATACTTGATGAGGCCACCTCCAGCATTGATACTCATACGGAACTGCTGGTTCAAAAGGGAATTGAAGTACTTTTAAAGGAGCGGACTTCCTTTATTATCGCCCATAGATTATCCACCATCCGCAAGGCAGACAGGATCTTTGTTATCGATCAGGGGACGATTCGGGAAGCAGGAAATCATGACGAATTAATGAGACTGGAAGGTGCTTATTATCAATTGTACCAAAGCCAGTTCGCCTGATGGCATCAAAAGGGATTGACCGGACCGGATAAATGAAATAAAATAGTAGGCGAGGTGATTTAAGATGACAGAAGGAGCTTTAGTTCTAGAAGGGGGATCCCTGCGTGGAGTATTTACTGCAGGAGTTTTGGATGTGTTCATGGAGCAGGAGATTGAGATGTCCTATGTAAACGGAGTTTCAGCCGGTTCCATGTCAGGTATGAGTTATGTCAGCAAGCAGATAGGCAGAACCATAAAGGTGGATTTGGATTATGTCAATGACAAACGTTTTTTAAGTTTCCGGAATTTAGTGGAAAAACGTTCGATTTTTAACTTTGACTTCCTGTTTGGGGAATTAAGCAATACATTGGTTCCTTTTGATTATGACACATTTTATAAGTCTGAACAGATTTTTGAAGTGATTGCGACCCGTTGTAAGACGGGAAAGCCGGAATATTTTGAAAAAAGCAGATGTGATAATTTCATTGATGCAGTGAAAGCTTCCAGCAGCATTCCCATACTTTCCAGAATGATTTCTGTGGGAGGAAAGAAGTATTTAGATGGCGGCTGCTCCATGCCGGTGGCTTATCAAAGAGCGATTGATCTGGGGTATGAAAAGATTGTGCTTGTTCTCACCAGAGAACCGGGTTATCGGAAACCGCCCCTTGATAAATGGACGAAAAAAGGGTATGAGCGCTATTTCGCACCTCTTCCCAGATTTTTAAAGGCGCTGGAGGACGTTCCGGAGAGATATAACCGGATGCAGGAGGAGATTGACCGTCTGGAAAAAGAGGGCAGAATCTACGTAATCCGTCCGGATCATCATGTGACGGTTCAAAGAACGGAGCAGGACAAAAGGAAACTGGAGGCGCTGTATCAGGAGGGAAGACGGCTGGCACTGGAACATATGGATTCCCTGAAAGCCTATTTGAAGCTGAGCTGAAGATATGGTGCCTGGGGCATCCCTCTATGCCCTGAAAAGCGGGCAGGAACAAGGTGCCTGCGGCATCCCTCTATGCCCTGAAAAGCGGGCAGGAACAAGGAAAGGAAAAAGCGTACAATTTATGAGTATTTATGATACATTAAATTCTATGCAGAAAGAGGCGGTACTTCATACGGAGGGACCGCTTCTTGTGCTGGCAGGAGCGGGCTCTGGTAAAACCAGAGTTCTTACGCACCGGATTGCCTATTTAATAGAAGAAAAGGGTGTGAATCCCTGGAACATACTTGCTATAACATTTACCAATAAAGCAGCAGGAGAAATGAGAGAACGTGTGGATCGTCTGGTGGGATTTGGGGCAGACAGCATCTGGGTTTCTACATTTCATTCTTCCTGTGTGCGTATTTTAAGAAGGCATATAGAAAGTCTTGGATATACAACTAATTTTACCATATACGATTCGGATGACCAGAAAACTCTGATGCGGCATGTTTTAAAAAAACTGGATATAGATCCAAAGGTATACAAAGACCGTGCGATGCTGGGACTGATTTCCACAGCCAAGAATGAGTTGATAAGTGCGGCGGAGTTTGAACTCAACGTTTCCGGCGATTTCCGGCAGAAGAAAGCAGCTTCTGTTTATAAAGAGTACCAAAGTGAGTTAAAGAAGAACAATGCACTGGACTTTGATGATCTGATTATGAAGACTGTGGAGTTGTTTCAGAATAACCCGGAAGTCTTAAACTACTATCAGGAGCGTTTCCGCTACATCATGGTGGACGAGTATCAGGATACCAATACGGCTCAATTCCGTTTAATCAGTCTGCTTGCTGGTAAATATAAGAACCTTTGTGTTGTGGGTGATGATGATCAGTCCATCTATAAGTTCCGTGGTGCCAATATTGAAAACATATTAAACTTTGAAAAATCCTATTCTGGCGCAAAGGTAATTAAACTGGAACAGAATTACCGCTCTTGCCAGAATATTTTACAGGCTGCCAATGAGGTGATCCGCCATAACAGAGGACGAAAGGACAAAACCTTATGGACGTCCAATGAAGAAGGTCCCCTGGTTCAGTTTAAGCAGTTTGAAAATGCGACGGAAGAGGCGGATGCCATTGTCCGTGACATATTAAACAGTTCATCTGATTACCAGGACTGTGCCGTTTTATACCGGACGAATGCCCAGTCACGTCTGATCGAGGAAAAATGTCTTCAGCATAACGTCCCATACCGTATGGTGGGCGGCGTTAATTTCTATCAGAGAAAAGAGATCAAAGACATTTTAGCTTATTTAAAAACGATCGCAAACGGAAGAGATGACTTATCTGTATTAAGAGTAATCAATGTTCCCAAAAGGGGAATCGGGGCAACCAGTATCGGCAAGGTCCAGGCATTTGCTTCCGAACGTGGAATGGGCATCTACGATGCATTCTGCAGGGCAAAAGCCGTTCCGGGACTTGGGAAAACAGCGGATAAAGTTCTTGGATTTACAGAAAAGATAGAAGATTTCAGAGACCGGCTGACGGAAGAAACCTACAGCATTCACGAACTGATTGAAGATATTCTTGATGAAACCGGCTATCAGAAGGAACTGGAAGCAGAGGGAGAGATCGAATATCAGACCCGACTGGAGAATATAGAAGAGTTAATCAACAAAGCAGTCAGCTTTGAAGGCGAGCATGAGCATCCGGAATTAAGTGAGTTTCTGGAGGAGGTTGCACTTGTAGCCGATGTAGACCGAATGGATGAATCAGAAAACCGTGTCACGCTTATGACACTTCACAGTGCCAAGGGACTTGAGTTCCCAAGAGTCTATTTAAGCGGTATGGAAGATGGTTTATTCCCCAGTATGATGTCTATTTCTTCAGATAATAAAGAGGATGTGGAAGAAGAACGGAGACTTTGCTACGTTGGTATTACCAGAGCTCAGAAGTTTCTTATGATGACTGGCGCCAGACAGCGTATGGTGAACGGTGAAACCAGATATTCTAAGATCAGTCGGTTTGTGGAAGAAATTCCAGCGGAATTGTTGGATTCCAGCAGACTGGAGCAAAGACTTTCTTCCAGAGCCCAGTCCGATTTTGACGACAGCGGTCTTCCGTGGGGAAAGAGCGGGTCAGCAGGACGAACGGCTGGTGTCAGCAGCTTTGGACCAGGCAGCAACGCATATGCATCGAAGACATCAAAGCCTGTAACAACTCCTGGATTCGGAAAAGCATTTACAATTGAAAAACCGCTTTCTCTTGGTTATAAAGAGGGAGACCGGGTCAGCCACATCAAATTCGGAATTGGTGAGGTAAAGGAAATCAAGGATGGTGGAAGGGATTTCGAAGTAACGGTTCACTTTGACCAGGCAGGTGTGAAAAAAATGTTTGCTTCATTTGCAAAACTAAAGCTTGTAAGAGAATAATTTAAATTACATAAAATTTTAAAAAAAATCAAAAACCATAGTAAAAAAGGCAATATAATGGTATAATAACTGCTACAGGCAAAGAGAGAAATCTATGCCGTAAAGGATATGAATGAAAGCAGGGCTCTCAGAAAGGACGTGGAGACATGAACAGATTTGATGCAATGAGCAAAGAAGCTATGAGCAAACTGGAAGATCTTATGAACTCAAGCAGAGTGAATGAATTGCTTCATAAAAGAGAACAGGAAGAAAAGAAGAAAAACTGTATCCTCTGGATACTCGCGATCATAGGCGCAGTGGCAGCAGTAGCGGGAATAGCTTATACCGTATATCGTTTCTTTACTCCGGATTATCTGGAAGATTTTGAAGACGATTTTGATGATGATTTCGACGATGATTTCTTTGAGGATGAAAAGTCGGAAGCTGGTTCCGAAGAATAAAATCTGGCATTAAAAGGAGAGCGTGCCTCAGAAAGTGAGACACGCTCTTTTACGTAACAGTATATATAATTTAAAAGAAAATTTAAGCGAATAAAAGGAGTCAGGATAAGTGAAAAAGGGTGAGATATACGAAGGTACAATCGGACGGTTTGATTTTCCGGATAAAGGTGTGATAGAACTTCCGGAAGGAAGAATTGGTGTAAAGCACGCACTTCCCGGACAGAAATTAAAAGTGATGATTAATAAAAAAAGAGGAGGGAAATGCGAAGGCCGGATTCTTGAAGTTTTAGAGAAATCCCCTCTGGAATATGCAAAAGATCCCTGCCCTCATTTTGGAATCTGCGGGGGCTGCACCTATCAGACAATTCCTTACGAAGAACAGTTAAAGATTAAGGAGCAGCAGGTGAAATCCCTGTTAGATGGTGTTGTGACTGGCGATTTTATATTTGAAGGAATTAAACCCAGCCCGACAGAAGATGAATATCGTAATAAGATGGAGTTTTCTTTTGGAGATGAATATAAGGATGGTCCTCTTTCCCTGGGAATGCATAAAAGAGGAAGCTTTTATGATGTGGTGACGACAACAGAATGTAAAATTGTGGATACGGATTTTTGTGATATTTTAAAGGCGGCTAAGGAATATTTTGAAAATCTAGGGGTCGGATTTTATAAGAAGATGCAGCATACTGGATATCTGCGTCATCTTCTGGTGCGCAGAGCGGTGAAAACAGGAGAGATTCTGGTTGATCTTGTTACTACGACTCAGGAGGAGCCTGATTTAAAGCCTTTTGCTGATGTGCTGCTTAACTTGAAACTGAATGGAAAAATTGTTGGAATTCTTCATACATTAAATGACAGTCTGGCAGATGTGGTGAAGAGTGACCGGACAGATATTTTATATGGACAGGATTATTTTTATGAGGAATTGCTTGGACTGAAATTTAAGATTTCACCGTTTTCTTTCTTTCAGACTAATTCATTGGGGGCGGAAGTGCTATATGAAACCACAAGAGGGTATGTAGGAGAGACAAAGGATAAGGTGGTTTTTGATTTATATAGTGGTACTGGTACCATTGCTCAGATTATTGCACCTGTTGCGAAAAAAGTGGTGGGTGTGGAGATTGTAGAGGAGGCAGTGGAGGCGGCAAGAGAGAATGCTGCGAGAAACGGTTTGGATAACTGTGAGTTTATTGCGGGGGATGTTTTAAAGGTGATTGATGAACTGGAAGATAAGCCGGATCTTATTATTCTGGATCCGCCCAGGGATGGGATTCATCCCAAGGCGTTGGGGAAGATTATTGATTTCGGGGTAGGCAGGCTGGTTTATGTGTCCTGTAAGCCGACGAGTCTGGTGAGAGATTTAGAAGTGCTGCAGATGAGGGGGTATGAGGTGGTTAAGGCGTGTTGTGTGGACATGTTTCCTTCGACTGCAAATGTGGAAACTGTATGCTTATTATCCCGCATAAAATAAGAGTTTAAGCGGTTTGTGATACTGTTAATCGCAGGCAATGACAACCATTTGACAACCAAATTTTGGCGCGTTGTCAAATGGAAGCTGCCTTTTCAAATATGTCAACGCTCTTTGATGCCATTGCATCGGTAGCGTGTACATAGGTCTGCAATGTGGTACTGATATTTGAATGCCCCAGGCGCGCTTGTACATCTTTTACATCAGCACCGTTTTCTATAAGCATTGTGGCGTGTGTATGCCGCAAAGAGTGATAGTCAAAGGCCATCTTCAATTCATTGTGTATTACTCTGCTGCAGTACTTAAATGAATCTGTGCTTACATATTCACCATTGTCACGCACGCATACCATTTCAACCCGTTTCATGGCGCATTCAATACTGCGTTCAATTGGTATTAAGCGATATATCGTGTTTCCTTTTTCGTCTTTTTCCTTTTTAAGACAGTGATCAATATAATATTCACCATATAATAACCTATTCTTTTTTTGCGCTGCCTTTGCATGCCTCAGTGCATTGTATAAAGTATCTCCAAACTTGATTATACGGTTTGAACTTTCTGTTTTAGTAGTGCTAAAATACCATGCAGACTTTTCCTCTTTTTTGCCTTTTTGCTCCATCACTTTTCTAACATCAACACCGTAATTCCTTTTGAGTATAGTTTTGCTTACAGTGATTGTCCTACTCTCAATGTCAATATCTTCCCATGTAAGGCCAAAAGCTTCACTTATTCGCAACCCAGTATAATATCCGATCATAAGAGGCACATAAAAAATGTTACCTTCCGGAAATCGCTCAATAATATTTTTAAACTCTTCGGGCTTAATAATGTAGCGCTCTTTTGGCTTTCGTTCAAATTTTGGCATTCTGGTTCGTTCACAAGGGTTTTCTTTTATATATTGCAACGGCTCTATTGCATATTCATATGCACCCGACAACACATGCACAATTCCAGCCACAGAGGATTTTGCAAGCCCTTGAATTTTAAGCCTGTTAATGTATTCTTGCACAGATGCAGTAGAAAGTGCCTTTAATTTATATTGCCCGAACTGCGGTTTTAAGTGATTCTCTATGATCTGTATATACCCAAGCTGAGTATTATACTTTAGATTTGTTTTGCAGTAATTGTCAAACCAATAATCCAAGTAATCCGCAACACTTATTTCCGCAGGGGCAAACGATTGACCAGAGTTATTATATTCGCTCATTGCTTGATTACCGGCTTTTAATGCCTCTGCTTTTGTCTTAAAACCGCCCTTTGAAATTGACTTTCTTTTTCCTTCTATTTTGGCAGCCTCAAAGCTATATTGCCATGTTGAACCTCTTTTTCTGGTTCTTAATTCTCCCATCGTGTAGTATCCTCCTTAATTTTTTGTACAAAAAAATACGCCATATGGTTGTGAATGGCGTTTAATTGTTATTTCTTTTTCTTCTCCCGCATGATTTCCACTTGTTTCATTGCATTTTCTAATGCAAGAGCAAGTACTGCAAGCGATTTATCGTCAATCTTTTCTCCATTAAAATAAAGTGGGCTTGTGTCAGGATCGTTCATCTCCCCAATAATTTCATCAATCTTTTTTGCTAAGTCTTTTTGAGATATTGACTTTATATCTGGCGCGTCCGTAATATCCGCTTCTTTTCCCGTTATAAGGTAATCCATAGATATTTTAAAGTAATCACATATCTTTTTTCCAATTTCGCTACCCACTTGTGATCGTTTTTTCTTCCAAGTATAAATTGTAGATTGTGAAATTCCGGTTTCCTTACAAAACTGGTATATGGTTATCCCATATTTTTTTAATAATAATTCAAAAATTTCGTACATAGTCAATCTCGCTTTCCTTCAAAAAAATACCTCAAAAAAACGCAATAAACCTATTGACTACTGTTGCACATAGTGGTATAGTAAGTACATACAACGGTAGAACGTAGTAAAAAGCGTTATATAAAAGAGTTGTATCGGTTTGGCGCTGTACCTCGTTCGCAAAACAAGTATATCACTAAACCGAACTATACGCAAGTATTTTTTTAAAGGAAGGGGGTATTTTATGTCTAAAATGTATTCTTGTGCCGACATTGCAGACCGTTATGGCGTTCAGGTTATAACAGTTTGGGATTGGATCAGAAAAAAGAAACTTCCGGCAATGAAGATCGGTAGAGATTATAGAATCAGCGATAAGGATATTGAAACATTTGAAGAATCTTGTCGCACAATTAAATAGGTACATAGCGATCACATTGAAAAGGAGGTTTACATATTGGAAGAATTAAAAATTATTGAGTACAAAAACATTAGAGTGCTCACAACGCAACAAATTGCGCAAGCATATCAAACCGAAGATCGTAGAGTATCAGAAAACTACAACGCTAACAAATCCAGATACGAAGAGGGTAAACAGTTGGCATTTTTAAAATTGGATTCAAGCAATCCTAATCTATTGGCTGTTTTGTATACCATAAATAATGGCTCTCTGGGTAGTTCAACTGGCTGGGGTGTTACAGCCAATTCTGGGGCAAGCTTTATCAATGTTCCTGCCGAACAGTATGCAATTCTTATTGGTTCTTCATCAGGAGCAGAAGTGGGTAATTATAAATTGATGTGGAATTGCTCAAATCCATCTGGGGCAAACGCAATTCTTAATTATACAGATGATCTTTCCAGAGTGGTTCTTTACTATAGCAACTCAAATATTATGAGCAATGGAACCAATATTATTGATGGGTTGAAATGGGAAGATCATGAAACATGGTATTTACCATTGGGATACTCTGCTCGTGATATGAGTATGTCAGTAGCAAGTAATAATGGAGTTAAAGGTGTATATTTAGGTTCTTTCTCCAGTAGTGCTAGCTTCTGTCAACAGGAATGTTGAAACCGTGTGTTTGCTATCACACATAAAATAAGGATTTTCAAGATTTGATATACTACAAACTGAGGACGATGACAACCATTTGACAACCAAATATCTGGAGGTTTTCAAATGGAAGCGTCTTTTCAAAGATATCAACGCTACGTGATGAATATAAAAGGAGCCCATGCAAGAGCTCCTTTAGGTCACGGACGTCTCAAGGTTCAGTGATACAACCATATAATAAAATTAGTTTTTCAGGAACAGTTATTTTTCCAGTTGCATAATTAAGTAACCAGGGAGATTTTCAATTGAAATAGTTTCTTGTTCCATGGTATCGCGATGACGAACAGTTACTAGATTATTTTCGATTGTATTATCATCTATTGTAATTGCAAAGGGGATTCCAATAGCATCTCCGCGTCTGTATCGTTTGCCGATGCTACCGGATTCATCATAACTTACCATCATCAACTTTTGTAATAAAGGTTTTATTCCTTGATGAGCCAACAACAGGGCTGGATCCTCAGACCAGGGCACATATTTGGGAATATATTATGAAGCTTCAAAAAGAAAGGAACATTACAATCTTTCTAACCACCCACTACATGGAAGAAGCCGAGATCTGCAATAAGATAGCGATAATGGATGGCGGGGTAATTGTAGCACATGATACCCCTTACGCATTGAAGAAAAAATATACGAAGGATAAAGCTTATATCAATACAAATGACGAAGAAGGATTTAAACGCCTGCTAACGGAGCATCAATTAAACTATTCAAAAAAAGATGGTTTTTATAAGGTGGAAGCAGAGTATCTGGACCGTCTGCTGGAGGTGTTAAGCGTTCATAAGGAACACATAACCAATATTGAAATTAAAAAAGGAACCTTTAATGATGTGTTTTTAGAGATAACAGGAAAAAAGATCAGGGAGGAGGGATAATATGAATACAGTATTTGCCTTATGGAAGAGAGGACTAAAAGCATTTGTACGAAATAAAACCGGGTTAATATTTTCGCTCATATTTCCATTTTTCTTTGTATATGTGTTTGGTGCAATATTTAAAAATGATTTCATTGAAAACCCTATCGCTTATATGCTTTCGGGTGTTATTATCACGACTGTATTTGAAAGTGCGCTAAACCTCGCGTCTTCAACGGTTGATGATATGGTCAGTGGTTTTATGAAAGAAGTTTTAGTCTCCCCGGCAAAGAGAGTTTATGTTGCAATGGGACAATTACTGTCTGCAGCAACGGTAGCCACCTTACAGGGTATCCTGATCCTGGTAATTGGTTTATTTATCGGTATAAAGTTTACCAGCTGGAAAACTCCTCTGATGGTGCTCGTATCCATGATTTTTATCGGTATCGTATTCTCTGGCGTTGGGTTATTTTTAGCCACAAAGGTACGCAACGGTCAGACCTTCCAGATTGTCAAAACAGCAGTAACGATGCCTCTCACGTTTCTGTCCGGTGCCTATGTTCCATTGTCCATGCTGCCAGGCTCTCTGAAGTTTGTAGCTTACTTTAATCCAATGACTTATGCCACCGCATTTTTTAGAATGATCGTCTTAGAGAAAGGGAATCTTCCTGTTTCCGAACTGATTAAAGAAGGATTGGTGGTTGAAATAAATGGGTTTGCAATTACTCCGATTATGACATTTGGAGTTATTCTGGTCATTGGTTTGGTGTTCCTGCTTCTTTCAACCATATCCTTTGTTAAGACAGATTTTTCCCGTCTGAACCGTAGTGCCACCGATGCGAATGCGCTTTGGGGATAATAAGTTAAGCCCCTTAACGTTTAAGATAAGCTGGTTATAACAAGCCTTGAGAGTATGTCGCCTCAAGGCTTGCTTTTTTTATATCAGTTACCAATCACATACCAGTTGACAATTGGTTTAATCAGGCTATAATTGTTTATGGGGAATAGTCTAATTAGACTAATAATGTGTGGAATAATTATAAACAAAAGAGAGGATATAAAATAATGAAATCTTTTTTAATGATAGGGCAGTCTAATATGGCTGGACGAGGTTTTATCCATGAGGTGCCGCCAATTTATAATGAAAGAATACTGATGTTACGTAATGGCAGATGGCAGATGATGACCGAACCCATTAATTATGATCGTCCTGTTTCAGGAATAAGTCTGGCGGGTTCTTTCGCAGATATGTGGTGTCGTCAGAATCAGGAAGATGTAATTGGCCTGATTCCCTGTGCGGAAGGTGGCAGTACGCTGAATGAGTGGGCTGTGGACGAGGTGTTGTTTAAACATGCCGTAACAGAAGCTAAATTTGCGATGCAAAGCAGTGATTTAGCAGGAATTCTGTGGCATCAGGGAGAAAGTGACAGCATGAATGGCAACTACAAAGTATATTATAAAAAATTATTACGAATAATTGAGTCCCTTAGAAAAGAGTTAAATGTCCCGAATATTCCAATTATGATTGGCGGCTTAGGTGATTTTTTGGGCAAAGAAGGTTTTGGGAAAAGTTGTACTGAATATAAATACATTAATCAGGAATTAGAAAGATTTGCATTTGAACAAGATAATTGTTACTTTGTCACAGCAAAAGGTTTAACATCAAATCATGATGGGATACATTTTGATTCAATTTCTCAGAGGAAATTTGGGTTACGATACTTTGATGCATTTTCTAATAAGCATCATGTATTAGAACCATTGATGAATGAAAATGAATTGGTAAGCCTTATTCAATCAAGAACATATACAAAAACAGAAAAAAGTTATATAAAAAGTATGGAATTTGCATTGGGGAAAATATCATATGAGGAATTCATATCGCATGTTATGTAAATCAATCATATTTTAAAGGAGGTATTTCTTGATACCATTACTAATTTTAGGTTTATTAAAACAAAATCCCGGATCTCATGGTTACGAGTTATTATCCTTAATGGAAGAGAGGCATTATAAATATATTGTTAATTTCACAAAAGGGTCCTTTTATTACAATCTTCAACAATTAGAAGAGAAAAAATATATTGAGAAAGTTAACCAGTCAGAGAGTTCAAGAGAGACGAATAATTATATTATCACTGAATCGGGAAATAAGGAATTTGAAAAGCTGATGTTTAAATATGGCTCTAAAACCGACTATATCAATTTATCATTTTATATAGCCATGCTATTTGGTAATGAGTATAATGATAATGAGCTGAAAAAATTGATAGAAATACAAATCGAACAAACCAAAAAAAAAATATTTCTATTAGAACAATCAATTCAGCACGATGATACGATTTCTGATTATTTTAGAAAGATGCTGGAAAATTCACGTTCTCATCACTTGGTAAATGTTCAGTGGTTTGAAGGTCTGTTAAAGGATATGGAGCTTTAGGGGGCAGTGTTAGAAGGGGGGTATCTAAATATATGGAAAAGGTTAATATTAATCCGGATTGGGTGTTTAGCCCACAGCCAATGTATATCATTGGAACAAAAAACGAAAATGGCACTCCAAATTTTTGTATTATTACATGGATAGGATTTTCATTTGATAAGACACCACATTTAATGATGACCATAGGCGGAAGTAAGCTTACCAAGTCAAACATACTTCGGGATAAAAAGTTCTCTGCTAATATGATTACTGAGGATAATCTTTGGCTGGCAGATTACTTTGGTAATACGCAAGGTGAGGATGCGGTGAAAGATAAAGTATCTTACAGCTATGAATGGGGGAAATGCATGGAGGTTCCTATCATAGAGGAATGTCACTGGGCATATGAATGTGAAGTTTCCAAAATAATTGAGCTTGATGGAGCCCATCTGTTTTTAGCTGAAATAAAAAATATTCAAATTGATAAAAAATATGAAACCATGGATTTGAAAAAAATAGATTTAACAGAATTGAAACCTGCAATCTATGCACCTTATAATTATTTTTCCATCGGAGAGAAATTAGGCGAGATGGGTGATTGGAAACAATACATTGAGTAAATTTATATGTAAACAGGATATGAGCAGCCTGGGTGGCCGCTTATATCCTGCATTCAATTGCTGATTTATCGTCTCTGATTCCTTTAAATACAGGCTGCCGGAAGCTTTCTTTTTCGGTTGGCATAGACTCGACAATACATACCAGCTCTGGTGCCATCCAAACAGCATCTTCATTCCCTTTAGGCACATAACCAAAAGGCGAATAATCAATAATCTGATACTTGTGCTCATTTAAAGTCCTGAGACTTACTCCCAGTGTAACATGTCCCTTGTATACTAATAAATCATCGTCGTATTGACCCAGTATAAGGCTGGTCATGTTATTTTCCTTTGGTACATAACCGCAGATAACACAATCATCAGTTGCCATTATTTTACACTTAATCCAATCTTTGGTTCGATTCCCCGGCCAGTACAGGCTGTCTTTTCTTTTTGCAACAATTCCTTCTAACCCTTTTTCTTTTACCAGGTTAAATAACATAATTCCATTATTTTCAACGTATCGGGAAACAGAGATCAGATGATTCTCGATAACTACATCATCTAAATATTTCTTGCGTTCCATAAGTGGGAGCATGGTGATATCTTTATCTTTGTAATATAGGATATCATAGGCGATAATACTGGCAGGATATTTACTGGCTGCTAATTTGATCTTAAACTGATTGCTCATTAATGCTCTTTTCTGGACTTCGTAAAAATCGGGTATTCCGTTTCTAAGGACTAGTAATTCATGGTCCAGGATGCACTTTACTTTTACCTGTTTATATAAGTCTTCCAATTCTGGAAAGAGAGGTATCATTAATTTATTTCTTTTATTTCGCATATCAGTTTTATCGCTTAAGAATGACAAGCATCGGATACCGTCCCATTTTATCTCATAAATATGATCTGGTGAGTCAAATGGAGCTTTCATCTCAGATATCAGCATGGGACTTACATTCTTACTTTCAAATAGATCCATCAGGCTAATCCTTTTGTACCTTTTGCCATTTCAACAGTTCTCTTCATGGCTTCCATCAGGTCAATAATATTATTCTGACTTTCCGTATCTGCGTTTACAATCTCTTTGCCTGCTATTTTTGTTTCAATTGCCTGGCGCAGCCTTTCCTGGTATTCGTCATGATAAAGACCAGGGTCGAATGTAGAAGTCATGGAATCGATTAAAGTTTTCGCCATATCTATTTCTGCCTTATTAACCTCTGCCTTGGCTGTTGCAACAGGTACTGCCTGAATTTCTGCCTGATAGAATAGCGTTTTTGCAATAATTCCATCTTTCGTCGGGTACAAAACCATTAAATTCTCAGTTGATCCGATTACTGTTTTTGCAATACCAACTTTTTTTTGTGACAGCATTGCCTGACGCAGTAATTCACAGGCTTTTTCCGCTCCCGGCTCAGGAACAACATAATAATTCTTCTCATAATAAATTTGATCCACGTCTGTTAATTTTGCAAAATGCTCAATATGGATTGTTTTATCTTTCTTGGTCTTGATTTTCTCCAGTTCATCCTCGGTAAATGTAACATACTTACCCTTTTCATATTCATAACCTTTAATGATTCCGTCAGGTTCCACCTCTTTATTACAGGAGGGACAGATCTTTTTGTATTTTACCCGTTCATGAGTATCTTTACAAAGCTGATTAAAACTAACAGAAATATCTTTCGTGGTTTTATATAATCCAACGGGGATATAGAGCATTCCTACACTGATTGCACTTTTATGAGCTACGGCCATTGTTATGCCTCCTTTTATTTTTATTATTGTTTGATAAAAGATTGAAAATATTCATTTCTATTCCGGCAAGCATCATAATTCTTGGATTAACAGGTATTTTCATGATAATATAATGAGAGTGAAGTTAAATATTTATTATTTTCCTGTAACGAAACTCTGTTTTTCAGGATATATAGGTAAGAACAAAAGACTGGAGGCAGCAGCCTTGAATGATATTGAGAGAGCCTACACGCAACATGCTAAAGATGTATACAGATACCTGCTTAGTCTGTCGCATAATGAAGATCTGGCAGAAGATCTGACGCAAGAAACTTTTTTTCGTGCTATACGGACAATGAGCAATTACGATGGAAGTTGCAAGTTATCGGTTTGGCTCTGTCAAATAGCTAAGCACATTTGGTACCAATGGTTAGAGAAGCACTCCCGTTTCAAGCAGGTTGAATTTAACGATGATATGCCGGGGTATGAATCACCGGAAAGAAGTACATTACTTCGAATGGAGAAAACAGCCTTATATAAGGCGATTCATTCATTGCCGGAGCCAATGCGGGAGTTGGTACATATGCGTTTAACTGGTGAATTTACTTTCGCTGAGATCGGTGAAATTTTAGGTAAAAATGAAAACTGGGCACGTACCATGTACTATCGATCTAAGCAAAAAATAATGAAGGAAATGGAGAAACTTACATGAAATGTTCCATCGTTAAAGATCTGCTATCTAATTACATAGACGGCTTGACATGTGAAGAAACGGATGCAGAGATAAGAAAACATTTTGATAATTGCAGCGAATGCCGTACCCTTTATGAAGAAATGTCAGTAGTTATTCTAAAAGAGATATCACCTGAAGATAAAGACATCAATTTTCTGAAAAGGTTAAAAACGAAAATGGTACATAGGAATATTATGGTAGCCTTTTTGACGTGCTCTATCATATTATGCGGCTTAATTATTTTTGCAAAGAATTACGAATTACCACTTCCCTTTGATTCTAATCGGATGTTTGTGGAGTTATGTCCTTCCATGGTTGTAACCAGTAAAGATGGCAGAATTATGTGGAAGGAATTAAAACCTTCAAAAGCTGGAGAAGACGGACAAAAAGATTCAGGAGTTGTAATTAATGTGGTTGAAAAAGTTTATCGGGGAATTTCTCGGATTTCTGAAAGTTCATCAGGCAGAGATGTTAATAGAAATGGAGAGAATGTAAGGGTTGTTTACTACTGCTATGCGAAAACGCTGTGGACCAGCCTGTTCTTTGATTCCGACCTTGCAGCTTATAGTGAAAGCGGCAGTAGCACCGGCTCAGATATATATGGTGATAGTTACCAAAGTACAGATTACAATCCGCAGATGATAGAGATTTATTATTTGCCGGTTAGAAATCTGCATAAGCTTGATGATTTAACGGATGAAGAATTCGATGGTCTGAAAGAAAAGGGTACATTGGTATGGAGTGGAGTTAATTAATTTCCGTAATTATTGCAAGCACTTGAATTAACAGTTCGGTTTCCCTGGTTTTGTCATAGTAAATGGAACAGAGGTATTTTCCCGTTTCCTCCATTCGTTCAACTTTTTTCTGATAACTGGAAAAATGAAGCATGATCTTTCCAATGCATTGCGCTCATCTGAAAGCGCAGGCAGGTTATTTTATTTCGTTATTTACCGATATAATAAAGTAGAAGGCAGTGACTATTTTGTATATAAACTGCTTTTTTGTTCAAAGTTATATAAAATCAGGGGGAAAAGGATGAAAAAGGGAAAAATGATATTAATTGCTTTACTAGTTATTTTTGCGACAGCCTTCGGTCATCAGACCATTACACAGGCAGCACAGGCAAGTACAACGGTATCTGTTACAGATTCAATTCAGAGGTATGAAAATGAGTTTAAAAAACTGGAAAGATTCAATATTGACGAGACTCAAAAACTGGCAATAATTTTAGCAGCGGAATATATGGATATTCAGCAACGAATTGACCTGGATGCGCTCTGCCAATTAAGTCCTCAGATCGCAACAGACATATCAGATAACAGACAGGCTATCTTTGAATATTTCTTGTTAACGGATAATTTTGAACTGTATGAAGTAGATGGAGCCAGACTTGATGGCAATACTCTGAATTTTAATGCAGTCTATACATTTACCGTTGCAGATACTTACGGAACGGGCCGATCACTGCTTTACACAAAGTTTGTTTATCAGTTTGCAGATGGTCAATGGCACTTAATTGCTAGTGGGGAAGATGCGGATCCATCAATGTCTGGCAAGCCCAACCGAGTGGCAATTTTATATGGTAAGCAGGTTAAAACCAAAGAACAGTTTGGCGTAGATAATCTTATGGAACTGTTTGATTTCAACAAAGTGAATTACCGTGAACAGTATTTGAATCAGTAAAGAAAAAATCCAGCCCAAAAGAGGTGATACAAAATGAGTAAATACAATGCTTTATGGGAATACGTCCAGAAAAATGGCAGTCCATCTTTTAAACTGACGTTTGATGAGATCGGCGAGATAGCAGGAATACCATTAGACCACTCTTTTTTAACTTATAAAAAAGAACTGGCTGAATATGGATATCAGGTAGGAAAGATATCCATGAAAGAAAAAACGGTTATCTTCAATATTTTATAAGTAAGGGGGAATCTTCTGTGGATGGAAAAGCAAAAATTAAGGGGAAATTTACGGATGGTAATCTTTACTGGATCAGAGAGCTGAAAACCTGCGAGATTTCAGATGACAGAATTGAAATGATTACGGAGCCTGGAACTGATTTATGGCAGCGCACGTATTATGGATTTCAGAATGACAATGCTCCGGTTCTTCAGCTGAAGACGAAAGAGACGTATTTTTCCTTTGTTGTAAAGACAGAGTTTGCAAGCCACCACCGCTTTGATCAGTGTGGTGTAGTTATGTATCTGGACAGTGAGAACTGGCTGAAGGCATCTGTTGAATACGAAAATGAAGAATTTCAGCGGCTTGGAAGTGTTGTTACAAACCATGGCTACTCAGATTGGGCGACTACGGATATTGATGCTTCTATAAAAGAAATGTGGTATCGGTTAAGCAGGCGGGAGTCTGATTATTGCATCGAATGCAGTCTGGACGGAGTGAACTTTAAGCAGATGAGAATCTGCCATATGTGGGAAGGTGCAGGAGAGATATCTTTTGGGATCTATGCCTGCAGCCCGGAAGACTCCTCCTTTAAAGCCGTGTTTACACAGATGAATATCACGGAGTGTATGTGGAAGGAACACAAATAAGTTGATTATGAGAAAACCTTGAGTGGAAAGACTCCGGGTTTTCTTTTTTTAAAGGCGATTGACATGAAATTAGTGGAATTAATATCCCCTCCCCTGGCTTGCGGGTAAATCCACATTAAAGTATAATTGCAACTATGTGAAAATGGTACATTTGCGTAGTTTTACAGGAAAGAGAATTGTACAGACAGAACTGGGGGCAGAATCAATGAACAGAGATGAACGACAGAAACCATGGGGAGATGGGGAGGACTATAACCGTTACATAATTTCAGAACTGGCATCCTTTCGAAAAGATGCATGGAAAAGACAGATTGGAAAACATCTGAATGGAAGAAAAGGGTTAAAAATATTGGATGCCGGCACAGGACCCGGCTTTTTTGCGTGTATTCTTTCAGAGGAAGGACAACAGGTGACGGGGATAGACTATTCGGACGGTATGATTGCATGCGCCAAAGATAATGCAGAAAAACTGGGAGTGTCAGCAGATTTTAAGAAAATGGATCTCAATCATCTGGAGTTTGATGATGAAGAATTTGATGTGATTGTTACAAGAAATGTGACTTGGACATTGGAGTATCCCAAACAAGTCTATAATGAATGGAAGCGGATCTTAAAGAAGAACGGAAAGCTTTTAATTTATGACGCCAACTGGCATCTTCATTTCTTTGATGAAGAAAAACTCAGGCGTGTCAGAGAAAGAGAAGAACGTTACTTACATAAATATGGACAAAAAGAGGTAGTAGCAATTGAAAATATGGAATTCTTTGCAGCCTCTCCACTGACAAGTATACTGCGTCCGGTATGGGATAAACAGACACTTGAGAATATTGGTATGAGTGTACAGATACAGGATAATATTGGAGAAAACGTGTATGAGGAATGGGAAAAGGATCTCTATGGTGAGTCTCCCTTATTTGAGATTTGCGCCACAAAATGTTGATGAAGGGATTGTATAAAAGGTGACAAAGAAAACCATAACCAGTCGCATCTTGCAGATTATCATCGTATTGTTTGGAATTGGCTTTTTGACATTCGGCCTTACTTATCTTGCACCCGGTGATCCTGTAAAGGCAATGTATGCCGCAAATGGAAGTGTTCCCAGTGAGGAAGTGATGGAAGCCATGCGGGAGAAAATGGGTTTAAACAACCCTTTTCCGGTGCAGTATTTCAAATGGTTATTCAGTTGCCTCCACGGAGATTTCGGTACTTCCTATTCACTGAATAAACCGGTTGTGTCTCTGCTGCTGCAAAGACTGTGGCCCACATTAAAACTTACTCTATTTTCAATGATTCTCATGCTTGCAGTCTCCGTCCCATTTGGTGTTCTTTCAGCAGTAAAACACAATAAGACGGCTGACTATATCATACGAGCCTTCTCATTTGTGGGAGTTTCATTGCCAAGTTTCTGGCTTGGCGTGATACTGATTTACATTGTTGCACTGAAGTTTAAGCTGCTTCCTGTCATATCTTCTGACACTGGGTTTAAGAAAATGATACTGCCGGCTGTCACACTCACTTTTTCCATGACAGCAAAATATACCAGGCAGATACGTGCTGCTGTATTGGAAGAGTTACATCAGGATTATGTTGTAGGTGCACGGACCAGAGGGATAAAGGAAAGTACGGTTATCTTTGGACATGTCCTTCCTAATGTACTGCTTCCGTTAGTTACATTGCTGGGGTTATCCTTTGGATCCCTTCTTGGGGGAACCGCAGTGGTAGAAGTCATCTTTTCTTACCCGGGGTTAGGCAATCTGGCTGTATCGGCAGTAGCCGCCAGAGATTATCCTCTGATTCAGGGATATGTCCTATGGGTTGCCCTGATCTATATGGTGATTAATCTGATTGTTGATATTGCCTATGAGAAGCTGGACCCCAGGACGAAAGTGAGGTGAGAGACATACAGAAGATACTTACATTTTGTAAAAATCATAAACAGTTTACGGTCTTTTGTATCTTAGCTCTTATTGTAATTGGGACAGCTGTTTTTGCTCCTTTTATAGCTACCCACAATCCGTATGAAGCGGTGATAGCGAACGCAGAACAACCGCCGGATGCAAACCACTGGTTTGGAACAGATAAACTGGGACGGGACCTGTTTTCCCGAGTTATATATGGAACACGAACGTCTCTGACTTCGGCACTGCTCTTAGTGGTGATTACACTTTCTGTTGGATCGGCACTTGGCATTTTTGCCGGTTATTTCGGCGGGATCACCGATTCTGTTATTATGAGAATTTCTGATATGATGATTTCATTTCCCGGACTTGTACTGGCAATCGCAATTGCCGGTATTCTCGGCCCCAGTCTTTTGAATGCCATCGTTGCAATTGTAGCTGTCAGCTGGACAAAGTATGCGCGTCTCACCCGGAGCCTGGTACTTAGAATAAAGCATAAGGATTATATGTCGGCAGCTGTACTGACTGGATCGAAGACTGGTTATATCCTTGGAAACTATATATGTAGAATGACTATGCCTATTTTGATTGTTACGGCTGCTACAGATATTGGCACGATGATGCTTGAAATAGCGGCACTTTCCTTTCTTGGATTTGGAGCACAGCCACCAACCCCCGAATGGGGGATGATGCTTAATGAGGGACGTTCTTATTTACAGACCGCTCCGTGGATGATGTTTTTTCCAGGTCTGGCTGTATTTATCGTTGTTGCTGTATTTAATTTGCTGGGGGATAGTCTGAGAGATATCCTGGATCCGTTGAGTGATTGATGAAAGACCGGCAGCAGGAGGAAATTATGCTGGAAATACAAAATATTTCGGTTAATTATAATAAAAGTGGCAAACCAGCAGTTGAAAATTTCTCTCTGACTGTAAAACAGGGAGAAATCTGTTGTCTGGTGGGAGAAAGCGGAAGCGGGAAAACTTCCGTTATCCGTGCAGTTATGGGAAATCTGCCTGGACAGGGAAGGGTAGCACAGGGAGATATCTTCTTTCAGGGAGAATCCCTTTTATCCTATACTGCAAATGACTGGAAAAAGATTTACGGCACAGAAATTTCCATGATTTTTCAGGATTCAGGATCCATGTTGAATCCAATCCGGACAATCGGTTCCCAGTTTGTAGAATATATCCGCGCCCATGGAGATTATCCCAGGAAAGATGCATGGGAAAAAGGTGTACAGATGCTGGAGCGTTCATGTCTGCCTGATGGGAAGAACATCATGAAATCCTATCCGTTCCAGCTTTCAGGCGGTATGAAGCAGCGTGTTGGAATCGCGTTTGCCATGGTTTTTAAACCGAAACTGCTGCTTGCAGATGAGCCTACCAGCGCACTTGACATCACAATGCAGGCGCAGATGATCCGCCAGATGATGAAACTGAGAGAGGAATACGACACCAGCATTATTATGATAACCCATAACCTGGCTCTTGCGGCATATATGTCGGATCATATTGTGGTGATGAAAGACGGAAAAATAACAGACAGCGGTGACAGAGACCACATTTTGCATAACTCCCAGGCTGAATATACAAAGAAGCTCTTATCTGCAGTGCCGTCACTGGGAGGTTATTATTATGTTTGAACCGGATGATCTGATTATTGAGGCCAGGCATCTTACAAAATCATATCAATTATCCAGGCATAGATTTCTGACTGCCTGTGATGATGTCAGCCTTAATTTCTACAAGAACCGGACCCTTGGTATCGTTGGAGAGAGTGGCTGCGGAAAAAGTACTTTTATGCGAATGGCAGTGGGGCTGGAAAAACCGACTTCCGGGGAAATATTGTTTCATGGGAAAAATATCACAGAGCGAAAAGGCGAAGAACTGCGTCTAAGCCGCAGAAAGATTCAGATGATTTTTCAGGATCCTGGGGAAGCATTTCACCCGCGGATGAAAGTGAAAGAAATAATTTGTGAACCGCTTTTTAATTTTAATCTGATTAAGAAAAATGAAATGGATTCAAAAGCCAGAGAACTTCTTGAAATGGTAGAACTTCCGGGAAGCTTTGCAGAGCGTTATCCCCATGACATGAGCGGCGGTCAGCGTCAGCGTATCGGTATTGCCAGAGCATTGGCACTGGAACCGGAAATGATTATTTGTGATGAAATAACATCGGCACTTGATGTTTCTGTGCAGCAGACGATTGTGGAACTGCTTTTAGATCTTCAAAAGAGGAAACAGATATCAATAGGCTTTATCAGCCATGATCTGGCTTTGGTACAGCAATTTGCACACCAGATAGCAGTTATGTATCTGGGAAATGTTGTTGAGATTTTGAACGGAAAAGAAGTCAGCACAAAAGCCGGACACCCATATACACAGGCGCTACTGGATTCTATTTTTGACCTTCACATGGATTTTTCAAAGGAAATAGTCAGCATGGAAAGCGAAATACCAAGTCCATTGAATATTCCAGATGGCTGTCCTTTCCAAAATCGCTGTATTCATTGCATGGATGTATGCAGGACAGAAAAACCAGGATTGTGGGAGATAGAACCTAATCATCTGGTAGCATGCCATCAATTTAATCGTTTTAATAACCGGGAGGATAAATGAAGAAAGCGGGAGTAAAAAAAATAATTGCAGTTTTTGTATCAGCAGCCATATGCGTCAGCTTGTTATCTGGATGCGGGGCGGCGGCCGGCACTGGGAAGACATCAGCTGGCGCAGCAGAAGGTAAAAAGACACTGGTGATCGGAAGCGGTCAGTCAGCGGGTACATTGGATCCCATAAAGGCTTATAATGGCTGGTATCCGGTACGTTATGGCATTTGCCAGACTTTAACAAAAATGAATGATGATTATTCCATAACCGGCTGGCTTACAGAGGATAACTATTTTTCCAATGAGGACAATACAGTATGGACTTTTACCATAAAAGACAAGGTGACATTTTCCAACGGAAACAAGCTGGATGCAGTGGCTGTTAAAAAATCCCTGGAGAACGTTTTTGAGAACGGAGAAAGAGGTGTGGAGTATTTTACCCCTGCTTCCATAGAAGCTGACGGCCGGAAACTGGTGATTACCACCCAAAAGCCGGAGCCTATTTTACCCAACAAACTGGCTGATCCGTTATTCTGTATCATTGATACATCGGTTGATAACAGCAAAATTGATGATAACGGTCCAATCGGAACTGGTCCGTATATATGCGAATCGTTTGATACTGCCACAAAGAAATGTGTGGTAGTTAAAAACGAGAATTACTGGAATGGTGAAGTAAAGACGGATCGGATTGAATTCGTTTATTCTGAGGATCAGTCCACAATCAGTATGGGACTTCAGTCAGGTGATTTCGATGCAGTCTATAATGTCAGCATGAATGATATTGGTACATTTGAAAAAAACAGCGATTATAAAATTAAAACAAACCCCAGTGGGCGTACCACCATCGGTTTTATGAACCAGAAAGGACCGTTGGGCGACAAAGTACTTCGTGAAGCAGTTCTTCAAATGCAGGATAAAGATACTTACTGCAAAATTTTGCTGAAAAATCAGTATGTACCAGGAAAAACACTGATAACCTCCGCCTCTGATTATGGATATAATACACTGACGGATCCCAACGCATACAATCCTGAGAATGCAAAAAAACTGTTGGATGAAGCAGGCTATACCGATGCAGACGGAGATGGCTTCCGTGAAACTCCGGCTGGAGAGCCATTAAATCTTCGTTTCGTCTATTATACCGGACGCCCGGAACAGCAGATCGTTGTTGAGGCAGCTCAGTCAGCAATGGCCGGGGTGGGAATCAAAGTCACCCCGGAAGTCCATGATACCCAGACTGTTATGGATATGCAAAAGACAGGTGATTATGATTTGCTTTGTATGAGCATTAACATCATGAACTGCGGAGACCCTGAGAATCAGATCAATACCTATTTTAAAGCGGGCGGTACCTATAATGCAACAGGATATAACAGTGAAGAGTTTAATTCTCTTATGGACCAGGTACATATAAGCGCAGATCCGAAACAGAGAAAAGATTTGGTTAAACAGGCAGAGCAGGTTCTGTTAAATGACGGGGCAGCAATTTATTTTTGTTATCCTATCATGAACTTTGTTATGAAAAAACATATTGACGGAATTAATTCTACCCCTGCAGATTTTTACTGGGTTGATGAAAATACAACGATTAACAATTAGCAGGCATTGGAGGAGCAGCTACTTATGAGTGAAGTAAATGACATAAATAAAAAGATAAAAGAAGAGATGACGGACTACTGGTCCTCACGCGCAGAGACATTTAATGAACTGAAAATACAGGAGCTGAATTCTGATATGCGCGGGCGATGGCTGAAGGAGCTTCAAACCTATCTTCCTGCTGAAAAAGGTCTTAGAATACTGGATATTGGTACAGGGACAGGCTTTTTCTGCTTTTTACTCGGAGCAGAAGGCCACGTTCTGACTGGCATTGATCTCACTGAGAAAATGATCCTGGAAGCAAGAAAATCATCGTCCATATTGGGAATACCTGCTGAATTCTATGTGATGGATGCAGAGATGCCGGATTTTCCAGATAACAGCTTTGATGCGATTGTCACCCGCAACGTGGCATGGACATTGCCGGATCTTAAAAAAGCTTATGAGAAATGGCATAATCTTTTGAAAGAGGATGGCGTACTCATTAATTTTGACGGAGATTACAGCAGAGAGAATGAACAGCATAAACTGCCGGAAAATCATGCACATTCAAAGATTACACAGGAACAGTGGAGTGCATATGAACATTTAAAAACGGAACTGCGTCCCATCTCAAATCCAAGACCTGCATGGGATGTTCAGCTTCTGAAATCTGCGGGATTTAAGGAGATCATACTGGATGAACAGGTGGGACACAGAATTTACAGTGAGATAAACCAATTCTATAATCCTACCCCTATTTTCACAATAGCAGCAAGAAAATAATAACAGATTGAGTTACTCCGGATGTTTCTCCTCCATACATGCTTGACCTGCCGATGTTGTTGAATTAATATGGTTTTAATTGTATAATATGACTAAGCATGTCAGGAAGCAGGAGGATAAGATGTTCAGCCCAATTAAAAACACGAAGGTTTATGAACAGGTAATGGATCAGATCAGGGAAATGATTGACAACGGAGTTTTGAAAAAAGGAGACAAGCTTCCTTCTGAGAGAGATTTAGTTGAAGAATTACAGGTGAGCAGAGCGTCAATCCGGGAAGCGCTTCGGGCTTTGGAAGTCATTGGATTAATCGAGTGCAGGCAGGGTGAAGGAAATTTTATTAAATCAAGCTTTCAGGATAATTTGTTTGAACCTTTATCTATCATGTATACGCTGGAAGGAACCAATCCGGAAGACATACTGGAATTAAGAAAGATAATGGAAGTAGAGGCTTCCGGTCTGGCTGCAAAGAGAATAACGGATGAACAATTAGGCGAATTAAAAGAAATCATGGAACGGTTTGAAAACTGTACAGATGAAAAAATGAATGCAATGATTGATAAAGAGCTGCATTATAAAATTGCAGAGTACTCAGGAAATGTGTTGATTTTTAACATTCTAAGAACTGTATCACATCTGGTAGATGATTTTATTAAAGATACCAGAAAATTAATCATAGCAGACCAGGAAAAGAAAAAAATACTTCTGTCACAACACAAGGAAATCTATCTGGCCATTGAAATGCACAGCTCTGTTGCAGCACGTAAAGCGATGCGTCAGCATCTTGATTACACCAACAAGTATATTAAAATGATCTGATGATAGGGAGAATAAATATGTTGGAACTATACAAAGCCATTGCAGACTGCGATTCCAATCAAAGAAATATGGTTGCGACAGTGATCGATGGAGAAGCCTTGGGACAGAAGGCATTGTTTTCTGATGAGATGCTTATCTGTGAGACGAAAGAGTCCGGTTATTTTTCTGGGCACGCTGAAACCATATGGAACATGGCAAGTGATAAAGATCAATGCAGGAAAGGTTTGATTACTCTTGATGGCAGGCGGATTTACTGTGACTGGCTGGGGCAGGAGATTCATCTGGTGATATGCGGTGCAGGTCATGTCTCAATTCCGGTGATACAGATTGGTCTCATGATGGGGTGTGAAGTCACCGTACTTGAAGACCGTCCCCAATTTGCAGACAATGCCAGGCGGGCAGGAGCGACAACGGTTATTTGCGAACCATTTGAGCAGGGTCTGAGCCAAGTGGAGGGCGGCAGTAATACGTATTTTGTTATTGTAACAAGAGGCCACCGCTATGATCAGACGTGTCTGGATCTGATTGCCAGGAAAAATCATGCCTATATTGGAATGATTGGAAGCCGGGCACGGGTGGCAAAGGTAAAAGAGACTGCATTGTTAAACGGCTGCGATAAGGCAGTTCTTGATCAGTTATACAGTCCCATTGGACTGAATATCAATGCGGAAACTCCGGTTGAAATCGGAGTTGCTATTATGGCAGAGATCATCGAAGTGAAGAACAGGAAGATGCGTTCCAGCGGATATTCCAAAGATATACTGCATGCCATTTTGAAGCCGGAAGAAAAATCAGGACGAAAGGTTCTGGTTACCATTGTGGCAAGAAAGGGGTCAGCACCCCGGGATGTAGGGACTAAGATGCTGGTAACCCCGGAAGGAAGATGTATTGGAACCATTGGCGGCGGTTGTATGGAGTCAGAGGTTCTTCAGATCGCATTTCAGATGCTTCACAGTGAAAGGGAGAAGTCCCGGCTTTTCCATGTGGATATGACCGGAGCAGATGCAGAAGAGGAAGGCATGGTGTGCGGCGGGGTTATCGATGTATTGCTAGAAGTTATCTGATTCTTATGATATAAGGTCAGAACGGCTTAAAATCAAAATGATGAGCCGCTCTGACCTTTTTATTTGAATATTTTTACTATAATTTTTGAAAATGTATAGATGTTTTTTTAATATTGTGATATTATGGCAATAAGTGGTCAGACCATTATACCAATAAAGCAATACAAATCCATATTACGTTTGTATGATTTGCCACACTATATTTAATACATAGAAAGAGAGGGATACGAATGGATATTTTAGTCTGTATCAAGCAGGTTCCGGATACATCAAAAGTTGAAGTGGATCCGGTGACTGGTGTTTTAAAGAGAGATGGTGTAGATTCAAAAATGAACCCCTATGACTTGTATGCTTTGGAAACCGCACTGAGAATAAAAGAGCAGCAGGGCGGATTGGTAAAGGTGATCAGCATGGGACCGCCTCAGGCGAAAGAGGTTATTAAAGAAGCATATATGATGGGGGCAGACGACGGGGCCTTAATAACAGACAGAAAGTTTGCTGGAGCAGATGTACTGGCAACCTCTTATACCATTTCCCAGGGTGTAAGAAAAATGGGGGATTTTGACCTTATCCTATGCGGGAAGCAGACAACAGATGGTGATACCGCTCAGGTAGGACCAGAGATGGGGGAATATCTTGGAATCCCGCATATTACCAACGTTTTAAAGATTGTAGAAATAAAAGAAAAATCAATCATAGTAGAAATGGATATGCCGGACACCATTGAAGTCGCCGAAATCCAGTTTCCATGTTTAATCACCGTTGAGAAAGATATTTTTCAGCCAAGACTGCCATCTTACAAGAAAAAGTTAGAGGCAAAAGACAAGGAAATCAAAATCCTGACCATCAATGATTTTGAAGATAAAGATGAGATGAAATACGGGTTAAATGGTTCCCCCACACAGGTAGAGAGAATATTCCCCCCATCCGTCAACAATGACAGAGAGATATGGACTGGAACCGGAGATAAACTCTGTTTACAAATGGCATCAAAACTGAAAGAGTTAACAGTCATACCCGATGGGGTGGGAGTAGTAGTGAAATGAATCAGGGAAAGGAGTTTTCGTTGGAGAACTCCTTTCCCTGATTGACGTTCATAACAATTATGTAATTACCGTTCCCGTCGGCTTGATGAAACTGGGTTATCACAGTACTTCTCCATCACAGCGGCGTACCTGTCCCAATCAAAATCATTGTAAAAATATTTGCCGTCAACAATTCTAAAGTCGCCGCCCCCATAAGAATTAGTCCATGAGATTTCATTAGGCGGGGGATTACTGAGTGTTAATTCGCTGAATATTTCCTCTCCGGATAATAAATCCACTATGCGTATTTTTAAGCTTAAAAGATATACAGCAAAATTAATGTCGCCGGTGTAAGTGGCATAATACTTCCCATCCGTGTATTCTTCGTAAACTGCAAAACGCGCATTTACCGGATTAATTACAGGAACTAAAGCGTCAGACTCTCTCGCGTATATATAAGCACCATATACAGATGTATTAATGTTATAGTCACTTATCCCATACCCATCAATCCATTCCCGGCGGGTAGGATCATCCACGATACGAATATAGCCACCATCCCATGAGCCTGCAGGTGGAAACTCCTTCATCAGCTGTTCTGCTTCGTCCAATGAATAAACATTGACAGGACTTTTGGTGTCATATATATACCTGACTCAAACTTCGCACATAGAAATTAGCTATGCACCTTGAAAATTCAATACCTGGCAGTTATTCAGTTGTCAAAGTTCAGCTACTGTATATTATACACATCTGACGCTTCCGACGAAGAGAATACA
>JAAOXG010000050.1 GCA_013036995.1 Lacrimispora defluvii
CTCTTTTATTAAGCGCTTACGCTGAACAAACAGTGTCTGTTGAATATATTCCTAGAAAGAGCCTGTGTCAATTAATCTATCGTGATTTAGAAGATGTGAAAGGAATGACACAAGGGCAAGGCAACGATAACTAAGTATCCGGTTATTGGGCAATTATATTCACTCCTAAAAGAATTTCATGGTATTGTGTTTTCACGAAAGGAAAATAAGTTGGAATCATGGATAACAGCTGCTGCTCTACAGATTGATGAACTAGATACTTACATAAATGGGTTAAATGCAGATATTGATGCTGTCAAAAATGGTATTCATTATAAATATAATAATGGTCTAGCAGAGGGAAGCGTTAATAAAATAAAATTAACCAAAAGGATCATGTATGGTCGAAATAGCTTTCAATTATTAAGAGCAAAACTTCTGCTAAATGAATGTTATTATAAAATTAACTAAGGTTGGAAAGAACCTATTAAGCGCTTACGCTGAAAGATGAGAACGAACTATGCGCTTACGATTTTCCCAGCCAACACTGGACTAGAATCTGCACTAATTATACCATTGAACGTGTTAACCGGGAAATCAAACGTAGGACCCGTGCTATTGGCGCTTTTCCTGATGGGCAAAGTGCTTTAATGCTTGTATGTACCAGACTGCGACACGTAGCTGGAACCCAATGGGGTACAAAGCGCTACATGAATATGGAGCATCTGAAAGAATTGGATCTCCAAAATCAGTCTGATATCATAGCTGGCTGACTACCGGCTAACAGCTAAAATACAATTTGCGAAAAAATCTTGACACTATCAAATCTTGACACTATCTATGGATAAGTTCCTGATTTAATTGTATAATGTTATTCAATTTGATTTGGTTAGTTGCAAGTCGTGTTTTCATGTGGAGTTTCTCCTTGAGTTCTGTGCCAAAAGTTGTTAGAAACTTTTTCAACTTTACACCTTATCTCAATTTTGCGAGAAACCAGAAAGTAGACGAGTTATTTACTATTTATGCTCTTTATGCCACGGAGCGTAATTTCTATCGTTTCTTGTTTAGTGTAAAATAAAA
>JAAOXG010000051.1 GCA_013036995.1 Lacrimispora defluvii
AAAACTAAATAAAAAAGCTTATGAACATATTGAAACGTGGAGAAGCCGCAAACTTACCGGTTCTTATCCGTATGTCTTTGTAGATGGTGTTTACTTAAAGCGTAGCTGGGGCGGCGAAATACAAAACGTATCTATCCTTGTTGCTATTGAAGTCAACGAAGATTCCGGGCAATTGGTGCTTTCCCTGATGGGCAAAGTGCTTTAATGCTTGTATGTGCCAGACTGCGACACGTAGCAGGAACCCAATGGGGTACAAAGCGCTACATGAATATGGAGCATCTGAAAGAATTGGATCTCCAGAATCAGTCTGATATCATAGCCGGTTGACTACCGGCTACCAAACGGCTGAAATACAATTTGCGAAAAAATCTTGACACTATCTATTTTATTAGTTGTCAATGTTGGCTCTGTAAGTATTTTTTCAATCAATTGCAAAGTAAATATATTATTGAAAGAAAATACCACCTTACCCAATAACTAAAGAATGGATAAAGCGGTAATAATTTTTCTATTCAATTTATTCTATCGCTATAATAATTTGATTGTATCTGATATAATGCCGCATATAACTTATTAGTATTAATTAAATAATCATGTTTTCCAACCCCATCAACTCTTCCCTGGTTTAACACAATAATTGCATCCAGATCTCTAACATTCACAAACCTATGTGTTATAAGCAGAGTAATTCGATCTCCATTCTGTTGCATTAGATTTTGAAAAATTTCCGATTCTGATTCTGCATCTAGAGAAGATGTTGGTTCGTCAAATATCATCAACTGAGGCTTTCGCATTACACCTCTTGAGATAGCAATTCGCTGCCACTGTCCAGAAGATAATTCTTCACTATTTTTCCAGCTTATTAAAAGCTTGGTCTCAAACTGATTCATCAATCGAGAAATAAACTCATAAGATTTTCCCATGTTGGCAGCATGCAGAATTAAATTCATATTTTCTATCTGCTTATACATGGAAATACCTATATTTTCTCTTACTGTCAATGGAAATTTTACAAAATCCTGAAATGTTGCACTAATTTTTTCATAATAAATATCCTTATCATAGTATTTTAGATTAATCCCATTTATTAATATCTGACCTTCTGTAGGTACGTAAAGTCCAGAAATCAACTTAATTAAAGATGTTTTTCCGCTACCATTATAACCTACAATAGCATAATTCCCCCCTTTTTCAAATTTCAGATTGATATCTTTCAGAGCATAATTCCTCAAAGAACTTTTATATCGAAATGAAACATGAACTAGTTCAATGGTGTTGATTACAAAATCTGTAATTTTGGATATTCTTTTCTCCTCATTTTTATCATTTTTCAGTTTCTGTAATTTTTCAAAACTCAGCAAATATAAACAGTTTTCGTAAAGTGATAATACTATCTCAATAGAATTCATGAGTGCATTTTGTAACCTAGAAGCAGATTCAATACTAATTACAATACAGCCAAGGGAACATTTGTTTAAAACACCAAAGACTGTAATTAAAATCTTAAATAGATAAGTTAAACTTAATTGTATGAAATCACCAACAGAAGATTTTATTAATATTTCTCTTTTTACTTCTATATCTTGTTTTATGATTTTATCAAATATAGCATCCATTTTATTTTTTAAATATAAAAAAGATGAAAACAATTTAAGTTCCTTAAAATTTTCATACTTTGATATTGTGTCTTTTAAATTTCTATTGTATCGGATTTCTTCATAACGACCATCATACACCTCATAAAGTTTATCCATTGATCTTCGATTTATGACTGCACTTGGAATCACTGATATTATTAAAATAATTACAATCTCTGGCTTAAGAGATATTAAAATTCCAATTGTCCCCAATAGCATTGCTAAGTTTTTAATTAAGCTTACAAGATTATCTAAAATTTTAATACTTCGGTTGGTTGATTCATTACTCGTTTTTTGTATATCATTATGAAGATTTGAATCTTCTAAGTCTTGTAAATCAAGCGATGAAATAACCATTAATACTTCATCTGTAATATAACGATCTACAATAATAACATAAATTCTTTTTATATAATTAGTATATTTTCCAATGATTAAGTTAGCTAATGTTAAAATCATATGTAGTGAAAACAACAAACACAATTTTCGATAGCCTATTTCTCCGTTTCCTATTAGATGCGTTATTTCATCTACTATACTTTTCCAAATATATAAACTTAATACATCCGGTATAGAAGTTAATATACTTAGAAAAATTGTTAAAACAAAATATTTTTTTGAAGATTTGCTAAGTACCTTATAAGTTGCTACTAATATACGAATAAAATTGTAATTTTGTTTCAATTTTTTTATAGTTTTAAACATAATTCATTCTCTAAAGCATCTCCTTATTAAATAACCTTTGATAAACAAAATATGTACAAATTCCAAAAGTAGCAAATATAATAATATAAATTCCTACTGATATTATACCGCATTGTATAATAATAAATGGTTTATCACGGAAATAATCATTATATCTTAATTGAAGTATTCCTACCAGATAAAATGTTATTAAAAGGGGAACTATTGCTGGTAATAAGAAGTTTGTGATGCATTCTATTTTTAGTTCGTGTATCCAATCCTTCCATTGTACTCCCGTATAAGAAAGTAATCTAAAATCTAAAATATCTGTTTGAATATCGGAAAACTGCTCATATGCAATAACTGAACCAAGTAAAAGCAACAAAGATAAACTAAAATATATCGCGCTAAATGTAACTAAAGTATACCCGCTTAAAGAGTTATTTTTACTCCATGCTTTGACAATTATACTTTTCTCAAAATGCTCTTTCCCATATTTTTGAATTACTGGATTAAGCTCTTTTATACCTGTATTCCAATTTTTTTCTATAAACTCATTGATTTTATTTTTCAGTTCAGGTCGCACTTCTGAATTAGCTGTGGCAACCAGTCTTGTCTTATATGGTGTTAAAAAGGCTTTCATATCGTCCGGAACTACAATTGCATAACCATTTTCACCCGCAGCTTGATATTGCTCTATTTCGTCAGTAAATATAAAATTTTCAGTTGTATATAAATCAGTATTCCCTATTCGAATGATTCCATTGTTTTCTATTATTTTTTTAATCTCCGGCACGGTTGAAAGGTTTTGAGAATTAATTAAAAACTGTTCTGGCTTTAACTTTTTTTCATCTAACTGAATTTGTTTTCTTAAAAAATTATAATCACTTAATAGCAGAATAGGAACTTCCTTTATATTATCTGAATAATATAGATAGTAACTGTTGAATATTCTTGTGCGATGAA
>JAAOXG010000052.1 GCA_013036995.1 Lacrimispora defluvii
CGTAAGCGCTTAATAAAAGAGTGCCTTAAAAAATAAAAACAGGATCAGTTATAACAACCAATCCTGAACCTTACCTCTTACATTCACTTTGTACATCCCTTGACCACGGCATCAGATCATCAAGTAATTCTGGTTGGTTTCTCCAATCAGTGTCAGGCATGTAAAGTAATAAATACTGTAAGTAGGTATATACATTAAGACCATTTGCTTTTGCGGTCTCGACGATACTGTATACAGCAGCAGACGCATTCGCTCCTTTTGGAGTGTCTGCGAACAGCCAGTTTTTTCTTCCCACGGTAAATGGACGAATGGCATTTTCAGCGGCATTGTTTGAAATGGAACATCTTCCATCAAGAAGATAATTCTCCATGTAAGGCTTCTGGTTCTTTGCATAGACAACTGCCTTTCCAAGGGCCGAGCCTTTGAGATAATTAAGGTTATCAAGCCAACACCAAAAGGCCTCAAGAACTGGTTTGGAGAGTTCAAGACGCTTGCTTATTCGTTCTTCTGAGGAAAGACCTTTTAATCTTTCTTCGATTTTAAAAAGCTGATTGCAGTAATCCCTTCCGATTTCAGCTTGAGTCAATGAAGCTCCCTCGGCTTTCTTTGTAGGGATGGCTTCTACAAATTTTCTTCGTAGGTGAGCCCAACAGCCGCAACGGGTTATTCCGGAAAGTTTATTGTATCCGGAGTATCCATCTGAATGAACATACCCTTTGAAGTTCTTCAGGAAGTTTACTGCATTGTCCCCGTTTCGGGAAGGCTGGTAATCGTAAAGAACAATTGGTTCTTTTCCATCATTACCGGTACAGTATAACCACATGTAAGATTTCGTCTGTGGTTTCTTACCCTCCTCCTTAAGGACTTGGACAGGCGTTTCGTCGCAATGGAGAACATCGCGTTCCAACAGCTTTTGCTGAAAGTGTTTGATGATTGGTTTAAAGTAGTCATCCGAGCATCGAATAATCCAGTTTGCCATAGTTGCTCTGCTTAGAGCAATCCCCAGTTGTTCCCAATCCTTTTCCTGTCGGTAAAGAGGGATGCTATTGACATACTTTTGGTACATGACATTTGCCACGGAACTTGCAGATGCAAGGGAATGATTCATAAGTGATGTTGGAGTTTCTGCCTTCACAATATATGGATGCTCAGTGTGCTTACATTTCGAACATTCATAAACAGTCTGTATGTACTTAACGATCCGAAGTTTTGCCGGAATGTATTCCAGCTCTTCACGCACAACCTGTGTACCAAGTACTTTTAACGGTGTACCACACTGATCACAGAACTGCTCATCTTCAGGTAGTGTACACGGAACTTCTCTTATAGGAAGATCTTTGATCAGTTCTTCGCGTTTGGTTTTTGTATTTTTACGTTTATAACCTTTGACGTCCTTTACTATAGGCTCAGGAAGAGAAGCATCTGCTTCCATTTCAGCTTCGTTGAATAAAGAAAGCTGACCATCGATTTCTTCCTTTGGAGTTTTTTCACTGGAAGAACCAAACTTCTCTTTACGGAGAAGCAGGACTATTTCATTTAAGCTGCTTATCTGATTCTGTAGGTCTTGTATTGTGTTTTCAAGGTGCATGATATAAGCATCTTTATTGTCCATTATGGTTTCATTCCTTATATTTTTGATAAGATAATTATACCATAAAAATGGCTAAAAGACTAGTAAATACGGGCTTTTCTGGCACTGAATGCTAACAGAACGAAGCCGGTTTTGCTGGCAGAATAACCGTTTTCTGTTCCAGTTCAAGACCTTCCATTAACCAGCGGAACTGTTGCCATGTGATAGGCTTTACGTCTTCCTCTGAGCGCGGCCAGCGGAAGCTTCCATTCTCCAGACGCTTGTATAAAAGGCAGAATCCATCTCCTTCCCACAGCAGGCATTTGATCCTGTCACGGCGTTTTCCACAGAATAGGTAAAGTGATGGGGTAAAAGGATTCAGGTTAAACTGCTCCTGTACGACAGCGGCAAGTCCGTCAATCGACTTACGCATATCGGTATAACCGCAGGCAATGTAGATGTCCTTTGCAATGGTAATATCTCCTAACATAAGCAGTTCAGTGCACGTAGCACCATCTCAACGGTCTGCTGCGTGGCACCATTGTTTATTTCAAGTGATGCAGCCGGAAGATGTATGATTACAGCAGCTTGTGTATTAATAGGTGTCTGAACCTCCAACTTTTTAAATAGAACCGGTTTCTCCATTGGATCAGGCAGTGCTACAGAAATCTTTTCGATTTCCTGTTTGCGAATCTTCTTAAGGTAATAATAATAGGACTGTTCTTTAAAACCATTCTGGTCACACCAGGTCTTAACGGGAAGGCCACTGGCTTGGCATTCCGCAATGATCTTTTTCCATTGTTCTCTGCGGAATAAAACTTTTGTTTGAGTAACTTGATCCATAAATGTCTCCATTCCTAGAGCTTGAAAAACTTGAAAAACTATAACTCAAAAAGCTCTAATTATATGGAATTAATTATGACATGGATCTTAATCATTATATAAGGCACTGTTTTATTAAGCGCTTAC
>JAAOXG010000053.1 GCA_013036995.1 Lacrimispora defluvii
CCAACTGCCTGGAAATTAATCTTAACATTGTCTTTTAAGCTCCATTGTGCTTCATAATTGACGTCTGCTATAACAGTTGGTTCCAGCGTTGGACTCCAGCCTGTAAATACATATCCTGGCTTTCCTGTTGGGGTCCCGTTAAACTCAGGAGTTGCTGCGTTATAGTCCAGGCCTTTCACATTCTGACTCTCAAAAGTCCCCTGGGTGCCGGGAGTATACGTGACTGTGAACTGCTGTTTAAAGTAAATCTTAAGAATCAGACTTCCATCTCCGGCGATTACTCCACTCAATACATTTTCTTTGGCTTCATCAAACACATATCCCAGTTTCTTAACTTTCCAGTCTTCCTCTGCCAACTCAGCCACGGATTCCGTATAACCATTTCTGATATATGAATAAGTTGGCTGCTCTGCATATTCTCCATTTACCTGATAATACGCGTTTACAGCATAATGAACCTCCGCTGAATCATAATAAACATTTATTACATTGTTTTCTCCAGTGATGACCGTTGGTAATTGTGGACTGTATGGTTTATCTGATAATTTATAGCCAACCTTATCTTTTAATGGTACTTCATTTACAGTTGGATCAGCTACCAATACCCTTTTATTTTCTTCTGCCCCTGCATCCTCAGTGTTATTATAGAAATATTTGATTTTGTAATTCAGGGTCTGATTCTCATCAACTACAAACTTGGCATAGAAAGTGGTGCCGTCTACCCAGCCATCAACCGGGCGTTCCGGTGTGAAATTATTGGAAGCAGACGCCAGATCATTGCATTCTGTATCTCTATACCAACCACTGAATTTATACCCATTGTCTGCGGTTGCTGTGGAACCTTTCGAAACTCCAAAGTCCGGGTTTAAATTTTCACTGGAAAGAGATACTTTTCCTCCTCCAACTGCCCGATAATTAATCTGAACACTGTTTTTCAATTTCCATTGTGCATACAAAGTTACTGTATTTGCCGTTGCGGAATGATTTGCATTAATAAATTCCTGAGTAAGCTTAAATGAACTTCCTTCATTAAAAGCTTCACCGCTTCCATCAGGCTTGGTATTCCAACCATTAAATACATATCCATCTTTCTTTAACGGAATCCAGATCCCGCTTTCATACCCGCCTGCTTCTGCTACAGTAACATCCGTGTTCAGAGTATACTCGTGACCATCTGGAGTTAAACCGCCGGTGTTTTCATTACCGGCATAATCGACGTAAAAGCTCTTATTATTTCTAATGATGCCATCTACATGCCAGCCTTCCGTCCCACAAGCATCTGATTCATATTTTATTACATACCATTCAATATACTGGTTACTATTAAGATTTTCTTTTATCCATTTAGCAGTAACCTGATAAAACTTATCCTTTAGATTCTCCTGTACATTATCCTTTCCAGTTACTGTTATTAGAGGGTTAATATAATTTAAGAGATTATCGCTATTTCCTATGGTTTTATATGGCCGATCTTTATCCGTATAAATGAATACATAGTTACGATTATCCTGGTTTCTCGGTTCTGCAGGCAAATCGCCCCCATCATTTAAAACTGCGATCCATAATCGTCCGGTCGCTTTGCCTCCGGTTTGTGCCCAAATTGCATACAAAGTTTTAGGTTTAACAGTTTCATTTGCTTTTATTGTGAATGTGTCTGTATAAACTTCATTGTACCCTGCATTACCCTTAGCAGTTATTTTACCTCCGTCTGGCGACTCACTCCAACCCATAAACCGGTAATCAGGTCTCGTTAATGTGCTGCCATCCGGTAAATCAATGGTCTCCCCTGGTTTTGCAATTTTTGAAGCTACACTTCCCTGACCACCATTCGCATTAAACTGGACTGTTATGCCATTCTCCGAATACCATAAATAGATACCATTGTTACCCACATTTAACCAATCAGATGATGATGTTTTATACTTTAGGGTATACATTAAAAAGTCTGTTCTTTTATACTCAAGAGATTGAATCACATCACCGCTGACATAGTTTTTTCCGATTGTAGCTTTTTCAAATGTATATCCACTTACGGTAGGTGTAATATCGGTAATGGATACAGGTGTATCATACCAGAAAGCTGTATTACGTGTAGCATTTGTTCCAATAGATACCGCGTTTCCACTGTCGTATTTTACAATATTTAGTGGTACGGATAGGGATCCAATTATCTTATTAAAAATGATTGTATAAGTGGAAAAATGTTCCGCCTCAAACGTAATTTCATTAACACCTTTATTTTCCTGTACACTTAATTCTTCTGAAACAGGCTCTACAGAAGTCACATCCGCCGCTGTCACATCTGCCAGAGGTTCTTCTTCCTTAGTTGTGGCAACATAAACTACCTCAACCGAATCTGCTTTCTTACTGTGATTTTCCATCGCAGTTCCGGAAAATGTCACCTGCACAGAACCATTCCAGATCTGGTTATCCAGTTTGTTGCCGCTGCGGTCAAGAAGATCAATGTTATAAGATAAAGAGCTGATTACCTCTTTTGCCTCTCCATTAGCTTTTGCCTGAGCCTCAACCTTATCCTTTACCGCATCCCCAATACCGGTAACAACGACTGCTGATGCTTTAACGCCTGCGGGTAAAACCCCTTCAGGTGCATGCAAACGAATAATAGTTCCATCTTCCATAACAAGTTCGGAAGAAAATTCCGGATGTTCTCCAGTCTCAGACATATGAACTTCAACTTCCTGATCTTCATAAATCTCCGGAACCGAATACCAGGTGGTCTGTGAACCATCTGTATTGTCTGTTGCTGAATCAGATTTCAATATTTGTCCGTTCGCCGTTACACTCTCAATTGCATATCCTATCTGATTCTTAACACCAAAGGTCAGCTCCTGGCCTTCCTCAACTCCTCTGGGCCCTTCGATGATACGGGCACTGGCTTCCGGATTGATTGTATATGAGATCTTATATCCATCATAGTCTTCCAATGCTTTTAACTGATTGATTGTAACCGTATATGCCTTAGCTGTGGAGCAGTATCCCATTCCGACCAAATCGGCTGTTCCAGCTGGAGATGCCTTTGTTTCTGAGGCTGGCGTCTCTGGAACCGGCTTGCTTTCCGATGGGGAAGCCGTTTCAGAAGCCACCTTGGTCGTATCCCCTGCTGTGTTCTTGCCAGCAGATGAAGACTGGCTCTCTGCAGGAGCCTGGGTGGTTTCAGGCTGGGTGGTTTCGACCTGGGACGTTTCCGCCTGGGTTGATTCAGCCTTTGGTATTTCAGCCTGCACGGTCTCAGCCTGAGTTGTCTCCACCTGTGTCGTCTCCGCCTGTATTGTCTCCACCTGCGTCGTTTCGGCCTTGGTGGACGCCTCTGTCTCCTTTGATTCTCTCACATTCTCGGGATCAACAGCAGCTGTCTCTTCACTGATTTCTGAAGCTTCCGTTACCCCACCATTTTCTTTGGCAGCAACTACCGGTGCATTGTGGCGAATAATAGAAGCTACTGGCTCAGAGACTTTGCTCTCAGGAACCGGAATCTCTTCCGACTCAGCTGCCTCTTTGACTGTTTCCTCTGCCGGAGCCTCAGTCTGGCTTTCTGCTGGAGCTGTTATGGTCTCCTCTGGCAGTTTTGACGGCGTCTCTGGTGCTGCTGTGGTCTCCTCCGGCGCTGATACAGTCTCCTCTGCTGCTGTAGTTTCCTTTACAGGTGCAGTCTCAACTGCTTTCTCATCCTTTGCAGGAGTTGCTGTTTCTGGTACCTTTGTTTCTCCGGTTACAGTTGGTTGTTCTGGTTTTGTGACTACATTAACTTCTTCTTTTCCAAATGCTGATTCATAACTCCTTACCGTAATGCGGTTGGTCTTTTTCACCTTTTCCACACCGTCATCCATCCTGGTAATTTCCGTGGAACAGCTAATGGTATTTTCTCCGTTATTTACGTACAAGAAAACAATTTCTTCATCGCCGGTTACCATATACATGTCATCAGCATTTTCCGGTATGCGGACAAACACACGCAGCTGTGCATCCACACCTTCGCCCTCAAGTTCAGGAAAGGCTTCGTAAATCTTACCTTTCCCAAAAAATAGTTCCTTAAATTCCGCAATTTTACCATTGGTGAAATCCAGATCCTCTGCTGTCACCTCATTCCCATTGACAATCGCATCTTCAATGGCTTTGATAAGCTGCGATCCCCCCACTGAGAAAGTAACGGACTCCGATGAACTGGCTGCATACACCTGATTTGTGTCTGCACCTACATTGGCCAGTATCATGGCCGCAGCAAGCAAAAATGCCAGTAATCGTTTTTGAAAACAGTATAATGTCCGCGACGGTATCCTAGATCTTTTTCTTTTTTTCATACATACACATTTCTCCTCTCATAATAATTTTCCATAATAAGGATAAAATGCCGAATTACTGCATAAGTATATGAAACGGCATTTTTCCGATCTGGTAAGTTCTAAAAAACATATTTTGTAATATTATATGATAGGAATGTCATATTTAATCCAACTTTGTACAAGGAATGCTAAATAATGCTATATTTTCCAGGTACTTTTTATTTGTCTGCATTGTTAAGTGAAAGGGTTCATAAAGAAGGACGACCCATATACCCAACCCCTCCCCTGGAATCTTTCAGTTTTACATTCGTAGCGATGTTTTATATAATAAAAAATACCATGACGGCAAGGCACAAACTCATATTTGTGCTTTGCCGTCATGGTATAAAACAACACGATGAACAACAAATTAAAGAGCGTCCTCCCAGTCAAACGGGAGGACGCTCTTTAATTTGTTACATCTGTAAAGACACGGCTCATTACCATATCCTTGATTCCATCTTTATCCACTTCCAAAGCTGCTGCCAGCTCACCATACAACAAATCCTCTGCCTTATTAAAATAGAAATCATCCTTTGCAGTGTTCTTTTTCCCTTCTGCAAGTCTCTTTCTCTTTTTCAAATACAGTGTCTTTACAATCTGCATCCAGCCGGCACATTCACTTTTTAGCATGATGGCCTTAAAAATGCATTCCCGTTCTCTTTCATCCAACACCCAGATTGCTTCGATATTGGGGATCTGATCGATGAGATCCATTGCTTCCTCCCTGGTAGCAGCGGCTCTGATAGCTGTTTTTCGGTTATCAACAGGTGTGTAAACGGCACTTTGGTGTTCCTCGTAAAGAGGCTTCAAGGTGTAATAGGTCCTCTCCTCATCTGCCTCATACATACGCAGATTCCCTATTTCCTTTACCTCACAGATCCCATGGCTGCCGAATACTACTAAATCATTTACCTGAAACATCATTCATTCCTCCTGTCAGAATACCAACACACTGTTACAATAAAAATTTAAACGCTATACTACTAGTGTAACACTTTTCCAGGTATTTTGTCAGTGTTTTTTAGATTTCCCCCTATTTTTGTGAAATATAACCAAGGGTATCCCCTGCGTTTTTTGTGCATTTTACCAATTTATCAGAAAATAAACACCCAAAACTGTCTGTATTTTTTTACTGTCAGATAGTTTTGGGTGTTCCTTTTATTCACTATTCTTTATTCTTCTGGGCTGCCAGCTTTACAGCTGCACTTGCTCCCACGCGATGGCATCCTGCCTCAATAAAAGCTCTTAGATCTTCCAGCGTCCGGACACCGCCGGCTGCTTTAATCTTTACATCTGGTCCAATGTGCTTTTTAAATAACTGGATATCTTCCAAAGTCGCTCCGCCAGTTCCAAATCCGGTGGAGGTTTTGATATAATCGGCTCCAGCTGCAGTTACAGCCTTGCACATGGCAATCTTTTCTTCCTCTGTTAAATAGCAGGCTTCAATAATAACTTTTAAGACCTGATCTCCTGCAGCTTTCTTCAGTTCTGCAATCTCTTCTTCTATCTTCTTGTATTCACCATTTTTAACATCACTGATATTGACTACCATGTCAACTTCCACAGCTCCGTCTTCAATGGCCTTTTTCGTCTCCAATACCTTGGATTCGGTCACGGAGTAGCCAAGAGGGAATCCGACTACGGTGCAAATTGCAAGAGTAGGGAATTCCTTGTGTACGCGGCTGATATAGCAGGGAGGAATGCAGACAGTAGCTGTTTTATATTCCACCGCCTCCTTGCATAGTTCTTCAATATCTTCCCATGTAGCAAACGCCTTTAACTGGGTATGGTCAACATAACTTAACATCTCTAAATCGGTCATTGTTTTATCCTTTCTATCCTATCAGGTTCTTCACGCCTTCTCTGGTAACTCTGGCATAAATCAGAGGCTCCTCCTCCGGTTTGCAATGGGCAATGGTAACTGCTTTTAAGAATTCCTCTTCAGCAGCATCAAACAGTTCCGGCTTTGAGGTGTAGAGCACGGCAATGGTTTCGCCTTTCTCCACTTCCTGCCCCACCTTTTTCTTTAAGGCAATGCCGGCTGTATAATCAATGATGCTTTCCTTGGTCACCCTACCCGCCCCCAGCATGGAGGAAGCAATTCCACACTGCTCCGTATTCATATGGACCAGATATCCCTTCTTCACAGCCTTTACTTCTCTTTCATAAGGTGCTTTTGCAAAGAGAGAGGGATCTAAGATCACAGAAGGATCTCCCCCCTGTGCCTTAACCATGGCTGCCAGACGGTTTAAGGCGCTTCCGTCCGCTATGGCTTTCTCTGCCATGGCAAAACATTCTTCTGAGGATCCCTTACCGGCCAGCCATAGCATTCCGGAAGCCAGATTTAAGCATACTTCCGTCAAGTCCTTTGGTCCTCTGCCCTTTAAGGTCTCTACTGCTTCAATTACCTCCAGGCTGTTGCCGATTAAATTACCCAATGGAATATCCATATTGGTAATGAGAGCCATGGTCTTCTTTCCCGCATGCTCTCCGATCGCTACCATCTTCTCTGCCAGAGTGACAGAGTCCTGAAGCGTCTTCATAAATGCACCGCTTCCGGTTTTTACATCAAGAAGAATGCAGTCGCTGCCTGCTGCCAGCTTCTTGCTCATAATGGATGCCGCAATCAGTGGAATGCTTTCCACCGTCGCAGTCACATCTCTGAGTGCGTACAGCTTTTTATCTCCAGGTGCCAGATTGCCTGACTGCCCGATCACAGACAAACCTGTGGTATTGACAACTTCAAAAAATTCTTCCTCAGTCAAAGTTGTTCTCATGCCTGGAATGGATTCCAGCTTATCCACAGTCCCGCCGGTATGACCAAGTCCTCTGCCGGACATCTTTGCCACCTTAACGCCGCAGGCTGCTACAATGGGAGCCACCACCAGAGTGGTTTTATCACCAACGCCTCCGGTGGAGTGTTTATCCACCTTGATCCCCTGGATGGGAGTTAAGTCCACCATATCGCCGGAATGAGCCACTGCATCCGTGAGGATTGCTGTTTCCGTATCGCTCATCCCTTTAAAATAAATAGCCATCAGCATGGCAGACATCTGATAGTCCGGAATTTCTCCGATTACATAACCATCTATCATGGAACGGATCTCTTCCTCTGTCAGACTTTCTCCATTGCGCTTTTTTGCAATTAAATCATACATCCTCATATTACTTCATACCTCCCTCATTTTTTCAGTCGGAATTTAAATCCTTCTTTGTAAATCCCAGGGGAAGCAGTTCCTTTAATGTATAGATAACAGTCTCATCTTCTGCTGCCAGGATTACCTGAAATTCATCCGGGTCACAGAATTCTGCCATAACCTGACGGCAGACTCCGCAGGGAGCGCAGATGCCTCCCTTTGCCCCTTTTTTATTTCCTACAATGGCAATGGCATCAAATTCCGTCACGCCCTCAGATACTGCTTTAAAAAATGCAGTGCGTTCCGCACAGTTGGTAGGTGAAAAAGATGCATTCTCAATGTTGCACCCAAGGTACACAGTTCCGTTCTTCGCAAGAAGTGCAGCACCTACCATAAAACCAGAGTAAGGTACATAAGCCCTTTTCTGTGCACGATAGGCTTCCTCTTTCAGCAGCCTGATCGTCGTCTCATTCAGCTTCAATCAAACACCCCCTGTTATTTTGCTACTTCACCTAAAAAGCTGGTTCCGGCAATCTCACCCTTTAATCCGAACAAATCCAGTACCGTCGCTGCGATATCAGCAAAGGTATCTCTTGTTCCAATGGAAACTCCGGCTTTAATTCCCTGTCCGTAAATCAGCATAGGAGTATATTCCCTGGAATGATCGGTACTTGGAGTTCCAGGATCACAGCCATGATCCGCTGTAATAATTAAAACATCATCCGGTCTCATGGCTTCCATAAACTGCCCAAGCTGAACGTCAAATTCAGTGGCCGCTCTTGCATAGCCCTTTATGTCGTTGCGATGGCCGTAAACCATATCAAAATCCACCAGATTGACAAAGCATAGACCATGGAAATCATCCTGCTGTGCTTTTAAGGTCTGAATCATTCCATCGGTATTGTTAACGATGGATGTGGTTTTCTGTATGCTTTTTCCTGCAAAAATATCGTAGATTTTTCCTACTCCGATGGTATCAAGGCCTGCTTCATCCAGACAGTCAAGCATGGTCTTTGCTGGCGGAAGAAGGGAAAAGTCATGGCGGTGGGGCGTTCTTTTATAATCAGGGTATTCGCCATTAAATGGTCTGGCAATAACTCTGCCTACGCCGTGTTTTCCTGTTAAAATTTCCCTGGCGATCCTGCAGTAACGGTACAGTTCTTCCAACGGCACCACTTCCTCATGGGCAGCGATCTGAAATACACTGTCTGCAGAAGTGTAAACAATTAAATCTCCTGTCTCCACATGCTGTTTTCCATAATCCCGGATTACATCTGTACCGGAATAAGGTTTATTACAGAGAATTCCTCTTCCTGTCTGCTTCTTAAATTCATCAAGAATCTCATCGGGAAAGCCTTCCGGATAAGTCGGAAGGGGCTCCTTAGAAATAATTCCTGCAATCTCCCAGTGGCCGATGGTGGTATCCTTCCCCTGGGACCGCTCGGTCATTCTGCCATAGGAGCCCGCTGGTTCTTTCTCTTTTTCACCGGCTGTTACACCGTCAATATTAAACATACCAAGTTTTTTCAGGTTCGGCGTATAAAATTCCTCCGCTTTTGCGATGGATCCAAGGGTGTTACTTCCCTCATCGTGGAACTTCGCTGCATCGGGAGCTTCGCCGATTCCGAAACTGTCCAGTACAATGATAAATACTCGTTTGGTTTCTGACATATTCATTCCTCCTGTTACGAAAAGGGATTGCTGTGCAATCCCTTTGTCACTACATCAAATTTTCTCAAAACGCTCTACATCTGTTACAAATATGGTTGCCCCGCCAAGTTCTACTGTCATAGGCATCATCATATATCCCGCCGAAACTGACGCGATATTCGGTGCAGGAACGTTGCATGTAATTTTCTGGCGCTTTCCGCAGGTATCCTTGATCAGTGTGATGACTTCTTCTACCTGTCCGTCTTCGGTACCGATCATTAATGTTGAGTTGCCTTTTTTTAAGAAACCGCCTGTTGTGGCAAGTTTTGTGACACTGAACTGGTGCTCATTCAGAACGTCGGTCACCCGGTTTCCATCATCGGAACTGACGATTGCATAAACAATTTTCATATCTAACACCTCGCTGTCTTATTTGGCAAAACTTCATCCATTCAGATACCATTATTATAAATCATAATCTCAAAAATAGAAACAGCTAATCATAAAATAAATGCCAATTTTCTGTTAAATTTTCAGATTTTCCATCTTTTCTATCAGCTTTTTGTAAATTCGTTCTTTCATCCAGGGTTCGTTTACCGCTTCCAGACAATCCTTTAATGAAAACCAGCCTACTTTACTGTTCTCGTCGTCTTTATTTCTGATCTCCTCCCTGTCATCTCCTTTCAGTAAATAAGTCACGTTCAGATGCAGATGGGAAGGGACGTATAACCCCTTCTTTTCGTGACCGTCTACGGTTAAGACTTCAAGAGAAAATATCTGGTTCATTACCGGTGTCACTGTTTTAATTCCGGTTTCTTCCCTGGCTTCTCTCATGGCGACAGACAAAAGATCCTTTTCCCCGTCTGCGTGCCCACCGGTCCATGCCCAGGAATGATAAATATTATGATATGCCATTAAAACACGTTCCATGGTCTGGTTTACCACCCAGCCGGAAGCAGAGATATGGGCTTCTTCATTTTCCCGGAAGAAAATATGATCTCCTTTAGATAAGCATTTAAGAATCAGCTTTTTGTCCGCTTCCTCCTGTTTATTTAAGGGCACAAATTCTTCCAGTTCTTTTTTTAACGTTCTTTCGTCCTTCATTTAATCACAGCCTTTCTTTATCCTTTGATTATTTCAGTCATACTCCCTCTGTCTGTTGATATATTTAAATAGAACTACTCTATGGGAGGTAAGAAATGGATCTTTCCGCACTTGTTTTTTCTGACAAATCCCCCTGGCCTGATGTTGAAATCGTAACGGCCAATGAACTTTATGCCACAGCCATGCTTTCCAACATCGGTGCCTGTAATTCGGAAATGTCCGCAATCAGCTTATACGTTTACAACAGCATGATTACGAAACGGTATTTTTACGATATCGCAGAATGTTTTCACAGAATCAGTGTAGTAGAAATGCACCATCTCAATATTTTTGGCGAGCTTTGTATCATGCTGGGAGCAGACCCGCGGCTTTGGAGCTGGCAAAACGGCCGCATGAAATACTGGACTCCTGCCTGCAACCGTTATCCCACCAATATCAGCGCGCTTATAGCCAATTCCTTAAACGGAGAACTGGAGGCAATCAGAAAATACCAGCAGCAATGCCTGTGGATAAACGACTTCCGCATCAAAGCCATCTTAAACCGGATTATAGCAGATGAATTATGCCATGTACAGATTTTCCGCCTGATTCTTGCCGAACTAAACGATGATCCATTTGAACTGCCATACGAATACAGAGTCTGTGAGGAGGACCGCAAAAAACCCTGCGATCCCCCAAAACCATGCTGAAATCATAACTTAGGGAGGGTCTCATCCGCAGCTTTTCGGATCTCCAGACCTTCCTGATATCCCTTTTCCATCTTGTGTCTTGCCTTCCTGTTTTCCACGGTATCAAACAGAATGGAAAAATCATAATCTTCCGGATACAGCTGTTCTGCCGAAACCAAAAGTTTCAGCCGTTTATGGTTAATCCAGATCTTTTTATCCGGCATCTGAACCCGTACTACGCCTTTATCATTGACCGTGGTGCAGACAATTCCTATTTTCTTGTCTGGCAGAATCATGACGCTGTCTCCAAGGGTAAATTTTGTCTGCATTGCGATCTGATTTTCTGTTGTTTTCTTTATTTTTTCAATTCTGGGACCGCCCGGTCTTTTCTCTGCTTCCCTGTATTTGCCAGACTCCGGTTCTGTCTCCGGTAACCCGTAGGCATACTGCTCAGCCCGTTTAATCATACGCTCCGGCATTCCCAGTCTGCCTGCAATATAAAGTGCACAGCTTTCTCCTGCTTCTCCAATTTCCAGTCTGTACAATGGCCTTAAGGATTCCCGGTCAAATGCCATGCGTGCATTGGTAATTCCCTCCGCTTCTTTTGCGTAAGTTTTCACTTCCGGATAATGGGTGGTCGCCAGGAATAAGCAGCCGCATCTTCGTAACTCTTCCAGTATGGAAATGGCGATTCCCATACCTTCTGCAGGATCCGTCCCGGAGCCCAGCTCATCCAGTATGACAAGGCTTTCTCTGTCTGCCTTACTAAGAATATCCAGTACATTTACAATGTGGGAGGAAAATGTGGATAAGTTTTCCGTAATATTCTGTCCGTCTCCGATGTCGCAGAGTACCTGGTTAAACAGGCTTAACTGCCCTTCTTTGCATGGGATATGAAGGCCGCACTGAGCCATGAGAGAGAACAGACCTACGGTCTTAATGGAAACGGTCTTGCCTCCTGTATTGGGTCCTGTTATAACTATCCCTCTGCTGTTCTTCCCCAGTTCAAAGTTTAAGGGAACTACCTGTTCCGGGTCCATAAACGGATGACGTCCCCCATTGATCCGTATGATCTGCTCTGTAAAAATCTCCGGCTCCACTCCGATCATGTCGGCACTGAGCTTTCCCTTGGCAAAAAGGAAATCCAGTTTCTCCAAGACCTTCCTATTCTCTGTGAGGACTGGCAGCTGCTCTTCTACCAGAGCGGTAAGGGTATAAAGAATTCTTCTGGTTTCATTCTCCTCTTCAATTCTTAAACTCTCCAGCTCCCCATTTAACGCTGCAATGCCAGAGGGCTCTATAAATAGTGTGGAACCGGTGGAGGACTGGTCGATGACACTGCCAGGTACCGCCGGCTTATACTCCTTTTTCACCGGGAGACATACTTTGCCGTTTCTGATGGTAATATACGAATCTGAAAAGAACTTTTTATTGGTTCTCAGCATGGATTCCGCCTTTGTTCTCAGCTTCTCTTCCATTCGTACGATCTCCTGGCGGACGTTTCTTAAATACTTGCTGGCTGAGTCATCCACCCGTTTGTTTCTGATGCTTACAAACAGTTCCTTTGCAAGACTCTCCAGGGGATTTAAGTTTTCTTCATAATAGGCAAGGCTCAGCTCTAAATATTTGCATCGGTTTAAGAAATCCTTATACCGTTTTACGCCTGTGAGCATAGTTCCCACTGATTCCAGATCCTCTGGCATCAGAATTCCTTCCTGCATCACTGATTGAAAAATAGCAGTCATGCCGTTCATGGCTACTGCGGGAGGCTGGCCCATTTGGTCCAGGATCATTCTTGCCTGGGTGGTATCCCGGAGATTTTTCCTTACTTCTGCTTCATTTAACTCAGGAGTTAAATTCCTGATTCGTTCTTTTGCACCTTCTGTAAGTGCCAGTTCTTCCAGTTTCTCTATAATCCGGTTAAATTCTAATATTTGAAATGTGTGATTCATGTTATTCTCCTGTCTTATCTTTTTCAAACTTTAAAAGATTCATGGAGCAATCAGTCAGGACTGTTTTGATACGCAAAAAAGACCTGCAAGACTACAAATCCCAGTCTTACAGGTCTAAAATCCTGTCAGTCAGCTTTGTATCTTCATGGGCTAAACAGGTACACAAAACAAAGGAATGCAAAGTCTGCCTTCCTGTCCGGGTTTCCTGTTCACATTATAATTCTGATTTACGCTCCATGATTTGACACAATTAACATAAACACACTTCCTACTTTTTTAGATACTATTACTATATCATAAATGCTGTTGTCCGGTCAATCCCTTTTTCTGGTACCACCGGGCAAGCATATGAAGTTCCTTTTCATTTAAACAGTTGACTAAAGTTCCATCTTTCATCCGATTCAGACATTCCTCATAATCCATCCAGAGTACCGATTCCACCTCTTCCTTCTGAAGTACAAGCTGACGTTCATCCACTTTTTTTTCATAAACATAGACATGACTGATTTCATGATTACGAAACGGCCGTCCGTAAAATACGGCGTCTTCCTGTTCCTCATGAAGCCCTACATAGGTAAGCTCTTCTGGTGCAGCATCAATTCCAAGTTCTTCTGACAGTTCTCTGACAGCCGATAAAAGGAAATCATCACCTGCCGGAATATGTCCAGCAGAAGAAATATCGTAGCAGCCAGGATAAGCATCCTTGCCTGCACTGCGTTTTTGCAAAAGAAGGTCAAATCCGCTTTTCTCATTGGGTCTTACTACCCATACGTGGGATGTTCCATGAAGCATACCGTCACGATGCATCATAAAGCGGGCACGAACTTTTCCGGTAGTGCAGCCATTCAAATCCCGTTCTTCTAAAAGCTCTAATGGCGACCCGTTTAATACAGCGGCCTCTAAATGATCTTTGCAATACTGCAGTTTCAGTGAGAAAAATGGAATCTCATCCTTTAGAAGTTCAAAAAAAATCCGGTCTCCCTCCCATATGGGAAGGCTGTCAATTTTTTCAACCGGCACCCATTCAAGAACTCCCTCCTTACAATCGATAAGTGAACCTTCATCATCGTCGGCTGTATATAAAAACATATATTCATCAGGATACTGATCTGACACAAAGGTAATAACCCCTCTGAGCCGATAAGACAGTAACGTCAGGCCGGTTTCTTCCTTTACTTCTCTTAAGAGACAATCTTCCGGGCTTTCCCCTTCCTCCAGATGGCCTCCCACTCCCAGCCATTTATCCTGATTGATATCATTCTTCTTTTTAATACGGTGTAGCATGAGATATTGGTCCTCTTTTTCAATGTAGCAAAGGGTAGTTAAGCTATGACGCTCCATGTCGGTTTTCTCCTTACTTCTTCTCTGTTAAAACAGCATTCTCATTGATTGCAGCCGCCGTCTCCGGTATCTCACTCCCAGAATTTTGTACCTCCACCTGCACCACACAGTTGGTTTTCTTCCCCTCGTAGATTACCGGAACCCGGTATGTACCTGCTTTATTCCAGTCACACTGGCTAACGTCAAAGGTAAAGCCGGACAGTTCGTAGTTTTCCTTATTAAAATACCGTTCTGCCTGTAAATCCGGCGCTGTTCCAAGAACAGTTTTTGCGTAATATGTAGTCATGGTATTGTGATCGAAGATTGGCTCTGCTCTACCCTTTAAGGTCTGGAACAATAAAACAAGTACCAGTACTAAAACGATAGTCCCGAACAATGTTAAGTGTAAGTGAAATTTCCTTTGCTTCATCTAGGCCTCCAAACTCATATTCGATTTTTCCCTGCGCAGCCTACAGGAAACCTTTGCTTCATGAAAAAAGCTGCGTTTAAGGCAGCACAGTCCTATATTATCTTACCATATAATTTCCATCCTGACATCTATTGAATTATTACAATTTCTTAAAATTATCGTAAAGAAGTTCTTTTTGTGTCACTGTGTTGTGGTAAAGTGAAAAACTCCCCATTTTCTTTTCAGTTGGTAAGACTAAGAAGATATGGGTGCACACGCTTTTCCCACTAATTCAAATTCTGAAAATGCCATAACTCTCCATTTTCCAGAAGTAGCTCCGCAGTTTTTTCTAAAAAATTCATCCCTGAAAGCTCTCCTAACCCAGCTATTTTATGATGACGTATAATTAATTTCGCAAATTCAATTTCATAAAAAATAGACATGATCTATAGCCGTTTGGTAAAATTAAGTCACCACAACCAAATCTC
>JAAOXG010000054.1 GCA_013036995.1 Lacrimispora defluvii
TCCTATATTATTGTAACCCTTCGGGTCGGTAACTACATAGGAACTATGCATCTGCATCAAATTTGGTTTCACGAAAAAGCGGGTCTTACCACTTCCGCTTCCACCTATGACCAGTATATTTTTATTCCTGGCATATTTCGGTGAGCTGGGTCTCCCCGACATCATCAGCCTCTCCGATGCTGTTAAGATGATATTGTTCTCGAATACCGGATCCATATAAGGCTCGATATCCTTTGCATTTCCCCATCTTGCGCTGCCATACTCCACTCCATGTCTGAACTTTTTGGCGTTCTTCGCCTTGAAATACACAATCAGGCGAAAGCCTACTCCGCACGCTACTCCAAAAAGCAGATCCATAGGATTGAAACTAGGCAAAGGATTGGTAAAAGCCTCTCCCAGCCTTGAAGCCGTATCCATAAGCCTTGGGAAGAGATCTCCCTCGACCTGTCTGAACATCCACGCTGACTTATCACAGAAATATCCTACGATAACATAGGGGATGCTCATACGGATCAGCTTATTCTTATCCGTGCCTTTCATCTTTTTCCGCAAGGATTCGGGTATGTTCTTTAAATCTTTTATGATTCCGTCTACTACCTTACTCATAGGCTCTGTCCCCGATCCTTGGTTTTTTCTCTGGCGCGTTCCCTGTTCATTGTTTGAGTCCAGAGTTCCTTATAACGGTTCAGCCTATCCCTTACGGATTCACGGTTCTGCCTCTTTTCGTTTCCATGCACAAATTCTTTGAATGCCATCGCTATAACGTCGGCATCCCTGCCCTTGAAGAAAACAACATACTTTGGCGGATCCACGGTCTTATCCTTCTTCACGGCAAAATCAACATTGTACTTCTTCGCAACACGCTCAAAAGATTTGATGTTATTCTCCGTTATTTCCATGGTATTCGCACCCTGATCCTTGCCCATGAGCTTCTTTACGGAAATCTTCCCATGCCAGTTAGCCTGCTTATTCTTAAGATGATTTAAGTAGGCGATCATAGCCTTTTTAAGCACATCGGCGGTCAGTTTGGAGGTTCTGATCACAAGGGCAATAGATTTCTGTGTTACTTCTTCCTGCATCATCATCCTCCTGTCTTTCGTTTATCCTCTGGTAATGTTCACAGCCAGGGAGGCACCAGCAGCCTCCGCAAATATATTTTTCTCATGTTGTTCCTTTCCTCCGGTCTCATGCCGGATAATAATCTCCATAACGCAAAAAAGGAGCAGCCTTTACATCTCCGAAGAGATACAAAAACTGCTCCTATCGCTGTATCTACTGTTTTATTGTTCCTACCGTAGTAAATATATCGTATACAGATTTGCAAATACCATGCCGTTTTCAACCTTAAGATCATCCAGTAAAAGGCACTGGAACAGCACTGCCCGAATCATATCATCATTCAGCCTGAAAAGCTCACTATATTTTCCATAAGCCGCCTGCTGTGTACCTGCATCGGTGGCATGGAGTGTATCTCCATCCCGTGCCATATTCTTTCTGTACTCAAGGCAATCCGCATAAAGAGAACGAATCTGATATTTTCCAAAATAGAAAGAATAGGCTTCTTTCCCATCATAGGTTTTTTTACATTTCTCCAGTTCATCCTCTGCTATGGAAAAAGCGCATACATCAGTCTCTATCACGGTTTTACCGTTATAATCCGGCTTAAGCTTTCCGCCATACCAGTTGATGTGCTGATAGATTTCCTCACGCCCGGTAATAAGCGCAGCTCTGTGAAAGTCTGTCTTGCCAAGGAATACATCCATATAGACATTGTTGGCAGACAGTGTATCATTCCATATCAGCTTTTTATGCTCTCTCACCCGGAGAAGATACTGAAGGATATTGATAAGACGCTCTCTGTTGTCTATATCCCTGAAGCCCTCTGCCGGTACCATAACACTATCAAGTTTTAATGGTGTCGATCCCTTCTGAATTTCTTTTTCTACAAGCGATTCTATACTCTTTGCCATTCCTTCCTCCCTTTTTCAAATAAAAAGGCAGCTACAAGATTCTTCTCATAACTGCCCTATCGCTGTATATTTTTCAAATAGATGTGGTCGGTCTGCTTTTACATCAATGCTTATTTCTATCCTCAATATATGAAGCGCCAGCTCTATGGCATCCGCAAGTGCTTCATCTGAGTCATTGAGCCTTGTGATGCATACACAGTCCTCAAACTCCCTATCTCTTTGCCTTAGAATACGGATCAATTTTATTCTTGCGTTTTTGCATAGCTGCGTCTTTGCAAACTCCCATCTGTATCCGTCTTTTGTATTGTAAAACGGTTTTGAAAATTCAATAACCGCATTCTTTTCCTTTATGAAATTCGCAAGAGGAATCCCGATCAACTCCTCTTCATCTACGATAACCGTATATCCTGCCTGCTTTAAGTAATGCCGCAAAAGGATATCGGGGAACTCCTTATCAAATTCTTTTCTGCATATATGGCAAGGCTCCTTATCAATGGCTCTGTCAGCTATTTTTGCCCGCCATCTGTGACCACGACCGCATATCCACCAGACTATCCTCAAAGAATTCCGATGCATCTGTTCCGGGGAAATCATCGTATTACGATCATAGTCCCATTCAGATATCAGTTCGGGATCCGTGGTAGCAAGGTCATTCACACCGGCTACAACAACTCTGTCAGAGCATACCGGACAGGAAGAACCCTTCACACGGCTATCTATCACAGCCCTCCATTCATATCCGCATACACGGCACTTCCACCAGACATTTTCCCTGGACTTCGGGAATACTTCATCAGCCCTCTTTGGAGCATTTTTCTCTGACCACTCCTTGGCAAGTTCAGGATAGTTACTGGCAAGATCATTGAACCCTTTATAAAGCATATGTCCTTCACAAAACGGACACTGGCTCCCATAATACCTGTCAGCTATCTTTGCTATCCACTCATGCCCTTGGATACATCTCCACCATACGGATTTGTTGGTGCAGGATAAAACCATATCCGGCATAAGCGGATGATTTTTATCTGACCACTCGGATACAAGCTCAGGCTTCATCGTAGCAAGGTCATTAAAGCCTTTTAAGAGCTGATTGCTGTTGCAATACGGACAATCTGAACCATTAACTCTATTCTTCACTATTGCCTGCCATTCATGTCCGCAGGAGCCTCTCCACCACACACGCTTATGTGATCCAATCGTAACATCAGATGGCATGAGCGGAAGATTTCTGTTACTCCATTGTGCGGCAAGCTCCGGACATTTCTCAGACACCGTTTCCTTCATGCATCACAACCTCCCCGTTATGACCTGTACGGTCGTTGCTACCGCTTTTATCACAGCCACAATAGCCATAAAACCGCCTATGATTCCTCCAACGATACAATCCAGGGCTATCACACCAAGAGAGCCTGCAATGCCGTAATTCCTCGGTATCAACCACAACCACATCCGTCTGATGCCGAATGGAAATCCTACGAGGATCCAGAACAAAAAGAAATCAAATCCTTCAGGTTTATTGCAGACCGGATAGCAGAACAGCACCATAAAGCTGATTGCCAGTACCGGCAATATAACTTTAAATATCATCGCTGATAATCTCTCACTCATTGGCTGCCCTCCTCATGTTTTCTTCGTCACTTGATAATTGACCGATTTGCCTTTCTTCAAGCTCCTGTATCTTTGCGTTTCTCTCAGCCTCCCTTTGACGAGCCATCTTCTGAGACATCTCGTACCATTCCTCTGTGTGCATATCGTGATGGACAAGCTGTGTGAAGTAATTATCCATCGTTGTCGGCGCATTAAAGAGTGATGCAATCATATACTTCCGCATATTGTGTATCTTACCGAGATTCTCGGCTATCATCCCCATAACATACTCAACATGACTCGCTGTCAGCGATAAGATTCTTTTACGAACAAGCCATTGGGGATACTCTGTTCCTCCGATATTCAGCGACTCTCTTTTCCCGGCTACAAGATCAACCATAACTTCAAACAGTTCGTCAAATCGACTGTTATATTCTGCTCTGTACCTTGCAGACATTTCGTCGTAATAGATATTCTCCTTGATCTGTGCAATATCTTCACGTATCACATCCTCATCCCATCCTGAGTTATCCACAGACTCAGCCGCCCCTGTAGTATTACCAGTAACCTGGATAAGATTATGATTAGGCTCAATAATATTTTTTAAATAATTATTATTATCTTTTGGCACGGAATCAGCAGACTCAAGAATAGGGAATTTGCCTTCTCCGGATTCCGTAATTTCCACAGACAAGACTCCGTTATTTTCGGTTTCAGAAAAAAGTTTTCCACAACCATCATTATTTTCAGAACCGGATATTTCCGCTTTCTTGGTAATGAAATTCTTGACATATAATATGTCTGATTTTCCTTGTCCCCGGCGTTTCCTTTCTACAAGCCCAAAATCAACAAGGTTCTTAAGCGTTGATCTTGCCTTATCTTCACTGCATCTGAGTACTTTCTGCATAGATGCCACCGTCCAGATTACATATGTCCGCCCGTCTTTATCTACCCAACCTTTCTTATGTGAGTAGTCCACCAACTCATGCAAAAACCCATACAAGACATATTCTGCCAGCCCTAAATCTTCGTAGTCAGAATCCTCAAAAAAGACCTTCGGGATCCGTAGAAATCGAAACTGATCACTCTCAGCACCGGAGTAATACTCGTAATCATACTTTGGCATTTTACACACCTCCGTGCTTCTTACGATAATCATCCAGAAGTCTTACGATAAGACTTTCAATCTCCGCATCACTTGCTTCCGCAGGAAAGTATTGCATGATGATTTCATGTTTGATAACAACATTTCTTTCCTTAATACTTGCTACGGCCAGCAGAGCGTGGAGCGCTTCCTTTGTGCAGCGTTTTTCCTGTGAGAGCTTCTTTATCTGCTGTGCCTGCGAAAGAGACGGAACAACATTATCCTCTTCCATGACTTCCATAAGAAGAAACTGCTCACTCGGAGTGATATATGATAACTCAACTGCCGGGTTGAACTTTATCTTCTTGTTATCAACCATTTCCAACAGCTGCGGCAGAAGCTCTGTGAGACGGATATACCGCTGAATAGTTCTTGCACTATCACTGTTACCCTCGCTGAGTTGATTCACGCTCCATAAATTCTCGCCAACTTGGCGAGAATTATTTGATTCTGGTCTTCCCGCTTTATTCTGTCTTTTGATTGCATCAAGCTTCATCTTGTAAGCAAACGCCTTCTCACTCGGCAGAATCTCTTCCCTCTGGAGGTTAGCGTCCACCATTGCGATCACGGCTTCATCATCTGTCAGGTCCCTTATGATAACAGGAACCGTCTCCAGTCCGACTATCTCAGCCGCATGTTTACGCCTGTGACCTGATATCACTTCATAGCCGCCTTCAGGTCTGTTACGAACCATGATCGGTACGAGGATACCGTTCTCACGGACGCTTTCAACTGTCTGAGCCATCTTTTCATCATCCAAGACCTTAAACGGATGATTCTGAAATGGGAAAAGCTCTCTGATCGGAACATCAAGCACCTGTCCGGTCTGCTCCTGATCAATACCAAAAAGAGAATCCAGACCTTTTAGCTGTACCCTGTCCGGAAGTGGTTTCTTAGCAGCCATACGCCAGCACCTCCTTTGTCAGTTCTTCAAACGCCCTTGCGACCTTGCACTTAGGATCATGCTTATATATGCTGTGTCCGTATGCAGTGCATTCCTTTGCCCTTACGGACTCCGGTATCATCACATCAAATACCTTTATCTGACTGCCATAGGCTTCACGGAGCTTTTCTATGATATCTTTCTCATGGTTGGTACGGGTATTTACTTTATTGATAACGATGCCCTCAACCTCCAACTTACGATTGAGTTTTCTCTTTGTAGAGCCTATTGAAGCAAGTAGCTGTTGAAGACCTGCCATTGAAAGATACGATGCCTCCACCGGAATGATCACAGAATCCGCAGTTGTCAGCACATTGATTGTCACAAGATTAAGGCTGGGAGAACAATCGATTAGGATATAATCGTATTCGTCCCTGACGCTTGATACAAAAGCATCCAGCAGATGCTCTCTGCTGAGAGCGTTCATTATCATGTAGTCCATACCGGCAAGCTTTATATTGCACGGCATGAGATCCACGCCTTCATCGTTATGGAGAATATACTCCGCAGGATCTATCGGATCCTCATTTATCTCACGCTCTATGAAAGAAGCAAGAGTGTTCTCCAGTTCATCCGCATTATCTATACCGAGACTGGATGTTAAATTTCCCTGGGGATCAGCATCAATGACCAATACCTTTTTGTCATTCATGGCAAGACCAACGCTTAAATTGCTTGCCAACGCTGTCTTCCCGACTCCCCCTTTTTGATTAGCTACTGCGATTACTTTAGCCATAACCGTTCCTCCTGTTCTTTTTTATCTGTTGCCCTGCCTTTTGCGGGCTTCTATTTTTGTTCTTTTGTCCACATCCGAAAACACTCGGAAGATCTTGTTGGTTCCCTTATTCTTTAAGGGCTTGGATTGGCTTGTGACCTGGTACACCTTGTCTTTTTCCATGTGTTCCAAATAATCTTTCAGCTCGTAGGTCGGTCCCGAAACTCTTACTTTTAACATACTCGTTCATTCCTCCTCTGATTGGGTATAATCTCTGTCTCATTTCGGGAACGGTTATTCTCATAATCGCTCTGCCTGCACCTATCGCTGTACTTGTTTTCATGGCATTTCCTCCTTGCTAATAGTTTTTGACCATAACAAAAAGGACACTCTCAAAAGATTTCTCTTTTAGAAAGTGTCCTTAATTTTGCAAATATTTGATTGACTACCCAAGAAGTAAATGCATTATCATGTACTGTCCTGCATCTACCATTGGAACTATTGTGGTACTTTTGTGGTACCTAAGCTCCTTTTACCACTCGAAACCCTTGATTTTACTAGGGTTTACTTGCCTGCTGACTTCAAGGTCGGGAACAACAACACATCCCTGATTGCATAACTATCCGTAAGCAGCATCACAAACCGGTCAATACCGATCCCAATCCCGCCCGTAGGAGGCATACCGATCATCAGCGCATTGACGAAATCCTCATCCATAGAGTTTGCTTCATCATCTCCCGCTGCCAGAAGTGCTTCCTGAGCCTTAAATCTCTCAATCTGATCCAGCGGATCATTTAACTCAGAATAAGCATTCGCCATCTCCCTCTTTGTAATAAACAGCTCAAATCGCTCTGTATATTCCGGGTCGCTAGGTTTCTTCTTAGTAAGAGGTGAAATCTCAACCGGATGATCAATAATGAACGTAGGCTGAATCAGATGCTCCTCTACAAACTCTTCAAACAGAAGGCTTAAAATATCGCCCTTTTTATGTCTTGCTTCGTAAGCTACATGGTACTGATCTGCAAGAGCTTTGGCTTCTTCATCTGTATGAATGGCAGTAAAATCAATATCCTTATATTTTTTCAGAGCGTCAACCATGGAAATACGCTCGAAAGGTTTAGACAAATCAATCTCTACTCCGTCATAGGTGACAACCGCTGTGCCAAGCACCTTTAATGCAACCTCACGGAATAAATTCTCCACCAGATCCATCATGCCGTGGTAATCGGTGTATGCCTGATAGAGCTCCATCAGTGTAAATTCAGGATTATGTCTGGTATCTACGCCTTCGTTACGGAAAACACGTCCAATTTCATAAACCCGCTCTAAACCGCCTACGATCAGTCTCTTTAAATAGAGTTCCAGAGAGATACGAAGCTTCACGTCCTCATCAAGGGCGTTATAGTGGGTATCAAAAGGTCTTGCTGCTGCTCCGCCTGCATTGGCTACCAGCATAGGAGTCTCAACCTCCATAAAGCCCTGTGCGTCCAGATGATTACGGATCTCCTTAATAATCTGGGAACGCTTTACAAAGGTATCGCGTACTTCCGGATTCATAATTAAATCAACATATCTCTGTCTGTAACGAAGATCGGTATTCGTAAGGCCATGGAACTTCTCAGGCAGAATCTGCAGACTCTTGGTCAGCAGTTCCACGCTTTCCGCATGGATGGAAACCTCTCCTGTCTTAGTGGTGAACGCGGTTCCCTTGATTCCAACGATATCTCCGATATCAAGTTTTTTAAATTCTTTATAGGATTCTTCGCCAATGCTGTCTCTTGCTACATAGGACTGAATATTACCCTTTAAATCCTGGACATTACAAAAAGAGGCCTTTCCCATAACCCGCTTGGACATCAGACGTCCTGCGATGGAGACTTCTTTGCCTTCCCAGACTTCATAATTTTCTTTGATCTCACTGCTGTGTACGGTAACATCGTACTTTGTAACTTTAAACGGATCTTTTCCTGATTCCTGAAGCTCTGCCAGTTTCTCACGGCGAACCTTAAGTAAATGGTTTAAATCCTCTTCTACAACCTGATTCTGGTTTTGATTCTGCTGTTCTGCCACTTGTTTTCACTCCTTTGTGAACTATGTTAAGGAAGTACTCTTAAGACACTCTCTGAATCTCAAGTACTTTGTACTGAATGACCCCTGACTGAGTCTCAACGTCAACAACGTCTCCGACTTTTTTACCAATCAGCGCCTGACCTACCGGAGATTCATTGGAAATCTTGTTCTGAAGGCTGTTTGCTTCGGTGGAACCAACAATCTTGAATTCCATCTCTTCGTCTTCATCCACATCGTAGACTTTTACTTTACAGCCAATATTAATCTTATCTAAGTCTATTTCATCTTCTACGACTACTTCTGCATTCTTAAGCAGCTTCTCCAGCTCTTCGATACGCAGCTCGATGTCCCTCTGCTCATCTTTGGCAGCATCGTACTCTGCGTTCTCGGATAAATCACCCTGTTCTCTGGCTTCCTTTATCTTCTGGGCAACTTCTTTTCTTTTGACTACTTTTAAGTTCTGAAGCTCATCTTCGTATCTCTTAAGACCTTCATAGGTTAAAATATTCTTCTTGTCTACCATGGTTTTTTACTTCCTCCTGGTTACTTACTCGCTAAATCACATTCCAGATATTATAGCTTAAACATCTGTAATTGTCAAGATTCGCGTCCCTTTTTCTGGTTACAATGCTCCAATTCTTTCTCGTACAAAACGTCTTAATTCTTCCATTGTTTCGACCTGATTGATATCGTTTCTCAATTTGGCCGAATGGGGAAGTCCGGCAGTATACCACGCCATATGCTTCCTCATCTCCCGCATGGCAACCGTCTCTCCTTTGTGCTCTGCCTGCATGGTTCCATGACGCAGAATCATCTCGCTGATCTCAGCCGGAGTCGGCGGCTGTAACAGCTCTCCTGTTTCTAAATAATGCAGTGTCCTGGAAAAGATCCAGGGATTTCCTTTTGCACCCCGGGCGATCATGACTCCGTCACAGCCGGTCTGATCGATTAAGGCTTTGGCATCTTCCGGTTCAAAGACATCGCCGTTGCCGATGACAGGAATGGAGACAGCTTCCTTCACCTGCCTGATGATATCCCAGTCCGCAGTTCCGGAATAGTACTGCTCCCTGGTTCTGCCGTGGACTGCAATGGCTGCCACGCCGCTGCTTTCTGCCATACGGGCAAATTCCACTGCATTGCAGTCTTCCTCTGTAAAGCCTTTTCTGAACTTTACAGTGACCGGCTTTTTCACTGCCTTTACCATGGCAGTCAGGATCTTCTCCGCCAGCTTTATATCTTTCATCAGCGCGGAGCCTTCGCCGTTATTTACAATCTTTGGTACCGGGCAGCCCATGTTCACATCGATTAAGGCAAATGGCCGGGATTCTATGGCAGCTGCCATATTTGCCATGATGTCCGGGTCGGAACCGAAGAGCTGGACACTCACCGGGCCTTCCTGATCGGATACACTTAACAGCTCATTGGTGTTCTTGTTCTTATATAAAATGGCTTTGGCACTGACCATCTCTGTGACCGACAGTCCGCAGCCCTGCTCCCTGCAAAGAAAACGAAATGGCAGGTCCGTAACCCCTGCCATCGGCGCCAGTATCAGATTATTGTCAAACGTTACATTTCCTATTCTAAGTTTCAACTGTCTTTTTCTCCGTCTTCTAATTCTTCTCCCAGATAAAAAACACGGTAGTACATCTCAAGGGACTCTAAAAGCTCCCGTTTTTCCCGCTGGTACTGCTTTATCTTTAATACACTTCCGATTTCATCGAACAAATAGTCCTCTTCCGGTGCGGTTACTTTAAATTCCAGGGTTCCATCCTCGTTAAACTCCAGAACCAGAACTCCGCCTATATCTTCGGTATAGAGCACACACATGATCTGAAGCTCCTGCCGGATGCTTTCCGGGAGACTTTTAAACTGTTCATTAAAATAATATTTCTGTTCATAAGAATTGGCGCCGCACAGCACCACTTTATCTTCAGCCTGCTCCATATCTGTCACCGTTCTTTCTGCCCGACCACGCATTCAAGCATGTTTTGTCCCCCTTCGGATTCAAAGCATGCTTTCTGGTGTCGTTATGTTTACCGGTTTATAATTGTACCATACAAAAAAAGAAAAAACAATAGCCTAAAAATCCGTTGTACAGCGCTTTACCAGCCTGCAGGGTACCTTGCAGTTCCGGCTGATTTGAGGATCTTTCTCCTGAAGAATCTTCATCATGTTGCTGATGGTTATATTACACAGTTCCTCTACCCGGTTATCTACGCTGGACAGCTCCGGATCGCTGCAGATTGACAGGGTGGAATTGTTAAAGCCTGTGATACAAATATCCTCCGGTATCTTTAAAAGCTTTGCATTTGCATACTTAATTGCTCCAACTGCAAGACCGTCGTCTGTACCGATTACACTGTCAAACCGCAGATCCCGTCGTTCCAGCAGAATATCGCGCACGGTATGGATCCGGTTTTTTACGTACAGCTTTAAATCTCCAAGCACCGGCAGACCATGGCTTTTTAAGGCTGATTCATAGCCGGCAAGCTTTCTTACGGCACTGTAGGAATGGGAATCGCACAGAAAAAGAATTCTGCGGCGGCCTGATTCGATCATCTGACTGGTCACATCATAGGTGATCTGATAATCATCTCCATAGGCGCAGTAAATATTCTCACCATCTAAATATCCATTAATTAAAAAGACCGGTACCTGTCTGGCAGCATCAAGTACATACTGTATACGGCTTTCTTCTCCCTCAACACCTGCATAGGTGGAACCCACCATAATTAACGCGTCAATGCGTTTGGCTAAAAGAAGACTTACGTACTTCTCCTTAATTGACTGTTCAAAACCACTGCAGCACAGGATACAGTCGTAACCGTGTTCATGCATACTTCTTTCTAAATGGGCAACTGCAGTTGCCATATAAGCATCGGATACATCCGGGCATAGGATTCCGATGGTCTTCATGGAGTCAAGGCCTAGCCCCCTGGCAAATACGTTGGGTGTGTAGCCATTCTCCTCCATGATTGCCCTGACTTTTTGTTTTGTTTTTTCACTTACGCGGGGGCTGTCGTTTACCACCCTGGAAACGGTAGCAATGGAAACTCCTGCAAGTTCTGCGATATCATATATGTTCATCCTGGTGTCCCTCTAAACGTCTTTATTATTCACCGCCTGAATGGGATTCAGACAGACGTTTCCCCTTTTACTGTGCCAGCGTTATTGGTCGCTCTGTTTGGTCATTTCAGCAGGGAGCGTAAGCGCTTACACTTATCTCGATTCATTATACATAATAATTTTGTATTACGCAACTGTTATTACCAGGTAATCATGAAAAATCGTGTATGTTTTTTCTATATTGTTCCCATAATTAAAAGAAATATGTTTCTTTTATGTTTGCCTATTGACTAAGAGAAAAAAATGGTGTATGTTTTATGTAAGTACTTACATTGCAACTGAATATCGAAACTGGTACTAAGAAAGGAAAGGAAGCTTATGCAGGACTTTATCAAAATTAATTCCGAAGACAACGTGGCAGTCGCATTAAAGCCGCTTGCTTCCGGCAGTGCTGTTGAGGTGGACGGCACAGCGGTTATTCTTCTGGAAGACATCCCACAGGGTCATAAATTTGCCCTGACAGATATACCTGCCGGCTCATCCGTCATCAAATACGGCTGTGCCATCGGCATAGCAAAGGAGAATATTGGGACTGGGGCCTGGATTCACACACACAATTTAAAAACAGGATTAGGGGATTTACTGACTTACACGTACAACAAACAGGAGATCGAAGTTACTCCAACAGAAGAACGCTTTTTTAACGGTTACCGCAGACCCGACGGACGTGTGGGCGTGCGTAACGAAATCTGGATTATTCCTACCGTAGGCTGCGTGAATAAAATCGCCACAGCCATTGAACGTGCCTCTTTAAAACATGTAAAAGGAAGCATCGATGCGGTTGCTGCTTTCCCTCACCCATACGGATGTTCCCAGATGGGCGATGATCAGGAATTTACAAGAACGATTCTGGCAGATTTAATCAACCATCCAAACGCTGGCGGCGTACTGGTACTTGGACTTGGCTGTGAGAACAGCAGCATTACCGAATTAAAACGCTATATTGGAGAATACGATGAGCGCAGAGTCAAATTCCTGGTAGCTCAGGAGTCAGAAGACGAGATCTCCGATTCTCTTGAACTCATCGATCAGCTGGCAGAGTATGCAGGAACATTTCACAGAGAGCCCATCAGCTGCAGCGAGCTGGTAATCGGTATGAAGTGCGGCGGTTCCGACGGATTATCCGGAATTACAGCCAATCCAACCGTTGGAGAATTTTCAGATATGCTGGTTTCAAAGGGAGGAACTACCATCCTTACAGAGGTTCCTGAGATGTTTGGTGCGGAAACCCTTCTTATGAACCGCTGCCAGAACGAAGAAACCTTTGAAAAAACTGTTGATTTAATAAATGATTTTAAGAATTATTTTACAAGCCACAATCAGACCATTTACGAGAATCCTTCTCCAGGCAATAAAAAAGGCGGTATTTCCACACTTGAGGACAAGTCTCTGGGATGCGTCCAGAAGTCCGGCAGAATGCCTGTGGTTGATGTATTAAAATACGGAGAGCCGGTACGTAATAAAGGACTGAACCTTTTAAGCGCTCCAGGCAACGATCTGGTGGCTTCCACAGCCCTTGCTGCATCAGGTGCCCATATCGTTTTATTTACAACCGGACGTGGTACTCCATTTGCATGCCCCGTACCAACCATGAAGATTTCCACCAACTCTGCTCTCAGCCAGAAGAAGAATAACTGGATTGATTTCAACTGCGGAGTGCTTGTGGAAGGAACCGATATGGAGACTCTTAAAAATCAGTTTTTTGACTTTGTAATTGAAGTTGCCTCCGGAAAGATGGTGAAATCAGAAGAAGCAGGATTCCACGATATGGCCATCTTCAAGCAGGGCGTAACATTATAAAATATTTCTGACAACTTATAAGGAGACAAACGGAATGGAAAAGTTAAGCTACCAGACACTGGAAAAGCTGGGTTATGACGGATATTTATTAAAAGATGCACCAGAACGTGTACTGCAGTTCGGAGAAGGAAATTTCTTAAGAGCTTTTGTTGATTATTTTATCGATGTTCTTAATGAGAAGACCGGATTTAATTCAAAGGTTGTTTTATGTCAGCCAATCGCTCCTGGTCTGGCTGATATGATCAATGAGCAGGAAGGTCTTTATACTCTCTTCCTCCGCGGCTTTGAAAATGGCCAGAAGGTAAATGACAAGCGTGTCATCTCCTGCGTAAGCAGATGTTTAAATCCATACAGCGAATATGAAACCGTTCTTGCCTGTGCAGAAAACCCTGATCTCCGGTTTATTGCCTGCAATACCACTGAGGCCGGAATTACTTATGACCCTTCCTGCCAGTTTACCGATGTCCCGGCTGACAGCTATCCTGGAAAGCTGACACAGTTCTTATACAGACGTTTTGAAAAGTTCGGCAAGGAAGCTGGAAAAGGATTTGTGATTCTTTCCTGCGAGCTGATTGATAACAACGGAAAAGAACTGGAAAAATGCGTATTAAGCTATGCAAAACAGTGGAATTTAGGCGACGAGTTCTTAAACTGGATTAAGGCAGAGAATATCTTCTGCTCCACACTGGTTGACCGTATCGTAACCGGTTATCCAAGAAGCGAGGCAGCTGAGATCTGTGAAGAATTAGGCTATATTGACAACATCATCGATACTGGTGAAGTATTTGGCTTCTGGGTAATTGAAGGACCAGACAGCTTAAAGAAAGAACTTCCATTTGAAAAGGCAGGTCTTCCTGTTGTTATCTGCGGAGATCATAAGCCATACAAGCAGAGAAAGGTTCGTATCTTAAACGGTGCTCATACCTCTTTTGTTTTAGGCGCTTACCTGGCTGGTCAGGATATTGTGCGCAACTGTATGGATGACGAAGTGATCTGCGGTTTCATGAACAAAACCATTTACGATGAAATCATTCCCACCTTAACTCTTCCGGAGGAAGAATTAAAGAGCTTTGCAGCTTCTGTTACAGAGCGTTTCAAAAACCCATTTATTGACCATGCGCTGTTAGCTATTTCCTTAAACTCCACTTCCAAATGGAAAGCCCGTGTAATGCCGTCTTTAAAGGGATATGTAGAGAAGAATCATGCGCTTCCAAGCTGCATCACAGCTTCCTTTGCATTCTATATTGCATTCTACCATGGTACTACACTGACAGAAGACGGACTGACTGGGGTACGTCCTGCTGGTGATACCTATACAGTAAAAGACGATAAGCAGATTCTCCAGTTCTTCTATGACCACAAAGACGAGGATGCAGCTGCTCTTACCCACTCTGTCTGCACAAATACAGAGTTCTGGGGTGAGGATTTAACTGCCATTGAAGGCTTTGAAGCGGCTGTCAGCGGATATTTAAAAGATATTGAAGAAAAAGGCGCTTACGCAGTTATGAAGGAATGTTTATAATCAGGAATCAAAAAAAGAGCTTTGATTGGTGTAAAACCAGTCGAAGCTCTTTTTTATAAGGAACTACTGCTTAATTGCAGCTGTAATTTTCAAGGAACTTTCTCGACCACTCCGCATTATCCGGGGTACTGTCCTCGATTGTCATCTGAATGTATGGTTTGTCTTTCTTTGCAAAATTCAGAATTGTATCATATTTCATGACGCCGGTTCCAGGTGCTCCGGAAACCACTTTATCTCCTTCAATTACGAAATCCTTCATATGAAGAACGTCGGTATACTCTCCCAGATCCTCGATGGCTTCCTGAATCACCTTGTCATATTCACTGCTGTTTTCTACAGACAGTAAATTAACCGGATCAAGAATGATTCTTAAATTCGGGGAATTGATTGCTTTTAACACTTTAAGAGCCTGCTTGGAATTGTATACGATATGGCTCCATACCGGTTCGATTGCCATGATTACACCGAATTTTTCTGCACATTCCACAACTGGACGGAAGTTGGTAATAAATGTCTGAAGTGCTTCCTCTGTATGGGATGCCGGCTCAAAACGGTATTCTGGATTGGGGTTTCCTGTCTCGGTTCCCACCACGCTGCAGCCTAAGATGGAGGCAAAACGAAGATGGGCAAAATAACGTTCCTGAATCTTCTTAATCTCTTCCGGATCGGGATGGGCCAGGTTTAAATAGCAGCCTAAAACAGCGATGTCCATATGATACTCTCCGAATTTGTTCCGAAGATAGGAAGCAAAGCCTGGTGTTAAGGCAGAATTCTCTACTGAATGATCATTGATTGTCTTTGTCAGCGCCAGATGTACACAGGAAAATCCCTGTTCTCTGGCTATTTTTAAACGTTCCTCTATGGTACCTGGTGCCACATCGTGTAATCGAATTCCAATCTGCATTGTACTCTTCTCCTTTAGATGGTTTCGTAATGATTAATATTGCTTAATTCAAATGCTTCCCCTTCCTGTCCGGAAATATGAACATTTTCACAGATCAGGGTGTCCACATTGCTGATACAAAAGCCTTTTTTGGTACACTCTCCCACTCCGCTTAACATAGCCGGAGCTCCTGACTTCGCCTCTTTCGCAAAGGAAATGGCAACGTTCTTAAATTCAATGCGTTCAATCTTCTTTTCTGGAAGACCATAGAGAAAGGAGGCAGCCACATGACAATTAGCCGCTTTTATATTGGTAAAGCTGAATCTGCCGATCTCAGGCGTTCTGTCATCAACCGGAAGTGATTCTCTGCACTGAACGTATTCTGATTTTCCATCCGGATCACAGAAGTAGAAGCCATTGACTACAAACGGGGTCATTACATGATCCATATCAATGTGGTCAAATGTAATATCCGTAAGAACGGAGTCCTTTCCTCTTCCTCTTCTGGTCTTGATCCGCAGGCCTCTGTCTGTATGGCGGAACAGGCAGCGTTCTACCAGGATGTTTTTCACCCCTGCACCCACTTCACTTCCTATGGTAACGGCTCCGTGGCCGTTTTCCATCAGACACTGGCGAATGGTGATGTTCTCAGAGGGCTTCTTATATCTGCGTCCCATATAGATCTTGCCTGACTTGATGGCAATGCAGTCATCACCCAGGGAAAAATGAAGTCCCAGTATCTCCACGTCCTTACAGGATTCCGGATCCAGTCCGTCTGTATTGGGGGAATCTGCCGGATTGCTGATGCTTAAATTTAAAAACTTCAAGTCTTCACTGAAATAAGGATGAAGAACCCAGGTCGGACTGTTTTTTAAAGAGAAGCCCTGAAGCGTAATCTTCCTGCATCGTTCCAAAAATACCATACGCGGGCGGAACGCTCCCTTCATCACTCTTACATTGTCCCACCAGTTGTCAAAGGATGCCTGTCCGTTTATGATTCCTCTGCCATAGATTACAACATCTTCCACATCAATACCGGTAATGATGCCTGCAAACATGGGAAGGGGGTTGCCCTCCCAGGTTCCCAGATTATAATCATCTTTTTCATCGTAACTCTCGATCATCCCGGGGAACTTTGGAAACTGATACCGGTCAGTCTCTGCAAGGAGCTCCGCTCCCTCTGAGAGTTCCATCTTAATATGGCTCTTTAAAAACAGACTGGTTACTTTGTATGTTCCTGCGGGAATCAGAACTCTTCCGTCTTTGGGACATGCCATAATTGCAGCCTGAATGAAAGGAGTATCGTTTTGGATTCCGTCTCCAAGAGCGCCGACTTCCCTGACATTGATGGTGACAAATTCATAATCCGTATGGAAATTCACCTCTGCCTTTTCTCCATTTCTTTCCAGAGAAATATTATAGTCCATATCCGGCTTTAAGTCAAACAAAGTAAACACAACCTGCTTTGTCTCTCCCCGGTTTTCTCCGTTTACCAGAATCTGGCCCGGAGCATCAAATTCATAGATTGTTTCTGTGATTGTCTCTATGGTTACAGAACGCGCTGTCTGAAATACAACTCTTAATTCCATACTGTTAAACCTCACCTGTAAGTTTTCCTGTGTTATTGTTTTTTCTATTGAAAAAGAGCGCAGCAATTACATACCACGCCCTCTTTTTGATCTTTAACCTTTCACTCCGCCTGCAGCAATACCATCAATGAAGGAATCCTGCGCACAGAAGAATACAATCAGAGAAGGAATAATGGAGATAAGTGACATCGCCAGAATTCTGTTCCACTGAAATCCTACATCACCGTCCATTGACATACGTAAGTAAATGGAGTTTGTATATTTCGGCATGTCGGAAACGTAGATCAGGGGTCCCATAAAGTCATTGGAAGTCCACATAAACTGGAACAAAGCAACAGATACCAGTGATGGCTTTAACATGGGAACAATGACATACCATAATGTTTTAAGTGAATTACAGCCATCAATCTTAGCTGCCTCTTCCAGCTCTCTCGGCACACCTCTTAAAAACTGAACCAGCATGAATAAGAAATATGTATCACCTGCAAATAAAGAAGGGATCACAAGAGGAAGGTAGGAATTTGTCCAGCCCCAGTTATTAAACATAATGTACTGAGGTGCATTTAAAACTACCTGGGGAAGGAACAGGGTGGAAATCATAAGAGAAAAGAGGATTGCTTTTCCTTTGAATTCAAACCGTCCGAAACCGTAAGCAGTAATGGTAGCTGATATTACTGTGAATACCACCTTTGGTATAACAATTTTATAAGTGTTTAAAAGTGATTTAATCAGGTTGATTTTACCGCCGTAATCAACGAAGGCATTGGCATAACCGTCCGTAACCGGATTTTTAGGCCAGAACCATGCGCTGGTAAAAATCTCTGAGTTCGTCTTAAACGTTGCACCTACCATCCAGATCAGGGGATAAACCATAATGAATCCGATTACTACGAGAAGGGTGTAACGAACAACTGTGCTTATTCTTCTTTTGGTCTCTTTTGTCATGTCATCTACCTCCCGTCTTCATCTGAGTAATATACCCATTTTTTCTGGCTAACAAATGCAACTGCCGTAAATGTCATGACAATCAGGAATAGAATCCATGCCTGGGCACTTGCAATACCCATCTTATGACGAAGGAACGCATTGTTGTAAATAAGAATGGAAATCAGTGTAGTTGCACCGTTTGGTCCACCCTTTGTTACAAGGAATGGTCCGTTGAATTCCTGGAATGCCTGACATAACTGGGTAATCAGGTTGTAGAAAATAACCGGTGTGATTAACGGAACTGTAATTTTAAAGAACTGAGTCCATTTTCCTGCTCCGTCAATGGATGCTGCCTCGTATAAATCTTCCGATACACCTTTTAATGCTGCAAGGAAAATTACCATGGCTGAACCAAACTGCCATACCCGTAACATAATGATAACGAATAAAGCACCGTTGGCAGATGCCATCCAGTTGATTTTTTCTCCGCCAAATGCAACGACTACCGCATTGATCAGACCATCTGTATTAAATACAGCTCTCCATAAGATGGCAATGGCGATGGAACCACCAAGAATAGAGGGAATATAATAAGCCGTTCTGAAAAAATTAACTCCCTTTAATTTAAAGTTCAGAATATAAGCGATAAATAATGCGAAGGTCAGCTTTAAAGGTACGTCAAAAATCGCATATTTAAAAGTTACCATAAATGCTCTTGTAATATCAGAATCCGTAAAAATCTTATTATAGTTCATCATACCTGTTTTCGTTACGCCATTAAACAGATCGTAATTTGTAAAGCTATAGTACAATGAAGAAGCGAATGGATAAACTTTAAAAAGTATAAATCCAATCAGCCACGGCAGGACAAAGAAGAATCCCGCATTATCAGCCAGGAACTTACGTATACCCTTTGACTTCATACTGCTTATACCTCCTGTTTGTTAAAAATTATATGCTGTGCACAGATCATATCCTTTAAACCTGTACATGTATTATTATCAATCCCCGCAATATTTCTCCATACAAGTTCCCCGAAATTACCGTATTTTTCTTTTTGAAGCACGCCAATGTTGCATGCTTTCAGAATGGAATAACCAATTTCCATAATTTCAGAAGAATTGGGGAGGTCTTTCATCTTCTCCTTGATTATAACCTTAAACAAATCCCTTAATTCCCTATAATATTCATAGATCTCTTCTGACATCTGAGCAATCGTATCGATCAGTGACACCAGATCATATCCCGTAAACTGCTGTTTATCCCGAAACATGGCCACAATCTCATTATAATGCTCTTTTCTTTTATATTTTGTGTCATACGCTGTTATAAACGGCATAAGCTCCAAAGTCCACTCCGGGGTTTTCATGACATCTTCTATCTTTTGTCTGTAACTCTCATTACCGGTTTGTTCCAAAGCGAAAAAATAAGCGGAATAATCCTGTGCCGGCAGACTTCCTGCCGTCCCTTCCGGGGCTTCCATACAGCTTAACTGATCCATAACAAATTCTTTGAATGCATCTTCTTTCGTAGCTTCAAACATTTGTACTGCCCCTATGAGCTGGTATGGTTTTAATGTCTCATTTCTGCATTCCATGACGTTTTGTCTGCCCTTTTCTTTATGGGAGCCGCCATAATCCTATGGCGGCTCGTATGAAATATGAATATCTTATCTTTTTAAAATCAATTAGTTCTCAAGTGTATCAGTAACACCCTTGATCAGTTCTTTTGCAGCTGCAGCAGAATCCAGCTCTTTGGAGCTTAATTTGCCGAATACTTTGTAGTAAACGCCGTCTGGGTTAGCCTTTAAGTCATTGTGCTCAAACTTGGCATCCAGAGTGAACTTGCTGTAATTCATAACTTTTGTATTTGCTTCAATGGTAAGAGGATCGCCAAGCTTGTTATCCTGAAGGATCTTCAAGCCTGCTGCAGAACAAGGAATACCTCTTTCTGTAGAACCGATCTTAACGCCTTCCGGATCATTTAACAGGAAGTTGATCAGCATAGCTGCTTCCTTTGGATGTTTGGAGTTTGCACCAATCGCAAATGCCATGGAGATTTTTGTAAATCCACCGTTGTTGTTGCCCATCTTAATGAACTCGCCAACTACGAATTCCTGACCAGGTTTGTTTACGCTGCCTTCAAGAGCTTTTTTGAACTTGGAAGCTGAGGAATCCCACTCAAAGATACCAGCATACTTTCCATCGATCCATTTTGCATTCTTGTCAAGAGAGTCAGCCATATCGCCGCTGATTGTAGCAAGAGTAGGAATTACATGTTTGTCTTCCAGTCCTGTGATAAAGTCCATACCATCTTTTACTTCTTCTTCTGTGTAGTTAACTGTACCATCTTCTACCCAGTTTTTGCCATACTTGGATTCCAGATAGTAAACCATAAGGATCATACGGTCATATTCACCAAGTGCCAGTGGATACATATCAGGATCTTTTGCTTTGAATGCTTCACCAGCTTTGTATAAAGAATCAAGATCTGTAGGAAGTGCAACACCAACCTCATCAAATGCTGTCTTGTTCCAGTAGAACAGACGGCCGGTTAAGGAAATCGGAACTGCCATTAATTTATTATCCACCTTGCAAAGATCAAGGCTCTCTGGTGTGAACTGTTTTAAATCAAGAACATCGGAGTAATCCTCCAGGTTTGCGAAAGACTTTCCGCCCTGGCTGTAGGATTCAATCCAGTTCCAGTTGATCTGCATCACATCAGCAGCATTGCCGCCTAAGATGTTTAAGGACTGTTTCTCTTCCCAGCCGTTCCATGCACCGTATTCAGGAGTTACAGTGATGTTCGGATATTTTGCCTGGAAAGCTTTGATTGCTTCCTCGGTTGCAGCGTGTCTTGTGTCGCCGCCCCACCATGAAAATTTCAGCTCTACTGGTTCTGTAGAAGTTGCAGCTCCAGCGGATGTGGTTTCAGCAGCTGCTGCTGCTTTCGTAGTTTCTGCAGGTGCAGCAGTGGTTGTTTCAGCAGTTTTGCCTGACCCGCATGCAGATAGAGACATTGCCATAACAGTCGCTAACCCCATTGCAGTCCACTGTTTGATTTTTCTCATCTTTTTCTCTCTCCTTTTTCTCTCCCTCATAAATGAGTTCTTTAAAAGTTCCATGTAAATGTTTTCGCATTTTCAATATAGAAATATGTACTTTTGCGTAAGCGCTTACACAACACTTTTTTATTATTATAACACCTATGTCCTTATAATTCATTTCAAATTCGGCACAAAACATTGCATATTTTGACATCCTATGATATTATTTTAGTAGTATTAGCCAAGGAGAATGCAAATAATGAAAGTACTTACTTCATATTCGGAAGGAATTGACCGGTGTTTTGAAAACCATTACTTTTCCATTGCACATCTGCACAAGGAAAGCAGTGTTTTAAGCATGCATAGCCACCGGTGCTGTGAATTTTACTTTTCCATCAGCGGCGGACGTACCTTTTTGATTGAAGATAACAATTACCGCATAGAACCTGGCGATTTATTTATGATTAATCCCAGGGAAAAGCATCAGATTCTTCAGATGGATTCGTCCATCCCCCATGAACGGTATGCTGTTTTTATTGATCCGGAGTATTTAAAGACTATTTCCACCGATTATACCGATTTAACCTACTGCTTCACCCACCGGCCGGATAACTTTTCTAACAGGATCCACTTAAGCCAGGGTCAGCAGCGGCGTTTTACCTACTATTTTAATAAGCTGGCAGTAGAGGAGGGGTTCGGACACGATGTGGAAGAACGCTCTGCTTTTGCGGAGTTTATGGTGTTTCTAACAAAATGTGCCACAGAAGCAGATCTGGGAGAACAGTCAGAAGAACAGAGGCAGTATTTTAACAGCAAGGTAGCAGATATTATTACTTACATACACCATAACATTGATTCTTCCCTAAGCATTGGGGAAATCGCTGCCCATTTTTATTTAAGCACCTCGTACCTTTGCAGACTCTTTAAAAAAGGGACAGGTACTACCATCAACTCCTATATTACCACCAGAAGAATTGAACTGGCGCAGACGCTGTTAGCAGGCGGATACAGCGTCAATGAAGTATACAGTATGTGCGGCTTTAATGATTACAGCAATTTTTTTAAAGCCTTTACAAAGAAAACAGGAATTTCACCGAAAAAATTCGCACAAAACAGCTTAAGTTAAAAGGGAATGAGGCGGCCTGCCTCATTCCCTTTTCTTTTCTATGACTGATATTCCCATCCGCACCGCTTCATCTCTGTATATGCAAGAAGGAATGGTCCTACTCCCTTTGCATCATCCTTTACAACAGGCTCAGACATATAGTACTGGAAGGTTCCGTCTCTTCTGTCTTTTCCGCCCAGACCTGCCACCAGACAGATTCCGCCTAAGCTCATATTTCCTTCTTCCATATGAAGATATGTTTTACAGATTCCTTCAAATGCCTTTTTTCCATATTCTGCATAGGACTCAGGCAGATAACCAAGGCGCACGCCTTTTAAGATGGCATAGGAAAAGATTGCGCTTCCGCTGGTTTCCAGATAGTTTTTATCCATTCCTCCCAGATTGACCACCTGATACCACATGCCGCTTGGGTCCTGATATTTTAACATGGCATCAATCAGTGACTGGAATGCTTCCTTCATCTGATGCAGATCATCCTGCTCCTTGTGATTGTCTTTATCCATGGTATCAAGAAGCGCCATGGAGTACCAGCCCAGTGCTCTCAACCAGAAATTCTGGGAAAGTCCTGTCACTTTATCACACCAGAACATCTCTCTGGAGGAATCATAGGCATGATAGTAAAGTCCTGTCTCACTGTCCCTCATATGTTTTGTTACATTGGCAAACTGGCTGTAAATATCATCGCATTTTTTTCTGTTATTGAAGCGGGCCTCGTATTCCATATAAAATGGCTGACACATATAAAGACCGTCCAGCCACACCTGATTGGGATATATATTTTTATGCCAGAAATTCCCCTCTTTTGTTCTGGGCATCTTCTCAATCTGGCTGTAAACCAGATCAATTGCCTTTCTGTACTTTTCCTTTCCGGTCAGATCGTATAGTTCAAACAGGGTTTTTCCTGCATTTACATTATCAATATTCAGCTCTTCCACATCATATCCCTCTATGGATCCGTCTTCCTTTACACGGTAATCAATAAACGTATCTGCAAATTCCAGATATTTCGAATCCTTTGTAATGGAATACATCTCCAGGATCGCCTTAATCATGCAGCCGTCAATATAATTCCAGCCGGCTTTTTCTCCCTGAAGAATCTTCTCAATGTTCCAGACCGGACGGTCCGGAGTACTTTTTTCCATTAGTTCATTGATATATCGCTCAATTACATCCATGTTTCGTTTCCTCTCTTTGTTCATGATCAATTTTGTTTTTTATCATAGCATGGTTTTTCTGACTTGTCACGGATGAGATTGGCAGGTAATCAATGACTGTACAATATCCATAATTTGACCTGCCATTTTTTATGAACTTTTTATCTTACTTCTGTTAAAACTTGTGATAAGATAATCTGGATTACATCAGTTTCTGATAACGAGAAGAAGTTTAGAAAAGGGAGCATTACATATCATGAAGCAGTTTACAGAACCCATTCGCATTACCAAAAAGCAGACCGGCAAAGAAAAAGTGACCGCTGCTGCATCTTTAAACGCATACCTCTTAGACCCTGTTTCCGTTGCTCCAAAACGTCTGCGTCCGGCAGTGATCATCTGTCCGGGAGGTGGTTATGAGCACTTATCGGACCGGGAAGGAGAGCCTATTGCCATGCAGTTTCTATCCATGGGCTGCCATGCATTTGTTCTTAATTACAGCATAGCTCCGGAGGAATTTCCTTATCCGCAGATGGAGCTGGCAGCATCCGTCTCACTGGTCCGTTCCCATGCAGAGGAATGGCTGATCGATCCGGAAAAGATTATCGTCTGCGGCTTCTCTGCAGGAGGCCATCTGGCCTGCAGCCTGGGGGCCTTCTGGAATCAGGAGTTTTTATACGGTCCGTTAGAACTTACTCCGGAAGAGATTAAACCTAATGGCATGATTCTGGCATATCCGGTGATCTCTTCCGGGCCTTACTGCCACCAGGGTTCTTTCCTTAATTTATTAGGAGCCGACGGAACAAATGAAGCAGCGCGCCGCCTGGTTTCTCTTGAATATCAGGTAGGTTCCCACACTCCCCCTGTATTCTTATGGCATACCTCAACTGACGATGCCGTACCAGTAAAAAACAGTTACTTATTGGCTGATGCACTCACGGAGCACGGTGTCAGTGTGGAAATGCATATCTACCCTGCCGGCTGCCATGGACTGTCTTTAGCGAACAGGGAAGTTTCCGGAGAGGACGGCCGCTGCATCGTTCCCCAGTGTCAGAACTGGATCTCTCTTGCTAAAACCTGGCTGGAACATCTGTAGTATCAAAAAGGCGGGACACTGGAAGTATTTCTACTTCCGGCTGTCCCGCCTGTTCTATCAATTTCCTGTTCTTATTAACGAACCAGCATCTTGCTGATCTGATACTGATCTTCCGGAATATCCTTGGTCATAGCCAGTGCTTCCTGAATATCGAAATCAACGAATTCTCCGTGCTTATATCCTACAACACGGTTACTCTTTCCTTCGCAAAGCAGTTCTACCGCTCTTGCTCCCATGATGGAAGCATACACACGGTCTTTACAGGTAGGTGCTCCGCCTCTTTGCATGTGGCCCAGAATGGTTGCTCTCGTCTCAATACCGGTAGCAGCCTCAATTCTCTTTGCCATGGAGGAGGAATGACCGATTCCTTCTGCATTGATGATAATATGATGCTTCTTTCCCCGCTTTCTGTTCTCGATGATGCGGTTAATCAATGCCTGCTCGTCTCCGTCATACCGCTCTGGCAAAAGGATGTCCTCTGCTCCGTTTGCAAAGCCGCACCAAAGTGCAATGTATCCGGCATTTCTTCCCATTACTTCAATAATACTGCAGCGCTCATGGGAAGTGGATGTATCACGAACCTTATCAATGGCTTCCATGGCAGTGTTCACTGCAGTATCAAAGCCAATGGTATAATCGGTACATGCGATATCTAAATCAATGGTTCCAGGAAGTCCGATGGTGTTAATTCCAAGTGCAGAAAGCTTACCGGCACCGCGGAAGGAACCGTCTCCACCGATGACTACCATTCCGTCAATGTTGTGTTTTTTACAGATCTCAGCACCCTTTTGCTGACCTGCAGCTGTGGTAAATTCCTGGCATCTGGCTGTATAAAGAATCGTTCCGCCCCTATGAATGATGTCTGATACACTGGTGCTGGTCATATCAACAATCTCTTCCTGCAGAAGGCCCGCGTATCCCCTCATAATTCCCTTTACTACCAATCCTTTATGGATTGCAGTTCTGACAACGGCACGGATCGCAGCATTCATACCTGGTGCGTCGCCGCCGCTGGTTAATACGCCAATGGTTTTCACTTGTTTTGCCATAGTAACTTCCTCCTGATTCACGGATATCTGTTTTTGTAAGTTTTACATTTCATACACGTTGTATTCTAATTCATTTTGCCAATCTTTTCAAGTTTTTTTTCTACAAGTCTGACATTTATTTCACCAAGTTTTTTGGTTAAAATATCAAGAAGTCCATCGGAAGCATTCACATTCCAGTTGGCTGGGAGCACTTTCTTTGCCCGTTCACGCTCCAGATAGATAATTACGGAATCACTGCCCTCGGATTCCCGCAGCAGCTCCAGAATCTCCCGCTCCGATTCCACATAAGTATCCTTGTCAGGGAATTTCAGCCACAGTTCTTTGGGAACTGCTGAAAATGGAATGACTCTCTCACAGATCAGCTTTCCAACCGGATCATCTCCAACGGAAGCCCTGCCCTGGATAAAAACCTTGGAATCCTCCACAAACAACTCTCTCTTGCTTTCATAATCCTTTGGAAATACAATGACCTCCACAGAGCCCACCAGATCTTCCAGGGTCAGGAATGCCATCATCTTGTTGTTTCTGGTAGTTTTTACGTTTTTGCCTGTAATCATACCACCAATGGTTACGTAAGCACCATCCTGCACATTGGTCTTCTGGGTTTCCTCGTCTACGATAAAATCCACCGTTACTGCCGTAATGTGATTTCTCCAGGTCTCCTCATATGCTTCCAGCGGATGGCCGCTTACATAGATGCCAAGGGTCTCCTTTTCAAATGCCAGAAGATCTTCCTTCCCAAACTCACCCACATCAGGAAATGTGATCTGATAGTTGCTTTTCTCTTCCTCGCCTGCAAGATCAAACAGGGTAATCTGCCCTTCCATGGTATTCTTTCGTTCCTTGCTCCTCTGATCAAGAAGCTCCGGCGCAATCAAAAGCTTCTGCTTTCTGGTACCTGGAAGAGTGTCAAGGGCTCCTGACTTGATGAAATTCTCAAGGGTTCTCTTATTGACCTCTTTGTTGCTCATTCGGTCGATAAAGTCTTCCATATCGTGATAGAGTCCGTTTGCTATCCTCTCTGCCACAATCTGCTCCACCACGGATTTGCCCACGCTTTTAATGGCAGAAAGGCCATAGCGAATGGACTTGCCTGAAACGGAAAATCCGCTTTCTCCCTCATTGATATCCGGCGGAAGTATGGAAATCCCCATCTGTCTGCAGCTCAGGATATACTCTGAAACCTTAGACACGTTGTCCATAACAGAGGTTAAAAGTGCTGCCATAAACTCCTGGGGATAATAGTATTTTAAAAATGCAGTCTGGTAGGATACAACTGCATAAGCAGCTGCATGGGATTTATTAAATGCATATTTGGCGAAATCAATCATCTCATCATAGATCTGATTGGCAGTCTTTTCATCCACTCCATTGGCTATACAGCCGGTTACCCCTTCTTCCGTATTGCCATATACGAAATTCTGGCGTTCCTTTTCCATGACGTAAGTTTTCTTCTTTGACATGGCACGGCGCACCAGATCGCTTCGGCCCATGGTATATCCGGCAAGGTCGCGGACGATCTGCATTACCTGCTCCTGATATACAATACATCCATGGGTGGGACCCAGTATGTGCTCCAGCTGGGGACAGTCATAGGTGATGGAATTCCGGTCATTCTTTCCTTTTAAATACTTGGGAATAAAATCCATGGGGCCGGGACGGTAAAGAGAAATTCCGGCGATAATATCTTCCAGACTCTCCGGCTTTAACTCCTTCATGAAACTCTTCATGCCGGAACTTTCCAGCTGGAATACCCCGTCGTCCTTTCCGGAACCGATGGAATCAAGCACAGCCTTGTCATTGTAATCAATCTGATCCATATCAAGGACAAGATCCCTGTTCTTCTTAATTGCTTCCACTGCATTCTGAATCACCGTAAGGGTTCTAAGCCCCAGGAAATCCATCTTTAAAAGTCCCAGCTCTTCCAGTGTGGTCATGGTAAACTGGGTGGTTATGGTTCCGTCCGCTGCTTTTGACAAAGGAACGTATTCATCCACCGAAGTACGGCTGATTACCACTCCCGCCGCATGCATGGAGGTATGTCTTGGCAGTCCTTCCAGACGCATGGACATATCAATTAAGTATTTTACTTCAGGGTCATCGTTGTAGGCGCTGCGCAGGTCAGGGCTTTGTTTCAGCGCCTTTTCCAGTGTCATGCCAAGGTCACCCGGTATCATCTTGGCAATGGCGTCACAGCGGGCGTAAGGCATATCCAGCACCCTTCCTACGTCTCTCACCACACCCTTTGCTGCCAGGGTACCAAAGGTAACGATCTGAACCACCTGATCCTTGCCGTACTTTTCCACCACATAGTCAATAACTTCCTGCCGCCGTTCAAAGCAGAAATCCACGTCAATATCAGGCATGGAGACTCGTTCGGGATTTAAGAAACGCTCAAAAAGAAGGTTGTACCGAATGGGATCAATGTCCGTAATCCCAAGACAGTAGGAAACGATACTTCCTGCAGCAGATCCTCTTCCCGGACCAACCATGATATTCTGGGATCTGGCATAATGAATGAAATCCCATACAATCAGGAAGTAATCCACATATCCCATGGTATGAATGACGTCCAGCTCATATGTGAGGCGATCCTTTAAAGTCCCGTCATCATCGGGATAGTGGCGTATAAAGCCCTCAGTACAAAGTTTATTTAAATAAGACCAGGAGTCGTAGCCTTCCGGTACATCGTACTTTGGCAGCTTGGTCACACCGAACTCAATTTCGATATTACACCGCTCTGCAATCTTATGGGTATTCTCCACCGCCTGGGTTGCATAAGAGAAAAGCTTTTTCATCTCTTCTTCCGATTTGCAGTAATACTGGCCGCCCTCGTAACGCATCCGGTTTTCGTCTGTCACCTTCTTACCGGTCTGAATGCACAGCAAAATATCGTGGGGTGTGGCATCCTCTGCAAAGGTATAATGAATATCATTGGTAGCCACCAGTTCAATCCCGGTCTCCGCGCTCATACGCACCAGTTCATGATTTACAGTCTTCTGCATGGGAATGCCGTGATCCTGAAGCTCAAGGAAGAAATTACCCTCACCGAAGATCTCCTGATAATGAAGAGCCGCTTCCTTTCCCTTTTCATACTGACCCCTGCCAATGTAGCGCTGCACCTCACCTGCCAGGCAGGCACTGAGAGCGATCACGCCCTCATGGTATTCTCTTAATATTTCATAATCCACTCTTGGTTTATAATAAAATCCATCTACAAATCCTTTGGAAACAATCTTCATTAAATTCTGATAGCCCTGATTGTTCTCAGCAAGAAGTACCAGATGGTAGTACCGGTCTTCCCCGCCTGCAAGCTCTCTGTCAAACCTGGAACCGGATGTCACGTACACCTCACAGCCGATTATGGGCTTGATGCCGGCTTCCCTGGCGGCTCTGTAAAAATCAATCACGCCATACATGACGCCATGGTCTGTAATTGCCATACTGTCCATTCCCAGTTCTTTGGCTCTGGCGGTCAGTTCCTTAATTTTGCAGGACCCATCAAGCAGGCTGTATTCTGTATGGACATGCAAATGTGTAAATGCCATCTGTCGTTTCTCCTTCTATCCTCATTTCTTCTATTATAACATAAAAAGACAGCCCCTGAACATAATTTGCGTGAAATTAAAAAGGGAGATATATAAGAGGCGGAGCTTCCATTGTCAGGCAATGGCAGTCTCCGCCTCAAAAACACGTTATATTCCAGTTATTATTCCTGATTGCTTAAGTATTTCTCGATCTCACTGACCGCATGCTCTTCATCAGTTCCATCTGCTGTAATTGTAATCTGCTCTCCTGCTGCAAGGCCGAGAGTCATCATACCCATAATACTTTTGGCATTCACTCTTTTTGATTCGATTTCAACATAAATGTTGCTTTCATACTGGCTGGCAACCTGAACCAGCATAGCGACTGGTCTCGCCTCCAAACCTGATGCAAGTTCCACGGTGACTGTTTTTCTTACCATAATTATCCTCCTCATTCCTCTGAACGGGTCTGTTCCGTTCCGCTGCCCACGCCTGTCCCGCGCAGCCGCCCTGCCAAATCACAAAGCTTTCTAAGTCGGTGGTTCACTCCTGATTTACCAACAGGAGGGTCCAGAGCTTCTCCAAGCTCCTTTAATGTTGCGTCCGGCCTCTCCAGTCTCTCTCTGGCAATCTCCATTAAATTGTCAGGAAGATTATCAAGTCCGATTGTATCTCTGATATATTCTATATCTTCTATCTGCTTTACCGCAGCTGATACCGTTTTATTAATATTTGCAGTCTCACAGTTGACCTGTCTGTTCACGCTGTTGCGCATATCCTTTAAGATCCTGATATTCTCAAGCTCCATTAAAGCAACCGGAGCCTCCATGACATTTAAAATATCAACAATCTGGCTTCCCTCTTTGATATAGACAACAAAATAACGCTTTCTCTTAACTATCTTTGCATCAAGTTCAAACGTTGCAATAATCGATTTCAACTGCTCTGCTTTTTCTTCTGTGGCACATACGATTTCATAATGGTAGAACTTCTCCGGATCACTTAAGGATCCTGACGAGAGAAATGCACCCCGTATAAATGCTCTCCTGCAGCATGACTGCTGGATCACCACGTTCTTTACTACACTAAGATTCTCTCCTACTTCTCCGTTTTCGTCAAGGAGTTTGGTTGCATGAAGTACCCGAATGGCATCTTCATGTTCCCGGATCGTTACCGTATAGGTACGGTTTTTATTCAAGTAGGCATTTCTTCTAATAGAGACATCAGTACTTATATTAAATGTTTTTTTCAATAATGTAAAGTACTTTCTTGCAACTGCTACATTTTCCGTATGGATTTTAATGGTATAGCGGTCATCTTCTGATATGATTATCTTGCCGCAAAGGCTGATGATCGCAGCCATTTCTGCGATCTGACAGTGTCTTGCCGGGCTGATCTGCCTGGAAAGCTCTTCTTTTAATTTGGAAGAAAATGACATATCTAGACCACCCTTTTCCCTGTATTATCCTTCTCTATATCCCGGTGCTCGATCTTAATTCCGAACTCAGCCCTGGACTTAAACTTTTCGTAAACCGCCTTGGCAACGGTTACCGAACGGTGCTTTCCGCCGGTACAGCCAATGGCTATCACCAGCTGATTCTTTCCTTCCAGAACATAGTTTGGAAGCAGGAACTCCAGCATATCATAAAGCTTGTTCAAAAACAGATCAGCGGTTCCATGCTGCATCACATAGTCCCGCACTTCTTTTTCTTCCCCTGTCCTGTTTCGCAGTTCTTCCACATAATAGGGATTGGGCAGAAACCTTACATCAAATACCAGATCTGCATCCGATGGAATTCCGTATTTAAATCCGAACGAGAGGATGGTAATGTATAAATTCCGGTAAGATTCATGTTTCATGAAAATCTTTTCCAGCTCCTGCCTCAGTTCTTTGGTGAGAAGCTTGCTGGTATCGATGATATAATCAGCCTCTTCCTTTAGAAAAGCAAGCTTCCCACGCTCTTTTTCAATTCCGCTGTCGATTCTGCCGCCTGCTGCCAGTGGATGGGCCCTTCTGGTTTCTTTATACCGTTTAATCAGTATTTCATCTCCGGCATCCAGGAAAAGAATCTCAAAAGGGACCCGGTTTCTGGACCATTCATCAAAGATCCTGTTTAAAACCGATAAATCCTCCCCGCTTCTGATATCAATACCCAAAGCAGCGTTCTGGATTCCTTCCGGATTTTTAGAGGTCAGCTCCGCAAACGTCTCAATGAGGGGGATAGGAAGATTATCCACACAGTAGAATCCCATATCCTCCAGCATTTTGAGCGCCTGGGTCTTCCCTGCGCCTGACATGCCTGTCACAATTACAAGCCTCACTGTATACTCCTTTGCACCGTTAAAACTTTCCCAGTGTCTTTACTTCCATCTCAAGCATTACTCCGGTTTTTTCATATACCCTGTTCTTTATCTCTTCACATAAGGCTATAATGTCCGCCGCAGTTGCCTGATCCTTATTAATCACAAATCCGCAGTGTTTTTCTGAAACCTGGGCACCTCCTACGGAAAATCCCCGAAGCCCTGCGTCTTCGATCAGCTTCCCGGCATAATATCCTTCCGGGCGTTTAAAGGTGCTTCCTGCACTTGGAAATTCCAAGGGCTGCTTTTCTTTTCTCCTGCGTGCCAGTTCATCCATTCGTTCTTTGATTGAAACCGGATCGCCTTCTTTTAAGCGAATGTTTGCTTCCACCACCACATACTGCTTTGGTATAATGCAGCTGGTCCGGTATCCCAAAGAAAGCTCGCTGGCGGGAATCTCTTTGATATCGCCATCCCCTGTTACTACTTTTACACTGCGAAGCACCTCTTTCATCTCCGAACCATATGCACCGGCATTCATGACTACAGCTCCCCCCAGTGTTCCCGGTATTCCGGCAGCGAACTCAAAGCCTGTCAGTGATGCCTTATATGCTTCCTGTGCAATTCTCGCCAGAGAAAGTCCTGCTCCGGCTTTTATCATCCCCGTCTCCTGATTTACCTGACAGCTGTTAAAGCTGTCCATAGAGATAACCACCCCGTCAAAACCCTGATCCCCCACCAGAAGATTACTTCCATTGCCTAAAATGAAATATGTCTCATTCTCCTGCTTACAAGTCTTAATGACTGCTGCAAGTTCCTTTTCATCTCCCGGAGTTACAAAGCAGGCTGCCGGTCCCCCAACCCGGAAGGATGTATGTCTTTTCATCTCTTCCCCTGCTTTTATATGGTTTTTATCGGCTGCACCAAGAAGTTTTTCATAAATTCCAGTCATCAGACACCTCAATCATCCTGTTTTCTTGATAAGTTTGCCTGGACGCGGTTGTATAATTCCTGTGCCGCGTTGTACCCCATCTTCTTCTGTCTGTAATTGACGGCAGCTGATTCAACGATAATGGCCAGATTACGGCCCGGACGAACGGGAATGGAATGGCATACTACCTGATTGCCTAAGAATTCCGTGTAATTGTCCTCGATCCCCAGTCTGTCGTACTCTTTATCCTTATCCCAGTCTTCCAGCTTAATCACCATATCAATGGCCTGTGTATCCTTTACACTCTCTACACCGAACAACGTCTTCACATCGATAATTCCAATTCCCCGTAATTCGATAAAATGTCTTGTAATCTCCGGCGCGCTTCCGATTAAGGTATCATCACTCACCTTGCGGATCTCAACCACATCATCGGTTACAAGACGGTGGCCTCTCTTAATCAGTTCCAGAGCTGCCTCGCTTTTACCGATGCCGCTCTCTCCCATAATCAGCACTCCCTCGCCAAATACGTCAACTAAAACGCCGTGAATGCTGATACATGGCGCCAGCTTTACCTTCAGCCAGCGGATTACCTCTGCCATTAAATCAGACGTGGTTTTATCTGAAACCAGGCAGGGGATTCCGTAATGATTGCAAAGTGCCAGCATATCCTCATCTGGATTCTGGCTGCGGCTGTATACCAGACACGGGATCTGATAGGAGAGCAGCTTATCGTACATCTCCATCTTTCTTTCATGATTCATCTGGTTTATATATTCCTGCTCTACATATCCGATAATCTGAACCCGTTCATTGTCAAAGTGATCAAAAAAACCGGTCAGCTGGAGAGCCGGACGGTTTACATCCGGATGGCTGAGCACAATTTTCTCCGCATCGATCTCCGGCGTCATATTCCGGAGATTCATTTTTTCAATCAGATCTGTGATTGCTACTCCATGCATGGTGAAATGCTCCTTTTCATCTGTTTTTTTCATACTAACACAGATTTCGTATTTTGAAAAGCAGTGGGCACTAATTATGAAAGAATTCATACACGCTTTTAGCTGAACGGGAATTCATGCCTTCTGTAGCTTCCAGCTCTTCCAGTGTGGCTTCTTTCACGGCTTCCAGCCCCTTAAACCGGCGCATCAAAGCCTTTCTCCGCCCGGGGCCGATACCTGGAATGTCATCAAGAATTGATTTTACCTGCCCTTTGCTTCTTAAACTTCTGTGATACTCAATGGCAAAACGGTGGGCTTCATCCTGAATTCTTGTGATCAGTTTAAACCCTTCTGAATGCCGGTCAATGGGAATTTCCACATTGTTATAGTACAGTCCCCTGGTCCGGTGATTGTCATCTTTCACCATTCCGCATACAGGAATGGCAAGCCCCAGCTGTTCCATGACCTCCAGAGCGATGTTCACCTGGCCTTTTCCTCCATCCATCATGATTAAATCAGGGAAACGGGTAAAGCTTCCAAGTTCTTCCTCGACGCCCTTTTCCCTTAAGCTTTGCGCTTCCTGTAACCCATGGGAAAATCTTCTGGTCAGGACCTCATTCATGGAAGCATAGTCATTGGCTCCCTTTACCCATTTTATCTTAAATTTCCTGTAATCATTCCGCTTGGGTCTGCCGTTTTCGTAAACGATCATGGACCCTACCGACTCAAAACCGCTTATATTGGAAATATCAAATGCCTCAATCCGTTTTACACCAGTAAGACCAAGCAGGCTTCCTACCTCATTCATGGCGCCGACCGTACGAAGCTCCTCCCGCTTAATCTTTTCTTTATCCTGAGAAAGCACCAGAGCCGCATTTCTCTCTGCCAGCTCTACAAGGCGTTCCTTCTGCCCCTTTTTGGGGATAATGAGTTTTACTTTCTGTCCCCGTTTGGCAGACAGCCACTCTCCAATTACCTCTTCCTCCTCAAGCTGGGTCTGAACCCATATCTCTCTTGGAATAAAGGGAGTTCCGGAATAGAACTGTTTTACAAAGCTGGTTAAAATCTGGCCGTTGTCTTCTGCAGTCGCCACATTCACATGGAAATGCTCTCTTCCGATCAGCTTTCCCTCACGCACAAAAAAGACCTGGACCACAGCATCTTTTTCATCTTTTGCCATGGCGATAATATCCCGGTCTTCCATACCGCTGTCTGTGATCTTCTGTTTTTGGGCAATCTGTTTTACACTGGTTAATAAATCTCTGTATTCAATGGCTTTTTCAAAATCCATCTCATCGGATGCAGCCTGCATCTTTTCTTCCAGCATGGCAATGACAGGCGCGTATTTGCCTCCAAGAAAATCAAGTACCTGGCCGATGGATTTCCCATAGTCTTCCTGGCTGATATATCCCTGGCAGGGAGCCTGACACTGTTTGATATGATAGTTTAAGCAGGGTCTTTCTTTCCCGATATCTCTGGGCAGATTCCGGCTGCAGGTTCTGATCTGATACAGCTTGTGAATCAGTTCAATGGTATCCTTTACCGCTCCTGCACTGGTATAGGGTCCAAAATATCTGCTTTTATCCTTTTTCATATCTCTGGAAAACAGGACTCTTGGAAATTCCTCGTACATGGTAACCTTAATGTAAGGATAAGTTTTATCATCCTTTAACATGGTGTTATAACGGGGGCGGTGCTCCTTGATTAAATTGCATTCCAATACAAGTGCTTCCAGTTCCGAGTCTGTTATAATGTATTCAAAACGGGCGATTCTCGATACCATCTGTTCGATCTTTGCCGTTTTATTTCTGCTGCTTTGAAAATACTGCCTGACCCTGTTTTTTAAGCTGATGGCTTTTCCAACATAGATAATTTCGTCCCGCCTGTCGTGCATGATATACACACCAGGCTGGGACGGCAGTTTTTTTAATTCTTCTTCTATATTAAATTCGATGTGGTCCACCTGGTTCGAATCACCTCAATCTTGTTCCGTCGTATTTGATCTGCAGCTCCAGATAACGCTCTACTGCGTAGTATTTTTCTTCCGGCTCTGAATCCGCTCTTCCAATCTCCATGATTTCACAGATTGCAAGCAGCTCTTCCGCCGTAAATTTGTCTTTATAGGTTCTTAAGACCTCCAGTTTCTCATGATACGTCTCTGCGTCAAGAAATGCAAGCAGATTTTTATTGGGACCGTGGTGTTCTTCTTTCTTTCCCTCTTCTTTTTGTTCCGCCTCCGGCTGGTCCTTAGAATCAGAATCCTTTAAATCCACCCGCTCAAACCGGTACTTTTGAAGAACATCCGGATATTTTTCATGATCCACCTCGCTGATAAACATGGAGAGAGGACGTACATAAACATCAAAGGTTCCGTACAGAGCCTGATAAACTACCATCTTTTCTCTGGTCTCGGAATGAATCGCAACTGCTACCACCTGATACATCTTATCCTTAAAATGTCTGTAAAATTCTCCTGGTCTTGGTGTTCTCTCCATCGCTTTCCTCACTTTTCATTTCTTAAACCGCCTGTGGTCACGATCACAACAGGTGGCTTATCCCTTTTTTCTTTTTTTTCTGAATCTTCCCCGGACTTCGCCTGCTGCCTGGTTGTCTCTTCTTCCACCGCGCCTTCCAGACTCTTCTCCGCCTCACTCCGGGCTTTGACAGGAGCCTGTGTGGTTTCCGCAGCGGTAGTTTTCGATTCTTCCTCTTTCGTTGCTCTTTGCCGGGCAATCCTGGCCTCTTCCTTTTTCGCCTCTTCCTCAGATAACAGGGCATCCCAGGTATAACGGTTGGAGGCACTCCAAAGAATCCATTGGTCGTACCCTGCATCGTAAACCGCCTGGATCTGTTCTCTGACTTCTTTTTTCCCATATGGAATATGGTGATCCAGATAAGAAGCAGTAAAGTCCTGAAGCCAGGGACGTACCTCCGCCTGTTTTACTGCCTCTCCACGGGTCTTTTCCAAATCTGATTTAGAAAGCTTTAAGGCTGCACGAATGGTCTTATAAGGTTCTGTATCCGGATGATCGATTCCGAAATTACCGTCGCCGTAGTGGGACGGATAAATCATCGGGCAGATATAGTCCAGATGATTTGCCATATCACTGTAAACCTGTCCCACTGCCTGGGCATCCACATTGCTGCCGATAATAGTCCCGAACACATCGGCTGAAACCGTGATATTCCTGGCAGAGAGTTTCCCATAGGCGTACTGAATGAACTCTGTAATTATATCGGTTTTAGAACGTCCCTTGGTCTCATCCCCATCAAAAACCACCTGCTTCATGGAGCTGTCCGTAGCAAACCGGATGTAGTCAAACTGGACTTCGTCAAAGCCTGCTCTGGAAGCAGCTTCTCCCACTTCTACAAGATAATCCCAGACTTCCGTGCGGTACGGATTCACCCACGCAAGTCCCTTATTATCTCTGTGCAGACTTCCATCCTTGTTTTTTAAGCTCCATTCCGGTTTCTGCTCCGCCAGATAGGGATCACGAAATGCCACCACCCTTGCAATGGTATAGATTCCCTTTGCTTTTAACTGTGCCATCATGGCAGGCATATCCTGAATATACTTTTTCTCCGCTCCGATTTCCTTTACCGTGGGAGCACCGTCCATTGCAAACGTAATCCTGCCGTCATCATTCTTAACATCGATTACGACTGCATTGATTTCTGTACCCTCAATCTTGTCAAGAATAGCCTGAAGGCCCTCAGATCCTGCCATATATCCGGAGATATAGATTCCCTTTACTTTCACTGGGGGTTTCTTCGGAAGCGCCGTCACTGGAAGAGTCTCCTCCTGCTTGTCCGACTCACTGCCTTCACTGGAATCGTCAGTTGTCTCGTCACTGGAAGGACTGTTCTTCTGAGTATCAGGCATACCTTTATATCTGCTGCATCCGGACGCTACTAATGAGCATACAATTACTGCTAAAAGCCATCGTTTCATCATTTCACTTTCACTTTCTTTATGGTCTTCAGTGTTTTATTGTAATAATTATTTAATATTTTACCACATTTTGTAAAATTTTCCAAATAAATTTAATAATCCGGATGCAGCCCTTTGCTGCATGAATTAAAAACCAGTGATTTCATAAACCGGATACTCCCGGTCAAAATGATATCCAAGTTTTTGGGAAAGCGCCACAGAACCGGGGTTTTGTGCATCCCAGCTTGGATAAAGTCCTCTTTTTAAGCATTCCAGAATCAGCTTTGCTCCGCAGGCCAATGCCAGTCCCTGACGCCTGCAATCGTTTCTGGTATCAATCTCAATTTCAATACCGCCCCGGTAAACCGTGTAGGAGGAAGCACCGGAAACCACCTGATCTCCCAAAAGAGCGGCGACTCCGATTCCCCTTTTTTTATAATCTTCATAGTCTTCAAACTGGGAGCACAGATCTTCGGACCAGCTGTGCTCCAGTACCTGATTGTAAATCTCTTCATCAATCAGGCGAAGGGAAAAGCGGGGCGAAAGACTTTCTACAGCTCTTGTTAATACCTCTTTATCAAAAACATCCGGCTCTTTCTTGATTGCATAACGGATCCGTCTTGTGGCAGATGATTTCCATACTGTCTCAATGGCTTGGGACCATGCCTCATCCTTCGGAACCATAATGATAAAATCAGATTTCCTTCCTGATGGTTTATTTCTAATTAATTCTTCGTCTGGCTTCCCGGAAAAAAAGCAGAAATCCCCAATTACAAGCTGGGCTGACTGGGGGGCTTTCTCCTGGTCGGCAAAGGCCCTTCCCATGACATTTTGCAGGCAGGACCAGATCAGTGTTTCCTCCCAACCAGTAAACAGAGGTTCCAGAATGGATTTGTCCTCAATTTCTATGGCTCCCATGGTTTCTCCTCGTCTTATGAATGCTGTCTGCAGACACACCCCAGTTCGTGGTCATTGACAACCCCAACTGCCTGCAGATAGGAATAAACGGTTACAGATCCCACAAAGGACATCCCTCTTTTTTTCAAATCTTTGGATATCTGATCGGACAGGTCTGTTTTTACCTGGAAATTATCATCCTGATTTACAATGATCGTTCCGCCTGTAAATCCCCACAGATAGTTTGAAAAGGAACCAAATTCCTTTTGTATCTCCATGAATATGCGGGTATTTTTCACTGCAGCCTCAACTTTTCTTCTGTTTCTGATAATTCCGGGGTTGTTCATAAGCTCATTTAGCTTTTCTTCCTTATATGCCACAACCTTCTCCGGATCAAAACCGTCAAATGCTTCCCGAAACGCTTCCCGCTTATTTAACACGGTAATCCAGGAAAGCCCTGCCTGAAAGGTCTCTAACAGAAACATCTCATATAATTTATCATCGTCATAAACAGGGACTCCCCACTCCTCATCATGATATTTTACGTAAATGGGCAGTGATTCATTTACCCAAAAGCAGCGTTTTTTATCCATTATCTGGCAAGCACCTCCGGTCCATCTTCTGTAATTAATACGGTATATTCCCATTGGGCAGACAGGCTGCCATCCTTTGTGTAAATGGTCCAGCCATCAGTATCATCCTGTACTACATCAGCCTTTCCAGCATTGACCATAGGCTCAATGGTAAAAATCATTCCAGGAACTAAAAGCATATCCGTTCCCCTGGTTCCGATATGGCTGACCCATGGCTCTTCATGAAATTCCACACCAACTCCATGTCCGCCGATTTCTCTTACCACGGTAAACCCATTGGCATAAATGTATTCAGAGATTACGGCACCGATATCCCCTAAATGTCCCCAGGCTCTCGCTTCTTTTAATGCCAGATCCACACTTTCCTTTGTTACACGGACCAGCTTTTCAGCTTCCGGAGAAACCTTACCCATGCAGTACATTCTGGAAGCATCTGCGTAATAGCCATCCACAATGGTGGTCACATCCACGTTAATGATGTCGCCTTCTTTTAAAATTCTTTTGGGATCAGGAATTCCATGGCAGACTACCTCGTTGATAGAGGTACAGACACTTTTGGGATAGCCTTCAAAATTAAGAGGTGCCGGGATCCCGCCCAGACGGAGGGTGGTTTCGTGAACCAGAGTATTTAAATCCTCTGTACTGATTCCGGGACGGATCTTCTCACTAACCAGATCAAGAATCTGATTGTTAATAACACCAGCGTGGCGTATTCCTTCAATCTGGGCAGGTGTCTTAATCATGGAGTGATCCGGCACTTCATCTCCCATGATTTCATAATTTTCAAGCTTTCTGTCAAATTCCAGATGACAGGTCTTATATTTCTTTCCGCTGCCGCACCAGCAGGGGTCGTTTCTTCCTATTTTAAACATATTTCTCCTCCTTCTTACTACAACGTTTTAACACGTTTAGAGCCTGTTGTAAAGTGTTTCAGCCAAATATGGACAGATAAAAGCCATGGTATTTTCCGTTCTTCTATGTTACAATCTTAAGTATTGTAAAAATGAACGCGTTACGGAGGGACAAATGAAACCAGGATTTGATAACAACAAGTATTTAACCATGCAGTCAGAGCACATTAAGGAGCGGATCAGCCAGTTCGGGGACAAGCTCTATCTGGAATTCGGAGGAAAGTTATTTGATGACTACCACGCTTCCAGAGTGCTTCCAGGATTTGAGCCGGACAGCAAGCTTCGTATGCTGATGCAGCTTACTGATCAGGCAGAAATTGTAATTGCCATCAGCGCTGCTGACATTGAAAAGAACAAAATCCGCCACGATCTTGGCATTACATATGATGTGGATGTATTCCGTCTCATTCAGTCCTTTACAGACAAGGGACTTTATGTGGGAAGTGTTGTTATTACCCAGTACTCCGGTCAGAAAGCTGCAGACGTATTTAAGGGGAAGCTGGAATCAATGGGAATTAAGGTGTACCGCCATTATATCATTGACGGCTATCCTGCCAGCATTTCCTTAATTGTAAGTGATGAGGGTTATGGCAGAAATGACTATATTGAAACCTCCAAACCCTTGGTGATCATCACTGCACCGGGACCTGGCAGCGGAAAGATGGCCACCTGTTTATCCCAGCTTTATCACGAAAACAAGAGAGGGGTAAAGGCTGGTTATGCCAAGTTTGAAACCTTCCCTATCTGGAATATTCCGTTAAAGCATCCGGTGAATCTTGCTTATGAAGCAGCTACTGCTGATTTAAATGATGTAAATATGATCGATCCCTTCCATTTGGAAGCTTATGGGTTAACTACTGTAAATTATAACCGGGATGTGGAAATTTTTCCGGTATTAAGTGCAATCTTTGAGGGAATTTATGGAGAATGTCCTTACAAATCCCCTACGGACATGGGTGTGAACATGGCCGGGCATTGTATCGTGGATGATGAAATCTGCAAGGAAGCGTCACGCCAGGAAATTATCAGACGTTATTATCAGGCATTATCCCGTCTGGCAAAAGACATGGGATCCAAGGATGAGGTATATAAAATCGAACTGTTGATGAAGCAGGCCAAGATTAATACGGAGATGAGAAAAACGGTAGGCGCTGCCAATGAGCTGGCCCAGAAAAACGGTTCTCCTGCTGCTGCACTTTTGCTGGGTGACGATACCATAGTAACAGGTAAAACTACTAATCTGCTGGGAGCCTCTGCTGCTCTCTTGCTGAATGCAGTGAAGGTTCTGGGAAATATCCCTCACGATGTCCATTTGATTTCTCCTTCCGCCATTGAACCGATTCAGAAATTAAAGGTTAAATATCTGGGAAGCAAAAACCCCAGACTTCATACCGATGAAGTGCTGATCGCCCTGTCCGCTTCTGCCGCCACAGATGTGAATGCGCAGATTGCGTTAGAGCAGCTTCCCCGGTTAAAAGGGACGGATGCCCACACGTCTGTCCTGCTCTCTGATGTAGATGTGAAAATCTTTAAAAGATTAGGAATCCACCTTACCTGCGAACCGATCTATGAGCAGAAGAAAATATACCATTAAAACCTGTATATAAATAAACTATTTATTGATAAAAACAATCACTGCCGCTGTACAGATAGAGAAACACAATTGGAAGTTCTATGTATTCAATGTTAATATTAATATATTAAATTTTACAAAGGGGTGTTTCAAAATGGAAATGAAAAAAGAAGTCAGTGTACAGAAGATCAAAAAAGATGCAGAGGAATTATTCCGGGGTGGATTCTTCTGTTCGGAAGCCGTCGTATCTTCCATTCGGGACAACTTTGAACTTGATGTTCCAGATATGGTAATCGCCATGGCCTCCGGGTTTCCCGTAGGAATCGGACGTTCCAAGTGCGTATGCGGAGCCGTGTCCGGCGGCGTTATGTCTCTTGGCCTTTTCTTTGGACGTACCCGGCAGGGGGATCCAAAGGTGGAAAAGAACCTTTTATTGGCCAATGAGCTTCACGACTATTTTAAAACAGCCAATGGAAAGAACTCTCTTTGCTGTCGTGTCCTCACAAGAGAATTTGATATGGCAAGCGGGGAACACAAGGAGCAATGCATTGCGTTTACCGGTCTGGTTGCTGAAAAGGTGGCACAGATTATAGTCCGGGAATTTGAACTTGTGAATATTGATGAACTTGTAACAGCGGGGTGATGGGTATGAGGGACTTAATAAAACGTGTGCCTGTACCTATGTCAGGGGTTATGCTTGGGTGTGCTGCTCTGGGTAATTTACTCCAGAGTTATTCCGAGAGTATCCGCTATCTGTTTGGAGCCATATCCTTTTTACTTTTTATCCTTCTTCTGCTTAAAGCAGTATTGTATCCCAATGCGGTTAAGGAGGATTTGAAAAATCCAATCATGATGAGTGTATCTGCCACATTTCCCATGGGTACTATGTTGTTGTCTGTTTACATAAAGCCTATTTCCTATACAGTGGCTTTTACCATCTGGATTTTGGCGATTGCTCTTCATCTTCTGCTGATTCTTATGTTTACTTACCGGTTTATGAGAAAAATCAATATGAAGAACGTATATGCCAGTTATTTTATCGTGTATGTGGGCATAGCCGCTGCAGGAATTACCGCTCCGGCTTATCAGATGCAATTTATTGGAACAGCCGCTTTCTGGTTTGGGTTTATCAGTTTCATTGCTTTACTTGTGCTGGTTGGGTACCGGCATATCAAATACTCTGAAATACCAGAACCGGCACAGGCACTGTTTTGTATTTTCACAGCCCCTGGGAGCCTGTGTCTGGCAGCCTATCTGCAATCGGTGGAGGAGAAAAGCCTGGTTCTTGTGATAGGGCTGGCTGTAATATCCTTTGCATTGTATGTATTGGTACTGGCTGGTTTAATTCCGCTTTTGCAATTGCCATTTTATCCAAGTTATTCTGCCTTCACGTTTCCATTTGTCATTAGCGCCATTGCATCGAAGCAGACTGCTGGCTTTCTTATGAAAAATGGAATCCAGGCATCATACCTGCAGCCAGTTATATGGATCCAGACGATCCTTGCTATGCTGCTTGTCTGCTACACGCTTTTGCGATACTGTATGTTTTTATTGCAGGTTAAGGGTTCGCCAGTAAAAGCGAATGCTGCTAATTAAGATAAAGTTTTGACCTTAGAACGGGAGCTGTTGCTTTTACGCAACAGCTCCGTTTATTCTTATATCAATTCAGTTTCAACTCCTATCTTTCGTCTCTGCGCCTATGGCTGATTGCCAGATAGGCTGCCAATAAGATTCCAGATAAAATTGCTGCAACGCCCTGTACAGGTGCCCTGTCACCAGTCTTTGGAAGTCCGGCTAAGGGAATGTTGCCATCGTCAATGGTTACAAGGTTTGTATTTTCCGGCAGATTCGCCAGAGGAACTGGTACAGGCTCAATGGTAACAGTTGTGTCACCAGGGCCTCCTGCCTGGCGGGTACCGGTTGCTCTTGGACCACCGCCGGAGCTTCCTCCGCTGCTTCCCCCACTGCTTCCTCCGCCGTTGTAACTCCATAATGCGGTATAAACTACATTTTCTGATACGGTCTTTGCGATTTCTTTATTCCAGCCGATAAAACTGTAGTTACCGTTTGCTGTAGTCTGCCCTTCAAATGCAGGAACCGCATCGCCATAGCTGAGACCTGTGTTAGTTTGTGCATTGAATGAGCCATGCTCTCCTGGATTATAGGTTATAGCAAACTGCTGCTTAAAGTAAACCCGGAGTACCATACCGCCATCGCCTGCGACTGCTGCCTCAAATACATTGGCTGCATTTGAATCAAGTATATATCCGCTCATAGCTGCCTTATCAGAATCGGTTACGGATGCCATCGCATCCGTTGTTCCTGCTCTCAATGAAGAATTGTTAGCCTTCTCCGGATACTTTCCTTTACTCTGGTAATAGAATTCCACTGTATATTTTGTGCTGGTTGAAGAAATCCATTGTGCTACATAAGTGTTGTCTGTTGTAACAACCGGCTCAGGTTTGGGACTCCAGCCTGCGAATACATATCCAGGCTTACCGATGGGCGTCCCGTCATATTCGGGAGTTACTGAGTTGTAATCCAGACCTTCCGCTTTCTGAATCCCAAAGGTTCCCTGGGTACCGGGCGCATAAGTTACTGTGAACTGCTGTTTGAAGTAAACCTTAAGAACCAGACTTCCATCTCCAGCAATTGCTCCACTCAATACATTTTCTTTTGCTTCGTCAAACACGTAACCCGGTTTCTTTATTTGCCTGTCATCATCCGTCACCTCAGCCTTAGATTCTGTATAGCCATTTCTGGTATACGAATACGTTGGCTGCTCCGAATATTCTCCATTTACCTGATAATACAGGTCTACCATATAAGGAACCTGCACCGGATCATAATAAACATTTATTACATTATTTTCTCCGGTTATAACCGTAGGTAATTCTGGATTGTATGGCTTATCTGATAATTTATAGCCAACCTTATCTTTTAATTGTACTTGATTTACAGTTGGATCAGCTACCAATACTTTTTGATTTTCTTCTGCCCCCGCATCCTCAGTGTTATTATAAAAATATCTGATTTTGTAATTCAGGGTCTGATTCTCATCAACTACAAACTTGGCATAGAAAGTGGTGCCGTCTACCCAGCCGTCTACCGGGCGTTCCGGTGCGAAATTATCGGAAGCAGACGCCAGATCATTGCATTCTGTATCTTTATACCAGCCACTAAATTTATAACCATTGTCTGCGGTTGCTGTGGAACCTTTTGAATCTCCTATATCAGGATTTAGATCTTCACTGGCTGTAGATACCTTACCTGCTCCAACTGCCTGGAAATTAATCTTAACATTGTCTTTTAAGCTCCATTGTGCTTCATAATTTACGTCTGCTTTAACAGTTGATTCCAGCGTTGGACTCCAGCCTGTAAATACATATCCTGGCTTTCCTGTCGGGATCCCGTTAAACTCAGGAGTTGTTGCGTTATAGTCCAGGCCTTTCACATTCTGACTCTCAAAGGTTCCCTGGAGACCGGGATCATAAGTGACTGTGAACTGCTGTTTGAAGTAAATCTTAAGAACCAGACTTCCGTCTCCGGCAATTGCTCCACTCAATACATTTTCTTTGCCTTCGTCTAACACGTAACCTGGTTTCTTTATTTGCCTGTCGTCAGCCGTCACCTCAGCCTCAGATTCCGTATAACCATCTCTGGTATATGAATAAGTTGGCTGCTCCTCATATTCTCCATTTACCTGATAATACAGGTCTACCATATAATTAACCTGCGCTGAATCATAATAAACGTTTATTACATTGTTTTCTCCAGTGATGACCGTAGGCAGTTCTGGACTGTATGGTTTATCTGATAATTTATAGCCAACCTTATCTTTTAATGGTACTTGATTTACAGTTGGATCAGCTACCAATACCCTTTTATTTTCTTCTGCCCCTGCATCCTCAGTGTTATTATAGAAATATTTGATTTTGTAATTCAGGGTCTGATTCTCATCAACTACAAACTTGGCATAGAAAGTGGTGCCATCTACCCAGCCGTCAACCGGGCGTTCCGGTGTGAAGTTATCGGAAGCAGACGCCAGATCATTGCATTCTGTATCTCTATACCAGCCACTAAATTTATAACCATTGTCTGCGGTTGCTGTGGAACCGTTCGAATCTCCGATATCAGGATTTAGATCTTCACTGGCTGTAGATACCTTACCTTCTCCAACTGCCTGGAAATTAATCTTAACATTGTCTTTTAAGCTCCATTGTGCTTCATAATTGACGTCTGCTATAACAGTTGGTTCCAGCGTTGGACTCCAGCCTGTAAATACATATCCTGGCTTTCCTGTTGGGGTCCCGTT
>JAAOXG010000055.1 GCA_013036995.1 Lacrimispora defluvii
ATATTCTTCATTTTCAAGTTTTATTTTAATTTTTCTATTTATATACTCAAAGTAAAAAATATCTTTAACCTCAAAACTTTTTATTCTGCTTTCTAATTCACCAGCCTCTGTGACTTCTAAAATTTCAAAATTTACTATCTCTAATTTACCAGATTCTTCCTGAATGTATTGGATAATTTCCTGAAGCTGACGTTCCACATTGTTCTTTGTAACGGGTTTTTCCAAAAAAGCAAATGCATGGACATAATTGACAGCCTGTCTGCAAAATTGTTTATAACTAGTGGTATAGATGACTTTAACATTCCGGTTCATTTCCCATATTGTTTTACCAATCTCAATCCCATTCATTCCGGTTAAGGCAATATCAAGAAATATCACATCAAACTTTCCATGAAAATCAAGCAGCTCTTCTCCTGACTTAAAAGTTATAATCTGAAATGGAATTAATACGGATTTCAAATAACCTTTCACATATTTTGCTATTCTGACTGAATCACTTTTATTATCATCACAAATGGCAATAAGAAGCATTAATACCCTCCTCTTCTGATATTTTATATAGTAGTAATAAAACGCTTACATTCTATATCCTTTTTATGTACATTTCAACCCAACCGCCAAAATTGTACATTTTGAGTGCTAATATTTACATATTTGCCTCTAAATTCTAATGACGTCTATGAAACAAAATCAGAGCGGGTACCGAATTCTTTCCTCAATTCGATACCCGCTCTACACGTTTTCATCCATCAGTTAATTCATGCCTCTCTTTAGATTTTTGATAATGCTTTTCTGGATGATTCTCTATATGAACTTGTTTTCGCTTCCCTTACTGGTCCCTTATGCAATTTCAATTATTCTGCTTCTTATTTTCATTCTTCTATCTTGTCAGGGAACCATTGGGTTTGGATCGCTGGAATTAACCAGCGAAATTACTTAAATATAGTTCTGACCAATCATAGGCACGTCAATGAATTGCCGGACCCATCTGCCATCTTCCATGTCAGCTTAACTGCTGGAATCCACTGGCTTTTATAAAGTGGGGAAACGTCTTATCTTCTGCCTGAGCTCTTTGTCAGTCAACAGGCGTTACAACTGTTTTTGGTGGAATCGACCTCCTTTGGCTCTGTCTTATGAAATTATTTTAAAAAAATGGGTGTAACTGTTTATCTTTTGTAGATGATATTATTATAATGCATAGCGCTTTATTTTGCAAGTTATTTCATATATTTTTAATAATTTAATTTTCTATTTACTAATTGTATATGTTTATTCTGATAATTAGTTCTATTTAAACACTTTAATTGTTTATTTGGACTTCGGTGAGATTGTTATATATTTGTCAATGTAATTGTTTTTTTGTAAACATATGGTATAATGTGCGAAAAGGATTTGTAAAAAGGAGAAAAACTATGAGCCAGCGCAATTTAACTTTATTAACAGATCTCTATGAGTTAACCATGATGCAGGGTTACTTCAAAGAGAAAGATGCCAACGAGACCGTAATATTCGATGCCTTTTACCGCAGCAACCCAGGCGGAAACGGGTACGCGATCTGCGCTGGTCTGGAACAGGTGATTGAATATATTAAAGAACTGGAATTTAACAGTGAGGATGTGGAATATTTAAGATCCACCGGACTGTTTGAGGAAGACTTTTTAGAATATCTGCTTCATTTTAGATTTTCCGGAGATATTTACGCCATACCGGAAGGAACCGTCATATTTCCCAGAGAACCTTTGGTAAAAGTAATCGCCCCCATTATGGAAGCCCAGCTGGTAGAGACAGCGCTGCTCACCATTATTAATCATCAAAGCCTGATTGCCACAAAGACCGCCCGAGTCGTTTTTGCAGCGGAGGGTGACGGAGTAATGGAATTTGGTCTGCGCCGTGCCCAGGGACCTGATGCCGGTATCTACGGTGCCCGTGCTGCCATGATCGGAGGCTGTGTGGGAACCTCCAATGTCCTTGCAGGAAAAATGTTTGACGTTCCGGTAAAGGGAACTCATGCACACAGCTGGATCATGAGCTTTCCCGACGAGCTTTCTGCATTTCGCAGTTACGCAAAGCTTTATCCAAAAGCATGCATTCTGCTGGTAGACACATACGATACGCTGAAATCCGGTGTTCCCAATGCAATTAAAGTTTTCAGGGAGATGAAAGAAGCAAATATTCCACTGACCAGTTACGGTATCCGGTTAGACAGCGGAGACCTTGCCTATCTTTCCAAAAAAGCCAAGAAAATGCTAACGGAAGCAGGATTTCCTGATGCCATTATTTCTGCCTCCAATGACCTTGATGAGACTCTGATCAACAGCTTAAAGATCCAGGGCGCAACCATAAACTCCTGGGGAGTGGGGACTAATTTAATCACCTCCAAGGATTGTCCTTCATTTGGAGGAGTATATAAACTGGCAGCTGTTCTGGACCGGAAGACTGGAGAATTTAATCCCAAGATTAAACTTTCTGAAAATGCAGAAAAGATCACCAATCCCGGCAATAAAGAAATCAAACGAATTTACAGCAGGGAAACAGGAAAAATTATTGCTGATTTAATATGTCTGGAAGGCGAAGTATATGATGAAAACCATTCACTCCTTCTCTTTGATCCAATTGAGACATGGAAAAAGACACACCTCGCTCCAAACACTTATACCATGAGGGATTTACTGATTCCTGTATTCCAGAAAGGCAAATGTGTCTATGAGTCTCCTGCCGTAATGGACATCCGGGCTTATTGTAAAAAAGAGCTTGATACCCTCTGGGATGAGTCAAGGCGTCTTGTTAATCCTCATGAGGTTCACGTTGACCTGTCAAAGCCGCTTTGGAATATGAAAAACCAGCTGTTGGACAACTATCATTTTCAGGAATCCTGATTATATTAAGGCACAAAAAGCGGCAGTCCATTTTCAGGCTGCCGCTTTCCTGTTATTGTTCACATTCTGGTCACAATATTGTTACATGCCGGACAAACTCTCTTCATATTTTACTCATATACTTAAATCATCAGAAAAAGATGTTGCCAACATACTTTGAGATAAGAATTTTTTTCATAATTGCCGGTATTCCTCGTAGGGGATACCGGCTCCTCCCTTTTTATGGGACTTTTTTTACATCTGCTTCTTTACGATAGAATAATCATCACCATATTTAAAGTGAGGGCAGCTTTGATGGGATTCACTTAAAAAACGCATCATCTCGTCCTCATCTAAATTAATCCCACACTCATAATACTCATAGTCTTCGTTGTATTGATAATACATACAATATTCACAACTGCTTTTCTTTGCCATTATTGTTCTCCTTTATCTGTCATTTTCCCGTTTCCATATCAGTTGCGGAATCCTTTTTAACAGTTTCATTACCGTTTCATCCAATAACCAGGCTATTCCCAGAGATATGAAAAATGTCAGTGCCGTAAGGCAGATAATTTTTGGAACATAAAAATGTCTGATCCATGTTTTCTCTATGATTGCAGCGGAGAACTGCCCCAACACCAGATAATGGATTAAATACATACCATAGCTGTGTCTGCTGATCAAACCGCATGCCTTTGTAAACCCGGGGAATGATACCGTTCCATATTGTTCAAAAAACAAAAAGACAGCTGATGCCATGGCTATCATAGTGGGGGCCAGATCATGAATTCCAGGTGTAAATGCAGGTGTAAAAAACTTTTGTATCATGGTTAGCGCAAATCCTGCAAGTCCTGCTGCCAGGAAAGGGAAATACCTGGTGTTTTGATATAAACGCTTTAATGTATAGCCAAGCACAAAGTAAATCAGCCAGCCTTTAAATATCATATATTGAAAAAACTCTCCTGGTAAAAACCCAAGCGGCTGCAGATAAACAAACAGAGTCTGAATAATAAGAATCATGGCCAGAAAAATCCTCAGCTCATGATCTGTCATAGCCTTTAGCATTCTTGATAAAAAGGGCGCACACAAATACAACCCCAGAATCACGTACATAAACCACATGTGTGGGGCCATGGGCGTGGTTTCTGTCAGCCACCCAAAAAGCCATGCTTTGATATGTGGGAAGAACCCAGGCTTATCCTGCCCCAGGTATACATTATAATAGAAGTAATAAATTCCGGTATAGAAACCAAATGGGATCACAATGGCGAGAAACCGGTTTTTATAAAATGCCAGGATGTCCTCTGTACCATGATCTAGTATAAACAAACCACTGAGCATAAAATAGATTCCCACAAAGGACAAAAGCACAGGCATGAGCATTGCACTAAAAAGCTGCTGGGTATCATTGGCTGCCTGGGCAGGAATGGAATGTACCATAATAATTGCAATTACTGCAATTACCCGCAGATAATCATACTGAATTTCCCGATTTTTCCGTTCCATACGTCACCTTAAGCCTCCTTTTTTCTACTGCAAAGTATAACATAAAAAATCTGCTTTTGACAATTTTTTTATTTTTTCGAAAAAACAGTAGACAAACGGGGATACCTGTGATATTATAATGGAGCTGTCAGAGATGACAGGGAAACGGCCTATTGGTCAAGCGGTCAAGACGCCGCCCTCTCACGGCGGAAACCCGGGTTCGATTCCCGGATAGGTCATAGGAAAAAAACTGAGTTTTCATTTAGAAAACTCAGTTTTTTTGTGTCATTAATATCTTTAGCATAAAAAAAGACATGGTCAGGAGTTTGTTAACGTCTCCTAGCCATGTCTTTCTATTATGCAAGTGCTTTTCCAAGCTCTACACACTGGGCTGCCCCATCCTCATCAGGTTCATTATTACAAATCACACTGTCATGAACCAGTACTGCTCCAAGAGATTTTACGGAATCTTCCCAGTTACGCATCCACTCACCGTCTCCCCAGCCATAAGAGCCGAATAAAGCAATCTTCTTTCCGCTGAGTTTCGCCTCACAGCTTTTAAACATCGGTTCAAATTCGCCATCCTCTAATTCTTCACTTCCCATGGAAGGACAGCCAAAGGAAACAGCATCGTAATCATCCATCTGATCTGCTCCAAAATCAGAAGCGGTAAACAAAGAAGCATCTGCACCTGCAGCTTTTGCACCTTCCAGTACTTTATTTGCCATAGCTTCCGTATTACCGGTTCCGCTCCAATATACAACTGCGACTTTACTCATCTTATCCTACCTCTTTCTTTCCTTTTTATATGCTTAAGCAGCTACTGTAAGCTGCCAGACTGATCTTCCATTTCTCCAGAGCCGGGAATATATGGTTCTGCATTTTTGATATCTGGCAAAGGTTTTCACTGCTTCACATTCATTGCAATATACTTTCCAACAGCCTAAGCACTTACAGTTTTTTCCTGAATTTTTAATAAATCCGATTACATCTCCCAGGGGATATCCCAAAAACAATCCGATCTCATGAGGAAAGCCCCCCTCTTCTTTCAGGCGGATTTTTAATCTGTCCAGGGCATCATCCACATCCATCTCTTCATAACCGTAATTTTTTAAAAATCTGCTTACTCCCGGCCTGTTTAAATCCTTCATTAAACGAGACTTGCGATATACATAAATCAGAGCCTTATTCCCGCGTCTGTATAATTCAATCAATGATATCCCTTTTTCTCCCAGCTGCAGGTTTAAATATTCCAGCTGGCGATGCAATTCTTCTTCCGAAGTAAAAGAATGATTAAACAGATTTGCGGTTTTTAAAGAAGCCAGGGTTGGGGAACAATATTCAATTAAATGCCTTTCCAGTAACATATCCATACCTCCATCATGAAATTTGTTTCCCATTTATTATTTAAAAACTGTAATAGCCTATTCGTATGGGTTGTATGGTTAGTTTTAACTAACACTATATAAATACCATATTTTTCTTTACCAGGCAATACTGTTTTTGCTTAATGGGAATTTTTCTACTATATGATAGTATCTGCAGAGAGGATTCTGTTACTGTACCAATTTCTGTCATAATTTCTTCATTGTTTTCATACTATTTTTAGATCCTGGTCAAAATTCCTTCACATTTTCCATGTATGATAATATCATAAACATGAAAGATCCCACAAAGTGGTCAGAGCGCTTTCATACATATGTTTTCTAAGTCGGCAGAGTTGCTCTGAAAAGCTTCTTTGCCGGCTCAACCTAAAAAAATGATAATAAATTTGTCAATATTGCATTCCTGAATCCAGGGATTTCATATATATTAAAGAGGAAGCTGCAGCCATTAACGGTCTGAAGCTTCCTCTTTCTTATGAAACCACACTATTTTACAAGATATCCGCCATCTACCGGAATGGCCGTTCCATTTAAATAATCAGATGCAGAAGATGCAAGGAAAAGTACCGGTCCCTTTAAATCTTCTGGCGTCCCCCATCTGCCGGCCGGTATTCTTACGGTACATTCATCTTTTCTGGCCTGGGTCATATTGGCACACATTTCAGTATCCATATAGCCTGGGCAGATACAGTTAATGTTAATGTTCCGTCCTGCACAGTCTACGGCAAGACTCTTTGTCAGCTGGGAAACAGCGCCCTTTGTCGCGGTATAAGCAGGTACGGTAGTGCCGCCAAACCAGGTAACCATGGAACCAATGGTGATGATCTTACCGCCGGTTGGCTGGGTAAGCATGACCTTTAACGCTTTCTGTATCATGATAAACACATGGTTTAAATTAATATCCACTACCAGATCCCACTCTTCCATAGGAAATTCCTCAGGCAGATGTCTTCTCTGGATTCCGGCAGCCGGAATCAACACATCAAGTTTTCCTTCTAAAATTTCCATGGATTCTGCAAAGATACGGTTTATATCCTCACGGTCTGCCAGATTTCCCGCTACGCCATAGGCTTCATAACCTTTATCCTGGTATTCCTTTACCACCTGTTTCAGTTTTTCTTCCTGCACATCGATCAGCACCACTTTACAGCCGGCTTCCAAAAGACCTTCGGCCATTCCTCTGGATAATCCCTGAGCGCCTCCTGTTACAATACAATGCTTTCCTGTCACATCAAATTTACTGGATATCATGTCTGTTCCTCCCTAATCAAATAGTATTACGGTTTTCTTCACTGCAGGATCCGGATTTTCCATGTTCTTAAATACTTTATCAATTTCACTGAATTTTACAAACGTTGTGGCGAGACCTTCCAGCTGGTATTTCCCCTCTGCCATGTTTTTTGCAACAGGCTGAAACTGATAGGCGCTCATTCTGCTTCCTATAATATCGAGTTCCCGCTTGTTTATATCTGCCTGACTGAAGCTCTCCGGTTTATCTGAAAATCCCATGGGAATCACTCTTCCTGCGTTGCATACGATTCCCGGCTGTAACAGGAGTGTCAGGCTTCCCGGAAAGCAGGCGGAATCAAATGCAGCGGTACAGCCGTGTCCGCCGGTAATCTGGGATATTCTATCGGCAATGTTTTCTTTCTTGCTGTTAATTGTTTCATCTGCTCCAAAGGATTTCGCACGTATTAAGGAATCATCGTCGATATCACAGCAGATCACCTTTGCTCCGATTACCTTACATGCCTGAAGAATAATGGTTCCAATGGTTCCGGTACCAAGAATAAATACCGTATCATCAGGCTGGATTCTGCCCCGTTTGGTGCAGTGAGCCCCAATGGCAACCGGCTCAATTAAGGCAGCATCTTTCCATGGAATGGAATCTTCTATCTTATATACATCATCTTCGGGTGCTGTAAAATACTCTCTCCACCCTCCGTCCGTACCGCTGCCTCTCACCAGTACATGCTCGCACACTTCTTCTCTTCCATGGGTGCACTGATAGCATTCACCGCAGGTGATGATTAAGTCCACTACTACGTGGTCTCCCACTTTGACATTTGTAACATTTTTACCTGTTTTTGCTACAATTCCGGCATTTTCATGACCAGGTACCAGAGGATAGGTGGAACAGGGATTCTCTCCTCTGTAGATATGTAAATCGCTGCCGCATACACCGGCTGATTTCATTTGGATTAACACTTCATTATCACCCGGTTCCGGTATGGGAATTTCACGGATCTCATAGTGAAACGGACTGGTAATTACACAAGACTTCATTGTTGTTTCCTCCTTGTTTCTTCTACTATTATTTATGGGGTCTGAAGTGCACCATCTCTGCGCCTGGTCTGAGTCCAGGTGACAACAGTATTTTCGCATGGGTATTTTGCAGCTTCTTTTTCATTGATATCAACTCCAAGACCTGGCTTATCATTGGCATACACATAGCCGTCACTAAATTCCGGAAGTCCGGGGAATACCTCTAAAAGCGCTCCTCTTGGACCTTTTAAGTCCTGAATTACAAAGTTTGGCGGCTCAATTCCCGACCACTCCTGTACACCGAAATTCGGTGCAGAAAGATCCAGATGAATATTAGCTGCATGGGCAATGGGTGACATATCTCCAGGTCCGTGCCATGCCGTTCTTACCCCATACTGCTCTGCAAAAATCTGTAGCTTTCTGGCGGGAGTAATGCCCCCGATCTGACTTAAATGAACCCGGATAAAGTCAATTAAGTGTTCTGCGATTATCTGCTTCCATTCCACAGAATTATTAAACAGTTCTCCCTCTGCAATGGGGATACTTGTCTGTTCCCGTAAATTTCTAAGCCAGGGAAGCTGCTCAATGGAAACCGGATCCTCCAGGAAAAATAAGTCATACGGTTCCAGTGCTTTTGCCAGCTTAATAGCATCTACCGGTGCAATTCGTTCATGAACGTCGTGAACCAGATTCATATCGTATCCGATCTGATTCCTGATGTCTTCAAAAAGTTTGACCGTATTGCGGATATATTCTCTGGAATCCAGATACACACCGCTTAACGCGCCCTTAGGAGCGGTAGCCGGAACAGTTCCATAGCTTTCTCCTCCATAACCGCCGCACTGGCACCTGATATTGGTAATACCCATTTCTTTATAACGCAGGATATTTTCACAGACTTCCTGTGCATCCCTTCCGTCTGCATGGCGGTAAACGGGAATTCCCTCCCTGCATTTTCCGCCAAACAGCTGGTATACCGGCATGCCTGCCATCTTTCCTTTAATATCCCATAATGCCATATCCACTCCGGAAATCGCATTGTTTTCTATTGGCCCGTTTCTCCAATATCCGTTCTGGTGCATGAGCTGCCAGATATCTTCGATCCGGTCCACCTCTCTGCCTGTAAGAAGGGGCTTTAGATATTCCTCCACTACCGTTTTTACTGCCAGATGGCGGTAGGCAAAGGTTGCACAGCCCAGCCCGTATAGCCCCGGCTGATTGGTTATTACCTTAACGACTACCAGATTAATTCCTTCCGGTGCCGTGAGTATTACCTGAATATCACTGATTTTTGTATCCATCATTTCCTCCCTGCTTCCAGCTCTCTTGCTTTTTCCCTTGATTCTTCATAGAAATGACAGGCTGCATAATGGCCTGGTTCCACTTCTTTTAAATCCGGCTTCTGGGTTTTACAGATATCTCTGCATAAAAAGCACCTGGGTGCAAATCTGCAGCCTTCTCCCGGATTAATGGGGCTGGGCACATCTCCGGTCAGTACAATCCTGCTTGTTTTCTCTTCAAAATTGATTTTTGGAACTGCTGACAGCAAGGCAATGGTATAGGGGTGAAGCGCATTGGCAAATATTTCGTCAGTCTGCGCCATTTCTATAATCTGCCCTAAATACATCACTGCCACTTTCTGGGAAATATGCCTTACCACACTTAAATCATGAGAAATAAACAGGAAGGATAAATTCATCTTTTTCTGCAGATCCATGAGCAGATTAATAATTGTAGCCTGAATTGATACATCCAGAGAGGAAACCGGTTCATCGCAGACGATAAACTCCGGTCCTAAGGACAATGCTCTGGCAATACCAACCAGCTGACGTTTTCCTCCATCCAGCTCATGGGGATATTTATCCAGTACGTATTTCTCCAGTCCGCAAAGCTCAATGATCTCTTCAATCTTCTGCCGCCGTTCATTTCCTGAACAGAGGTTATGGATCCGGTAGGACTCCTCCATAATGCTTTGAATTGTTTTTTTCGGATTTAAAGAGGAATAGGGATCCTGGAAAATGATCTGGATTTTCTTTCTGAAGTCCATACTTTCGCTGCCTTTGGAGTCCAGAACACTGCTCCCCTTATAAAGGACCTCTCCGTCCGTTGCCTTATGCAGCCTCATAATTACGTTTCCTACGGTGGATTTTCCGCAGCCGGATTCCCCAACCAGTCCCAGAGTTTCTCCTGGCATGACTGAAAAGCTGATCCCGTCAACCGCATGAAGGACCCCTTTGTTTTTTACTTTGAAATGTTTCTTTAAATTCCGGACTTCAATCACCGGAAGATTCTGTTTCTCCATTAATTTACTTCCTCCCTCTCAAAACAGGCCACCAGATGACCTGGTTCGTATTCCTGCAGCGGCGGCACTTCCTTCCTGCAGCGGTCTGTACAGGAGTTACAGCGGGGATGGAATTTACAGCCGGAAGGCAGTAAACAGGCATTTGCCACATTTCCCGGAATGAAAGCCAGACGGTTTCTGGGCCCGCTTAAGTTCGGAATGGCACCTAAAAGCCCTTTTGTATACCAATGCCTGGGGTTTGTAAAGACTTCTTTCACAGTGCCGTATTCGATAATGGTTCCGGCATAAATTACAGCAACCTTCTGGCAAAGCTCTGCAATAATTCCAAGATTATGGGTGATCATCAGCAGGGAGCTGGAACGTTTTCTCTGCAGTTCCTTCATCAGCTCTAAAATCTGTGCCTGTATGGTTACATCAAGGGCTGTGGTAGGTTCATCGGCAATCAACAGCTCCGGATTACAGGCAAGAGCTGCGGCAATGCCTACTCTCTGTCTCATACCGCCGGAAAACTGATGGGGGAAATCATCCAAACGGTACTTTGCAATTCCCACCAGTTCTAAAAGCTCCTGCGCTCTTATTGCAGCCTCTTTTTTACTTAGCTTTTCATGCTTTCTGATTACCATGGAGATCTGCTCTCCAACGGTAAATAATGGATTTAAGGAGCTTAGGGGATTCTGGAATATCATGGATATTTTATTTCCTCTCATCTCCTCTAAGCTTTTGTTATTCATATCCAGAACCGATTTTCCATCAAAAAGTATGGATCCTCCGGTTATGTTGCCCACTTCTCTGGGAAGAAGCTTTAAGGCGGATAAGGCAATGGTTGTCTTACCGGCTCCAGTCTCTCCCACAAGCCCCAGCGCCTCTCCCCGCTCAATGGTTAAATTAATTCCATTCAGCGCGTTTGCGGTGGCCCGCCCGGTTTTATATTCTACATGCAAATCTTTTATTTCCAACAATGGTGCCATGTTGTCGCCTCCAGCCTTAATCTTTGTTTTTGGGATCCAGAATGTCGCGTACTCCGTCACCAAGGAAGTTAAATGCCAGTACAATGATCATTAATGTCACTCCCGGTACAACCACCGTCCAGGGTGCAGTAGCGATATACTCTCTGCCATCTGCAATCATGGAACCCAGCGACGGATTTGGAAGGGGAACTCCCATGCCAAGGAAGCTTAAATTAGCCTCCGTCAGAATGACAAAGCCGATCTGCTGGCTCATTAAGATAATGAGAGGAGTCAGTACGCAGGGAAGAACCTGGGTAATCAGGATCCTGGCATTGGAAGCGCCAAGCACTCTTGATGCCTGAATAAATTCGCTGTTACGGATACCCATTACACTTCCCCGCACCACCCTTGTATAAGAGGTCCAGCCCACAATGGCAAGAACCAGCAAAAGATTGGGTACGCTGTTGCCGAAGATTGCCATTACGGTAATTGCCAGTACCATGGTGGGGATGGAGAGCTGTATATCACAGATACGCATAATAACATTATCAATGGTTCCGCCGAAAAATCCGGCAATCGCTCCCAGTGCAGTCCCGATTAACGCAGGGATCAGCACTCCTGCTGCTGCAATTAACAAAGAGATGCGGCAGCCCGTAACCAGCCTTGTAAAAATATCCTGACCAAGGGCATCCGTGCCCAATATGTATCCGTTTATTCCCTTTGCAAGAAATTCCGGTGAAATCAGACGTTTGCGTAAATCCGACTGTATGGGATCATGAACCACAAACAGCGGAGAGGTAAAGGCTGCCAGAGTAACAAAAACTGCTATAACCAGCCCGATGACAAAGAACTTCGATTTTTTCATTCTTCGAAGCAATTCACTTTTTTTCATGTTGTTTCCTCCCTAATTCAGACTCATGCGCGGATCAACAGCCACGTAGATGATGTCCACCAGAATATTAATGATTACGAACAGGGAAGCCGTCACAAGCAGAATGGACTGAATCAGTGGAAAATCCCTCATGTTAATGGCTTTTACAGTCAGACTTCCAAGTCCCGGCCAGCCAAATACCTGTTCCACAATAATCGCCCCTGCAAGAAGCTGTCCGATCTGCATTCCAATGATGGTAATGGTTGGAAGCAGCGCATTTTTCAGAGCATATCTGGTATAGATCTTAAAATTACCGATTCCTCTTGCCTTTGTGGCTGTGATGTAATCCTCTTCCAGTACCTCATACATACCGGATCGGAGCATTCTTGTGACTAAAGCAGCCAGGGGAAGCCCAAGGGTCAGTGCCGGAAGAATCAGATTCCGGAAGGAACCGTACCCCTGTGTGGGAAGTACTCCCATAAAAACTCCGAAAAACAGGATAAAGAGAAGCCCAAGCCAGACCTGGGACATGGACATTCCTAAAAGAGCAAATACCATGGAGAAAAAATCAATTGCTGATCCCTTTTTAATTCCCGATATAATTCCCATGGGAAAGCTGACTAATATAGATACAACTACTGCAGCGAAGGTCAGTAAACCAGTTGCAGGAAGGCGACCGAATATCAGTTCCCCGCAAGAACGGTTAAAAAAAATAGATGTACCCAGATTTCCGTGGAGAACATCTCCAATATAGATGAAGTATTGCTGAATAAGCGGTTTATCCAGTCCCATTTTCGCTTCTACGGCTGCAATCTGCTCCACTGTGGCATTATCCGGCAGCATTAGAGCTGCCGGATTGCCCGGGGCGAGACGCATAAGTCCAAAGGCCACAATGGATACGCCAAAAAGCACGATAACCGCTGACAGCAGTCTTTTTACCATAAACTGCATGAAATTCTGCATTTCATTACCCCCTGGTTATAGATTAGTTTTTCATGACTCTTGAAAGGTCAATAATAGTGTCGTTGTAAAGCTTGACTCCGCTCAGCTTATTGGAATAAGCATTGATGGTATCCAGATTGATGAAGTAGCACATACGGCCTCCGTCTTCCATCATCAGTGTAAACGCCTGCTTTAACAGCTCATCCTGCTTGCTTCTGTCAATGGTCTGTCTGGCTTCTGTTAACAGGGATGTGATTTCAGGATTTTCAAGCTGGGTATTGCAGGAATCGGACAGCCAGTGTGTAATCATATGTCTCCAGGGAGAACCGTTGTTGTAAAATACATTGGAGAATGCAATGTCATAGTCTCCCGCAGAGCGCTTGGTTACAAACGTAGCGCCTTCCATGATTTCCAGTTTTACATTAAATCCTGCTTCTGTCATCATGGACATGACTGCCTGAAGCACCTCTTTTGTACGGGGTACCTTTCCGTCAATTGCCATGAAATAGATTTCTTCTCCCTTGTAGCTGCTTTCCTTTAAAAGCTTCTTTGCAAGCTCCGGATCATACTGGTTATATTTGCTTTCCAAGTCCTTATCGTATCCCGTAACTCCTTCCATTACAGGCCAGAAAGCAGGAGAACCGGAACCAAGAATGCTTTCCACAATCAGCTTGCGGTCAATAGCGTGGGTCAGGGCAAGGCGTACATTTTTATCTGCAAAGGGTTTTCCCTGTCCGCACTGAAGGGCCATCCAGCTGATGGTTGTACCTGGCTTGGAATCTACTGTAACTCCGTCTGTTCCGGAAAGTACATCCACCTGATCCGGCGGAATGTTGGATATCATATCAAACTCACCGGTTCTCATACTGGATACACGGGTGGTATCTTCGGATATGGGTTTATAAATAATTTTATCCACATTGGATTTCTGGCTGCCCCAATCCCAGTAATCATCGTTCCTTACAAATACGGCTTCATTACCCGGATCCCAGCTGACAAACTTCCATGGACCTGTACCAGGGCTTGTCTTAAACAGATCCTCTCCCTGCTCAGCCAGAGCCTTTGCCGGCAGCATAGGCATATAGGTAAGCTGGTTCAGCATATCGCCGATTGGCTTCTTACAATGTACAACAGCCGTATATTCGTCTGCTGCTTCCACAGATTCAATATCAGACCAGAGGAAATTCATATTTAAGGTATTATTAAATGCCCCCCGTTCCAGAGTTGCCTTAACGCAATCCGCATTGAAGTCTTCTCCATTATGGAATTTGACTCCCTGTCTTAATTTAAAGGTCCAGTCCAGACCGTCATCGGATACGCTCCATTCCGTAGCCAGACCTGGTTCATAATTACCTGCGTGGTCCGTGCGAACCAGCATATCGTAAATCAGAAGCTGAATGCTGTAAAACGGAACAACTGGCTGCCCCATAGGATCCCATGTGTAAACATCTTCAGACATGGAAAATGTCACAACATTCTCTCCGCCTTCTTTTTTACCTGCAGAGGTTTCAGTACCGCCCGCCGCGTTCGTTCCCGGGGTACTGCTTTTTGTGCCGCCTCCGCAGCCTGACAGTGTGCCAACCCCCAGGACAGCCGCCAGAAGACAGCAAATAATTCTTTTTCTCATAATGTTCTTTCCCTTTCTCCATACAAATTCACACCAAACCGAGCTCGTTGCTGTATGGTGAGTATAGCCTACTGGTAAGCAGACTGTAAATATCCTATTCTTCAACTGGTTTCCATTATTTGCCCTGAAAAGATAATATTTGTTAATAGAACAAAATTTATCAAAAGATAGACTTCTTTCAGCACTTGTTATCAATCTTTAAATCTTATATACTTATTTTTGTTACATTTACATAATTTTTTTCTCTGGGAGGGGCCATCAAACATGAATCATAATTTAAAAGACATCTTACGTAAATTCCGGAACAAAAAACTTCTGACACAGCTTTTTACTGTTATGGCTGCTTTCAGCGGAATTTTAATGGCAGTGGTATCCATGGTAGTCAATCACCAGACAACGGCCACCTTTCTAAAAAATAATAACCTGATCTACACCAACACTCTGGAAGTCTCCATTAAGACGCTGGATACGTTATTTTCCGGTTTTCACAATTCCCTGACTCATATTACCTATGATGCAAGCATTGTGGATTCCGTCGTGACACCAAAGCCCTTAGACTCAGTGGCCAATTATCAGGTATGGTCCGTTTTAAACGGTTACTGCCAGGAAACAGAAGGAATGGAAGAAATTTATCTCTACATAAGAAAAACCAATCAGGTACTTACATCTACCTATGAAAAATGTTCCCTTGACTTTTTTCGGGAGAGAGATCTGGTAGACAGGCACTTTGCCTCCCGCCCTTCAACTGTTCTGCTGAAAAGCGGACGTACCACCTCCATTGAAATTTATAAGGACAGAGTTTATATGGTGAGGGATTTTCCATTAAATGGGGAAAAAGGACTGGGAACACTTTTTATGAAGATGAAATCTTCAGTCCTTTCTGATGCACTGGAAGCAGCCCAGACATCCTATAGCCACCTTCTGGCCTATGATAATAATTTTAATCCGCTCTTTCCCGGCATGCTGGATTATGGCAGGGTGCCGGAAGAGTTTATAGATCTGATACCAGGATATATAAAAGAAGGCAGAAATACTATATATTCCGATAATCAGCACTATTATTTCTGTCAGTCTGATCAGACCGGAATTAATCTGGTTCTGTTGGTTGACGATACGGCTTTCATGCCCTCTTTACGCATGGTTTTCATGAATTCTCTCCCCTATTTTGCTTTGATTTTAATTTTAAGCAGTCTTTTGTCGGTGTGCGTTCTTTACTTAAGCTATATGCCTGTTCAGAAATTAAAGAAAATGATCTCATTGGAGGAAAGCAGTGGAAACAATGCTGACAACAAGAATGAATGGGACTATTTAACAGAAAGTTTTTTAAAGATATCCAATCATAAATATCAGCTTGATTATATTTTAAGTAATATGATTCCAAAAATTTCCAAGGAATTTTATTTTGATCTGCTGAACGGTAAACCAATGGATCTTTCTTATATTCAAAGCATACTTACAAATATAGGCAGTCCTTTAAATACAGAAGATCCCTGCAAGGTAATCACAGTCACTTTTCAGGATTTTGTTGATCCAATTTTGAAAAATCATCTCACTGACAGTTTAAAGCAGATTCTTAGCCGGAATTCAGATGGTATCTGCAGATATGTACTGCAGCAGATCGACGAATCCCTTTATGCGGTGATCATACAGTTTATGGCAGACCTTGGATATAGTAAAATTACGGACTTTGAAATTAAGCTGGAACAAGCCTTATTTCAAGCCAACGATGAACGGAGTAACGGTGTATTACTGGAAATTGGTCCGAAATGCAGTTCTATTCAGAATGTATCCTTTTCTTATCAGGAAAGTCTGGAAAGACTGGCCAGGCAGAAATACCCTTCCAAAAAAAACAATGAAAAAATAGTGCGCAATGAGGAAGACTCTGTAAAGTTCAACCATCATTTCTTCCAGCTGCAGATGAAATCTATCTCAGAGTTAATTATGAAAGGGGATACTGATACAGCTTTAAAAAAGGCAATCCATATCTGCCATACCCTGCCTCACGACGGTAATCCCGAGGAGATATGCAGAGCTTATGAATATTACCGTCTTGCTTTTTTAAACACACTTGCCTCCTACCGCATTACGGAAGCCGAAGAAAAAGAATACGCATTCCTTTTTGATCCGGACCCCTATCCCCCCCAATGCGCAGAGAATCCTGCCTGTATGCAGGAGTATATGGTGCCGTTTTGTACGGCTGCCGTAAATCTACTTTCAGAAAAATATCTAAAGCAACAGCATAAGTATTTAATTCGGGCTAAACGCTGTATTGAAGAGAGCTATGCAGACCCAAATCTTTCCCTGAATCTGCTGGCAGATCAGTGCAAAACTACCACCAGCTACTTGAGCAGGCTTTTTAAAGAGAGCTTTGGAATAAATTTTGTGGACTATTTAAACCAGTACCGGATAGAAAAGGCCAAGGAACTGCTTATGAATACCAGTAAACCGGTAAAAGAGATTGCTTTCACTACAGGCTTTAATTCCCAACAGAACTTTATCCGGGTATTTAAAAAGCATGCTGGCGTAACGCCTGGACAGTTTAAGTCTGAAAAAGAAAGTACGGAATAAATGACAAGAGACATGCTGGGGCAGCAATTTCACCGTTTTATAATTAGTACATACTATATATAAGAAATACGTATTTCTATTAATATATCAAGTGGGGGCGTTATCATGGCTAATTATAAACCAGTTGTCAGGACAATAGGGGCTGCATCAGCTGCTTCAGGTATTGTTCTTCCTGCAAAGCTTTCAACTACAAGCTGGGTACTTCTTTTAGTCAGAGGTACTGCTGTATTTAGCAATACAATCTTAAGAAGTGGTGCTGTTGCTATCTGGAAAAGCACAGCTCCAACAACCGCAGAGCCAAGTGAAGTAACATTTACAGATGCAAACGCAGTTTATGGTATATCCACCAAAGCCGGTGTTCCGCTTAGATTCAAATTCTACGCGAAATAAAAGCTCCGGGGTGTTCATTTTTTTGGACACCCCTACTAAGGAGGCGATGGTATGTTATCTAAATTATGTTTTACAGGCTGCCAGTTAATCTGCTCCGGAGTTGTGACGGCAGATATGAATTTAAATTGTGATTCATATCTGTTTCTTACTGGTACGGTGTACACCCCTACCGGAAAGCCTTTGCCAAATGCTGCCGTTGAAATCCGCATTCTTGATGACGCTGATCCTTCCCTGGTATTCAGGGTGGGGGTTACGTTTTCTCTTTCAGATGGCACTTATGGGGTCTCTCTGCCCAGAATACCAGGAAGACAGTATCAGTTGCTGGCATTTTCGCCTTTATAGGCATTGGCTTAAGGCCACCATTCTTGTGGAGGAAGCTATGAAAATAATTAAAACTTTTGATGGATATAAGGTCTGCCGCATTAAAAAAGAAAAGAAATATGAATATCTGGCAGACATTACACATTACGACCAAGAGATTCGTAAGCTTATGGATGCTCTGGATGGACTAAAATTCGATTCCCTTGTTTTTTTATTCGGCATAGATACCGGAGCTTATTTAGAGCAATTAAGAAAATGTCTCTGCAGCAAAAACAATGTTATTATCTTTGAACCAAACCCCTCCGTTTTCAAACAGTTCCCGGCGGCCTTAAGCGATAATATTCATCTGTTTTTTTATGAAGAAAAACTGGTGAAGCAGATATTTGAACAAACCATTACGTTTAAAAATATCAATAATATCTATTTTTATGCGTTTGGAAATTACCAGAAAATCTATAAAAAAGAATATGACCGGCTGATCGAACATCTTGACTGGACTATCATGAACGCCGCCTCCCAGGTATATTTAGCCAAGCGTTTCAAAAATGTTTTCATAAAAAATATGATTGCAAACATGAAACTAATTCATCAGGCTACTCCTGTCAACAACTATGTATTTTCCAACAAGGACGTTCCCGCCATTGTGGTATCGGGCGGAGCTTCTCTGGAACAGAATATAAAGGATATGTTGAAGCAGAAAGATAAACTGAACGATTACTTTATCATTACAGGAAGCAGAACATTAAAAGCACTTGTTCAGAACGGAATTGTTCCGGATATGGTTGTTTCCGTTGATCCGGTAGATGCCAATTACGAAATGATGAAAGATTATCTGGATTTAGACGTGCCGCTGGCATTTTATGAATACAGCAACCGTTATCTTCTCAGAGAATATAAAGGAGGGAAAATTCTGATTTCTCTTCTGTTTTCCCATACCATAAAAGGAATGGAGCATTTGAAATCGGTGTATTGCGGCGGATCTGTATCCCATGCCTGTATTGACATCGCCAACATGCTGGGCTGTTCTCCCATTCTTCTTACTGGTCAGGATTTTGCACTTACAAATAAAAAACATCACGCAGACAGCGCAGTGTTTCCCTTTGACAGCAGCAGCCGGTATGATGCCCGGATCCTGGTTAAGGATATCAATGGCAATCTGACAGAAACAACGGTAACCCTGGATTCCTTCAGACGCAATCTTGAGTATTATATCAGCTGTTATAAAGACCAGCCCCGTGTCCAATTTATTAACTGTTCTTATGGAGCTGAAATAAAAGGGGCTCCTCACAGGGAATTAAGTGAGATATTGGAAAAAAGTACTTTTTCCGGTCAAAAAACTCCCTGCAGACCAAATCATGAGCTAAATCTGACCCCTGAAAAGACAATTAAAACCATTTTGGAGTTTTTGGATAATTATCTGACTCAAACCAGTCAGGGATTGGAATTATGCCAGATTATCCTATCTGAAAATAAGACGAAATCTCTTTTGGATGTTGAGGAAGACGATATTGATCTTCAAAGAATCCTGTATATCTTACAAATTGTAAACAACATTGAAAATGACCCATACAGCCTGTTTTTAGGCGGATATTTCACGGAATTCCTCTATGATATGAAAGAAAAAAACAATCTTATGTCTGCAAAAGATTATGACAAATTAACTTCCGACCTTCAATATCAGACACGTTTTTTCAAAGAATACTTAGAACGCCTCAATAAAATACTTGCAGAGGTTAAGGATACCATTGTCTCAACGGTATCAGAATTCTACCAATCGCATATAGTTTAATAAATCCTATGAGAATAGAGGGTATGTATATGGAAGATGACGTTCAGTTTGATTCAATTAAGAACAATTACAAGGAAATGAAAGTATCCAAAATGATTGTAAACGGAAAAGAGCAGGAAGGAAATATCATCAGTGCTGAAGTTACGAAAGACAGTCAGCAGTTAAACGTGACCGTTTATACCCAAAACGAGTAAAGCTGGAAAGAAAGGGGGCGAAACGAAATCATGGACTGTCATAAACATTCCTCTTTCACCGTAAGAGGCTCCAGGCTTCTGCCCTGCAGAGAAAATCATTTTGATTTTCATCTTGGCCGAATCAACTTTCAAATCATCAAGGGAACTGTTTACTGCCTGAATCAGACCCCCAGCGCCGGAGCTGCCGTACAGATCACCCAGGTCGATATGGTGAATCACACTTCCACTGTACTTGGTTACGCAATTACAGATGAAGCGGGGCGTTATGTCTTTTCCCTTGAGGCACTGCCTGACATGAAATATGAGATTTCGGTCTTCGCCCCATTAATCACTGAGCGAAAGGGGGATATTTGATGAGCTGCTATACAGAACTTTTAATATCACCAAAGAATTTTAATAACAGAAATATAGCTTTGGCAGTCATTACCATGGAATACGTTCCTGAAGTACTGCTGACCGGAACCGTTTATAATAACCGGTGCGAAGCTGTAGAAGGCGCAGTAGTCCGTGTTATCGCTGTGGCCTCCCTTATAAAAAAGGATCTTGGTTATGTAATGACCAATCAATTCGGAGAGTTTGCCATTGTGGTAGAAAAGAATCCGCAGATCAACTACCAGTTCGATATCTATGAACCGGTTCTAACCAGTTAATTAAGGGGAAATTTCATGGCACGTGGAATGATCAGGGGAATGGTCCGCTACAAAAATCGTGTTCCGGTGAGAGGGGCCATCATTATTTTGGAACGAATGGTAAATGTGTTTAATGAAGAACTGAAAGAGGAAGACTGGGAAGGTGTCTATCTGGGTTACACTCAGACTAACATCCACGGAGAGTTTTGCTTTTCGGTCCCGGACAATACCGTTACTTACCGCGTAAAGGTTTTTGACAATCATCATGAGTGAGGAGGTACATCATGAAAAAGGTACTGGTCACGGGAGCAGACGGCTTTATCGGCAGCCATCTGACGGAGGAGCTTGTCAACCGGGGATATCAGGTAAAAGCATTTGTCTATTATAACTCCTTTGGTACCTACGGGTGGCTGGATACTCTTCCAGAACATATAAAGGCTGAAATTGAAATACATAGCGGAGACATCCGGGATCCCAATGGAGTAAGGACTGCTGTATCCGGTGTGGATTCTGTCTTTCACCTGGCAGCGTTGATTGCCATTCCATACAGCTATGAGTCTCCTGATTCTTATGTGGATACCAATGTAAAAGGTACCTTAAATATCCTTCAGGCTGCAAGAGCCTTAGAAACAGGCAAAGTATTAATTACATCCACTTCAGAAGTCTACGGCAGTGCCGACTATGTTCCCATTGATGAATCTCATCCATTTAAAGCCCAGTCCCCTTACTCTGCTACGAAGATTGGCGGGGACCGGCTGGCGGAATCATTTTACAGGAGTTTTTCTCTTCCTGTTACAATTGTGCGGCCGTTTAATACGTATGGCCCAAGACAGTCAGCAAGGGCAGTCATTCCCACAATTATCAGTCAGCTTCTGGCGGGAAAGGAAGACATCCATCTGGGAAGTCTTACCCCTACCAGAGATTTTAATTATGTAAAGGATACCGTCAGCGGCTTTATTGAAATCGAATCATCGGAACATACCGTGGGAGAAGAAATCAATATAGCCAGCGGAATAGAAATTTCTATTGGTGAACTTGCCCTGGAGCTGATCCGTCAGATTAATCCAAAGGCAGAGATCATTTGTGAAGATGAAAGACTGCGCCCGGAAAAAAGCGAAGTGACAAGACTTCTTGGATCAAATAAAAAGCTGAAAGCCCTGACCGGCTGGAAACAGCAATATACCTTATCGCAGGGTCTGGAAGAAACCATACACTGGATGGAAAACAATTTAAACCATTACCCTACAGACCGGTATATCATTTAATAGAAACTGCAGGAGGCATCCCATGATTTCCTTATCTGTGCCTGTTATCAAAGGCAATGAAAAAAAATATGTAGACGAGGCGATTTCAAATGGCTGGGTCTCTGCTTCGGGCAGCTATGTAACCAGATTTGAACATGAAATGGCTGATTATTTAAAGGTGAAACAAACAGCTGCTCTCCAAAGCGGCACAGCTGCTCTCCATCTGTCTTACCTTCTTTCCGGGGTAAAACCAGGTCATGAAGTAATCGTACCTGCACTGACTTTTATCGCCGCGGTGAATCCTGTAAAATATCTGGGTGCAGAACCAGTTTTTATGGATTGTGATGATTCACTGAACCTGGACTGCCAGAAACTGGAAGATTTTTTAAAAAAGGAATGCACAAAAACCACGTTGGGTCTTAGAAACAACAAGTCCAAACGGATTATATCGGCAATCACAGTGGTTCATATCTTTGGAAATATGGCAGATATGGAGACCCTTGTCCGTCTGGCTGATGAGTATGGCTTAAAACTGATTGAAGATGCCACGGAAGCACTTGGAACCAGATATACAGACGGGATATATGAGGGGAAATTTGCAGGCACCATAGGAGATTTCGGAGCCTATTCCTTTAACGGCAATAAAATCATCACAACCGGAGGCGGTGGAATGGTGACTGCAAAAAAAGCGGCTGACGTGGAACGATGTGCTTATCTGGCGGCTCAGGCAAAGGATGATTCTCTCTTTTATATCCACAATCACATTGGCTACAATTACCGGATGACCAATTTGCAGGCAGCGCTTGGAGTCGGGCAGCTGGAATGTCTGGAAGATTATATCCAAATCAAAATACAAAATTATAATTATTACAGGGAAAGACTGAATAAATCTGAGGATGTCCAACTGATCCCATTTAACGAAAAAGCCAGAAATAATCACTGGTTTTACTCTCTTCTTTTAAGAAATAAGACCTTAAAAAGAGATGCCCTTATGAAACAGCTGAAGGAGGCTGGAATTGAAACCAGACCCATCTGGAAACTAAATCACACCCAGACCATGTATCAGAGCTGTCAGACCTATTATATTGAAAAAGCGCCTTTCTATCAAAGCAGAATTATAAACCTGCCCTGCAGTGTAAACTTAACGGAAGCAGACATGGATTATGTTATAGAAGCTATAATGAAAAGCTGACAACTGGAAGGAGGGATTGGTATGGACGTGGAAAAATTCTTTGTAACACCGGACATTCCAATCAGAGATGCAATCCGGCAGTTAGATGAGACGGCTAAAAAAATACTGCTGGTTGTAAAAGATCATAAGCTGACAGGAGTTATAACAGACGGGGATATCCGCCGATGGATTCTGCAAAATAAGGATTTGTCCATGCCAGTGCATCATATTATGAACCCCTCCCCCATTGTCATAAAAGAAGAGGAACTTTCTGAAGCACTGAATATCATGAGGGAAAAGCAGATTGAAGGGCTCCCAGTGGTCGATGACAGCGGCCAGGTTCTTGATCTTGTCTTCTGGAATGAACTGCAGCATGAAAAAAAGCGGCCTGTAAGGAAAAAGAAAACTCCGGTAGTAATCATGGCAGGAGGGAAAGGCTCCAGACTTTACCCTTATACAGAGATCATTCCAAAACCACTAATTCCCATTGGAGATACTCCAATTGTAGAACGAATCATGAATCAGATGATCTCCTATGGATTTACAGAGTTCTATTTAACAGTCAACTACAGAAAAGAGCTGATTAAAGCATATTTTAACGGGGATCGGCGCTATCATCTTCATTTTGTGGAGGAAAAGGAAGCCCTTGGAACAGCAGGATCCCTGACTCTTGTAAAGGATCAGATTCCCGGAAGTTTTTTTGTCAGCAACTGCGATATTCTGGTTGATATTAATTATGCAAAGCTCCTTCTTTATCATAAAAAAAGCAAGAATCAGATTACGGTTGTGACAGCCATGAAAAATTATGAGATACCTTATGGAGTGATCTCCCTGGATAAAAACGGCTGTATTCAATCCATGAGTGAAAAACCAAAGTATGAATTTCTGGTCAGTACAGGGCTTTATGTACTGGAAAAAGATATTTTAAAATATATTCCCGGGAATACACCATTTGACATGCCGGATTTAATCCGCATGTGCATGAAGAATGAAGAAAAAGTAGGTGCTTACCCGGTTATGGACAGCACATGGCTTGATATGGGGGAATTCAGTGAAATGAAAAAGATGGCTGAGAGAATGAAACTATGAAAAAGAAACTCATCCTCCTTGGCGGAGGAGGGCATGCGGAAAGTGTAATTGATACCATTCGTTCAAAAAAAGATTACCAGATTGCAGGGATCTTAGACAACGGAAAAAGCCGTGGAATGACAGTCTCCGGCATTATGGTGCTTGGCTCTGATGAACTGCTTGCAGATATTTACGGCAGAGGTATCCGGTATGCGGTAATTGCAATCGGAAGCGTAGGAAATCCCCAGACAAGAATCCGGCTTTTTGAAGAGTGTAAGGCCATCGGCTATCAACTCCCCTGCATTATTGATAAAAGCGCTGTATTATCGGAAGATCTTCATATGGGGGAAGGGATCTTTATAGGAAAAGGAGCAGTCATAGGAGCGGGCGTAAGCCTTGGTAATGGCTGTATCATTAACAGCGGCACGATTCTGGAACATGGCTGTACAGTTGGAAGTTTTGCTCACGCAGCACCTGGCTGCACACTCTGCGGCAACGTAAAAATAGGGGATAATACCCATATTGGTGCTGGAAGTACTGTAATCCAAAACCGAACCATTGGAAGTAATTCCATGGTCGGTGCAGGAAGCCTGGTCCTGTCTGACATTCCCTCAAACAAGCTGGTATATGGGAGTCCTTCAAGGGAGGTTGGTCGTTTTGAGTAAAATTATGATAATAGCCGAGGCTGGAGTTAACCATAATGGGGATTTAAGCATCGCCAGACAGTTAATTGATGCCGCATGTGCAGCAGGCGCAGATGCGGTCAAGTTCCAGACCTTCCGTGCAGAGCTATTGGCTACTCCCAAAGCAAAAAAAGCAGATTATCAGTTTCATAATACAGGAACGGATAATTCTCAATTTGAAATGTTAAAGGAGCTGGAATTATCCTGGAAGGATTTTAAGCTTCTCTCCGACTACTGCACCTTCCGCGGCATCCGGTTTCTCTCCTCTCCTTTTGACGAGAACAGCATGGAGTATCTGGACAGCATAGGTATGGAGATTATTAAAATACCATCCGGCGAGATCACAAACTATTGCTATTTAAAAAAAGCAGCGTCATTAAAAAAGCCGGTTATCCTTTCTACAGGAATGTCAACGCCCGCAGAAATCCGGGACGCTTTAAAACTTCTGGACCAGAGCGGACAGGATATCACACTTCTCCACTGTTCCAGCATTTACCCAACGCCCATGGAAGATGTAAATCTAAACGCCATGATTACCCTGAGAGAAATGTTTCATAAAAAAACAGGATATTCTGATCACACTGCCGGAATTGAGGTAGCGGTGGCTGCGGCTGCACTTGGAGCCTGCGTCATTGAAAAGCATCTAACTCTTGATAAAACCATGCCAGGGCCGGATCACCGGATGAGTCTGGAGCCGGACGAATTTAAGCACATGGCTGACAGTGTGCGAAATATTGAAAAAGCAATGGGAAATGGAATAAAAGCTCCTGCAGGAGACGAACTGAAAAACCGGGATCATGTAAGAAAGTTTCTGGTAGCTGCAAAGGACATTCCGATGGGAGAACCATTTACGCTGGAAAATCTCTGTGCCAAACGCTGCTCTCCCGGAATATCTCCTATGAAGCTTCCTCAGATACTTGGTACTCTTGCAGACAGAAACTATGGAAAGGATGACAAAATAGGGGAATGATCAGACTATGTGTGGTAACTGGCAGCCGGGCAGAATACGGTTTGCTGACTCCATTGATCCGGAATATAATGAAAGACCAGGACTTGAAACTACAGCTTCTGGTTACGGGGACCCATCTGGATACCCGGTTCGGACTTGATTATCAGGAAATGGAACAGGACGGAATAGTAATTGACGAAATGGTGGAAATGAACCTGGCCAGTGACACTTCCTATGGCATCTGCAAATCTATGGGTCTGGAGCTGATTGGTATCTCAGGCGCCTATGAACGGTTAAACCCCCATATGATACTGCTTCTTGGAGACCGCTATGAGATTTTTACGGCAGCAAGTGCCGCCGTGATCTGTAAAATTCCAATCGCCCATATACATGGAGGGGAACTGACTCAGGGCGCTTATGACGACTGCATGCGCCATGGAATCACAAAAATGAGTTATCTTCATTTTACCAGCACAGAAGAATACAGAAAGCGGGTGATCCAGCTGGGAGAATCGCCTGACAGAGTTTTTAACGTGGGTGCACTGGGCATTGAACGGATTAAGGGTCTTACTCTCCTGTCAAAAGAACAGCTGGAACAATCACTTCATACAGCCTTGCCCTGTCCATTTTCCCTGGTCACATACCATCCGGCCACACTGGATCCTTTCGGTGTGGAAAATCAGTTTCAGCCGCTTTTAGATGCTCTGGATTCCTTTCCAGAGCTATTTACGGTGTTTACGGGAAGCAACGCCGACACTGGAGGAAATAAGGTCAATGAAATGGCGATTTCCTATACCAGACAGCATCCGGAGCGTGCGGTTTACATTTCTTCTTTAGGTTCTCTTCGGTATTTAAGTCTGATGAGTATAAGCAGGCTTGTAATCGGTAACTCTTCCAGCGGAATCCTGGAAGCTCCCGCCTTCCATGTTCCCACAGTGGATATCGGGCTCCGGCAGCAAGGCAGAATAAAGCCAGATTCTGTCATCTGCTGCGGTGCATCTGCCGAAAGCATTCGTAATGCAATTTCTCAGGCAATGAATCTGGATCTCAAGAACCATACATTCCATAATCCCTACGATTGTCCGGGAACCAGCCAAAAAATCCTGACATGCATAAAAGAGGCGTTTCGCACGGGAATTCATTTAGAAAAAGAATTTTATGATATTGATTGGAGCATGTAATGATTCAGAATAAAAGAGTTCTTGCAATGATACCGGCCAGAAGCGGCTCAAAGGGCATCAGGGATAAAAATATCAGGGAAATGAATGGGAAGCCATTAATGGGATATACCGTTGATGCCTGCATAAAAGCAGGATTTTTTGACGATATCCTTGTCTCTACCGATTCAAAGCTTTATCAGCAGACAGCGGTCGAACTTGGTGCCTCAGCTCCATTTCTAAGGCCGCCTCACCTCTCTGGTGATGAAGCAGCCTCTGGTGATGTGATCCTCCACGCAATAAATGAAATGAAAAAGCTTGGGAAGGAGTATGACTATTTTATGCTGCTTCAGCCTACCTCTCCCCTGAGAAACGAAGAACATATTCTGGAAAGTATGAATTTGATGTTGGAAAAGCAGGCCGGTTCCGTAATCAGTGTCTGTCCTTATGACTGTAAGTGTTATCTGTCCGTGGGAATTGCTGAAACCGGTGAAATTAAAACCCCAGACTCCTTAAAAAAGCAAATAAGGAGACAGGATGTAAAATCCGGCTTCCGGATCAACGGCGCCATCTATCTTACATCTGTCCCCAATTTTCTTACCTTTGGTAATTTTTACAGCGGAAAAACTTATCCCTATTTTATGAATCCTTTGGACTCCATCGATATCGATGACAACGATCAGTTCTATCTGGCAGAACTTATACTTCGTGACAGGGCTGGTACGTTATGAAGGCTGGTACGTCATAAGGCCCAGAGCCAGAAGAGCGCTTTTCTCCAACTGATCTGCTGTTGTGTATTCGCTTGTGGTATGCACCTCATTCATACCGCAGGCGACCACAATTCCCCTGATTCCGTTGCGCACAAAATGATTGTTATCACTGCCGCCCAGTGTGTTGTGGGTGACTGCCTCTACGCCAATATCATCACAAACTTTTTTAAAACGCCTGACCACTTCTTCATCCTCATGTATTTCATAGGCCTCAATCTGCTTTTCAAAGAAAATTTCCATGTTTCCCCCATGGCAGTCCGCAGCTTCTTCAAAGACTTTTTTCAGCTTTTCCCATTCTTCCATAGCACGGTCATCCTTCAGGCTTCGGATTTCACCAATCAAACTACATTCATCGGCAACAATATTTCCCTGCTTTCCTCCGCTTATCTTTCCGATGTTAACCGTAGTCTCTTCGTCAGCCCACCCCTGCCTGATACGGGATATGGCGTTTGCTGCAATCTCTATGGCATTGATTCCAAGCTGTGGACAGAAACCGGCGTGGGCGTTTTTTCCCTTCACTTTGATTTCAAAGGACAAAAGAGTGGGCGCTGCCAACGCTGCATTGCCGATTTCACCGCTTAAATCAAACACATATGCCTGTTTGGAATGGATGGTAGAATAGTCCGCAAGCTGGCTGCCTTTTCCATAATTTTCTTCTGCCACAGGGAACAAAACTTCAATATCCGGATGGGGAATATCTCGTTCCTTCATGCTGCGGACTGCCTCCAGGATTGCTGCAATACCGGAAAGATCATCTGCTCCCAGAACCGTCTCTCCTTCAGAAGTAATCACACCGTTTTCATCCTCTATGGCATGCTTCCCGATTCCGGGTCTCACCGTATCCATATGAGCGGATAAAAGAACTGGTTCTCCAGCAGTATTTCCTTTTAAAAAGCCATACAGATTACCGGTGGGAATCGCATCTCCATAATCTGCAATCCGCTCTTTCAGGCGAAATCCAGCATCGTCTTCTGTTACGGCAAAACCCAGCTGCTGCATCTCCTCTTTTAAGTAATCTGCAATTTCTCTCTCATGATACGTCTCTGAATCAAATTCCACCATTCGTTTAAACTGGCTGACCAGCCTGCTTCTGTTAATCATTCAATCACCTGCCTGGAGTTATTTAGTTATTTAGTCACTGATTCCTGTCTTTTAAACTTTTTTTCTGAAGCTTAAACAGGATCTTTTCTGTCCTCATTATACACGAATTCCCATCCATATGCACTATTTTCTTTGCTGTGCCGACCGGTTATACCAGTGGCAGCCTTCTACCCAAAACAGCCGGTACCGTCCGCTCTCTGCCTTGCTTTCGTGTTATTATCATACCGTATTAATATGTTAATAGGTAATATGTATAAAAAACAACTGGCAATAAGAATATCTTATAACCAGCCGTTTTTTAATATGGTAATTTATTATATTTTATGCGAATAATGGTGTTGATAAATACCGGTCACCGGAATCAGGAAGTAATACAACAATGGTCTTTCCCTTGTTTTCAGGTCTTTCCGCAACAAGCTTCGCTGCCTTTAATGCAGCTCCGGATGAAATACCAACCAGAATTCCTTCTGTGACTGCAAATGATTTGCCTTCTTTAAATGCATCTTCATTTTCAACCGTAATTACTTCATCATAGATTGCGGTATTTAATACCTCTGGTACAAATCCGGCACCAATTCCCTGAATCTTATGAGGTCCTGGTTTGCCTCCGCTAAGTACGGGGCTGCTTGCCGGTTCCACTGCAACAATCTGTACATTGGGATTCTTTTCCTTTAAATATGCACCAACACCTGTTACAGTTCCGCCTGTACCCACGCCTGCAACAAAGATATCAACGGTTCCGTCCGTCTGTTCCCAGATCTCCGGTCCGGTTGTCTCTTTATGCACTTTTGGGTTGGCTGGATTTACGAACTGTCCTAATATCACGGAACCTTCAATGGTATCCTTTAATTCATCTGCTTTTTCTATGGCGCCTCTCATACCCTTGGCACCTTCTGTGAGAACCAGTTCTGCGCCATAGGCCTTTAAGAGATTTCTTCGTTCCACGCTCATGGTATCCGGAAGAGTCAGGATTGTTTTGTATCCCTTTGCCGCTGCCACAGCTGCAAGACCGATTCCTGTGTTACCGGAAGTTGGTTCGATGATAGTAGCTCCTGGTTTTAAAATTCCTTTTTCCTCTGCATCTTCAATCATCGCTAAAGCGATACGATCCTTTACGGATCCGGCTGGATTTAAATATTCCAGCTTTGCCAGAAGTGTAACCCCTTCTACTCCCTCCGCTGCACTGTAGCGGCTGATTTTCAGTACGGGTGTTCCTCCAATAAGTTCTACTGCGCTTTCTTTAATTGATCCCATATCCTTATCCTCCATATTATCATTTTATTGTTTCAATATTATTGTTTTTAAATTATAAAGAAGCAGCTGCTTCTAAGGCACCTGCTTTCATCTTTTATGGGATAAATAAATATCCCCATATCCGATGCTGCCAGGCATTAGAAAGAGCAATTCAATAAAACTGTTTTTTTCTATAACAAACAGCCTGGCAACAACATATATACTGATTCCACTTACGGTTAATCTGATCTCTGTTATTTTTCATATTGAGCCGCCACCTTTCTACCTACAACATTAATATGTTTATATGTTATAATTATATTAATGCAGAATACGAAATGTGTCAATACCTTTTTTCAGAGATTCTATAAATTTTTAACCGCTATTTTTAATTGATCCAATGCTTCCATGATAACAGACCGGGGACATGCTATGTTAATCCGTTCAAAACCTTCTCCTATGGAACCGAACATGGCGCCGCTGTCCAGCCACAAACCAGCCTTTTTAACAATAAGCTCTTCCCGTTCCTGCTCACTTAGACCTAATCCCCGGAAATCCAGCCATATGAGATAGGTTCCTTCTGGTTCAATCAGTTTAATCTCCGGCAAATTGTCTTCTAAATAAGTACGGACAAACCGGATATTTTCCTTTAAATACTCCATTAGCTGGTCATGCCAGTCTTCTCCATACCGATATGCAGCCTCGCAGGCGGTTAACCCTAATGCGTTTAACTGGCTGTAACCGGCAGCTGCAATTTCCTTTTTGAATTTATGCTTAAGTTCCGGATTGGAAATAAAAATATTGGAGATCTGCAGACCTGCCACATTAAACGTCTTACTGGGGGCGGTGCAGGTAATGGTTCGGTTCTTAAGCTTCTCATTAATCGCTGCAAACACCTGATGCTTACCCTGAAATACAAAGTCCTGATGAATCTCATCGCTGATAACAATCATATCAAGGCGCTCACAGATCTCACCAAGCTGAGTCAGTTCCTCTCTTGTCCATACTCTTCCCACCGGATTATGGGGACTGCAAAGAAAAAACAGTTTTACCTGATAGCAGTCCTCCAATAAGGA
>JAAOXG010000056.1 GCA_013036995.1 Lacrimispora defluvii
TAGGTCATCGTTGGCATGACACACCGAGCAGGCGTCTGCGCGTTCGCAATCGTCGTCGCGCGGGTGCCCGCCGCAGCCACAGCTTCCCTCTTCATGGTCATGATCGTGGTCGTGATGGCCTCCGCAGCCGCAGCTTCCCTCTTCATGGTCATGATCGTGGCCGTGATGGCCTCCGCAGCCGCAGCTTCCCTCTTCATGGTCGTGATCGTGGTCGTGATGGCCTCCGCAGCCACAGCTTCCCTCTTCATGGTCGTGATCGTGGTCATGGTGATGGTGATGGCCTCCGCAGCCACAACCGTCTTCATCATGATCATGGTCATGATGCTCTTTCAGTTCCTTTAACAGGTCTTCTTCCATGGTATCCGGCTTTTCAATAATCTCAAGAAGCTGTTTTCCAGTTAATTGTTCACAGGGAGTTGTAACAACTGCTGCTTTTGGATTCAGTTCTCTGATTATTTCAACTGCAAGATCCACTTTGTCAGATGGTGCAATATCGGTACGGCTTAATACCACTGTTCCGGCATTTTCAATCTGATTGTTAAAAAACTCACCAAAATTCTTCCGGTACATCTTACACTTCTGGGCATCTACAATGGTAACTGCACTGTTAAGCGTTACCTGGATCTCAGCTGCCACATCCTTAACCGCTTTCATTACATCGGATAATTTACCCACGCCGGAAGGCTCAATGATAATACGGTCTGGATGGTAGGTTGTAAGCACCTCTTTCAAGGATTGTCCAAAATCACCAACCAGGGAACAGCAGATACAGCCGGAGTTCATTTCCCTGATTTCCACGCCGGATTCCTTTAGAAATCCACCATCAATTCCGATCTCACCAAATTCATTTTCAATCAGGATAACCTGTTCACCAGATACAGCCTCCTGCAGAAGTTTCTTAATAAAAGTCGTTTTTCCGGCTCCAAGAAAACCGGATATAATATCAATCTTTGTCATACGAATCAATACCTCTTTTCTTTCCAGAGTTTAACAGGAACTACAACTACTTATTGTGTCACAAACAAAGGACAAAGTCAAGCAGAGGCCCCATGGTTTTTCTCTGCATATTGTTAACATTTTATCAATTTTATATATAATTATAAAAAAAACTTGAATTTTGGTTATACTATGGTAAAATACATGCAACTGCTTTGGCTTAAGGTCAAATGTGTGCACCAAACAAAAAGGAGATTTTTAACCATGGAAAAACGCGGCGTAAAAGAATTCCTGAAAAGGAAGAACGTCACTATCACAGTCCAGACCTATCTCATTGACGCATTGGGTGCTATGGCATTTGGCCTTTTTGCGTCTCTGTTAATCGGAACCATCTTCGGGACCCTGGGCAGGCAGTTCAACTTAGAACTGTTTAACGTGATTTCAGATTTTGCAAAAAGTGCCACAGGCGCAGCCTTGGGTGTGGCCATCGCCTATGCCCTACACGCCCCTGCTCTGGTACTGTTCTCTGCAGCTACTGTAGGGATCGCGGGCAATGCGCTTGGCGGACCGGTGGGCGCGCTGGCAGCAACAGTAATTGCAACGGAACTGGGGAAAATGGTTTCAAAGGAAACCCGGCTGGATATCCTTGTGACACCAGGCGTTACGATTATTTCCGGTGTTCTGGTAGCTCAGTTTGTAGGACCCGGTGTAGCCGGATTTATGAACTGGTTCGGCAGCATTGTAAAAACAGCAACCGAGCTGCAGCCATTCTACATGGGCATACTGGTATCCGCTCTCATTGGAATTGCCCTGACACTGCCCATCAGCAGTGCTGCCATCTGCATTGCCCTTTCCCTGGACGGTTTGGCAGGCGGAGCTGCAACGGCAGGTTGCTGTGCCCAGATGGTGGGATTCGCCGTTCTCTCCTACCGGGAAAACGGAGTGGGCGGGCTTATGGCTCAGGGACTTGGTACCAGCATGCTGCAGATGGGAAATATCGTGAAAAATCCTAAGATCTGGATTCCCCCTACTGTCGCATCCATGATTACCGGTCCTGTTGCAACTATGGTATTCCACTTAAAAAATATACCGGCGGGCTCGGGAATGGGAACCTGCGGACTGGTTGGCCCCATTGGTGTTTATACAGCCATGGGCGGCGGAAAAAACATGTGGATGGGTATTTTATTTGTCTGCTTTCTTCTGCCAGCTTTCATCACACTGGTGCTTGGAGAACTTCTTAGAAAAGCTGGCTGGATTCAATTTGGAGACTTAAAACTGGACTTAAAATAAAAACATACAAAAAAGGAAACGGCAGGAACCAATTATTCTTCCCGTTTCCTTCTTTCTATTCATTATGATTTCCTGCTCTTTTTATACTTACTCCTGCTTCCGCTACAACCCATACAGTTTTCACAGCTTCCGGATCCGCATCCGCCTTTGTTGTTTCGTAAGCTGCGGACAGCAAAAAATGCCAGTACCATAATTATGATCAAGATTATAATAGTTACCCAGTTCCCAGCCAGCCAAACAGACATCATACCTCCCAATATCCTATTTCATTTCTTTTAATATACTGTCAATATGTTCTCTCCTGCCAATTACCATCAAATGCTCCTGGGCCTGAATAATATAGTCAGCTGGCGGCATAAGCTGTGCTCTTCCTTCCCGTTTAATACCAAGAACACTGATATGATACCGGTTTCTGATATCAACTTCTCTGATGGATTTATGCACCCATTCCGGAAGGGGCGGGATCTCATAAATGGAATACTCAGGAGTCAGCTCAATGTAATCAAAGACATGATCTGTGCTGTAGCGAACTGCCGTCTTCTCAGCAATATCGCGGTCAGGATAGATTACCTCATCAGCACCGTTTCTTAAAAGGAACTTTGCATGAATATCCCTGTTCGCCTTACTGATTACCCGTCTGCCTCCCAGTTCCTTCACCAGACTGGTGATTTCAAGGCTGCTTTGGAAGTTGGTGCCAATACATACAAAGCAGATATCAAAGTTGGAAATACCAAGACTTCTTAACACGGTTTCGTTGGTACAGTCACCGATCTTTGCACTTGTCACATAGGGAAGTAAATCCTCTAAGCACTCTTCCTTCTGATCTACGATCATAACATCATTGCCCAGACTTGCCATATTGATGCAAAGATGATGCCCAAACCTGCCAAGGCCAATAATTAAAATTGATTTCATGAATATACTCCTTTTCTTTATCCTACGTTAATCGCTTCTGCGGGTTGTTCCACATGAGCTATTTTATGATTTTGTACAAATGCAAGTGCAAACGAAAGGCTGCCGATTCTTCCGCAGTACATGAGTAAAATGATAACAACTCTGGAAAATGTACCTAGATCTCTGGTTATACCGGTGGTCATGCCGACCGTTCCTATAGCCGAAAACGTCTCAAACAGGATATCAGAAAAGCCCAGAGACTGATTAGCCATAATCACCAGAGATGCGGCAAGTGCAAGAAACAGATTGATTGTTAAAATGGTTCCTGCCCTTTTTATGGCCTCCTCCTGCAGACGCCTTCCAAATACATTAACTCCATAAGACTGTTTGATATTGGAATGAACACACATAAGAAGTACAAATAAGGTTGTGGTCTTAATACCTCCGGCAGTAGAACCCGGGCTTCCACCAATAAACATAAGAATGATGGTAAGAAGCTTACTGCCATCGGTCAAAGCATGGGTATCCGTAGTATTAAAGCCTGCCGTTCTGGCCGTTACAGAGCTGAACAGGGAAGTCAGTATCTGACCACTTGCGTTCATTCCCACTAAGAGATTGTTTCTCTCAAGCAAATAGAACAGGAGTCCTCCGCCAAATACAAGGGTAACGGTTGTAACCAGTACAATTTTGGTATGAAGCATATATTTATTGAAATGTAACCGGTTCTTATAAATATCATCCCATACGATAAAACCAATACCTCCAATAATAATCAGGGACATAATGACCAGATTAACCAGCCAGTCATCGTAGTATGATACAAACGAATTATAAGGTTCTATATGTCCCATTAAGTCAAACCCCGCATTGCAGAACGCAGATACGGAATGAAAAATACCATAAAAAACGCCTCTTAAAATTCCATACTGGGGAACAAACCGGATTGATAATAAAATCGCTCCTGCGCTCTCAAACAAAAAGGTACCTTTTATAATCCTTTTTGCAAGCCTTACCACTCCTCCAATCTGAAGAGTATTCACACTTTCCTGTAAAAGTCCCCGTTCTTTCAGGCCGATTTTGCGTCTCAGTACAATGGAAATAAAAACTCCCACCGTAACAAAACCAAGTCCTCCGATCTGTATCAGGGTCATGATCACAATCTGACCAAAAAGCGTCCACTGAGTCCATGTATCCCTGACAACCAACCCTGTTACACAGGTAGCACTGGTGGCCGTAAACAGGCAATTAATAAAATTCTCTGACTGTCCATCCTTGCTGGAAAAAGGGAGCATTAAAAGAAGCGCTCCTGCTAAAATAATACCTAAGAAACCGTAAGCCAGATACTGGGTCTGGCTTATATTCCACTTAAAACGTTTTTTTCGTTTTTTATCCATGATTGTGTTGCTGCCTTTCCTTTCTTACGGCTGATTCATCAGCATAGTATAGCACATTTCTTTCTAAAGGAAAAGGTAAGTTTTTAACATCCTGTCAGTAAAATTACTTCTTATTTTTAACATTTACCTGAATCTGCCGGCTTGTCTTTTTCACAAGCTCCGAAGGCTCATACTGATCCTCATCAAATAAAAACTGATGAAGGCATTTCACGTTGTCCTCCAGAGTAACCGGTACGACACAATCTCTCTTATTAATTTTAGCATCAATCATTTTAGTGGGAAACCCCTGATTTTCCGTCAAATGAAATCTCTTAATGTTTTTCATAATCGGGATTATATCTTTCATACCTATACTAGTGGAAATCTGGGGCAGTACGGCATTGGCCAGCCGGTTTAAGGTCGGTAAATCAGCCTCCCTGGCTTTTTTCAGTGCCAGATTGGCAACCTCTCTCTGTCTCTCTGTCCGTTTAAAATCCGTATCCATTTTTCTAAGTCTGGCATAAGCAACTGCCTGAACTCCGTCTAAATGGTTGGGACCTTCCTTCTTTAAATGATGGGATCCCACACCTGTTGATTCCACAGTCTCTGTGATAAATCCATTGATTAACCGGAACTCATCGTGGCTGATATCCACATCGATTCCACCCAGAATATTAATGGCATCAGCAACCGCTTTCCAGGTAAAAGAAGCATAATCATCAATATTAATATCCAGATTATCCGTCAGTGCCTCCAGAGCCTGTGCGGGACCTCCGCTGAAGTAGGCTTCATTAATCTTATCAAACCGCCCCTTATCATTTACTTTTAAATAAGTATCCCGATAAACGGAAACCGCTCTTATTTCCCCTGTTCCCAGGTTTATATTAAACAGCATCTGCATGTCAGATCTGGTTCCTTTTCCCAAGGTCCCGTCTCTGGAATCCACTCCAAATACGGCAACAGTCCAATATCCCTCCATCTTCTCCTGGGTCTCAATGCTGATATTGGTGTTTTGAAATTTAGGCATTTCCACTTCCGGCAGTTTTTGAGGCATATGAGTGATATTCCATGCATATCCAATCATTGTTCCGATTAAAGAAGCCCAGACCGAAGCTATGATAACCAAACCCCACTTTAAATATTTTGAATTTGCCATGTTTCCTCCATCCTCTTCGCAAAAAAAGAAGAGATCCATTTACGTATCTCCCCTTAATTTTCCATCATTTCGGATTTTTATTCAAAAACATGTTCAATCTCTCTGGGATGGCTGATGATATATCTGGGTTCAAATGCTTCCAGCTCCTGCCTGTCCCGAAATCCCCAAGTCACTCCTACCGTATCCATTCCTGCATTTCTGCCTGTCTTCATATCCGTATTGGTATCACCAAAATACAGACAGGACGATGGCTGCAGTGAAAAACGTTCTGCCATTAAAAGTGCTCCGGCCGGATCAGGTTTTACCTTTATTCCATTTCCTTCCCCAATAATCTGGTCAAAAAAGTTTTTCCCATAAACACTCTCCACACATTCAACTGCCCGGTCGTGTCCTTTATTGGTCAGCACACCTAATTTAATCCCCTTTGCTTTCAGATTCTTTAATAACTCTGGCATACCGTCATATGCCTTCACCTTATAAAGGCAGTTTTCCTGGAAGGTCTTTTCATAGACCAGCAGTGCCTCCTCATAATGAATCAGCTGGTTATCTCCTGAATATAAAAGCGCCCGCTCCACCAGCTTGCGGTATCCATCTCCTACAAATTTTTTGGTATGGGCTTCGTCAATGGGAGCATAGCCAAATTCTCCCATAGTCAGACTGATGCTGTGAGTCATGGACTGGATTGTGTCAATGATGGTTCCGTCTAAATCAAATATACAGCTTTTATACATGTTATACCTCCTGGCTGCAGTACTATATAAAAATTGTACTTCCTGTCTGGATTTTTATCAACACTTTTCGCACTTTTTCGTATATCAGGCCTTTATCCGTCCATACTTTCAATATCCCAAATAATAAAACAGGAGTCTATTATGAATAAACATTACAGATACTGGGCAATCGGGTTAATCCTGGCATTTGCTTTTCTGATGATTGCCGTCTTTACAACCGTAAACTGGTACAAGATTCGAAAAGCAGCTCCGGAAAGCCTTCCTGCTGTTCAGGTAAACCGGAATTTAGATAACGTTATGGCAGAAAGTCAAATGCCCCCGTCGTACTGACAGGGGCATTTGTACACTACTATAATTCAGACTGAATGTTTTTCTTTAATGCTGCAAGAACCAGGCAGCCTGCAAAAGAGCCGACAATAATTGCAATCAGATAACCAAATGGATTGCCGATTGTAGGAAGAACAAAGATTCCGCCGTGAGGTGCTCTTAAGGTACATCCAAGTGCCATGGAAAGTCCGCCTGCTACAGCAGAGCCGATCATACAGGAGGGAATCACACGAAGAGGATCCGCTGCTGCAAAAGGAATTGCACCCTCAGAGATAAAGGACAGTCCCATGATATAGTTTACAAGACCGGACTGACGCTCTTTATCTGTAAATTTCTTTTTAAAGAATGTGGTGCACAGTGCGATCGCAATAGGCGGAACCATACCGCCTGCCATAACTGCTGCCATAATATCAAAGTTTCCTTCAGCCAGCTGTGCCGTACCAAAGACGTAGGCTGCCTTATTAACCGGACCGCCCATATCCACTGACATCATGCCGCCAACAACTGCTCCAAGTATAATTTTACTTGTTCCGCCCATACCGTTTAACAGACCGGTCAGTCCGTCATTAATCGCTCCCACAAACGGATTGATAAATGTGGTCACAATGGAAACAAGGAGGATACCGATCAGCGGATAAAGAAGAACCGGTTTAATTCCCTCTAAGGATTTTGGAAGCTTTTTAAATGCACTCTTTAAAAACAGAACAATATATCCACCGATAAAACCAGCAAGCAATGCTCCAAGGAAACCGGAGTTTACGCTTCCGCCGCCAGGATTTGCGAAGGTGGCTCCCATTTTAGCAATCAAACCACCCACAAAACCAACAGCCAGACCAGGACGGTCAGCAATACTCATGGCAATATATCCTGCCAGAACCGGGAGCATCATTCCAAATGCCTGCTCTCCGATTGTCTTTAAATAAGCCGCAAGCGGTGTATTTTTACCGAAATTGGAAGGGTCAATGGAATAATCATCAAACAGGAATGCAAGTGCGATTAAGATACCGCCGCCTATAACAAAGGGAAGCATATGAGAAACGCCGTTCATTAAATGCTTGTAAACAGAACGACCCACACCCTCTTGTCTTGTATCTTCTCCGGAAGCTGCAGAACCGCTATAGTGGTAAACTGGAGTTTCACTGCTCACTGCACGTTTGATCAGTTCCTCACCTTTTTGAATTCCTTCAGAAACGGTGGCTACCACAACACGTTTCCCGTCAAAACGGGACATATCCACATTCTTATCTGCTGCAATAATAATACCGTCAGCTGCAGCGATTTCGTCCTTTGTCAGTGCATTTCCAATCCCCTCTGCGCCGTTTGTTTCTGCTTTAAGAGGAATCCCTAACTTTTTACCCTTCTGTTCCAGGTTTTCAGCTGCCATAAAGGTATGCGCAATTCCTGTGGGGCAGGCTGTTACTGCCAGAACACGATAGCCGCTCTTAACTTCTTTTGGTTTTGCTGTTTTGCCAGCTTCTTTTTCATCAATCAGGCGCAGAAACTCTTCCTTTGAACCTGCATGAATCAAAGATTCCTTAAAATCAGGATCCATTAGCAGAGTCGATAATTTAGACAGTGCCTCCAGATGAACATCGGCCTCTCCATCTGGTGCTGCAATCATAAAAATAATCGTGGACAGGGAACCGTCATACGCGTCATAATCCACTCCGTCCGGCACTACAATTGCTGCAAGACCCGGCTCTTTTACTGCCCCTACCTTCGCATGGGGAATGGCAATACCATCTCCCACCGCCGTGCTGCCAAGTGCCTCTCTTGCCAGAATGCCCTCCTTATAGGCTGCTTTGTCCCGCAGTCTTCCGGCAGCATCCATTAAATCCACCAAACGATCGATGGCTCCTTCCTTACTGGAAACATGAACCCCAAGCTCCACACTTTCTTTTTTCAGTAAGTCTGTAATCTTCATCAAAACCCCTCCTTTAATAATTCATCGTAAAGCTTTCTGATATCTTCTTTCCCTGCAAGGCCATCGGAAAATGCGGTGGCACTTCCAGCGGCGCTTCCAAGACGCAGAGCATGTTCATAACTGCCGTTTTCCAGGTATCCTGCAACAAAGCCAGCTACCATGGAATCTCCGGCTCCAACAGAGTTTTTCACAGTTCCGGAGGGTACTCCCATCGTAAAGACCTCTCCCTTTTCAGTAATCAGAACTGCACCGTCTCCTGCCATGGAAACCAGTACATTTTCAGCACCCTTTTCCTGAAGGAGTTTTCCATAATGGATAATTTCATCAACACTTTTAAGCGTTACACCGAACATCTCCCCTAGTTCGTGATTGTTGGGCTTTATCAGAAACGGATGATAATAAAGCACGTTTGAAAGTAAATCCCGGGTCGCATCAACCACAATGCGGATCTCCCTTTTATCCAAATACTCCATGATCCGTTCATAAATATCATCATTCAGTGATGCAGGAATACTTCCTGATAAAATCAGAACGTCCCCTTTTGTAAGACAGTCAAGCTTTTCATAGAGCTTTTCCACATCTTTTTTCGTGATCTTTGGTCCGCTTCCGTTAATTTCTGTCTCTTCACCGGATTTGAGCTTTACATTGATTCTGGACATTCCTTGTTCAACATGAATAAAATCACTTCGAAATCCCAGATTTTCCACTCTGCGTTCAATCTCGTCTCCGGTAAATCCAGCGACAAAGCCTAACGCAGTATTCCCGTATCCCAGAGTAGCCAGAACGGTTGATACGTTCAGCCCCTTCCCTCCGCAGTAAATATCTTCCTGCTCGGTTCTGTTAACGGTTCCCAGTGTGAAGTGATCTACTTTTACGACATAATCGAGAGCCGGATTAAATGTTACTGTGTAAATCATATATTACTGCTCCTTCTTTATATAAAATTTTATTTCATCCCCTCGTCTATACTATAATACGATTGCTTTATTTCGTCAATACGTTTATGCAAGAAATATTATTTCTCAAATCATTTCGTCGCTTTGCACAATTAGTGATAAAACAAGCCTTATGCTACCCCTGTTTTTTGTGCTATTTCCCCATATAGCATTGTTCCCCAAAGAAACGGCTAAGATTCATCTCTTTGAATCAAAAAAAAGAGAACCTTTGGAGCGTTCACTTAGGGATTTACCGAAAACAGTAATTTTTGAGTGACGTCTTCAAACGGTGCCAAACGAAATAAGACCACATGGTAGGGTAATCACCCGCTGTGTGGTCTTTTTCTGCGTAAAAACAGCCACACCCGCAAACAAGCTGTCATTGGGTGTGGCCGTCCTTATTTACTCGGCCTTATCGGACGCTCGGAACATGGAGACCTCTGCCTCGGTCATATCGAAGTACAGGACACGGCTTTCCGCATCCAAATAGCCGCTCACCTTGTAACGCTTGGTGGAATCGTAGCCCGGAATCATGTGTGTAATCACATCGTGGATATTCTTGTTGTTGCAGGACAGCGTTGCCGTCTGCTCCCCACGAGGCTTGGAGAACGCCGTAGCCTTTGCCTCGTTGCTCTTGCAAACACGGATGGCAAAGACCTTCTTCTCCGCATCCATGCAGTACTGCACATTCTGCGGGTAGTTCAAATCCTCCAGAACACGCTTGGTGAAGGTGATGCCCTTCTGGTTGATGAAGATGTCCGGGGCAGCGTTGGTGGTGATGTCGATAACAGACAGGTTGATTTCCTTAAAATTGATAGCCATAGTAATTGTCCTTTCTGCGTCTACTCGTTTTCGAGGTCATTGACGCTCTCAATGATTTTTATGAATTGTTCTCTTTCGTCCTTCGTCCAGTTCGCATCCAGAAGGAAATAGCCACGTAGCACACCAGTTTTCACTCGGGCAACGGTAAATTTCTTTTTGATTTCACCAATCTGCCTGTGGCCCCGGCCCTGCTTGGTGGCAAGGAGTATCTGTACCTTATCCCACTGCTCACGCTTGATGATTGCCGGGTGGTCATTCTCCCAGTGATACTGCGGCAGCACATCCCGGTTTTTCACAGATTTATGGGTAAGGTAGTCCTTCGTGTATGTTTTCTGATACAGGACATCACCGCAGTATTTCTCGTTCTTGAGGATGCTGCGGATTGTGCTTGAATTCCATCTCTCCATTCCCTTGGGAGAGCGAATTCCTTGCTTCGTAAGGGCATCAGCGATTTCCTGCACCGATGCGCCCTCCACAAAGCTGTCGTAAATGTAGTGGACTATCTCCGCCTCCGCAGGCTCGATTTTTACCCGGCCCGTGTAGTCTCGGTAATAGCCAATGGTGTTCCGAACAGTGAACTTGTACAGTCCCTCCTGCATTCGGTAGCGGATACCTTCCTTGATGGCGATACTTTTCTGCTGACTCTCCAATTCAGCCAAAGCCGACAGGATGGAGATTATCAGCCTGTTTTTGCCGTCACTGGTGTTGATACCCTCCGATTCAAAATTGACCGCCACAGGAGACGGGAGGTCACTCAGCTCACGCAGCGTGGTCAGTATATCGACAATGTTTCTGCCGAAGCGACTGATACTCTTCGTGAGAATGAGGTCAATTTTACCCGCTTTCGCATCCTCGATCATCTCCAGAAAGCCTTTGCGCTTATCTACCGAAGTGCCGGATATGCCCTCGTCCGTATAGATTTTTACCATCTCATACATGGGATTGCTTTCTATCTCGGACGTGAAATGCTGCACCTGCATTTCAAAGCTGCCAGCCTGTGCCTCTTCAGCGGTGCTGACACGACAATATGCCGCCACACGGACTTTTGCGGCCTCTTGGTACGCATATTCCTTTCGCTCCGGCATGATGACGGTAACCTTGCGTTCGCCTTTTCTGTTCCTTTCGATGGTCTCCCGGATGTGCTGTTTTTCCTGCTCCCGGCGGTCAGTCCGCTGTGATTGATGACGAGCCTGTTCGATACGCTCCGCATCTAATTTTCTCGCCATAATCAGTAGCCTCCGTTAGTTTTGTAGCTGAATGCCCGTAAATGCGCCATTGGAAAAACCTCCTCTCTGCTCATAATGAAAAATCCTCCTTTCTCGATATTTATGGCAAATGGGGCCGAAACCGCATTATTTCCGGCTCCATGAGTCACCCTCGCACAGACAAAAAAAGACCACATCGAGGAAAATCCCGGTGTGGTCTCAAGCCTGCAGGTTTTATATGGAACTAAAATTCCTGCGCTAATGGCACCCAATGTTCATCTGCCATATCGATGGCAAATTCTGTATTATTGATATAAAGCTGATTGTCTTTGTCTCGCACAAATCCCCAATGCAGACCCTTATCGGCAGCATACGCCTTAAATGCATTGAATTTATTTTCAATCTGTGCATCGATGTTTTTATTGGCCCCGTGGCTTTCGCCGCCTTTGGTCTCGATGACCCAAATGGTGCCGTCCTTCTTCTTCACGATGTAGTCAGCATAGAAAAGCCACTGCTTCTGGATGCCGTCCACATATACGATGGAGAAGTACTGTTGCCCGGTATCGCCGTTTTTGTAGACCCACTCGATATCATCCCTGCCTTCGCTATATTGCTCAAACAGCATTTCGCAGGTGCTGCGAACAAGATTTGTGGCAAAGCCGGAGGTGTATTCATGATAGGCGTTGGAGAGATATTCGACCTCGCTCTTAACGCCGGGGTCATACTTGAAGAAATCCTGCTCCGGGATACGGAACACACTGGTCTTCGGATGGAGATACAAACTCATCTGCTGCGCCATCTGCGCCGTAACCTCACGGAATTCCTCTTTCAGTTTGTGCTGATTATTGATAACAAAAGCGTAGAATTCGGCAGTTTCCAATGCAATCAGCTTTCTTGTCGGATTGCCGCCTTTACGGAATAGGCGCTCCAGAATGGTTTTTACTTTGTTCTGGGCCATACCGATAGCGGATTTGATAGCGTCCACGCTGTGCATGAGATAGATACCGTGCTTATGGGTATCCACACGCTTGTGAGTGGTAATATAGTTATGGCCTTCGGCAACGGAAGAGGTACGGACGAACTGCCCCTGCAGAGCCTGTCCGTGGATTTCGGCACCAAAGATGTACCCGGCATCTTGGAGCAGCATCTTGTTCATTTTCTTATCGCTGCCGAGTTTATATTTGTTCACCAGAGCCTCGTGGATTTTTATCAGCACCTCACGCTCGCCCAGACCATCAAAATCGAGGTCACGGATTTGCTTTTCCAGAGTGAAGGTCTTGCATTTATCCTTGAGGAACAGTCTGCGGGTCTCGTATGCCTTGTCCACCTCGGAAAGCAGACCCGCTTTATATTTTTCATCGAAGGTATACACGAAGCAGAAGTCCAGAAGGTCATCCTCGTAATGCTTCGCCTCCGGCATACGGCGGATACGGCCAATGGTCTGGATTTCAAAACTTTCGCTCATGCCTTCACGCAGCTTGACGAGGATTTTTGCACGAGGGCAGTCCCAGCCAGTGCTGATGGCCTGTTTCATAAGCAGGAATACGGGTGTGGCATCGTTGTCGGTGAGGTTTTCCGGCAGGTCACGCTTGTCCTCACTCATCCAGATACTCACCATACCATTATCGTAGGTGTAGCCCATGCTCTCCAATTTTCGCTCAACGGCACGGATGGTTTCCGGCTGTCCGTTGGGGAACTGAATCAGCACGAGAGGACGGATGCCTTTGCCGAGTTCTTTGTACCGGGCAGCGATGCTCTTGCGCTTTGCATCAGCAAGGTCGAGCAAAGCGTCATAATCGTTTGCGACCTCCATGCCGTCCGTAAGACCCTCATTGACATAGAGCGCCTTTGTGATAAGGCCCTCTCCGATAACATCGACCTCGTCTATCTCAAAATATTCGTAACGCTTATTTTCCACGGCAGTAGCGCTTACACGAATGATATTCCGAGCGGAGAAAGCGTCAATGATGCTCTTGGCCTTCGCCGTATTATTGGAATGCTCCTCATCGATAATCACAATGAATTCCGTTCCGGCCCGGTGTGCGTCCGCAAGGCGGTCAAAGAGGTTTTTGCGCTCGCTGTCACGGATAGCGGTGTTGCCTTTTTTCGTCACCAACTCCCAATTGATAAAGGTGGTGCTTTCTGCATCGAATCCCGCCTGCAGTGCGTCAAAGAGATTCTGCGTGTGGCGGTGGGGAGCGAATTTGCGCATCTTCTGGCGGCTCTGCTCCTCCAGATCGCCCTTTCCGGGGCAGAGCCAGATGAAGGCAGTCTGGCTGTTGACTTTCGTGAGATATTCCTCAATGAAGTCAATCAGCATAATGGTCTTGCCGGAGCCTGTAGGCGATTTGATAGTCACAGTCTGCTTGCTACGGCTATCGGATACGATATCGAGCAGCTTAATGACCGCTTTTTCTTGGAAATCGAACAGGTCGATTGCAATGCCGTTTACCATGTTTCGCCTACCTCCTTCAGTTCAAAATTAAAATAGTAATCCGGGATAATATGAATTTCTGTTCCGGCAAGCAGAGCGTTCTGCTCCGTTGTGAACAGTACATTTCGGGACACATACAGAGCCTGTACATCCGGGTAGTCCTCCCAATGGGCCAGAAGCGCATCAGCCTCATCATCGTCCATCACAATGAGATAGCGGCTGCCATCAATCTTCACGCCATGTTCAAGCTGCACCATTTCCGCAATATGCTCCAGAAGTGCATCGGAGAGATACTCCTCATCCTTTGAAACGAAATCGGTGCGGTAATATTTCACATTCGCAAGGATACCCTTGGAGTACTCGCTGCCATCGGTGCGCTTTCCTGTGATAACCGTTTTCACACGGGGATAGGTAACATTTTCGCAGATGCCGTTTTCATTATTGGTGCAGAGGATGAAACTGCGATTGCCTCCGTCAACGATATTTAATTCCATAACTGCTTGTGCTGTAGTACCCGACCCAGCAAAGAAGTCTAATATAATACTATTAGGCTGCGAAGCAATCTGGAGCACTCGGTTTATGAGTCGGACAGGTTTAGGATTGTTAAGTGCAACAGTACCCAGAATCTTTTTCAAATCACGGGCTCCTTCTTGATTGTGTCCAACCTCTTCGTTCCGCCACCATGTATCTGGCGTGCGCCCAGATTGCACTTCAGATAAAAAGCGCTTTTTTCTTGGGAATGATGTGCCGTTTTTTCCAAACCATATTCTGTTGTCAGCAATCAATTCTCTCATATTTTCTTCGGAATACACCCAATGCTTACCATCTGGGACGTTGAATACAGTGCCTGTAGGCCCAATAACGTCATAATTACCGTTTACACGAGTTTCATTTGCAACCAAATCACCAGATTGCCACACTCCGCGCGGATCGTTATCAGGATTTTTGTAACGTGCATTCATTTCTTCAGTTCTTCCGAGAAGATTGATATGTACGCTTTCTATTTGTTTTGCATAAATGAGCACATAATCGTGGTTTACGGAAAGGTATTTAGCATCGTTCTTAATGCTATGGATTTTTTGCCACACGCAGGTAGTGACAAAATTGTTTTCTCCAAAGATTGAATCGCAGATCAGTTTAAGATTTGCATACTCATTATCATCAATGCTGATAAAAATCAAACCGCGTTCCGATAGTAGCCGTCTGGCAATTTGTAATCGCCTACTAATAAATGAACACCATTTGCTGTGACGAAAACTGTCAGTCGAATCAATCCGGCAATCGTCGTAAATGAAGTCATTTTTTCCTCCTGTGTTGTAGGGCGGATCTATATAGATGACATCAATTTTTCCAGTATGGGTCTTTTCAAGCAGACGGAGGGAGTGCAGATTGTCACCTTCGAGAATAAAATTATAGACCCCACCTGCGGCGGCGGTAATTTCTCTGTCCATATCCTCGGTAAATACCGGGATATTGTCACGCATCATCACATCCACGGCCTCTTCGTGCTGCTCCCATACCAGTCCATATTTCTTGGCGGTAAGTTCGCTTTCGATTTCACCGAGGGCAATAAGGATATCGTCATCCTCACGATGCTCATCCTTGATTTTCTGCAAGAACGCCATCATGCGTTCACGCTTCACTTGGGATAGGTTAGGCATTATCTTTTCCTCCGTTCTTGCCCTCCGGCAAAAATTCTATAATATCATCCATCTTGCAATTCAAGACCCGGCAAATCTTCTCCACGGACTCCAAAGAAATATAGGTATCGTTTCGCAGACGGGTGGAAATATTTGCACTGTAGCCAGCCTGCTTCTGCAGGTCGGCAATGGTCATATCTTTATCAATCAGCATATGCAGTAACTTTTTATAACTAACAGCCATGTTTCGACCTCCTTGTCCTATACCATCTATTATATCACGCAAAAGTGAAATTTTCAATTACCCACCCAGAAAAACTTTGTAACATTTCTTCTAATTATAATGTATCCGCAATCTGCCGGAGTGCCATTAAGGTGCTTCGGCTTGTTTTTTTTGCCTTTTTCCCGCTCAAAATCACAAACCGTCTCCAGTGGTAAAGCAGAGGGTTGACTTTTCCGGCTTGTACTGGAGGAAGAAAAATTTGTCTCGGCTTTGAAAAAATGCATTTTCATTCCTCGGTAGTGATATGAAACGAGGGAATTTTCAAAAGTTTTCGGCCATTGGTGCATTTATTCCGCAGTGGTGAAGTGAAGAGAAAAATTTTTCAAAACCTTCGTCAAAACGGCCCCGCAATCTCCAAAGGGTAGTGAGGAGAGGAAATTTCAAGTTTTTTCTCAATACCCGGAAAACGCCCAATGGAATCCCCTTAGAAAGATAGGAAGGAAAATTCCCACAGAGGGGGTTCGATTCCTGCGGGATTTTCGCTTATAGGCAGAGGGGTTGAATTTCTCGGTAGTGAGTGAAGAGAAAAATTCTTCAAAAAGTTTCCGGGATTTTTTCCGAAACGCACTTCTCGTTTCCATTTGGTGGTGTAAGGAGCAGAAGCCACATCCGCCGGGGGGTGACATTTTCCCCAAGTAAACAGAGGAAGAAAAATTCTCTGATTTATGGGCCAAACGGCAATCTCGTGTCCATTGGAAAGTGGAAGGAGAAAAAATCTCCGAGACTTTTTCCGAAACGCCGTCTCCGTGTCCAGTGGATAGTGGGGGTTGACTTTTTCGGCTTGTACCGAGGGGGTTGACTTTTTCGGCTTGTACCGAGGGGGTTGAATTTTCGGTAGTAAGTGAAGAGAAGAAAATTCCTCAAAAAAATTTCCGTAATTTTCGTCAAAACGCACTCCTCGTTTCCATTTGGAAGTGTAAGGGGCAATTAACTGAAAGGAGGCACACACAGTGCAAGTTCAATTTGAAAAAATACCGCAGTACCTAAAGGACAACGGCCAGTTCTGTAACTGGAGATACGAACTGCGGGACGGCAGCCAGACCAAGGTGCCGTATATGTCCGGCACAAAACGCAAAGCCAATGTGGATGACCCTACCACATTCGTAGCCTTCGATACTGCGGCATCCGCAACAGGCTATGACGGCATCGGCATCCGGGTCAGCGACAAGATTGTGGGTATCGACCTCGACCACTGCATCGTGGATGGCAAACTGCTCTCGTGGGCGCAGGAGATCGTAGACCGCTTCAAGGTGACCTACATCGAAATCAGTCCCTCCGGCGAAGGCATCCGCATCTTCTGTCTGCTGCCGAGCGGCTTCGTCTACGATACCCAGACCTACTACATCAAAAAGGGCAACATCGAAGTCTACATCCCCGGCCACACCAATCGTTTCCTTACCATCACCGGGAATGCCATCAGCGAGGCCCCTGTGACCGAAACGGCGGATGCGCTCACATGGCTGCTCGATACCTATATGCGCCGTCCCACACCGCCTACACCCGCGGTGGCTGCTCCCGGCGAAAGTTACCTCAGCGATGATGAGGTCATCTGCAAAGCTGCCGCATCCAAGAACGGAGAAAAGTTCTCCCGCCTGTGGAACGGGGACATCACCGGGTACAAGAGCCAAAGCGAGGCGGATGCCGCACTGGTTTCCATTCTGGCATTCTGGTGCAGCGGTGACAAGGCGCAGATGGACAGGCTGTTCCGTCAGTCCTGCTTGATGCGTGAAAAGTGGGACAGCCTCCGTGGGGCCGACACCTACGGCAACACCGTCATCAATAAGATGGTGGTTCGTATGACCGACTATTACAAGCCTATCATCCCACGCTCCGCCGCCGAGGACTTCGGTGTGGATCGGCTGAAGGAACTTGACCCAATGGACTCCTCCAAGTACCCGTGGAACGACATCGGCGCAGGACACATCTTCGCAGACTTCTTCCAAGACCGCCTGCGCTATGTGCCGGAGAGAAAAATGTGGTTTTACTACGAGAACGGCATCTGGAATAAGGACACAGGCAACCTCCGTGCTATGAAATACTGCATGGATCTGGCAAACCTCATGTACACCTTCGCACTTGAAATCAAGGATGAGGATAAGCGCAAGTCCTATATGAAATACGCCAGCCGTTGGCAGAGCCATTCCAACCGGGTCAATATCCTCAAGGACGCACAAGTGCATCATCCCATTTCCTACGGCAGTTTTGATGCGGATATCTACATTTTCAACTGCAAGAACGGCACCCTCCATATCGATACCGGGGAGTTCACCGAACATCGCAGCACCGACCTTCTCACGAAGAAAAGTCCTGTGGTATATGACCCCACAGCCTACTCCGGGCGCTTCGCCAGCTACATTGACGAAATCATGAGCGGAGATGCTGACCGTGCAAAGTTCCTGCAGAAAATCCTCGGCTACGGTCTTACCGGGGACACCCGACACGAATGTATGACCATCCTCTACGGAGTCACCACCCGCAACGGCAAAGGCACCCTCTGCGAGAGCGTACTGAAGGTACTCGGAGATTACGGCTGTGCATCCCGCCCAGAGACCCTTGCCATAAAAAACAGCACCAATGGCTCACAGCCCAATGAGGATGTAGCTCGTCTGGCAGGAGTACGTTTCGTAAATATCGCCGAGCCAAGCAAGGGCATGGTGCTTGATGCCGCCAAAGTCAAAGCCATGACGGGCAACGATACCCTAAATGCCCGTTACCTCCACGAGAACAGCTTCGACTTTCAGCCGCAGTTCAAAATCTACGTCAACACCAACTTCCTCCCGGTCATCAACGATATGACCCTGTTCTCCAGTGACCGCATCATCATTATCCCTTTTGACAGGCATTTTGATGAACACTCCCGTGACACCACGCTGAAGCGCCGTTTTGCAGAGGAAGATGTGCAGAGTGCCATCCTCAACTGGCTGCTTGAGGGATACCGAATGCTCCAGAGTGAGGGTCTGTTCCTTCCGAAATCCGTGAAGGAGGCCACAGAGCGCTATCAGCACGACAGCGATAAGATGGCGCTGTTCTTTGAGGACAGCCTTGTGGCTGACGATACCGCCGAGGTCATGACCGCACGGGTCTATGCCCGGTATAAGGAATGGTGCCAAGAGAACGGCACTTACCCGGAGGGAATGAAAAACTTCAAACAGGGACTACAGGCTTTTGCCGAGGTAGTCCGCAAGCGACCCAAGAGGGGTGGCGAGAAAACCACACTGCTCATCGGATATCGGCTCATCACCGACATCCCGCCGCTGACATAATCACACGGCTTGGGGCAATGTGGCAGATGATTATAGGTTTTTTATATAGAAAAATAAATCTCCAAATCAACCATAATTACTTGCCACATTGCCCCAAGGCTGAAAGGAGGTGGTGCCTATGATTGTATAGCGCCCTGTGAGCCAATATCAAAAATCTACCGAAAGGAGCCAAAAGCAATGAAAAACCGAGTTTTCTACGGCATTGAGCCGCACATCAACAACTACAACGCCAAGGATTTCTCCCGTGGTGACTACGAGGGCTGTATGCTTTTCCAGACCAAGAAAGGCACACCCGTAGTGGTATCCCGCAGCAAGAGCATGGACATCTGGCAGGTTCAGTATGGCCTTTCCTCTGTGTTCTTCGGAACGAAAGCGGAGGCGCTTGCCTTCTGCAAGGGAAAATTCTTCGATGCAGACGGACAGGCGGTGTAAGCCATGACCGAAGTCAAGTATTACCCGCTCATCGACTGCGACTCCGAGGGGACAGAGAAAATGCCCATGTTCCCGGTAACGGAGAGCAAGTCCATCATGGCCCAGAGCGAACTGTGGTTAGAGGAATTGGTGCCTCACCACTACAGGCTCTATGCCAAAACCAAACGCCCGGCCACGGCATTCAGCGTCCGCTGCCCGCTCTGCGGTAAAACGATGCGCTGCATCAGCCGGGACATCAACGAAACCAAGCTGGGACTCTATGTATGCAGTTCCTGCACCAACGATTAAGGAGGAAAACATTATGGCTAACAAGGTTTCCAAGGAATTCTTGCAGGAGCATTTCCGCAAGCACGATTCCATCACTCTCTACACCACAGACGGTGCCCCTGTGACCATTTCCAAGCAGTACAGCATTATGCTGCGTGGTGGTCATACGGAAAGCGAGTTCAAGTCCTACGATGAATTTATGGCTTTCTACAAAAAGCATCATCTTAGCTTGAAGCCCGCCGTCATTTACGGCTAATTCACAGTGCGTGGCCCCATACCCGTGGAGGGGCGGGTCAAATCTCTACACCTTTTTTGCCCGGACAACGGGCGTGGGGTCTCACGCACAAAATCGCGTATTCAAAGGGGTAATATACCCTAATTCAAACATTATGGAGGTTTTTCTTATGAAAACGACTAAGGAACACATCGAAAAACAAATCAACAAGCACGGCAAAGCAACCGTGTACTCCCCGGAGAGCATTTCTCTCAGCATCACCAAGGCCCCTTATCTGCTCTGCGAAGGCGCACATACGCTGTCCTTTGAGATGGACTGCGCCGATCTGGCGGATTACTGCAATGCCATTGGTTTGACCGTTCACCCTACCAACAGAATTTAAGGAGGAAAATATTATGACTTTCACTAACGAGACTTTCATTCCGACCAATCAGCCGGAGTACCACAATCACTTCTGGAACTATATGCGTGGCAACGAGGGTCACGAAACCTACCTTGACCTCGGCAAAAAGGTCACCGGGGCCTATGTAATGCCCGCTACCTCTGAGACAAAATTCGACAAGAAACTGTCCGAAGAGAGTTTGTTCCGTCAGCTTGGCACCCATGTGTATGCGCCCAACGGCCCGTCCACTGTTCTTGCCAAGGTAAATACCGACTCTGCTACTTGGGTGGCTCCGGGCGGTGCCATTCCTGCGTATGATGCCATCAACGATTTCACCACCTACGGCTTGAGCGACCACAAACTGGCAGTGGTGATGCAGATGGACGCATCTTTCATGCACGATAACTACCCCCGCTTCGAGGCTTACTTCACTGACCGTCTGGTGAAGGATTTTGCTCACGCAGAGGAAGATGCCTTCATCAACGGCACCGGCGTGGATATGCCTACGGGTATTCTCGCAGCTGATGGCGGTGCAGAGGTCGGTGTAACCGTTTCTGCTATCACCTACGAGGATGTGGTCAAGCTGTTCTTCTCCCTTGGGAAGGAATATCGCAAAAATGCAGTGTGGATGATGAATAGCGAGACTGCTCTGGCGCTCCGCACCCTCAAGGATGACGGCGGCAACTACATCTGGAATCACACCAACGATACCATTCTGGGTAAGAGGGTCGTTATTTCCGAGTATATGCCTTTTGCCGCAGCCGGGGCCAAGCCTATCGCATTTGGCGAATTCAGCTACTTCTGGGTGGTGGATCGCTGTCATATGACCATCCGCACCCTCCGTGAGCGTTTCTTTGAAACTGACCAGATTGGCTATCTGGCATACGAACTGCTCGATGGCAAGTTGATTCGTCCCGAAGCCATTAAGGTCATGGAGATGACCGCCTAATTTACCGGGAGGCCCCTGTGGGTAGCGTCCTGCAGGGGCTATTCCCCTTAAAACTTATGCGAAAATTCACACGAAGCCCCACGCCGTTTTCCGCTTTGGAAAGCACCAAAGATTTTACCCGCCCTATAGGGGCAGAAAGGAGACAGCTATGGATGTGAGCAGCCTCACAAAGAACAAGCCGTACCGGGTCACTGAAATGCAGGTCGGTGATACGATTTTCACCGTGGTCTCCGTTGAGAGTGATCGGGCCAGAGAGCGCCTTTACGATAAAGTAAAAAGGATGATACTGAACGATGAAACACAGGAGACGACCACCACGGCTGCGGCTGCATAAGCGCCTGTTTGGTAGGCCGTGCCGTTATCATAAAGTTCAAAAATAAGATGACCAAATAACCTTGACTTCTTCGCAATAGTACGGGAATATATAGTACCGTTTGAAGACTGTCGGAAAGGAGCTTATAATGAAAAAATTGAATAGACAGTCTTCCACTATTGCAACGGATAAAATCACAGCCCTATATTGCCGCCTCTCCCGTGACGATGAACTTCAAGGGGATAGCAATTCTATTATTAACCAAAAGGCTATCCTCCAGAAGTACGCTGACGATAATGGCTTCACAAACACATCCTTTTTCGTTGACGATGGATATTCCGGGACTAACTTCGACAGACCGGATTGGCAGCGCCTTATGGCCCTTGTGGACGAGGGCAGGGTCGGTACAGTCATTGTCAAGGACATGAGCAGACTGGGCAGAGACTACCTCAAGGTAGGCTATTATACCGAGGTAGCCTTGCCCGGCGCTGATGTTCGGTTTATCGCCATCAACAATGGTGTGGACAGCGCCAATCAACAGGACAGCGATTTTACCCCGTTCCTCAATATCATAAACGAGGTGTTCGCATAAAGAATGGTACAATATTTAAGCAGCAAGCCCACAGGCAGTATGATCAAAACAGGAACAGCCAGATACAGCGGTGCTTCAGCATCCCATATCTGGCTGTTCCTCATTGCTTTCAGATAATTCAAAAATGCCCCACTTGCCTTTTCTCTTAACGCATATCACACCGCTCTCGCTTTCCTTGATTTCTGTATAAATAATTGGCAAAATCTCTTGTCCTGAAGCCCCATCGCCCTTGCAATTTTACTCTTATTAGACCGTGGTATAAGGGATATGCCTGTTGGTAAATTTGAGGGATCAGCAGTTCGCCGGTTATTTCAGAGATTATGCCCCATTTTCCGTTCGTTGCCACTGCACACAAATCGTCAAATCCAGACCAGATATCATCAAAAGCCGTCTCACAGATGGGTGCGCCGCACTGGTCAATTAAGAAATATCTTCCATTCCTCTTAGCCCATGTGGTTTCGGATCGGAATTCGAATTCCTCCTCATAAACGCAAGGAATGATCTCGTTCCCTGTTCTATCAATGATTCCGAATAATCCGAATCTTTCCACGCAGGCAAGGCCGCAGCGAAACCGCCCCACAGAATCATAAATGAGCGGTATGATTTCACTTCCGCTTTGGTCGATAAATCCCCACATACCGTCCTTCGCAACCTTGATGAAGCCATTGTCATTGCCCCAAACATCATCATAGCGCATACGGCACGGAACTTTTTGTGTGACTTTTACCTTAGACAGCATTGTGTGTTTCCTCCGAATTTGGTCTCCTGAAGAATGCGAAAATATGCGGCAGTGGCATCGTGAATGGCAGTACAGGCGTCATTGGCGAACGCCGGCGTGCTGCGATATTCGCCAAGCGTCATGGTTCTGCCATTGCCAAATCGCGCTGGACGCAAGAAACCATGCTTCTCAAACAAATATTCTCCTGCCTTTCCATACACAACACGGTCACGCAGCATCCGCCCGGTCAACCGCTTTTCTGTAAGTGCATCTTTGTCTGCGCTTAGCTTTAGGCAGATGTGCAGTTGTCCTTCTACAAATTGCAACTGTAAATATAGCTCACAGCTTACATCAAGTATTGAAAATCGTTCCCATTGACCAAACCACATCCCATCAAATCCACCAGTTGGATTGCTGACATAGCCGTAGTTTCCGCTGACCCCTAATTCTTCTAAAAATCCAGTTTGCTTCAAATTATCATAAAAAGCATTAATTTGCCGCCACTCCCATTTATGAATGGGCAATGTGCGAAACTGCTCTGCTTCTGCTTCAAAAGTTGCTAAAAATTCATAGTAATCCTGCCAGATATGATTGGTAATTTGCGCTGAAAAGGGTTTCATAATGGAAATCATTTTCTTGCGGTCAATGATTGTATACCCAGCATCTCGTACCGTAGTATAATCGCTTTGAAAGCCTGTTTTATAGTAGACACCGCAAACAGTAAACTGCGGGAATTTTTCCTCTATATGCTGTAAGTATCGGCTAAGCTGGTTACTATGTTCGCTGGTATAGGTCTTGTCCTCAATGATGAGCTTGTATCGTCCGTTTACTGTAATCAACACGTCAATGGAGTCTGTTTGCCGAGAAATTTCATCCACACAGACGGACGTTCCGACCAATTCGGGAATTGCAATACGCAAAAGCTGTTCCGCACAGGAGCGCAGTGCATGATCCCCTTTGGACTCGGGCATAGCAAAGGACAGCATCCAGCACAAAAAAGCATCTTGCGATAATTCGCTGGTGGCATAAGTAAATAAATTATTTCTTAAATCCATTGCCGATTCCCTTTCCTTAGAAGTCTCCCCACAGAACTGATTTTCCAACGCTTAATTTCCATCCCTTTAACTCGCTGTCGTACTCCAGCCATTCGCCAGCAACCCGCAGCGTTTCAATGTATCGTTGAACGGAGCGTACAGATATTTCTAATTGATCTGATAACGCTCTTGTGGATATGCCGGGTGTGTTTCGGATATGACTCAAAATGAGAATAGCGTTCGACAATGTAGCACTGAAATTCTCGCTCTTTTTCTGTCTGCGATGTGCTGCCAATAGCAGATATTTGAGTTTGTCCGCCATCTCGTCAAAATCTGAAAAACACTTGATTTTCCCTGTTAGTTCGATTGGAACAGTAGCGGCGCCAATCAGAATCACTGTTTCCGCAAAATCACCTATCTCGGCGTAAAAATCAAACAATGTTGACAAATCGTCTGCGGAGGTCTGTGTGATATCCACAATTATCGCAAATGCTGCGGTTGCAAGCAAATCCGTGAAGCAATCCGCATTGTATACCTGACATTGTTTGGACGGCATCGCCGCAGCGATGGTTGACAACTTTGCATCGTCAAGTCCATAGGTAAGCACATCCATACATCGCATTTTCTCACCCCTCTTTTATCATACGCCTGTGTTGCGACAGCAGTCTGGTAAGCAAAAAAGAATGACCATTATTCAATAAATAAATAGCGGTGTTTTTCTAAAACAGCAGCAACCTCGCTCCAGATACTAATATTGTACCCATCATCCAAAAACACTTTGCCATGACTTTTCCCTTTATCTGTTTTCATAGAAGCGAAGTTCCCTTTAAAATCACGAACATACACATCGGGGTGATTGAGCTGGTCTTGGCAGCGTACCTCCAGTTCCGGACGATATACCCGTCCTCGTTCCGCCAGCAACTGAAAGTAGGCTCGGATAAGCCGATAATTGTTCTGCTCCGGACTGACGGCCCACTTAGGAATTCTATCAATCGCTTTCCCGTCCCCGTGAGAAAGCACTGTGGGCTGAGAAGCCGGTACCGCCACGATAACTTGTTTTTTTACAGTCTTCTGAGGAGTGCATGCTGAATTCCCAGAGAATAGCTGATACATTTGAATGCTCCGTAAAAACAACTCTGAAGTGTCAGCAACGTTCGCTCCTTTTGCAAGTACAGGCTGCATGACTTCTGTGAAAAATGTCTCATTACAATAAAGAACGGCTGTAAATTCCAGCCCGACCTGACGGAATCGTTGTGTTAAATCCGAAAACATTGGACTCAGCTCTTTCTCGATCGCCGGATTGATTTTAGGTGACGCAAAGATAATTTCACCTGTGGCAATATTAAAAAAGCCATATAAACACAAGGCGGTACGTACACACTTCTGAATAATTTTGCTCAGCGTCTTTTCCTTATCTCCATAATTGAGTCCGGCTTCGTGATAAGCAATATCAACAGCGTAAATACTTTGTGCTGATTCTGAAAAAGAAATGCCTATGGCATCAATTTCAGCTTGTTTAAGCAACTGCTCCAGCGAGCTATTTTTAAATATATTGTACTGATATTTTTCTTGATAGTATTGGTCGAATTCAGTCAGGAATGTTTGCAGTTCATCATAATGATCCAGCCCCCAAAACTGCGAAGCCTTCCAGTTGGTTTGTGCCAACTGGCACTGTTTCTCGTGACGCAGCCACGAATAGATCAGGGATTCACCCATTTCAATTTTCATTTTCCATCTCGTTTCTGTATCATACTGTTTCGATATTTATCACGCAGTAGAGCATAATTGATAGTTCTCTCTTGATATGCAAGGCAAATTACCACCTTAACTATAAAAAAGTTTACCATACTTTCATCCTGACCACAAGCACACCACACCTGAGAACACAAATGATTTAACTTAATATTATTACCAAAAGCACAGGATTTTATACTCCACCTCTTGACAAATTCTTTTTCTTTCTGTTAATATGAAAACAAGGAAAACCTTTCCTTACACAACTGAATATTTTAACCTCACAATTAATCGCAAAACATATATTTTAAGGCGCATGCCTTTGTGCAAGGACTTACATATTCGAGGTTAAGCAAACCTCGCGGTACTGATTTTATGTACTGCCGTTTCTGTTTGCTTAACGCTTGGCTATGTAGGTCTTTTTTATTTTGCCAAAAACCGAACATAGCGCAACTGGCGCATGGAGGAGGACAGCATACAAATATAGAGCGTAGTTCCATGATCACCGTGAAACTGGGGAATTGCGTTCAACTCCCTTTTGGGAGTGACAAGTTTCGCATTTGTGGTACGGCGGGGCAATTGCCCCGCCGCCCACAATGCAGGCGGGCAAGCCCGCACCCCTTTATGATGCACGTCACTTTTGCGAAAGTGACAGGCTCGCTGCGCTCACGGTGCATCTCACGGGCGAGGGCCAGTCCTCCCCGTGTGCCCCTCCTGCTCTCCGAGGGGGTAGGAACGATGGGAACAAAAAGGAAAATTTAGCGAAAAGAATGGAGGAAAATGAATGGCGCGTGAAGAATTTATTCGGGTGAGAGTATCGGCGGAGGAAAAGAAAATCATCCAGCAGAAAGCACTTTCCAGCTACCGCACACCCAGCGATTATGTGCGGGAATGCTGTCTGGACAAGGAAATTATTGTGTTGGATGGGCTGGCAGAACTGGTCACCGAGCTGCGGCGACAGGGCAATAATCTCAACCAGCTCACCATAATGGCAAGGCAGGAGCGCATCCGCTTTGTAGGCTTTGAGCCATTTGAGGAGGTGTACCGGCGGACGTGGCAAGTGTTAAATTCGTTGCTGTCTCGCGTGGCGTAAAGGAAATTATGGAGTACGTCACCAATAAAGAAAAGACAGTGGACAGGCTCATCACCGGCGTCAACTGTGTGGCACAGACGGCGGTGCAGGAATTTGATGTGGTAAAAAAGCAGTTCCGTAAGACGGACGGGCGCAGCTACTACCACATCGTGCAGGCATTCTCACCGGAGGACAAGCTGGATTTTGAAACCGCCCATGAGATCGGGCTGGAGCTGGCGGGATATTTTCAGGGCTTTCAGGCGGTGGTAGCCACCCACATGAACACCGCCCATAAGCACAACCACATCATCCTCAACAGTGTCAATTTTGAAAACGGCAAGAAATTTCACCAGTCAGCAAAGGAGCTGGCGCAGGTCAAGGAGTTTTCCAATAGGCTCTGCCAGCAGCATGGGCTGTCCATCATCGAGGTAAAAGCCGATCCCTTCGCCATTCCCTTATGGAAAAAGAAGCTGAGAAAAACCATCAAAAACTGCATGGAACAGAGCTACGATAGAGCCGATTTTGTCCGCTATATGGAGATGCTCGGCTACAAGGTGAAATGGGAGGAGAGCCACAAGTACATTACCTACACCACCCCGGAGGGCTATGCCTGCCGTGACAGTAAGCTGTTCGACCAGACGCTCAGGCGGGAGCGCATGGAGGAATACTTCGCAATGGGCGGCAAGGAGTATCTCGACAGCCGCATCGCTTGGCGGGAGCTTGGCGAGCCTGTACCCACGCTGGACGATGCAGTTTGCGGGCTTGCCTCCATTTTTGAAGCCTTGGCGGTAAGCGATAACAACCGGTTTCACCTTGAAACCGTCCACCACAGCGAGGAGGAAATCCAGCGGATGCTGGCTCGTGGGCGCAAGGTGGAGCGCACTGCGGAATATGCCGTGGACGATGAGCAGGACGAGGAATTTGAGCAGTACCACGGGTTTTCCATGAGGATGTGAGGAGTGAATATGAAACTAACATTTCGAGAATTTTGGCGGAGACTTTGGAATATGGCGAATGAAAGCGATCACAAATTGGACTGTTTGCCTGTCCGAACCCTATGGAAAACCGCCAGCGCCCACAGCAAGGGGCAGGAATACCGAGAGGTCAAAATCGGAAAAGAAACTTTTTGTCTGTCAACCGCCTGCGAGGGCAGCAAGAATATTGACCAGGTCATTGAGCGGTTAGCGGTCAAAAACGCAGAGAAAAGCCCTAAATAATCAGTGGTTTCAGTCATAGACTGTCGGCAGTATATACGGTATACTGATGTCGATCATACTGCCGACAGTTTGGGCTTGCGGAAAGCGAGGGATTATGTTAAAAGCCCAACAAAATTACAAGGTAGGAATTTATGTGCGTCTCAGCAAGGATGATGAGCGTGCAGGCGAATCCGTGAGTATAGAAAACCAAAAATTGATGCTCACAAGATACTGTGAGGAGCAGGGCTGGAATGAGTATTCCATCTACTGCGATGACGGAGCCAGCGGCACGAACTTTGACCGCCCCGGCGTGACCCGACTGATTGAGGATGCCAAGGACGGCAAAATCGACCTGATACTGGTCAAGGATTTGAGCCGCTTCGGGCGCAACTACATTCAGGTGGGGCAGTTTACCGATTACCTGTTCCCCATGATTGGTGTGCGGTTTATCGCCCTCAATGACGGTGTGGACACGCTGCACAGCGACAACGACATCATGCCGTTTCGGAATCTTCTCAATGAGTTCCAGAGTAAAGACACCAGCAAAAAAATCAAGGCGGTAAAGCAGACCCACGCCAAGCTGGGTAATTACCTTGGCTGCTACGTGCCCTACGGCTACAAGGCGCACCCGGACGACAAACACAAATTTGTCATAGACGAATACGCCGCCGTGGTGGTGCGAAAGATGTTCGCTTACCGCAGAAGGGGTGATGGCTTCCGTAAAATTGCCCGGCAGCTCAACGAGGAACACATCCTGCCGCCAAGAGATTATTATTATCAGCAAAAGGGCGTGGAGGACAGCGGCTACCGCAATCATTGCTGGAACGATGTCACGGTAAAAAGTATGCTGCGCAGCGAGGTCTATATCGGTCACATGGTGCAAAATAAGCGCGGCACCCTCTCCTACAAGAACAAAAAGCAGGTGGACAAGCCCAAAGAGGATTGGATTCGTGTAGAGAACACCCATGAGCCAATCATCGACATGGATACTTGGAACGCCTGCCTTGATGTAGAAGCCAGAAATTACAAGCCTCGCCCCACCAAGGAAAGTGAAATCAGCCTGTTTGGTGGTCTGCTGCGTTGCATGGACTGCGGTTTCAAAATGCGGTACAGTCAGGAAACCCACACCTACCCGAAAAAGGGAAAGGTCAAGTATGTTTCCTATTTCTGTGGCAGCTATGCCAGAAGTGGCAGAAGCGCCTGCTCCGCCCACATTATTTATCTCAATCCACTGGCAGAGCTGGTGCTGGGCGATATTCGCCATCGTGCCAAGCGAGTTTTAGAGGACGAGGACAGGGTGCGGCAGGAGCTGATGGACAGCAAGGCAAAGCAGGGCGCACAGCAGATGAAGGCCGATAAAACAGCCCTCAAAGCCACGGAAAAACGCCTTGCGGAGCTGGAACGGCTGACGCAAGCGCTCTATGAGGACAAGGTGCTGGGCGGTGTTCCCGAAGCCGTGTTCAAAAATCTGATTGGCAAATATGAAGCCGAGCGTGTGGAAAAGCTGGTTCTGGTGCAGGAGCTCAAGAAACGCCTTGCCGATACTGCGCAGGATGAGCGAGATATCGAGCAGTACCTCCAGAGCATCAAGAAGTATGTGTCCATCGAGCAGCTTGACCGTGAAATGCTGCTGGAGCTCATCAATTACATTGAGATTGGCGAGCGGCAGGTCATTGACGGGCAGAAATGCCGGGATGTGGTTATCCACTACAATCTGGTCGATAAAGCAGGGTAAAACCCACACCCTGCTTTATGCGAACATTACTAACGAATGGTATGCCAAGGACACGAGCAAGAAAATACGTGCGGTGTTCAAGGCCAAGGGTGAGTCCGGCAAGCCGCTATGCACGAATCCTCCTTATGGGTATTTGAAAGACCCGGACGATAAGCATCATTGGATCGTGGACGATGTCGCAGCCGCTGTGGTTAGGGACATCTTCAAAATGTGTGTAGCTGGAAAGGGGCCATCCCAAATTGCCAAGGCGCTGTCACGGCAGCAGATACCCGTTCCCACAGTACACTTGCACCGAATGGGCATCAACACCCCTGCCAGAGAGCCGGAGGACATTTACGCTTGGCAGTCCCGCACAGTAGCGGATATTCTGCTGAAAATGGAGTATCTGGGCCACACGGTCAACTTCAAGACCCAGAAGAAATCCTACAAATCAAAGAAAAAGGTCAATAACGACCCGTCCGAATGGGTGATTTTTGAGAACACCCACGAAGCCATTATTGACCAAGAGACCTTTGAAATTGTGCAGCGAATCCGTGATGGCAGACGCAGACAAACGCCGATGGGCGAAATGCCTATCCTGTCTGGAATGCTGTTCTGCGCCGACTGCGGTGCGAAATTGTACCAAGTCCGGGCAAGGGGATGGACACACGAGCAGGAGCATTTCGTATGTGCCACCTACCGAAAGCAGAAAGGAAAATGTACCTCCCACCAAATCCACAATGTGCAGGTGGAGCAGATTCTGCTGATGGAGATAAATCGTATGCTCGCATTCGTCCGTGACCACGAGCAGGAATTTGTGGAAATGCTGACCCGGAAGAATGAAAAAGACCTCAATCGGCAGTTGCGGGATAGCACACGGGAACTGGAGCAAGCCACGCAGCGTATCCGCAAACTGGACGAAATCATCCAACGGCTCTACGAGGACAACCTCGATGGTAAAATCAGCGATGAGCGTTTTGCCAGAATGACTGCCACTTACGAGCAGGAGCAGCAGACCCTCGAAGCCAGAGTGCTTGAACTGCGGGACATCATTTCCAAGGCCAAGGTACAGCGGCTCAACATTGATTCCTTCCTCATGCAGGTGAAAAAGCACACCGAGGTCAAGGAATTGGATGCGGAAATCATCCGAACCTTGGTGGAGCGCATCGATGTGTTCAAGCCGGAGAAGATTCCGGGCATCCGCACAAAAAAGCAGACCATTCTCATCCATTGGAACTTCATCGGCGCAGTTGACCTGCCCGATACACAGAAAAATCCCTTAGTGAGACACCCTTTACGGCTCTCCTTATTTTTTATCATCGGATATTGCAATTTCGTGACGTCTGATATGATCATGTGAATTCTTCCTGCTGACCGATAAAAAGAGATATAAGATCTCCATTACGGTTGTGGCCGATACTCTGGAAAAACAAAATTCACCCAAAAGAAGCTTTTCCCTGGTTGCCGTAGTGATGTGAAGATCGCAGGCCTGTCCCAGAGGCGAAGACGGATTGTTGGTGATTGCAATGGTAGGAACATGGTTTTCCTTAGCTACTGCCACCAGAGTCATAAGCCGTTTGGAAAAACCGGAATTGGATATGATAATGACCGCATCCTCCGGCCCCATATTGCAGGTATATGCCATCTGGGTCTCCCAAATGGTTCCAGATACAGCAGCAATTCCCAGTTGATTGAATTTAAAAGCACCATCAAGTGCTACGGGGATGGTATTGCCCACTGCCACCAGCTGGACTGTTCTGGCTTTTTCTATCATGGTTAAGATCTGATCAAGCTCTGCCGGTTCCATCATGGAAATGGTCTGGGTCAGCTCCGCCACCTTATTGGCCAGGATATTCTGAAGAGACTGACCGATATTATCACGGCTGATGTCATTGGATACTTCAATGGAATTGCCCCGTTCCTCCGCCACTTCTTTAGCCAGATTAATCTTTAGATGATGAAAGCCATTAAATCCGCATCTTCTGCAGAATCTGGATACTGTGGCATCGCTTGTTCCGCTTGCCAAAGCCAGCTCTGCTACTGTCATGTCTATGATATCACTTTTATTTGAGAGAATGAAATCCGCAATCTTTTTCTCTGCTTCAAAAAAAGAATCATAGGATGAGCAGAGAACTCCGGACACACTTATACTTTCCTGCATATATGTTACCTCTAATTCATGTAATTTTATTTCATCATTATATATGATATGAAATAAAATGTAAAGCATGGACTATTCTTTCCCTGACGTCAGAAGAAATACCGTGGAGAGAATACACACAAATCCCACAAAGTCCATAAGACCAAAGTTAACTCCCATAAAAAGCACAGAAAACACAGTGGCTGACACTGGCTCTACCGAAGCCAGAAGACTTCCTTTTTTAGGTCCTACACAGTTGACACCTTCCATATAGCATGCAAATGCAATGATTGTACCAAACACAATAATAAGTGCCATTGCCGTAACAGCCGCCCCATCAAGGAGAACTGTCTTCTCCCAGGGTTTGAAAATCAGACCAAGTAAAACTCCGCCAATGAGCATTCCCCATGCCGTTATTACCATAGAGCCATACTTGCTTAAAAGCCTTCCCGGCTGAGTGGTGTAAACTGCAAGGGCTCCCGCAGAGCACAGTCCCCAGAATAGTGCACGGTCTGAAATCGCAAGACTTCCGGGTTTTCCATGGGTTGCCAGTAAAAAAGTTCCTGCCATGGCAAGGGCTGCTGCAAGCAGTTCGTGTTTCTCAGGAATCTTTCCCGCCCGTGCGGAAACATAAAGCATAATCAGGACAGGTCCTATGTACTGAAGCACCGTTGCGGTTCCTGCATTGGAATAACCAATGGCGGTGAAATAAGTATACTGGCACATGGACATACCAACCATGCCAAAGATGAATAAATCTCTCATATCCGTTCCGTATTTAAACGGTGCAAAGATCTGCTTTCCCTGTTTCATAAAGCAGATAACCAGCAGCAGAATTCCTGCACAAAGTAACCGCACCGGAACCAGCCAGTCGGAAGCCATTCCTTTCACCTGCAATAGATACTGCCCGCAGGTTCCCGATATTCCCCATAATATTCCGCCGGTTATGGTCAGAACACTTCCCCGCTTAAGGCGTCTGTTCTCTGTTATCTTCATCGCTGTCTTCCTCTTTCGTTTCTTCTGTCCTGCCCTCCCATGTATTATGGTCTGAAGCCGTATCTCTTAATATCTGGTCAATCTGGGCAAATAGCCGGCTGTCCGGCAGATTCCTCTGCCATAAGTGATATGCTGAGGTGGATTTAATCTCTCTGGCATCGATGGGTCTTCCGGCACAATAATCACTGTTTAAATCCCCATACAGCTTTGCCATTTCCTCAATCTGTTCTTTTGGAAGGTTCTTAATCTGACTGCTCACCTGCTCATACACCACTTCTTTTAAGCTTTGTTCCGCATATCCGCTAAAACTTAGAAGGTTTTCATCCGTTGTTCCGGTTTTCTTACCCCAGTCATCTACATCGGTTCGTTCCGTGGTATAAATAAGCCGGTTGTCGCCGGTCCAGGTCAGGACACCATACTGATTGGGACTGATGGCAAAGGAATTTGCAACCACTTCACTGATGTGGTAATCCGCCCCCTTTTCACCTGGTTCCTGTTTGTATGTCTTGGTTTTCTGCAAATGCAGATGACCGCTTATGTAAAGAGGAATCCGGTAGCTTTCCAATAAGCGGACAACTTCCTGGCTGTTTTCCAGGGTACAGTCCTCCGGATATAAAATACTCTCTTTTAAAAGGTTATGGTGAGCAATAACCACAACCGTTACACCAAGCTTTTTCGCTTCTTGCAGCTGTATTTTCATCCAGTCCAGGGTTTTCTCTTTAATTCTTCCCCCTACTTTGTTATAAGGTTCATACTGGGCAGAATCCAACATAAGAAGCCAGTTTTTATCGTCCAGTTCATAGACATAGCTAAGAGAGTTCTGATCCAGACTTCTGGCCTGATCGTATCCGAATCTGTGGTATATATCATAGAAATCCTTTTCGTCAGCTTCCTGTATGGGTTCCTTTTCCTTACCGAAATAAGATGCTGCCGCATGATTATTAATATCATGGTTCCCGGGTATCACAAGAACCTTTACTCCCTTTTCTTCCAGAACCGCCAGTTTTTCAGCCAGCGCCTCATGCCCCTTTTTCTCTCCGTTTAAAGTTAAATCCCCGCTTAAAATCACTGCGGCAGGCTTCTTTTTCTCCATCTGGTCTGTAAATGCGTCCATAATCTGTGGAATATAGCGGACTACCTTACCATCATCCTGCTTCTCCAGCGCATCGAAGGCTTCCCCGTAATCTGTCAGCTCCGGTGAAAAATAATGGACATCCGATGCAATTACAATGACCGGAGGCTGGTACGGTTTTTCCTCTTCTTTCGTTTCTTCCACTGCCATTTCACTGCGGCGGGGAAGAGAAGGGCGTATGGCCTCTTTCGTACATTGTTCCGTCTCAACAGCAGAAAACGTTTCCCTGTTGCCTTTCGTCTCCGGTTCTTCCTCTGTATCAGGTACTGCTGTGCTTTCCGTTGCCCTGTTATTATCTCCGCCCTTTGTATGAGGAGAATGAACTTTCTGTAACAACAGGACAATGAGAAGGCACAGCAGAAGCATAACTGCATAGATACAAACCAGAAATATGTTCTTCTTTCGCTTATTCATCTGATTCCATAAAGATCCTTTCTGGTTCTTCCCATGGAATCATACCATGTTTTTTATGCAGGGGCAACCCTGGTATTTAACGTTAGTACCACCTGGTAAGGGGGAGCTCATTATTAATTCCCTTTGATATAAGAATCTGGTGCAGATCAATGATTCCGTTATGAAATGTTGCAGCGCAGGCATTTAAATACAAGTCCCACATTCTCACAAATTCAGTTCCCATCTTTTTTTCGATCTGATCCCTGTTTTCGTTAAAATTCTGATCCCAGTGGCGTAATGTTTTATAATAATGACGTCTGAGACTTTCCACATCCAAAACGTAAAATTTATGATCACTTAAGAGATTTATCATTTCTCTGAGACTGGGTACCATGCCTCCCGGGAAAATATATTTTTTCATCCAGGGATCTCCGGGATACTCCCTCAGTGCGCTGATAAAATGTAACAGGAACAGCCCTCCTGGCTTTAAAACGGTCTCTGCACTTTTAATAAAGAGATCATAATTTTCTCTCCCAACGTGTTCCACCATTCCCACACTGACTACCCGGTCAAAGGTCCTTCCGCTTTTAGGCAGATCCCTGTAATCCATTAATTCTACCGTAATACGATCAGACAAACCCAGAACCTCAATCCGCCTTTCAAATTCCTTTTTCTGCTCTGCACTTAAGGTAATTCCCAGCCCCTTTACACCGTATTCCTCCGCCGCCCTTATTAACAGATAACCCCAGCCACAGCCAATGTCCAAAAGGGTCATGTCCTCTTTTAAACAAAGCTTCTTTAAGATGCGTTCCACTTTATTACACTGAGCCTCATAAAGGGTATCATTTTCTGTCTTAAAATAACCACAGGAATAGCTCATGGTATCATCAAGCCAAAGACTGTAGAAATCATTTCCGATATCATAATGAGAAGCAACTTCCTTTTCCTGATTCTTTTTGGAAAGAGAAGTAAAAAAAAGTGTTTTTAGTTTTTTCTGATCTGCCGTAAAAGCAGCCATTTGTCCCATAAAATGATCCAGTGCCTGGAATAAATCTCCCTCGATATCCAGATTTCCCTTCATATAGGCTTCGCCCAGTGCAAGGGAAGTACTGGACAGCAGCTTACTGCTGTCAATCTCATCTTTCATACTGACTGTAAATACTGGATTCCCCTCACCGATTAAATGGGTTTTTCCGTGAAGTTTTACTTCAAACGGATATTGGTCAAATCTTTGAAGATACGTGATTAAATATTGATCCGATACAAGTTTCATGGGCCTTCCTCCATTTCAGTGATAACCACTTACATAGAATCTTGCCCATTTAATTCCATCTTATAATATTTTATTAAAACAGAGCTCCGTTTTTTCTATTGTACACAAAGATAAAATATATCTTTCTTTCAGACAATACTGGACTAACTGCACTCCGGGAACAGAACATGTAATACCATCCGGTCTCAGTTCAAAGGAAAACTCCGTGAGAGGAATGGTAATCCCCCATCCCCCTGCTTTTACATAACTCTCCTTCAGTGTCCAGATTTTAAAAAAGAAGGCAGTCCGTTCCTCTTCCTTAAGTCTGTAAAACTGCTCCTTTTCCTGTTCTGACATCACCTTGCGGATAATCTTTTCTGAAAAAGGGCGGATCTCTTCCACATCGATCCCCACCGGTACATCTCCGATTGCGCACGCAGCCATTCCTGCCGTATGGCTGATGTTATGAAAGATATGGGGATAATCCTTTAATTGGGGTTTGCCATATTCTCCCTTTATAACCGGAACAGGATTGTTCTCACCATAATCGATTCCATAATCTTTCTTTAATCCCTTTCGAAGGAGCAGCTCCCCCTTAAGATGTTCTGTTTCCCTTTTATTCTCTCCCGCTGCTAAATCAAATTCTTCCGCGTAAATATTTATCATGATAAATTTTCCTCTGTTTAATTTTCTATCCGGCTCCACGTTCTGTTCTCTGCCGGATTACCGTGACAGAAATATATTTTTCTCGCTCCAAGAGCACTGATCTTTTCCGCACTTCTGATCATGGCTTCCCTGTCACAGTAAATCATGGGAAGTCCGGGATAAAATAAGTTCATCAGGGCATCTCCCACAAAGACTGCCCGTTTCTCCAGTTCCAGCCCGATGGAACCTCTGGTATGACCGGGCAGTTCAATTATTGTCCCGTCAATGCCGTATTCATCCAACCTGTCTCCCTCTTTTAAAAAAATATCAGGTGTAAAATCAAAAATAACGGATTCTTCAAAGTTTTTTGCAGCAACATCGGCCACTACCATGCCTAAAAGCCCCTGATAAGAAACAGGTTCCTTAAAATTATCCTTAAGAATCCCCAGATCATCTCTGTGGATCGCCAGAGGAGCTTTTAATTCTTTGGATAAATGAGCTGCATTCTGTACCTGTTCTATATGACCATGAGTCAGAATAATAAGTTCTACCCTGCTCTTTTTACAATGATTAAGAATCTTTTCTTCAAAGCCTTTTCTACCGGTGTCAATCAGAATGGCTCTCTCTTTTTTTTCTATCAGATAACAGTTTTCACTTCCGCACCTGATCCTCCTTATTTCCGCCATCTATCTTTCTCCCACTTTCTCATACATTCCCACTTAATGCTTTTTTATAACGGGTATCACTGTTTATTCTATTGAGAAAGTATCCCGGATATTCCACCAATAACTTAAGCATATCATTTATTTCTCCCTGCATCAAACCCTTTTCGCAAAATACAAAAAAGACCTGCAAGTCTTATCTTTGACCTGCAGGTCTTACTCACTCTTAATTAGGAACGGCGGATATGAAATGCATCCATTCCTGGATAAACAGCACTCTCACCCAGTTCCTCTTCAATACGAAGCAGCTGGTTGTATTTAGCCACACGCTCGCTTCTGCTTGGGGCTCCGGTCTTAATCTGACAGGTATTTAAAGCCACTGCCAGATCTGCGATGGTAGTATCTTCTGTCTCTCCGGAACGATGGGAAGCAATGGCAGTATACCCTGCCCTGTGAGCCATCTTAATGGCTTCCAGTGTCTCTGATACGGAACCAATCTGATTGAGTTTAATGAGGATGGAATTACCGCACCCTTCTGTTATACCTTTCTTCAGCCGTTCTGTATTGGTAACAAATAAATCATCACCTACCAGCTGGATCTTGTTTCCAAGTTCCCTGGTTAAAAGCTTCCAGCCTTCCCAGTCCTCTTCATCAAGCGCATCCTCAATGGAGTAAATAGGATATTTTTCACACAGCTGTTTCCAGTGTTCAATCAACTCTGCAGAAGTGTAATGCTTGCCGGATTTAGGCAGATGATACTGTCCCTTGCCTTCTCCCTTCCACTCACTGGAGGCTGCATCCATGGCAAGTACAAAGTCACGTCCAGGTTCATATCCTGCTTTTCTCACCGCTTCCAGAATCAGTTCAATCGCTGCATCGTCGCTCTCTAAGTCAGGAGCAAAACCGCCTTCGTCGCCTACTGAGGTCGCCAGACCTTTTGCCTTTAAAATAGATGCCAGACAATGGAACACTTCGGTACACCAGCGAAGGCCTTCCTTAAAGCTAGGTGCCCCTGCCGGCATGATCATAAACTCCTGAACATCTACGGTATTGGCGGCATGAGCTCCACCATTTAAAATATTCATCATGGGAACCGGAAGGCGGTTGCCTGTAATGCCTCCCAGGAACCGGTAAAGAGGAATTCCCATGCTCACTGCTGCTGCCCTGGCACAGGCAATGGATACTGCAAGAATGGCGTTGGCGCCAAGTCTTGATTTATCCGGTGTTCCATCGGCTGTAATCATCGCCTGATCGATTCCGTAAATATCAGATGCATCCATTCCTACCAATGCGTAATGGATCACAGTATTAATATTGTGAACTGCGTTTAAAACACCTTTCCCGCCATAACGGGCCTTATCACCGTCCCTTAACTCCAGCGCCTCAAACTCGCCGGTGGACGCTCCGCTTGGTGCCGCTCCTGTGGCAATGGTGCCATCTGCTAAATGAACCTCCGCCTCGACAGTAGGATTTCCTCTTGAGTCAATAATTTCTCTTCCTATGACCTTTTCAATTTCCAGATAATTCATCATGATTTCTCCTTTTCTATTCTATACTTTCCAAAACGGTCAGAAGTTCCTCTACGGATTTCTTTCCGAATTCTACAACCTTATCATTGATAATCATACAGGGCACACTCATAATCTGATAGCGCTTCTTTAATTCCGGATAATAAGCAAGATCATAAGTCCATGCCTTTACTTTGCCGTTTTCCGCCGCAACTCTTCCTGCTGACATAACGGTGGTTGGACACATGGTACAGGATAATGAAACTGCAATCTTAATGGTAAGTTCTTTGTCTAACCTGCGTATTCTGTCTTCTTCTTCCAAAGAAACAGACTGTCCCGGCCCTGCCGCATTATATAATCCGATAACGAAGGAATTAAACTCATGGCCTCCTGGAATTCCATGGAAACGGATTCCTGTTTCCGTACCATCTTCCCTTAAAACCAACAGGGCAGGAATTGTCTCATCCGGTTTAGACTTATCAGATACCTGCTCTGTAAGGCATTCCACTTTATCTGAGATACCAGAGAGTTCCTGTAAAAAGGATTTCATCTCAACGGATAGCTGACTCTGATCCAAAAGTGCCTTTACAACAACTTTTTTCTGAAATTTTTCAAACAGCACTTCTAACTGCTGTCTCATCTCGGAAGTAATAAAATTCTCTTCCCCTGAATCATCCTGCTGCTTTCTATTCTCACCTTTGCCATCCGCTTGTGCCAGAGGCTCCCGTGGAGGCAAATGTAACTTCTCATAAACATCAGCTACAAATTTTTCTAAGGACGTAGCGGCAACTGCACCGTCGGAAACAGCGGTTACCACCTGTCTTAAATTCTTCACACACACATCACCGGCTCCGTACACTCCGGGAAGCCCCGTCATCTGATTGTGATCTGTAATGAGATAGCCTTGGCTGTCAAGCTCCAGCTTCCCTTTCACTATTTCTGTGTCCGGTACATAGCCTGCAAATACGAATATACCAAAGGATTCTCCCTCTGGCGCTTCATAAGTCCATTCTCTTCCAGTCTGATTATCCCGAAATCTGGCAGATTGTAAAAGGCTGTCACCAGCAGCTTCCACGATCTCAGTCTGATAATGAACTTCAATCTTTTCGTGATTCTTCGCCTTATCCGCTACGGAGGCGGCACAGGTAAAATCTTCTTCTCTGACAATGATGGTGACCTTTCTTGCATATTTGGTGAGAAATACAGCTTCTTCTGCTGCTGCGAATCCACCTCCAATTACAAATACATCCATTCCGGTGAAAAATTCACCGTCGCAGGTTGCACAGTAAGCCACTCCTCTGCCTTTGTATTCCCGCTCTCCTGCAAACCCCAGCATTCTGGGGTTTGCACCAAGAGCAAGAATAATTCCAAGGGTCTTAAAATCACCTTTATCGGTTTTTACAATTCGCATATCTCCGGATAAATCAAAGTCTGTCACTTTTGCTATTTGAAATTCAGCGCCAAAGCTTTGTGCCTGGGCACGCATCTTTTCTGTCAGCTCTGTGCCGTCTATTTTCTCGATTCCGGGATAATTTACTATTTCCGATGTAATGGTAATCTGACCGCCGATTTTTTCCTTTTCCAGTACCAGAACCTTAAATCTGGCTCTGGCTGCATAAATGGCTGCGGAGAGACCTGCAGGACCTGCGCCTACAATAATTACGTCATAAAATTCAGCCATAGGATCCCGCCTTTACAGAAGCCCTACTAAATCCAGACTGGGCTTTAATGTCTTTTCACCTGGTTTCCATTTTGCAGGACAAACCTCATCTCCGTGTTTGGCAACAAACTGGGAAGCCTCCACTCTTCGAAACAGTTCTTCTGCATTTCTTCCCACGTTTCCGGCTATCACTTCATAAGCTACGATAACTCCTTCCGGATTCACAACAAAGGTAGCCCGCTCCGCCATGCCTGATTCCTCAATCAGAACATCAAAGCTTCTTGCCAGCGCGCCTGTAGGATCCGCAAGCATGGGATACTGAATCTTTTTTATTGTCTTTGAAGCATCATGCCAGGCCTTGTGTACAAAATGGGTATCACAGGATACACTGTAAATTTCACAGCCCGCCTTTTTAAAATCCTCATATTTATCTGCAAGATCTTCCAGTTCTGTGGGGCAGACAAACGTAAAATCCGCCGGATAAAAAAAGAATACGGACCACTTTCCCAGAACATCCTTTTTAACCACTTCCTTAAATTCTCCATTTATAAAACTCTGTACTTTAAAATCACTGATCTCTTTTCCAATGAATGACATACAATCTATCTCCTTTCCTGATGACTATACTCAATTAATATGGCTTGTTTCAATTAAAATTATGAGTTAGTTATTCCTAATTCATGATATAATCATAGCATAGTTTACCAGAAAATTCAATAAATAATATTGATAATAATTATTATTTTATTATTAAGTAAAAAAAGCCGGAGAAGCCCAAAGGTTTTTCTCCTTTGCAGCCACTCCGGCATTCCAGTTTCCGGAGTTAAATCATCCAGAAGTTTGTCTTATCTTCATTATACTCCAACTGAAAACGCAGTTTCTTAAAATACGCTTCCAGTGACTCATAAAGCGCCTGATACTCTGCTGTTCCATTGCTGTCACTAAGTGATTCCACAAAGCAGGACTGTTTCCCGCAGGCATCTCTTAAATGAATCTTAAATTCCAATCCGCTGTCTTTTAAAAGCTGATTGCATTCCAGTATCTCATGAATGGACACGATCTTCATGACTACCCCTATTCCTGGCCTTTAAACCGCTTTGCCTGTTCTCCGATCAGTTCCACATCGTCAAAATAGTTGATCTTCATCGCTTCCTTAACCTCTTTTAAGGTAGCGGCGGCGGCGGCTTCTGCTTTCTGGCTTCCCTCTTTTAAGATCTGATATACGTAAGGGATATCTGCTTCGTATTCTTTTCTTCTTTTTCTGATGGGCTCTAGCTCTGCCTGCAGCACACTGTTTAAAAATCTCTTTACTTTAACGTCTCCAAGTCCGCCTCTCTGATAGTGCTCTTTTAACTCATCAAGGTTCTTGTAATCCGGCAAATATTCTTTAAAATCCTCTTCTTTACAAAACGCATCCAGATAGGTAAATACAGTATTGCCTTCCACCTGTCCGGGATCGGAAACCATCAGGTGATTGGGATCGGTGTACATGCTCATTACCTTTTTCTTAACCTCATCTTCTGAATCGGATAAGTAAATGCAGTTGCCAAGGGATTTGCTCATCTTTGCCTTACCGTCTGTTCCCGGAAGACGCAAGCACGCCTGATTATCCGGAAGCAGGATATCCGGCTCTACTAAAGCCTCTCCGTAAACGGAATTGAACTTCCGTACGATTTCCCTTGTCTGTTCAATCATCGGCTCCTGATCTTCTCCCACAGGGACAGTGGTGGCCTTAAATGCTGTAATATCAGCTGCCTGGCTGATTGGATAGGTAAAGAAGCCCACGGGAATGCTGGTTTCGAAGTTTCTCATGGCAATCTCAGATTTTACAGTAGGATTGCGCTGCAGCCTGGAAACGGTAACCAGATTCATATAATAGAAGCTAAGCTCTGTAAGCTGTGGTATCTGAGACTGGATGAACAACGTACTCTTACTGGGATCCAGTCCGCATGCGAGATAATCCAGCGCTACCTCAATTATGTTCTGACGAACCTTTTCCGGATTGTCCGCATTATCCGTTAATGCCTGGGCATCCGCTATCATAATAAAAATCTCGTCAAATTCGCCGGAATTCTGCAATTCCACCCTGCGCCTCAGCGAACCCACATAATGTCCGATGTGAAGCTTTCCGGTGGGTCTGTCCCCCGTTAAAATTATCTTTCCCATTTTGTACCTCCAGATATATTATCAAGTTTTATTGTACCATTCATTCGTTATTTGTCAATGAGGCACCTTATTTTACTTCAAATATATCCTCGGCATAATTGACAGATGCCATGGCATCCCGGCAATACTGGTCTGCGCCGATTGTCATTGCATACTCTTTTGTGAGAACTGCCCCGCCCACCATAACCTTTGCAAAAGGCGCCTGGGTCCGAAGCTGGCGGATGGTCTCTTCCATGCTTGGAACCGTGGTTGTCATGAGAGCGCTTAGCCCCACCAGCTTCACATTCCGTTCTATGGCAGTTTTTACAATGGTTTCAGGCGGAACATCTTTTCCAAGATCCAGTACTTCATAGCTGTAATTTTCCAGAAGCACCTTTACAATGTTTTTGCCGATGTCGTGAATGTCTCCCTTTACGGTTGCAAGTATTACGGTTCCCTTTTTCTTTTCCTCTGCACCGCTTTGTGCCAGTTTCTCCTTAATAACCTCAAAAGCTGCCTTTGCCGCCTCTGCGCTCATCAGGAGCTGGGGAAGAAATACCGTTCCCTTCTCAAACCCTTTTCCAACCTCATTGAGGGCAGGAATCATCTCCTCATTAATAATGGTAAGAGGTTCCCTGTTTTCCAGAAGTTCAGAAACTGCAGCATAAGCTCTGTCCTTTAATCCTTTTTTGATGCTCTCTCCTAAGGATAAATCTGTTCCGCCTATCCCGGCTGCTTTCTGATCCCCTGCCTGTCTTTTTACCTCGCCAGGAACTGCCACATTACCGCTGTAGATGTTGATATAATTGCTGCACTGGGGATCTAAGTCTGCAAGCACACGGAAGCTGTAGTAGGAGCGCATCATGGCCTCTGAGTTTGGATTTATAATGGCGGCGCTTAACCCGTTTTGCAAAGCCATGGTAAAGAATGCTGCATTGACAATCTCTCTCTGGGGAAGACCAAAGGAAATATTGGATACTCCAAGTATGGTTTTTCCCTGTAATTCATCCCTAACCCTTCTTACAGTCTCAAGGGTTGTAATGGCACCTTTGTTGTCAGAGCTCACTGTCATGCACAAAGCATCGATGATGATATCTTCTTTTCCAATCCCATATCCGGCTGCGGTATCATAGATCTTTTTCGATACTGCAATTCTTCCCTCAGCCGTTTCCGGAATACCATCTTCGTCAAGAGCAAGAGCCACCACCACTCCTCCGTACCGTTTCACAAGAGGGAAAATGGCTTCCATCACTTCTTTCTTTCCATTAACGGAATTGATAAGCGGCTTACCGTTATAGATTCTCATGGCACGTTCCATGGCAGTCATATTAGAAGTGTCAATCTGTAAAGGCAGGTCAATGATACTTTGCAGCTCTTTCACTACCTCTACCATCATGGCTGGTTCATCAATCTCAGGAAGTCCCACATTCACGTCAAGCACATGAGCTCCGTTATCCTGCTGGAGAACCCCCTCTTTTAAGATATACTCCAGATTGTGATCCTTTAACGCCTGCTTAAATTTAGCTTTTCCCGTTGGATTAATCCGTTCTCCAATAATAACCGGATCCCGATCTATGACAACCGCCTGGGCATAGGAGGAAATCACCGTCCGGTTCTTTCTTTCCGGAAGTCTGACCGGCAAGTCCTTACAAAGGGCTGTCATTTTTTCAATATGCTCCGGCGTGGTACCGCAGCAGCCGCCGATGATACAGGCCCCCGCTTCCACAATCTCCTTCATGACTCGGGCAAATTCATCGGCATCAATGTCATAAACCGTCTTTCCGCCTTCACTTCTTGGAAGTCCGGCATTGGGATTTACAATAACAGGAAGAGAAACCACCTTCATGATGTCTTCCAGAATGCCTTTCATCTGAACGGGGCCAAGACCACAGTTTATTCCCAGGGCATCCACTCCCAGCCCCTCTAAAAGAGCTACCGTAGATTCCACATTTCCGCCGGTTAAAAGCTTTCCTTTATCATCAAAAATCATTGTTACGAAAACTGGCAGGCTGCTGTTTTCTTTTGCAGCCAGAACCGCTGCTTTTGCTTCATAGCTGTCACTCATGGTTTCAATGAGAATAAGGTCTGCCCCTTCCCGTTCACCAATTTTTACCACCTGGGAAAACAGCTCATAGGCATCTTCAAAATCAAGATCTCCCAGAGGCTTTAGAAGTTTGCCGGTAGGACCGATATCAAGGGCTATTGCTCCTTTTGACCTTCCCTGGGAATAAGCGGCAGTATCCACCGCCTCCCTGGCATTCTTCATGGCAGCAGTCACAATCTGCTCTAAATCAAATTCCTTGTCCTTATTATATTTTAAACCATTCGCACCAAAGGTATTGGTTTTAATCATATCTGCACCGGCTTCCAGATAATCTCTGTGAAGCTTTACGATTAAATCAGAATGGGTTACATTCCAGGTTTCCGGCAGTTCACCGGGTTTTAAGCCATTGGCCTGTAAAAGGCTGCCCATGCCGCCGTCAAAAAAAAGGATTCTTTCTTTCAATTTCTCTAAAATCGCTGTCATACATTCCTCCATCTCCACTCAGTTTCTATCTTATCTCCGGTATGCACAGTCCTTTTTCCCACAGGATTCGCACCCTTTTATCTCACACCGGTAAGGCTTCTTACTGACTCCCATTACTGCCGTCACGGATTTGGAGGGAGTCATAAGCAGGCTTTCCGTAAGCATAATGCCAATTCGCTTGGGTGTTTCCAAAACTGTTGTTATATCTTTTTGACAATCCAGCGAAAAATCACCGTAGCCAGGACTGAATCTGGGTCTTAAATAAAAGCCCCTGGCCTCATATTCCTGTTTCAGTCTGTGGTTTTCCTGGTCACAGTATTCTTCAATCACTGCAGCGGCAGCTGCCTGCATAATGACAGCCCTGCTCATCTGCAGTCTGGTGTATTTGTGAAGCAGCACATCCACTCCGGTCCCCAGAGTGGCTGCAAATAACAGAACTTCCTCACAATCCGCCAGATTTTTACTCAGATTCCGGCTTTTTGTACGAAAGACAGTAAAATCAATCTCATTCCCAGGAAGCAGTGTTAACGGAAATGCCCTGTATATACATTTAGGTGAGGCTGCAGCCAGAAGTTCTTCCAATACTTCCTCCACCAAAGCACTGACCTGTTCATCACTTTCCTTATTTCCATATCCTAAATATCTAAGAATCTCCTTCCGGCTGATCTCCATCCTTATCCCTCCGATTTTTCCTGATAAAACAGGTCCGCTCTTTTACAGAAACGGACCTGCTGCTTTACGGATTACAGTATCTGAGAAAGATTTTCCTTGATCTTTAAGGCCACATCAGGCTTATTCATAGAATAAACATGAATGGCATTGACACCGTTTGCAATTAAATCAATGATCTGCTCCGTTGCATAAGCGATTCCTGCCTGCTTCATGGCTGCCGGATCTTCCCCAAACCGGTCAACGATCGCCTTAAACCGGGTGGGCAGATAGGTTCCGGACAACTGGCAGCTGCGTATGATCTGCCTAACATTGGTTACAGGCATAATTCCTGCAACAACCGGGACTGTAATTCCCTTTTCCCGTATCCGGTATAAGTAATTATATAAGATGTTATTATCGAAAAACATCTGGGTGGTTACAAAATCACATCCTGCTTCCACCTTCTGCTTTAAGTAATCCATATCAATGGTTTTGTTTGCTGATTCCACATGGCCTTCCGGATAACAGGCTGCTCCGATGCAGAAATCACCGGTTTCCTTAATTTCCCGGATCAGCTCTGATGCATAGTTGTATTCCCGCTTATCCGGGGCATCTGCCGGGATATCACCTCTTAATGCCAGCACGTTCTCTATCCCTGCTTCCTTTAGTTCACCCAAAACCTGACGCACCTTTTCTTTCGTTGAAGATACACAGGTCAAATGGGCCAAGGCCGTAACATGATATTCATGATGGAGGGCAGAAGCGATGTCTACGGTATACTTACTGGTTCCTCCCCCGGCGCCGTATGTGACGCTCATAAAGGCAGGTTTCAGTTTTGCTATCTCAGCAGCCGCCTTTTCAACAGAATCATATTTATCTTCTGTTTTAGGCGGAAACACTTCAAAAGATAAGGTCGGCTTTCCCTGGCTCAATATATCTGTAATCTTCATTCTGTCAATCTCCTATCCTCTGCTTCTTTTATTTTAACACTTTACCATAAAAAACTTTTTCCCGCAACAGGTAGTATTCCAAATTTTACTGACCGGTAAAAATCCTGGCAAGTGGAGAGCCTCCCGGAAGGATTAAGGTGTTCCCATTTCCTGCAAGTGACTTTTTGGCTGCTTCCAGCGACCGGACAAAGGAATAGAAATCTGATCTTTGAGGATCATGATATGCTTCCGCCATAATTCTCATATATTCTCCTTCTCCCTCTGATGTGATTGATGCTGCCTTTGCCTGAGCATCAGAAATACTGATTGCTATTTCACGGTCTGTTGTATTTTGTATCTTTTTCGCCTCTGCCTGGCCTTCTGCTGTAAATGTAGCAGCTATTTTGGCACGCTCTGAAATCATTCTTTCATACACGGCTGTTTTATTATCTGCCGGAAGATCCAGTCGCTTTGTTTCCACTGCCAGAAGTTGAATTCCATACTGGCTCATGTTTTCTCCAACATTATCCATGATCGCCTGGGAAAGCTCCCCATCACGGCTGCTTATGACTTCATTCTGTGCCATACTGCTGATCACATTCTTGACCGAATTATAAACCACCGTATCAATTCTGCTTTCTGCACCAGAAAGGGAAGAATTCAGTGACTGGGCAAATTTCAGGGGATCTTCAATCCGCCAGAGCACGTAGCTGTCACTGAGCATGGTTTTTTTATCCATGGTAATCACATCGGAAGCGGCAAGATCGTAAATCAGGATCTGTTTTGGCAGGGTATCCGCTGTCTGGATCAATGGTATCTTGAAAGAGATGCCTGGAGAATCAATGACTCTTTCCACTCTTCCAAACTGTCTGATCAGCTTAAATTCATTTTCATTTGTTACCACTACCCCTCCGGAAAGCACCGTTACGGCAACAGCCGCAATCACAATTCCTATGACTGTTTTTATCTTTTTCATTCCTGATTCTCCTTCTTCTCACTGGCCGCTCCTCCTGTAAAGCTGTCAAGGGGGAGGATGGTACTGGTCTGGTCCGTACCGTCAATAATCACTTTCATGTTTGGAAGCACATCTTCCATTGTTTCATAGAACATTCTTTTTTTGGTCACTTCCGGGTTTTTTACATATTCCTCATACATGGCATTGAATTTTGCTACCTCTGCGCTGGCCTCATTAATCCTTTTGGCTTTGGCGGACTCCGCTTCCTGAAGAATCTGATCAGTCTGGGCAGTTGCCTCCGGAAGCTTTTCATTGCGGTACTTATTTGCATTGTTGATCGCTGTCTCTTTTCCCTGTTTGGCTGTTTCAACTGCCTTAAAAGCTTCCATTACCTCCTTTGTCGGCGGTTCTGAATCCTGTATGGTAACATTGATCACCGTAAGCCCTACATTGTGTTCTGCCAGTTTTGATGTGATCATTTCCTTTACTCTGGACTGAATCTCATTTTTTCCATTGGTCAGCACAGAATCCACATCGTAACTGCCGATGACTGTTCGGATGCTGCTTCTTGATACATTCTGCAGTATGATCAGGGGATCTCTGGAAGCATAGATTGCCTTTACCGGATCTGTAATTTTATACTCCACAAAAAAATCCACGTTTACAAAATTATAATCCTTTGTAATCATCAGGGAATCTTCTTCCTTGCTCTCATTGTCACTGGGATCGTAGCCGACGGCAAATCCCTGTATGGTGGTATTCACCTTATGCACATTCTGAACAAAGGGGATCTTAAAATGCAGTCCCGGCTCTGCAACTGTTCTTGGAATCCCTAACGTGGTCACTACCGCCTGTTCCTGCTCCTGCACATTATAGACAGAGCCAAATGCAATTACAGGAACCGCAACAGCGAGTAAAACCGCTATTCCGGATTTCTTTATCACTTTCCGGATTTTTCTTAATTGCTCCGTTCCTTTTGGGTTAACTGTTTCCATCCTTTATTTCCTCTCTTTCTTTTGGGGGGTCTCTCGCAAAAAAGGATATAAAAAAAGACCTTTGCCGGTACCTGACGGTATCAGTAAAAGTCTTGACATTTCATAAGAATGCGGATAAATCTCTTTATCGTTCTGACGCACACTTATCCAGCCTTTCGGTGGAAGCTACTCCCTTTTGCGATTAGGATTATTATATCAGAATGATTATTATCTGTCAATAGCAGGTTTTGGCGGTTAAGTTTCCTGATTTATTACAGTCTCAGGATTGTTATAGGAAACATAAACCTGTATCCGGTCTTCATAGAGATAGATGTTTACATCAAAGATACCTTCCAGGATGTAGGCTCCTTCCCGTTGGTTAATCCTTGCCTGTGCCTGTTCTATAATCGAGTCAACGCTGCTCTGGTCTGCCTCAACCATACACCCTGCTTCTGTATCCAGTAAAAACTGTTTCAAAAACGCCAGAGTCGCTTCCTGATCCTCCAGATAGGAAACATACCGGTGGAGCTCTCCCGTAGCCGTATCATAGTTAATATCCACGTACTCATAGGAATCCACATCAGAACCAGTTTCTTCCGCTGCTTTAGGAGTCAGATAAATGCTTTCTACAGTCTCATAAAAAGTCAGCGGATCTCCGTCCTGTTTAAACTCATAATTATCCCCATAAGTCTCCTGGGAAATGATAGTGTAACCATGCTCCTCTTTTTCTATAAACTGAATCACAGACCTGGAGATTTCTCTTCCGTCCGTATCAAAGTGTTCAAATCCGCTGCAATGCTCTCCAGCTGCTATTACCTCCGCTTCATTTAAATCCCGATATCCATAGTCGTCATATCCCACTGCTGTATCAAACTTGCTTTCCAAAGAGGTGGCATTCACAGCACAGCTGATAATCACACTGGCCAGAGTCGTAATCACAATAAATAAAATCACAGCAAACAGCAGTACATTGGATCGTCCCTTTCCAGGCAATGGGGTCTGGACAGTGGGTTGATTTACGGTTGTTGTGGCGGCTGAAGGCTGATTTACCGGCATAACTGTCTGGCTTCTCTTCTCATTTAATAAATAGTCTGTATTCCAGTAAACAGGCTTTTTAACAACACGCCTGCATCTGGGACAGTAATTGATCTCATTCACCGGCAGATCACAAACCGGACAAATCTTTCTCATCATCTTTTGTTTCCCCCCTAATTTAACCCAGAACCAAATGAGCCACTGCGATCTCGTCATCCTCCCTGAAGCCCTGTGCGCAAACCTGGATGTCATAAACGTATTTTTCATCCAAACCTGTTAATTCAGCGATTTTTTCGATGCTCATTCCATCTTTTGCAAGTGCCAGAACCTGATGCACGTCCTCAATGGTCTTTTTAAGTAGTTCGTCAGACTGGGGGGAAATATTAAGTGAATTCCCCTCTAAATCCTGCTCCGTAATAAAATCTTCCAGGGATAGCTTTTTCTCACTGTCCTGCCCCGTATAATAATCTTCTGATAATTCCCAGTCTTTTTCATCTTTTAACATAATGCGCTCCTTTCAAAAACAGGCAGGTTCATGAGAACCTGCCTGCTATGTATCTATTATCTTTTATTTCTTAAAAAGTCAGGAATATTGATCTGTACTTCTTTGTTCACAGTCGGACGGTAAGGCTGGCCATTCCCCTGTGGTGCAGTCTGGGGAGTTCCCTGTCCGTAATTAGGCTGTTTATTATAATTTGGATTGTTATAATTGGGATTGCTGTAATTTCCGGCATTCTGGTTATTGGGATAAGGCTGGCCGGAATAGTTATTGGCATTGTTATAATTCTGGTTAAAGTTCTGGTTGTATGCAGGATTTGCTGCAGTGGTAGCCGCTGCTTCCTGACTTGCTGCCTGTGGTGCTGCTTTTGGCTGCTTATAGTTTGGATTGGAGAAGTTGGTCATAACCTTGGCTACCGGTGTTTCATGCTGCATATCAAGTCCGGTTGCAATCACTGTAATGCTTGCTTCATCCTGTGCATTCTCATCATACATGGCACCAAAAATAATATTGGCATCATCTCCTGCCATCTCCTGAACATAGCTTGCTGCCTCATTGGCTTCAATCAGGCTGATATCTCCGGAAATATTAATAATTACATGAGTTGCTCCTTCAATGGTTGTCTCAAGAAGCGGACTGGAAACCGCCTGTTTCACTGCTTCTAAAGCCTTCTCATCGCCCTTTGCGTGACCGATACCAATATGAGCAATGCCTTTGTCAGTCATAACGGTCTGGACATCAGCAAAATCCAGGTTTATCAGTCCTGGTACATTAATTAAATCCGTAATACCCTGAACAGCCTGCTGAAGTACTTCATCTGCTTTCTTTAAAGCATCAGGCATGGTGGTACGCCTGTCCACGATTTCAAGAAGACGGTCGTTAGGGATTACAATCAGCGTATCAACACTTTCTTTTAAACGTTCAATACCGTTCACTGCATTGGACATACGTGTTTTGGCTTCAAAACGGAATGGCTTTGTAACAACACCAACAGTTAAGATTCCCATATCTTTTGCAATCTTAGCCACAACAGGAGCTGCACCAGTTCCTGTTCCGCCTCCCATACCGCATGTAACGAATACCATATCGGCACCCTTCATGACCTGAGCCAGCTCGTCCGCATTCTCTTCCGCTGCCTTCTCGCCAATTTCAGGTTTTGCACCTGCACCAAGTCCCTTGGTCAGCTTCTCGCCGATCTGCATGGCTGTGGGGGCCTTGCAAAACTGCAATGCCTGCTTGTCCGTATTGATTCCAAGAAATTCCACACCAGCTATATTCTCATCAATCATGCGGTTCACTGCATTGTTTCCGGCACCGCCTACACCGATTACCAGAATTCTAGCAGCGTTATCCGCCTCATTTATCTTAATCTCTAACAAGATTATATCCTCCTTTAACCATATACAGCTTACTGTATAAACCTATTTAATATAATATTTTATTTTGTAAAAAATATCAACCATTTTTTTAACAAAATTCCAGACAAATTATGTAAATTCACTTATCCTTCACAAACCGGTAAGAAGTGACAGTTTCCGCCTCGTCATATGTATCCAGATACAGAGTACCAGCCAGACCGCCTAAAACCGGAAGCTGATCACCCAGTTCTGAGATTTTTCCGTTCATCTGGTCATTGCTTCCAAGGTACACTCTGATGGTCCCCATAACAAGAGTTGCTTTCCCGCTGGAATCATAACGGATCTCATCCACTGGGATTTTATGGGTTGATAAAAGCTGGGTTAGTGTTAAGATCTGGCCAAATACTATGGAATCCTCCACGGGGAGGGGCTGGTGCAGAGCGATATGCCCATACTTAAGCCCCGTAATCCATGGAACTCCTGTCAGTTTTCCGCTGGAACTTTCCACAATAATCCCGTCTTTATCAAAATACATATAGCTGCCCATATAGGAAACATAACCAACCACGGATTTTTCATATACAATCACTTCTATGCTGACTGGGCTCAGAAATACGATTTTGTAATCTTCCACGAAAGGGATCTGTTCGTGTTCCCGAAAACGGTCCTTATAAAAACAGGTAATCGCATTCCGGTCCCAGCCATCTTTAAATAATAAGTCTATGATCTGATCTGAAGTATATTTCTTGTTGCCGGTTACAGTAATGTTTCTGATCTGCAGTGACATAAAAGCTGCCGACCCGGCCAGAAGGAATACTGCTATGATTGCAACGATCATTTTTCTTCTGCTCTTTTTGAACTTTCTCATTCCTTACCTCTGATTGCAGCTCCAAGACTGCTTAAATCCCGACAAATGTCCTCATACCCCCGTTCGATATGGTGGCATTCAGAAATCTCCGTCACGCCTTCGCCTGCAAGCCCAGCCACCACAAGGGCAGCTCCGCCTCTTAGATCAGGAGCAGCTACACAGTTTCCTTTCAGAGGATACAGTCCGTGTACAATGGCCCTTTTCCCCTCTATGACGATATCTGCTCCCAGTTTCTTAAGCTCATTTGCTGCGCCGAACCTGCCTTCAAAAATCGTTTCCTCCACTCTTCCCCAGCCGGATCCCGATGCCATCACTGCCATCACCTGGGATTGAAGATCGGTTGGAAAACCCGGATAAGGTTCGGTTACAACATTCACACAGTCAGGACGGCCTCTCATGGAAACCTCCAGCTGATTTTTATATAGCTTTAATTCAGCTCCCATCCGTTCCGCCAGAGAGAGAGCTGCAGTCAGATGACCCGGACGGATTCCATCCAGCAGCACATTTCCTTCCGCTGCCATCACTGCCGTTAAATAAGTACCTGCCACAATCCGGTCTCCTGCGACAATAAATTCAGAATCGTGTAAACCTGTCACTCCGGTCACAGCAAGTCTGGAGGTTCCAGCCCCGTGAATAATTGCTCCCATGTTGTTCAGAAATTCACAGAGAGAAGTGATCTCCGGTTCTTTTGCTGCTCCATGTATGACAGTGATTCCTTTCGCATAAACAGCTGCCATCAGGGCATTCTCCGTAGCTCCCACACTGGGGAACGGAAAGTAAATGTCGGCGCCTACAAGTGTCTTCGCAGATGCACACAGTTTCTCATCCTTTTCCTCTATCACTGCGCCAAGGGTGCGGAATGCAGCCAGATGCAGGTCGATGGGTCTCTGCCCGATGGAGCAGCCGCCTGGAAAGCTGGTAACTGCATCACCCAGCCTCCCTAACAGGGGACCTGATAATATAATAGAAGAACGCATGCTCTTTATATACTCTTCCGGAATCTCTGCACATTTGATGTCAGAAGCATCAATGGTCAGCGTATGTCCGTCAAGACTGTAAATACACCCGATACGCTCAAGTATCCCCAGCATACAGAACACATCCTGTATCCTGGGGACATTATGAATCACTGTAGTACCTTTATGGAGAACCGCCGCTGCCATAATCGGCAGAACAGCATTTTTGGAACCCTGAATTTTTATCTCACCTTTTAAGGATCGTAACCCCTGGACCTGTATGACTGACAAACCGGTACCTCCCATGGTTTCTTATATACTATCCTATGTTATAAGTGAGAGAATGGTTTCATATCCAGCTATTTTTCCAGTTTAATCTGATTGGAAACACTTAGAACCATGCCCATTTCAGCCATTAGAAACAGGACTGAGGTTCCCCCGTAACTGATAAAGGGCAGTGTGATTCCCGTATTAGGTATGGTATTGGTTACAACAGCGATATTTAGGATAACCTGTATGGCTATATGTCCCATAACGCCTACCACTAAAAGTGCGCCGAACAGATCCGGTGCATTATCTGCAATCAGCATGAAACGGTATATCATGAATAGAAATATAAGTATCACGGATACCGCCCCAAAAAGTCCAAGTTCCTCACAGATTATGGAAAAAATCATATCATTTTGTGCCTCAGGCACAAATCCCATCTTCTGTATGCTCTCTCCCAGGCCTCTTCCTACCAGCCCCCCGGAGCCAATGGCATAAAGTCCCTGTAACACCTGATACCCTCCAGTAGAAGGATAAGCCTCCGGTTCCAGCCAGACAAGGATTCTTCCCAGCTGATAATCATGTAGAATGTTTAACTTCTCAAGAACCGTGGCAATGGGGCCGGCAAATGCCAAAAGCCCTACTCCTGCAAATCCGCAGGCAAAAAACGGCCATTTCTTTTTACACGCCACAAACAGCATGACAAACGCAATTCCTACAATGATGATACCGGAGCTTAAGTTGTTTGCAGCAACAATTCCTGCAATAGGAATGGTTGTTACAATGATCAGCACCACACCATTTTTTGTGTTAATGTTTTTGCCCATCTGTACAATCATGACAGCCAGCATAACAATGAGAGCTATTTTTACAAACTCCGTAGGCTGAAACGTCAGGCTCCCTACTCCCAGCCATCTTCGTTTTCCGTTAAACTTTTTACCAAACAGAGAGACGGCGATCATCAAAATATAAGAAAGCACGTAGGCAAACACTGCAAATTTCCCATACCAGTGGTAATCCATCTTCGAAATAATGATCATCAGGATAAATCCACCCAAAGCGATCTTTGCCTGCTTCATCATAAAAAATGAAGCATTGCCAAACTTTAACTGAGCGGCATAAGAGCTGGAGCTATATATCATAATCAAACCGAAAACAGACAGAAATATTACCGTGAACAGCAGACTGTAGTCATAAAAACGGCGCGGCCTGTTTTTTTTCACTACTGGCCTTTTTTCCGCCATACCATTCCTCCTCGCCATTCAAATTACAATGCCCGTTCATCTTAAAGACTGCGGACACATTCTTTAAAAATCTCTCCCCGCTCTTCGTAACATCGAAACATTCCCCAGCTTGCGCATGCAGGTGAGAGCAGTACGTAATCTCCTTTGTTTGCATAGGAGGCACAGACTTTTACTGCTTCCTGCATATCCTCCGCATACATCACATTGGTAAAGCCATGTTTTGCCGCACATTCCGCGATTTTCTCCCTGGTCTGGCCAAGAAGCACCATATGTTTCACTTTTCCGTCAAAGGATTCAATCCACTCATCGTATTCGGAATTTTTATCATATCCGCCTGCTATTAAAATGGTGGGGCCTGGCATGGCTTTCACTGCCTGGATTGCCGCATCGGGATTGGTCCCCTTGGAATCATTGTAATACTTTACTCCTGCTTTCTCAGCAACAAACTCAATTCTGTGTTCCACTGCCTGAAACTCACAGACAGCCTTTTTAATTACTTCCATCGGAACATTCAGTTCGGAGGCTATGGCAATGGCGGCCATCACATTCTCATGGTTATGGCGCCCCAGAAGATTTAATTCGTTAATGTTTACAATTTCTTCACGATTTCCGCCGTGATTGCGTATAATGACATCTCCATCAATACAATAGCCCTCATCAAGAGAATTCCTGCTGCTGAAATAGATTGCGCGGGGTTTCATGGACTCTCCGAACTCCCGTAACACAAGGTCATCATAGTTTAAAACACAGCAATCCTTCTCTGTCTGGTTTACGGTGATGCTTTCTTTCACTTTTATGTAGCATTCCATGGTTTTATGACGGTTTAAATGATCCGGAGTTATGTTTAAAATCGCGCTGACATCCGGGTGGAAATCAGTAATGGTTTCTAACTGAAAGCTGCTGACCTCTGCTACCGTAACGGAATCTTCCGTGGTTTTCAGTGCCTCCTGGGTATATGGAATTCCAATATTTCCCACCACATAGACACGCTCATAAAATGCTTTCATGATCTCGCCTGTCAGTGCCGTGGTAGTGGTCTTTCCGTTGGTTCCCGTAATAGCAGCCAGCTTCCCTTTTGCATGATGATATGCCAGCTGTATCTCACTCCAGACAGGGATATTCTCTTCCTTTAAAACTGATACAAACGGTGCATCAAGTCCGATGCCCGGACTGATCACACAAATCGAAATATCTTTTAAATCTTCTTTTTTCAGTTCTCCAAGAATCACGGAGATTTTATCTGTTTTACCAAACTGACTTAACAGCTCATCCTTTTTTAAAGCATCATTGCTGTCATATAAAACAGCTTCATCACCGGTTTCTAAAATCATCCTGGAGGCGGCGATCCCACTTTTTCCACTTCCTGCAACTAAAATTTTCTGACTCATATGGTTTCTCTCCTATAATCCAAGATATGCCAGCAGGCAAAGAACTGCTGTAATTATGGCAAATACAGCAACCACCCTTGTTTCAGACCATCCGCAAAGCTCGAAATGATGGTGAATGGGAGCCATTTTGAAAAATCGTTTCCCGCCTGTTCTTTTAAAATATGTCACCTGAATAATGACTGATAATACCTCAAGCAGATAGATAAATCCGATGATAGCAATAAAAATCGGCATCTGCATCATAAAAGCACTGGAGGCCACAAAGCCTCCCAACCCCAGCGAACCAGTATCCCCCATAAATACCCGGGCAGGATAAACATTAAAAAGGAGAAATCCTAAAAGGCTTCCCACTACCGCTCCGGTAATGGGACTGATTCCTGTTCTTTCCCCTATTGCTACTACAGTTAAAAATGTTGCTACCAGTATGGTAACGCTGGTACACAAACCGTCAAGACCATCTGTAAAATTAACACCATTGTCTGTTCCAATTACAATGAAAAAGACTGCCGGTACAAATAAGATACCAAAATTTAAATAGATGCCGTTCTTAAATCCGCCTGTGAAAGGAACCAGCATTTCAGTTCCCACATCTTTGGAATGAAGCAGATAAAAAGCAAAAATTCCTGTAATGAGAAGCTGCCCTGCCATCTTCTGTGCAGGGGTTAATCCTTCTGATCGTTTCATCACGATTTTAATGTAATCATCAAGAAAGCCTACGATACCAAATCCCACCGTCACAAACAGCACCGGGATAATCTTCGGATAATCTTTTACGTAAAACAGGGACGTAATAATAATACTGGTTAGAATAATCAGTCCGCCCATGGTGGGAGTTCCCTGTTTTTTCAAATGGCTTTCCGGCCCTTCCTTGCGGACCTCCTGACCAAATTTTAATTTGTGCAGAAACGGAATTACTATGGGACACAGCATTGCGCTGATGGCAAAAGCTATGATGATTGCCAAAATCGTTTCGTTAATCATGTCACACCTCAATCATTTATGTATTTGTATGTCAAAAGTACACAGTTAGTAGTATACGTCTTTTTGCCTGAATAATCAACCACTGATTCGAAACGTAGAAACAGTTTTTTCCTCTTCTGGCTCTATTCCCAGATAAGGAAAAATGTTCTTAAAAATATCAGCAATCACTGGTGCAGCAATGGTTCCGCCATAGTAAATGCCCTGTGGTTCATCAATGGTGATAAGGGCAATTACTTTTGGATTATCGGCGGGAGCGAATCCAATGAAGGATGAAATATACTTTTTTAAACTTCGCGGAAGTTTTTCAGAGGTTGCAGTTTTTCCTCCGATCCGGTATCCTTCAATCTTTGCTTTTTTCCCGCTTCCCTCGGAAACAACCTGCTCTAAAATATAACGCATGGTTTCACTGGTTTCTTTTGATACAATCCCCTCCTTAACCGGGTAGGTAAACGTATGCACGGATTTTCCGTCTGAACTTACTGTACTCACGCCAAAATGAGGAGTAATGCGGTTTCCTCCATTTACAAGAGAAGAAGCCGTTGTAATTAACTGCATGGGGGTGATCTGAAATGACTGTCCAAAGGATACGGTTGCCAGTTCTACCAGTCCCATATCTTCTTTTTTATGCATGATCGTGGAGGCCTCGCCTGGCAGATCAATTCCGGTTTTTCCTTTCAGGCCAAACTGTTCAAAATATTTGTAGTAATTATCCACTCCAAGCCTCTGCCCCACATCAATGAGTACAGGGTTGCAGGAATTCATCATGCCCTGAAGGAAGGTTTCTGATCCATGACCGCCCACTTTATGGCATCTGATTTTTCTGTCCTCTACCACCCGGAATCCAGGACAGGAAAACTGATCCGTAAGCTTTACAACTCCGGCCTCCAGTCCGGCTGCAGCTGTTACAATCTTAAATGTTGATCCCGGCTCGTAAGTATCGTTGATACAGGGATTTCTCCACATCTTATTTAGCAGATCCTGCTTTTCTTTTTCATTTGCCGGAACTTCTGTTGTAGTATTTAGTGTAAACGGATCATTTAAATTAAATTCAGGTGCATTTACCATAGCCATAATCTCCCCGTTTTGAGGATTCATAATAATAATGGACACCCGCTTTGCACCTTTTTTCTCCATTACCTGATAGGCCGCCTGCTCACAGTAGCGCTGAATATTTACATCCAGGCTGATGTGCAGATCCTGTCCTGCAATTGGTTCTATCCGGTCTTCTGCCGCATTTTCAATTTCAATTCCTGCTGCGTCTGACATGGTTAAAATCTTACCGTTCAGTCCTTTTAAGTACTGCTCGTACTTCACCTCCAGGCCAATGATTCCCTGGTTGTCTCCTCCTGTAAATCCAAGTACGGTAGATGCAAGGGTATCGTAAGGGTAATACCGTTTGTAATCTTCATCTACCTTGACTCCTGCCAGATGATAGGATCGGATCTGGTCTCCCATAGCCTTGTCTACATTCGTTTTAATAATTTCCCTGGAACTGTACTTTTCCACTTTCTTGCGGATCTCTGCTTCATTCAGCCCTAACTCCTTAGACAGAACCGCAACCACCTCATCCGGTTTTTTCACCTGATTGTGGATGACCGATATGGTGCAGACGGTGCGGTTTGTAGCAATGACAGTCCCACTGGCGTCAATAATATTGCCTCTTGCAGCTTTAATGGTCCTCTCTCTCTCGTGAAGATCGGAGGCCATGGCGCTGTAGTGCTCAGAGCGAAAGATCATTAGAAAAATAAGCCGTCCCATTAATCCTGTCATGGCAAGAAACAACAGGAAAAACAGGAGGGCTATTTTCTCTCTGTGATGTGTTTTATTCGAATTCATAAGCTGCTCCATCGTCATCATTGTTACAGTATATGAAATTCGGCTTTTTTTATGAGTCAGTTTGCCTTAAAGTTTATTCTGAAGCCCGGGTTTCGTCACCTGTTGTGGTATCCTGAGAGCCTCCACCGTTATCTCCCGGAAGGGCTGCCGGTAAATCCGTGCCCTCACCTTCCTGCCGGTTTACGTATTCTTCACTGGGATTTAGTAATTCATCCGGAACCTTTTCTCCATTTTCCATGGTTGGTGCTTCTTTGGAAGGCTGTTGTTCCGTAGTCTCAGCTCCAGTTTCACCACTTTCAGAAGATGGCTGTGTCTCAGTGGTAATGCCCTCCTGCTGGGGAAGGGTAGCTGCATCTTCGGAAGAAAGTGACCCTTGTGTATCTGTATCTGGGAATACATTTAAATAAGGAAGAATCTCCGTCATTATTTTCTGAAAAATCTGGCTGGCATATGTGCTGTGAGGCTGATCCTCAACATGAGGTTCATCAACAACCACATAAACCAGTACCTGTGGATTATCGGATGGTGCATATCCGCAGAAGGATACTACATAGTTTGTTTTATCCCTTGGAATCTTCTCTGCTGTACCAGTCTTTCCGGCAACCTTATATCCGGCAATTCTGGCAGCACCGCCTGTTCCGCCCTCAGCATTTACAGTCTTAAATAATGCCTCATTGATATACTTGGTGGTAGACTCAGAAACAGTCTCACGCACCAGTACGGGATCGACTTTTTTCATAACGGATCCCTGTTCATTCAGGATCTGTTTTACCACATGGGGTTCGTAATAGGATCCCCCGTTTATAACGGAACAGTAAGCTGCTGCCATCTGAATCATGGTACAGTTAAAGTTCTGTCCGAAGGAGTTGGTTGCAAGATCCGTAGGACCTGCGGTATCTGCTGTATACATTACGGTTTTATTATCCGCTTCTCCTGGCAGATCGATACCGGTCTTTGAACCGAATCCAAAGATCTGCTGGTATTTATAGAATTTCTCTTTTCCCATCTGCTGGGCAATCCGCATCATAACTACGTTGCAGGACTTCATAAGACCTTCTTCTACAGTAATGAGTCCGTGTCCGTATTTGCTGACACAGTTGATCTTATGTCCGCCTACTTCCAGAAACTTATTGCATTCATAGGTTTCTTTTCCTGTTATGGCGCCTTCCTCTAATGCTGCAGAGACCGTAAATATTTTTTCTGTAGATCCTGGCTCGTAGCCGTCACTAATGCAGAAATTCCGCCAGGTCTGATTCCACGCTACCTGAGTGCCAAGAGAAATGATCTGTTCATCGGAATAGTGCTGGGATACTGTCTCCGGTGTGAGAGGCTGGGCATCCTTATTCTTCCTTTTATAATCATCCATGGCTTCTTTTATTCCCAGCTGCCTGAGTACATCTGCCGTAAACTCAGGGCGCAGCTCACGGGGGTTATTTAAATCAAAGGTCTTGTCATCTGCCATGGCAAGAACTTCCCCGTTATTGGGATCCATTACAACCACACCTACCCGCTTGCTTCCGGTCTGTGCTTCCCACTCAGCTATGTATTTTTCCACTATCTTTTGTACATTGACATCTACGGTGGATACAACCGTATTACCGTTTGAAGCAGGTTTTATTACCCTCTCTAAATTGGAATCATCATTTAAATAGCCGTATTCTCTTCCGTTGACTCCCATGAGAGTGGTATTGTAAAACTGTTCAATTCCTCCGGTTCCATCCATACCGTCCCCGTTGGCGAAACCGACCAGCTTGCTTGCAAGGGAATTATAAGGGTACACACGCTTATACTCATCTTCAAACCAGATTCCCTTTATGGCTTTTCTGGTTTTTTTCAATTCCTCTGCTTTTTCCTTTTTGTACTTTTCATATTTATCCTTGTCATCATAAGTCAGCTGTTTCGCATAGCGGATATACTGCTTGTCCTTTTTCTCCTGAATGAGATTGGTTATTTCAGTCTTGTCATATCCAAAGCATTCCGTCAATGCATTGATGGTTGGCTCCAGAAAGGCCTCCGGATCACTCATGATCTGCTTTGGGTCAAGGATTAAATTATATACCTTCTCACTGGTGGCCAGATAGGTGCCGTTTCGATCCAGTACGTCCCCCCTCTTAAAAGGAATTACTCTGCTGTCATACTCCTGCTGGGACAGTACAATCTGGTTATAATCTTCTTTTTTCTTCGTCATCATATTATAAAGAACCATGACCAATGCAAACAAAGCCAGCGTTATCACCAAAACCGTAATCGCCAGCTTTTCCTGCATATAACGAGGAAATACTTTATTTCTTTTGCTCCTGTTTTTATTATTGTTTCGGAATGTCCTCATTCTGCCTTACATACTCACTTTCCGTTTTATCATAGTGAAGGATCTGATCTTTGTTGGCATAGACCATACCCAGTTCCTCAGTGGCAACTTTATACACATGATCAAGATCAACGGAAGTGTTAATGCTCATTTCCAATGCATCGTTTTCGGTTTTCAGTTTCTCCAGCTGTACTTCCCTGGTTTCAATTTCATGAATGCTGGTTGTAATTGAGGACTGTAAATGCAAATAATTCACACACAAACAAAGGGTAATGACTGCAGCAATCGTCAGCATAATTACATAAGGTAAATCCATCTGTAATGCTTTCTCGCGGTTCCGTCTTACATGATGGGGCACGGGACGGCGAATTTCATCCGGTGTAGAAACCGGTCTGCTGACCGGCATGGTTTTACGAACCGTATTCCCCTGCACATAGGCAGAGTTCCGATAGGAATGCACATTTCTTCTTGCAGCCACTCTTTTTTCCTCCCTTTTTAGATTCGTTCAAACACACGAAGCTTTGAACTCTTTGAGCGTTTGTTCTCTGATAATTCTTCTTCTGATGGTAAAATAGGCTTTCTTGTGATGACTTTGCCCATACTTTTTCTTCCGCATACGCAGACTGGAAAGTTAGATGGACAGATACATGGATCTTCATTATCCTTGAATCTGGTCTTTACAATTCGGTCTTCCAGTGAGTGGAAGGTAATAATGGAAAGCCTTCCTCCAGGATTTAAAAGCCCGATCATGGTATCAAGAGAGTTTTTCAACACATCCAGCTCATGATTGAGTTCAATTCTGATTGCCTGAAAGGTTCGCTTGGAAGGGTGGCCCCCTACCGCTCTTATCTTTGCAGGAATTGCGTTTTTAATGATCTCTGACAATTCTCCCGTAGTTTCAACAGGCTTTACTGCCCTGGCTCTAACGATGTGTTTTGCTATATTCTTCGCAAATTTATCTTCTCCGTAATCCCGTATAATCCGATACAAGTCAAATTCGCTGTACTGGTTAATAATATCGGCGGCTGTCTGTGGATTTCTCTGATCCATTCTCATATCAAGAGGAGCATCCTCTTCCCGGTAGGTAAATCCTCTCTCCGGCATGTCCAGCTGATAGGAGGAAACTCCAAGATCCAGATAAATTCCATCCACTTTATCAATTCCAAGTTCCGTTAATACCCCATGTATATTTTCGTAATTGCTTCTGACCACGGTTACCTTATCTTTATATTCTTTCAGCCGCTCAGTTGCCGCAGCAATGGCATCCGCATCCTGATCAATTCCGATTAATCTTCCGTGTTCCCCCAGGCGTCTGCATACTTCTAAAGCATGTCCTCCGCCTCCTAAGGTTCCATCAACATAAATTCCATCTGGTTTTATATTCAGGCTGTCGATGGTTTCATAAAGCAGCACCGATTTGTGTTCAAACATCATATACCTAGTCCTTCCATAGCTTCCGCGATTTCTTCCATATCATCATAGGTATTGGCTGCCGTCCATGCATCCTTGCTCCAGATCTCAATCCTGCTTCCAACTCCTACTAATACTGCGTCTTTATCGATTCCGGCGTGTTCTCTTAATACCGCCGGAAGCAGAATTCTTCCCTGCTTGTCCACTTCGCAGGAACTGGCTCCTGCCAGAAAAAATCTGGAAAACTTTCTGGCATTGGTGTTAGTCAGCGGCAGGCTTTTTAATTTTTCTTCCAGGGCTCTCCACTCATCATTGTCATACACAAATAAACAGCCGTCCAAGCCCTTCGTCACGACGAATTCTTCTCCTAGCTGCTCTCTGAATTTGGATGGGACAATAAGACGTCCCTTCGCATCGACCGTATGATTGTATTCGCCCATGAACATACTAATCACCTGCTTGTACTGGCAGACCGGGGAAATCAAACCACTTTCCCGCCATTTTCTACCACTTCGTACCACTTTCCTCCACTTGTACTCTAATTCTAGTACATTTGATTCAAAAACGCAAGAATAATTTAGAATTAATTTCAATTTAATTTGGCTTATTTACTAGGGTTTGCGGACTTTTTCCATAATATTCCATAAAACGACAAAAATGGTAATCAAACCATGTACTGCTGTTTTGCAGTATATGGGTGATTACCATTTTTAATTACAAACTGATTTTATGTCGTTTTTGCTACGCTTTACCGTAACCTTTAATTACTTCCAATTGGTATTCCACTGTTTGATGGTGACTGTATGATCCATAAAATGAAACAAAAACCGTACCACTGTATTATCTTTTGGTACTGTAAAAAATCCTTTGTTGGATGACCCGCTCCTGGGATAAGTATCATGACTATATGTTGCCGACAATGTTCCATAGGTTGAAACCGCATAATCATATTCTCCCGCAAATGGAATCACGACGCTGAGTGCATAGGTGTTATCTCCTATATAATACATCCGGGTGACTTCGCTGTTGGAATCATTTTTTACCGCTCCCACATAGGGCTGAAAACTGCCATAAACAACTACTCTCTCCGGTAATTTCATCCCCGTTTCCTCATCATAAACATCTTTTGCCCCATAGTCAGAGGAAATTTCCGGGTTGGTTTCCACCTCTTTTAAAGCTTCCTCAGATTCCCATATTCTTTTTATGGTCTCCTCCTGGCTGAATCCCATGGGGCAGTCCGGACTTTTCTCATTGATCTGATAATAATCCTGCACGTCCATCTGGCCGTTGTCGCCCCGCTTCATGGTTACGGCTGCCCCATCTAAGGAACGGCGGAAGGGTATTTCGAAAAAAGCATGATTAACAGCAGACCATAAAGCGGTATATTCCAGAAATTTACCCTGGGCTTCTTGGGATTGGTTGGCAAACCAGCCAATCTGATCATATCCCCACCAGTCACTCCATGCCCGTTCCTCTTTTGTCACACTGGCAAAGTCATTTATCACCTTTCCTCCCCAGTTATCATACTCCATAAGATATGGCATTGATTTTAATTCAAACCCATTTGGGTTTAATCCGCCTTCACTAAATCCTTCCTTCACCAGTACCAGTCTGTCCCCCTCCCGGTCTGTCACCGGATATCTGGTGTAGGGCATGGCGTGATAATCCAGAAGTAGTTTTCTTCTTATGCTGATACCGTGACTGTGTGCGTCCAGTAGCACCAGATGTCTCCTGGCATTTTTTCTGGCATAGGCCCGGATCATTTCAATTAATTCACCCATTTTCACCATTCCACGGTCATCTGCTGTGTATAAATGAATCTGGCCCATGTGAAGTGCCTCATAGCCCGCGTCAATATACCGTACTGCGCGGTAATAAAACCATAGTCTCGTCTCCAGCTGGGTAATATCCGGAAGCGCACCATCTTCTTCCCACCAGAACCCCTCCGGAGCCTTTGGAAAACGCATTTGCCGGAAAGAAAAGCATCTGTTTTCAGGTTCCATTCCAAAAGCATTAAAAACACAGGCTGGGATGGGAATTGTTTCTAAAGGTCTGTATACTGCCTCAAAAATGCAGGCCTGCAGAATGATCTCCGGATCAATTTCATGAACCTTTTCTGCCAGTTCCTCTGACTTTCTGAAATGCTCCTCTTCATCCGAATCCGGGTACCAGTAACCAGATGCCCTTCCAAGAAACTTGATACCCAGATTTTTAATGGCTCTTAAATCATCACTCAGTGTTTTGGTATGAATGAAAAAGGCTGCCGATGCCGCTCTGGATAGATAGTTTTTAAGCACTTCCAGCTCAATTACCGTATCAAAGTTGTAGTTTTTCATAATTCCACCCCGTAGCTCTTCATCACGAACAGCGCAAAAAGTGAATCGGCCCACGCAAACCAGTCTCTGGTATATTCGGATGGATCGTCACAAAAGAAGCTTTCATGCATGACTCTGGTTCCGCCGCGGGTATTTAAAATACGGGACAGAAGTGCTTCTCTTTTTATGGGATCCTTCTCCGTCATACCTTCCATAATTAATGCGATATGCCAGATATAGCGGTCCGGCGTATGAGGACTTCCCACTCCCTGTCCATATGTTCCTTTAAAATAGTACGGATTCCTGCTGCTTAACAGAAATTTTCTTGTATTCTCATAGATCTCACTTTCTTCTTTTTCATACTTTAGCCACGGAATGGAGAGAAGGCTGGGAACATTGGCATCATCCATCAGGTTGTAATTTCCATACCCGTCTGTCTCATATGCATAAATATCCCCGTATTCAGGGTCTTTCACAATACCAAACTTGCAGATTCCCTCTTCTATTTCATTTCTCAGCACGCGGGCAGAATCTGCAAGGACTAAATCCTGATAAATATTTATGGAATACTCCTCTATATGTTTTAGAACCACTGAAGCAAACATATTAGAAGGAATTAAATAACCGTATCTGCATGCATCATCACTGGGGCGAAAGCCGGACCAGGTCATACCTGTATATGCCGTAGGCGTACCTTTTCCGCCTTCCGGAAGTGTATCCGAAGGCGGGCAGTTTCTTCGTTCAAAGCGGTACGTGGAATCTTTGTCATGATTCTGCTCTCTTTTCCATAAGGAAACAATCTGCAAAAGCCCCTGCTTCACCTCATTTGAAAATATCTCCTGATCTCCGGTCATCTCAAAATACTCATGAAGCAGCCATACCGGATAACAGAGGGAATCCACTTCGTATTTTCTTTCCCAGTTCCAGGGCGTGGAGTCGGTAATATCCTCATCCCAGCAGTTCCCGTTTGCTTCCTCATTAAACGCATTGGCATATGGATCGATGAGAATATAACGGAACTGCCTTTTTATCAGACCCCGTACCAGTTCTGCCAGTATGGGGTATTTCTTCAAAAACGGCAAATAATGAATCACCTGAGCGGAGGAATCCCGAAGCCACATTGCATGGATGTCTCCGGTAATTACAAACACCTCTCCATTCTCCAGAAACCGGACTGTTGTTTTGGCTGTAGTCTGAAAACATTTCTCGAAAGTCTGAAGTAAATCCTCATTCACAGGCAGCTTACTTTTAATAGTCTCGGCAATCTCTTCCACCGCTTGGTTTAATAATCTCTGTTTTTCGTCCAGCTTCATACTGCCTCCTGTCCTATCGTTGTTAATTAAATCTGACTAAAATAGTTTTTATCTCATAAGGCGTAAATTCCAGGCTGACCGGCCCGCTTTTAAAATCTTCCGTGGGCCGTTCCATTAAATCACACTGGCACCAGGAAGAGATATTGAGTGCGCTTGTCAGTACAGCATTTACTCTTGCCCCTGCAAATTCATGGAACCGTAAGACGATATCCTTAGAATGCTCTGCCTGTTTGATACAGTCTGAAGCAATATAGTCACTATTAAGAGCAAACAGATTTCCTTCCGTGATCTTTGGTGCACCAGAGACTGCTGTAATGGGATTATTTAAATCAAAGGATTCCTGTTCCAGTCCGGAATCGTACCATTCCTCCCTATGAGGATAGAGAGAATAGGTAAATTCATGCAAACCTAAATCTGCGGTGTAATCGGGATCTGTTGCCGATTTAATTAAAGTTAATCGCATGGTGTCCTCATAGATATCGTGGCCATACTTGCAGTCATTTAAAAGCGCCACTCCATATCCCGTTTCACTAAAATCCATCCACTTATGGGCAACCACTTCAAATCTGGCGGCTTCCCAGCTGTCATTTCTTGTTATTCTGCGCCTGATGTTTCCATACTGAATATCAAATCTGGCATCAATGCTTCTGATGCCTACAGGAAATGCCGTCTTTAACAGTTTCTGGCGTTCTTCCCATATGATCCTGGTTTTAAAGTCAATCCTTTTCTTTTCATGGTAAAGACACATGGTTTGTGAGATTGTGGATTTGTGGTAGTCCCAGGAGAATGTAATCCAGATTCCAAGCGGATTTACTTCTGTACAAACCTCCTTTAAGTCCCTGATTTCTTCCATTTTATTTCCATACGTCGGTTCCAGTTCCCATGCGTCAAAGCATCTTGGCTTGTCTTCAAACACCTGTAAGACATTGCCCCTCTTCCCTTTTGAAAGAATATCCCTGCCTGCTTCCTTATCGTAAATTTCCGTCAGCTGCCCCCACTCATTCCAGGCAACCCGGTAATAACTGGTTTCAGCCTGGCGGGAACTATCTGGTGTGCTAATACCACTGGAATCCTGACCGGTATGATCCAGTTCCAAAGAAGCCGTATCCCGGTACAGAGTCACAAACGAAAACGGAGCCATATCCTTAACCAGAACATGTGATACCCCAGCCTTTGTATAACTGTCAAGAAGCTGACCCTTTTCATCCCGGAAGCAGTCACTGTCTGAGGTTTCAGAAATCATGACAACAGAGGTTCTCTTCCAGTTTGAATTATTCCATACCGTATATACCCCTGGTTTTTCCGCATACAGCGCCTGACTGATCTCTTCTTCTACCTCAGCAAGCAGCTGACAGGCCTTTTCGTATTCCACATGGCTGTCCTCATACACCTCCCTGATAGAGGAACCAGGCAGAATATCATGAAATTGCTGGCAGAGAACGATTTTCCAGGCTTTTTGCAGCCGGTCTCTGTCATAGGCAATACCGCCCCACTCCATTGCCAGAACAGAACGTATCTCTGTATCCCTAAGGTAAAATTCCATCTTCCGGTTCATTTTCTTATTGTATGCCTGGGAGGTGTAGGTTCCTCTGTGAAATTCCAGATAAAGCTCCCCATCCCATACCGGCAGGTTTCCTTCCATTTCATTTCGTTCTACATTTTCTCTCAGCCTTCTGAAATACTCCGTTGCACTCTCAAACTGTACCCTGGGAAGTCCGGGAATTTTATTTAAGTGTTTCAGTGTTTCTATCATATCACGGTTTGGTCCGCCGCCCCCATCTCCATATCCATATGATATAAGAAGATTCCGGTTTAAATCTTTATTTTTATAGTTATCCCATACCCCTTTGACAGCGTAGGGTCTGGTATCTCCATTGTACGTATAGGAATCCGAATCCTGATCTGTGGTGGTGACGAAATGAGCCGTAATCTCCGTCCCGTCTATTCCCTTCCAAAGGAAGGTGTCAAAAGGCAGACGGTTGGTATCATTCCAGCTGATCTTGGTGGTCATAAATGCCTCCACCCCCGCTTTTTTCAGAATCTGCGGAAGCGCCCAGGTGTACCCGAACACATCCGGAAGCCAGAGGAATTCACTCTCATAATCAAATTCTTCCTGAAAGAAATTTTTACCCACAAGAATCTGCCTTACAATAGACTCACCGCTTGCCAGGTTACAGTCACATTCCACCCACATGGCTCCGGCTGGTTCCCATTTACCCTCTTTAACACGCTTTTTGATGGAACCATATATATCCGGATAATCCTCTTTGATTAATTCATAAAGCTGAGCCTGGGACTGGAGAAAATGATAATGGTCATAACAATCCATCATACGATTTACAGTGGAAAATGAGCGGGCTGCCTTTTCTCTTGTATGGCAAAGCCTCCACAGCCACGCCACATCGATGTGGGTATGTCCCAGCATACTGACCTGTATATCTGGTTTTCCCTGCCCTTTCATCTTCCCGTTTAAGTATTCATATGCCTTCCTGATGCTTCCATAAAAACGCTCCGTACCCGGTTCTGTATAATCAACCAAACCAAAGGCTTTTACAAGCATATTCAGCATCCATTCTCTATACTCGTTGCCTGAATCTAAAATATCATAAGTATCCAGCACATTCCTGGCCAGAAAATAGAAATCATCGGTATCATGGTCAAGCACCCCGTATTGGGCACGAACCAGTTCCATAACCATATCCTTTGGAACTCCGCCTCCATTTAAGCCAGACCAAAGGCGGAATTTTAAATCCAGTAAAGCTCCGTTTTCTTTTACCTGAAAAAAGACCTCTTTATGGTTTCCGTCCACTCCCTGATATGGTTTGCCATTTAAATAAAGAAGACTTTCAAAATGGCTATTATTACCGGTTCCTTCCGGTACCCCAAAATCAAAAATGCCGACTACCTCTTTATCCATAAGTTCTGCTGGCACAGTAAGTCTGGTGCAAAGCCAGTTATACTGATCCCAGCCTTTCCACCGAAACCCCTGTTCAATTTCCACTGGTTCACCCACAGGCGTTCTGTTTCCTGTTATACCATTGTCCTCATACCAGAAAATATAGTCAAAATCATGCAGATTTTTATAACGTAACTCCGCCAATTCTTCAATTAGATGGCAGATCCGGTCTCTGTTGTGTAAATCAAATGGCATGGCAGCCTCCTAAAATTCCTCCGTAAGCTAAGTCGTATTCCTCAACCAGCGTCTTTGCCAGTGAATAGGAATTAACCAGCGGATGTAATGTGAGTGCCCTGACTGCGGTTTCCTTTGAATGGTTTTTAATCGCTTCCACCGTCAGTTTTTCATACATTTTAATCAGTCTGATTAGTAAATAGCAATGCTCCGGAACTTTTCCTACAGTCACAGGTATGATCCCATTTTTTGATACATGGCAGGTCACCTCGATGACGTCCTGATCCTCTAATCCTTCAATACAGCCATTATTCTGGACAGATAGCACCAGTTCCCGCCCCTCTTCGCTTTGGAGACCTTCAATACAGTCCAGCATAACTCCGGCATACCCCATCCCATCCGGCACTTCCAATTCCCCTTTTTTAATGGGTTCCTTTTTATCGTGTCCTGTTTCAATGCTCATATAGGATTCTTCCCTCAGTGCCATGTAATACAGAAATACCTGGAGCGCTGCCTCCGGAGCCTTCTCTATATCCATTTGTTTCAATTCTTCCATCATCCGGCAATTTACCGACTCAATGGACTTTCCTCTGGTTTCACCGGACTTTTTTATGTTATTAAGAGCCTTTTCCCTGTGATAATAATAGTAGAGATACTCATTGGGCAGATATCCCATTGACTTTAAAAGCTCTGGATCAAAAATAGAAAATTCCTGTACACTCTTTAAAAATGATTCATCAGAAAGGAGTTCCTGCAAAACCTCCCGTCCGTCCACTTTCACACTCTGGATCCATGATAAATGATTCAACCCGAAAAATTCCACAGAAAGCTGATCCTGTGTCACCCCCAGCTGCTTTGCCATACGGAATTTGGTGCTGCTGGGAGCATCGCAGATTCCTATGACCCGCTCATTTCCTGCATTTTTTAAAGCCTGTGTCACCAGCCCGGAAGGATTGGTGAAATTAAAGATCCAGGCATTGGGAGCATGGATTTTTATTAATTGGCAGTATTCCATTAAAACAGGAATGGTGCGCACAGCCATGGAAAAACCTCCGGCTCCTGTTGTTTCCTGACCAATAACTCCGGCATTTAATGCAATCTCCTCATCAACAACCCTGGAATGATCTCCTCCCGCCCGGATTGTGGTTACGATATAATCCGCTCCCGAAATTGCTTTAACTGCATCAAAAGAAGTACTGACTTTTAACCCCTGTCCCCGTCTAACCACAACATGGCGGCACAAACGGCTTATGATCTCAAGTTTTTCTCTGTCAGTATCATATAACACCACTTCATCTATATTTAATTTCTTATAACGATCAAGAAGACCGTTAATAAAAATGACTGTTCTTACTCCTGCTCCACCGATTACTGTGATCTTCATTTAATCATCCTGCCTTTCATCCTGTTGTTTTATAAAATGATAAAGCTCCTCTTTCGTTGGAAAGGCTGTATTGCCTCCATACGCTGTTACAGACATGGCACCACAGGCATTGGCAATCCTTAAACATTGTTCCATGGTCTCGCCTTTTAAAAATCCATAAACGAAGCCTGCATTAAAGGAATCGCCGGCTCCGGTGGTATCAACTGCATTTACCGTATAGGGGCGGGATTTCGTGATAACACCATTTTTCGCACCTATGGACCCGCTTTTTCCCAGCTTGATTACTGCCATGTTGCATTGCCTTGAAAACTCCAAAGCGGCCTCTGTGGCATTCAGCCCTCTTGTATAATGAAGTGCTTCCGTCTCATTCATAAACAAGATATCCATGAAAGGAAGCAGTTCATAAATACCCTCATACCACTCCCCTGTTTCATCCCAGCCCACATCAAAACTGACTGTGGCAGAACTGATTTCCCTGATCTTTTTAAGAAGCATTTTAAATTGATGGTGATTGCGGCTACCGGCATAAGAAGTCAGGTGAATATGCCCCGCATCTTTTACTCCTTCAATATCAATGGCCTCTAAGTTCCATTCTTCATTGGTCCCCCTGTAGGTGAGAAAGGAACGATCCTTTTCATTGGTAAAACTTAAAGAAATTCCTGTTTTATTCTTCTGTGACGTACCCAAAAAGGTACAGTCTACGTGACTGCGTTTCAATTCCTCACGAAGCCAGACTCCATGGCAGTCCGCTCCCACACTTCCCTGAAAAGCCGGGGTTAACCCCAGCTTTCCAAGTCCTAAAGCAAACAGTGCTGCTCCGCCGCCCGGATAAACATTCATGTCTTCTACCACATGCTCCTGACCGGCGCCGGGAAACTGCTCCACTCCCGGTATTACAATATCCACATTTATATCTCCATAAATAAATACATCCCACTTTTTTCCTGTCATGGAACCCTCCGTCTGTCAGCCTGATTTACTCTTTTACAGCTCCGATCATGGCTCCTTTTGTGAAATATTTCTGTGCAAAAGGATACACACATAAAATGGGAACTGTTGTTATGATAACTGCCGCCATCTTAAGAGAATCTGAGGTGACAGAATTGGTATTCTGGGCAATTGCCTGAGCCACCGAGGTTACCTCTTTGTTTGCCATGGCTCTGGTCAGCATTTGCTGTAAAACGGTCTGTACCGGCCACAGCCGGCTGCTTCTCATGTAAAATGCACCGGAAAACCAGTCATTCCAGTGATTCACTGCCGTGTATAATCCCACCACTGCAATCACCGGCTTGCTTAATGGCAGTACGATTCTGGTGAAAATACCAAAATATCCACAGCCGTCAAGCTTTGCTGATTCTTCCAGACTCTCCGGTATGCTTTCAAAAAAGGTTCTCATCATTAACAGGTATGTAACGCTTACCAGACCGGGAACAACATAAACACTGAAATGGTCCACCAGTCCCAGTCTGTTGTACTGAATATAGGTGGGAATCATCCCTCCTCCAAACAGCATGGTAAAGGTAATCAGCATAGTAAGGATTTTTCTGCCTGGCAATTCCTTCTCCTTTAAGGCATAAGCGGCAAAGGAGGTAACGGTTAAGCTGGCAGCTGTTCCAATCACCGTTCTTGCTATGGTAATCATATAAGCCTTGGTTATGGTTCCATCCTTAAATACCTGTTTGTAATTATCCAGGGTAAACATTCTGGGCCAGAAATAAATGCCTCCTTTTGCCGCATCCTTTCCGTCATTAAAAGACAGAGCCGCAATATTTAAACAGGGCAGGATGATAGCAAGGCACAGTCCTATGACTACGCAATAGATTAAAACCTGAATCACCTGTTCCGATCTGCCTGATTTTATTTTACTGCGTCTGTTCACAGCCTCTTTTGCTTTCATGTCTGAACACCCTGCCCTTTCTTTCTCACTGCATTTTATTTTTTGTCAAAGTCGATGGATGAAGGATCTTTTTTGTAAAGCTCAGTCAGATACTCAACAAACTTGTCATTTCCAGCTGCTTTTAACTGCTGTCGGAAAGATTCCACAATCTTTTTTGCTTCGTCGTCTGTTCCTGCATAAACTGCCTGAACGATCATCTCCTTATAGTTAAGCAGAGACATCTGCGCTTTTACATCTGCCATGGTATCGGCTGATAAGTATCCGGTTGCATCCAGTCCCGGAACCAGTCTGTAGGTAATGGGATAATCCTTTGCTACCTCTACCGCACGTTTAAAGGTGGTGCTGGAATTGGAACCTGGCCGGTTTTCACCAAAATTATTCATGTTGTCTAAATTGGTCAAAGCAAAGCTGAAGAATACACAGCCTGTATATCCAAAGCCGGCGCCGATATTATTAACCAGGTAATCCTTGTCACCATCATTTAATTTTTTTAACGCCTCATCAGTCAGTACCGGTTTTCCATCCTTCATCTCATAGCTTTTTCCCTCTACGCCGTACTGGCAGAGATGCTGGCCTTCCGGAGTGGATAAATAATCAAAGAATTTTAAGATTTCTTCCGGTTTCTTTGCATCTGCAGAAATAGCCCACACGCCGTTCTGTTTTTTTCCATGAACTACTTTCGCATTATTACCAGTAATATCATCTAACGGCCCAAGGGGAACCCAGTCCTCGGAAGCGTATATAATATCCTGATAATTGTGTACATCTGCCATAATTGCGGAATTATGAGATCTGGACACTTCTTCCGCTCTGGTTCCATCCATGGTGAAGAACTCCGGATTCATCAGGCCTTCTGCCAGCAGTTTTCTTAAGTAATTGATTTTTTCAAATACGTAATCCGTATCTGCCTCGTGCTTAATCACACCGTTACTGTCTATGTTGTAGCCATCACTGACCCCCCAGGTAAATCCAGGTACAATGTACTGCAGTGTATCCGGAGATCCTCCCCAGTATTTCGGCCCAAGTGGAAAAACAGGATTTCCGTTGTCATCTTTAAAATCTCCATTTTTAATCTGTACCAGCAGATCATAGAACTGATCCTGTGTTCTGATCTTAGATGGATCAATTCCAAGCTTATCTACAATCGCTTTTTGAATGTACATCCCGCCTCTGTATGCAGTCTGTGGATCATAGATTAAAGATCTGTCCTCGGAATCAACCGACAAAGGAAGAATATAAGCAGCACCTTTAAAATCTTCCCGGAAGGTAATGTTTTTCCTTGAATCATCGGGTAAATATTTATCTTCCAGGTAATGACTGTAAACTTTTGTGTCCTTTAACAATCCGGATACATCAGCAAACATTCCTTCCTTTGCTGCCTTTAAAAGAATAGGAAATTCTTTTCTTGTGGAATCATCCATATAGGAGAAAATCACATCCGGAATGGTTCCAGATGCCAGCTGGGCTGCCATAACATTGGAATCCTTATCACCAGGAGTATACTGGATATCCAGTTTAATACCTGTGCGCTTTGTCAGCTCCTTCATAACCTCTGTATTGGCCAGATCCTTTGGCAGACTGTTTCCGATATCATCAACGTACGCCTGCACCGTAATGGTCCGGTCTGCAATCCAGGTTTCCGGTTTCCCGGAATTGTCAGTAGTCTTGCTCTCCTCGCCTTTTGCCCCCTCATTTGCTTTCGAGCTGCAGCCTGTCACTCCTGCTGCGCCCATTGCCACCACCAATACTCCCGCAAGCAGCCGCTTTCCAATACTTTTCCTCATAAAAATACCTCCTCTTTCATCTTTTATTTACCAGAGACTGACTCCTGTAAATCGTTTTGATAACCGGTTGCATACAATTACCAGAATAAGGCCTACAACGCCCTGGATGAGTCCCACTGCTGTGGCATAGCCAAACTGCCCATTCATAAGCCCCATCTGTAGAACAAAGGTATCAAGTGTATCTGCAACCGACATGTTTCCGGGGGTCCGCAGTAAATAAATCTGTTCAAAACCGCTGGATAATAATCCTCCCACTCCCATAATAAAAAGCAGACCAATGGTTCCCCGAATACCTGGCAATGTAATGTGCCAGATTTTTTTTAACTTGGAACAGCCATCAATACTTGCTGCCTCATAAAGAGCCGCATCTACCCCGCTGATTGCCGCCAGATATATGATGGAATCCCAGCCGATATTTCTCCATAAATCCATAGAGAATAACAGCTGAAAGAAATACTTTGGTTCCATTAAGAAAAATGTACTGGAATCCCCACCCAGTTTGCCAATAAACTGATTTAACACACCGATGTTGGGTGCCAGGATCCTCTGAAGCATGGTCACAATAATAACTGTGGATAAAAAATGAGGCAGATACGTAATGGTCTGGCTGATCTTTTTGAATTTCTCATTCTTGAACTCATTAAGCAGAAGCGCGAGAATAATTGCAAAAGGAAATTCCAGAATACATTTAATAAATCCCACAATCAGTGTATTTCTTAATAATCTGGGAAAATCGTAGCTGGTAAAAAACATGCGGAAATAACGCAGTCCCACCCAGGGGCTTCCCCAGATCCCCTTTCGGAAGGAATAGTCCTTAAAAGCCAGTAAAACACCTCCCATTGGTACGTAACAGATGAGAACGTAATAAATGATACAGGGTACCAGCATGAGATACAAAGGCCAGAACCGGATCATCTTTTTTGTAATGGACATATTAACTCTCTCCTTTTCCTTCAGCCGCAACTTTAAAACTTACACATACCGGATAATGATCAGACAGATAGACACCTCCCCATGATTCATCCCAGATTGTTACCTCCTGGCAGATAATTTCTCTGTCCCCGAAAATATAGTCGATTTTCTCCTGTTTCTGTCTTCCGTAATCATGAAAGGTTCCATCAATCTTAGCCGTTAAATCCGTAAATTCCCCGGCAGTTTTCATGATCTCCATTTCCGGAGAATCCGGACAGGCGTTAAAATCTCCTGTAAGGACAGCAGGGGCATCATGACCCCATCTGTCATCCCTGATTTTTTTCAGTATCTGAAATAACGCCGCTTCTCTTGCTTCCTTGCCTTCATGATCCAGATGGGTATTATAAATGCGAATCAGCTTTCTTTCCTCAAGACTCCACAGCAAAACCTTTGTACAGGTTCTTGGACACATGCTTTGGTTTTCATAACGGGAGCCAAAAACCTCAGGCGTATTGGAAAGCCAGAAAACTTCCAGTCCCAGGAGATCAAATTTCATTTTCCGATAGGCAACTGCAGTCTGCTCATCCTCTAAGTCTTTCCCTCTCCCGCAGCCTACAATGTTGTAATCCGTTAAATTTTCCTTCAGCCACAGTGCCACATGAGGCAGAACTTCCTGAAAGCATATGACGTCGGGAGACTCTTTTTCAATTTTTTGTAAAATATACGGTTTGCGGAAACAGAAGCTGTTTTCCTTGTCCTGACCATAATCGCACCGGATATTAAATGTAACCAGTTTCACTTATAAACACTCCCTTCCTGGTTTCTGATATAAGGATATCGGAAAATTCATTTCTCCACAATGGACATTTCTCCGCTTATCAGTGGATAATTGTTAAACTTTAACTACCTGTATTGCTTCCTGGTTGAAGCAGTAGTATAGTGTGCTTAACACAGAAGAAAATGGAGGTTTTTTATGGAATTAATCTATGAAACAGGGGGGATTTTAAACGAAGGTTTCGTAGGACAGATCTCTTATACTGTCTGCCTGGACAAAGTTTACGACGCTATGGACATTGAATTTACCTTTGACAAACAGCACTATCAGTCCATTACAGAAGAAATGGAAAAAAAAATCAGAGAGTCCTGCAGTGGCACTGAATACGAACATGCTTCGGACGAAGAATTCATGGATGCCATGAGAGGAATGAAAACTGAAATACATACCATTGTTACCATGAATGATATCTTTATCGGAGGCGTACACAAACAGCTCACTACAAGACACATGATTTTCTCAGAGGATTTCACCAGTGACGGCTGCATCCCCCAGGAGCGTATTTCCGGAGTAATTAAGGTGACTCTGGCAGTCTTTAATGTGCTTCTTGACGGAACAAATTACCGCCTGAAGTTATCCGCAGGAAATCAGGAAAAGCAGATTTCCCCAGATGGAGGTGCCTATGTATAAGCGACTGGAACTTCACAATCACACCACAGAATCAGACGGTACACTGACCCCCTCCCAGCTGATCCAGTTTATGGAGGAGAATCTTGTGGATGGGTTTGCAATCACAGACCACAATACCATTTCCGGCCATAGTAAAATCAAAGGGCTGCTGGAACAGAAAAAAAGCAGTATCTCTTCCATTTACGGAATGGAGTATACCACCTATTACGGACACATCCTGTGCCTGAATTTAAAAGAATACCTTTCCTGGGAATCCATTGATTACCATCGGCCGGAGCGATTGTTTCACAGTCTGAAAGAAAAAGGAGCCCTGGTTGGAGTTGCCCATCCATTTTCCTATGGACATCCATTTGCCAGAGGCTGCCGGTTTGATATGACAATTACAGATTTTAATTCCTTTGATTTCATCGAAATATTTAATAATCCGGAACCTCTTCACCAGGTAAATGAACCCGCACTTTTGTGGTGGGAAGATCTCGTTTTAAAAGGGTTTTTGCTGTCCGCCACCTGCGGTATGGATTTACACGGCAGGTGGGACATGAGCAATCAGTATGCCACCTTCATAGAAGGAGTGAACGGCGGTAATATTGAAAAAGAACTGGAAGATGCCATCAGACATCAAAAAACCTGGGTTTCCAGAGGGCCGATCTTAGAATCTCAATATAACACTCAGAAGCAGACAATCGTATTCACCATCTGCGAGACAAAAAAACCGGGATTCATTCACTCAGACAGTGACCGTTATATCCTCTCCCTGCGAAGTAAGACAGGAACTGTTGTAAAAGAATTCCCGGACTGCCGGTCTTTGGAAATTCCGTTAAGTGAACTGTATTCAGATTCCAATCCCCGGTCTGTTCTCATTCCGAAGCTGTATCAAAATGATACAGCCATTGAAAATCTGGTGGCGGTGGCTCCTGTCATCGTACCAGCCGATAATTCTTAATTATCTCCGGTGGGCTTTGCGGTACTCCAAAGGAGTCAGGCCAGTGGTCTTTTTAAAGACACGAAAGAAATACTGGCTGTCCTCATAGCCCACCTCTTTTGATATATCAGCGATACTTTTCCCCGAATTCACCAGGTAATCACAGGCCTTATTTAATCGCAGTTCCTTAATGTAATTAACAGTCGTCTGCCCGGTCTCCCGCTTAAATATGGTGGAATAGTAATTGGGACTTAAAGAATATTTTTCAGCCAGTTCATTGACCGAAATATCCCTGTTGTAATTATCCCTGATGTATTTAATGCTTAATTTCACCTTGTTTTTTGCATTGCCATCCGGGTCGGCATCTGCATTCATGCAGTCCATGATGAGCAGATAAAGATGCCTTCGTAAATCCTCCAATGAGTGAAAGGAAGCGAAAAGTTCCGGCTTCATTACCAGTCTTTCTATCTTATCCGGATCCATGGCTGCCGAATTAGAAAGACTTAATATCATGTTTGTAATTCTGGTCCATAAAATCCGCACGTAAGAGGTATTGTATTTCTTTATGTTCTCATCTGAAAATATATCCTGTATCATCACTTCAATATGCTCCGCATCATGACGTTCAATATACCGGCGCATCATGTTCAGTTCCGATACAGGAAACTGGTCTGCAGACAGAACCCTGATATCATCATAAAAATACAGATTGGAATTACCGTGAATGACTCTTTGGGTCAGGCTTTCTCTCGCCTCTTCCACCCCGTTTTTCAATGTTTCCAAAAGAGCTGTGCTGACTCCAATCGTAAGTGAAATCCGAAGCTTTTTACGCATAACATTAGAAAATATGGTAAGGAGGCGTTCTGTTTCCAGGCGAAGCTGATTTTTATTCTCATGACTGGTCAACCCATAAAGCTGGTTGCTATTGCCCAGATTGCTTACGATCAGCTTCCCGCAGGGGGAAGAAACCTCCATAAATACATTTTTGACAGAAAACCGGATTAATTCAATGTCTTTACATTCAAAATAATTTTGGTCATAGCTGTCTCCGTCAATGTGAATTATCATCACCATCACATAACGGTTAAGAAGAGGAAACTTCTGAAACACTGCTGTTTCCATGGAAGTGGCTGCACCAATGGTTTCCTGGTTTAAAAGCAGATCATTCACCGTCTTTTCAAACAGATAAGTCCGGTTCTCCTCCATAGAGCGGATGCCCTTTTGGATCATCTGCCTTTCCTTCTTCTTTTCATCAATCCGCTCTGCCGCTTCTTCTACCGCTTTTTTTAAGGCCTCATTGGATATTGGCTTTAAAAGATAAGCCGTCACTCCCAGACGGATGGCCTGTTCCGCATATTCGAATTCCGCGTAGCCGCTTATAATAATAAAATGGATATCAGGTAAAAATGATTTCACCGTCCGAATCAGGGTCAGACCATCCATATCGGCCATACGGATATCTGTAATAACTATATCCACTGGTTGGTTTTTAAGTATTTCAATTGCCGCAAGTCCGCTTTCCGCCTCATACAATTGCACAGGCTTCAGATTCAAATACTGAAGTCTGGCAATCATCCCCTGTCTGATTAAGTCTTCATCGTCTACAATTAAAACCCTTTTATCCATTTATGCCCCTCCTATTGCATGAAAGGCAGACATATGGTAAAAATGCTGCCCTTATTCTCCCCGCTTTCAATGGTGATTCCATATTCCTCACCATAGGTAAGCTTAATTCTTTGATTTACATTCTGTATCCCGATACTCTGCTTTTTCCTCTCCTCATCGCCCCTGATTTCAATATGATCCCTGATCTCCTCTACCATCTCTTCCGACATACCGATTCCATCATCTGCGATCTTAATCATCAGATGGTCATCTTCCTGGTAAATGGAAATCTCCAAAGTTCCTGTCTGTTCCATCACACTCAGCCCATGAACAATGGCATTTTCCACAATGGGTTGCAGAATAAACCTTAAAACCAGATTTTTCTCCAGTCCCGGCTCCACATTGTAATACGCTTCAAATTTATTCCCAAAACGGGTTTTTTGTATATAAATATAATTCTGAGTATGGGAAAGCTCCTGTTCCACAGTAACAAATTCCCCGTAATTTCTGCCCAGACTATAACGGAAATTCTCACCCAGCTTTTCGCAAAGATCGCAGATAAGAAAAACTCCGTTTACAGCAGCGATAGAGCTGATGGTTTCCAGAGTATTGTATAAAAAATGAGGATTAATCTGCAGCTGAAGATTGCGTACCTGGCTTTCCTTGTTTTCCAGCTGCTGAACGTAATTTTTCTTAATCAGACGGTCCAGTTTTAATAGCATCTGATTAAACTGCTTATCAAGGACTGCAATCTCGTCACTGCCCCTGATCTCCTCATTAATGGTTAGATCTCCGGTTTCCGCAATTTTTATCTTATCAATTAATAGTGATACACGTTTTGCAAAGCTTCTGGTAAATAAAAAAGCGGTCAGTGCAATAATCAGCACAACCAGTACCAGTACCGGCAATATGGAGTTTTGTATTTCCTGCCGCTTGTGATCCAGCTGGCTGTTGTTAAAGAGAAAAATCAGCTTCAGCCCATAATATTCCTCTGTGCTGGTACCGATCATGGTATTCTTCCCATAATTCCCCTTCTGTTTCAGTTCTTCAAAGGATTGTTCCTGTATGATGTCATTGTACGATGGATTAGAAGAATATACAATCTGATTTTTCCGGTCCAGTACAATCACGTCATAGGCATAAGAATAATCTTCTCCGATTGCCGGTTCAAACAGCTTTTTCGTATACAAGTCCAGTTTTACAAATCCCACGTATTTGCTCTCATAATTTTTGACATCTACATCCACAATATTTTTAATCAGGGACAGTACCTTGCTTTTCTTACCGTCTCCAGTGGCATAAATAAAATAATACTGGTTGGCTGCTTCCTTGCTTATATACCAGATCTCCCTGCTGGCCTCTGTAATCATCGCAGCTCTGGTTCCATAAATTTTATTATCCAGATTATTTGAATAAATCATACAATTTCGTACTTCGTATCCATCCAGATGAAAGGATTTATTCACCTCGATACTGACATCATTCCCCATGACGTAGGGGTTTTTCTCCCCGGTTCTCCCCTGGAGGGTATTTAAAACAATGGTATTATTGGACAGCTGCTTTAAACTGTACTGATATTGATTTAATTTACTCTCAAGAGACGTTGTATACTGGGCAACCAGCTGGTTATGGGAGGCAATCAGCTCCTCTGTTATCAGATGGCTGATCTTTCGAAGCATCAGAGAACTGATAAAAAGGATGGGTACGATACTTACAATAGCAGTAAAGGTAACAAGCTGGGTAAATATGGTACCGGAATGAAATATTTGTCGAATCGCGTTTTTAAGCCTGTTTTTCATATTCCACCTCATTAAATTGATGAATAGCTGTAAGCCAAAAAAGAACAGGATATGTATCGCTACACATTCTGTTCTCCAAAAACACTCGATTTAAAACAATTGCTTTCTATTAGTTCTTCAATATCCCGCTTCAATATATTGTTCAATTAATTTATCCAACTCCACACTTCTAAGATAAATCACTTCGCCATCCTCGTGATCAATACTTGTATTTAATCTTTCCCTTGCAACTTCAATATTGTGTATTAACTCTTCTTTTGACATTATCATTTCATGATTCTCCTTTGCTCTTTATTCGTATCTGTCTGTGTTTGCAGAAGAGCACAAGAGTAGATATCACTACCAAAATCAATGACAGCGCCTGAGACACCGGTATGCCAGTACTAAAGAAGATCAGCTGATCCGTACGGAGTCCTTCGATCCATACTCGTCCCAATCCATAGCCCAGCAGGTAGATAAGAAGCATTTCACCATCGAACTTCTTGCGTTTCCGATACCAAAGCATAAAAATCAAAACGCATAAATTCCACACTGATTCATAAAGAAACGTGGGATGAACCTGAATAAATTCCACACCATCTTTTACAATTAAGTGGTTTAAAAGCTCCTTAGATATCATATTCTCATTAACAAGCGCCCTTCTGATTCTCATAGCAAACAGGCCGTCTGTATATCCGCCAAACGCCTCGCAATTAAAGAAGTTTCCCCATCTTCCTATAATTTGCCCGGTAATTAATCCCAAGCAACCAGTGTCCGCCAAAGAAAAGAAGGAAAGTTTCTTCACTCTGGTGTAAACCGTGAGGGTAATGACAGCTCCTATGACGCCACCGTAGATTGCCAGCCCTCCTGCTCTGGTATTGAATATCTGAAGCAGATCATCTTTATAAGTGTCCCAGTCAAAAATTACATAATAGATACGGGCACCCATAATAGAAACAATGATTGCATACAGTGCATAATCCAGATAAATATCCGGATCCTGCCCTCTGCGTTTTGCATCGCCTGCCGCAACCCAAAGACCTGCCAAGATTCCAATTCCTATGATAATACCGTAAAATGCAATGCGGAATCCAAATATCGAGATACTGTTTTGCAAATGGTCAATGGTAATTCCCAAATGCACAAAACTAATATCTGCCGTATTTGCCATTCGTCTTCTCCTTTCGATGTTTTCTTTATTTTACCCCGCTAAAACACAAAAATCAAACATTATCGCCCGACATATTCAACTATATTTCGACAAGCCCTTTGTTCTTTTTGTTTTTCTCTTTTAATTTCGTGGATAATATGATATTCTATATTAGTTGTAGATAAAAATCAACCATGAATATAAACAATATTAGGAAGGTATTTGATATGAAATTAGGTATTGTCGGCTTGCCGAACGTAGGGAAAAGTACTTTGTTTAATTCACTCACAAAGGCTGGGGCAGAATCTGCCAACTATCCTTTCTGTACCATTGATCCAAACGTAGGAGTTGTTCCTGTTCCGGATGTACGTTTAGGACAGCTGGCCGCATTGTATGATTCCGCTAAAATCACACCTGCAGTCATCGAATTCGTAGACATTGCAGGCCTTGTAAAAGGAGCATCCAAAGGAGAAGGACTTGGTAACCAGTTTCTTTCCAACATCCGTGAAGTTGATGCTATTGTCCATGTAGTACGCTGCTTTGAAGACCCCAATGTCATTCACGTAGACGGAAGTGTAGATCCGCTCCGGGATATTGAGACCATAGATTTAGAGCTGATTTTCTCTGATCTGGACATCCTTGACCGCAGAATTGCCAAATCGACAAAAGGCGCAATGAATGATAAATCCCTGGCAAAAGAATTAACCATCTTAAAGAAAATCAAAGCCCATCTGGAAGACGGCAACCTTGCCAGAAGCTTAGAAACAGAGGATGAGGATGAAGCTGTATTCATCAGCAGTCTTAATCTTCTTACCTATAAGCCGGTAATTTTCGCCGCTAACGTATGCGAAGATGACCTTGCCGATGACGGTGCTTCCAATGCTTATGTGGAAAAAGTCCGTTCCTTTGCAAAAGAAAACAACAGTGAAGTTTTTGTCATCTGTGCTCAGATTGAACAGGAAATTGCAGAGCTGGAAGAAGACGAAAAAAAGATGTTTTTAGAAGATCTTGGACTGACTGAGTCAGGTCTTGAGAAACTGATTGCAGCCAGCTACCACTTACTGGGCTTAATCAGCTATTTAACAGCCGGCCCTACCGAAACCAGAGCCTGGACCATAAAAGAAGGTACTAAAGCGCCTGGAGCAGCTGGAAAGATCCACTCCGATTTCGAACGAGGATTTATCCGTGCTGAAGTTGTTAATTACCAGGATCTGCTGGATTGCAAAACCTATCCCGCCGCAAAAGAAAAAGGTCTGGTACGATTGGAAGGAAAAGAATACGTGGTAAAAGATGGAGATGTAATTTTATTCCGTTTCAATGTATAAATATGTTACTGCCGCCGGCATGAAACCGGCGGTTTTTTTATGCATATTCTGATAAATTTTGTCAAAGTGTTAATTACTCTTGTAAACTCTTTTTCTTATGTTATAATATGACATGGCTCTGAAAAGACAGACAGAATACGAAACACAACAGAATAAAAAAGGGAGTTACCGCACAGATGAAAACATTAATAAAAGCAGTAATTGCAGGGATCGCTATCAGCACGGGGGGCATCATTTATTTAACCCTGGAGAACCATATTGCAGGTTCTTTCTTATTTACCATCGGGTTATTTACCATATACACCTTTGGCTTCCATCTATTTACAGGCAAGGTATGCTATATAGTGGAGGAAAAACCTTCCTATCTCCTGACCGTTCTCCTGGTGTACATAGGTAATTTTGTGGGAACCACAGGGATGGGAACCATATTCAGACACACAAAACTCTCCAAGTTAACAGCCCACGCTGCAGATATTGTCAGTATAAAGCTTTCGGACACTTTATTCAGTACCTTTATTATGGCCATTTTATGTGGCGTAATGATGTGCATTGCAGTTATCGGGTTTCAAACCATTAAGGAGGGAGTCGGAAAATATTTCGCTCTGGTTCTTCCAGTTATGGTATTCATCCTTTCCGGATATGAACACAGTATTGCAGATATGTTTTATTTCACCATGGCAGGTGCCTGGAGTGCCAAGGCATTCTTATATATTCTGGTGATATCTGCCGGAAACTTAACAGGCGGCTGTCTGATTCCCATGGCAAAGAAATATTTAAAAGAAGAGGGATCACCTGCACATACCTGACAGGTCTGATTTCCATAAAAACAAGGGCAGAAATCCCCATTGCATGGATTTCTGCCCTTGTCTTACTATATAAAGCTGCTGATCAGATCCTTAAGAACCTGGTCTTGTGTTTCTCGTTTTATCAGTGGTGTGCCGCCATTTAAAATACCATTTTTCTTGTGAAAATCCAGCTTATCTTCCCGATACAGAATGCCGGTGGGGATTTTTTCACTTACTTCCATTGACATCCTGATGGCTTCCAGCCGATTGGTGGGGTCATAGTCATCTCCAAGCGGCGCTGCCATATTTTTATAGTAAGCAAAGGTATTTACTTTATTGAAGGTGATGCATGGCTGAAGAATATCCACGAAGGCATATCCAGGATAAAGGATTGCTTCCTTCATAATATTTACCAGCTGCTTTGAATCACCGCTGAAGCCCCTGGCTACAAATCCCGCACCAGTAGCAATTGCCAGAAGTACTGGATTTAAAGGCGTATTTAAGTTGCCATCGGTCTGAACTCCTGTAACAAATCCTTCCCCGCTGGTGGGTGATGCCTGCCCTTTGGTCAGACCATAAATCTGATTGTCATGAACAAAATGAGCAATGTTCACGTTTCTTCTTATGTTATGAATAAAGTGATTGCCTCCTTCGCCGTAAGAATCACCGTCTCCGGAATTCACTATAACAGTAAGCTCCTCATTGGCGATTTTAGCGGCAGCTGCGGCTGGAAGCGCCCTTCCATGAAGTCCGCAGAAGCTGTTGGCATTTAAATACTGGGGCGTCTTCGCCGCCTGGCCGATTCCTCCCACCATTAATACTTTATTTGGTTCAATGCCCAGTTCCTCCAGCGCTGTTTTCAGACTGTTTAAAATGGAAAAGTTTCCGCATCCCGGACACCATGCTGTTTCATACGTTTTGAATTTATCCATTTACCTGGAACCTCCTTCCAGCACTTTTTTTGTAATTTCTTCACCTGATATCTGCCTGCCATCATATTTTAAAATGCTCTTATGGCATTGGATTCCCGTCTGCTCTCTGATCAAGGACGCCAGCTGGCCTGTGGCATTTTGTTCTACGTTGATTAACGTTCTGCCTTCTGCATAAAATTTTAATCTCTCCTGAGGAAGGGGATAAATATCTCCAAACACCAGGGCTCCATAGCTTCCTTTCCCATCTTTATTTAAAAGAGAGACCGCCTCTTTGATGGGGCCGTAGGCAGAACCCCAGCCAAGTAACAGTGTTTCACAGTTCTCCTCTCCCATAAACTCCGGTTCTGACAGTTCTTCTATCAGACCCTTTAATTTTCTCATCCGCTTATCCACCATCTGGATTCTGACCTCTGCAGATTCCGTGATCCAGCCTCTTTCGTCATGTTCATCACTGTCAGCAGCAACAATATGGTCTGTAAGTCCTGGAATAAGCCTGGGGGAAATTCCATCTTCCGTGATCCTGTAACGCAGATACTCTCCTTCTGCTTCTTTCGCGTAACTGACTTGTTTCAGTCCCGATATGTCAAAGGGCTTCACACAGGCTGTTGAATCCCCAAGATACTGGTCACTGAGCAGTATAACAGGGATCTGGTATTTTTCTGCCAGATTAAGAGCCCGGAATGTCTGGTAAAAAGCATCCTCCTGACTTCTTAACGCTATCACAAGTCTGGGGAACTCTCCCTGGGATGCGGAAATAACAAATTTTAAGTCACTTTGCTCTGTGCGGGTAGGCAGACCGGTTGCCGGACCAGGTCTTTGCACATCTACGGCTACAAGGGGAATCTCCGCAATGCCGGAGAATCCCAGCGCCTCCACCTTTAAGCAGAAGCCGCCTCCGCTGGTTCCAGTCATGGCCCTTGCGCCGGCAAAGGAAGCACCCAAAGCCATGTTAACAGCGGCAATCTCATCTTCTGCCTGTTCCACCACAATTCCGGCCTTATGTCCTACAGAGGCCAGATATTCTAAAACTGCCGTTGAGGGAGACATTGGATAAGCGGAATAGAATTTAAGCCCTCCGGCCACTGCTCCAAGGCCCAAAGCCTCACTGCCTGAAATAAGCATGTAATCTTTAAAACCGCCTTCCAGATGGTTAAATTTTGCTTCCACGGCAGAGTATCCAGCTTTGGCTGCATTTAAATTAACCTCAAGAATTTCCTTCTTCATGACATCAGCCATAATTTCCTCAACATATGTAAATGGCTCACCGAAAAGCTTCAATACCGCACCTACAGCCACACTTGCAGAGGCTTTCCCATTCCCAAGTTCTTTTGCAATTTTGTTCATCGGAAGCTTCATGACTCTTAAATCTGTATCAGGATAATCAAAACTGCTGTCACATAAGATAAATCCTTCTTCCTTCAATTCATGCTTATGTAAATCAATGGTTTCCTCATCCAAAGCAATGATTCCATCCAAACGGTAACTGTGGGAGGTTATGACCTCCGTCCCAAAGCGCAGAAGGGAAAAGTTATGACCTCCACGCACCCGTGACATGAAATCTCTGGTTGTATAGATATAATAGCCGGAATGCTTCAGCAGTTTTTCTAAAATTGAGACTGTGGTATCGATGCCTTGACCGGCAGCGCCACCAATCAGAATATTATACATAGGTTTACCTCCTTTTAAATTTTGACTAATTATAACTCATTATCGTGTTATTATCAATATTTATTGCAGTATTTTTGAACTTTTTATAATTTATTGTTATTTTTTTAATTATTACAGTTAATTGTTTTAAAATTAACATATTAATAAATATTCAATTCATATAGCTTTAAGACTCTTGAATTAAAAAAAGAAAGAGAAACAAAAATGTCTCTCTTTCTTCTCATTATACCAGATTTGTATAGCCCATTAGGCTGATATCCACTTCTTTCGCTACTTCACGGCCTTCTCTGATTGCCCATACCACAAGGGACTGGCCTCTGTGCATATCTCCTGCCACAAAAACCTTATCCACATTGGTTTTGTATCTGCCTGCTTCGGTTTCAACATTACTTCTTCCGTTTAACTTCACACCGAAGGCATCTGCAACATAATTCTGGGCGCCTAAGAAACCGGCTGCGATCAGTACTAAATCAGCAGGAACTTCTTTTTCACTGCCTGCTACAGGCTCCATGCTTACCCGTCCGGTTTTCTCATCCTTTTTCGGCTCAAGGCTCATTAAAACTGCTTTTACCAGCTTGCCGGATTTATCTTTTATAAATTCCTTCACAGTCGTCTGATATACTCTTGGGTCTTTGCCAAATACAGAGATTGCCTCTTCCTGACCGTAATCAGTTTTCAGCACTTTTGGCCACTCCGGCCAGGAGTTATCCTCTGTCCTTGTTTCAGGAAGCTTTGGCATCATCTCAAGCTGAGTCACAGAGGCACAGCCATGGCGCAGTGACGTACCAACACAGTCATTTCCTGTATCTCCGCCGCCGATTACAATCACATGTTTACCCTTTGCTGATATATACTGATTATCCTGCAGATCCGAATTTAACAGGCTTTTTGTTGTGGATTTTAAGAAATCAACTGCAAAATAGATTCCCTGTGCATCTCTTCCAGGCACATTTAAATCCCTGGGATTCGATGCTCCGCACGCGAGGATAATACGGTCATACTCTTTTAAAAGGTCTTTCGCCTTCTGATTCTTTCCAACGTCAGCGTTGGTAAGAAACTCGATCCCCTCTGCTTTCATGATCTCAACCTTCCGGTCAATCACATGCTTTTCCAGCTTCATATTGGGAATTCCATACATCAGTAGTCCGCCTGCACGGTCTTCCCGTTCCAGGACAGTTACGCTGTGTCCCCGTTTATTTAACTGATCTGCAGCTGCCAGACCGGCAGGACCGGATCCAATGACTGCAACCTTCTTTCCAGTGCGGATTTTAGGAGGTCTTGGTCCTGCAATTCCGGAAGCATAGGCACGTTCAATAATGGCATACTCATTTTCCTTAATAGCAACCGGATCACCGTTTAATCCGCAGGTACATGCCGCTTCACAGGGAGCCGGGCAGACCCGGGCAGTAAATTCCGGGAAGCTGTTGGTTTTTTTCAAACGGTTATATGCCTGCTGCCAGGTACCGGAATAGATAAGATCATTCCATTCCGGTATTAAATTGTTTAAGGGGCAGCCAGAAACCATTCCATTTAAAATAACTCCTGACTGGCAAAATGGTACTCCGCAGTCCATACACCGCGCACCCTGGCATTTTTGTTCCTTTTCAGAAAGGGGCAGATGGAACTCGTTATAATTTTTCAAACGGGTCTTGGGATCTACCGTTCTTCCTGTTTCTCTTTTATATTCTAAAAATCCTGTTGGCTTACCCATTTTCGCTCCTCCTTACTTCTTTGTATTGGCATAAAATGCTTCAATCTGTGCCTGCTCGCTGCTTAAACCCTTTTCTTCCATCTGAACAATGGTATTCATCATGCGTCTGTAGTCATGAGGCATGATTTTCTTGAATTTAGGCAGATATTCTCCAAAGTTGTCGAGGATTTCCTTGCCCTTTGCGGAGTTGGTATAAGCCACATGCTCCTTGATCATATCCTTTAATTCCAAAACATCGTATTTGTTGGTAACTTCTTCAAAAGAAACCATTTCCTTATTGAGGCGTTTGTATAAATCCCTCTTTTCATCTAATACGTAAGCGATTCCGCCGCTCATACCTGCCGCAAAATTCTTGCCAGTGGATCCAAGAACCACCACGCGTCCGCCTGTCATGTATTCACATCCATGGTCACCAACACCTTCCACCACTGCTGTTGCGCCGGAGTTTCGAACGCAGAACCGTTCTCCTGCCACACCGCAGATAAAGGCTTTTCCGCTGGTTGCTCCGTACAGAGCCACATTACCGATGACTATATTTTCTTCCGGTTTAAACTTAATTCCCTGAGGAGGATAAACCACCAGCTTTCCGCCGGAAAGTCCCTTGCCAAAGTAATCGTTGCTGTCACCGATCAGCTCCAGAGTCAGACCCCTTGGAATAAATGCGCCAAAACTCTGACCGCCGCTTCCTGTACAGCTAATGGTAAAGGTATCCTCTGCCAGTCCTTCCGGATACAGTCTGGTTATCTCTGAACCGAATATGGTACCCAGAGCACGGTCGGTATTGGAAACATCAATCTGAAGTCCCTTCTTCTGTCCTGCAGTGAGGGCCTGCCTTAATTTCTTTAAAATAATCTTCTCGTCTATGGTTTTATCCAGTTCGAAGTCATAAACCTGCTTTTTGTCGTAGCCTGCTACTTTTCCGCCCACATATGGGTTGCCTAAAATTGCAGAGAAATCTACTTTCTTCGCTCTTTCATTGGAAATATCATCTTTTTTCTTTAAAAGATCAGTTCTTCCAACCAGCTCATCCACAGTACGGACTCCAAGCTTTGCCATATATTCCCGAAGCTCTCTTGCAATAAAGTACATGAAATTCACAACATATTCCGGTTTTCCCTTAAAGCGCTTGCGAAGTTCCGGATTTTGAGTAGCAACTCCAACCGGACAGGTATCTAAGTTGCAGACTCTCATCATAACACAGCCCAGGGTAACAAGAGGAGCTGTTGCAAAGCCGAATTCCTCAGCTCCAAGCATACAGGCAATGGCCACATCCCGTCCAGTCATCAGTTTTCCGTCTGTTTCCAGAATTACCTTATCACGAAGCCCGTTCATAATCAGGGTCTGATGAGCTTCCGCCACACCAAGTTCCCAGGGAAGCCCTGCATTATAGATGGAGTTTCTTGGTGCTGCACCGGTTCCTCCGTCAAAGGAAGAGATTAAAATAACCTGGGCACCTGCCTTGGCAACACCGGCCGCAACCGTTCCCACTCCTGCTTCGGAAACCAGCTTAACGGAGATTCTGGCACTGGTATTGGAATTTTTCAAATCGTAAATCAGCTGGGCAAGATCCTCGATGGAATAAATATCATGATGAGGTGGCGGAGAGATTAATCCCACTCCAGTTGTGGAATGTCTTGTTTTGGCCACCCATGGATATACTTTCTGTCCCGGGAGCTGGCCGCCCTCTCCCGGCTTTGCACCCTGTGCCATTTTAATCTGAATCTCTTTTGCACTGACTAAGTATCTGGAAGTTACGCCAAAACGTCCGGAAGCAACCTGCTTGATGGCAGAGCAACGGTTTACTCCATCTGGTCCTGTTGTCAGACGCTCCAGGCTTTCACCGCCCTCTCCGCTGTTTGATTTTCCGTGAATCCGGTTCATGGCAATGGCCAGAGCCTCGTGAGCTTCCTGTGAAATGGAACCATAGGACATGGCACCTGTCTTAAAGCGTTTTACAATGGATTCCACACTTTCCACTTCTTCAACCGGAACTTCTTTGGTCTTTGCGTAATCGAAGTCTAAAAGACTTCTTAAATTGACCATCTGGCCTTCTTCCGTTAACGCGTGTGTGTACTCCTTAAATGTCTCATAACTGCCTGTTCTGGTAGCCTGCTGAAGGAGATGAATGGTACGTGGATTGTAAAGGTGCTCTTCCTGTCCTGCTCTTTCTTTATGGCTTCCCACGCTGTCTAAGGTTAAATCCACATCAAGACCAAGGGGATCAAATGCTGCGGAGTGAAGTGTATCCACGTCATTGGCAATATCCTCTAAGTTAATACCTTCCACACGGCTTACTGTATCAGTAAAATACGTATCTACCACTTTCTTTGAAATACCAATGGCTTCAAAAATCTGGGCTCCCTGATAGGACTGCACGGTTGAAATACCCATTTTAGAGGCAATCTTTACAATGCCATGTAAAACGGCAGAGTTATAATCCTCTACTGCTGCATAATAGTCCTTATCAAGCATGCCATTATCAATTAAATTATGAATGGATTCCTGAGCCAGATACGGATTGATTGCGCAGGCACCATATCCTAAGAGTGTTGCAAAATGATGAACTTCCCTGGGCTCTCCGCTCTCTAATATAAGGGCAACTGAGGTTCTTTTCTTGGTTTTTACCAGATGCTGCTGAAGTGCAGAAACTGCCAGTAAAGAAGGAATGGGCACGTGGTTTTCATCAATATCACGGTCTGACAAAATAATGATATTAGCGCCATCCCGATGAGCTCTGTCTGCCTCTAAAAACAGTCTGTCAATGGCTTTTTCCAGTGAAGTGTTCTTATAATAGGTAATGGGAATCACTTCTACCTTAAATCCCGGTCTCTTCATATGTTTGATCTTCAGTAGATCCGTACAGGTAAGAATGGGATTATTTACTTTTAAGATCTTGCAGTTTTCCGCTTCTTCTTTTAAAATATTACCCTCTTCACCCACATAAACCGTAGTGGAGGTTACGATCTCCTCACGAATGGAGTCAATAGGGGGATTGGTTACCTGGGCAAACAGCTGCTTAAAGTAGTTAAAAAGCGGTTGATGCTTCTTACTTAATACAGCAAGCGGACTGTCCGCACCCATGGCTGAAACTGCTTCCGCTCCATTTAAGGCCATTGGCAGAATCATGGTTTTATATTCTTCGTACGTATAACCATAGGTTTTCTGCATTTTTGCGCGATCCGCCCTGGTCATGGCAGGAACGCCTTTATTGGGGATAGGGAGATCCTTTAATTCAATTAAATTGGAATCCAGCCATTCACCGTAAGGCTTTCTCTGGGCATAAGTTTCTTTTAATTCTTCATCGGTAATCAGGCATCCCTTTACCGTATCGATTAATAGCATCTTTCCCGGGCGAAGTCGTTCCTTTTTCACAACATGGCTCTGCTCGATGTCAATTGCGCCCACCTCAGATGCCAGAATCATATGATCATCATCGGTTATATAATATCTGGAAGGTCTGAGACCATTCCGGTCTAATACAGCTCCTACTAAATCACCGTCACTGAATACAATGGAAGCCGGGCCATCCCATGGTTCCATCATCGTTGCATAGTAACGATAGAAATCACGGATCTCCTGAGGCATGGATTTATCATGCTCCCATGGTGCAGGAATGGTTACCATCACTGCCAGAGGCAAATCCATGCCGCTCATCATCATAAATTCCAGGGCATTGTCAAGCATGGCAGAGTCAGAGCCTTCCTGATTAATAATAGGAAGAACCTTATGCATATCACTGCTGAAATACTCAGATTCCATGTTTTCTTCTCTGGCCATCATCTTATCCACATTACCGCGAATGGTGTTGATCTCGCCGTTATGTACGATGAGACGATTAGGATGAGCTCTCATCCAGCTTGGATTGGTATTTGTACTGAAACGGGAATGAACCACTGCAATCGCTGATTCATAATCTTTATCCTGAAGATCTGTAAAGAACTGTCTTAATTCCTTTACAAGAAACATTCCTTTATATACGATTGTCCTGCTGCTTAAAGAAACCACATAGGTATTATCATTGCTCTGTTCAAAAATTCGTCTGGATACATAAAGTTTCCGGTCAAAATCCAGGCCTTTCTTCACATCAGAAGGCTTTTTAATAAAAGCCTGAGCGATATAAGGCATACGCTCCACTGCTTTGGCACCAATCAGTTCCGGATGAATGGGTACATCTCTCCAGCCCAGAAATTCAAGGCCTTCCTTCTGTACAATAATTTCAAACATCTTCTTTGCCTGGTTTCTGGCAAGCTCATCCTGGGGGAAGAAAAACATGCCCACACCGTATTCTCTCTCTTCACCAATCCCGATGTTTAATGGTTTGGTCACTTTCTTAAAGAATTTGTGAGAGATCTGAAGCATAATACCAACACCGTCTCCAGTCTTGCCATCTGCATCTTTTCCTGCCCTGTGTTCTAAATTTTCCACGATATGAAGAGCTTGCTCCACTGTCTTATGGGTCTTTATCCCTTTCATATTGGCCACTGCACCGATACCGCAGTTATCATGCTCGAAGCGGGGATCATAAAGTCCCGGAGTACCTGTTTTATTAGGGGATTGTAAACTCTTATCCATAATCTCTTCCTTTCCTGACTGCTCCTCTGCTTTGAGGTGCTAAAGTGTAACAGTAATTTTAGTTGATAATACTACATTTTTCGCACTTTGTAAATGTGTTTTATTTTTATATTGTCAGATAATTTGAAAACTATAATTTAATATTTTAATTATCAGTTTTTTTAAATCATACGCAAAAATATTTTATCCCAATGGAACAATTAACGTTGATATTTCCTCTAATGGCATAAATTTCTAATTTATTTAAGTCTTAGCTTATTATTATTAAGTGCATATTTCTTTCATTAAGCATCCAATTGGAAATTACCATAGTTTTCTTTATTTTTTATAACAGTTCCATTAATCATGAAAACGCTATATAATTAGCTGTAAATAAAAAAAGACCCGGAATCAGCATCGATCCAGGGCCTTTCACTGTTGAGTTTTATACGATAAACAGATACGGATTACATCTCGCCAAGACCGCTCTCAATTGCTTCGGTCATGGTTTTCATTGCCGCTTCTTCGTCCTCGCCGTCGCAGATCACATTGATCATAGCGCCGCATTTGATTCCGGCTGCCATTACGTTTAATACGCTCTTGGCAACAATCCTCTTCTCTCCGTATTCAATGATTATATCAGATTTAAATTTCATAGCTGTCTGAGACAGAACGCCTGCCGGTCTTAAATGAAGTCCGGATGGATTTACAACAGTCAGTGATTTTGATAACATATAATTCACTCCTTTATCCTCAAATTTTTATACTCCACGCTGTTAATTTTATTACAATATCCATTTTGTGTCAAGCCAAACACACCATGTCTTTGAGATATTTCCAAAGTAAGGTCACCGTCAGCAGGAAGATTCTTTTGTCTGTCTCTCTCTTTGTGAAAATACACAGCCACAGTAATCCTGCCTGTAAAGATCATGCTCCTTTGACAGTTCCACAGAACGTTTATACCCATTTTTCTTTTTAAAATCAGAAGGAAGATAAGCCACCCGGTATTCTCTCCCCAGCTTTTCACCTATTTCATTCAGCTTATCTGCATTTTTAAGAGGGCTGATGGATAAGGTGGTTGTAAAGTAATCAAATCTGCCCGCCTGGGCGATCTTGGCGGCCTCCTGAAGACGGAGCTCATAACAGCGAAAGCACCGTAATCCGCCTTCAGGCTCTTTCTCAAGACCTTCCACAATCCGGTAAAACTCCTGAGGTTCATACGCGCCGGTCTGCAAGGTAACCGGATGTACAAAATTCATCTCCTGAATCAGCCGGTCCTGTTCCTCCACACGTCTTATATATTCCAGTGGAGGATATATATTGGGATTGTAAAAATAAACAGTAATTTCAAAATATTGGGACAAATACTCCAGTACATAACTGCTGCATGGAGCGCAGCAGCTATGTATCAGAAGTTTGGGAACTTTATTCTGTACTTTTATTTCTTCAATAATCTGATCCAATTCCTTCTGATAATTTCTTGGGTTCATGATGTCTTCCTCCCTGCCGTCTTCAGAAATGACAAAAAGGCGCAGATAAATACCAGCCGCGCCTTTTATTTGTCTTATAAGAAATCTCTGATTCGCTTGCTGCGAACTGGATTTCTCAGCTTTCTAAGTGCTTTCGCCTCAATCTGCCTGATACGTTCGCGGGTAACATTAAATTCTTTTCCCACTTCTTCCAATGTGCGCGGATGTCCGTCTTCCAAACCGAACCTCAATACAATTACCTGACGTTCTCTTTCCTTCAAATCACCTAAAAGCGCGTCGATATGTTCTCTTAACATGACAGACTCGACGTTTCCTTCCGGTGTTACCACATTATTATCAGCCACAAAATCGCCTAAATTAGAATCATCTTCCTCACCAATGGGAGTCTCTAAGGATGCCGGCTCTCTGGCAATCTGCATGATCTCCATAACCTTGTCCTCTGACATATCAAGCGCTTCTGCAAGTTCTGCAACAGAAGGCTCATATCCCAGTTCCAGGGTTAATTTTCTCTGCATCTTGGACATCTTATTAATCGTCTCTACCATATGCACAGGAACGCGGATTGTTCTTGCCTGGTCTGCCAAAGCACGGGTTACAGACTGACGAATCCACCAAGTAGCATATGTACTTAATTTATAGCCTTTGGTATAATCAAATTTTTCAACACCTTTAATCAGGCCTAAATTTCCTTCCTGTACCAGGTCAAGGAAACTCATACCACGGCCTGTATAACGTTTTGCAATGCTGACAACAAGGCGCAGATTGGCCTCAATCAGACGCTCCTTGGCATCATCGTCACCATCCGCTTTTCTCTTAGCAAGGCGCAGTTCTTCCTCTGCGTTTAAGAGCGGTACAGTGCCGATTTCTTTTAAATACATGCGGACAGGGTCTTCTGTGCCGATGCCTTCCAATAAATCAATGGCGTCTAAATCAATATCTTCTTCATCTACATCTTTAATAAAACCGTCATCAAGATCATCATCAAGGAGGAGATCTTCTGACATGAGCACATCATCAGTTAAAGTGGAATCATCCATGACCGGGATCACGTCAACGCCGCGATTCTCCAGGTACGTATAAATCTGATCCATCTGCTCTGCAGTCAGTTCTTCTCCTATAAAGAAGTTATTAATCTCTGTAACGTCCAAAGCATTATGCTTTGTTTTTGCAAGTTCGACTAGTTTACCCAGCTTATCTAAAAAATTATCTTTTTCCACTTAATAACGTCCTTTCGCTAAGAAGTATACATAAAGCCCACACAACTTTTCATTATATACTACCAGAACCCATATTTCAACATATTTCTTCCGAAACAGGCAGTTTTGTTGTTATTTCGGCTGTTTTCTCATAATACGGATTTTCTTCTCCAAGTTTGTGATCGAGACTTCTCTTTTCGCACCCCCGAATTCTCCGTCAAGCACCCAGTCTATCGGTTCATCGGAGATGAGTTTCAAGGACCGTGTCCGAAATTTATGGACATATTCATTGGGTTCTTCTTTTAAAAACATATAATTAATGATATTGGTAAAATCAAGAGCCGTTTTGGGTGACCGTATTAAAAGGACTTCAAATTCACCATCGTCAAGAGCCACATCCTGAGTGACAAGACCTTTAAAGCCTCCCACACTGATGGTATTGGTAATCATACCAAAAATGAATTCTCCTTCCAGCGTAAGCTCTTCACATTCAACCCGCATGGAGTAGGATTTAATGGAGGTCAGACTCTTCATTCCTTCAATCATATAAGCCTGATGACCCAGTACATTTTTCTTATCCTGGGGAGTCAGATAGGAAACCTCTGTAAAGGCTCCGAAGGCAGCGATGTAAATAAAATACTGATCTTCGCAAAAGCCGCCGATATCAATGGGACAGGATTGTCCGGATACAGCAGCATCCGCTGCTTTCAGCATATCCTTGGAGATCTTTAAACTGGAGGCAAAATCATTGGTGGAGCCTGCAGGAATATAGCCAAGTTCCGGATATTGGGAAAGCTTCATAAGGCCACTGATGGTCTCGTTTAAAGTACCGTCTCCACCGCTGCATACAACCAGATCCTTATTTTTCCCATAGCGGTAAGCTGCTTCCCTGGCATCTCCCTGACGCTGTGTTACATGAACTGTCAGTTCATAACCGGCTTTCGTAAAAATATCCAGAATATCCACCAGCTTATTTCTGATCTGACCCTTTCCAGAACGCGGATTAAATATAAAAAGCATCTTCTTCATTATTATCACCTAATTAACTTTGTATACGCCTTGAATGCCCCAGGCAGGGAATAAGTTTTTTTTATTTCTTCTGGAGTGACCCAAAGATAGTCACCTTTTGGTACTTCAGTCAGTTCCACCCGATAACCAGTCATATGCCATTCCACATGGCTGAAAATATGCTTTGCCTCAGGAAGAGGGGTAATCTTTGCCTCTTTCACGCCAAGTGTTTCCTTTATCTGTTCCTGGGAAATCCTTCCTTCAAGTCCCGGAAGCTCATATAATGAAGCCAGAAGTCCTGTGTCATCTCTTTTGCGGATCGCCACGTGTCCGTCCTTTGTGAGAATAAGAATGGTTCTATGCTCTGTTCTTCGTTCCTTTTTAGGAGCTTTTACAGGTATGACTCCTGTAAGATCCTTCTGCCTGGCTACGCATAAGGAAAAAAGAGGACAACTGCCGCATAGCGGAGCTCCATTGGGCACACACACAATGGCTCCAGCCTCTATAAGAGCCTGATTATAGGATCCTGGGTCTTCTTTGGGCATAACGCCTTTTATCAGCTCTTCCATATCCCTTTTTACAGACTGCTTTGTAATATCCTCCATACTCCCGGTCAGCCTTGATATGACTCGAAGTACATTGCCGTCTACGGCAGGAACCGGGATCTGAAAAGCGATGGAGGCGATGGCTCCGGCTGTATAGGAGCCGATCCCCGGAAGTGCTTTAAGCTCCTCATAGGATGACGGAAGTTTTCCTCCGTACTTCTCTACAAGAAGCTCAGCCGCTTTTTTTAAATTCCTTGCCCTGCTGTAATAGCCCAATCCTTCCCAAAGCTTTAAAAGGCGGTCTTCTGACACTTCCCCCAGCGCTTCCACTCCGGGTAACGCTTCCATAAAACGATCGAAATACGGTTTCACCGCTTCCACTCTCGTCTGCTGAAGCATGATCTCCGATATCCAGACACGATATGGCTCTGGATTTTCCCGCCATGGAAGAATTCTTCTGTGCTGATGATACCAGCTTAACAGGGGACGGCCGGCTGCACTCAGACGTTCTTCCCTGTCCATAGCCTGACCAGCCGGCTCTAAAACCTGTAATTTATCATAGAGGGAATGATTCATTATACATATCCATAAATTCCCCGGACAGACACTTCACCTGAAATCACATGTCTGACCTCTCCATCCGGCATCTCTACAAGGAGTTCTCCTTTTTCATTAATTCCCAAAGCTCTCCCTTTGTATTCACCCGATGGTTCAAGAATTCTTACTTCCTTTCCTGCATTGACCATATTCTTATTATAGACACTTATCAGCCGGGATAAATCACCCTGGCTGATAAATTCTTCATAATAATGCTCAAATGCTTCTAAAACCGCTGCAATCAGCTGACTTCTGACTACTTTCCCTCCCGTTTCAAGAAACAGAGAGGTTGCCATGTCACGAACTTCCAGGGGAAACTCTTCCAGGTTAACATTGATTCCGATTCCAACTACCACGTAATGGATGCCTTCCAGCTCCGCACTCATCTCAGTTAAGATACCACAGAGTTTTTTTCCATTTGAAACGATGTCGTTGGGCCACTTGATTACCGGAGAAAGTCCGGCTACGGACTCAATGCCGTCACGAACAGCCAATGCAGCCACAAGAGTCAGCATGGAAGCTTTTGCAGGAAGAATATCGGGTCTTAATATCAGACTCATAAATATATTCTTTCCCGGAGGAGATACCCAGCTTCTGCCTCTTCTGCCTCTCCCCGCTTCCTGGGCATCTGCAGCCACAAGAGTCTCGCTGCCTGCACCTTCCTCTGCCAGACGCCTGGCTCTTAGATTGGTAGAATCAATGGATTCATGAAAATCCACAATCCGGCCAAATTGTCCTCTGATACAGCTTTCTATCTCTGTTTTCGTCATTATATCACAGGATTCGAGTAAATGGTATCCTTTATTTCGCACTGCTTCGATTTGATATCCTTCTTCCTGAAGCTGACGGATCACCTTCCATACAGCCGTCCTGGAAACATGAAAACGCTGGCATATCTCCTGACCTGAGATATATTCATCACTTTCCTTTAAAAGTTTTAAAATCTCGGTTTTCAAGTGATCACCCCCACCAGATGCTTACTGCGCTGATCACTGCAAGGGCAAACAGCAGACACCCTGCAATTACGGAGGCGACGCCAGCCGCTTTTTTCCTTTTTTCCCTGCCGCTGAGCCTGATTTTGTAAATTCCGTTTATAAAGTTCAAAGCTCCTGCCAGAAAAAATATGACCGGGAACATCAGCATATTGTCTTCCGGATTCAAAAAAGAAATAACCGCCAGTACCACAATTAAGATTCCTACCACAATGTGTACAAGATCTACCATCATGGAAGCATTTCTCAAATTTTTTCCTCGTTCCTGTAAATACATCTCTATTCTCCTAACGTCGCCACCATCACTGCCTTAATGGTGTGCATTCTGTTTTCCGCTTCATCAAATACTACCGATACACCGGATTCAAAGACATCCTCTGTCACTTCGTTGCCTTTTACCGCCGGCAGGCAATGCATAAATATAGTAGTATCCTTGCCTGTTTTATTCATCAGTTCCTGATTCACCTGATATGGTTTTAAGAGTGCAACACGCTCTGCCGCCTTTTCTTCCTCTCCCATGGAGCACCATACATCGGTGTAAATCACATCTGCATCTTTTACCTTTTCACAATCCTCTGTTAAGGTAATGGTGCTTCCGCTTAAATCTGCATACCCCTGGCAAAGTTCCACCAGTTCCTTGTTTGGCCACAGGCATTCCGGTGCAAGAATGGTAAAATGAACTCCCATCTTACTCATACCGATCATCAGGCTGTTGGCCATATTATTACGTCCGTCTCCTGCATAAACAAACTTCAGTCCTTTTAAGTAACCAAAGTGTTCCCTGATGGTCAGAAGATCTGCAAGAATCTGAGTGGGATGATAATCCTCTGTCAGACCGTTCCAAACCGGAACACCTGCATATTCAGCCAGGGCTTCCACTGTTTTGTGTTTAAATCCCCTGAATTCAATGCCGTCAAACATCCGGCCCAGAACCCTGGCTGTATCCTCCACGCTTTCCTTATGGCCCAGCTGTATATCATCTTTCCCCAGATATTCCGGATGCGCCCCTTCATCTACGGCGGCTACTACAAATGCACATCTGGTACGGGTAGATGGTTTCTCAAAAATAAGAGCAATATTCTTCCCTTTTAAAGAGTCTCCTGTAATTCCCTGCTTTTTCTTTGCCTTTAAATCTGCAGACAGATCCAGTAAGTACTGAATCTCTTCCGGTGTATAATCCTTTAATGTAATAAAATTTCTTCCCTTCAGATTCATATGATTTCCTCCGTTAACTGTATTTTTATTCATTATTATAGTATATCATGTATATTCATGCAAGCAATATTTTTAAAAATACAAATTTACTAAAAGGAAGCCCCTTCTCCAAGAGAATGGATCTTTTTTCGGATTTCAAAAAGCAGTGCTTCTACGGTATAGATCCGGAAACGTTTCACCTTTAACCGCTTTGCCAGATCTTCTAAAAGGCCAAGATACATATCCTTATAATCCCAGCAATCTTTCAGTTTAAAATCCAAAGCAAGCTTGGGAAAAAGCGTCTCTGTAAATACCCGGTATCCACTGAGTGCCTCTAATCCAGCCTCACCGATCATATCCTTCATATACAGTTTTAAAAGCTCCATCTCTGACATCATCTTATCAAAATAATAAGGTTCGGTCTTTGGTGCGTCAATATAATAGACCCGTCCGGCAAGATCGTATAAGAACCGTTTGGCGTCATAATAGCCCAGCGTTAAATTCTTTCTGGCCTGTTTCTTATCAAATTCCAATATTCCGCCAAGATCCTGTCTGGGAGCGATATGGTAGACTTTGGTTCCGTCGGGTATCTTCACCACCCGTTCCTTATCCACCCCCCAGCCATAAATCCGGATTACAATAATGTCCTCATAGCCATGATCAATAAGCACATCCAGGGGGACATTGTTAAATCCGCCCCCATCCATATACCGTTTTCCACCAAGCTTTTCATTTTTAAAAGCGAGAAAATAAGCACTTGCCAAAAGCATATCCTTAACTGTGCCCATTTCCCCTTTTCTTAAATCAACCACCAGCTCTTTCCGGTCGGAAACGGAATAAGTGACAGAATAAAGTTCTCTGTCAGAATCTACAATTCTTGATTCATCCCCAACCACATCCGCAATCAGATTTTTCAGGGGAGTAATATCAAATCCGCCTTCTTTAACAAGCTGGAAACCTTTGGCTATTAATTCCTGCAAATTCAGAGATTTAAAATCCTTCTTTTTCAGAGCTTCCATCGTTTCGTTGCTGACTGACATTACCTGAGAGTAATCGATGTTCTTCCAGATCTCCTCTGCCTGGTCCAGGTCATCCATGCAGATTAAGGCACCGTTTAAAGATCCGACGGATGCACCTGCAATCCCTTTTATTTTTACTCCCGCTTCCCGAAGTGCTTTCCACGCCCCGATCTGGTACGCGCCTTTGGCGCCTCCGCCTTCTAAAACAAGCCCGTAATCCCGGTTCAAATCAAGTTTAAGCTCCATAAAGACCTCCAAATTCCCGTCTTTGTCTGCAAAAACCGCAGCAAGAAGTCAAATGACATCTGCTGCGGTTAACTCATTCTTTGGGTAATTCAGTAATAGAGGAAACAAGTCCTGCCAATCCCTGAATCTCAGACGGTATAATGATTTTAGTAGCCTTACCGTCAGCTGCAGCCTTAAACGCTTCCAGACTTTTAATAACAAGGACTGCCCGGTCCGCTCCTGCTTCTTTAATCATTCGGATACCATCTGCATTGGCCTGCTGAATCTTTAAGGTAGCCTCTGCCTGACCTTCTGCCTCACGGATTCTCTTTTCCTTTTCCGCTTCGGCCCGGAGAATGGCAGCCTGTTTTTCAGCCTCTGCGTCAAGAATTGCAGATTCTTTTTTACCTTCTGCTACAAGAACGGTTGATTTCTTCTCTCCCTCAGCCCTTAAGATTGCTTCCCGTCGTTCACGTTCTGCTTTCATCTGTTTTTCCATGGCATCCTGAATGGCTGCCGGAGGCATAATATTCTTCAGTTCCACACGGTTTACCTTAATTCCCCATGGATCTGTTGCAATATCCAGTGTTTCTCTCATCTTGGCATTGATGGTCTCTCTGGAAGTGAGGGTCTGGTCAAGCTCCAGATCACCAATAATATTACGAAGAGTTGTTGCTGTTAAATTCTCAATGGCCATAATCGGATTTTCCACGCCGTAAGCGTAAAGCTTAGGATCTGTAATCTGGAAAAATACGACTGTATCAATACGCATGGTAACGTTATCCTTGGTAATAACCGGCTGGGGCGGGAAATCCGCTACCTGCTCCTTTAAGTTTACTCTCTTAGCCACCCGGTCAAGGAAAGGCAGCTTAATATGCACGCCCACTGACCATGTCTCAAGAAATGCTCCCAGTCGTTCCACAACAAGTGCCTGGGCCTGGGGAACAATCCTCACACAGGATGCCAGTACTGCCAGAATAATAATCAAAATAATAATTACCGCTGTAAATCCATAAACTCCCATCTTAATCTTCCTCCTGTTTCCTGCTAACAATCAACTTGACACCTTTAATTTCCTTTACTTCTACCATGACCCCCACTGGATAGATCTTATCATCATCCTGGGCCCTTGCAGTCCATTCCTGTCCGTTTAAAACTGCGGCACCCTTCCCTTCCGGATTATTAATCTCTGCTGTAACCCTGGCATATTTACCAATCAGGCTGTCCGTATTGGTCTTCACTGTATACCGGTTTACATATCGTAAGGCAAAGGGTCTGGTAAAAAACAAAAGTATAAAAGATACAATAACAAATATTGCGAGCTGCACCTGTGTATTAACACCAAATAAGGCTAACACAAATGCTACCAGTGCTCCTCCTGCAAACCAGATGGTAGTGAGCGCCATCGTAGCTGCTTCAATTCCAAGGAGTACCACAAAACCTATAAGCCAATAGATCGCTGCCATTATCTCAATCCCCTTCCCTGCCATGATAGGCAAAGCACCACGGCAAATCTATCCGTTGACACTATCATACTATATGTTCAGGCATTTCTCAACATTCCCGCAGTAAAAAGCCTGTTTTTTTCTAAAACTAACTTCTGCGCTGTCTTGCGGTTTCAAACATCAGAACAGATGCCGCCACTGCTGCATTTAAAGATTCCACACTTCCCATCATCGGAATCTTAATGTAAGCATCTGCAAGCCTTGCAGTATCTTCTGTAAGACCATTGGCTTCATTGCCAATTAAAAACCCTGTATCAACAGTATAATCTTCTTTTTCATAATTATTCCTGCCATTTAAGTGTGCTGCATACAGCTTAATCCCCTTCTTCTTTAACTGAAGAATGGAATCAGCCAGATTATCTGTATAGGCAAAGGGAACTCTGAATACAGAACCCATGGTGGATCTTATCACTTTAGGATTATAGATGTCCGCAGTGGTGCTGTTCATTAGCACTCCGGTGATTCCTGCTCCTTCTCCTGCCCTTATAATCGTCCCTAAATTTCCCGGATCCTGTATGTTTTCAAGTATCATTAAAAAAGCAGGTCCGGGGACACGGGTAAGATCCTCCGGGGTATAAGCATGCTGTTTTACAAGAGCTAAAATCCCCTGGGGCGTCTTTGTATCTGACATCACCTGGAAGACCTCATCGGTAAGAACTTCATACTTCATTCCACCGATCAGATGTTTCTTCTCTTCCTCCTTTAGAAAGCTTTCCGAGACAAAGATGCTGTCAATTTGTTCACGGGGGATCTCCTTAAATATACGAAGCCCCTCTGCCACAAATAATCCGCTTTCATTTCTGGTTTTGGCCTTCTTTATCAGGTTCATCACCTGTTTCACTTTCCCATTGGCACTGCTTGTTATCATATGGTACCTCTCTTTATAAATTATCCAGTTCTAAAAGCCACAGGCGGCTGACTGCATCACTTGGCATACGCAGGTCCCCTCTTGGAGAGACTGCCACAGAACCCACCTTCGGGCCATCAGGCATACAGGAACGCTTAAACTGCTGGCTGAAAAATCGTTTGTAAAATACCTTCAGCCATTTTAAAATGACCTCCGGTTCGTATTGCTTAGCAAAGGCAGTGAGGGCCATTCGGTAAACTTTGGAAGGCCGGGTGCCGAATCTTAAAATCTGATAAAGGTAAAAATCATGAAGCTCATATGGTCCTACAAGGTCTTCTGTCTTCTGGGCGATTTCTCCATCCTTTGGCGGCAGCAGCTCCGGACTTACAGGCGTATCAAGAACATCCATAAGCACTTTCTTTAACGCCTCTTCCTCACAGGTATCGGCGTAGTAACGGACCAGATGGCGTACCAGAGTCTTTGGAACTGATGCATTGACTCCGTACATGGACATATGGTCTCCATTGTAAGTGGCCCAGCCAAGTGCCAGTTCTGACATGTCCCCGGTACCGATTACAAGCCCTCCAAACCGGTTGGCCAGATCCATCAGGATCTGGGTTCGCTCCCTGGCCTGGGAGTTTTCATAGGTAACATCATGCTGACCCGGATCATGTCCGATATCACGGAAATGAATGGATACCGCTTCCCTGATGTTGACCTCTGTTAATTCTGCCTCCAGCTTTTCTGTCAGTATGCAGGCATTCTGATAGGTCCGGTCTGTGGTTCCAAAGCAGGGCATGGTGATTGCATGAATGCGGTTTCTTGGAATTTCAAGCATATCAAAAGCCCGGGCAGTCACTAAAAGAGCAAGGGTGGAGTCAAGACCACCGGATATACCAATTACCACATCCTTGCAGCCCGTATGCGCCAGCCTCTTTTTTAAGCCCATGGCCTGTATCGACAGAATCTCTTCACATCTTCGGTTCCGTTCTGCTTCTCCATCGGGAACGAACGGCCTTGGATCAATCCTTCTTTTTAAATCCAGCTCTACCTGTTCCATGTTAAATGGAATCACCAGATAGTTCTCCCTGTCAGGTGCCGGAAAGGTGGTCATACGTCTCCGCTCATGAATAAGCCGTTCCAGATCCATATCTGCATAAATGGTTTCATTGCCGAAACGTTTTGATTCTGCAAGCAGAAGCCCGTTCTCTGCAATTAAATTCTGTCCCCCGAATACCAGATCCTGGGTGGATTCTCCTTCTCCTGCATTGGCATAGATATAGCCGCAGACCAGGCTGGCAGAATGTCCGGTAATCAGACTTCTCCGGTAAAGATCTTTTCCAGTGGTTTCATCACTTGCAGAGCAGTTTACAATCACAGTGGCTCCTGCAACTGCATGGCGGATGGATGGGGGATTTGGAACCCATGCATCTTCGCAGATTTCTGTTCCGATTACAAGGCCGGGGATTTCTTTACAGGCAAAAAGAAGATCCGTTCCCATGGGTATTTCATATCCCTCCCAGGAGACCATAACAGGCTTTTTATTTCCTGGCTGAAAATACCGCAGCTCATAAAACTCAGAATAATTTGGAAGACTTGTCTTTGGTATCAATCCAAGTATTCTGCCGTTTTGTACTGCAGCAGCCGTATTGTAAAGCTTTCCGTCTCTTTCCCATGGCAGTCCGATAAAAGCAAGCAAGTCGCTGCCCTCGGTCTCTTTTACAATCACCTTTAACTCTTCTTTTGCTTTTGTAAGCAGAGCATCCTGTCCGAAGAGATCTGCGCAGGTATAGGCAGTAAGACAAAGTTCCGGGAACACCATGATTTTTGTATTTCTTTCTATTCCCTCCCGGATAAGCCTTACAATATTTTCTCTGTTAAACTGTGGGTCTGCAACTTTCACATCCGGAGTCGCTGCTGCAACCCTGATATATCCATGTTTCATTGACTTTTTTCTCCTATCTGTTCTTCTTTCCCTTTTGGTATCCATTTTGCTTTCCATGAATAGATACAGTCCATTCCCATGGTAGTTAGCCATGTTATAGGATAACACCACATCACCGCTTCAAAACTGGGGAAAAATGGTACCAGCAAATTAATATATATCATTCGGAGGATACACATGTTTCCTACTCCGATGAGCATGGTCACCATAGTTCTTCCGCTTCCCCGGATACTGCCCATTAAGATCTGGTGTATTGCCATGGTCCAGTAAAATGGAAGCAGAATCAGCATGGAGGAATAACCGTATGCAATTACATCCTGATCCGGTGAAAATACTCTTAAAATACGTTCCGCATTCAGATAAAGAATGATGGAAATAAGAATGGTATAAATCATACTGATTACAAGACCCTGAAATACACCCTGCTTCACACGCCTGGGCTTTCTGGCACCGATGTTCTGTCCGGTAAATGTGGTCGCTGCCATGCAAAAACTTTGAAGCGGCAGCATGGCAAATCCATCAATCTTACTATAGGATCCAAAACCTGCCATGGCAGCAGCGCCGAAACTGTTGACATTGGCCTGAACGATTACGTTGGAAAGAGATATAATTGACTGCTGTATCCCGCTTGGAATTCCTATTTTTAAAACCCTCCCCATCATACGCCGGTCAATTTTTATTTTACCCAGTTCCAGCCGGTAACTGTCATCGGTCCGAACCAGTGCCCTGACTGTAAGAAAAGCGGATACTCCCTGTGCAGCCACAGTCGCATAACCAACGCCTGCAGTTCCCATCTGAAAAACCACCACAAACAAAAGATCCAGAACAATATTAATGACAGAGGAAATGCATAGAAAAATCAAAGGCCTCTTTGAGTCTCCCACAGCCCTCAGTACACCTGACCCCATATTATATACCAGATTAAACAAAGATCCGCAGAAAAAGATCCGAAGATATGCAACAGATGCTGGCATAACCGATTCCGGAGTTCCCATTAACACAAGGATAAGCGGGGATAAAAGTAATCCAAGTGCAATCAGTAAAAAGCCACCTATAATGCTTAATGCCATGGTGGTATGTACGGCCCAATGCAGTTTTTGCTTTTCATCTGCACCGTAATACTGGGATATTATAACTCCTGCTCCGGTTCCGATTCCCATAAACATACCGATAATTAAATTAATCAGTGAATTGCTGGATCCTACGGCTGCCAGTGCATCACTGCCGATAAAGTTACCGACTACGACTGAGTCCACCGTATTATAAAGCTGCTGAAACAGATTGCCAACAAGGAGCGGCAGGGAAAAGGCAAGAAGCTGTTTCCAGATTACACCTTCTGTCATGATCACCTGATTCGCATGCATTTTTTTACTCACAAATAATCCTCCTACTTTTTTCCAATCTCCCAATGAGTATTAGTATACATCCTTTTTCGACAATTTGGAAGCCGGATAATTTAAGGTTTACTTTTTAATCCCAATCGTGTAAAATATTTTAATATCCTACTAAACAGATAAGAATAATCAGGGGGGATTTACAGTGATGAAATTTTCTACCAAGGGACGTTATGCGCTCCGCATGATGATTGAGTTTGCACTTCGTCCCGGTGAATGCACGAAGATCAACCATGTCGCAGAGCGGCAGGACATATCTGACAAGTACTTAGAGCAGATTGTTACCATTTTAAGCCGTGCCGGATATGTAAAAAGCCGCCGGGGCGCCCAGGGTGGCTATTATCTTGCAAAAGACCCTTCCGAATACACTGTAGGCATGATCCTGCGGCTTGCGGAAGGCAGTCTGGTGCCAGTATCCTGTATGGAAGAAGAAATTAATTCCTGCAGCAAAGCTGATACGTGTGCCAGCATGATGGTCTGGAAGAAACTGGACAAGGCAATCTCTGATGTGGTGGACAGTATCACACTTGCCGACCTTGTCACAGAACAGAAGCGGCTGGAAGGGATAGAAGACTGACAAGTCCGTGATCAACAACAAAATCCGTTGGATTACAGAAGCATCATAGCTCTGCAATTCAACGGATTTTAATTTATCTGTCAGACCCGGTCTGCAATTTCTTCAAATAAACGGGCCTTGTCACGAAAATAATCTCTTGCAAATTCATCGGCTTCCTGTAAAGCTTCTTTTAGTGTTCCTGACTTAAGTTCTACGGACACCGCTTCTATTCCAGCCTCTATTACCAGTATATATACTCCGTCTCCATGCGTCTGCAACTGCAGGCTGATATAGTGATGTTCTGCTTCAATACTTTTTCTGGCTGCTGCTCCCCCATCGCCATACAGGACCCACGTATTCTCATATTCCATCTGCGATACCCCTTTCTGTCTGAAACGCCAAAAGATTCTGTATTATTATAACACAGAATCTTTTGACTGACTACTATTTATCAACAAGGGATGCTCTCTGCAAATTTACGGATATCAGAAGCGTTGGTAATCTTCTGAATCAGGCCATCCTTAACAACCACAAGTGTGGGCGCCTGCATAATTCCCAGCTTATGAGCCAGTTCTGCATTCTCCTCTGCATCCACTGTTTCATAATCCACATTCTGAAGGAACTGCTTTGCCAGCTTACAGTTGGGACATGTTTTCGTAGTAAATAAATATGCGCCTGCCGGCATCTCCGGTTTCTTATCTGTTCCTTTTTCGGACTTCTGCTCCTGAGCGGCATTTTTTAAAACAGAACCGGTAATGTTATAGGTAGTACGGTTTTTATACTCCTGGGTCTTTCCCTCATTCCAGTTTTGTACCGGGCGGTAATATCCCGTGATACGGCTGTAAACCTCTGCTTTCCTGCCACAGACCGGGCAGACATAATGCTCTCCTGCCAGATATCCATGATCTGCACAGATAGAATAGGTAGGAGACAGGGTGTAATATGGCAGCTTATAATGATCTGCAATGGTTTTAACCAGCTTTGCAGCTGCTGCCCAGTCAGGCAGCTTTTCACCCAGGAATGCATGAAATACAGTTCCTGAGGTATAAAGCGTCTGAAGCTCATCCTGAATATCCAGCGCATCAAAAATATCGGCTGTGTAATCTACCGGCAGATGGGAGCTGTTGGTGTAATAAGGGGTATCTCCCTCATGACCAGCCGTCTTAATGTCCGGATAGTACTTCCTGTCGTGCTTGGCAAGACGATAGGTGGTAGATTCCGCCGGAGTCGCTTCCAGATTATAAAGGTCCCCATACAGTTCCTGATAATCAGATAGCCGTTCCCGCATATAATTTAAAACTGTTTTTGTAAACTGCTGTGTCTTTATATCTGTTAAATCTTTTCCAAGCCATTTTGCATTCAAACCGACCTCATTCATACCAATCAGCCCGATGGTGGAAAAATGGTTCTCAAAGCTTCCCAGATAGCGTTTGGTATAAGGATACAGCCCCTGATCCAAAAGCTTTGTAATCACTTCCCTCTTGGTCTTTAAGGATCTTGCCGACACATCCATCATACGTTTTAAGCGTTTATAAAAATCTGCTTCGTCTTTTGCCAGATAAGCAATCCTTGGCATGTTAATGGTAACTACGCCAACAGAACCTGTACTCTCTCCTGATCCGAAGAAACCTCCGGTCTTTCTTCTTAATTCTCTTAAATCCAGTCTGAGACGGCAGCACATACTTCTTACATCGCTTGGCTCCATATCGCTGTTGATGTAATTGGAGAAATAAGGGGTTCCGTATTTAGAGGTCATCTCAAACAACAGGCGGTTGTTCTCTGTGTCACTCCAGTCAAAATCCCTGGTGATGGAATAAGTGGGAATCGGGTATTGAAAACCTCTTCCGTTGGCATCCCCCTCAATCATGGTTTCTATAAATGCCTTATTAACCATATCCATCTCTTTTTTACAGTCTTTATATTTAAAAGCCATCTCTTTTCCGCCCACAATGGCATTTAGTTCAGCCATATCAGAAGGAACGGTCCAGTCCAGAGTGATATTGGAAAATGGTGCCTGGGTGCCCCAGCGGCTGGGAGTATTCACACCATAAATAAAGGACTCGATGCACTTTTTCACTTCCGGATAGGATAACTTGTCACTCTTTACAAAGGGAGCCAGATAAGTATCAAAGGAAGAAAATGCCTGGGCACCTGCCCATTCATTCTGCATAATTCCAAGAAAGTTAACCATCTGGTTGCAGAGTACAGATAAATGCTTTGCAGGAGACGAGGTGATTTTCCCGGAAATTCCTCCCAGGCCCTCTAAAAGCAGCTGTTTTAACGACCAGCCTGCACAGTAACCGGTTAACATGGATAAATCATGGATATGAATGTCTGCATTCCTGTGGGCTTCTGCTATTTCATGATCATAGATCTCTGACAGCCAGTAATTAGCTGTCACTGCACCGGAGTTGCTTAGGATCAGTCCTCCTACAGAGTATGTAACGGTTGAGTTCTCTTTTACACGCCAGTCCTCAACTTTTACATAGCTGTTCACCACATCTTTATAATCCAGAATGGTGTTCTTCATATTCCGTATCTTTTCCCGTTGTTTTCTATATAATATGTAGGCTTTTGCCACATCTGTATATCCTGCATGTTCCAGTACATGTTCCACACTGTCCTGGATCTGTTCCACAGTAATCATACCTTCATTCATTTTCTCCTGAAAATCTGCTGTCACACGCAGAGACAGAAGCTCTAAAATTTCGTTATTGTACTCCTTTCCGGTTGCCTTAAACGCTTTTTTAATGGCTTCCGTGATCTTCCCCAAGCTAAATTCAGCTTCTTCCCCATCTCTTTTCACTACCTGGATCATTAAACCTTTACTCCTTTCACAAAAACCGCCATGACTTTTTTTAGCATACAGGTGTATTATAGCAGAACAAAAAAGAAAACACAATATCTGGATTTTGTTTTTGTCCAAAAATCTAGATATTGTGTTTTTGTCATTCGTCAATAAATTCCCGGTTTTCTGCCAGACCAGCAAATAATTCAGCGGGCACGTAAGCGTTGACCAGTATTCCATCTTCTAAGTATTCTTCTTTTAAAAGCTGACCGTATTTACGGATCTGCTGAATCTTTCCTGCATCTTTGTAAGAATAGACTTTTTCCAGATAAATCCTTCTGCTTCTAAGAATGGATTCCAAAAGATTTTCCAGTTCGTCGATTCCTTCCCCCGTACGTGCGGAAATCCGCACCTGAAAATCCGAAGAGAAGTCTTTAAGCGTGGTATCAGGCTGGGCAGCATCGATCTTATTAAATACCGTAACCATCACCTTGTCTGTAACCCCTAACTCCCGTAACGTATCATAAACCACATGCATCTGGATTTCCATCTGTGGGTTGGAACAATCCACCACATGAAGAATAATATCACAGTATTTGGCTTCTTCCAGAGTACTTTTAAACGCTTCAATCAGATGATGAGGCAGTTTTCTTATAAATCCCACCGTATCAGTCAGCAGAATCTGCTGACCGCCTGGCAGGCTTAAATTCCTTGTGGTTGGATCCAGCGTGGCAAACAGCTTGTCCTCTGCTAAAATCCCCGCATCAGTCAGACGGTTTAACAATGTGGATTTTCCCGCATTGGTATAACCCACTATTGCAGCAACAGGCATATGATTTTTATCTCTCTGCTGTCTTGCCACCTCTCTGTGACGCTTTACATCCTCTAAATCAGACTTTAAGACACTGATCCGGTCATGAATCAGTCTTCGGTCTATCTCAAGCTTCTTCTCACCGGGTCCTCTGGTACCAATTCCTCCGCCCAGCCTTGATAAGGAACTTCTTAGTCCCACCAGCCTTGCAGAACGGTACTTTAACTGGGCAAGCTCCACCTGTATTTTTCCTTCTCTTGTGGTAGCTCTTGCTGCAAATATATCAAGAATCACCATGGTCCGGTCCATCACCTTAATCTGCAGGGCATCCTCTAAATTACGCATCTGGGCAGGGGAAAGTTCATCGTCACAAACCACTCCCGTTGCTCCAAGCTCGAAGACTCTCTCCCGGATCTCATCAATCTTACCTTTACCAAGATAAGTTCCCGTATGAATCCTCTCCCTGTTCTGAATGACCTTATCCACAGTAACAGCCCCTGCTGTTTTAACCAGCTCTTCCAGCTCATCTAAGGAGGCACTCACATCTGTTCCGTCTCCAGTACTTACTGCTGTTAAAATAACCTTTTCCTCTATCTCTTTTAACTCGATCAGTTCTGCCATTTCCTCTCCAAACTATCTAGATTCCAAAAATGTAATTTCCCGTTGTGCTTCCTCATCCGGTCCATGTGCTGAAATATACTGTTCCATGGTATCCAGTGCTTTCTTAAACTCTCCCTTTCGTTCATAAACTACGGCAATGTTAAACAACAGCTCCGGTACGCTATTGGCTTCAGGCGCCGACAGTCCTTTCTGGAACGATTCCAGGGCTCCATCCCAGTCTTTTTGCGCCATCTTGCATAATCCCATTCGATTGTAGATCATGGGTCCCGCCTCTCCTCCAGCTGCCGCACTTTCATACAGCGTCATGGCATCCGATGCTGATCCTGCTTTTTCCATGGCTGCACCAGCTGCCATAAGAGCATTCATTCTTCCCGGGGCTTTGCCATCCGGATCAAGTTCATTGCTCCGGTTATAATCAGCTATGGCTCCGTCATTATCTCCTGCACCGGCTTTTGAAGCACTCCGCATATTATAATACTCCGGTTTTTCCCCATCTACCTTGATCAGAATGTCATAGGTTCCTACAGCTGCCTCATAATCACCGGATAAATACTCCGCTTCTGCCCTGTATTTTAATACATCCATATCAAATTTTCCTACCAGGCCCTTTTTCGTATGAATTGCCTGGTCAAATGACTGTATGGCGTCTTTGTAATTTCCTTCACCCAGTGCCTTAATTCCATCATCCCGGTAAGTGTACCGATTCTCTTTTTTGCCGCAGCCTGCTGACATGGTAAGAATCAGGGTCAGAACAATTAAAAGTGTTCCATATCCGGTTTTTCTTTTCATTTTAATATCTCCAACTTTAAGAAAATTATAAATGTTATTGTATTCCAGTGCTTCCGTGTCCGCCTCTGTCTTCATGATCTAACGAGTCAACAGCCTCAAAACAGATGGCTGGCTGATGCTCCATAATACGAAACTGGCAGATCCGGTCATTCACACGGATCAAAGTATCCCGAAGTGCATACGCTGGGAAAAACCACTGGTCATTGTCCCCGCAGTAAGTCTCATCAATAATTCCCATGCTGTTGGTCTGAATAATTCCGTAATTTTTATAGGTACTGCTTCTTGGTACCACATGGGCTTCATAGCCGGCAGGAAGTTCCATGGCAATGCCAAGAGGGATCAGTTTAAATTCACCTGCTTTTAACTCCACTTCCTTCGCCGCCCGTAAATCAATCCAGTCGGATTTGCCATCTATGTATCTCAGTTTTTCTATTTCGTCTGTAAAGTATTTAATTTTAATGTTTGCTGTCACTGTATGTCCTCCTGATGCCTGTCGCTGTTTTCTTCCTCCGTAAGCAGTATTCCGCTTCCGGAAAGCTCTTCCTCCACTTCCATACGAATCTCCGCTGCTACCAAAGGATCTGCAGCCGGTAAATTCTGAGTGGAGCCAATGCCAAATCTTCTTAAAAATTCTTCTGTTGTTGCAAAAAGTGCCGGGCGCCCCGGTGCATCCAGCCTTCCAACCTCATACACCAGATTATATTCTACCAGTTTGTTTACCGCATGATCGGATTTTACTCCACGGATCTTTTCAATCTCAAGCTTTGTAACCGGCTGTTTGTATGCAATGATGGAAAGTGTCTCCAGAACCACTTCCGATAATACCTGCTTTTTCGGAGCGCAGGCAACACGGATTAAGTTCTCATAGTATTCCGAGCGGGTACACATCTGATAGCTGTTTTCCAGTGCGATGATCTGCATTCCCTTTTTCCCTGTCTCATACCGCTTCATCAGACGAAGGACTGCTTCCCTCGCAGTTTCCTCATCCTGGTCGATGGCTGCAGCCAGCCTGCTAAGTTCCACCGAATTTCCCATGGTAAAAAGAACTGCCTCAATGACCGCTTCCCATTTCTTTTCTTCTTTCGCGCTCTTTGCTGACCCGTCTGCTGTCAGAGTTTCTTTATCCATTAACTTTTTCTTCCTCTCCCAGATCCGAAAAATCCAGTTCCCCTTCCTCGCCTTCCGGCTCCAGGGTTTCAATCATCATATCATCAAATAAATGCTCCTGGGTCAGGGTGATCTTACCGATCTTCATGAGTTCCAGAAGTGCTAAAAAAGTGACTACTACTTCTATCTTGTCAGGCTGTCCCTCAAGCATCCTTCGAAAGGAAAACTTCCGGTTTCGCCTGGCAAAATCCATCACTGATTTTATCTTATCTTCCAGGCTTACCGCTTCCTTACGGATATTGCCAAACCGGCTTCTGATGGGATCCACCCTGTCTTCTGTCCGTTTTGTCACCGCACGGAAAATTTCCTGCAGCTTTGCCAGGGTAAGCCCGTCAAGGAGCCTGTCCAAATCTACAGGCGGCTCATATTTGGCCACCTCGGCAGGTACGGTAGGAGTCTTAAAAAACAGGCGGTCTGCTCCAACTTCCCTGTCTTTTAATTCCGATGCCATATATTTAAAATATTTGTACTCCAGAAGGCGGGCAACAAGTTCTGCCCTTGGATCTTCTTCCTCTCCTTCTTCATTGACCTCTTTGGGAAGAAGCATACGTGCCTTAATGTCAATGAGAGTTGCCGCCATGACTAAAAATTCACTGACAATATTTAAATCCTCAGTCTCCATATGATTCATGTAATCTAAATACTGTTCCGTAATTATCACAATGGGAATGTCATAGATATTCACTTTATTTTTGTCAATCAAGTGAAGAAGCAGATCAAGCGGTCCTTCAAAATTATCCAGTTTATAAGAGATTCCCATATATTCCTCCAAAGCAGATTAAAACATACCAAAAAGCAGTATACCAAATTGAGACCGATCTGTAAATATATGGAAGGTTCAATTTGGTGATTTGGGTTTTAAATCCACAACTACCAGCTGAGGTTTGTTATTCAGCCGGATATTAATGGAGTGGGTTCCAAGACCTCTGCTTACTATCATATATTTTTCATCTTTTTGAAACGTCCCTGCACAGTAGGGATTAAAAAACTGGTACTGGGGAGTCATCACTCCTCCCAGAAACGGAAGGCGTATGGTTCCTCCGTGAAAATGACCGGAAAGGGTTAAATCAGCGCCCCAATCCCGGTAAGTGTTAAAATAAAGGGGGGAATGGGACAATAGTATCTGAAACCGTTCTTCTCCTGCCTTCCCTGCTTTTTGTTCCAGTTCTTCGGGAAGAAGGCGTTCAGGAATAAAATCCTTATAACAGCCTTCTTTTAGATCCACACCTGTAATGGCAATATCCTTCCGGTATAATTCCGTCCGGTCTCTTAATACAATCACTCCAAGCTTTTTTAAGCTGTTTTCATACGTATCATACTGATCACCATAGACCAGCCGTTCCAGGTTCATCCGGTTTTCGTGATTTCCGTTTCCATAAAAAACCGGGTAACGATTTGTCAGCTTCTCCATCAGTTTTAAACTGACCCCGGTATCTGCTGTCTTCTTTACAACCATCATATCACCGCCGACAAGCACCACATCCGGATTCACATGGTCAATCGCCTTTAGAAGTCTTTTATTGTCTTCTCCGAAGCAATGGCTGTGAAGATCCGAAAGGAATACAAGCCTCAAGTTTTTTCCGATCTTACTGCTTTTAATAACAGTTTTCTCTACGGAAAGCTGTTCTCTTTCGTATTCAGACCGCAGTAAGGATACTACGCCTGCAGCAGCACAAAAAACTCCGGCAGCGAACCACATCTGTTTATACCTCATCTTCTCTCATTCCTTCTTTTGCTGTCCCTCCATCATACAATGAAGAACCTGTCCCCGTCAAGTAAAAGGCTTTCTCTTTTACCTTCCCCTTATGTATAATGGAAACCAATTATGGATAATATGCAATACTGGGTAATCACGGTTTAATAAGAGTGTGAGGTGACTAACCATGATTGTTTATGACAGACTGTGGGAAACCATGAAAAAGAAAAATGTCAGCCAGTATCATCTGATTAAATATTGCAAGGTCAGTGCCGGACAAATCGGACGGCTTAAGAAAAACAATTTCGTATCTACTCATACGATAGATATGCTGTGTAAAATTTTAGACTGCAGCGTAGATGAAATTATGGAATACCGGGCCGATATTTGCGAGGCAACAAGTGTGACCTGTAATACTGACCCTGAGGAAAATAAATAACAGGCTTTTCCTTCAGAGGATTTGGCATAGAAAAAGAGCCCCAAGGCTCTTTTTTCTATGTTATGTTCCTTTTATGATATCCAGACACCGGCTCTGTCCAGGCGGTAACCATCGGGTGTTACCGTATCCTTTAACATCGCGCCGTCACTGCCAAGATAATACCACTTCTCATTGGTTTTCACCCAGTAATTACACGCCATGGTTCCGTCTTCCCGGTAATAAAACCACTGATTCCCTGACTGCACCCAGCCGGAGGAAGCATTGGCTTTTACACTGCTGCCGCCTGACCCCTTTAAGGCAAAACCATAATCCAAAAGCGCTTTGGTATCATTATAATGGGTGGACTTACTTTTCATAATTACTACGATTAAGCGTGATCCATTCTTCTCTGCATAAGTTACCAGGGTATTGCCAGCTGCAGAGGTAAAGCCGGTCTTTCCTCCTATCACTCCAGGGTAATAACGGGCGTCGGAAGAATTGATCATCTTATGTCCCATGGTTACCGTTCTGGCTCCCGCTTTCTTCGTGGCAGGAATCTGGTAGCGGACAGTAGAGCACACTTTTCTAACCACACCATTTTGAAAAGCCGCTTTTGCAATCAGCGCCATATCATGGGGTGTTGTATAATGATTGGAATTATTAAGACCGTTGGGATTGACAAAATTTGTATTGGTACAGCCAAGTTCTCTGGCTTTGGCATTCATCAGCTGGGCAAAGGAGGCGACGCTGCCGGATACATGCTCAGCAAGACCATTGGCCACATCATTGGCTGACTTAAGCATAAGACCATAGAGACTCTGCTCCACCGTCAGCTTATCACCTTCTGTCATATTTAAGGTAACTGCTCCTGCTTCCAGATTGGTAGTAGCTGCCCTGGAAAAGGTAACAGTATCTGAAAGGTTCGTCCGTTCTGCCACCAGAAGCGCAGTCATCAGTTTGGTAATGCTGGCCGGATAATACTTCGTCTCACTGTTTTTAGAATAAAGAAGTGCTCCGGTATCGGCATCCATTAACACAGCTCCCTCAGAAGAGATCTGGGGCACACTTGCTGTGGTGGCTGCTGAGGCTGCTGTGGTGCCCGCTGTGGTGGTGGCGGAATCCGTTGCGGTTTTATTGCTGTCTGGGTTCTGGTCTGCCTGTCCGCTTATAGCGGCACCTGGTCCGGCCGCTGCCCCGGTCTCCTGGGCGGAACCCGGGAAGGGCGAAACCGTAGGTATATCTGTTGCATAAGCAACATTTGATGCCAGCATGGAAAAGCCAATGATAAGACTGATTAATCTGCAAGTTTTTTTTGTCATAGCCAATTATCTCCTGTATTTTTCTACCAGTTAGTTCTTCCATCAGTATAACATAAAATCCAGTAATTACCGCTTAAAATTTTCTTACAAATCAAAAATGCACCACTCATAAAAGTGATGCATCGTCTAAAGCCACTGTATTAATCTTCTTTTTCCAGCTCTTCCAGCCTGTCCATGGCAATATTTAAAATTTCCGCATGGTCAAATGCCAGCTTCTCCTGGTCAAGCATGTCTATTGCAGGCAGAAGTTCAATGTCAATGTCTCTCTTCCACATCATGCCATCCCGTTCAAAAGTTTCCGTAATCCGATAGCTGATAAATATATGTTCTTCCTCATTCTCAATGGTAAGTGCATATGTCGCCCCATTTTCAAGGTCAGAAAGCTTCTTTTTCTTTACCTCAAACCAACACGCCTTGCCAGCATCGTCACCAGCCTCTACGTTTAACTGATCCTTTGGAACTGCCGCTAAATAAGAAACGGAAATCACTCTTGTTCTGGGATCCCTTTTTACACTTCCCCAGGTATAAAGCTGTTCCATGTAGATTCCCTTTAATCCGGTTTCTTCAAACAGTTCTCTGGCTGCTGCTTCCTCCAGGGATTCATCCATGTTAACAAATCCTCCCGGAATCGCCCACTGCCCGATGCAGGGGTGGTTTTTCCGCTTAATGAGAAGAATATCTGTCTTTGATTCTTCCTGGTCATATGCAAATATCAGCATATCCACCGTTACCGACGGGCGTTCGTAATCTCCCGGACGGTATTGTAAAAGAAACTCTTTTTCCGTCAGCCCTTCTTCATTCTTTCGTTCCATTCTGCCCTTCTTCCTACCAGTTTTTTAAAATACAATGGACTGAAGCGCTCCAAGAACACCTGCACTGGCAAGTCCCATAATGATTCCTGCCATTAAAACTCCGCCCATCACAGCTAAAATACTGGATTTAAAATCAATATCAAGCAGGCTGGCCGCCAATGTGCCAGTCCAGGCACCGGTGCCTGGAAGTGGGATACCAACAAATATCAATAGAGCAATGAACAATCCCCTTCCGGCTTTCGCCTGCAGTTTTTCTCCGCCGCGTTTTCCTTTTTCCAGACACCAGGTAAAAAAGCCGCCTAATACCGGCTTATCTACTCCCCACTCCAAAACTTTTCTGGCAAACAGATAAATAATGGGTACCGGAAGCAAGTTTCCGATTATTGCAATAATATAAGACTGAACCAAAGGCAGTCCCATTAATGCAGAATAGGGAATCGCTCCCCTTAGTTCAATAAGCGGAATCATGGAAATAAAAAACACCGTTATATATTTTTGTAACATCATTCATTCCTTTCATAATAAAAGTCTGCCTTTATACTATACACAAAGATGGACAGTCTATCAACTATTTTATAAAAAGAGTTTGTGTCAAGCGTTTATT
>JAAOXG010000057.1 GCA_013036995.1 Lacrimispora defluvii
GTGCGAAGTTTGAGTAATTTATTCTTTGGCATCTTCTTTCTCCTTCCTTTACTTCAGATTAATTCGCGGATCAATAAATTTATAAGCAACATCCACCAGTACATTCATGATAACCATTAATGTCGCAAGGAAAATCGTTGTCCCCATGATAAGAGGATAATCACGTCCTGTAATGGAACCAATAAATTCAGATCCAAGCCCTGGAATTGTAAATATCTTTTCAACAATGAAGCTTCCTGTCACAGTGTAAGCCAGCAGCGGTCCTAAATATGTAACCACTGGAAGAATGGCATTACGAAGTGCATGCTTGAAAATACTTACCAACTGGGAAAGACCTTTTGCACGTGCTGTTCTCATATAATCCTGTCCCATAACATCCAGCATGGATGAACGCATTAATCTTGAAATATAGGATGATGGATAAAGAGCCAGTGCCATAACGGGCATGATATAATTCTTCCAGGATCCAAGTCCATACGTAGGTAATAGTCCCAGCTTCAAACTGAGAATATACATGAGTATGGTACAGACCACAAAGCTTGGAACCGCAATTCCGCAGGTACTGAAAACAATAATGATATTATCAACCAGAGTACCTCTCTTAAATGCCGCAATACTTCCAAGGGGAACTCCGATCAAAACTGCTGCTAAAATTGCCATTCCGCCAATTCTTGCAGAAACCGGGAATTTAGTACCAATAATCATATTAACGGTACGCCCACGCTGTTTCACACTTAACCCCAGATTTCCATGTAGAATATCCTTCATATATGTTGCATACTGTACGCTTAATGGCTTATCCAGTCCATATTTTTCATTTAATGCTGCCTGGGCTTGTGGGCTGATTGCCTTTTCTGCCATAAATGGTCCACCGGGAACCATGTTCATGACAAAGAATGTTACGGTAGCAACAGCAAATATCGTAATAATTGCCATAGCAATACGTTTTATTATATATTTCGCCATTCTCATCAACTCCTTTTGTGTTGATGTCCGTCCGACTGGAAACATATGTCAATCGGAAACGGACACTGTTTGAATAGAAAAATCCCATGGATACCCATGGGATTCCCCCCAGAATCCTGTTACAAGATTACTGCATCTGTTTTGCAACTTCTTCTGCAAAGTTCTCTTCTTTTTTCTCAAGGCCTTCGCCTGTCTCGAAACGAACAAACTTTCTAACTTCAACTTTTCCGCCGACTTCTTTAGAAACCTGCTCTAAATACTTGCCAACTGTTAAGTCACCGTCTTTTACATAAGCCTGGTCAACCAGACAGAACTCTTTTAATTCCTTATTCAAACGGCCAACAATCATCTTATCAAGAATTGAATCAGGCTTGTCAGGATTTTCGTTCTTAGCCTGAACCTTTAAAATCTCAGTTTCGTGATCAATAAATTCCTGGGAGATTTCATCTCTCTTAACATACTTTGGATTTAAAGCAGCAATCTGCATTGCTACATTCTTTAAAGCTTCCTTAACGGCATCATTAACTACTTCTGCTCCGGCTTCAATTAAAACACCGATTCTGCCGCCGCCATGAATATAATCAACAACTACACCATCTGTAGAGATTTTTTCAAATCTTCTGATATTCATATTCTCGCCAATAACAGAAATCTGAGCGGATAATGCCTGGGCTACTGTTAAAGAGCTGTCACTGTTCCATGACTCAGCCATGAATGCATCCATATCTTTTGCATCAGAAGCAAGAACCTGAGCTACTACATCAGCAACATATCCCTGGAACTGAGCATTCTTAGCAACGAAGTCTGTTTCACTGTTAACTTCAACGATTGCTCCGGATTTTCCATCTTCACTTACTATAGTTGTAACAACACCCTCTGCAGCAATTCTTCCTGCCTTTTTAGATGCAGCTGCAAGTCCCTTTTCTCTTAAGAACTCAACTGCCTTGTCCATATCACCATCAGTCTCTGCAAGTGCTTTCTTGCAGTCCATCATACCTGCACCGGTTAACTCTCTTAATTCTTTTACCATTCCAGCTGTAACTGCTGCCATTCGTTTTCCCTCCATCATCGATTAAACGTAATTGATATTGTAAAAAGGTCTGTTCATAAAAATATGCTTCGACCCGCCATACAGCAGACCGAAGCATACATCCGTCTGAATCTTAAGCTTCTACAGTCTCTTCTAACTCCTGAGCTGCTTCTGCTTCCTCAGCTACTGCCTCGCCCTGGTTTGCTTCGATTACTGCGTCTGCCATCTTGGATACAATTAACTTGACAGCTCTAATCGCATCATCATTACCTGGGATTACGAAATCAAGTTCTTCAGGATCACAGTTTGTATCAGCAATGCCGATTAACGGAATGCCCAGTGTGTGAGCTTCCTGAACGCAGATTCTTTCTTTCTTAGGATCTACAACAAAAATCGCATCCGGAACTTTCTTCATATCTTTAATTCCGCCTAAGTTCTTCTCTAATTTCTCCCATTCCTTCTTAAGAGCAATTACTTCTTTCTTAGGAAGTACTTCGAATGTACCATCCTGGGACATAGTCTCGATCTGTTTTAATCTTGCAACTCTGGACTGAATTGTCTTGAAGTTTGTAAGCATACCGCCAAGCCATCTCTCGTTTACGAAATACATTCCGCAACGCTCTGCTTCAGACTTAATCGCATCCTGAGCCTGTTTTTTTGTTCCAACAAAAAGAATCTTTCCGCCTTCAGCTGCAATATCAGATACTGCCTTGTAAGCTTCATCTACCTTAACAACTGATTTCTGTAAGTCGATGATGTAGATACCGTTTCTCTCTGTGTAAATATAAGGAGCCATCTTAGGGTTCCATCTTCTGGTCTGATGACCGAAGTGCACGCCAGCCTCTAAAAGCTGCTTCATTGAAATAACGCTCATGTTATTACCTCCATTGGTTTTACTTCCGTCCGTTTCTCTTGCTTCCGGGGAGACCATAGTATGGCACCTTCCTCTGGAATCCGCAGACGTGTTTTTTGTAAGCCTTGCTAGTATAGCACAATATTTTTTGTGTTGCAAGTAATTTTTTATATTTTATGTCCAAATCAGAAGATTTCTGTCTTGTATCCGCAAAAAAAGGTAATCATGAATGATTACCTTTTTTAAGCTTAACTATGCATTATAAATCCTTTAAATCACGACGCTCAGCAATGATTTTTGTATTGCCTGCCTTAATCGATTTCAGCTCATCAAATACCACATCATTTAAAACCTTTATATAGGTACCTTTCATACCGGATGATCTTGATTCAATTACGCCGGCACTTTCAAACTTACGCAGTGCATTGACAATCACTGAGCGGGTGATTCCAACACGGTCTGCAATTTTACTGGCAACAAGAATGCCTTCATTGCCATCCAGTTCTTCGAAAATATGTGTGATTGCTTCCAATTCAGAGAATGATAAGGTGCTGATCGCTGATTTTACAATCTGAACCTTTCTTGTTTCTTCTGCATTCTCTTCATTTACTGACCGCATCATCTCAAGGCCCACAACGGTGGTTCCATACTCACTTAAAATAATATCGTCAATGTCATATTGTGAATCCGATTTGTAAATAAACAGAGTTCCAAGTCTCTCCCCTGCTATGTCAATCGGTGTAATAATGGCCTGATATTTTCTGATGTTATCACCGGTAAAACCAAGCGTTTCCAAGTTTACATTTTCTTTTGTGGAAAGAATACTGAGCAGTCGTTCATTCAGCATAATATCAACATAACCGCCTACCTGATCTGCAATCAGTTCCTGAATCTCATCAATGTCAGGCGTAAGACCTACGCCAAGCACCTTGCCCTTCTTGCTTATAACAAGAATATTGGAATTCAGGATCTCGGTAAGCACTTCACAGATATCGTTAAATACGACCTTATGCGAATTATTGTTATGCAATAATTTGTTAATTTTTCTAGTTTTGTCCAACAACTGTACGCTCATTGCCGAAAACCTCCTTTATAATTGATGTGAAAATTCGAAAAACGCTTTTAATAATTAAATATTATCACTATTATTTTCAAATAACAATAGTTTTTTGAAGATTTTCGATTTTCTTAATAATTTTTCTTTTTTCCTACTTATCTGTACTGTATCCACACTGCTCATTTGAGCATAGTAACTTGTTACCCTTTTCAACCATATATGAACCGCATTTTGGACATTTCTGGGTGGAAGGCTTTTGCCATGACATAAAATCACAGTCAGGATTTGCCTCGCATCCATAATAAATCCTGCCTTTTTTTGTCTTTTTAATCACTACATCCTTACCGCACTTTGGACATGGAACTCCTGTTTTTTCCAGATAAGGTTTCGTATTCTTACATTCCGGAAAACCGGGGCATGCAAGGAATTTACCGTGGGGTCCGTATTTAATAACCATATTACGGCCACAAAGTTCACAAATCTCTTCTGTTACTTCATCTGCTATGGTAACAGATTCCAGTTCGACCAGCGCCTTATCAACCGCTTCCTTTAAGTCAGGATAGAAGTTTTTTACCACTGTTTTCCACTGTACCGTTCCATCTCCAACTTTATCAAGAAGATACTCCAGATTTGCAGTAAATGTGATGTCTACAATGCTGGGGAAGCTTTGTTTCATCATACTGTTGACTACTTCTCCCAGTTCTGTCACGTAAAGGTTTTTATTTTCTTTCGCCACATACCGTCTGGCTATAATCGTTGTAATCGTAGGAGCATAAGTACTTGGACGACCAATTCCCTGTTCTTCCATTGCCTTTACCAGAGATGCCTCCGTAAAATGAGCCGGGGGCTGGGTAAAATGCTGACTGTTTTCCAGCTTCTCCAACTTAAGTATACTGCCTTTTTCCAGATTACCAAGAAGAACATTATTTTCTTCTTTCTCTTCTTCCTGTACATAGACTGACATAAAGCCGTCAAACTGAAGTTTTGAAGCAGAAAGGGTGAAGAAATAATTTCCTGCTTTCACCTTCACAGAAGTTGTTTCATATATAGCCGGCTGCATTCTGCTGGCTGCAAATCTCTTCCAGATGAGCTGATAAAGACGGAATAAATCTCTCTGGAGTGATTCTTTTACAATTACCGGTGTCAATGCGATATCGGTAGGACGAATCGCCTCGTGGGCATCCTGTATCTTAACATTGCTTTTTTTGTTCTGCTCTCCATTTGCCAGATAACGGCTGCCGTACTGCTTTTCAATGAACTCTCTTGCAGCAACATCAGCTTCTTCTGCGATTCTGGTAGAATCAGTTCGCAAATAGGTGATCAGACCGACTGTTCCGTGGCCTGCGACCTCCACTCCTTCATATAACTGCTGAGCTAATCGCATGGTTTTCTGAGTTGAAAAATTAAGGACCTTGGATGCTTCCTGCTGAAGTGTACTGGTAGTAAATGGAATGGGAGCTTTTTTAACCCGTTCTCCATTCTTAACTTCTTCAACCTGGTACTCTTTCTTCTGTAGACCTTTCAGTATTCCATCTAACTCTTCCTTATTATGAATGGCGATTCTGCCATTCCTGTCTCCGTGAAATTTGGCTGTTAAAGTCTTCTTGCTTCCTTCCTGCCTTAAGACCGCCTCCAGATTCCAGTACTCTTCCGGAATAAAAGCATTGATGTCTTCTTCCCTGTCACAGATAAGTCTCAAAGCAACCGATTGTACACGACCGGCACTTAACCCCCTTTTGACCTTCGCCCATAGAAGGGGACTGATCATATATCCAACCATTCGGTCAAGAACTCTTCTTGCCTGCTGGGCATCCACAAGATCCATATCAATATCTCTTGGGGTTTTTAATGAAGTTTTCACTGCATTCTTGGTAATCTCATTGAAGCTGATGCGGTATACCTGTTTTTCTTTCAGTTCATCTAATTTTAATGCTTTCATCAGATGCCAGGAAATCGCTTCTCCTTCACGGTCAGGGTCAGTTGCCAGATAAATCTTATCCGCTTTCTTCACTTCTTTTCTCAGCTTTGCAAGAATATCCCCTTTTCCCCTGATCGTTATATATTTTGGATCAAAATCATGTTCCACATCGATTCCCATCTGACTCTTAGGAAGATCCCTTACATGTCCATTGGAAGCATCTACTTCATAGTTTGCTCCAAGGAACTTTTTTATAGTTTTTACTTTTGCGGGTGACTCCACAATTACTAAACAGTTCGCCATACCAAACTCCTCGCCTATTGTTTCTTACCATAATATTGATGGGATGTCTGTATAATGCTGCCCTTTAATTCCAGTTCCAGGAGGACACTCATGCACTCGCTGACAGACAATCCACTGCAGCTCACAATCTCTTCCAGATTCTTCGGTTGCAAATCTAGGCAACTATACACCATTTTTTCTTTTTTGGCAAGCCCGTTCTTATTTTTTTCATGAACTCTTAATATTTTACCGTTCTGTAACTTAAAATATTCCAACACTGTCTCCGGAGAGAGTAAAACCCCTGCGCCTTCAGAAATAAGGCGGTTACAACCTGCACTTAAGGGATCAGTTACTCTTCCCGGAAGGGCAAAAATCTCTTTTCCCTGCTCCAGTCCCAGATTTGCTGTAATTAGGGAACCGCTCTTTTCTCTAGCCTCAATTACAAGAATTGCATCAGAAAGTCCGCTTATAATCCGGTTTCTCATGGGAAAATTCTGAGGCTTCGGAGCTTCATCGGGCATGAATTCCGTTATGATACCTCCGTGTTTTTTCATCTGGCTGAATAAACCATAATTTTCTTTGGGATAACAAACATTGATTCCGCACCCCAGTACTCCATAAGTATCCTGGCCTGCCTCCAGTGCTCCTTCATGTCCCGCTCCGTCTATACCATATGCCAGACCGCTGATAATTGATATACCTGCAGCAGATAATTCTCTTGCCAGGCTCTGAGCCATCTGACGCCCGTAATTGGTGCAGTTTCTGGCTCCTATTATAGCAGCTGCAGGCTTCTCTTCTCCAGGAAGCTGTCCATTTACAAAAAGACCCATAGGGTATCCATAAATAGACAGAAGCCGTTTGGGATAATCAGAATCAAAATGCGCAATAAAATGGATTCCCTTTTTTTCTAATTGCTCCAGCTGCCTGCGGACAGAATCCAGGCAAGACTTTCGTTCTTCAAAAAACAAAATCTCACTTTCTTTTAAAAGCCCGCAGCTTTCCAGTTCTTTTCTTTCTATATTATATATCTTCTTATAACTTCCCATGTAGTCATACAGTTTTTTTATTTTCACAGCTCCAAGAAATGGAATGTGGGAAAGCCAGTATAGAAATTCCCGTTCTTCCAGATTATCCATAGATACCTCCCCAAAACTTTCCTTCCCGGCTTCTCAGACCGGCAGCTTCCGCCAGATGGCTTTTTGAAATATTTTCACAACCTTCCAGATCTGCAATGGTTCTTGCTATTTTAAGAATCTTTTCGTACCCTCTTGCACTGAGTGCCATAGAATCGTAGATTTGCTTTAAATATAACTCTTCCGTCTCATTAAGGCCGCAGTATTTTTCCAGATCGGTTTCTTCATAAAACTGTTAAACAGTATGTTCGTCCCCCTGAAGCGTTCCATCTGCATTACCCTTGCCCGTTCAATACGATTCCTGATGGCAGCAGAGGATTCTCCTTTCTTCCCTTGCCGCAGTTCCTTATAACTTACCGGGCTGGATTCTGCACAGATATCAATCCTGTCCAAAATTGGTTTTGAAATTCTTCCTAAATATTTATTTACCTGGCTTTCCGAGCATCTGCACTTTGTCCTGTCTGGGTAAAAGCCACAGGGACACGGATTCATGGCGGCTGCCAATAGAAATTTAGCTGGAAACAGATAAGCTCCATGACTTCTTGATATGGTAATTTCCCCCTCTTCCAGAGGCTGCCTTAAAATTTCAATGGTGGATTTTTGAAACTCAGATAATTCATCCAGAAATAAAACGCCTCCAGAGGCGAGAGTAATCTCTCCCGGTCTTGGGATCCTCCCTCCTCCCGCAAATGCCTGTGGGCTTATGGTATGATGGGGACTTCGAAACGGCCGGGAATTCATAAACGGAGTTTCCCCGGAAAGCAAACCGCAAACACTGTATATTTTTGAAATTTCCATGATTTCCCCAAAAGAAAGTGACGGCATAATGGTAGGAATTCTTTTGGCAAACATGGTTTTCCCTGTACCCGCGGGACCAATATACATGATATTGTGCATACCTGCTACAGCAACTTCAGTCGCCCGTCTTAGAAACGGCTGGCCACCTACGTCTGAAAAATCTACATCATAGATATCTTTCTCTGTTTTTAGTTCTACAGCCTCATCTGGAAGTTGGCTGAGTTTCTTTCCTCCATTTAAGTGATCAGTCAGATCTTTTAATGTATGTAGCCCTATAACCTGTATTCCCTTTGTGAAAATACCCTCTCTTCTGTTCTCTCTTGGAAGGTAACAGATTTTCTTTCCTTCCCTTTTTGCTGCAATAACAATGGAAAGAGCTCCAGGAACAGGGTTTACCGTACCATCCAGCCCCAGTTCTCCTGAAAACACACAGTCGGACAAACCAGCAGACTGGATCATACCAGAAGCCGATAAAATGGCAATTGCAATAGGAAGATCAAAAGCTGTCCCCTCTTTCCTGATATCTGCAGGGGATAAATTAATGGTTATTTTTTTTGCAGGAATACGAAAACCCGAGTTTTTGAGGGCAGTTCTGACACGGTCCTGAGCTTCTTTCACCTGCGAAGAAAGATATCCAACCATGGAAAAACCCGGCAGCCCATCACTCACATCTGCTTCCACAAGTATGGGGACGCCCTCTACACCGATAATGCTGATACTATGAACTTTACTATACAATTGAATGCTCCTTTCAACATATAAAGGAATTAAAAATGGAAATTTATGCAGAAATGCACTTGGAATATCCGGAATCGGATTAGATTTATGATAACTTAAAAAGCAGAAAAAGACAACTGTTTTCTCGCTTTTTCTGCTTTTTTGAATTAAAAATAAAATCACTGTAATTGTTATCAGACGTCCCTTAATCCATGAGAGAATTCTGGCATATACGGTCTGTAACGAAGCGGCATATGATTCAGCTGGCAAATGGGATTGGTACGTTCCCTGATAGCAATACTCTTTCTGAAACGTTTAAAAAGGTCCTCATATTCATCTTCCACCGATGTTTTTATAATCTTATCTTCCCAATCAGATGGTAAAAAATCAGTCAGATACCAATGGCGGTATGCCGGGTGAAGGACTGCTTTTTTTCTATTAACATCATATAGCACCCAGTTCTCACCAGACAAACGATCTGCAAAATGGGGAGCAAGAAGAACAATTACATCATTCTTAGGGCCAATTCTTCCTACCAGTAAATCCCCCTCCATCTCTGAAAAGCGAACAAATCCAGTCAAAAGGTGAGTCTCATTATCCACAAAACGGCACATTTGAAATATGTCATAAACAGCCTGGTTCTGAAGCATACTGACAACCCCGGCTCCTACACGAAAGCCATAGATCAGAAATCGGTAAATCTTATCTGCCCGCTCCATATCATTACTCAGAGCAGCTTTGTAAACAACTTCATAAGCTTCTTCAGAAATCTTATTCCGGATTGCTGCAATCACCTTATCCGCTTTTTGAGAATCAACGGATACTTCTTCATACTGGCAGAACAACTCCATGGTTGCACCGTCATCTTTCAGCCGGAGCTTCACATTGTCATGGCCCTTCCTGCTGGCCCATGCAGTATAAACACCGCTTAAAATCCCTTCTATACTGCTGTCACAAAGGTATATCGTATTCATACCAAAATACCTCCTGAATTTACCTGTGTCGTCAGACTGGTATCATCAAACAGAGACAGCTGCTGATACGTATTGGTAGAGCTGATATCCCAGACACTTCTTCTTTCTTCTCCCACCAGGTGTCTGGATATATAATCCTCTTCAATCTTTACCGGGTACATCATCCTCCCAGAGCAGGTAATAAAATAATGGGCTCTCTTCAGTACAACTCCCATCTTCTTTAGTGCATCAAAGTCTAAAACCCCGCTTCGTCTGGCCGCAATAATCCGCTTTACAGACTTTACGCCCATACCTGGAACCCTCAAAAGGGTAAAATAATCGGCCCGGTTCACCTCCACCGGAAACTGTTCCAGATGCCGCAGTGCCCAATCGCACTTAGGATCCAGAAGAACATTAAAATTAGGGCGGTCTTCTGATAGCAGTTCTTCGGCCTGAAATCCGTAAAACCGCATCAGCCAGTCAGCCTGGTAAAGTCTGTGTTCTCTTAAAAGCGGCGGTCCTCCCGGAAGAGCAGGCAGGCTGCTGTCCTGATTAACTGGTACAAACGCAGAATAAAATACCCGTTTTAAGTCATAGTTTTTGTACAATGCCTCTGCCACCATCATCATCTGGTAGTCATTCTCCGGTGTGGCACCTACAATCATCTGAGTACTTTGGCCTGCCGGAACGAAGGCAGGAGCCTTTTTATATTCCATTAACTCAAAACGGTTGGTTACAATCCCGTTCTGAATCTGCTTCATGGGTTTTAATATCTTGTCACGATTTTTACCTGGAGCCAGTTTTTTTAACCCTTCTGCAGTGGGAAGCTCTAAATTAATGCTCATACGGTCTGCAAGAAATCCTGTCTTTTCTATTAACAGGGGATCTGCACCCGGAATGGCTTTTACATGAATGTATCCATGAAAGTGGTACTCCTCTCTCAGCTTTTTTAACGTCTGATAGATAAGATCCATGGTATAGTCTGCACTGGTCAGTACACCAGAGCTTAAAAACAATCCCTCAATATAATTGCGTCGGTAGAACTGTATGGTAAGCTGACAAACCTCCTCCGGAGTAAACGCAGTGCGCACCACGTCATTGGAAGATCTGTTGATGCAGTATTTGCAATCGTAAATACACTGATTTGTAAATAATATCTTAAGCAAAGAGATACATCTTCCATCTGCTGAAAAGCTATGGCAGATACCTGCTTTACTGGCATTGCCGATGGTACCTGCCTTTCCCTTGCGGTCTACCCCGCTGGAAGTACATGCCACATCATACTTGGCTGCATCCGACAATATCTCTAATTTTTCCTGAACACTTAATGATTCCTGTATTAGCATCTCTTCACCTCGAACATTTGTTCTTATTATGAATATTATCATATATTTTAAATTATTTCAAGTACTTCCCGAATATATGTTCTCTTTTTCTGGTGATTTCGATTCCTTACTTCATACAGAAAACAGGCAACAGAAAAAGACGGCGAAATTCCCCGTCTCTGTCTGCTGATTAAGCCCGCTATTTAAACTTATTTTTCAAATCCACCTGGATTATTCTTCTGCCAATTCCAGGAATCACGGCACATCTCAATAATTCCCCGCTCTGCTTTCCAGCCAAGCTCCTTCTCTGCTTTGGAAGGGTCAGCATAGCATGTGGGAATATCCCCTGCCCTGCGATCCATAATCGTATACGGAATCTTTAAATCATTTGCTTTTTCAAATGCACCGATTACATCAAGAACACTGTATCCGATTCCTGTTCCCAGATTATAAATCTGTACTCCGCCTGACTGCTTTGACATGGCATTTAATGCTTTCACATGACCTACTGCCAGGTCAACAACATGAATGTAGTCACGGACACAGGTTCCATCCGGAGTATCATAATCCTTACCAAAGACTCCAAGACGCTCCAGCTTTCCTACCGCTACCTGAGTAATATAAGGAAGAAGATTATTTGGAATGCCTTTTGGATCCTCTCCGATCCGGCCGGATTCATGAGCTCCGATGGGATTGAAGTAACGTAATAACATTACATTCCACTCTGGATCTGCCGTATTTAAATCCGTCAGGATCTGTTCTAACATTCCCTTGGTTCTACCATAAGGATTGGTGATTTCTCCCTTGGGACATTCTTCTGTAATGGGCACGAATTCAGGATCTCCATATACTGTAGCGGAAGAACTAAACACAATATTCTTCACTCCGTGCTTCCTCATAACATCACAGAGCACTAACGTTCCTGTAATGTTATTATGATAATATTCAAGAGGCTTATAAACTGATTCACCAACCGCCTTCAGCCCTGCAAAATGAATGACGCCATCAATCGTTTCTTTATTAAAAATCTGTTCCAGCGCTTCCCGGTCCAATAAATCTGCCTCATAAAAATTCAGTTTTTTTCCTGTTATTTCCATAACACGATTCATGGACTCCCTGCTGGAATTGCACAGATTGTCAACTACCACTACCTCTAACCCGGCATTGAGCAGTTCTACGCAGGTATGACTTCCTATGTATCCAGCACCACCGGTCACTAATATCGCCATGTTAACTTCCTCCTTTTAAATGTCCTGAAACTATTATAAGCAGGAAATCAAAAAATAACAATGTAGAATTTCTTAAAAACCTATGATTTTTATCTTGATTTCTTCTATTTAAATATAGAAGTAAAAAAACCGTAAATTTTTTTAAAAATATTTCCTATGCGGTGAAGCACATTGCCATCGGGATGAAAATCTTCATCTGCTTTGCTGTCCCTGTCTTCTTCGTCTTGTTTAATTTCCCCTGTTCTCAGTATGATCTGAATGCTCTTTGGTGATGGGTTCTTTACCGACGTCATGGAAACCGGCTTTGCTTCTAAATCAATATTTAACAGGGTTGTATCCTCGGTGGTATATTCATCCCACTTATCATCAATCATATTTTTAATTGTATCCTTTGCATTTCTTAAGACTTCAGTCTGATCAAGTCCGTTTCCTGCAATATCCAGGGTATCAGCCAGCCCGTTTAACGTCTTTTGTGTACTGCCGTTTAACGAGTTTCCCACCGTCTTTAACTGACTCTCCAGAGAACGGAAGAATACATTCATGGAATCAATACTCCTTGATGCACTGTCTGTCATTTTCCCCATATCCGTCAGCGTATTAAGCATCTCATCATGATGACGGTTTAAAATCCCATTGAGTTCCTCTGCATTTCCAATCAGATCATCTGCAGTATCACAAAGTTTACCAACGGCATCCGTGGTTTTTATTACCCCGTCTGTTGCCCCGTTAATATGGTTTCCTTCCGCATAAAGGTCACCAATAAGTGCTTTTGTCAAACCAAGGAACTTAGACATATCGTCGGAGAGTCCTGCCCCGCTTCCTGCCAGCTGGGGCAAAAGCTGTGCCAGTGGAGCTGCAGCCTGCATAGCTGCATTTGTTGCAGCATTTGTTGCAGCATTTGTTGCAGAACTGGGGGAAGCAATATTCCCGGCTCCCAGTGCAGAGGATAAATAATTGGTTAATGTATTTATTTCTGTAACAGAATAGCCTTTCTCATTAAACAGATAAGAGGAAATCTCGTCACTGTCTGCCAGATCTTCTGCCTTGATATCCTCAAGCAAGTCTTCCAGATCCTCATCTCCAAGTGCCTGTGCCGAAGCGCTAAGTGATCCGCTTAAAGACACCATCTGGGGAAGTATCTTTGCCAGCTGTTCCAGCTCCTTCGCCAGTGTCTGCTGTTGGTTTGTCAGTGTGTTTAAATGGTCCTGTGTTTTATCAAGCTGCTTTAAAACCATCTGGGTCTTCATTCCTGTTTCCGGAGAATTCACCAGTTTCTGCAATTCCTTCAGTTCATCTCTTAGATCTCTTACTCCTTCCTGAAGATCGTTTAAATCCGGAGTAAGATCACTTAGGATTTCAGTCAGGTGATTCGTCTGGCCTCTTAAATCATTTAACGCTGTCTTGGCATTCTCCGTGTGATTGTAAAACGGCCGCAGTGTCTGAGACAGTCCATCCAGTGCAGTAAGGGCATCATCGGCGTTTTGATAAACCTTTCCTTTGGAATCCGCAACAATCTGTCTGGTTTTATCAAGTCCTCTGATTCCATCTGATGTGTTGTCAATACTGCTCTTCATCTGATCCATGGTATTTAGCACCACATCCAGGCTGTCACTGATTGCATCAGCGGAATCTTCCATGGTTTCCTTTGCTTCCCGTAAATCTTTAACCTTGTCAAGCTGGCTCACTGTCAGCGGAACCATGGCAAAAACAACTCCGGAAAATTTAAAATCATCAGTTCCGATGCGGATGGAATAATGTCCATCTTCGCCTGGAAGCGCAAAGAAAACAACCGTGCTTAAATTACCAACCGTTTGTACCTGGGCGCCTTCTGCTTCCAGGCTTAAGTTTTTATCCATATCTACGACAGCACTACCCATCAATGTCATATTATTTTTGTAAAAATCAGAAAGTCCTTCATTGGGCTTAAGATCCACATTTACTTCTACCAGACCTTTTTCACCCGCCAGTTCCTCTGCTTTTTTCTCTACTCCGTTAAGCCTGTAACTGACTGTAATATCCCAGGGCAGTTCTTTTTTTTCTGTCTTTGTCTGCCCCTCAAAATAAAACCTCTTTTCTCCTGCTTCCGGAGTAAACGTTACCGACCCGTCTTCTCCAATTACCGGCTGGGAATGATCAGTCAGATTAATTACCTTTTCATAATTTCCATAATCCACCAGTGACTCATTTCCATCTGTTTTATAAATCTTTACAATACTGCTTTCTTTTATTTCACCATAGGGATCCATTGTTACATAAAGAGTTTCATCGTATGGAGGCTGAACCTGCGATGCCAGCGGCATCAGTACAGACTGCATAGAAAAAACAGCAGCCAGCCCTATGGATAATATTTTTTTATGCTTATTCATTTACATCCCCTCCTTTTAACGTTCCTCTCACTTTTGTATATTTTAAGCGACGCCTTTCTTTTCGTTTTATGGAACGTTCCTGCTGTTTTTGAATCTGTTTATCAAACAAACTAAGAAGTGCCGGTAACAGAGATAATACTAATATCATACTAAGTAAAGCCCCTCTGCCCACCAGCCTTCCCACCTGGGAGATTGCCTGAATGGAGGAAGTGAAAAACAGAAGATATCCCACCACAGTCAGAATGCCTCCTGATGTGAGGATGGATAAGGTGCTCTTGGAAATAGCCGCCATTGCTGAGTCTGTATTATTCATGGTTTTTCTAAACCCCAGATAATTGTTGGTCATCAATATGGAATAGTCAATAGTGGCACCCAGCTGAAGACAGCTGACGATAATATAGCCGATATAAACCATACTGTCTCCCATAACGTAAGGTAAAGTCATATTCAAGTAGATTGCCACCTCAATAGGGATAATAACAAGAATCGGCACCAGAATCGCCTGAAAGGTCACTAATACCACAAGCGCAACCCCCGCAAGTGAAAGGAGAGATACCTTATTATAATCATCTGTAAGGATATCACGGATGTCAATGGTTGTTGGTGTCATGCCGATCACATAAGCATCATCAGGGTAAAATTCACGTATTACATTCTCAAGCTTCTGGCTGCAGTCAAAAGCATACTGGCTTTCCTGAACCGTATTCATGGATATTAAAAATCTGGCATACCGGCTGCTTCTTAACTGCTTGCTCACCTTATCCGGCAGAAAGCTTTCCGGTATTCCTCTGGGTATTGTACCTGACATGGAAATGGCATAATTTACAAAATCCAGATCCTCCAGCGCATCTGTCAGTTGTCTTTCCGTTACCACCGAACCATTTGGCACAATCCCGATTATCATATTGGATTTTCCAAACTCCTCATTGATTTTTCTGGTATCCTCATAGACTCTTGTTCCCGGGCCTGCCCCGATGGCATCATCGCCATAGTAAAAGGCATTCATGTTTTGGCCAAAGTAACAGGGAACAGCCAGGATCATTGCTATGATAAACACAGGTTTTCTTAACCTGTTCATCAGCTTTGCAAACCGGTCAAAGGGGGGTACGAAGGGCTTATGAGCCGTTTTTTCTATCATATTATCAAAATGCAGGATCAGGGTCGGCATCAGGAAAAGTACGGTTGCAAGGCTGCAGAGAATTCCCTTTGTCAAAACAAATCCCACATCCCGGCCGATAGTAAAACGCATAAATGCGATGACTATAAATCCCACAATCGTAGTTGCTCCGCTGGCCAGAATAGAACTGCAGGATTCCTTCACCGCCAATTCCATGGCTTTGTGTATTTCTACTCCCGTTTTTTTAATGGCAGTAAACGTATGTAAAAGAAAGATCGAATAATCCATAGAAACCGCCAGCTGTAAAATAGCTGCTGTTGAAAATGTAAAAAATGAGATTGTACCAAACATCAGATTAGATCCCATATTCAGTATAATTGCAATTATCATAATTAAAATAAATAAAAATGGTTCCATCCAGGATGTGGTCGTAAGTGCCAGTATCAGCCAGATAATAACCAGTGCCATGCCAATGGCTATGGTTATCTCATGTGTAATCGATTCCTCCCTCTCTTTACTTGATATTGCACTTCCTGCAAAACACCCCCGATCCTTTCCAACAATACGGTATATTTCCTTTATGGCGGAACGGGTAAGCGGACTGTCATCTCCTTTTTTAAAAATCACATCCATCAGTGCATTTCCATCACGGTAATAGTTTTTCATAGAGAAGGAATCAAGTGAAGTCATATCCGTCAGTCCCTCATTTGCAAAGGAAGCGCCCATGTATACATCTGTTGTAAGATCAGGTCCTATTACCACATCCACGCCCTCCAGATCTGAGATTTTACTCCTGATCCGTTTCGCTTCCTGAAGGCTTACGTTTTTTACCATAATCCGGGCCATGCCAGGATATCCGAACTCATCTTCCATCACATCCAAAGCCTGTTTCGTCTGGGCAAACTGGGGCAGATACTTACTTAAATCATAGTTGACTTTCACAAAAGGAAAGCACACTGCGCAGATTATGGTCCCTACAAAAAATACACTCTCAATCAATTTTCCTTTAAATACAATGAAATGAACGAATTTGTCAAAAAAACTTTTATTCTTTTCCATATCCCCCTCCATTTATAATCGCTGATCTACTAATGGATACTTTATTGACTTTTGAACACGTGTATATTATAATACTAGTGTACATAACATTCAATAATCAATCTATTTTGATACATCTATTAATAATCACTGAATATTTTCCAGCATAATACTCAACACCATTTAGAATTTCGTCAATTAAAATCAGAAGGCGCGTCAAGGCGCGAGGGGGAGGAATTGTATGGACATGCAAAAGCAGGATCGACGCATACGAAAAACTCAAAGATTATTAAAAGAAAGTCTTCTTGAGCTTATGGAAAAAAAAGATTTTAAAAATATATCCGTAAAGGATATTACCGAGCTGGCAGATTTAAACCGCGGAACCTTTTATCTCCATTACGCAGATACTTACAGTCTTCTGCAGGAAATGGAAACGGAAGTGTTAAGAGACTTTCAAAACATGGTAAACGGCTATCGGGACGCTTTTAAAAAGGCTTCTCTCATGCCAGTAACAATTCCCATCATTCAATATATTGAAGAAAACAAAAAGATATGTAAAATCCTTTTTGAGAATAGTTCATCCAATGATTTTGTTAATCGCTTCCATACTCTTATTCTAAAAAACGGAACTGCCATCATCAAAGAGCAATACCCCAATGCAAAGGATGTAACCTTAAACTATTTTTTGGAATTCATAACCTACGGACTTACCGGAGTTTTTAAACAGTGGCTCAATACCGATATGCAGCAGCCGAAAGAAGAAGTTGCAGAATTCGTGGATAAGGTTATAATGGGAACTGCAAAAAATCTTTTAACCGCATAATTGTGTGATAAATATAAGACAATCCTTATGTTTCAATAAGTACTGACCGATATATGGTTAGTTAGATTTTGTAACTGTATCTAATCTTTTGCATTAAATATTACATAAGGACGATCATTATGCCTACAAAGAAGACGAAAGAAAAAGTACCTAAAACTAAACTAAAAAAACCAAAAGCTGCAAGAGTAAAGAAAGAAAAGCCTGCAAAGACTGGTAAAAAATCTTTATTGCCGAAAAACAAACGAGTCGTTATCCTGTTGGTAGCAGCCCTGTTCATTGTTATTATCGGCGCCGCCCAAGCCATAATTTTATTATCCATGAAAAATAAGAATGCGGTAAAAGAAAAGGTAGCCAAAGCACCGGATTATTATTTTTCAAAAGATGAAGACATCTCCTCTTTCACTACAATTGTAGGGGAACGAACCTACGAAAAACCAGCACCTGTTCCCGAAAGCTCAGAGGAGACAAAAAAATCAGGGGCTGAAAAGAAAGAGTCCGACGATGCCGCAAAGTCTGGTACAGAGGCAGAAGGCAAGGCAGCTTCCGAAGGTGATACAGCCGATAAAGCAAACGACACCTATAAATATGTACATTTGGAGAATGCCTCAGCAGATTTAAAAACCTATAAGGATTACCTGGAAACCCAGAAAAGTTTTATCGATGTGACAAAGGAAAACACAACGGCAGAAAGCACGGAAAGCGAAACAAAAAGCGAGAATGCGGAATGTTATCAGCTGGCCGGTCCTTCTTCTGACTCCAAGACCTACCTCTCCATCACGCTGGAAACTGCAGGCGACAGTGTGACTGTAACGGCAGGCAAAGGCAGCGAATCCTGGAACGACTTTTTCAAAAAACAGTGGAATGAGCAGAAAAAAGTAATATCCGATATACAAAAGCTGCCCAAGTCAGAAACCTCCATTGAAAAGGCAGAGAATACAGTTCGTTCTCAGGGGCAGGAAAAGTTAAAGCTTACAGAAAGTGCAGATTCCTATCAGTTTATAGCTTCTCCGGGAATCACTAAAATCGAAGGAAAGAACTACTACACTGTACGGACTTACAAACGGCTTCCGGACAGTACGCTAGCCTATGTTGCCACCTATTTATGTGATTGCAGCGACAACAGCGTAGGCTTTCAATATGACGAGGTAACCGGACAGACTACCCCTCTGGGGTGATAAAAAGGACCATTGCTCCATAAGTGATATACACATATGGAGCAATGGTCCTTTTTGATAACATTATGATTTGATTATATTCTGATACCAGTAAAAGCTGTCCTTTGGTACTCTTCTCTGAGTTTCATAGTCTACATAAACAATTCCAAACCGGTCGTCATAACCCTTTTCCCATTCAAAATTGTCCAGAAAGCTCCACAAAAAGTACCCTTCCACCTTGGCCCCGTCTGATACTGCGCGCTTCAGTTCAGACAGATGGCGCTCCAGGTAATCAATTCTGCATGGATCGTGAACACCGCCATCTAAGGATATTACATCCAGGGCTGACATACCATTCTCTGTAATAAGCAAAGGCAATTGGTATGTATCGTAAAAGTTCTTTACTGCCCAGTACATGGCTTTGGGAGTAATCGGCCAGCCCATACCGGTCTTCCCATGTCCGGCAGGAAGTTTACCAAGAATTAACTCACCAGCGTCGGATAAACAAACAGAGGTTCCCTGATAGAGATTCATCCCACAAAAATCAAGAGGCTGGCTGATCAGAAGCCGGTCCCCTTCAGACAATTCCGGCAGGTCTTCCCCGAATAATTGAGGACATTGCCGGTGAAATCTTCCTTTTATAAACAGTTCATTCCAGAATGCAGAAGAATGAATCCAGTCTTCCTCTCCTATGGAATCCTGCAACTCCTTTGCTTTTGCAGCCAGCAAATCAGTTTCTTCCACAGGCCAGTAGGCATTGCCGCAGGTAGGTGCATATCCTACCCGGCAATCCGGTACCAGCTCCCGCAATTTCTGCACGGATTTCCCATGTGCCAAAGCAATATTCCGGCACATGGCAAGAATTCTTCCCACCGGATATTTAATTCCTGGAGCATGGGTGCATCTGTCATATCCAAGCCAGGTAAATATCTGTGGCTCATTAAACGTGATGTAATGCTTTACCCGGTTTCCAAATGCTTTTGCTACAACTGCTGTATATTCGGCAAACCAATCAGGGCTGCCGGGATTTAGCCATCCGCCCTGCATCTCCAAGTCATTGGGATAATCCCAATGAAACAAGGTCACATATGGAGTAATATGATGCTTTAGCAGTTCATCAATCAGATCCGAATAGAATTTTAGCCCCTTTTCATTGATGCTTCCAATACCATGAGGCATAATTCTTGGCCAGGAAACGGAAAAACGGTAAGCCCCTACCCCAAGTTCTGCAAGCAGGGCTACATCCTCTTTCATCCGATGGTAATGATCACATGCCACGTCTCCTGTATGTCCTTCAAAAATTCTGCCTCTCTCTCTTACAAAGACATCCCATACAGACAGCCCTTTTCCATCCTCAAAAGCTGCACCCTCAATCTGATAGGATGATGTTGCGGTTCCCCATATAAAGTCTTTTTTCCAGTCCATCGTATCTATCCTTTCACGCTTCCTGCTGTTACACCGCCAATGATGAATTTTGACAGACACAGATAAATGATTGCAACCGGAATAATGGCAATGGTAATCAGCATATAAACCTGCCCCATGTCAAATTTTAAGAAATCTGCACTACGAAGCTGGGCAATCAGGATTGGAAGTGTTTTTTTCGCATTAGATTTAAGTACAAGGGAAGGAACAAAATAATTATTCCAGGAAGCCACAAATGCAAAGATTCCCTGTACTGCCAAAGCAGGCTTTACAATGGGAATTACAATATAATTAAAGGTAAAAAATTCATTGGATCCGTCGATTCTGGCTGATTCCACAATTTCTAAGGGTAAATTACTCTGGAAATAAGAAACCATAAAATAAAATACGACAGGTGCAGCCATTGATGGAAGAATCAGAGGAACAAAGCTGTCCATAAGCCCCATTTTACCAATCAGGCTTAAAAATCCAAGGGTGGTTACCTGTGTGGGAATCATCATAATCAGGATGATAAAAAGATAAACAGCATTTCTGAACTTAAAATCATAGGCGTGAATCGCGTATGCCGTCAGTGCTGATACGTATACGGAAAGAGCTGCAGAAGCACTGGCAATGAATAAACTGTTTATGATTCCATGTACTACCGGCAGATTCTTGTTGTGCAGCACGTTAAATAAGTTAGGACCAAATGATTTTCCCGGTAAAAACGAGAATCCCTTAGCAATTTCCGGATGGGATCTGGTCGCATTGATAATCAGGCAATAAAAGAAAAAAAGGCAAAGAAACGATAAAAGCGATAATACGATATAGGCTGCTGCCTTTTTTATATTCTTCACTTTTCCCATTATCTTGATCCTCCTTTCTCTTTACCGGAACCGGTAAGTATGAAAAATACTACGAGACTGAGTGCTGCTGTTATAATGAAGAGTATTACAGATAAAGCCCCTGCCATACCGTAGTTTTTGCTGTATAAATGATTGTTCAGAAACATAATTAACGTCATGCTGGTCCGGTCAGGCGTACCTTTTCCATTGGTAAGTACCTGAGGTACATCAAACATCTGCAGTCCACCGATGAGTGAAGTAATCAGCACATAAATAAATATGGGTTTAATCGTAGGCATGGTAATTTTGGTAAATATCTGAAGAGATTTCGCCCCATCAATGGCCGCAGCTTCAAACAAAGCAGAATCTACTCCTAAAATGGCCGCCATCAAAAGGATGGTGGTATTGCCAAACCACATCATAAAGTTCATAAAACCGACCAGTCCCCTGGTTCCCCATACTGTGGTGAGATAACGGATCGGACTGTCGATCAGCCCCATTCTTATCATAAGATTGTTCATTGGACCGTCATCTGAAAACAGGGCAAAAAACAGCATGGCAAAAGACGCTGCCATAATTACATTAGGAAGGTAAATAATTGTCTTGAAAAAAGTACTTCCTCTTAGCTTCATTCTGAAATCAGCAAACCAAACCGCCAGAATCAGGGAAAAGAAAATCTGAGGAATAAAACCGATTATCCAGAGAATTACCGTATTGCCCAGGTATTTAAGGAGATCACTCTGGAAAATAGAAATATAATTTTCAAATCCCACAAAATTAGGTCCGATCTGGGTTAACCCTGAACGGTAATTTTCAAACATGCTGTTATAAAACGTAGTTACCAGGGGGATAAAGGAAAATATTAAATATGTAGCAAAGAAAGGTATTAAAAAAATATATCCCCATTTTGAATAGCTGACTTTCTTTCTGGCTTTTGCCTTTTTTTCTCTTACCATGATGGAGCCTCCTGTTTTCATACAGGGCGGGAAAATCCCGCCCTGTATTTTGCTGCTACTGTGTTTCTAATTCCGGATATTTCTCTTGTGCTGATGTGTAGAAATTCTTAAGTGCTGTATCTTTATCAACAGTACCGTTAAAATAATCATGCATAGCATTCTGGAAGCTTTCATTCAGACCCTGATCATAAGGAGAAATCTTGCTCATATCGATCTTCTCTGCAGCGTCACAATACATCTGAAGAGGATTCTGTCCGCCAAGGAACGCTGACTTGTAATCGCCCTTTGCAAGAGCTTCCATAACTGTCTTGTTATTAACAAAGTCATTCTTCTCTTCTACAATTTTCTTCATGGTTGCATCATCACAGCAGATTGTCTTCATGATATCTGCTACGATATCAGGGTTATCGGTACCATTTGCTGCACACAGCCAGGTTCCGCCCCAGTTATAGGATTCTGGTCCAATGGTAGCAGCCCAGTCACCGTAAACACCATTTCCAACTTCCTGCTTTCCGCCGTCTGCTTCTGCTTTTGCAAGAGAGTTTTTAGCAAGAACGAAATCAACGCCCCATGCAGGCATGAAATAACCAAATACTTTTCCTTCAGGACCCTGTCCGGAAGCCCATTCAGCTGCCCAGAGTGTGGTCTTCTGATTGTAACCGCTGTCTGTGTATTTCTTTGTCTGATCAACCCATTTTTCAAGGTTTGGATCAATTACTATCTTCTTTCCATTTACCCACGGAGCAGCTACATTGTTAGAGAAAGTACGGTAAGAATCATCATAGCCGGAAAGCATAAAATAACCTTTATCTTTCATCTTAGCAGCTGTTTTGTCAAAAGAGTCCCAGTCATTAATAGCTTTTTGAACTTCTGCAGGATCGTCGGTTCCAAGTACTGCTTTGGCAATGGAGCGGCGATAGATATAAAGTCCTGGGCAGCCCTGCCATGAAATACCTTTTTGTGCCCCCTTGGAATCCTTAGCGATTACTTTGGTATAGTCATACTGCTTTGACATATCCTGTTCCGTAACACCAACATCCTTTAAATCCATGGTGTAATCGGAATTTACATACTTCAGAATGTAATCTGCTTCAACCAGGAACATATCCACTTTATCATCAGGCTTTGCGTCATTCTGATTTAACAGTGCTTCATCAAGAGCATTCTGATAGGCGTTGTTCTCACTGGGAGTCGTCACAAAATTAACCTTATAACCTGCCGGAAGCTTGGAAGCATAATAATCTTCATATCTGGCTTTGAATTCATCGTTCCAGACATAAATATTAATCACTTTTCCTCCTTCACCACCAGCTTCTTTCTGCGTCTCCGTCTTTGCCTCGGTTTCCTTGGCAGTGGTCGTGTCTGCAGTTTTGCTTCCGCTTTCGCTCGGTGCACTCTTTGAGGAGCATCCGGCAACCAGTGAAGCTGCCATCACCGCGCATAATAATCCGCTTACAACTTTCTTCTTCATATTTCCCTCTCCTTTTCTGATATTACTATCATGAAATATTAGCATTACCAACCGATTCCCCCGTAATCAGTTCACCTTCCACAATAATCTGTTCCGTGAAAGTCGTCTTAGGTTTTTCGATCGTGCTTATCAGTTTTTTAGCGGCCTGCATACCAATTGCTGATGTATCCTGGCGAATGGTAGTAAGCCTGGGGTTTAAAATCTGTGATAATCTGCTGCCGTCATATCCGGCAATTGAGATATCATCTGGAACCCTTAAATTTCTCCTCCGGATTTCGTTGAGTCCGCCGATCAGTGCGGTATCATCCGGATATAGAATACAGGTTGGTGGATCTTTTCTGTCTAGCAACTCACTGGTACATGCCATAGCCTGGCTGACATCCAGATAATCTGCTTCCAGCACATAATCATCCGGTACTGAAAGTTCCCGGCTTTCAAGAAACCGATAAAAGCTGGTGAGTCTGGCTTTTGTAACGGTAGTGCTCGCCTGTCCGTGTATGTAGGCAATCTTTCTATGTCCTTTTTCATAAACATATTCCATCAGGCTCTGAATGCCCTTTACGTTATCGGACAATACAGAAGAACAGTTTTCATTGATGTGATCGATTGTTACAACGGGAATGTCCCCGTTTAACAGCTCCACCACTTCAGGGTTGTCAAATTTAACACAGGCAATCACCACTCCGTCTACATTTCTGTATTTGCAGTGTTCATAATAGGAAACTTTCTTTTTACCTATCTGCCCATTAATAAACGTGATATCATAACCCTGCTTTTCCGCCTCTACCTTAAACCCTTCAAGAACCGCGGCAAAATATTCATGGGTCAGACCGCTGTTAGCCTCATCAACGAACAGAACTCCTATGTTATAGCTTCTGTTTGTCTTTAAGGACCTTGCTGCAGCATTGGGAAAATACCCCAGCTTTTCCGCTGCCTGCTTAACTCTTATTTTAGTACTCTCCCCGATGTCACTCTGATCATTAAGCGCCTTGCTCACTGTGGCAACGGAAACCCCGCAGTGCTGTGCCAGTTCTTTCATAGAAATCATATGTCTCATCCTTTTAACTTAATCGTTTTCGTATTTTCACTATACCCCTTTCTTTGCCAAAAATCAATATGTTTTTTGTTTTTTGTCTAGTTTAAATAGAATTATATAATTGTTTTTGTGCATTTTTACAACGTACGAAAAACATATTTACTATTTCTTTTATAATTTCAGAAATTCCTCTTGTTTTTTTTCTCAACCCGCGCTATTATGACCGTATAACTCCCTAAGATCTTTCTTAATCGTTTTCGAAAAATGTCGTTTTTAGGGATTTGGGTCATCCAACAGGAAGGAGTTATTCAACTATGAAATATGGATATTTTAATGACCAGGACAAAGAATATGTAATTACTGCCCCAGATACTCCTCTGCCGTGGATTAACTATCTGGGAAGCGAGAATTTCTTTTCGCTGGTTTCCAATACCGGAGGGGGATACAGCTTCTATAAAGATGCCAAGATGCTCCGGCTCACAAGGTACCGTTACAATAATGTTCCTCTGGACAGCAACGGACACTACTACTACATTAATGAAAACGGCACTATTTGGAATCCGGGCTGGCAGCCTGCAAAGACTCCGTTGGATTTTTATGAATGCCGTCATGGACTTGGAGTGACCCGTTTCACTGGAAAGAAGAATGGTTTAAAAGCCAATGTGACATCCTTTGTACCACTGGGAGACTCCTGCGAGATCAACCAGGTAACATTAAAGAATGAAAGCACCACATCCAAAGATTTTACCCTGTATTCTTATGTGGAATTCTGTCTGTGGAATGCCATGGATGATATGACCAATTTTCAGCGGAATTTCAGTACCGGTGAAGTTGAGGTGGAAGGTTCCGTTATTTACCATAAAACAGAATACAGGGAAAGACGAAATCATTATGCCTATTATTCCGTCAATTCACAGATCCAGGGATTTGATACCGACCGGAATACCTTTGTAGGCGTATATGGCTCCAACCAGAGCCCTGCTATGGTGGAAAAAAATACTTCCGGTAATTCCATGGCTAGCGGCTGGTCTCCCATCGGTTCTCACCGGATCACACTCCATTTAGAGCCCGGAGAGGAAAAAACCTTTGTTTTTGTTCTTGGTTATGCCGAGAATGAACCAGATTCAAAATGGAGCGCACCAGATGTGATTAACAAGGCACCGTCTGACGCTGTGCTGAAAAAATACCGCACTGCTGCTGATATTGAGGCTGCGCTGGAAAAGCTGAAACAATATTGGACAGATCTTCTATCCACTTACAGCGTATCGCTGAAAGAGGAAAAAACAGCTCGCATGGTTAACATCTGGAACCAGTATCAATGTATGGTTACCTTTAACATGTCCCGTTCTGCCTCCTATTACGAGTCCGGAACAGGAAGAGGTATGGGATTTCGGGATTCCTGCCAGGATTTGCTTGGTTTCGTGCACATGATACCGGAACGGGCCAGAGAGCGGATCATCGATATTGCCTCTACCCAGTTTGAAGACGGAAGTGCTTATCACCAGTATCAGCCTCTTACAAAAAGAGGAAACATGGACATTGGAAGCGGTTTTAATGACGATCCTCTCTGGCTTATTGCAGGTGTCAGTGCCTACATACGGGAAACCGGCGACTGGGATATTTTAAAAGAAAATGTTCCTTTCGATAATGATGCTGACAGGAGCCAGACTTTAATGGAACATTTAAGACGTTCCTTTGGATTTACAAAATCCCATTTAGGACCTCATGGACTTCCGCTTATCGGCCGTGCCGACTGGAATGACTGTCTGAATTTAAACTGCTTCTCAACAGAGCCAGGGGAATCATTTCAGACCACCGGACCATCCGAAGGACCTGTTGCGGAATCTCTGATGATTGCAGGAATGTATGTAAAGTATGGAAAAGAATACGCAGAAATCTGCCGTATGACGGGATTGGAAGAAGAAGCCATTGAAGCAGAGACTTCTGTAAAAGCGGTTTATGACGCAGTCCTTAAATCCGGTTGGGATGGAGAATGGTTCCTGAGAGCCTACGATGCTGCTGGCAATAAAGTCGGATCAAAAGAGTGCAGAGAGGGACAGATCTTTATTGAACCTCAGGGATTTTGCGTAATGGGCGGTATCGGAATTGAAGAAGGACTGGCAAAGAAAGCGCTTGACAGTGTACAGGAGAGACTTGATACCACCTATGGAATCGTTCTGCATCAGCCGGCATATCAGACTTACCATAAGGAGCTGGGTGAAATTTCTTCCTATCCGCCAGGATACAAAGAAAATGCCGGCATATTCTGCCACAATAACCCATGGATTTCCATTGCAGAAACCATGATTGGCAGAGGAAACCGTGCATTTGAAGTTTACCGGAAAACAGCTCCTGCCTATACTGAGGAAATCAGTGAGATCCATAAAACAGAGCCTTACTGCTATTCCCAGATGATCGCCGGTAAGGATGCTGCTAATTTCGGTGAAGCAAAGAACAGCTGGCTGACTGGTACAGCTGCCTGGACCTTTGTCTGTATATCCCAGCACATTCTGGGAATACGTCCCGGCTTCCATGGGCTGATTGTTAACCCTTGTCTTCCGGATTCAATCGGGGAATTTTCTGCGATCCGTAAATTCCGGGGGGCTGCCTATCACATTCATGTAGTAAGAAAAGGGGTAACAGGCAATAACATTTCTTCCTTCCTGGTAGATGGTGCTGCCATTGAGGGGAATGAGATTCCATTCCAGGCTGGCAAAACAGAATATCATGTAGATCTTATACTGGAATAAGCAAAAGGGAGAAAGCCGAAATCACGGCTTTCTCCCTTCTTTTTCTCTATTCTTTGTCATACGCTTCCAATGCTATGGGCAATGATTGTATCACTACATTTCCTGCAGCCGGCAGCCCCACCAGAATGCTACTGATAATCTCATCGCGGGTAGCTCCATGAGATTTTGCCAGCTGAACATGAAAAGGCAAACCGCTCTCCAGCCGCATAACGGCCATAACGGCTATATATGCAAGATCTTCTGTCTTCTTGTCTAGCCTGCTTACCGTATCCAGCTTACGGACCATCTCCATCCAGGTCCCCTGTACTTCCGGTACCTCCTGTGCAAATACTGAAAATGCATTACTTACCTGCATACTTTTAACTCCTCTCTTTCTGTGTAACGCTGTTTATTCGTGAGAAAACTGATTCTTCCAGGCGGGCAGCTTCTTCATACTACTCACTGCAATTTTTTCTGCTGCTGACTCATCAAACCCCTGTGTTTCCATAATAAACTTTGTCATACCGGCTTTTGCCTCTTCAAAAGACCGCATGGTTCCGTCGGGTCTGGCACAATAAACACAGTATTCTTTCTGCTCGTCGCCCTGTGGAAAATCAGATTTCTTTTTCATAGGCATACCGCAGGCGATGCATACCTTCATATTGCTTTCCTCCTCTACTTCGTAATCAGACTAATAAATGTGTGCTTCAATTCTCCTGCATAGCGGGCTAAGACGGGTTCGTCCGGAGAAAAGAAATCCTTATTCCATAAATAATAATGGATCATGCCAAGCCAGGTATTAAAAAGCATATGGACAGGAACTTCTTTTACAATTCCCTCCTTTATCTCCCTTGATAATAAAAGATTGAAATGATGGGCGATTGCTGATTGATGATCCGCATACACATACTGTACCTCTTCTGGCAAAAGGCTTCTCTCCGTAATCAGGCGCAGATAAAACTCCTCATGATCCATGAGAATCTTTAAATGTGCATCCAGAAAGTCACTGACACTGGCACTGGATTCTCCCATATCGTGAAATTCAGTGGCTAGGCTGATCTGAAACTCACCAATGATGCACTCCAGTAAATCATTCAGGGACTGGAAATGGGCAAAAACAGTTCCATGTGAGACCCCGGCCTCTTTGGCAATTCTGGCTGTTGAAGCGGAAAAACCTTCCATTGCATAGATCCGGTATGCAGTATCAATAATTTTCTGCCTGGTACTTTCTTTTTGTATCTGTCTTTTTGATTTCATATTAATGACCACCAACTCATTGAGTGTATACTCAATATAATCTTTTTTTTCTCTCTTGTCAACATTTTTATTGAAAAATAATTAGTCCAAAGGAACCGGCTAGTGTTTCTCACCGGTTATACTTAATCCCATAAAATCCTTTACCACTACTCCCCCTTTAAGCTTGCTGCTGTTAAGAAGTTTCTGCATCTCTTCCTGAGTATAAGATGCATACAGCGAAGAAAGAAATCCTGGTCTTATCTCTTTGGGCTTTGTACTGAAATATATCATATATTTTTTAAAAAAACCGATATCCCGTCTCATATCTGTGATGCAATATCTTCCTCCCTTACGCAGAACCCGGTAAATCTCGTTAAAAACCTGAACCGGATTTTCCCACTCATGAAGGGATCCATTGGATACTACACCATCAAATGCGGCATCCGCAAAAGGCATATTCATTCCATTGCCCTGTACATAACGAGCTGGAATTCCATATTCCCTGGCATTTTTCTCTGCAATGCGAATCATGGCAGGGCTGATCTCGCAGCCAGTAAATGTTCTGGGATTTACCTGTTTCGCCAGCTCCAGGCCAACGTAACCAGGACCGGGGCCTATTTCCAGTATATCTCCCCCATTTATCCCGGAAGCTATCATCTCAGCCACTCCATTCCAGCCCTTATCCCTCATACCCTTTGCAAACTCATCAAATATCTCTGCTGTCACTTCACTCTGGATTCCCTCATTGGTTTCAATTATTCTTGCTGCTGTCATAACCTGCTCCTTTCTTCCCAATCGCATCGATGGACTCTTCGGCCCAGCTCAGCTCAGCCTTGTAATGCATCAGATGGTGATTAAATATAATATCAGCATAAATCTTCATTTCTTCCGGTATTACTTTTTCCATCTCTGTTCTGTGATCTTCAATTCCCATCATTACTTGTTTCAACTTGCTGATATGAAGATTCAGACTCTGTAAAAAATCAGATGCAGTCAGATATTCAGAAAAGTAGAATGCAGCGTCAGCGTCAAAAACCGGAAAGTAATTCATATCCAGAGTCTGCTTTAGCAACTCCTTAAATTTTTCTGCCCCACTCTCTCCCACAAAGTAAACAGTTTTTTCAGGTCTGGTACTTTGCTTATCTCTTATGGCTGTTAAAATGCCGGAAGCTTCCATCTTCTCAAGATGGTAATACACATTCGGTAATTTGATCCTTGTAAAATCCTCCAGCTGCTCTTCCATAATTTTTTTAATCTGGTAGCCGTGCTGCGGTCCAAAGCGCAGTAATATTCCAAGTATATACAGTGGTATCATAAGAATTCGCTCCTTTTTAGTCAGTACTGACTATTTATAATACTTATTATACTCAGTACTGACTATTTGTCAACAGGGTTTTTTCGTTTTTTCCTGTATTCCTCCATTTGTTAGGTATTTGGTTACTCCTTTGGCATAAAATGGTTATATACTGTATACAGAAAGGCAGGCTTGTCATGAACAAAATACTGGATAATGATTATTATGACTTTATCATCAGCAACTCCCTGATCCCTTCTAATGACTTTTCAGAAAATGTTACAAAATTAAACAGTGATTATTCTCTGCTTCATCTGGCAAAAAAAAATATGCAGGCCTGCGATTTAGGCTTACATCCATACGAAAATTTTCCTTCCATTTTTACACTTACTTCCACCATATCCACGGATCCTCCCGACAGTGCCGCCCTTGCTGACCAGCTTCTTTCCAATTATATGGGGCTTGGAATTGTAATTGGTATCATAGACACAGGCATTGATTATTCCCACCCTGCTTTTCAAAATCACGATGGAACAACCCGAATACTTTCAATCTGGGACCAGACTGACCAGACTGGCAAGCCTCCGTCTGGTTTTGCGTTTGGCTCTGAATATACAAAGAATCATATTAATACTGCTTTAAAATCTCCTCTCCCACAAAATATTGTCCCTGAAATCGATACAGTCGGACACGGAACTGCCATTTCCAGTATCATATCAGGTAGCCATATTAAGGAAAATTCTTTTATCGGAATTGTTCCCCAGAGTAAGCTGGCTGTTGTAAAATTAAAAGAAGCAAAAGATAATTTAAAGCAGATTTATTTTATTCCGGAATATTCCCTGTGTTATCAGGAATCTGATATTATGCTTGGTATCCGATATCTTCTGGGTGTGGCGGAACAGTTAAACCGGCCTCTGATTCTTTGTATCTGCATGGGCAGCAGCCAGGGGGGACATGATGGGCGTGGACCCCTTGGTTCTTATTTAGACCAGCTTACCAGACAGCCACGTATTGGTACTGTCATTGCAGCAGGCAACGAAGCAGCCCTTAAGCGGCATTTTTATTGTTATTCTCATACACCTCCCTATTACAGCAGCTTTGATTTAAAAGTAGGAATAGAGGACCGAATGTTCTCCATGGAAATCTGGCCATTTCCAGCTTGGCGGATCACCCTTGAACTTTACTCTCCGAATTGTGAAATAGTAAGCAGTCCCTATACTTCCATTAATACCTGTCAGACCTTCAGTCTGTTGCAGGGACAGAGTTCTGTCTTAATCAATAATATTATTCTGGAAGGGTCTACAGGAGATCAGATGATTCTGGTACGTTTCAATAATCCGTTACCCGGCATCTGGCACTGCAGGGTTAAAAGCGAAGGAAATGAGCCCTTTTCCTTCCACTGCTGGCTTCCTTCGGGAAACCTTATTTCTGCTGATACCTGCTTTTATCAATCAGATCCAAATACAACCATTACATCTCCGGGTGATGCACGTGTTCCACTGACAGTAACGGCTTATAATCAACTTAACAACTGTATTCTGGAGGAATCCGGCAGAGGATTCTCCCGGTTTGGTGAGATAGTTCCAGATGTTTCTGCTCCTGGTTTTAAAATCCCCTGCGCTCTGCCGGAAAACCGGTACGGTACGCTTACTGGCACAGGCGCTGCTGCTGCTCATGCCGCAGGAGCTGCTGCAATGATTATGGAATGGGGATTTGTCAGAGGCAATCATACTCCCATCACCGAGGTGATGGCAAACCGTATGATAATACGCTGTGCAAAACGTGATAACGCTTACTTCTATCCAAATAACGTATGGGGATATGGAAGAATAGACATGCATCATTTTTTTGAGCAGATCTCTATTACCTGATAGAAAAGACCTGTGAATGCGGATTCTTCCTCATTCACAGGTCTTATATATTACTTTATGAAATTGCAATATTAATATCGATTGGAATATCATCTGCCAGCAACTGAATACAAAGTATCTGATTGGAATTCATCTTCACAGAAACCTGATCTCCATAAAGCAGCGTAGGAGTTGAGATATCTACCGTAATACCAATATTGGAAAAAAATGTGGCAGCATTGGCCGTAAGCATATTGGCTAATTCTGAAATTGCACTCTGCGCCATTTCATTAAATTCATCCACAGGCATACCCATCATCATCGTAGATGCAACTTTTTTTGCACTTTCCAGATTCAGATAATAGACAACATTTCCTTTTATCTCTCCGACAATACCAACTGTCATAATGACTCCTGTATAAGTCAGATTGCAATCTTTCAGGCATAAATTGGTTTTTTCAACTTTTTCAAATCCCAGCTGCGGCATAACAGATAGAAATGCTTCAATAAAAGGATTTATGTATTTTACATCCACTGATCATCACCCCTTTGAAAACCTATATTTAACAAAATTTCTCCAAAATCGGAATCTGCCAGTATGTTTGTTGTTGTATATCCAGGAGCAGTAATATGGATACTTTCCCCATGCATAATTGTCGGTGGTGCCACCCGGAGCCCATAGGCCTTATTCATTCTGTTTATAATAGAGCAGGCGTTTCCGGATACAATATTGGTAAACTCTCCAAGTACTGCAAGCACTTCATCAATCCCTGAGGCCTCTCTTTTCATTATGGAAGCAGTCAGTCTATAAGCTGTTTCCATCTTTACGTCAATCAGCATTCTTCCGGAAAATTTACCGATGATACCAACGATAACTGCCAGACCTTCTGACTGGAATTCCTGGCTGCAGATATGTTCATCCTTATACTGGATCAGTGACTTTGTAAGTTTGTTTGTTCCGTCAAGAAGTGCTTCTTTAAAAATCTTAATATACTCACTTGATAAAAAGCGAAACAACTCTTCCGATGACATAACACGGTTTACCGCAGTCATCAGCTCCTCTTCATCAATTGGTTTCTGGACATAAGCTGAAACCTTGTTTTCCTTTGCTTCTTTCACAATTTCATCATCCATCATGGAACTGATAACAATAACTTTAATGTTTCTGTCAATTTCATGAATTGCACGGGTGCACTCCAATCCATCGGTTCCAGGCAGTGTCATGTCCATCGTCACAAGCTGAGGCTTTGTTTCCTGTATCACCTGTTTTACTTCTTCCAGTGTCCCTGCTTCTCCAACTACTTCAAGACCGTTTCTAACAAGAATTCCTTTGATAAACGCGATAGAGAAGGGAGAATCATCAACTATAACAACTTTTGTACCCGCCATAGAATAAAGCCTCCTGTAATTAATAATGATTATTACCTTATGTATTATACAACAATATCATATAATGGCGTATTTTGTCAAAAGGTTTACTTATCCGATTACAAAGGTTCGTTTATTAAGTCGTATTTTTTCCAAATATCACCAAAAACGGTATCACTCATATTTTACAGCTCATATAATAATAGAAACAATTATATCGGTGAATGATGCTATGTTTGAAAACGACAAGACCGAATTCGATTCTGAAATGACGAATCTTCCGGAATTTCCTTCGGATTTCGGACCAAATCCATTTATTATTGACATGCAAAAGGCAGCCAGACAAAATGACAATTTTCGCTCTACCTTGTGGACAGGAGACCATCTTCAGGTCACACTTATGAACATACCAGTGAAAGGAACCGTGGGTCTGGAAGTCCATACGGATCTTGACCAGTTTTTAAGGGTGGAGGAAGGTCTGGGGCTGGTTCAGTTTGGAACTTCAAAGCTTTCCATGGATTCCCAATATCTGGTGTTTGACAATTATAGTATATTTGTTCCTGCAGGCATCTGGCATAATATTGTTAATATCGGAAATCAACCACTAAGAATGACTTCTGTCTATGCTCCTCCTCACTACGAATGGGGCACCCTACATCCAACCAAGGCCGACAGCATTCCCAACGATGAAAGCTGATCCGGTTCTAATCAGACATAAAACTGCAGCCTGCCCGTTTGAAACGGGCAGGCTGCAGTATATGGATTTTATTGTGTGACATTAATGGTAACGGCCTTTGGTCTTGTCATGGCTTCTATGGAATATCTTACCCCCTGAGTTCCCATACCGGAAGCCTTTACTCCCAGGAACGGAAAATGATCTGGTCCTCGTTCTGTCTTGTTATTAATCTGAACTGTCCCCACTTCTAATTTCTCAGCAATGAGAAAAGCTTTATTGATGTCTTTTGTAAATACAGAAGATTGTAAACCATACTCGGAACGGTTGGCAATTTCCACTGCTTCATCCATATTCTTTACCCGGATAATAGGCAGAATCGGCGAAAATGGTTCTTTCCATGCGATCTCCATATCCACAGTCACCTTATCTAACAAAGTAGGATAAACCAGGTTCCCCTCTCGTTTATTCCCCACAATCAGTTCAGCTCCTTTGTCAATGGCATCCTGAGTTAAAAATACAGCAAAATCCGCAGCTTTCTGATCAATCAGGGGCGTAACAACCGCAGAATTTCTGGGATCTCCTACGGATAATTTTTCAATTCTCGCTTTCAACATGGTGACTAACTGGTCTGCTACTTTATCCGTAGTAATAATTCGTTTCACCGCTGTACAGCGCTGTCCGGAATAGGAAAATGCGCCTTCCACAATATTATCTGCCGCATACTCCAAATCTGCATCTTCCAGTACAAGAGCCGCATCCTTGCCCCCAAGTTCCAGAAGCAAGGGTGTCATACAGGAAATCTGGGATATGTGCCTGCCCACCTCCGTGCTGCCTGTAAAATTAATAAAATCAATTCCATGGTGGGTTACAATGTAATCGCCAATCTCACTTCCTTTTCCGGTTACTGTCTGTATCACCCCTGCCGGAAGTCCCGCATCCTGCAATACCTTTACAAGGTGAAGTGCACTGATGGCGCCCTGTGTTGCCGGTTTCAATATGACTGCGTTGCCTCCCATTAATGCCGGTGCTATCTTGGAGGCCGATAAATTAATCGGATAGTTAAAGGGGGATATTGCCAATACGGTACCTAGGGGAATTCTCTTTATATAGGACATCTTATTGCGTGAGCCCCCTGGAAAATTCTCACCGCTCACTGCAATTCCTTCCAGACTTTTTCCCGCATCTGCAGTAAAACGTAAAAAATCCACAGTTCGTTTGACTTCTGATACGGAAGATTTCTTATCTTTTGCGATCTCCATCATGAGGATATCTGAAATTTCTTCTTTCCGTTCTTCCAAAAGCGCTGCTGCCTTATAAAGAATTGCTGCTTTTTCGTATATGGGTACAGCAGCCCACTGGGATTGACCGGCTTTGGAATACCGGACGATTTCATCTACTTCTTCCTTACTGATCGCCTGTATCTTACCTACGAAAGAACCATCCGCAGGTGATGTAATGGTGATGACGTCTCCTGATGCAGATTCTGTCCACTGCCCATTGATTAAATTGTTATATATAAAATTCTCATTGCATAATCCAGTCATATGATTCTCTCCTCTCATTTCTTTATAATCACCATCTGACTATAATATACCAAAAATATAAAATCAAATACCAATGATTTTATCATGCTAACAGTATACAGAACATTCATTCTTAATGCAATAAATTTTTTATTAATTATATACTAACAGTAATATATATGATACAATTAACATTTAAACGCCGGATACTTTGTATAAGGCGTACAATATTTCTATATACGGGGTGAAATGAGATGAAACGCAGTGTGATATTTTTATTATTTGCAATTACTATTTCCATCATGTTATCCGGTTGTGGAGCGTCACTGAGCGAAGAGGAACTTCAAAAGCGCAGGGAGGATTATTTAGTTTTAATTGATTCTCACCATGCAGTAGGTTATGATAATAACTTTAAGTTACTGAAAGAGATAAATTCTATGGAAGAGAATTTGAGAATTTTATGGAAATACTATCTTTCAGACCACGATTTTCCTGACAGAGATACACGAAAGAATGTGGAACTTCTAATTAAGCTTGGAAATTTTGACTTTATTGCAGAGGGGCTGCGCTCCAAAGCTGCGCCTGACAATCCATATTATAACGATTGGCCGCGTGATAGCCAGTATAACACGAAATCAGAAACAGTGTGGTTTAAAGATGAAGAAATACTTTGGCTTATGCTGCTCTTGCCGGACTCTGATATTCCAGAGGAGCACGCAGGGTTTAAGGAGGTTTTGGCTGAATGCGGGAAAAATATTTTAGGAGGAGATCTGGACGAGCCTGCGACAAGGGAGGGCATCTGGTTTTACTTTGAAAAAACAAGCCCTGGTTTATTGGAGAAAATTGATCCTAAATTTCTGGAATATTTCTCAAATGAGATTAAAACCGCCTATAAAAATGCAGATGAAGACATTCAAAATCGATTTATAAATGCCATCGACCCTGAAAATTTCAGGTACTCAAACTTCGCACTTAAATAAGTGCCTATGCACCTTGAAAATTCAATAATAACTGGCATAAAAATAGCATGAAACCGATGGTTTT
>JAAOXG010000058.1 GCA_013036995.1 Lacrimispora defluvii
TCATTCTCCACACATTTCGCCGCATAAGTGGCCAGCCTTGATCCTCTGTCTGGATGAAAGGTATTAACAGCTTTGATTAAACCGATAGTTCCTACTGACAGGAGATCTTCCATATCATAGTCTGTATTCTGATACTTTTTGGCTACATGGGCTACAAGACGCATATTACGCTCGATGAGTGTGGCTCTCGCCTCCTGATCCCCTTCCTGGTATCGTTCCAGACACTCTCGTTCCTCTCGCGCAGTTAAAGGTTTGGGAAAAGTTTTCAAAGAAAGCCACCTTAAACTTACTTACTCCTATTTTATGCCGCCCTTATCTTTATAGTGCTTTTACAATAAATATTGGCTGGTACTTATTTATTTACAAAATTCTCTCTGCTACTTTACATAATATTTTTATGTAAAGTAACTCCCATAAAAAGGACCGGACAACAGTCCGATCCTTTACATCTCATATTTTATTAATGGTGGAACAGGCGGATTCCATTAAATGCCATTACCATACCATATTTGTTACAAGTCTCAATCACCTGATCGTCTCTTACAGAACCACCTGGCTGAACAACATATTTCACTCCGCTTTTATATGCACGGTCGATGTTATCTCCAAATGGAAAAAACGCATCAGAACCAAGAGATACATCAGAAAGCTGATCAAGCCACTGCCTTTTCTCTTCTCTTGAAAATACCGGAGGCTTTTCCTTAAATACCTGCTCCCATCTTCCGTCTGCCAAAACATCCATATCATTTTCACCGATATATACATCTATGGCATTATCCCTGTCCGCCCGGCGGATGTCATCAAGGAACGGAAGTTCCAGCACCTTGGGTGCCTGTCTTAAATACCAGTTGTCCGCCTTGCTGCCTGCCAGTCTGGTGCAATGAACACGGGACTGCTGTCCGGCTCCGATTCCTATTGCCTGACCATTCTTTGCATAGCAGACGGAATTGGACTGGGTATATTTTAATGTAATCAGAGAGAGGATTAAATCAATTTCAGCAGCTTCTGGAATCTCCTTGTTCTCAGTTACTCTGTTTTCCAACACTTCCCGGCCAATTTTAATCTCATTTCTTCCCTGCTCAAACGTAACTCCATAAACCTGTTTTTTCTCTATGGGCTTTGGAGTATATTCCGGATCAATAAGAATCACGTTATAATTACCATTTTTCTTAGACTTTAATATGTCCAAAGCTTCCGGGGTATAACCAGGTGCAATTACACCATCCGAAACCTCTCTCTTAATGATTTTCGCTGTATCTTCATCACAAATATCCGATAAGGAAATATAATCACCAAAGGAAGACATACGGTCTGCGCCCCTTGCTCTGGCATACGCGCAGGCAAGAAGGGAAAGCTCTCCCATATCTTCAACCCAGTAGATCTTTTTTAAAACCGGACTTAAGGGAAGTCCAACTGCCACGCCAGCTGGAGAAACGTGTTTGAAGGAAGCTGCCGCAGGCAATCCAGTGGCCTCCTTTAATTCTTTTACCAGCTGCCAGCCGTTTAATGCGTCCAGAAAATTAATATAACCGGGTTTTCCGCTCAAAACGGTTATCGGAAGATCCGATCCGTCTGCCATATAGATTTTTGATGGTTTTTGATTGGGATTACACCCATATTTCAGCTCTAATTCATTCATCTTTTGTACTCCTGCTATTCATTCTTATTTATTATCCAGGTCTCAAAGGCACCTGTTTCAAGATCAATATAACGTACAAACAGCGATACCTTGTTCTCTTCATTCAGGCTTTCCCATATCAGGGAAGTAAACTCATCCGGATCCGCTAAGACTTCCACCAGTTTTGGCTCCCCTTCAAAGCTTTTAAGAGGATTGCCGTCATGCATGTAGGTATGGATAAAATGAGCTTCTCCAGGCACAGGATTCTCATAGGCAAAGGTAAAGCGGTTACAGGAGGACGGATCCCCGTTATTACTCTTTAAAATAGACATGGCGTAGTTAAATTTTCCATCTTCCACATGCATAATGCCGGAGATACGGGGTGTATAATTGGGGCTGTCCGGCTCAAATTCCCTGCTGCGAAGAGCCTGCTCAAATGTGAGCTGAATATCCATGCCCTGATAGATGGTATCAGTCTGGTCTCCGTTTGTCACAATGGTTTTGTTGCCCAGGACACGCACTGGAGCGTAAATAATCAGACTGGGATCTGATAATTTTGAAGGATCGTAAGCCTGGGTACGGATTCCATCCCCATCTTCCACAAATACGCGGTTACGGCTGTTCACACTTCTTCCCATGATAAAATAAGCAGTTACTGCCTTCCTTCCATCTGGGGTTTTGCCAATAATTATCCCCCTTCCAGGATAGGAATTGTTTGTTAATTCATCCTTCAAAGAAACCAAATTCATGACTTTCAGTCCTCCATTCTCAATAAAGACGCAAAAAACCGCCTGGGCATCCCATAGCGGTGCCCAGGCGGTCGGCTTTTAAAACGTAACGTGCTCCCCGTGGTTTTCTCCACTTATCCGCCAGTTGCACGTACCATGTTTAACATAATATATGATTATCAAAAAAATTGCAAGGTTTTTTTTATTTATTCCTGTTTTTATTCGTTGCGAATGGCAGCCAGAGGACTGAGCTTCATGGCTCTGAGGGAAGGGAAAAATCCGGCAGCCATACCTACAAAAACAGAAAATCCTACAGCAGCCAAAGTCAGCCACAAAGGTATTCTGGATAAATCTCCTGGCATATCAGGCATAAAACGTCCTGCCAGAAACCGGTTTATAAGAAAAGAAACCCCGTAGCTGAATGTAATACCCGTGATACCGCCAAGGAAGCCAATAAATCCGGATTCAATTAGAAACATGTCTCGGATATGATTCATATCAAGCCCCAGTACCTTTAAAATTCCGATCTCCTTGGTTCTTTCATAGATGGACATCATCATGGTGTTGGCAATTCCGATGGCTGCGACAAATAAGGATACTGTTCCGATTCCTCCAAGCAAAGCCTGAACCATCTTTGCCTGCTTTTGAGATTGCTCCAGCCATTCCATATTGCTGTTTGCCTGATATCCCATATCTGTGATTGCCTTCTGTACCGCGGTTACATTCGCCATGTCGTCCACCTCTACCACTGCCTGATCATAGATAAAGTAGTTATAAGGCTTCCCCTTTTTATTAGTAGGCTGGTTGGGAATTGGCTTTTTCTTATAAATCTGTTTTAACTGGGATTTGAGTGCATCCAAATCAACATAAACATTGTAGCTGTAATTACTCCAGTCCTCAACTCCTCCTGCTACCAGCCCTGCTGTCTTTAGCAGATATTTTTTAGGCGGCTTGACAGGAGTTTTTCCATCTCCTCCTGTCCCTCCGTTCTGAGACTGATAATAGGCATCGGTGTCAAATACTACAAATACGGGTCTGTTCATAAAATCAATGTCCGGAATCTTGGTTGGGTCATCGTAATAATCCTGATTTCTGCTTTTGGGATTACTAAATTGCCTGGGTACCATGTTTCCTACCACCATCTGAAGTTCTTTCGTCCCTTTATCGGGAAGATGCCCCTGTTTTAGTGATATATTATCCATGTATTCGGGGGTTACTCCAATCACGGTAATATTGGCCTGGTATGCCCCCTGGCTCATGATTGTGTCTGTCTGTAAAAGTGGAGAGGCCGACTTTACATGATCCAGGCCGGCAAACTGGGCAACCACATTATCTGTCATATAATCAGGTTCTTTTTTCCCTTCTCCCCCGAAGGATTGATTGGAATACACAGTGATCTCAGTCAGACTTCCATAAGAAGCATACTGTTCCATGGTAAGTTCATTAAAACCGATTCCCAGAGATACCATAACAACAATGGAAGCGGTACCAATTAAAACTCCAAGAACAGTTAAAAATGTTCTCATCTTTCTTCGTCTTAAATTGTTCACACTCATGGAAAGCAAATCACTAAATTTCATCGTTAATTTCCTCTATGGCAGCCAGCTTCTTCTGCTTTCTTTTTTTCCAGATAAAAAAGGCTGCACCTGCCCCTGCCGCAAGCAGAACAACAACAGAAGGGATCAGGATCTTACTATACTTTGCAAACCCTGTAGGCTGAACATCTACAGGCTCCTCTCCCATATTCCCGTTATCAGCTCCTGTTTCTTCCGGCTCAGTTACCATCAATGTAACTTCTTTCTCTATAGGTTCAGAAACTACTCCGTTTTCATCCTCATAGGTAATTAAAATCTTTATTTTTCCGTCATCTGCAGTTGGTGTGGTTCCGGTAATCATGGCATCCACGTTTCCCGTTTCACCAGGCTTAATATTTCCTATGTAGGTACTGGACTGCTGTATGGAATCTCCCACAAATGCCACCATGACATTATAGAGAAGAACCTTTCCTGTATTATTAACCGGGAACATAATATTGGTTTCTGAACCTGCTGCAATTGATTCCGGCATGATGTCGATGGTACCTGTATTTAAACGAGCCACCTGTTTTACCGGGATATTCACAGTTATTTTTTCTTCTGCATTTTTAAATTCCGGGCTGTCGAATTTTTCATTAATTGTCAGTCCATAGGTTCTTTGATCTACCCATGCACCGGCACGAAGCTTCACCTTAACATCTGTCGTCTGGCCTGCTCCAAGGGAATTCACAACAACGGAGGAACTACCTTCATCTGTTGTAAACACGGCACTATCCGTTACCTTCTCAGACTCCAGATTAAATAATATGTTGCTTGCAGGAACGCTTTCTGATGCATTCTTCATGTGCAGGATAAGTTCAAATTCCTCACCGGCAAATACCTTCTCCGGATTGGTTTCAAATCCATCAACAACGATCCTGGCTTTGGTTCTGTCATTGATATTAAACTCTTTGGTCGCCTCTTCCTTCTCTTTGTTTTGTACCTTTACAAAAAACGTCTCTTCGGATTTCTGAATATCTCCATCGCTGCTGTCCCGGTATTCAATGTTAAATGTAATGGGATAATAACCGCTGTACACATCCTTTCGGATCATCATGCTGTAAGGAATGGAAATCGTCTCCCCGCCTCCGATCCGGTCGAAATGCTTGGTATAATTTCCATCGTTAATATCAAAAGGGAACTTTGTGCTGTCCTGGTTTACTCCCATTCGGACATTGACGTCAAAAGCAGTTAAATTAGAAGAATTACGGACATTCATATTATAATTCATCACTTCCGGATAAGTTCCGAAAGGAGTGTTCTGACCCTCGCCGAGTTCGAAACTGATGGTTCCTTCATTGGCTCCGGAAGAGGTTGTTGCAGATGATTTTGTAATCCAGATATTCACCTTTTCATAGGATGCATGAGCACCATCATCCTTTTTCTTTGCATCAGTAACAACTTCTACCGGTACCAGATAGTAACCCTCAGAAACATCTCTCCGGATCCTTGCAGTGAGGCTGAAGGTTTTAGAGCTTCCGCTCTTTACATCACCCAGTTTTTTGTTGTCAAATGTATTGGAAGAGATTTCGAAAGGAAATACAGATCCGGTGTATGTTGTGGTTTCTTCTGCATCTTCCGTAGCTCTGTATTCCTGCTCCGGTATATCCCTGTCAAATCTGACAGCAACATCCTTTAAATCATTACCTGTATTATTGGTAAAAACCATATTGATGGTAATATTCTCGCCGGTCTTACCAGAAGGGGTTTTTTTCACATCAATATATGTGTTTTTACTTAAATCATATTGTGCAAACGCCGTTGCCTGAATGGCAGTAACCGCCATAATTACAGCCAGCAGCCCTACAATCTTTCTCTTAACTCTGTACATTTTCCATATCCCCCTTAGTATCCTCGTGGTGCTGTTCTTCAATTTTAAATATTTTTCCATCTACTATGTGGAACTGTCTGTCTGCAAACCTGGCAATATAATTATCGTGGGTTACCATGACAAGGGTCTGGTTCTGCTCCTTTACAATCTTCTGCATCAATGAAAGAACCTCTTTTGTGGTTTTGGAATCCAGGTTTCCGGTTGGTTCATCGGCAAAAATAATCTTGGGATCCACAGCAAGTGCTCTGGCAATTCCCACCCGCTGCTGCTGGCCTCCTGACATCTCATTGGCCATATGGTTCATCTGTTTTTCCAAACCTACCAGTTTTATGTATTTTTTTGCTTTTTCGTTCCGGATCTTTCTTGGTATACCACGAAATGACAGGGGAAGTGCAACATTCTCTACTGCATTCAATGTCTTAATCAAATTATAGGACTGGAAAATAAAACCCACATGCTTTCTTCTGAAAGCAACCAGCTGATTCTCCGAAAGTTTTTCGATGTGATTGCCTGCAATGACAATCTCCCCTTTTGACGGTTTTTCCAACCCCGCCATCATGTTTAAAAGTGTGGATTTTCCCGAGCCGGACGGGCCCACAATAGCACAGAATTCGCCTTTATATATCGTAAAGTCTACTCCGTTAAGTGCAAAGACTTTGGTATCTCCCACCTTATACACCTTATAAAGATCCTTAACCTGAATCATGGGTGTTTTGTTTTCCACCACTGCAGCTTCCTCCTTGAAATATTCACGCAATCACATTATACAACAGGATTGGCAAATCCGATATTCTTTATTTTCTTAATCTTCCTTACATATTCCTTACACACAAAAAGTCTTTTACAAACACATAAAAAATATTTAAAAAAAGAGTGGAAATATTTTAAACTATGCTTTATAATGGGATAGAATTTTAAACCATAACTCAGTGGATAAAGGAGATTCTTATGAGACATTTACTTAACCCGTTAGATTTCAGTCTGGAAGAAACCGGACAACTGCTTGATCTGGCAAAAGATATTGAAGATAATCTTCCGGAATATTCTCATGTATGCAATGGAAAAAAACTAGCGACACTTTTTTATGAGCCAAGTACAAGAACCCGTTTGAGTTTCGAGGCTGCCATGCTTAATTTAGGAGGCAGCGTACTTGGCTTTTCCTCTGCCGATTCAAGCTCTGCTTCTAAAGGAGAAAGCGTCGCTGATACCATTCGGGTCATCTCCTGTTACGCAGATATCTGTGCAATGAGACACCCCAAGGAAGGCGCACCATTAGTTGCTGCAAACCATTCCGGTATTCCAGTCATTAACGCAGGAGACGGCGGACACCAGCATCCAACACAGACACTTACCGATTTACTCTCTATTCGTTCCTTAAAAGGCCGTCTGAACGATTTAACTATTGGTCTTTGCGGTGATTTAAAATTTGGCCGTACTGTTCATTCTCTTATCAATGCTCTTGTAAGATACGAAAACATCAAATTCATCTTAATTTCCCCTCCTGAACTAAGGGTACCTGAATACATCCGGGAAGATGTCCTAAGGGCCAACAACATTGAATTTATTGAAATGGACAGTCTTGACGATGCCATGCCGGATCTTGATATCCTGTATATGACACGCGTACAGAAAGAACGTTTCTTCAACGAAGAAGACTACATCCGTTTAAAGGACTGCTACATTCTGGATAAGAAGAAAATGAAGCTGGCAAAGGAAGATATGTATGTTCTTCACCCCCTTCCCAGAGTCAACGAGATCTCTGTAGAAGTTGATGATGATAAACGGGCCGCCTACTTTAAGCAGGCACAGTATGGTGTTTATGTACGTATGGCTCTTATCATGACATTACTGGAGGTAAATAAACCATGTTAAATATAGGCGGATTAAAAGAAGGTATCGTATTAGACCATATTGAGGCAGGAAAGAGTCTGGAAATCTACTATAATCTTGGACTGGACAAGTTAGACTGCCAGGTAGCTATTATCAAGAATGCAAAAAGCAATAAAATGGGAAAGAAAGATATTATTAAAATAGAAGGTGGTATGGATCATATTAACCTGGAAATCCTGGGATATATTGATCACAACATTACAGTAAACATTATCCGGGATAATGAAATTGTAGAAAAGAAGTCTCTCAGCCTTCCAAAAAAGATCACCAATATCATACAGTGCAAAAATCCACGCTGCATCACTTCCATCGAACAGGGGCTTCCCCATGTTTTTTATCTCTCAGATGCCGAGAAGGAAACATATCGCTGCATGTATTGTGAAGAAAAATACAGCAGATAACAGAAAAGAGGGTAACGCCAAAATCACTGAACATGTGATAAAGCGGTACCCTCTGTTTAATTGTCTGATATTAAGTGTTTTGAGTAAGACGATAAGCCGGGTTATGTCGTTGAATGGCCATCTATCTAGGCCTGCCGTCGCCAGCAGGCTCAAGCGACCTACCCGGAAGCAGACGGGCCGCCTTATGCTTCCTGTTCGGTCTTGCTTCGAATGGGGTTTACATGGACCCCTCCTGTTACCAGGAGAGCGGTGGTCTCTTACACCACCTTTCCACCCTTACCGCAGATGCGGCGGTTTATTTCTGTTGCACTTTCCCTGGAGTCACCTCCGCCAGACGTTATCTGGCATTCTGCCCTGTGAAGCCCGGACTTTCCTCACCTGCAGCCTTTCGGCTTTGCAGCTGCGGCCATTTGTCTTACTCAAAACCATATAAGTTTATCATAGTTCCAGCCATTTGTAAAGCTGCCTTTTAGGATATCTTACTTACACCTTAAAACAGCTTCCGCCAATAAATTCACGTACAATGGAGTTACGGGGAATATCTTCACTGTTAACTCCCAGAAAATAATCAAGGAACTTTAAAAGCCGTTTCGCCTCCATGTATTCCGGCGATTCCCTTGGTATTCCAAACAATAGCGGTTCTGCATACTGCTTTAAAACGGATAATTCATATACTGTCGCAGAATTAAACATCATATCTGCAGATTCCTGGAATGGGAAAATATAGGCTTCCTCACCCTCTCTCACAGTGGGCCACATGCGTATGGTATCCTGGGCTGATGCACCTCTAGTTCTGGCATCCCGCACCATGCGCCTGATCAGGCGGCAGTCGGTGGTTGGAATCCGGTTGTGCTCATCAATGTTCAACTGGGTCAGTGCACTGACATAGACACGGAATTTACTATCTTTTGGAAGGGAATAGGATAACTTATCATTGAGACAGTGAATCCCTTCGATTACCAGAATATCGTCATTGCCCAGCTTTAAGTAATCTCCCCGATATTCCCGTTCCCCTGTTTTAAACTGGTATCTTGGCATCTCTACCGTTTCGCCAGCCAAAAGAGCCGTCATATCCTTATTAAACTGATCAATGTCCAGACATTCCAGTACTTCATAATTATAGCTTCCGTCTGGATTTTTCGGACTGTTAACCCTGTTTACAAAATAATCATCCACTGCTATCGGGTGTGGGATCATCCCCTGGGCTTTTAACTGTACTGATAATCTATGAGAAAATGTAGTTTTCCCAGAGGAAGACGGACCTGCTATCATAACAAATTTTTTGCTTCTGTCAGAACCAATCCGTGCTGCAATTTCAGCAATCTTTTTCTCCTGAAGTGCTTCCTGAATCAGGATCAGCTCATTGATATCACCTGCAGCTATGACTTCATTTAATGCTCCGACATGGGATACATTCAGACGTTCTCCCCATTTTACACTTTCCTTTAGCACCGTGAAAAGCTTCTGTTTTTTTTCTGCCTCAAAAACAGGTACTTCCTGTGGGTTTTCCTTCTGAGGGAGCATAAGCATAAATCCTTCATCATAAGGAATGATATCAAAATATTTAATATATCCTGTATTCTGTACCATATAGCCGTAAAAATAATCTTCAAAGCCACCGATGCTGTATAAATTCACACGGGATACTCTGCGGTAGCGGAAAAGCCGTTCTTTGTCATACATACGGTGCTTATGAAATAATTCAATGGCATCATCTGTATTGACGCTTCGTTTCATAATAGGAATCTTCTGGTCCACGTATTCCCTCATGCGTGTCAATACCCGGTTTAACAGTTCTTCCGTCAGTTCTACGGTTCCATGGGGCTGAATGTAATAGCCCTTACCCAGAGAAAAATCAACTGTCACTTTTTCAATATTTTCGGAACCAGCCACATCATAAAATGCTTTCATCATGAGAAAAATTGCACTTCGGTGATAAGTCTGAATTCCCGGCTGATCTTTTCCGGTATAAAATTGGAGTGTACAGTCAAACTGAACTGTCTTATGAAGCTCTCTTAATTTACCATTAATCCCAACCAGCAGAATCTCATTCTCATACTGGGTCTGATATTCCTTTGCTATATCCTGATAAGTCGTTCCAATTGGATATTGTTTCTTAGTTCCATCTATTGTTACAATCGCCATTCTTTACCTCCTTATAAAAATGTCTCAGGAAATCTCACATCTGCCTTGCCAATCTCCAGTTCTTCCCCCGCATTCGCTTTTAGAAATTCTTCCATAAATTTCAGAAAAAGATATTCCAGTCCATAATGGCCTGCATCGATCACTGCCATATGATTTGCTGCTGCGTCAGTTCCGCTGTGATGACCGATATCACCGGTAATCAGTACTTCTGCTCCTGCTTTTAACGCAGGTTTTATCATGCTGGAACCAGCGCCGGGGCTGATTCCCACAAAGGTTACCGGCTCTTTTATATCCTGTTCTCCATATATGGTAACGAATGGAAGTTTGAACCGCTCTTTTACCAGACCAGCCAGTTCTCTCACTGTCATGGGCTGTTCTAAATAACCGGTTTTTCCAATCCCATATGGAAGTTCTTTGATACCTTCCGGTGTTTCAAACGGAACAATTCCTTCCTGTTCCAATACCTGGGTTTTTTCTAACCCTAGCATACCCGCAGCGACATCCCCCATACATCCGGGTGCTGCATCAAAGTTGGTATGCATGGCATAACAGCAGATATCATGCTTTATCAGCTTCATCAGTCTTTCACCGATAAAATCACTGTCAGTAATTCTGCTTACAGGCTTAAAAATCAGGGGATGATGGGTCAAAAGAAGATCGGCTCCATACTGTACTGCCTCTTCTATTGCTCTCTCATCCCCGTCCAGCGCGATAAATACTTTTTTTATCTCTTTTTTATTCCGTCCCACAAGAAGTCCTACATTATCCCAGTCACAGGCACATTTAACAGGTGCCAGCTGTTCCAGTATTTCAATCAGTTTGCTGCATTGCATCTTGTGCCTCCTTATTCCACTTCAGTTCCAGTTCCAGCTCTTCGATCCTGCTCTCTGCGTTTTTTGTTCCGCTTGACTGAAGTCCTTTTAGAATTTCACCAATCTGAATCTGTTCTTTCTGTAAAAATTCCTTTAAAACCGGATTTTTTGAATCTAACAGGTGTTTTCCGTAACGGTATCCCAGTTCCTGATCCCTATCTTCCAAAACCATAGAATCTCTGGTAACACCCATGACAGAATAATATTTTCCGTCCTCTTTTATCATAGTCTCTCTTCCGATAGAAAATTCATGTTCTGCAAGAAACTTACGAACTTTATAAAGCTCCGAATGAGGTGACAGGACCCAGTATGTGATACTGTCCCACAAATGCCGTCCCTCCTCCAATATATGTATAATCAGTTCTCCGCCCATGCCAGCAATAACAACACAGTCGGCCTGATTTTTCTCTAACTTTAAAAGCCCGTCGCTTAAACGGACTTCAACCAGATCGGTAAGACCTGCCTCTTTTATGTGAGTCTGGGCCCTTAAAAGAGGCCCTTTTCTCACATCCATGGCAATTGCAGATTTTGCAATCCCTTCCTGTACTAAATGAATCGGGATATAACCATGATCGGTACCGATGTCAGCCACACGGCTGCCACCAGGTACAAATGAAGCGATCATTCCCAAACGCTTTGATAATTTCATAATAAACTCCGTCTTATTTCTTAATCGTCCAGATAATCTTTCAATTTTTTGCTTCTGCTGGGATGGCGCAGTTTTCGCAAAGCTTTCGCTTCAATCTGTCTGATCCGTTCTCTTGTAACATTAAATTCTTTTCCAACCTCTTCCAAGGTTCTGGGGCGCCCGTCATTTAAACCAAACCGAAGTTTTAACACCTTTTGTTCCCGCTCTGTCAGGGTGTCAAGAACTTCCATCAGCTGTTCATGAAGCATGGTAAATGTTGCCGCATCTGCAGGAACCGCCACCTGATCGTCCTGGATAAAATCACCTAAATGGCTGTCCTCTTCCTCGCCAATGGGTGTTTCCAAAGAAACCGGCTCCTGGGAAACTTTCATAATTTCCCGTACCCGTTCCACCTGCATATCTGCCCTTGCCGCAATCTCTTCCGGAACTGGTTCTCTTCCCAGTTCCTGTAAAAGCTGTCTGGATACACGTACCAGACGGTTAATGGTCTCCACCATATGAACAGGAATCCGGATTGTACGGGCCTGATCTGCTATGGCCCGGGTAATTGCCTGTCTGATCCACCAGGTTGCATAAGTGCTGAACTTATAGCCTTTCCGGTAATCAAACTTTTCTACCGCTTTAATCAGACCTAAATTTCCTTCCTGTATCAGATCTAAAAACTGCATCCCCCGCCCCACATAGCGCTTAGCGATACTGACTACAAGGCGTAGGTTGGCTTCTGTTAATCTTTGCTTCGATTCTTCATCCCCAAGCTCAATCTTTTTCGCAAGTTCAATCTCGTCTTCACTGGAGAGCAGGGGGACTTTACCGATCTCTTTTAAATACATGCGGACCGGGTCTTCTACGCTGACACCTTCCGGAACAGATAAATCGATGCTTTCCATATCGATTTCTTCCTCTTCCTCGATGTCTTCTTCCATAAACAGATCTTCGTCTAAATCCAGTTCTTCTCCGCCCATGGAAAGCACATCTACTTTGCTGCTCTCCAGGAAATCATAGATCTGATCCAGGCGGTCTGAATCCAGACTCTCTCCAATAAAGAAATCAAGTACTTCCTGATTTTCCAGGACATTTCTCTTTTTTCTTGCCAATAAGAGAAGCTGGTTTAACTTCTCCTCAAACGCCGCTGTTGACTCTTCCTGCCTGCTGCCAAAAACCTGTTCCTCTTCTGTCTTTCCTGAACCCACCATCTTATCTGCTGTCTTCTTAACATTCTCGTCCATGTTTTTCCATCCTTCCACAGCCTGCCTATAGTGTACACCCTAATCCAGCGAAATATTCAAATCCCTCAGCGCAGCCTGTTCCTTTATAATTCTTTGCAGTTCTTCTATCCCTGCTGCATGACGGCTGGCATGATCCAGACTGTTTTTTTTCACTTTCATTATTGTTTCCGAAAACGCTTTTTTCTGTTCTTCATTATCAAGAGACTCTTTTAAGCTCGCATGGAAAAGACCTGCGACAGTCCGGTATTGATCATCATCATCGATGAAATGATTCAAAATCTCGGCCGGATTCAGTGTTCCGGCAGCGTGTCCGTCAAAAACCATCTGTGCCACCTTATGATACAGTTCTTCTATAAAATCATCAGGAGTAATGACCCCTTTAATCTTATCAAATAGTACTGGATTTTCAATCAGCCAGGTAAGCAGCAGCCTTTGAGACTGCATAACCCCATCTTCTTTTTCTTTTTTCCGCTGATTCTTCCCGTTCTCTTCCTCTTCTCCCCTTACTGAGGTCCGGACAGGTCCCAGAGTCGATCCCAACCGGTTAACCAGTCGTTTTAAATCCTGGTAATTAATGAAAAATTCTCTGGAAACAGCTTCTAAATAGTTTTCCCGCTCAAGCGCTTCCGGAAATTCCAGAAGCTTTCTTGCAGTCTGATTATAAAACTCTGTTTTCTGTTCCGGATCATCCATCTTGTAATTCTTTTTCAGAACTTCAATCTCAAAGAGAAAACTGTTTTGTGCCTGTTCAATTCTCTGTTTAAATTCTTCCGCTCCCAGATTCTTTATAAATTCATCGGGATCCTTATAAGGCTCCATGTTCAGAACACGAATGGAAACTCCCGCATCCCTTAAAATAGGAATCGCTCTCAGTGCCGCTTTCTGGCCTGCCCCGTCGCTGTCATAGGTAAGGATCACTTTGTCCGTATACCGCTTTAACAGCTGGGCATGCTGGGTGGTAAAGGCCGTTCCCAGAGAAGCCACCGCATTGGTAAAGCCTGCCTGATGCATGGCAATTACATCCATATACCCTTCGCAGATCAATATGTATTTTTCCCGTGACAATCTGGCATAGTTCAGTCCATATAAGTTTCTGCTTTTATCAAACAGCTTTGTCTCCGGTGAATTTAAATATTTAGGCTCACCGGCTCCCATAACTCTTCCGCCAAAACCGATGACCCGGTTATTCACATCCATGATGGGAAACATCACCCGGTTCCAGAACTTATCATGACTTCCCTTTTCCTCAATGGTCACAAGCCCTGACTGCTTTAATACAGAATCTTCATACCCCTTTCCTCTTAAATAGCGGTATAAATCATCACTGGTTTTATTGGAGTAGCCCAGACCAAAACGGACTATGGTTTCATCACTTAACTGCCTGTCCTTTAAATACCGGTAACCTGCTTCGCCCTGAGGCTTCTTCAGCTGATAATAAAAATAGCTGGCAGCCAGCTTATTCATCTCCAGAAGAGCGGCCCTTAAATCTTCCTGCTCCCTTGCCTCCCTGCTGTATTCTTCCACCGGCAGTTTTACTCCTGCCCGGTCTGCCAGCATCTTAAACGCTTCTGAAAAGGAATAATTCTCATACTCCATAACAAAGGTAATAACATTACCGCCTGCACCGCAGCCAAAGCAGTAATACATCTGTTTGGCCGGTGACACGGAAAAGGAGGGAGACTTTTCATTATGAAACGGGCATAATCCAAAATAATTGCTGCCCTTTTTTTGCAGTTTCACGTACCCTGATACGATATCCACAATGTCATTCCTTACGCGGACTTCTTCAATTATGTCTTCCGAATATCGCATATCATCCTCCTTTCACAAAGATTTATGATAAAATGCTTTTTTGTCAAATTGCTTTCCATGCCTTTGGTACAAACAGTTCTTCAAACCGGTCAATGGCGTAGCTGTCACTCATACCGGCAATATAATCACAGACAGCACGTTCCTTGTCTGCAGTACCTTTTTCCATTAAATAACGGTATTCCTGGGGAAGCTTATCCGGATGATCCATATAAAACTCAAAAAGCATGGCGATCATCTTCTGTGCTTTTCCTTCTTCTGCTTTTGGAATCTCATTCTTATAAACATGCTGAAACATCCAGGTTCTAAGTCCCTGCATGGCTGCTTCCATATCCGAAGACATGATGATCTCATTCTTCTTATAGCTGTTATTGATAATATCATGAATGAGATTATTCAGTCTCTCTCTGACGCTGTGTCCTAAAATATCGGTATAGCAGCCGGGAAGATCCTCCTCCACAAACATCTTTGCCCGGATTGCATCATCGATGTCATGATTAATATAGGCAATTTTGTCAGACAGCCGGACAATGGCACCCTCTAACGTGGAGGGATGACCGCTGGTACGGTGATTTAAGATTCCATCTCTCACTTCCCATGTGAGATTTAAACCCATTCCGTTTTTCTCCAGGATTTCAACTACCCGCACGCTCTGCCTGTAATGGGCGAACCCCTGGGAACAGATCTCATTAAGAATTGCTTCTCCAGAATGTCCAAATGGAGTATGTCCAAGATCATGCCCCAACGCAATCGCCTCTGTTAAATCCTCATTCATGCGCAGGGACTTGGCAATGGTTCTTGCTATCTGGGAAACTTCCAGTGTATGGGTGAGTCTTGTCCGGTAATGGTCACCTTCCGGTGCCAGAAACACCTGAGTCTTGTGCTTCAGCCTTCGAAATGCTTTACAGTGAATGATTCTGTCACGGTCCCGCTGGTAAGCGGTGCGGATATCACAGGGTTCTTCTTCCCGTTCTCTGCCTTTGGTATTTTTACTAAATGCAGCATAAGGACTTAAATAAGCTTCCTCCCACTGTTCAGTGGATTCTCTGATATTCATTCGATCACATCCTTCGCAAAGTTATGGTACATTATATCATATTTTCAGTAATTTTAACACCCTATATTAAATTATTTGCACTGTGCTCATCTGGTGCTGCTGATGTGTTTCCTGTATTCACTGGGAAGACAGCCATACCGTTTCTTAAATGCCTTGGCAAATGCCCTGCTGTCAGGAAATCCATGCCTCATGGCAATTTCCCCGATTTCATGATCCGTTCCCATGAGTTCACGCACTGCATATTTGACACGCAGGTCAATTAAAAAGGTGCGATAATTAACCTGCGCATACTTCAAAAAAATTCTGGATAAATAGGTAGGACTGAATCCAAAGCGCAACGCCACCGAGTCCAGTTTTAAATCCTGATCATAATTCTCCCTCATATACTGGGTTACATCAGAAAGTTTATCCAGCTGTTTTTTCTGGCGTATAATCTCTTTATCCATATTTTCTGTTTTAAACTCTGTTACCAGAAGATACAAAAGCTGATAAAACTGGCTTTTTACCTGAAAGCTATAGCCATATTCCTGTTTGTCATAAGTAAAAAAAAGGGAGGTCACAAGATCCTTCAGCCTGCGGTTTGCCTCTTCTCCTTTTCTTTCAAAGTTCACATAGGAATCTTCTCCCATGTAATCTTCAAAGGTCTCTCCCGGAATCTGCAGGACAATGGTGATATTGGGATTGGGGCATTCGATGGAATGCACCTCATTGGAATTAACCAGTACAAACTCATCTCTGGTAAGCTTAAGATGGGTGTTATTGATAAAAAAATCAATCTCTCCCTCCAGTACCAGAAAAATCTCTACCGAATGGTGCCAGTGCTTTGTCACTTTATAGTTTCCTTCCCTGCCCTCGAAAATAAACAGCCGGAAAGGAAGATCATTATTGGGAATTACCAGCTCATGCCTGATTTCCATTTCACACCTCCGTAAAGTACTGTATCCATTATAAAACATTTTTGTCTGTTTTCCAACGGATTTTCTTTTGTATTACACAGGAAGACTGTCACTGACACATAAAACACCATATCCCAGTTCCGGATTGGGATACTGGGTGATTCCGGGAAGCTTTCTTGCTCCGCGGATCAGATATGCTTTTATTTTTTCCCCGAAAAGGAACGGATCTCTTCCATCTACAATCCCCCATTCCATGAGAAGTGCGGAGCTTCCAGTAACAAATGGTGTCGCAAACGAAGTTCCTGTAACTGAATCATAACCTCCTCCTGCATATGCGGCAATAATCCCTACTCCCGGTGCAGCCAGATCAGGCTTTACCTGATTCGTTCTTCTGGTGAATCCTCTTCCTGAAAAATCGGCATAGGATTGGTAGGTATCATCATATGCGCCCACCGAAATAACTTTTGATGCTGTGGAGGGAATGGTCAACGTGGTTTCCGGTGTTGCCCGTAAAAAACGGGTGGACTGATTTAACACACCAGAGGAGGGTAGCCATAAATCGTATTTCCCCTCAACAATCTGTCTTGGTGTCAGACGGAATTTCCAGATTCCACTGTCAATATACGTGTCTGCAGGAAGAAAGTCTAAATAAATCTCCTGTGCCACACTATATGGTCCCGGTTTTCCATAATACAAAAGGATTTGCGTATTTCCGTACCGGATGGTCTGGGGACCCAGCCGGCTGCTGATAGGGCCTATTACTTCTCCGGATGGAGTCACAATACTGATATCAAATAAATCCGCATAAGATTTCCAGAGCTGGACGCTGAAGCTCTGTTGAAAAGTCCCCACACTTAACTCTATATCCTGGGGACTTGTCATGGTCAGTATTCCTGAAATATGTCCTGCACCAACCCCTTCGTTTCCTGTACCAACCACAATTACAGATTTTCCATAATTAGAGATATCATCAAGAAATGTTTCCAAAAGACTGGTTCCATCGTGAGATCCATAAGTATTGCCAAAGCTTAAATTAACGGCAACCGGCATCTGCATATCCACTGCTTCTCTTACTGCAAAATTCACTGCACGCATAAGTTCTGTAGTCCTTGGAAACCCGCTTTCCTGAGGCACTCCCAGCTTCACAACCAACAGAGGGCTTTCATATGCAACTCCTCTGTACTGACCCCGGTTTTCCCTGCCGTTTCCTACTGCAATGGAGGCTACTGCGGTTCCATGTCCGGTTATATCAACGGACGGTACCAGTTTAATGGCCTCTGCTCTGCTTCCCGTTGCCAGAGCCGCATCAATCTCTTCTTTTGTAAATACTCTGCCCAGGGTCTGATCCCACAGCTTTACAATCCGGGTTGTTCCGTCCGGGTTTCGAAAATCATCATGATAATAATCAATTCCGGAATCAATAATGGCTACAAGAACACCTCTCCCGGTCAGATTGTTAGTTCCCTGCTGGACCAGATTGACACAAGAGGCCGCTTTTGCCTGATTTACGGCAAAAAACAGCCTCTTTGGTTTTTCCACATATTCGATCTGGGGGAGATCACTTAACTGGTCAATCAGTGACTCCGGTACATTCAAGATGGCATACTCATTTAACATTGTCTCCACCCTGATTCCTATCTCGGTAAGAAAACCGATATCTCCAGAATACTTTACAATGACATCCCATGTTTTTTCCACCGGATTATATCCTACATTCAAGTTACCAGACTTCTCCCGCTCCTCCGGAGTGGAACTGAGAGCGAGATTAAGCAGATTCTCCAATTTTTGATCCTGCATATAACATCCTGTGCTTTTTTTACATTGTACGCAGAAAGACTCTCTCTCATTCCTTTACACTGTCTGCCTCGCATACCCGGACGCCATGATAAAAAAACTGCAGGATATCTTCAAAAGATTTTCCTTCCTTTGCCATAGTCTGGGCTCCATTCTGGCTCATCCCCACTCCATGACCAAATCCGCCGCCGTAGATATGAAACGTAGTGATGTTTTTTTCATCAACTCCCTGATTTTCTATGGCCAGATAAGCGCTGGGAAGGGAATCAAAATTTTTCATCTGAGTCCCGTCTTTTTTTGTAAGTGTCATATATTTATTACCAAGTTTAGCTCTGACCTGACCCTCTCCGCTTATGGTCATAACGCCCTCTGAGCCTTCCACTCTTAACTTCTTTACAATACCCCCCACTCCTCTTTCAACCACTGTAATGTTTAAGATGGAGCCTACCTCAGTAATCTCTTCTTCCAGCTGCCGGTTGGTTACTGTCGTCTCCCACCGATACATGGGAAATGAGGAATCATAAGCCGGATAATCCTTATTCTTTATAAATTGTTCAAAATCAGAATTGGTGGACAGATTTAGCACTGCCCCTCCATCCTGAAGCAGACTCCCGTCTAAATAAGGATACTGGGCTGGATCTCCTCCCCATACACTGCCATCTGTGGTATGGCCGCAGGAGGTGGAAAAATAGAATGCTTCAATGGGAGTATCTCCATAAAACAGCAGTTTCCCGTAAGTTTCCCGAACTGCATCTTCTGTCTTTGCCGCAGTAGGAAGATTATTGTACACTTGAAAACGTGTGCTGTCGTCTACATGGGCACCATATTTGCTGTAGGTATTGCTTTGGATCTGGCGGTATGCGTAGGTTCTTGCACACACAGCCTGCGCTTTCAGCGCCTCCTTTTCATAGCTGTCGGGCATCTCACTCGGAACAACTTTTGTTAAGTAATCCTCCAGATACAGTTCATTAATCAGAAGTAATCCATCTGAATCCTTTCTGATCTCAATGGTTCCGCCATAAGAAGGTGACCCATAGGAACGGCTTATGGAATTCACCTGTATTGAACCCCCCTTTTCCAGAGGAGCTGCTACTATTCTGCCGCTCTTTAACCTTTCATCGGATGGATCAATGTTCACTTCCGCTTTTGGAGGTACCTGGACAGTCTCTTTATCGTAAGTCAGTGTAAGGCCTGTGTCAGAAGAGAGTGTAACCGAGGGGTGAAAGATAGACTGGAAATTCGTGTTCATCAAAAGCACCCGTATGGTCTTTGCATCAAATTCACGGACCAGTAAAGCTGCACATAGCTTTCCATGGGCTACTACAAAATCCTGAATGTCATAGCCAACTAAAATATCGGTAACAGATCGTTCTTCAAACTGGCCATACAGACGGTATACTTTAAAGTCCTTATCAAACTTCAGCTTTCCATAATTCTCAATTTCTATATAAGAATCTGTAATGGCAAGTACCTTCCCGGATATTCTCTTTTTCTTCAAAGTAACTTTTTCAAGATTTCCCCGTTTCAGACTGATATCTGCCAGATTATTAACCAGATCCTCCGTCTGCCCTAATGATGTATCAAGAGGAAAAGTTCTGATAACAGAACCAAAGTGTACCTGGAATGTCTGATTATCCCCAGCAGTCAGCCAGACATTCTTATATGTAACAGAATCACTTACCACTTCTTTTAGTGCAATGATCTCACTGCCCTTTACGAGAATCTTTATTTCCCAGTCAATATAAGAATCCAGACTGATTCCTTCAAACCCGAATGTACCTTCACTGGTATAGGCAGTCCATACAGATGAGGGATTTATGTTAGAAGGCGTTCCATAAAGTAGTACATCCATTGTTTTTATCTGATTTTCTTTATCAAGTGCTTTTTTTAAATCGTCAAACAGATTCCACCATTCATCAGCGGTTATGTGTTTACTCTTGTTCCTTCTTCCTGCATGGAGGTTGGTTCCAGAACCAGGAACCAGCGCTTCTGCCAGACTTTCTGCTTCCTGGTAAGTTAAAAAACCTTGTGCAGTTTCTTTGTCTGCAGGCATAAGCCCAGCATCAAGATAGCCATTGGCATATAGGTAATCCATATATTTCGCATACCAGAGGCTCTGATCCTGTTTGGAGAAATATTGCTGTTTTTGATTTTCCGGCATTTTTTCCAAGCTTTCTCTGTCTGTAAGAAGGAGAGCTGCTGACTTGCATGCCAACCCCCTTGAGATCCCCTCTGGTTCCGGCTCATTCATCAATATAATGATAATGAGAAAGATAACCAGGAGAGGAATTCCGACGACAAATCCGATCAATGACTTTTTATTCATGCGCTCCTCTTATTTCATATATGTTTTTTTCTCTTCTTCAATCCGATCCAGATTCAGATAATCCTCTGTTTTTAAAGAGAGATGTTTCTTTGACAGTGACCCGTTCACCAGTCTGGTAATCACACTGTAGATCACGGCAAACGTGGGCACGGCAATAATCATTCCCACAAATCCAAACAATCCGCCAAACAGAAGAATGGAAAACAGCACCCAGAAACTTGGCAGTCCGGTGGATTGTCCAAGAATTTTAGGTCCGAGTATATTACCATCAAACTGCTGCAAAAGCAAAATGAAAATCAGGAAATAGAGACACTTTACCGGGCTGACTAAGAGTATTAAAAATGCACTGGGAATCGCCCCAATGAAAGGGCCAAAAAATGGTATTACATTGGTAACCCCCACAATTACGCTGACTAACAGTACATAGGGCATATTCATTGCATTGAGCAGCACAAAGCACATAATTCCGATAATTAAAGAATCTAATAGCTTGCCAGTAATAAATCCGCCAAATACACGGTGTACAAAACGAATTTCTTCAATTGCCTGATTCGCCGTTTTTAAGGGAAATATGCTGTAAATGATTTTTTTACCCTGAGCAGAAAGCGTCTCTTTGATATTAAGAATATATACCATAACAATTACGCCGATTAATATATTCTTAAAAACCAGTACAACACTTAACAGACCGCTGGATAGGCTGCCGATTAAGGAAGACATATTGGGGACTAAATCAGTGGTCATCCAGTTCTGAAGCCGGCTGGCAACCTGATCATAGATAGGGATTATGGCTTTTTCAAAAGCAGGATTATCCTGAAACAGTTTTTGAAGCCCAAGTGCAATATTGTTGATGTTATCTCCGAAATTATTCTGTATTCCCATAATGCTTGTATAAATTTCGGGTATAATCATTGAGAAAAGTCCTATGACAATCACAAACAAAAAAATCAGGCTGACCAGAGTCGCCAGAGCTCTTGAAATGGAACGAACCGTTTTCTTGTTATGAAACACCGCATTCAGCATACGGGCTGCCATATCTCTTGTTTTGTTATAAACCGGCAATAAAAGATATGCCAGAACTGCGCCATAAATGACAGGCATTAAGATTTCCACAATCAACCCCATCGTACCTTTTACCGATTCAAACCGGGAAATAAAAAAAGCAAATGCAATGCTTAATGCAATTACTGCAAGAGCAGTTACTCCCCAGCAAACATAACTGCGGTATTTAAAATCCTTCATGTTCATCTCCTATATGGTTAAAATTAATATATGTCTTATCATACTTTACCATATTTTTCCATAAAGTTAAAGCAGCGATTTCTCGCTGCTTTTATCTTTTGTAACCCCAAAATGCCGGTTCTTACTTATTGACGCCTAGCTAAGCTAGGTGGGCAACCTCACTCAGGCATCTGCCTTCCACTACAACGGAGGCCTGACATCCGCCTGAAAATATTGGAATCCCTTATGTCATAATGTAGGTTCAAAAAAGGTAAGATTATCGCACATCTCAGGAATTACAGTCTCTATTTTCTATGGCTTCAGTATACAACAATTCCAGAGAATTTTCAAGTTCCTTTTCCTGTCAGTTTTTATTTACTGATCAGAAAACAATATTCTTACCGCCAAGAAGTCTTCCATGTTCCACATATAAATCCAGCCGGTTTAAAAGGGAATCACAGGATTCTTCCTGAATAATCAGTTCAACCGCTTCAGCAGTTACCAGGGAAAGAACAGATAAAAGTGATTTCGCATTCACAATAAAGTCTCCATTCATCAATTCCATCTTTTCTTTACATTTACCGGCTATGGTGACAAATTCCAATATGGAGTCCATGCCCCAGAAACCGATCCTAACCTTTTTCATCTGCTGTAATCCTCCTGATTTTTCTTGCGTCTAATACAGTCCATTCTCCAGATTTCCAAGTTTGTATACCTGGTATTCTTTTTCAAAAATATAACCAAGCTTTTCCGCCAGTCCGGCGGCAGGAATGTTGTCCGCATCCCAGGTTGGAAAAATCTCCTGTTTTAAACAGGATAAGATTAATCCTGCACTGCATGCCAGAGCAAGACCCCGGCGCTTATATTCCTTGTGTGTCGCAACTTTTACCACAATCTTCTCTTCACTGATCGGATAGGCCGAACAACCGGAAACCAGTCTTTCACCGTCCAGTGCTGCAAATCCAAAACCGCGATGGATAAAATCCTTCTGGGTTTCAAAATCAGAACAGATTTCTCTGCTCCACTCCGAACTCATGGCTTTCTCAAAAAGATCCTCATTCATTTTTTTAATTTGAATTCCTTCAGGAATGGAGTTCAAATAATTATTCAGCGTCTCCTTAGAGAAAAGATCTTCATCTGTTCTCATGGCATAACGGGACATAATCCGGCAACTGCCTCCAAACGTCTCTTCCAGCCATTCAGACCAGCGTTCGTCGGAAGGGGTAATAAAACCCTTACTGCAGTTTTTAATTAAAAGTTCCCTGAGTTCAAGAGCCTGCTCTCCCTTGGGACAAATTCCGGCCAGATATACAAAATTACCCGAATGAATCAAGCAAAACGACGGATTATCCCGCTCCGGGACCCAGACTTTTCCGATACGCCCTTTTGCAACAGCAGAGGGAATCACCTCTTTACTCATGCTGCAAAGTTCTCTGACAATCTGTCTCTCATCTCTTTCCAATTCAATCACAATAATTCTCCTTCCGCTGGTGCTTCGTCTTCCAAATACCGATATCAAAAGGACTGTTTCCTGTTAAAGCCCTAGTATAGCACACTAGAAAAGATTCTGCAAATCAAAAATTGATTCTACCAGAAAATCTGCTCCTGCCTTAGTAAGTTCCTCCCTGCTCCCATATCCGTACAATGCCCCCACAGATTCCATTCCAAACTCTTTTGCACCCAGAATGTCATGTTTTCGGTCGCCGATCATCACTGCTTTTGATATATCACGGATTTCGCAGGTATCAAGCACATAACCAATCACATCTGCTTTTTTTACACGGATTTCTTCAAAATCTGCTCCTCCCATAAACTCAAAATAAGAGTCCAGTTCAAAATGCTCCAATATCATTCTTACAAAGACTTCTGGTTTTGATGAAGCAACATAAAGTTTTTTCCCTGATTTCACAAGTGCTTCTAAAGACTCTCTGGTTCCCTCATATACTTTGTTCTCAAAAATCCCCTGTGAGGAAAAGTACTCCCGAAAAATTTCCACTGCCTTTTGGGCATCTGATTCAGTAAAACCATAGTACTCCATAAAGCTGTCTTTTAAAGGTGGTCCGATAAAACAGCATAATTCATCGATATTTTCCACTTCAATTCCAAAAGAATGAAGAGCATGGCGGACCGACTTTGTAATTCCCTCTTTGGGATCGGTCAGTGTTCCATCTAAATCAAACAGCAAATAATCTTTTTTCATAACATCTCCTCTGCTTACTTAAAAAACAGAGACGAAAAAGTTCTACTTTTTCGTCTCTGTGACAATTACTTCAATTGATCAACAACCTTCTGGATTGCTTCTAACGCATCATCAGGAAGCTTATCGTATCCTTCTTTTGCAACTGACATATTGGCAACAAATTTAACACGATCCTGCATACGAGCCTTTAACTGCTCTGCATAAGCCGGGTCATTCAGATCCGGAACGAATCCTTCCCACTCAAAGATTTCAATATCTGTAAATGGTCCCCACTGTTTGAATTCTGCCTTTTTATCAACAATTGCTTCCAGAATTCCAAGTGTATCCTTAGGCTGAACCTTCTTGCCCATAAAATCACCTGTATTAATAATATAGCAGTCTACGTTCTTTTCTTCAACCAGTTTTTTGAATTTTTCATAATCATTGGCAAGAGGATAGGTTCTGAATGGGTTAGCATAAGGAACAACTACCAGCGCGTTAGGATCTGCTCCCGGAGCAAGTCTCTCTGCAGAGGATCTCTTGGTTGCAAGAGTTGCGCCCATAACAGATGCCAGTGATGCTCCTTTTAATTTAACTACTGGCGGGATGGTAGGATCCTTCATAATCCAGAAAATTGCATTAACAGGAGATTCAATTTTATCCACACGGTTTGGTGACCATAATTTAGACTTAATTGCACGTCCGTTTCCGTTTCTGATATCTTCTGTTACCAGCTGGATCTTTCCGTCTTCATCCAGGGTACAGGAACAGTTCTGTGCAGTCAGTAAGTACTTGTTGTCCTCACATCCGGTAGGATAATCCTGTGTCTTATCAAAGTATGTAGGCTCAATCGCAACAGATGCGCAGGTATCGGTGTTAATGATAAATGCATCGTCATGAAGTACGGTTACGCCATATTTGCCACCGTGTTTTGCATGTGTAATGGTGGATTTACCAGATCCTGATAATCCAAATACAGATGCAACATACTTGGAACCATCAGAAAGTGTATACTCCTTTTGTCCGCCGTGGCAGGAAGCATAGCCGTTTCGATTGGCAAGTGCCCATACCATGGTAAGTGTACCTTTCTTATGCTCTCCAAAATATCTCATGCCGAGAATTGCAGCGCAGTTTTGTTCCGTGTTAAAATAACATAGACATTTAGGATCGCTTAAACAGGACAGATCGACTCCAGGGCGGTCAGAACCATTCCACTGGGGATCAGAGAAGATATAGATATCAGGCTCTTTGCCATCTCCTACCGGTTTAGAAGCCTTATACATGTTGACATACTGATCAGACATATACTGGAAGTTCAGCATCCAGTTATATAAGATGTTCTCCTCGCCTTCCGGAATGAGAAGATGCGCCTTCACCATATACTCCGGATCAAGGCCAGCGTATACCTCTGCATGATACATGGTTTTCCACCGTGTCTCATATACAGCGTCCATAACAACTTTGTCAAGAGCAGCACAGTTTACTCCAGGTTCTCCTGCAATTCTTCTGGCTGTTGCATACCGTCCGGTAATTGCACCATCATTAAACAGAAGTACTTTTGCATCCTTATCCAGACCGAATTCTTCTCCTCTATAAACCGGCATATCTGTGACAATCGTTCCTGGTGAGTTTTTTGCCAATTCATATGCCTCACGAAGCGTATTAACTTTAATAACGTTATTCCCATAGAATGGTGCCTCGATAATTGAACGTGTCGTTGCAAAGCCAGGCTTTCCTTTTCCAATTTCATTAATTGGGTAATAAGCTTTTGTTGACATATAAAAATCCTCCTTATAAAATTCAAATTTGCTCTCATTATCTCATTTTGTTAAGAAAAAGTCAATATTTTCTATTGCATTTTCCACAAAAATTGTTTATATTTAATGTGCATTATGCATCATGTATACAACAACTAGAAAGAAGGTCAAATATGATACACATTTCCAAAGATGGCACCGGAGATTTTGAAAGCATACAAAAAGCGCTTGACTCATTGTCCCAGAACGGTACAGCTGAATATACTCTTTTCATACACAAAGGAGTTTATGAGGAGCAGATCACAATCACCACCCCTCACGTAACCTTTCTTGGGGAAGATAAAAACCAAACCATTTTAACCTATGGCTTATATGCCCATATGCCTATGGAAGACGGTATGAAGCGGGGAACGTTTCGAACCTATTCCTGTTTAATTGATACTTATGATTTTACAGCAAAAAATATTACGTTTGAAAACAGTGCCGGAAAAGGAATTGATGTGGGACAGGCTCTTGCTGTTTATGCAGACGGCGATCGTCTCACCTTTGAAAACTGCCGTTTCCTTGGCAATCAGGACACCATTTTTACTGGTCCGCTGCCACCAAAGGAAATTGAGCCAAACGGATTTATCGGACCAAAGCAGCATGCTCCCAGGATCAATGGAAGGCATTATTATAAGGACTGCTATCTGGAGGGGGATATTGATTTCGTTTTTGGAAGCGCTACTGCCTACTTTGAGAACTGCACGTTTTTTTCCAAATATACCGGAAAAGAAATCAGCAGCTATGTAACTGCCGCATCAACTCCGGAAGGCCAGGAATACGGTTATGTAATGGAAAACTGCCGTTTTGAAGGAAACTGTCCTCCTGATAATGCTTACCTGGGACGTCCTTGGAGAGAATATGCAAAGACGGTTTTAATCAATTGCTACATTGGCGACCACATCTGCCGGGAAGGCTGGCATGACTGGAACAAAGAGGCTGCTCATAAAAATGCCTTCTATGCCGAATATGGAAGCTACGGTCCCAAAGGAGACTTAGATCACAGACCCGACTGGATTTACAGGCTAAAGGATACTGATCTTGCCAAATATACAAAGGATGCCGTACTATCCGGATCAGACGGCTGGAAATTTTAATAAAAATGGGATTCTGTTCCTTAGAAAAGAACAGAATCCCGTTTTTTAATTTTCTTTGATTTTAACAATTACTTTCTTAATTGGAGCTGGTTCTCCGGCTGCAGCCTTTGGTTTATGGCCATCCCAGGGATTAAAAATCATATATTCTCCAGACTTTACTACCGCTTTTAAGCCTGGGTTTTCATTGTCGTAAAATACAACATCTTTTTCATCGTTATATGGTACTTTTTCATTCAGTTCATCAATTCTTGCGTAGGTCATAATCTCAGAACCGGAAATCACATACTGAATATCTGTATAATTATGGTGAGCTTCATATTTCGCTTCTTCCCATGGAATTGTTGTATATTCAACTACATTGGCAAACACGTTCTTGCCGTCAATCTCATATTTACCTGGCTCCAGTTTCTCCAGATCAGTATTCTTAAGAAAATCTACTGCCTTGGCATATCTGTCTTCCACACCAAGGTTTTTGTAAAAATCAAGGTTTTTTGCTGTGTCAAAAATCATTTGAATACTCTCCTTTTATGTATCAGTATAGTTATAACAAAATATGGATATTCCTGTTATCAAACTATAGTATACACCAAAAACAGAATATTTAACAATGTTTTTATTTAAAAAATTCATGGTTTCCGTGCTGGAATAAATAAGTCAAATGGGAATCAAACCAGCTGATCGCGCCGCTCCTTGAACCCCTTCGATTCATAAAATACAAAGCTCCGTTTGAATAGTCCTCACCTTCCAGTGCCCTGTTCACACAATCAATGGTATTGCTGGTAACCTTTACGGAATTAATGCTTCCATTGGAAACCGGGGAAAACTGGGAGGGTGAATAAACAACTCCTTTCACTGTACTTGGAAATTTACCGCTTTTTACACGATTTAAAATCACATTTGCTACAAGAATCTTTCCTTCATCATCACAAACTCCGGCTTCTGCCTGCACAATCTTTAACAAGACATTATAGTCTTCATCCGACAGAGACGTGGCATGTGCTGCTTTTTCCTCTTCTGCCTTTTTGGCAGCTGCTTCTTCCGCTTCTTTCGCCTTCAGGGCTTCTTCTGCGGCTATCTGCGCCTGCTTTTTAGCTTCCTCCTCCAGTGCAATCTGTTCGTTCATGCGCTGGATTCTGGTAAAGGATTCTTTTTCCAGTTCCTGCTTTTGTATGACTTCTTTTTCCAACAGATTTCCAGCAAGTTGCTGCGCCTGCATCTTGGGATCGGTAAGGTTTATTTGTACTTTTGCTTGTGAAGCTGTTTCCTCTTCTTCAACGTTCTCATCATCGGTAGCGTCTTCTAAAGCCCGTGTTTCTGCAAATGCCGTTAATGCATTTTTTCCGCTGCTTCCAAAACCTGTGGAAGTAAAAGCAATCACTGTAATTACTGCGGCACCTGCCATAAAAACAGCTGAGGAACGATACATTCGCTTCGTGACCCTTACGGACATTCCTCTGAAGAACTGACTAATCTGCTGAAGCATAGAGCGTAGTGTAAGCATAAATACTCCTCTTTCTCTAATCTCATTTGCGTGGGCTTCGGACTGTTCCGTACCCGTTTCTTTGTGTCGTCCGTAATTATAGAAGAATCCCGTTAAAAAAGTCAATGGTAATTTAACATTTTTGTGATAATTTAACTTCTTAATTTTTTACCGTTTTTATTTTTTTGTTAGTTATACACTATTTTTCCTTGTACTTATGTGATTTTTTTGTATTAAACATGTGTTATTTTTTTACAATATTATTACATTTCTGTTAATTATTCACCCGCACGCTGTTGGCCTGTCTTACCGTTTGGTTGTTTTATGTAAACTAATTCAAGGTAAGTGAGGCAAAATTACCTCTAATAAAGGCAGCCAGTTTCTGTGGAGCAATGACAATTTGCTGGCCCCTGATCCCGGCGCTTACTACAATATCAGGATAATTTTCCGCAGATGCATCAATCCATGTAGGAAATTGCTTTTTCATTCCCACAGGTGAACACCCACCTCTGATATAGCCAGTAACAGACTGTAAATCTTTTACAGAAATCATTTCAACTTTTTTATCGCCTGTAAGCTTTGCTGTCTTTTTTAAATCAAGCTCTGCGTCAACAGGGATACAACAGACAAAATAACCAGTTTTATCTCCTTTTAATACAAGAGTTTTAAATACACTTCCATGGTCCACACCCAGCATATCGGCTGCATGGCTTCCTGATAAATCCTGTTCATCAACGGTATATTCCTTTGTATCATAGGCAATCCCCGCTTTATCAAGCATTCTCATTACATTTGTTTTTATCATATCAGATCACTCCTGTCCTTTTGTATTATGAATTACATCATAATAAGAAAAACTCTGTTTGTCCAGCAAAAGCTTATGCAGGCTTTGCCTCCCTGATTTTCCTGCTTTACATTCTGATATTTTACCTGATATAATATCAATATATAGTATTGTGTATTATTATAATGAATGGTTATAAAATGAAAGGATTTTTAATATGGATCAGAATCTTTCCCAATATAAAATTTTTTATGAAGTAGCAAAAGCTGGTAATATATCCAAAGCTGCGAAAGAACTTTTCATCAGTCAGCCCGCAATCAGCAAGTCCATCAGTAAGTTGGAGGACAATTTAGGTGTAGCATTATTTACCCGAAATTCCAGAGGCGTCCAGCTTACGGAAGAGGGGAAACTTTTGTTTCATCACACAAAAACAGCATTTGAAGCGATAAACAGAGGGGAACTGGAACTTAAGAGAGTAAAGGATTTTAATATCGGGCACTTAAGAATCGGTGTGAGCAATACCCTGTGTAAATACATTCTTCTTCCTTATTTAAAGGGATTTATTGAAAAGTATCCTCATATTAAAATTACCATAGAAAGCCAGTCCACCACCCATACGGTTGCCATGTTAGAGCAACAGCAGATAGACTTGGGATTGATCGCTGAGCCCTCCAACCGCCGTCCCCTTTTATTTAATCCAGTTATGGAAATTCAGGACATCTTTGTATCAACCAGTGCCTATCTGGAAAATTTATATCTAAGAGAGGGAAAAAATGCAGATTTATTTCAGACCGGCAACATCCTTTTATTGGACAAAAATAATATGACCAGAAAGTATATTGACGAATATTTAAACGAAAATCAGATCATTCCCAATCAACTTTTGGAAATTACAACCATGGATCTACTGATAGAATTCGCTAAAATCGGTCTGGGGATCGGCTGTGTGATTAAAGAATTCGTCCAGGATGAGCTGGATAAAAAAGAACTGATTGAAGTTCCCATGATAGCTGGTATAAAGAAACGAACAGTTGGATTTGCCTATAACCCGGGATCTGTATCCACAGCAATGGAAATTTTCTTTGAAGCAATGCAGAAAGCCGGAATCAGAGGCTGAATACGCATAAAAAGGCTGATAGAAAAGAGAAATCGTGTTAACCACATTCTCTTTTTATCAGCCTTTTTACATATTCTAAAATTTAGTTATCGATCAGTTTTCCGCCATTATTCCAGCTGTAAAGCTTACGAAGATCTGCTCCGACTTTCTCTAATTCATGATTAGCTTCTGCATTTCTCATAGCTTTGAAGTGAGCACCGCCAACCTGGTTCTCAAGCAGCCAGTCTTTTGCAAATGTACCATCCTGAATGTCTGTCAGCACTTTCTTCATCGCCTTCTTGGTCTCATCTGTAATAATCTTTGGTCCTGTAATATAATCTCCGTACTCAGCTGTATTGGAGATAGAATATCTCATACCTGCAAAGCCGCTTTCAAAGATAAGATCAACGATCAGCTTCATCTCATGTACACACTCAAAGTAAGCATTCTCTGGCGCATATCCTGCTTCCACCAATGTCTCAAAGCCTGCTTTCATCAGTGCGCATACACCACCGCATAATACAGCCTGCTCACCAAAAAGATCTGTCTCTGTCTCAACCTTAAAGGTTGTCTCTAAAACGCCTGCTCTCGCACCGCCGATTGCAGATGCATATGCCAAAGCCTTGTCCATTGCCTTACCGGTATAGTCCTGATGAACTGCTACAAGACAGGGAGTTCCTCTGCCTACCAGATATTCATTACGAACTGTATGACCTGGTGCTTTTGGAGCAATCATAGTAACATCAACATTCTTAGGAGGAACGATCTGTCCGAAGTGAATTGCAAAACCGTGAGCGAACATCAGCATGTCGCCATCCTTTAAGTTAGGTTCTACAGATTCCTTATACATAGCAGCCTGTTTCTCATCGTTGATCAGAATCATGATGATATCTGCTTTTTTTGCTGCTTCAGCTGCAGTATAAACGGATAAACCCTGAGCCTCTGCTTTCGCCCAGGAACTGCTTCCTTCGTAAAGTCCAATGATGACATCACATCCGGACTCCTTTAAATTAAGCGCATGGGCATGACCCTGGCTTCCGTATCCAATCACTGCAATGGTCTTACCTTCTAATAAAGATAAGTTGCAGTCTTCCTGGTAGTAAATCTTTGCCATCTTTCTTTCCTCCTCATATACTGACTCATAATATATTTTGTTAAAGGAACTATGCCGACGACTCACTGTCCGCCTTTGGCAACACCTCTAGCTAACAACAAAAGACTGCCTATGGCAGATAGCGGATATCATCTGATCCTCTGGAAAGTCCTGTGAGACCAGTTCTTGCCAACTCTAAAATCTCATAATCTCCAAGGAGGTTAATCAGCGCATCCAGTTTTGACTGGTCGCCTGTCAGCATGACGGTTAAAGAATCTCTTCCCACATCAACAATAGTAGCCCTGAATATATCTGCAATGGCACTGATCGCCTGACGCTCACTGGCATTGGCGCGGACCTTTACAAGAATAAGTTCACGGTAAACAGAACGTCCGGGCTTCAATTCCTTAATATCCCTGACATCTTCCAGCTTTCTCAGCTGCTTTTCAATCTGATCCAAGATCTCCTGTTCACCCACAGAAACCACTGTCATCCTCGAATATCTCTCATCCGCAGTTACTCCTACCGTAAGGCTCTCAATATTATAGCCACGGCGGCTGAACAGTCCGGCTACACGGCTTAAAACGCCGGCAGTGTTATCAACCAACAATGATAATACGATTCTTTCCATTCACATCCCTGCCTTTTTGTATAATATTTAAATGATAACAATGTAACTGTTATTTGTCAACTAAATAATAGGAATGTGTATTATAATCTGGAGTTATACCTGCAGACATATTTAATCATTTTCATCCATATCAAGAACCGGATTCACGTGAACCATGCAATGCTTTACATCAGGAAAGTGTTCTTCTATGCACAGATGCACCTTTTCTGCTATTTCGTGAGACCTTACCAGTTCCAGTTTTCCTTCTGCTGCAATTTCGATATCCACATATACTTTTGCACCAAACATCCTGGTTCTGATATCGTCAATCCGTTTTACCCCCATAACTGACATTGCAAAATCCTTCATTTTTTGAACCGTATCCTCATCGCAGGATTTATCGATCATTTTGTTCATGGAATCACGAAAAATATCAATAGCTGCCTTACCAATAAAAATACAGATTACAATACTGGCCAGAGGATCTAAAACCGGGATTCCCATTCTTGCACCGCCAATCCCTATCATAGCTCCCACAGAAGACAGCGCGTCAGAGCGATGGTGCCAGGCATCTGCCATAACAGCACCTGAATTTATCTTTTTGGCCGCTGCTCTTGTGTACCAGTACATCCATTCTTTTACGACGATTGATAAAACTGCCGCAACCAAAGCAACCAGTCCGGGGATTTCTGCCGTCTTTCCATTCTGCCCTGCTATGACCTTAATTCCAGTGATGCCAATTACAACGCCTGTAGCCATTAACAAAGAAGCAAGTATGGCAGAAGCAACACATTCCATCCGGTCATGACCGTATGGATGCTCTTTATCTGATTTTTTATCTGCCAGCTGCACACCGATCATAACAATAAATGTGCTGAACACATCGGAAGCAGAATGAACTGCATCTGAAATCATCGCTCCAGAATGTCCAAACATACCTGCTGCCAGTTTAAATGCAGAAAGCGTTAAATTAATGACAATGCTCACCATTGATACGTGCATGGCAAGACTTTTTCCATCCTTTTCTTTCTTTAATCCAGTGATACGTTTCATACCAGTTCCCCCAGTTTGATCAGATTCCAGATGTCGATAAATAAAAATGCACCTGTGGAACAATTAGTTAACTACTGTCCCACAGATGCATTGAGATCATCTGCTGTTGCAAAAGCAACCCGGCTTACAGCTGTTAAAAGCTGACGCCTGCTCAGTTTGTACTGTAGAGTCATGTGCAGTGCAATGAGTTTAATCCCGTAAACGGGCTTCTGTAATAGGATATGAACGTATAGCTGTAAAAGTTACCACATTACGTATAATCAATAATGCAATATTCATAAGCATTGATCACAACGGTGCTTCCATACTGATCTTCTCTCTTAAAAGCATTGCCATAATTAGCATGGATATGACCATGAAGAAAATATCTGGGTGCATACTTATCCATTAACATCTTAAAGCAGGAAAACCCGCGATGAGGAAGATCCGGCAGATCATTCAGTTCAAAAGCAGGCGCATGGGTTACAAGTATATCAAACCCCTTATTTTTCTTTAACTTCCACCACATGCGCTTAATTCTCTGTTCCATTTTCTTTTCTGTAAACTGGTTGGGAGAACCGGGAATATATTCCATGGACCCTCCCAGCCCCAAAATTCTTACTCCATTGAAGGTAACAATCTCATCTTCAATGCAGATACACCCCTCCGGAGGACATCTGTCATACTGACAATCATGGTTTCCCCTTACGTAATAAACCGGCGCGTGAGAACAGGTGGCAAAAAACGTCAGATAATTTGCTCTCAAATCTCCGCAGGAAATGATTAAATCAATATCTTTTAGCTTCTCCGGTGTATAGAATTCGTAGAGCGACTTGGACTCATGATCCGCCAGTACCAGAATTTTCACGCTGAAGTTCCTCCGTATCCATGTTCTCGTATATTGTCTGACCCTGAAGACGAACCAATGACCGTGCTTCTTCTGTTAACTCTTCAAAATCAGGAATCTGCCCTACAACATTTTCCGTAAGCCAGTTCATTGTAGTAATCTCCTCCGGTGTGAGACTTAACCCTTCTTCACACTGAGTTGTGCCATCCTGAGAGTAAATGATTCCAACAAATGGCTGGAAGCTTCCTGCCCGAATGGAATTTTTCAAAAATGTAATCAGCCGGTTTGTGCCGTGAGGAAGATTCTGGGAGCAGATCACATCAATGACGTCTGCAGACATTCCCCACCAGTAGTTAATCGCCTGCTTCCCTTTCATTTCCTTCCTGTCAACAGAACCGTGGCAGGTGAGATTTACGATTCTTTCATAAAACTTACCCCAATGCCAGATTGGAGTAGCCAGGTTTCTCAGGCTTCCATCTGCAGCTTTCTGATAAAGACCGTATTCTCTTGTAGGTGCCTGAGGAGTAATCATATCATCACCGGATATAAAGCGGATTCCTTCCTTCTCAAGCTCCGCCTGTGCATCCCGCCCTGTTATCCTTGACCACTCCAGATAAACCTTTGCATAAGGATTAATCATCCTTGCTCCCAAAGCAAATGCATTGATATTGGCAATGGTTCCGTATATGGGATAATCAGCAATATAACCAAGTTTATCATCCCGTGACATGGAAGCAGCTAACGCTCCCATTAAGAACTTTGATTCGTACATTCTTCCATAATAGGTGCAGACTGAAGAATAGGACATATTGACCGAACAGTTGAACACTCTGATTTCCGGATGGTCAATGGCAGTCTTTACACTTAAATTAATCATCTGGGAGGCTGTTGTAAAAATCATGTTGCAGCCGGCTGCAATGGCAGCATCAAAAGCCTTCGCCGTCTCTGATTCCGAGTCTGCATGGAAAAATACCATGGTTTTTGTCTTTCCGTCAAATGCCTGCTCCAGATACATCCTGCCCAGTTCATGACCGTAAGTCCAGCTGGAAGTTTCTGCTGTCTTTGCGTGAATAAATGCTATTTTAAGCATGGAAGGGTCAAGGCCCGGATTGGGAAGCAGCCAGTTGATCAGCTTCATCGTGGTGTTATCTGATCCCTCACCAGCCTCCTCCGGCTGCTCTACCAGAGCAATCTTATTGCCTCTGGAAGCCAGAAGAAGTTCATCCTTAATTTTAACCAGATCCTTCTTAATCTGCCTTTCCACCCGGTCTTTAACCGACTTGTATCCCAACAGTTCCACATAGACTAAAAATGCATCGGAACAGGTCATGTCATAATCATCACCGCCGAATGCGTGAAATGCTTTGGAAAAGCGGTCATACGCAGACTTAAACACCAGCCTGTCATCTTCGCTCCACTGTTCTCCCGGAATTTTATTCATTGCCTTTAAAAGCTTGTCATAGCTGCCTTCCTTGCTGAACCAGATATCGCAGTTAAAGGAAACCTGATAAAAATCAAGGAATTCGTAATAAAGCCGGTTGTTTAAATCATCAGTACGCCTTGGAATCATCCGGATTACTGAGGCAGCGATGCTGAAGGCTCCCACATACTTTAATACGCTGACCCTCTTATTGCCTTCCTGAACATAATATTGATTCATGAATTCATAAACAACGATCGGATCATGAATTCCTTCCTGAATCTGATGATCATACAGGTAGGCCCACTTCGCTCCAAATTCGGATTTTTCCGACAAAAGGGGCATAAAATTACTGGCAAATGCATTGGTACGTCCTTCCGTCTTGGTACCGATTACCTTCTCCAGGGGAATATCCATAATTCCTAAATTGACTTCAGAAACGATATCAGAATAAGATAAGATATCATCAAGCACTGGCAAATACGGATACTCTCCCCTTGATACGGATGCCTGGTACTGCCTTCGCCCTTTTCTTAATGCCCCTACATAATCATATAGTGCCATCCGCAGTTTCCTCCCATTATTTTATACCCCTATTTTACCATGCAATGGATGTTCTGTACAGACGGGCAATTTCTTCGTCATACAGCCATTACACCTTTAAATTGCGTACTTTAAAATCACGTTCCAGTTCCCTCTTCTGGTCTTTCTTAGCAATATCATCCCTTTTATCGTAAAGCTTTTTACCTCTTGCCAGACCGATCTCCACTTTAACCAGACTGCCTTTAAAATATACGGAAAGAGGAACCAGAGTATATCCCTTTTGCGCAATTTTTTCATCCAGCTTTTGAATTTCCGATTTATGAAGGAGAAGCTTTCTGATACGAAGTGGATCTTTGTTAAAAATATTTCCCTTTTCATAGGGACTGATGTTCATGCCAAATACATAAACCTCTCCTTTGTCAACTCGGACAAAAGACTCCTTTACACTGCACTTGCCCATACGTATGGACTTTACTTCAGTGCCAAACAGCTCAATACCGGCTTCATATTTTTCATCGATAAAATAATCATGATACGCCTTTTTGTTATTGGCGATTAATTTAAAATTTTCTCCCATATGGATAAATCTCCCTTATTAAAACTTTACACAATCATACTACATTATTTATATCCCGTAAAGGATGAGAAAATCAGCAAAGGCTCTATTTAAAATAAATAATACTGCTGGTATACTGATTTCCATCCCATTCCGTATAGGATAATCTTTTACCTGAAGGACTCCAGTTAGTACTTATGGGTTCAGTATTCGAAGCAATCTTTATCGATTTTCCAGTAAGTATATCATATACATACAGACTTCTTTCTGTTGCATTATTTTTATCCTCTTTCATGCCATAAGCAATCATACTCTGATCAGGTGACCAGGATATTCCATACAATTCGGCATTCTCTGCAATTGTGATTTTTTCATCCTTCTCAAGACTATAAATAATCATGGAACTTTTGGAACCATTATTCTGTAAGATTATCATTTCTTTATTGTCAGGAGACGGTAAGATTTCAGATACCTGTCCCAGATTAAGACTGGTTTTTTTCTTGGCAGCCAAGTCTAAGGACATTAAATTTAAATCAGATTGTGTATTATAATAAATATTGTTACCCAGCTTCTCAGCAAGAAATATTCCTTCATCTTTTAGTTCATCAATCAAGCTCATATTTCCAGTTCTGTCAGCCAGATAAACACCACCGCTATATGCTGAACCGATAACAGTTTCATTATCAGCCCAGTGCGCACTTTTTGCTCCACCAATCGGTTCTCCCATAAGCCCAATGCTCTCATGATTCTCCATATTCATAATAAAGTAAGCAGGATCCCCTAAAACATATTCATCGTATATCAGATATTTCTTATCCCTGGAGAACACAGCTCCCCCAAGCAATACATCTTTTTGTTCCTTAACCAGCTGATATTCTTTTGAGTTAATATTGAGTAAATACAAACTCCTTGGATACTGGTCTGACAGCTCTGATAAGCTCATTTTTTCTAATGACTCATTATCTTTTGAAACAATTGCAGTATCATCATCAAACCAGTCACTAATCATTACCTGTTCCAAGCGCTCAGTTTTATCAACTATTATCTTTGGTTCACTTTCTTCCTTCTTCGATTCATCAATTATTGTTTTGGTATTTTCAGTCTCTTGAACCGTGATCTTATTTCTTTCCTTTGCACATCCAGTCATGGTTAACAACAATGCTGCCATCATGCATGCATAAATTAAATATTTCTTTTTCATCTCTAACAACTCCCTTTTGTAATGTTTCAATTAGCGGATCTCTTTTCCAAAGAAAAAAGACCATATATTCCAGGTCCATAAAGTTTAATGATCTATGGCTTTAAATTCCATATCTCACCCACAAATTCTCGGCAGGATAAAAACACTTAATTCCAGAAAACAAAGATACGTATTTTCATCCTGCCAATTTGATATTTGTTATTCCCCGTCAAAATCTCTTCCCAAAATAAAGTCAATGGTACGAAGCAGTTTATCCGTACCCGATACGATTACCCGAATGGGCTGACCAAGTTTAAACGTCTTCCTGGTCATTTCTCCCACCAGTTCATAATGTTCTTCATCAAAATGATAATAATCATCCTGAAGATCATTGACATGGATCAGACCCTCCACCGTATTGGGAAGTTCTACATAAAGTCCCCAGTTTGTTACTCCTGAAATGACTCCCTCAAACTCCTGCCCAATATACCTGGACATATACTCACATTTTTTCAGCTTAATGGTTTCCCGCTCTGCTTCATCTGCCCTTCTCTCCAGAGAAGAGGACTGAACGGCCACCTGCATCAGGAGCTTTTCATAATGACTGACCCGCTTCTCGCTGAGTCCGGATCTTAGATTCTCTTTGATGATACGGTGGATCTGCAGATCCGGATATCTTCGGATGGGTGAAGTAAAGTGGGTATAATACTTGGCTGCCAGACCGAAATGTCCGGTATTTCCTACCGTATACTTTGCCTGCTTCATGGACCGAAGAGCAAGACGGCTGATTAATGCCTCTTCCGGGGTATCCTCTGCATTGGCAAGCAGCTTCTGAACCTCTTTGGGATATACCTCTCCGTTATGGAAACGAATGGAATAGCCGAAATTGTTAATCAGCGTTGCCAGACTTTTCATCTTCTCCGGATCCGGGTTGTCATGAGTCCGGTAAAGGAATGGGATTTCCTGCCAGAAATAATCCTCTGCAACTGTCTCATTTGCCATAAGCATAAAATCTTCTATGATTTTAGTAGCAGAATTCCGGTCATAAGGTTTTATCTCTAATGGCTTTCCCCGCTCATCAAGAATTACCTTTGTTTCTGGAAAGTCAAAGTCAATAGAACCTCTTTTTTTCCTTTTTTCTCTAAGAATATCTGCCAGTTCCTTCATCTGTTCAAACATGGAAATAAAGGCCTCATATTCTTTCATGACTGCTTCATCTTGGTGGGTTATAATTGCATTTACCGCCGTATAAGTCATTCTCCGGTCCACATTAATCACCGTTTCTGCAATTCTGTGACCGGTTACTGTTCCGTCTCCGTCGATTTCCATGATGCAGCTCAGTGCCAGACGATCCTCACCCTGATTTAAAGAGCAGATACCGTTTGACAGCTTGTGGGGAAGCATGGGGATAACACGATCCACCAGATAGACGCTGGTTCCTCTTTTTAAAGCTTCTTCGTCAAGAGGACTGTGCTCTGTTACGTAATTGGTTACATCAGCAATGTGCACTCCCAGAGTATATGTCCCGTCTTTTTTTGAAATGGTGATGGCATCATCAAGATCCTTTGCGTCCTCCCCATCTATGGTGACAGTCTGTAATTCTCTCAAATCCAAACGCCCCTGCATATCCTTACCGGAAATAGAATCAGGAACTGACTCTACCTGCTTCATCACGCTGTCAGGAAATTCCTCCGGAAGTCCGTAAGCACGCACAATGGAAAGAATGTCAGTTCCCGGATCATTGACATGTCCAAGGATCTCCTTGATCACGCCCTCCGGCTTTTTCCCTTCTCCTCCAAAATCCGTGATCTTCACCACTACTTTATGTCCGTTTACTGCTCCCATATCCTTTCCCTGGGGAATAAAGATATCCTTTGAAATCTTCTGGTTATCCGGAATGACGAAACCAAAATTTTTGTTTTTTTGATAAAATCCAATAATTTCTTCATTAGCATGCTGAAGCACCTTAATAACCCGGCCTTCTGCTCTCTTGCTGCCAGAGCCTTCAGCCTCCGCAGATATAAGAACGGTATCTCCATGAAGAGCGCCGCCAGTCTTATCCTCCGGGATAAAGATATCTTTCTCAAAACCTTCTACTGATACAAAACCAAAGCCCTTCTGGTGTCCGAAAAATACTCCTGCCATGGAACCGATATCTGGCTTTCCGTATTTTCCTTTCTGGGATACTCCGATTTTTCCTTCTGATACCAAAGCATCAAGCACCTGTTTTAATTCGTCTCTCTGATGTTTGGGAACCCCAAATAGCATGGCAAGTTCCTTTAATTTCATCGGTTTATAAGTCGGATCCGAAAACAGTTCCATAAACATGGTTTTCCTCTGCATTAACTGTTCTTCTGTCATTATTTTCCTCTCTTTTCTCAATTTTTTTAACAAGTTGATTTATACTTTTATTATCTGCACTTCGCCTGATGGTATGACAGAATTTTTCCTTAATGCGAAAAAAACACCCTTGCCGCTATACCACAAGAGTGTTTAATCGCTACAGTATATTCAGATTCAGTACTAATGACAGGATAAAAAACAGGATTGCTCCGTACTTTGTAAACTTTTCCAGTTTTCCTTCCATGGAACGACCTTTGTTCCTGCCCCAGTAAGTATCCGCCATACCACCGATAGAACCAAGACCCTGACTCTTTCCTTCCTGTAACAGGATAATCGCTGATAAAGCAACGCATATAATAACAAACACAATTGATAATATAATCCGGATCATTTTCCCACCTCCTTAAGTCAAACAACGCTTATCATACCATAAATTTTCAGTAAATACAATATTTTTTTCTATTTTTCACTGCTGTCTGCTATAGAATTCCTCAATTCTTAGCAGTTCGTTGTATTTTGCCGTGCATTCTCCCCTGCAGGGTGCACCGAATTTTATATAATCAGCACCAACTGCCGCTGCCATGTCACTAAGAAACACTTCCTCGGTTTCCTTATAACTGTTTGAAAAGATCACTTTATTTCCAAGCCTTCCTGCTCTCTCAGCCATTTCCAGTGCAGCTGTTACCGTACCGGCTTTCTTCAACTGAATCTCCACCCCATTGGATGCAAAAAAGTCATCGGAAGCTATGGTGAAACGATGGTGAAACATCTGATACATCCGGTTTCTTCCCTCAAGATCTTTTGTCCAAAGTCCTTCTGTCACAAGTCCCAGAGGAAATCCGTCTGCCAGCCTTAAATAATAGGAAATGATATCTTTTTGATTTCTGTGTACCAGAATTCCATTATTCATGCTTTCTTTATCAAAATGGTAAATTCCTTCTTCTTTTACATAAAGATGATCTGCATATCCGGAAATGGCAGCGGACACATCGGTATCCGGATCATATCCGGAAAGTCTGACTGCATCCATTATATAATGAAGCGCTTCCTCTGCACTTTTTACATCTGCAGCAAAACCGCCGCTTTCTCCCACTGATGTATTAATTCCGTTTACGGATAAAAGCCGCTTTAATGTCTGGTACACTTCCCCGCCCAGCCGCAGTCCTTCTGCAAAAGAAGTCCTGTTTAAGGGTATAATCATTATCTCTTTAAAATCGATTCCTTTTTCCCAGTCTCCTCCATCAATCATGCTCATGACCGGAACCGGCATGACTGGAGCTGTGGATCCGCCTAAATAGCGGTATAGGGGAAGTCCAAGGCCTGCCCCGGCCGCTCTTGCTGCTGCCATGGACAGCGCTAACACTCCGGCCTTTCCTCTGCTGTTTTCCTTATGATCTGCATCGTCTGCCTCTCTTTGTTTAATCAGCAGACTATCGATATTTTTTTGTTCTGCAGCATCCTCAAATAGAATCGCTTCCGAAAGCCATTCCCTGATATAATCTGCTTCTTCCTCTCCGCTCTTTTCATCAAAAACAGAAACCACAGCCTTTCCCTGTGCACCGTTTTCCAGGACTACTTCTGCTTCCACAGCCGGATTTCCTCCCGAATCTAAAAGCATTCTCCCTCTTATGAGTTTAATATCAAGATCATCAAGCATCTGTTTTGCCTCCCTGTTTTCAAACATTCCTTTACCATAAGGATTGACGGGATTTTTCAGTTCCATGCAGGCAAACAAAAAAAGATGCCGGGCGCGTTCTGCTTTTCTCCCGACATCTTTTTGTAAAATATTTTTAAGCTCTTAACTCAATACCAAGTGCCTGTAAACCGTTGAGTATTTTTTTCATAACTCCTGAAACTTCCTGTTCTTCCAGAGTATGATCTGCTGCACGGAATGTGATGGAATAGGCAACTGATTTAAAACCAGCAAGGATCTGTGCACCTTCATAAATATCAAACAGCTCATAGCTTTCTAATATCCTGCCTCCACGCTGTTCAATGACTTCTTCTATCTGACCAACAAGAATATTCTTTGGCACTACCATACTGATATCTCTGGTAACTGCCGGATATTTGGCAATACCGGTGTATTTGCGGTCAAAACTTGTAAATGGTATCATAGACGGCATATCGATCACTGCCACATAAGCCCGGTCTCCGATCTTGTAGTTATCGGCTACCTCTGGATGAACCTCTCCTAAATATCCGATATTTACTCCATCGTAAATGATGTCTGCCTGTCTTCCCGGATGAAGGAACGTCTTTCCTGCCTTTGGATCATAATGAGGCTTCAAATTCATACCGGTTTTCTCAAAGAACTCCTCAATGACACCCTTCATGTCAAAGAAATCACCATCTCCGTAAAAGCCCAGAGTAAACTGCATTCTTTCATCTGGAAGCTCTGTGAGAGGAAGGCTCTTTGGCAGATAAATATTGGCCAGCTCATAAAGGCGTACATTTTTATTACGTCTGTTGTAGTTTGTAGACAGTGAATTTAACATTCCGTGAAGAGGAGTTGTTCTCATTACACTGAAGTCCTCGCCAAGGGGATTTAAAATATTCACAGTTACCCGAAGAGGACTGTCCTGAGGAAGAAGCAGACGGTCAAAAACTTTAGGACTTTCAAAGGAATATGTCATTCCCTGAGAGAATCCGCAGAATTCTGCAACTTCTCTTGCCAGCTCCTCCACTCTTAATTTGTAGGAGAGCTTACCAGTCGTCGCTTCACCAGTAGGAAGGGAAACCGGGATCTTATCATAACCATAAAATCTTGCTGTCTCCTCTGCCAGATCCGCCATACATTCTAAATCCTGACGGAATGTAGGAACAATGATCTCACCGGTTTTTTCATCATATTCCAGTTCCAGACGCTTGTAATACTCAAGCATCGTCTCTGCTGTAATATCGGTACCAAGAAGACGGTTCATTCTCTCCGGTTCAAATGGAACACGTTTTGCCTCTCTCTTCTCCGGATAAATATCAATCATTCCTCCGACTACCTCACCTGCGCCAAGCTCCTCAATCAGCTGGCATGCACGGTCGATTGCAGCCTTTGCATTGTTGGGATCAAGGCCCTTTTCGAATTTGCCGGAAGCATCGGTTCTTAAGCCAACTTTCTTAGAGGAAAGGCGGATATTGGTTCCATCAAAGCAGGCGCTTTCAAATATCATAGTCTGGACTTCATCAGTAATTTTAGAATTTTCTCCTCCCATGATACCGGCAATACCCACTGCCTTCTCTCCGTCACGAATCATGAGTACGGTACTGTCCAGTTTTCTTTCCTGACCATCTAAGGTCTGGAAGGTCTCTCCATCTTCTGCACATCTGACAACGATCTCATGACCTGCCAGCTGTTCATAATCAAATGCATGCATTGGCTGGCCGTATTCTTCCATTACATAGTTGGTGATGTCAACAATGTTATTGATTGGTCTGATTCCGCAGGCTGCTAGTCTTCTTTGCATCCAGACAGGAGAAGGAGCCAGCTTAATATTTTTTACCATTCTTGCGCAGTAACGGGAACAAAGACGACTGTCTTCTACTGTTACTTTCAGATAATCATGAACATCCTCGCTGTTGCCTGTAGCAGTTACCACCGGAGGAACAAAGGTCTTGTTAAATGTAGCTGCTGCCTCTCTGGCAATCCCGATCACACTGTAACAGTCCACACGGTTTGAAGTTACTTCATATTCAAAAACAGAATCATGAAGGCCAAGAAGTTCTACTGCATCACTTCCCGGTACGGAATCCTGGGGAAGAATATAGATTCCACTTTCAGGAGCGTCAGGATACATTTCGTTTGTAGATCCCAGTTCTTCAATGGAGCACATCATACCACAGGATTCAACGCCTCTTAACTTGCCCTTTTTGATCTTAATTCCATCTTCCGGAAGAGGACCGCCGTCATGGCCTCCTGCAACCTTTCCTCCATCTAAAACAACCGGTACCATATCTCCTGTTTTAACGTTTGATGCGCCGGTTACGATCTGAACGGTCTCAGATCCTACATTCACCTGACAGACAATCAGTTTATCTGCATCCGGATGACGCTCAATCGATAAGATATGACCGACTACGATCTTCTCCAAATTTTTATCCAGGCATTCATAGCCCTCAACCTTCGTTCCGGTCAGTGTCATGGCATCTGTATATTCCTGAGGTGTCACTTCCAAATCCGGTACATATGCTTTAACCCATGATAATGGTGTATTCATCAATCTATCTCCCTTCCTGTTTCTAGAACTGCTTTAAGAATCTGATGTCATTTTCATATAATAATCTCATGTCATCAATCTCATATTTTAACAAGGCAATTCTCTCCAAGCCCACTCCGAATGCGAATCCGGAGTATTCATTGGAATCGATTCCGCTCATGGCAAGCACGTTGGGGTGTACCATTCCGCAGCCTAAAATCTCAATCCAGCCAGATCCTTTACAGAAACGGCAGCCCTTTCCTCCACATTTAAAGCAGGTAACATCCATTTCTGCACTTGGCTCAGTAAACGGGAAATGATGAGGGCGGAATTTTACCTTTGTCTCAGGTCCAAATAACTCTCTGGCAAATTCGGCAAGGGTTCCTTTTAAATCTGCAAATGTTATATTCTTATCGATTACCAGTCCCTCAATCTGATGGAACGAAGGAGAATGTGTTGCATCTACCTCATCAGAACGGAACACTCTGCCTGGCGCCAGCATACGGATAGGAAGCTTTCCCTGCTCCATGGTACGAACCTGAACAGGAGAAGTCTGGCTTCTTAAAACAATGTTGTCGCTGATATAAAAAGTATCCTGCTCATCTCTTGCCGGATGGTTCTTGGGAATATTGAGTTTTTCAAAGTTATAATGGTCATACTCTACTTCCGGACCTTCAATTACTTCATAACCCATGCCCACAAAGATTCTCTCCACCTCTTCTAATGCGATGGTATTGGGGTGGGTATGGCCAACCCGGTTCCGCTTCGCCGGCAGCGTGACATCGATTACTTCCTTCTTCAGCTGCTCTTCTCTTGCTTTTTTCATCAGCGCAGTCATGGCCGCATCCAGCTTACCTTCAATTGCTTCTCTGGCCTCATTCACCATCTGTCCAATCTTTGGTCTGTCTTCCGGAGTAACGTCCTTCATGCTCTTTAACACGCTGGTCAGTTCTCCCTTTTTTCCAAGATAAGCAACTTTAATGTCGTTCAGTTTTTCCAGCGCATCGGAAGCTTCAATTTGCTTTAACGCTTCTTGTTTGATTTTTTCTAATTGATCTTTCATCATGCTCTCCTTCTTTGATTCATTCCCTGATACATTAAAAAAAGCTCCATCCCTGTAAAGGGACGAAGCTGTGTTCGCGGTACCACCCTGATTCCTGCATCGAAAGCAGGCACTCGGCATACGTAACGTGTACGGACGTCATGACCTACCCGCCTGCCAATTCAATAAATACACAGGTTTCAGCCATGCTGCTTCAGTGGGAAATTCGAACTCTTAATTGAACTTAAAAGGGCTTTCAGCCGGTGACCCCTTCTCTCTGATAGAAATTAAGATTCTACTTGCACTTTCATAGCATTTCATATTTTAATGTAATATTGTCACCATTATAATAAGATAAAATTAAAATGTCAAGACATTTTTAAACATGTCCCTCCTCATAAAGCGGTATGAACCGGTCTGTTTTTAAAAACGAAAAATTTCTGAACCAGAAAGTTCACAAAAAAGATGGAGACCTCCACCACAATTTTTGCTTCTAAACCGCCCAATCCCCAATCTCTTACCAGCCACATAAGCATGGCGGTATTGACTGCCAGAATGGAAAGTGCAAGAGCGGCATAGCCCAAAGCAGACTGTAACAGGCTCCCTTTGTACTGAAAAACATAATTTCGATTTAAGAAGAAGTTAAATGAAGCACTCACAATTCTTGCCACGATGTTGCTGACGGCATCTGCAGTAACCACTCCCAGTCCGGAAGTAAGAGATAATAGAAAGCCAAACAGCAGATAATCGATACAAAAACTGAGAAACGAGGAAGAAACAAATTTTAACATCGTCATATAAATGCGCACAGAGTCCTTGATTGCCCGAAAGTGGGAAGATTTATTTCCTTCCAGATAAATAGTCTTAATGGGAATTTCCACAATCCGGATATTCTGTTTTACACAGGTCATAAGCATATTTGTTTCATATTCATAACGGTCTCCTGATATTTCCAGAAACTTTGGAATCAGGCTGCTGTGGAATGCTCTTAGTCCAGTCTGGGTATCTTTCAGCCATTTTCCTGACAGCAGCCAGAACGTTACTCTTGTTAACTGATTGCCCAGCCTGCTTCGGAGAGGTATCTCACCTTGAAAACTGCGGCATCCTGTAATCAGCAAATTCCTCTCTCCTTCTTTTACTGACAATAAAAGAGCTATATCTTCCGGAGTATGCTGTCCGTCCGCATCTGCTATGACTATTCTTCCTGCATATTCCTGATTTTTAATAAAAGACAGAGCGGTTTTCACCGCTCTCCCTTTTCCGTAGTTTTTATCATGGTACAGCACAACAGCAAAATTTTCTGCTTCGCAAAATATCTCGTCTTTTTCCCGGCTGCTCCCATCATTTACAACAACAAACACTGCGTTCAGCCGTTCATTCAGTTCTTTTAACAGATGAATCAAACGCCAGTCCGGCTCATAAGCCGGGATGATGATATAATTTTTCTTCACTTCCATGGTATCCCCCATTTTTCAATTGTTTGATAAACAACTGCATAAGAAAAGGATACCCATTATGTCGAAAAATAATAATATGAAAACTTTATTTTAACTTAAAGCCGGAAACCACCGTCTTAAGCTCCTCTGCAATCCGCTCCTGCTTCTCTGACATCTTTGACATGTCCTGTACAACTTCGTATGCTTTTTCAATCGTACTAAGAACCATGCTGCTGTTGCCTGCCGTAGTCTGTACGGATTCGGAGACATTCTGTATGGCATCCCGCACTTCCTGCATTACCTGGCTGATGTTGGTTGCCATCTCCTCCACCTCATTGGAGATTTCTTCAACAGTAACTGCATCCCTGCCATATTGCTGACCTACATTCACAAAATTGTCGTAATCAGGAGTCACGGTATCCCTTAAGAACAGCAGCATAGACTGTGATCCGTCCAGCATCATGGAAAATGCATTCTGGACATCTGTTATGGTGCCCTCGATTTCCTTTACAATCTCAGAAGTGTCCTTGGCAAGCTTTCCGATTTCTCTGGCGACCACTGCGAAGCCTCTGCCCTGCTCTCCTGCCCTTACCGCTTCAATAGAGGCATTGAGTGACAGAAGATTAATCTGGGATGCCGTATTGGAAATAAGACGAGCCATATCGCCGATCCGTTCCACGACCTTGGCATGCTGGACAGCCATCTGGAGATCCTGTTCTCTTTCCTGTGAAATCACAAGGGCATTGTCGTAAGCTTCCCTGCTTTTTTTCTCAATGTTTTTCGCCCGTTCCATGATCTCGCCGGCCATCTTGCTGCTCTTTTCCGTCTCACTGGCAAGTACTCCTACCGATGAGTTAACCTCTGCAAGAGATGCATTCAGTTCTTCTGTTGCTGCACTGGAAGACATCATCGCCTTATCTACATCACTCATATATGTTTTCACATCGCTGAACTGGACAAGCAGACCTGTCGATACTTTATTTAAATGAATACTGGCATCCGTAATATCACCAGCCTGGTCGGAAATCTGCTCGATCACTCCTTTATTGCTTTGGAACATATTATTTAATGAACTGCTCATCTGCCCCAGTTCATCTTTACGTCTGGATTTCAACGGCTGTACCGTAAAATCACCGTCTGCAAGTGAGCCTGCAAACTTGCGGACCTTCTTAAGGCCTGATGTAATACTTCCAACCTGAAACAGAACTGCGATGATACATAAAACCAAAGCTGCTGCGCTGATTTTAGCCAGCTTTTCATTTAAGGCAGCAATGGGTTCTGCCAGTTCAGATTGAGGCATCTTAATCATGATGATCCAACCCACACCCGGAACCGTATCATAATAGAGGTTATAAGTTTCCCCACCCTCCGTATAGAACGTCTTTCCTTTGTCGTTAGCTACCATCTGGGCTGCTGCTGCGGAAAGTGTGGAATTCTCATCCTGAGTCATGTTGACACCTTTACTCACTTTTTCTGCATCTGCGCCGCAGAGATAAACACCTTCACCGGAAATTAATACTGCAGTTCCGTTCTTACCAACTTTAATCGATTTAATCAGTTCGTCAATGTCACTAAGCTGCATATCTACCGTAACTGCTCCAATGAAACGGTTGCTGCTGTCATAGATTGGAGCTGTGCAGCTTGCCATCATCATGTTGAGCGTGGGATCAAAATAAGGATCTGTTATAATTGCATCCTTTGTCCCACCTGATACGGATTTATAATACGACTGATTAAAATAGTCATAGCTTTCATTGCTGTATTCATTGGTTAAGGTTACCTTATTCCCTTCTTTATACCAGTAAGGTCCTACATACTTTTGCTGGGGATCATATACATTTGGTTCAAACCAGATACCGCTGCCAAGTATTAAATCATTGCCAGATATAATATCTGCTATCGCTTTGCCGTATGTATCAAGATCTGTAGACTGATAAGAGGCCCCTACGATATGAGAAATATTCATCGCTGTGGTCTCTACCGCATTTAAATAATTGTCAATGCCGTTTACATTCGCTTTCAGTTCTGATTCCATAGTGGAATTACTCTGCTGCTCAATCAACTCTCTGCTTGTAGATTCACTGAGCCTCGCTAATAGTGCCAGTGCCAGCACTACGATGGGTAAAATGCCAAGGAGCATCTTTATCCCAATGCTTCTGATCCCTACTCTTCTTTTCATAATTTTATCTCCTGTAGTTGGAACTTCGACCTCATATTGCATGTTTCGACATTTTTGTTAGAAACATCATAACATACCAAGGTAAAATTTACTAATTACATTTGCTAATATTATGTATGCCTGATTCCGCTTTTTCTATTGCATTTTTACTTATGTACATATAAACTGATTATCAGAACTTTTATATTAATACAAACTCCTTTCCTCCCTGCACTTTTTACATAATATTAACAGTTTTTAATTATACTATTGGTATTCAGATTATGCAATATATGAATTTTACATATTTTAATCGTGTATTTTACAAATTTTATTATCATAAAATATAGTACGAGAGGTGACTATAATGGATCAAGACTATATCAATAAAAGAATTACAGAATTACGTCTTAAAAAGGGAGTGGCAGAACATAAGATGAGCCTGGAGCTTGGACACAGCAGAAGTTACGTACAAAGTATCTCCAGTGGCAGAAGTCTACCTTCCATGGCGGAGTTTCTGGCAATCTGTGAGTACTTAAGCGTAACGCCGAAAGATTTTTTCGATAATGATAATCCCAACCCGCCCTTAGTCAAGGATACAATAGACAAGCTTAAATCTTTGCCGGAAAGTGATTTACTGCTGATCTTAACCATGATCAACCGGCTTCAGTCAAAATAGGCGCAAACAAATCTTTTATAACAGATTATTTCATCGTCCCCGTGCAGAAGTACGGGGATTTTGAGGTACAAAGGGATGAGCTGTTTATGTCCTTAAACTGCTGACACCTGATGAATTTTTAACATCATTGATCTCAACCAGAGAAACAATGGAGGGAATTGCTTCCAAAGCCCTTACATATAATTCATCCAGATCTCCTCTGTTTAGCATTCCGAAAAAATAACCGTATAGATCCTGAAACGTCTGATCTTTTGTCATATAATCTCCTTCCTTTCCCCAGCCGTATCGCCAGCCGGAACACAACCAATTGCATACGCATGTTCTTCCCAGCCATCTGGTAAATATAATCGAATGGGATCTCCTGGTTTGGGCGTAACATACAAGCCCGTTCCTTCCGGTGACGTATATACAGAAGAAAACGGAAACCAAATGGGCTTTCCATAGGTTTCGTCTTTCTCACTCAGCAGCTTTATCTGAACTGTGTTCTCTTCTGTATTTCTAACATTCCCCATGATCATAAGTCCTGCTAAACTTAAATACTCCTTTGCCGGAACCAGAAAACCGGACCGGGTGCGGAGTACATAATCAAATTCCACCTTACCCCCGCAGAAATTCATACTCATGGAGTATATGTAATAAGCGCTGTCTTCTATCATCACACAATCGCATAAGTGCAGGCACTTTCTGCTTTTAATCAGATATTCAACCGTCTCACCTTTCTCATAGTCATCGTAGCATTTAATACGGTACTGGTCGGAATTAAAACACTTTCTGCCTTTTCTTTTTATTCTTCCAAAATGGAAACAGATGTTATTATGAACACTGTCTGCCACCAGAACCTGATTTTTCTTTGCAGCCAGACGTATTAAAAACTGCCAGTCTGTCTCCATATACTGAACAGCCAGACCATCAGACGTTTCCCGCATTTCTTTACTTAAAACCACAGTTGTATTCTTATATCCGGCAAGCACCGATCCAATTATCTGAAGATAATTCTGTCCCTCTCCCTGAAACGTCCTTATATGCTTTTCTCTGTCTAGCTCCATAGTCAGGGACACTGCAAACAGATTCCAATAACCAGCTCCATCCGCCTCAATTTCGTATCTTCTCTCGATTCTGCCCTTGAAAATGGGTATTTCTTTCTTTTCCTCGTTAACAAAAGTAATAGTCAGCAAAACCTCCCTGGATCCTCTAAGAATCAGATTGTCTTTAACTGAACTTACCGCTCCGGTTACAACAGCTGTAAAATGTTGATTTACTCTTTTATCAATAAAACATTGTGTCGGATAAAACATCTCCCCTGAATCCAGATAGATTCTAAGTTGCTCCAATTTCATTCTCCTTACTATATATCGTAATACTCTTGCGGATTTCGCTTAAGCAGCGGCTCCAGTCCAGCCTTTTCTCGAACGGACAGCTGAACATCACCATCAGCAGCTTTCTTCCCACCGGGTAAATAATCAATGTATTAAAGAGGTTATCATCAAGAGCTGTACTGATAAATTCCATCCATGCAAAAGGCACATTATGGGTTGACTCTGTCCCATCTTCCAGACAAACACTCATTGGTTGAAATCGCTTTATAACAAGATAAAATTCCTGTATTACATCCGCAAGCTGTTCTGGCTTAATCTCTCTTTCTACCATACTGAAGGAGAAATTAACAGTGCCATCTTCATTTGTTTTTATAATTTCAGGACGCTGCTCAGAAAAATACTTTTTCTTTGCATCCTCCGGTTTCATATCCTTAAAGGTGGAGGGAAGAAAAATACCCACTTCGTTATCAAACATCTTTACTTCACGAAACTGAAGCAATTCTCCCTCCACGTAAATCCCTGTTTCAATACTGGTAAACCGGTTAATCCGTTCAAGATGCCTGTCATTAATCAGTTTCTCTTCTTCACACATGATTCTTCCTCTCTGGTTTGTTCAATCTTTATCTAATAAATACTGCCCCATGTTCTCCTCTCCATGGCCTGCAATATAAGACAGTTCCTGACCTTTTGCGTAAATCCCCTGTTCTTCCTCTCCTGCAGCAGATGCTCTGGTCATAACCAAAAGCAGTAATACAATCACTTCTATTACGAGAAGCAGTCTTTTGATTAATGATCCTTTTCTGCATACAGTCTTTTGCGATTTATAAGTAAATCTTGGTATTAAAACCAGCCTTTCCTGTAAGATTCTGCATTTTACTATTCCTGGTTCACGGGATGCAAAGTCAAACAGCATATTCTGACTTTTTTTCAGATAATATAAACGATTCCAAAAATGGAGATCTCCGTATAAAATATCTGTTTCCAATTCGTAATTTTTTATTTCCTCTGTCCCATCCTCTTTTCGGATTGAGCAGCTTGCTCTGTATTGGTAATAGCTTTCATTGTTTCTTTTATTCTGCACCATCAGCCCTCCTTTCTTTCCGAGAACTATATCACTTATAATTTACATTCTACATATAACTGAAAGAAATTCAACCGAAGTGCTAAAATTGTACACATTGAGCTCCAAAATTTGCATACCGAACCTGTTGAAACAGCCTTTTATTTAAACATAGCAAGAAATATTATATTGGGGATGTTACAATTTGAGGAGTGGGGAAGATAGAATATCTAAGGGATTGGAATTCGATTGGAGAAATGGACTGGCTGACAATTGTATATAGGGGGCCTGAAGTCAGCAAATCTAAAGTAAGAAAACGAGACTGCTGCCAGGCAACAGTCTCGTTTTCCTATTTGACTTTACTATTCTTCAGCATTCCATATACAAGCATAACGGACAGCAGCATATGGCTTATAGCCAGTACAACACAGACTCTCATATTTACAAACCAGAATATTGCACCTACGATTACTTCCGTTATCCAGAACTGTCTGCTCTTTGACCGGTAACGGCTTGTCTCCTCTTCATCGAGAAGCTTGTTCCTGTCAGGAACAGGTGCAAACATAAAGATCAGAAATCCTGAAATAAGAAACCCTGCAATTGGCAGAATAAAAGCCGCTGTCCCAACTATGTACTTCTCAAGCAGACAGACAATCAGAATAAGGATTGCTGAAACTACAGTACAGACTCCATTGGTTCTTGCGTGATACCCGCCGCAATATGACCTTAATGGTATATAGCTGGCAAGGAACACAAACACTGGCATAGGCGCACCCATGATTACCGCTATGAACACAGCCACGATTATATTAATAATCTGATTTAGTAAAATCTCATAAGCGTAAAGGTACAACGCGCGCTGATCATCTTTTAAAAGATTTTTTTTAATCTGCCAGCTTACTATGTCTTCTGAAATCCGCTGTAACATTAGAACTTCCTGAGCATCTTAGCCTCTTCAGGAACCTCCGGCTGATGATGAGCCCATGCACAGGTAACATTGATCGTATAAGCTGCGACCAGTAAAGCACATACATTCATCATGTTCACCATTGACATTTTTCCTTTTAAAACATTTAACATTTTTTTCATTTTAATCGCTCCTTTTTTTTTCTTTCATACTATACCAATATTTTACAGATTTCAAGTCATGTGCCAAAATTATACACGTTGAGTGCCAAAATTTGCATTCTGATCTCCAGAATAGGCGGATATTGTTAAAGTTGTAACAAACATTTCTTCCTTTTGCATGAGATTTAATGACCCACCATATTTCTCAGCCAGAGACATCACTATCCCAATTCCCAGACCATGGTGTTTGGAATCTGCCTTTGATGTTAAAAATCTGTCCCCATCCTTTTTGATTTTTACATTGTAACTATTCTCTATATTAAATATTAAAAAATAATTTGTTCCCATAAATACCTTTATTTTAACATTACGTTTCCCTGATTCACATCTCTCGGCTGCTTCAATTGCATTATCAAGAAGATTACCAAACATAGAGATCATATCAGCATCGGATATAAAATCCAGATTAATATTATTTTCTACAAATAGGGATAACTCTACCTCGTGTTCCTTTGCCTTGGATACACGTTCTGATAAGATAGCATTGAAAACCGGGTTACTACTATAAATAGCCAGACTTGTTTCTTTTTGAATCTTCCCTTTTAATTCATCAATTATTTCAACAATTTTATTGTTTTCCCCATTTAATGCAAGTAAACGAAAACTGCTAAAATAAGAATGAACATCATGCATAAAGCATCGATAATGATCATTTATTTTAAGTATATTTTGAAAATGTTCCGTCTCCATATCCCTTTTTACCGAATACAGTTCTGCATATTTTATTTTGTTCATCATATCAGTATATTTTTCTAATATAATAAAGATTGTAGCATTGGAAAAATATAGTAAAACAGCGCCACCAAACATAAATAACTGCACAGAAACAGGTTTCGGAAAATCCATATATAAAAAGCTGCTTGATATCATAAGTGATAAAATAGGTACAATCAATAAATACCACGAAAAGACATTATTATTACTGATATTTATTCGTCTCATATATTTCTCTATATACATCAGAAAAAGGTATCCAATAATATATTCAATAGTTAAAAAATAGATTCCTCCTGCAGTAAACCAGGGTGGGATATAGATCGGGAGATTATGTATAAGCAAGCGATATAAAAGCTCAAACAAAACTTCTCTGCCCCCCACAAAGGCAAAATAAATAATGGTGTATGCCATTCCATTGGTAAGAGAAACTTTGAACAATAGCATCACATAAATATAATAAACCAAAGGAACTGTGGTAAAATTAAGAGCAGGACTTCCGATTGCATTAATAAAAAATATTAAAAAAGTTATGATGATTCCATATATAAATCGTTTCCTGGTTATAGTTTTATAAGAATAAATAGCAGCAAAAAACCTGCATAACATATAAACATCTGCACCGCAAAATAAAAGCCTGCTTATTGACAACAAATCATTTCCCATATCAAATGCCATCCTTATATTTTGATAACATAAATTCTTCCTTCAGCATATGAAACTCCTGCGCCTTGCTTCTGGTTATCTGAAACATGGTGTCAACATCCTTCAGCCGCAATATCTTGCTGGTGCAGTAGATCAAATATTTAAAATTAATAATATAGCTGTCGTGAGGATAGCCAAAACCATATTTTTTAAGGCGTTCGTAAATTGTCTCCAGTCTTTCTGAAACACGGATATCCGGAACATCACTGCTATCCAGATCTTTTATTCCATAGACTCTGATTGAACTTTCAGAGATATGGACTCTGGTGTTTTTCTTATATTTTTCAATGTAAACAATATCATCTGCTCTTAGAAACAACCGCTCCCGGTTTACATTGGCAGAAAGCAGGGGTGCCTGTCCCAATTCGATCATTTTATCAAGAGAATCCCTTATGTACCGGTCCATAACTTCATCAGTCATATTCTTCATAATATACCGATATGGCTGAACTTCAAAACTACGGGGCGAAGGTTCTGCAAACCCCGTATAAAAAACCAGTATTACATTATTATCCAGCTGACGAACCCTGACTGCTGTTTCTTCTCCATTCATTTCATTCATCTGAACATCAAGAAATATAATAGAAAATCTAATGTTCTTTATCGCTGCCAGAAGACTGATTCCTGAATCATATTCATGAATGCGGAACTTGTCGCTTTCCGGCATGTTTTTTTCAATTCGTTCTGTTAAACGCTCTCTGTCGCCGATACTATCATCACAAATGGCAATTTCAAACATACTTTTTCCCCTCTTACTAAATTTCTTTCTATTAGATATCGTACTATCTCTCCTATTTTATAAGAAATATGTCAATAATACAAGAAAAGGTACCAGAAAAATACAAAATTCATATTTTCCCGGTGCCTTATTCATAATTCCTGCCGAATTATACCGCAAACTGGCTATTGTAAAGCTGAGCATAAAAACCATTTTTTGAAAGGAGATCCTCATGAGTTCCCTGTTCAATAATATGACCATCTCTCATGACAAGTATGACATCTGCCTCCTTGATTGTGGAAAGACGATGGGCAACAATAAAACTGGTACGTCCTTCCATCATTTTCGCAAACGCCTTTTGTATCTTTAATTCCGTCCTTGTATCAATGGATGAAGTCGCCTCATCAAGAATAAGAATCGGCGGCAGGCAGAGCATAACTCTGGCAATGCACAAAAGCTGCTTCTGTCCCTGGGATAAATTTCCTCCATCTTCAGATATGATTGTATCATAACCCTGAGGCATTCGGGAAATAAAGCTGTGGGCATGGGCCTCTTTTGCAGCTGTAATGATTTCTTCTTCCGAAGCTTCCGGCTTTCCGTATGCAATATTCTCCCTTATGGTACCTGTCTTTAACCAGGTTTCCTGAAGAACCATTCCATATTCAGATCTTAAACTTTTTCTGGTTATGTGCCGCACATCAGTTCCATCAACCTTTATTGTTCCTGCATTGACATCATAAAAACGCATAAGCAGGTTTATGACAGTACTTTTTCCGCAGCCTGTGGGGCCAACAATGGCGATCCGCTTTCCCTGCCCTGCATGAAGATTCATATCTTCAATCAGAGGTACACTGGGATTGTAGGAGAAGTCAACATGCTCCAGTACCACCTCACCCTTTGCATCATTCAGTACAATCGCATTGGTATCATCCGGTACTTCTATCTCTTCATCAATTAATTCAAATACCCTGGCCGCAGAAGCAAGTGCGTTCTGAAGCTCTGTTATCACGCCTGAAATCTCATTAAACGGTTTCGTATACTGATTGGCATAACTTAGAAAGCTGGACAGCTGGCCCACTGATAAAACGCCATTGACTGCGGCAAATGCTCCTGCAATTCCTACACACGCATATACAAGGCTGTTTACAAACCGGGTTGCCGGATTTGTGATGGAGGAGAAAAATGTCGCTTTCAGTCCCCATATACGAAGATCTTCATTGATGGCTTTAAATTTTTTCTGGGCTTCGTCTTCATAAGCAAAGGCTTTCACCACCTTCTGATTGCCTAACATCTCTTCCACCAGTGAAGTCAGCTCTCCCCTGGTCTGAGACTGCATCCGGAACATACTGTAGGTTCTTTTTGCAATAAAGCTGGCCACAAACAGGGACAGCGGTGTAACAAGCACAACCAAGGCAGCAATTACCGGATTAATAAAAAACATAAAAAACAATGTTCCAAGGATTGTTAAAACTCCAGTGAAAAGCTGGGTAAATCCCATGAGCAGACCGTCTGAAAACTGGTCAATATCAGCAATGATTCTGCTGATGATATCACCATGTGCATGGGAATCTATATACTTTAAAGGAAGAATCTCCAGTTTGTTAAATGCCTGGGTTCTGATATCCTTTACCACACGGTAGGTGATCTGATTGTTGATGTGGCTCATAACCCACTGTGCTGAAGCAGTAACCAGTACAACAACAGCAATCTGCATAAGTATCATACCCATGGTGCTAAAGTCTACCTCTCCTGCACCTACAATACAGTCAATTGCACGTCCTATTAATATAGGAACATACAAAGTGAAAACCACGGTGAGAAATGCGCAGAACAGGGAGGCCATAACACTCCATTTATACTTTGCAATCTTATTTAAAATCCGTTTAATTGTGGACTTGTGCTTTTTTATATTCATATTACTGCACCTCCTTCTCAGACAGCTGGGAAAGGCAGATTTCACGGTAGACTTCACAGGATTCCATTAAATCACCATGCTTTCCGCAGCCTGCCATCTGTCCGTCGTCTAAAACGACGATTCGGTCTGCATTTCTGATTGTGGAAGCTCTCTGGGATACCAAAAATACTGTCATGTCCTTTGTTTCTTCTTTGATTGCCTTACGAAGTCGGGCATCTGTGGCAAAATCCAGGGCGGAAGCGCTGTCATCTAAAATAAGAATCTGGGGATCTTTGACTACTGCTCTGGCAATGGTAAGACGCTGACGCTGCCCTCCGGATAAGTTCTTACCACCTGCCTCTATAATAAAGTCAAGTCCTTCGCCCTTCTCATCCACAAAATCCTTCGCCTGGGCAATGGTAAGAGCACGATAGATCTCTTCATCAGAAGCATCTCTTTTTCCCCACTGCATGTTTTCCCTGATGCTTCCTTTAAATAATACGGCTCTTTGAGGAACGATTCCAACCATATTTCTCAGCTGGCTGAGAGGATAATTTTTAACATCAATCCCTCCCACTTTAACATTTCCCTTAGATACATCATAAAATCGGGGAATTAAATTTACCAGTGTGGTTTTACCCGAACCGGTTCCGCCTATAATTCCAATTGTTTCACCTTTCATAACCTGAAATTCAATTCCGGCCAGAGATTCTGCTTTTGCACCCTGATAAAAAAGGCTGACGTTATCAAACTCCACCTTGGGTACATCTGCTTCTTCCTTCACAATATCGTGATTTGTTTCCCTGATTCCCGGTTCCATGGAAAATACAGAGCTGATCCGGTTGGCACAGGCCAGCGCTTTTGATATGGTGATAATCAAGTTTGCCAGTTTGACCAGTTCCACCAGAATCTGGGACATATAATTCACCAGAGCCACCACCTGACCCTGGGTGATGATACCTGATTCAACCCGGTTTGCACCAGTGTTAATCAGAACTATGATTGCAAGGTTAATAATGACATAAGTAAGTGGATTCATCAGTGCAGAGATCTTTCCTACAAACACCTGAAATTTTACCAGCATGCCGTTTTCTTCATCAAACCGGCTGATTTCATCATTCTGACGGTTAAAGGCACGAATTACACGGACTCCGCCTAAATTTTCTCTTGCAGTCAGTAAAACCCGGTCCAGCTGTTTTTGTACCTTCTTATATAAAGGCATACTTATCATCATAATGCCAAATACTACAACAGAAAGTACAGGTATGGAAACCACAAATATAAGAGCAGCCTTAAAATCTATGGTAAATGCCATGATCATTGCACCGAATACCACAAAGGGGGAACGAAGAAACAACCGTAAGAACAGATTGACCCCTGATTGAACCTGATTCACATCGCTGGTCATTCGTGTAATCAGAGTTGCAGTCCCTACGGTATCAATTTCCTGATAAGACAGACTGTTAATATGGGCAAATAAATCATCTCTCAGTGAGGTACCAAATCCGGCTGCTGCCTTTGCTGCGAAGTACTGGGCAGTAATGGAGCAGGCAAGCCCTATAATGCCTAACAGCACCAGCAATCCGCCCATAGAAAGAATGAAGTGCAGATCGTGATTCTTAATTCCAATATCAATAACTCTGGCCATAACCAAAGGCACTAAAAGCTCAAAGCTGGCCTCCAGAAGTTTAAACAAAGGCCCCAGAATACTTTCAAGCTTATACTCATTTAGATATTTAAGGAGCTTTTTCATTTCCCTTTTCCTCCGTAATCAATACTTTTTCAGAATAATGCCTTGTATTATTATACCATTTTGATATAATAATACAAGTACAATTTGAAAATCTTATGAATAGAGGATGTACCATATGGTTCCGATTAATTCAAAACAGCTTTATTATTTTACAGTCATTTCAGAAACCGGAAGTTTCACAGCTGCCGCAAAAAAACTGGGAATATCCCAGCCGCCTTTAAGCAAGCAGATCATGCTTTTGGAAGAGGAATTGGGAGTTAAACTTTTTGAACGGGGAGCGAAAAAAACAGAGCTTACAGAAGCAGGCACTTATTTATATTTTAAAGCAAGAGATATTTTATCTCTGATGGACTCCGTATCAGAAGATTTAAAACACTTCCCCTCTTCTGCCAGAGGCCTTTTAAAGCTGGGTGTCATCTCTTCAGCGGGAACAGTTCTTGTGGATTTTCTGAAACATTTTACAGCCGATTATCCAGGTGTCCGGTTTGAAGTGACAGAGGGAAACACCTATGAACTGCTGGAGAAGATGAAAAACGGACTGGTTGAGTGTTCTATTATAAGGACACCTTTTAATCCGGAAGGGCTGGAATGTGTTTACGGTAAGAAAGAACCGATTATGGCAGTTGGAATTCCAGAATTTTTTCCGGAGATATCAGATGACAAAGTAAGCATCACCGGATTAACGGGAAAGCCTCTGATTTATTACCGGAGATTTGATTCCATCATATCTCTTGCATTTCAAAACAGCGGCATAGAACCGGATATATTCTGCCGTAATGACGATGCAAGAACCTGTCTTCAATGGGCAAAAGCCGGACTGGGGATCGCACTGGTGCCCCAATCCATCTGTGATATCAGAGTGCAGGATAACCTTATGTTTAAGGAGATTGATTCTCCTGATACAGTCACTCAGATTGCAGCAGTCTATAAAAAAAATGGCTACGTTTCAAACATAGCCAGAGAATTTGTAAACAGTTTTGGTTGTCAGAACGGTATGCTTTAATCAAACAGGCTTAACTGGGTTATCTGATAGTTTTTTTTATAAGCGTGAATGATATCCGGCATTTTATACAGAATCCTGCTGCGCTCACACTCTTCAGAAAATATCTTCCATAATTTACGCGCTTTGGGACTGGTACAATGATAATTATTCTTATACTGTTTCATATATTTTTCGTCAAGATGTTCCCCGGGAAACAACTCCCTTAAGCGGTCGTAATACCATTCTCTTTGATTGTTACGAAGTGTGACCCCAAAAGCCGGATAGATAAAATCGGCACCGGCTTCTTTTGCAGCATTTATGATTGAACGTATATTCTCCTCATGATCCTCTAAAAAGGGAAGCACTGGCATGAGGAGAATTCCAGCAAACAGCCCCCGGTCCTTTAACGCTGCAATTAAAGACAACCGGTCAGAGGGTCTGGAGACTCTTGGTTCTATCTTAGCCGCCAGAGCATCGTCAGTGGTTGTAACAGTAACCTTTAACAATACAGGAGAATGATCTGCTATACTTTCCAGTATATCAATGTCTCTGTTCAGCAGATTGCTTTTTGTGGCAATTGCTGCACCGAAACCAAAGGCATCAATCAATTCCAGAGCATGTCTGGTAAGTTCCAGTTCCTTTTCCAGCGGATTATAAGGATCACTCATAGCCCCAGTGCCCACCACTCCGTTTTTTACCTTTCGTCTTAAATCATCCCGGATAATCCGCAGGGCATCCTCTTTGACCCGAACCTGATCAAACCGGTCTATTCCATAACAGTCCGAACGGCTGTCACAGTAAATACACCCATGGCTGCAGCCCCTGTAAATATTCATGTTATAATCAATCCCGAACCACCCGGAATCCTTTGTTTTTGTTACAATTGTTTTTGCAGGAATGAGTTCCATGCATCCGTCCTCTCTTTCTTTTTCTGCCAAAAAGGTGATCCCTTGATATTTTCTTTCTGCCATGTTAATATGCTTATACGAGATAAGAAGGGAAGAGTTTATTATGATACGTTTGTTATTGCGCTGCAAGCAGATATATGACAAATTTACCAGAGATGAAATGACTGTCTATGCAGCACAGGCATCATTTTTTACCATAATTGCTGCTTTTCCGTTTATTATGCTGTTATTAGCAATGATTCAGTTTATCCCATCTATTACAAAAGCAAACCTGCTGCAGGTTTTAATCACAATCATTCCAAGCACCTTAGAGATTGACAGCGTCATCGTTACCGTAATTGAAGACCTTTATACTCATACGCCTGCGGCAATTTTATCTGCCACTGCCATTGCCGCGATCTGGTCTGCCTCCAGAGGCATGTTGAGCATAGAGCGCGGATTAAACCGGGTTTTCGGCCAGGAAAACAAGCGGAGCTATCTAATGACCCGTTTTGTCTGTGCCTGTTATACGGTTGTATTCATTATCATCTGTCTTCTGACGCTTGTACTTCTGGTACTGGGAGGTTCCATACAGTCATTTATGAACCACCATTTTCCTATCCTTGGTGAGATCACCCGATATGTTATCAGCTTTCGCACCATGCTTTTATTTATACTAACCTTGTGTTTTGCCATGCTTTATACCTATGTACCTGAAAAGAAACAGCAATTTATGAAGCAGCTCCCGGGTGCCGTCTTTTCTACCCTTGGCTGGATCGGTTTCTCCTTTGCTTTTTCTATCTATTTTAGTAACTTCAGTAACTATTCAGTGATGTACGGAAGCCTGACTGCCATCGTCCTTTTGATGTTATGGCTTTATTCCTGCATCTCCATCCTGTTTTTCGGAGCCGAAATCAATTATTATTATTCAGAGTACTGGAAGGATGGAACATAACTTAGGAAAGCCAGTGATTCCCTTAAGAATCCCTGGCTTTTTAATACGGGCGATCTAAGAAAAAAGGGGCGTTGACAAATATCTGTCACCTGTGTCAGGAAGTAGCACTACGATTGTTTTGCCTTGGAATTCAGGCCGTTTGGCTACTTCTTTCGCAGCCCATACAGCTGCGGCAGAGGAGATACCCACAAGAATTCCTTCTGTCTTAGCGATCTCTTTTCCGGTTTCATATGCATCGTTATTCTCTACCGGTATAATCTCATCGTATACATCCCTGTTGAGTACGGTCGGAACAAAACCAGCTCCAATTCCCTGGATTCCATGAGGGCCTGGCTTTCCGCCTGAAAGTATGGGTGATCCTGCCGGTTCCACTCCAATAATCCTTATGTCCGGGTTCTTGTCTTTTAAAAATTCCCCAACACCAGTGATTGTTCCTCCAGTACCTATTCCTGCAACAAATACATCGACTTTTCCGTCTGTATCCGCCCATATTTCAGGTCCGGTTGTTTCGCGGTGTATTCTTGGATTAGCTGGATTATCAAACTGCCCCATAATAACCGAACCTTCTATCTCCTTTTGCAGCTCTTCTGCTTTTTCAATTGCGCCTCTCATACCTTTTGTTCCTTCTGTAAGCACTATTTCAGCCCCATACGCTTTTAAAAGATTCCTTCTTTCTACACTCATGGTCTCTGGCATAGTAAGGATTGCGCGGTAGCCTTTCATGGCAGCAATGCTGGCAATTCCAATCCCGGTATTCCCGGAAGTAGGTTCAATAATGGTGGCACCTGTTTTAATCGTACCATTTTTTTCTCCAGCCTCAATCATGGCTAATGCTGCTCTGTCTTTCACACTGCCTGCCGGATTAAAATATTCCAGCTTTGCAATGACACAAGCTTTCAGCTCATGCTTCCTTTCATAATTGGAAAGTTCCAGCAAAGGAGTATTGCCAATGAGTTCCATAGCACTTGTTTTGATATTTCCCATAATCAACCTCTTTTCTCATACGTCTATAAATGCCCCGTATGTGTCCTGATTATATTTTATCTGCAGGCATGTATTATTATGATAAACCGTAAATCTTGCGGTACTTTTCTTTCAGGTAATCGATGAAATAATCCGGAGTAAAGTCCTCTCCGGTTGCTGCCTTTAAGATCTCACGGCTAGTCTTCATCTTACCGTACTGATGAATATGGCTTCGCAGATATTCTTTGATCACATCCATCTTCCCATCTCTTAAAAGCTGATCAAAATCCATTTCCTTCTTCATATGAAAATAAAGCTGTGCTCCGAAGGCATTGCCTAATGCATAGGAGGGAAAATAACCAAACAGCCCCTGTGACCAGTGAATATCCTGCAATATACCTTTTGAAACCTGCTCCGGACGGATCCCTAAATATTCTTCGTATTTATCAGCCCAGATCTCGGGCAGTTTCTTTAAGTCCACATCTTCTTCCATAATCATCTTTTCCATCTCGTAACGGATCAGGATATGGAGGCTGTAAGTCAGTTCATCTGCTTCTGTACGGATGAATCCGGGCTCAACTTTATTAATGGCCTCTACAAACTGATCTAAGGGGATAGAATTAAACTGGTCAGGATAAAGCTCTATTAATTTATCATAAATCGGAATCCAGAAGTTGGGATTACGGCCGATTATATTTTCATAAAACCTGGACTGGGATTCATGCATTCCCATCGAAGTTCCCTGCCCAACAGGCGTCTGAGTGATCTCATCGGTGATCCCCAATTCATAAAGTCCATGTCCGCCTTCATGAATAATGGAGAACATGGAACTGTCCATCTTATCGTGGTAACTGGTTGTGATGCGGACATCATGATTATGAAGATTGGTTGTAAATGGATGCGCACTCTCCGATAATACACCTTTCTTAAAGTCAAACCCGATATATTCAGCCAGGAAGCGGGCCATCTCCTCCTGTTTTTCTTTGGGATAGTCTCCGGTAAGAAAGGAATTGTCAATTTCTTTTCCGTTTTCTTTAATTTCCTTCAAAAGAGGAATAATCTCTTCCTTCAGCCTGTCAAAAAACTCATCTAACAGCTCTGTCTCAAAGCCCTTTTCATATTGAGCAAGAAGGACATCATAGAGTTTTTGTCCCTCTTTCTTCCGGTAGGAAGCAAATTTCCGTTTAAAATTAATCACTTTTTCCAATGTAGGCAGAAATGAATCATAATCTTCATTCTTCTTTGCCTTAACCCATACTTTTGCAGCCTCCGCTATCAACTGTGCATTCTCTCTGTATTCAGCTTTGGGGATGCAGATCAGTTCCTCTCTGGCTTCCTTTGCACCTTTAAGAACTGCCTGCTGGATCTCTGATAAATCAGTTTCTTTTTCACAGGCTGCAATGGCATCTCCCATTTCATCACCAGTCATAAAACCGTAATACTCCTCAGAAAGAGTACCAATCACTCTGGCCGTATAAGATCCTGATTCTTCCGGAGCCAGTGTCTCGTTATCCCACTCAAAAAGAACGAGAGCAGTCTGCAGAGCCATTGTCTTTTCTAATATGGAAGACAAGTTTTCATAAGTTTTATTCATTTTTATTTCTCCTTTACAAAAAATCGGGACATTCTGTATGATTGTCTCCAAACCCTAAAAAAAAATACAGCAGAGGATTTACTTTCCGTTACCAAAGATGGATGCTTCTTTTATATCCAGCCTGATCAGCCATTCCCGAATCTTCCCTTCCATATAGGAAGAAACGTTAAAATCTTCTAATTGAAAGTCAATTTCTATATCTGTTTTCATGGTGGCAAGAAGTTTGGACAATAAGGCTGCCTTTTCACCGCAAAGTTCGTCTTCACTGGTCTTAGTCATGGCTTTATACGGAGATCTTGAAATACCCAGATCATTTTTCCAGAAATCCTGAAGATCCTTTAACCGTTTTTTATCTGATTCCACTTCGTGTATGGCCGCATAAATATTCTCTACAGTTCCATATTCTTGAAGCAGTATAGGTGCTGCACTGCTGACCCCTTTCACACCTGGAATATTATCAGAAGCATCACCCTGTATTCCTTTTAAATCCGGAATCTGCTCCGGCTTTACACCTTCCTCTTGCAGAACCGTATCCGATGTATACTCGAATACTTTTTCCGGAAGATTAATCTCTTCTTTGGCAAAGCCGTAAAAAGAATAATATTTTTTATAAAGCTCGTCCGCTTTCTCCTGGCGGGACTGAACCATCCACGCACGCACATTATGCTCATCACTTACCAGCTGAAGATAATCATGATCCTTGGTCAAAACAACCATGGGGATCTGCTCCCTGAATTTCATAACCAGACTTCCCGCATAATCATCTGCTTCATACTGATCGCTGTAAAGCACTTTAAATCCTGCTTCCTCCAAAATTTGTTCCATGAGTACAAACTGTTCTTTTAGCGGATCCGGCGTTGACCCTCTTGTCCCTTTATATTGAGAATACAGTTCTCTGCGAAAGGTATCTCTGGTTTTATCAAAAACAAAGGCGATGTGGTCGGGCTGCTGTTTCTTCATTAGGGATACTATCATCTTAAGCATACCAAAGATAGCATTGGTATACGTTCCATCCTTTGCATGAAGAATCTTATCATAATGCTTCAGTTTCTCCTCTTCTGTCTTGGCAAACATGATCTCTCTGGGCAAAACTGCATAATAACAGGTTGACAGCATGGATGAGCCATCTACAACCACAAATTTTTTTTCTGACATCTATAACTCCATTCTTTTCCGTTCCAGACGGAATTAAGTAAAATAATTCTGCAATTCCGTTTCATTCTTTGCGCCCAGCCGTTTCATGATTTCCTTCCGCTCCTGAGCAGACAGTCCCTTCCACAGCTTTTGAACGCGGGGGTCTGAAAAACCAACATAGGGCAGACCATTTCTATCGCATTCATAAGATGATAAATAGTGATTGAGCGCACTCCATTCCACATAAAAAGCAGTGATACTGCGGCTTAAAGAGCTGACTTTTGCCATATTCGTTCCTCCCGGATATTTTTGCTGACTTTATGCTGCAATGATATTTATGATTGTGAATCATTTTTCCAAATCTGAACTTCACCCTGGTAATCCGAAAAGCAGCTGCTTATAATCTCTTCCACTTTATCCCAGTCTCCACCTGCATTCCCACAGCCGATTCCATAGGGAAATGCCACCTTTTCCAGTTTACCTCTGACATCTACAAAATCCCGGATCTCAGTCACAGCCTGCAAAAGCGCTCTGTAATCCGTATAAATTCCATTCTTTCCATAATTATCCTGTCCATAAAGATTGGCAATCAAAAACCACCGGCCATTTAATTCAACCGGCTGCGCCGAAACCCTTCCTAATAAACCGGAGGTAATTCCGCCGGCCTGCTCCTGCCACTGTTTTGTAATAATCCGATATGTCTTCTCTACCTCAGGAAACATCGTTTTAATCTGCCCGGCAATTCCCCGTCCAAATACTCCCTGGCAATTCACCTGATGACAGATAATGTCCGCATCGGAATTAAAGATATCTCCGCTGAAATACTTTAGCATAATTCTCTCCTCCAAGCTTATCTAATCAGATATCCTAACTCATTATACCCTGATTTTCCAGTTATTCATAGTACATTCCTCAAGTTTTAACATATATTTTCCAAAAACCCGTTGAAGTATAGGGAAATAAGATTTATAATAAACATTAACAGCAAATAAAAAAGGTAAGGTACGTAAGAGAATGGAAAAAGAGATTAAATGCCCCTACATTATATTTAAAATTGCAGGCTCCTTATACTGCATAAACAGCAAATACATATCCACAATTTTACAGTTGCCGGAATACAGCACCATTCCTGCCGCACCAGCGAATGTTACCGGAATGTTTAAGTACCGGAACCAGGTCATAAATATGATGGATTTACGCATTACGTTTGGTTTAAAGCCCATCACGGAAGAATGCAGAGACTTTGAACAGATGATTGATGCCAGAAAACAGGATCATATCAACTGGGTCAATGAGCTGGAGAGATATATCAAAGAAGGGGGCTCCTTTAATCTGGCAAAAGATTCCCACCAGTGTGCATTTGGAAAATGGTACGATAATTTTACCACGGATAACCAGTCAATTATTAATCATCTAAAAAAAATCGAAGAACCTCATGAGAAACTTCACAAGGCGGCTGCTGAGGCAGAAGACTGCAAAAGAGACTGTGAAAACTGTCAGGAATCCGAATGTTTGCAAACGGTCTTAAAGCGGGTAAAAGGCGAATCCATGCCGATTATTTTAAAACTTCTGGATCAGACAAAGGAACTGTTCCGTTCTACTATTTATAAAGAGATGGTTTTGATACTTGATGGAATCCAGTGGGGTATAGTTGTAGACGAAATCGTGGCAGTTGAGGATCTGGATATTATCTCCGAACGTCACGAAGACCCTATGGTTAATCATTGTTCCTATTTAGGCAGAGTTATGGAAAGTGAAAAACGGGAAGGACTGATCTTTGAACTTAATCCTGAGACACTGATGGCTAAATTCAGAGATCTGGAATTAACCTTTTAACAATCAAATAGAGAAGAGCCGGAAAAGTTTTGGCAGAAGCTTTTCCGGCTCTTTTTACAGTCAGGAAAATAACTCTGACTTCTTTCAGAAATACTTTTTATTACCCCAAAGGTTGCTCTTCTTCAAATCCAGATATTCATTGTATGCTTTTTCCAAAATCTGCTTTTCGTTGGAAAACTTCAGAAGATGATACGCTTCATGGAACTTATAGTATCCTGAATCAATAAAATATTCTTCCCGCTGTGGTTTACTGTAATAGCTGTCGGCCATCATGAGATACCAGTATACATCCTTTTCCACCATATCCTGAGGCGTATTAAAAGAATACTGACTCTTACCAATGTACTTGATAATGGACGCACTTACTCCGGTCTCTTCCTTAACTTCCCGAAGCGCCGTCTCTTTATACTCTTCACCCGCTTCTACTGTTCCCTTTGGCAAAACCCAACCTTCATACTTGTTTTTGTAATTCTTATATAAAACCAGAATTTTACCTCGAAAAATAACCACACCGCCACAACTCGTTGCTTCTATCATTGCAATTCCTCCAGAGTGAAACCGTGAATCCATGGGGATCCCGATTTTGGTGTGTCTCACAGACTGGCTATAGTATACCTCTTTTTATAATGATATGCAAGTGTGTAATCGCTGACCTTATCTGGAAAAATATAAATCAAAAAGCGATCTGGCGATGGGTGCGGCAGTTTTTCCCCCAGATCCTCCCTCTTCTACAATCACGCTGACAGCTATCTTTGGATGATCTGCTGGAGCATATCCCACAAACCAGGCATGAGTTTCTTTGTTTTTATCAAACTCCGCTGACCCCGTCTTTCCTGCCACTGTATAGGCATCTGTCCGAAGCGCAGATCCGGTTCCCTCCGTTACTACAGCCTGCATCAGTTCTGTTATTTTGGCTGATTCTTCCGCAGTCATGATATTTCCATAAGCCTGGGGTACAAATTTCTTAATGATATCTCCTCCGGCATTCTCCACATGGTCGATCAGATAAGGTTTCATCAAAGTTCCCCCGTTGGCAATGGCTGCAGTAATCATGGCATTATGAAGAGGAGTAATCTGGGTCTGTCCCTGACCAATGGCAGTCTGAAGTATCTGCCACGTGTCAGCACCAGGTGCCATGATATAAGAACTTCTGTTGGAAGGAAACGGCAGAGAAAGATCTGTGTTAAACAGTAACTGCTCCGATGTGTTCCTCAAACCGCTTAAATCCAACATAAGACCAAGATTTGAAAATGCTCCGTTGCAGGAGTTGGCAAATGCCTGGGTGAAATTCTGATGTCCATGTGCGGTCTCATGATAGCATTTGATGGAGTAATCCCCATTTTCATAAATCCCGTCACAGTCAAAAACATAATCTTTATAGCTTTCAGGATTTTCCCGGATGTATTCCAGAGCCGTAACAATCTTAAAAGTGGAACCTGGCGGATATAGTCCCTGGGTTGCCCGGTTTAACAGCTGTCCTGATGTATTTTCTTCTGCAACCAGGCTATTCCAGTCACTTAAAATCGTGTTGGGATTATAATCAGGCTTTGATACCATGGCAAGAATCTTACCTGTATCAGGTTCCATGACAACAACTGCCCCATTTCTTTTTCCAAGTGCTTCATACGCCTTTTTCTGAAGATCCACATCCAGGGTTGTCACCACGTTATCTCCCTGGTTTTTCCTTGAAGACAATTCATTAATCACCTGTTCAATGATATTGACATGGCTGGTAAGCAGATAGAAATTAGACTGGGCCTCCAGCCCGGTCTTTCCGTTAACCGAATATCCCACTGCATGGGCAAACATGGAATCGAATGGGTAAACCCTGGTCTCATGCCCTTCCCCGTCCACATCAGTCCGGGCAAGAACCTGGCCATTACTGCTCCTGATCTCTCCCCTTACTACCCGGTCTGCAAAGCTGTCCAGTCTGGCATTATAGGAATTATTTATTACACTGTCGCTCTTCACCTGAAGAAAGTATCCATAATAAACCACCAGACCTATAAATAACAAAACAATTCCATAGGTAAGAATTAAGATCTGATGATTTGCTTTTGGATTCGCATTAGCTTTCATATTGGTCCTCTTCCTCTTCATTGCGCTTTAGAATATAAAGTCCCTGGATAATTCCAAAAATAATAAAGGTACTTAGCACCGAACTTCCCCCATAACTGACAAGAGGAAGGGTGACACCAGTTGAAGGAATGAATTTGGTCACTCCTCCTACTGTTAGAAAGACCTGAATTGCATAAATCATACCCAGCCCAAAGGCAATAAGCTTATAAAACACGGCCTGCATATTCCCTGCAATCATCATAAACTGTAAAAAGCAGCCAAGGCATATTAAGAGGACACAGAGGGCAAAAATTCCACCCATTTCCTCTGATATGGCAGAAAATATAAAATCTTTTTCCACAACCGGGATTTTTCTTGGCATCCCACGGTAAAGCCCCATCCCAAACCAGCCGCCTGTTCCTATGGCAAACAGGGACTGACTGATCTGATATCCTTTTCCAGCAATATCAGACCATGGATTCAGCCACGCCGCAACCCTGGTCTTTACATGACTAAATAACTGGAATGCAAATGTAGATGCTAAAATTCCTCCCACCGTTCCTCCAATTAAGTATCGCCATTTACCAGTTGCTATAAAAAGCATAAACACATAGGTTATAAAAAATATCAGTGCACTGCCTAAATCCTTGGAAAGCACCAGTATCAGCACATGTAGCGCAGAAACTCCACTGACTAAAAGAATTGTCCGGTTACTGACAGAGCGGTAAAACATGGTGGCGATAAAAAAAACATAGCTGATCTTTACAAATTCAGACGGCTGGAAGGAAAATCCAGCAACCCCGATGGAAAGCTGGGCTCCATAGCTTGTGGTCCCAGCGACACACACGATTCCTAGAAGGATCACACCTCCTATGCCATAAACCCAGGGGATCTTACTTAGCTGCCATACTCTGTCAATGATAAAAGGTATAATACAGGTTATTGCCGCTGCCACAACCACAATGGTAAACTGCTTTACCGCTTTGTCAAATGACAATCTGGTAAGCATAATAAAGCCTATGGATAGAAGCATACACATATTATTGACCAGAAGTTTTGATCGGTTTCTGTAAAATAGCCGGTATAAAAACAGGTAAGCAAAAAAGAACAGGACCTGTGCTCCATAGAAAACAAGCATCCGCTCATCTTCTGTCTCCAGCCAGATGATTCCATACGCCAGAAGATGAATCAGAAACATCAAAATGTTCTGCCGCCTGCAAATGCTGTTTTTTCTCTTATCATCCTGAAAAGAAAAATATCTAAAATTTAAATATGTGTATAAAGCGATCAGCAGTATCATCAGATACCGGGATACATCTATTATCAGATTAATCATAAATCACCTATTCAATACCGCGTTTAAAATGTCCCCTTGTAAATTCCGGCAGATTGACTTCTGCCTTTTTCCCCCTTAGAAACTCGTCGGAAAAAGCCTTAACAATCGTTTCTGTCTCTCTTGGACCCTCAGTTGTAAATTGAAGTCTTAAAGAGGCGGGTGACAAAGAACTCACGGTATCACTTAATCCCAAAAGAGAAAGGGGTGCTGTGTTATAAATTGAATTGTAGCAAAATGCACAATGGTTTCTTACAGGAAATTCTTTTCCCATACGATCTTTTATATTTAATTCGACCGGTGTCTTATCACACCGATCCATTCCCTGGTGAATGCACTGTGCCGTCACCATCATTGGAAGACGACCGTAGATTAACAGCTCTCCTGGAATCTCTAGCTTTTCCAATTCTCTGCTGTTTAATTCCACTGGCCAGGTGATCTCATCTGCACCAAGGCTCTTAAGCATCTTTTGTGCCTGGTTATTCATTCCATATACGCCGAAATCAAAAATAAGATTTCCTTCTATGCCTGCCTTCTTTAAATAGCCCGGTTCTTCCATGGAACGGATTAAAAAACCGTCAAATCCGGCTTCTTTTAAATAATTCTGATGACGGTCAAAGAACAGCTGGGCTTCTGTACGAAAAATATGAGGCATGGTCAGATAACACTCTTTTCCCTTTTCATGGCACACATTTACATATTGATTCCACCGTTCCGGTTCAAAATGAGCTGCTTCTATATAAAGTCTGTTTACATTGGGATTATAGACCACTGCATCAAAACATTCTGGTTTTTCCAGAGAAACAGTAAGTTTTGCAGGCTTAGATACCGGGACTTTTAAAACATCATTACCTTTACCAGAAGATTCATTTTGTGGGTATTCCCTTTTGTATTCCCGAAGTATGTCTGCCTCCAGTTCTTCCAGACCTCTGCGCCTTAAATCATTGAGTGCCTGAACTGGAACAAAGACGTTGCCTTTAATCTCTGCCTCCAGATTCTCAAATAAAAATGGAGTGTTCCCTGTTTTATTCAGCTGCTTTAACACCTTTTCTTCTGACATGGGCTGGTTTAAAGCCGTCATTACCAGATCTCCTTCTATCACAATGCGATGCTCCTGTGACGCCAGGATCAGGGAAGCCCTTTCTCCTTCTGAAAGCAAAATCTTACCGGTAACGGGCACTTTTAACTGCTTATTCACATATTCACGGTCAAGCATGTCAAATAACTGATTATTCCCCTCCCTGAATGACGGTTTTTCCTTCCATACAATCATATCCCTGCCATTATGTTTCTTATAATAACCGTCTGTCTGTCCACCTCTGTCAAACAGATCCAGAAGTACTTTTCTGTCTCCGTCTTCTACTTTATAACCGCTTCTGCCTTTTTCCAGATAGAGATCAGCATATTTGCGGTAAATGCTTACCACCCCTGCCGTATATCTGGGACTTTTCATTCTTCCCTCGATCTTCATGGAATATACGCCGGCCTCAATCATATCGGGTATCAGATCCAGTGTGCTTAAATCCTTCAGACTTAAGCAGTAGCGCTCCTCTTTTTTCCCAAGAGTCTTTCCCTTATCTTTTACATCAAATGGAAGACGGCAGGTCTGGGCGCATCTTCCACGGTTCCCGCTTCTGCCTCCGATGAGACTGCTGAAAAGACACTGGCCGGAATAACAATAGCAGAGAGCCCCATGGACAAAGCTTTCGATCTCTACATCAACCTGTTGGTGGATCTGCCGGATCTCTTTTAAAGACAGTTCCCTGGCAGTTACGACCCGCTCTGCACCAAGCTCCTTTAAAAGCCCGGCTCCATAAACTCCGGTAATGGTCATCTGGGTACTGGCATGAATGGGAAGATCCGGGAAATATTCCCTTACAAAGGAAAGCACTCCTAAGTCCTGTACAATAACAGCATCAAGTCCCTGACGATAGTAAGGAAGAAGATACTCATAAAGTTCCTTCATCTCCTGTTCCTTCATAAGAGTATTGACAGTTAAATAGAGTTTTCTACCGTGAAGATGGACATAGTCAATTGCCTCCAGCAGCTTGTCCTCTCCTGGATTTTCTGCGAATGCTCTGGCTCCGAACCGGCTTCCTCCAATATATACTGCATCTGCGCCTGCGGCTACTGCCGCCTTCATGCTTTCAAACGAGCCTGCCGGAGCAAGGATCTCAACTATTTTTTTCACATCTGCCTCCAAAATTTTCAGTAATTAAATTCTGATTGATAAAAAAGAGGAGGTCACGGAAAATCCGTGAAACACCCCCTCCTGCCTTATTCATTCCTGTCTGAACCGGAAGATTTCTTTAAACCAGCCAGTTCTGTTTTCACTGCCTCCAGCTTCATCTGAGTTGCAACCAGCTCATGCTTTAAACTGTAGGTTTCCTTCTCCATCTCAGTTTTTTGCTGCTCCAGCCTTGCTATCTGTTCTCTGGCTTTAAAGTAATCATCTGCCATATTTAACTCTATCATAACGTTCTGGTATTCTGCACTCTGCTTCGTGAATCCTTCCCGACGTTTTAAAGTTATGATCATCTCATTGATGTAGCTGGCAAGGCGCTGTATATACCCTTCTTCTTCACTGCCGCCAAGTGCATAAATCTTGCCATCAATCAAAACTTCTGTATATTGCTTGGAATCCATGTTGTTCTCTCCCTGTTATCATTTGCTCTTTCTTTACTATATCATACTTTACACAGTTAGGAAAGTTCTAAAATTCAGGCAGTTATAACTCCATGGGGATACCAAGATGCCCATAAGCCCGTTCCGTCGCCACCCGTCCTCTGGACGTCCGGTTTAAAAATCCATTCATCAGAAGATAGGGTTCATATACATCTTCCAGTGTCCCCGCATCCTCACCCAAAGCAGCAGCAAGGGTATCAAGACCTACGGGACCTCCGGCAAATTTTTCAATTACTGTGGTTAGAATTGCGCGGTCGTTATAATCCAGCCCGAATTTATCCACATCCAGTATATCAAGAGCGAAATCAGCCACTTCCCTGGTAATCACTCCACGGTACTTAACCTGGGCGAAATCCCGCACTCTCTTTAACAGGCGGTTTGCCAGTCTTGGTGTCCCTCTGGAACGCTTGGCAATCTCCGCCGCTCCCTCATCCTCGATTTCCACTCCCAGAACATCTGCGGATCGGGATACAATAATCTTTAATTCATCTGGTGTATAAAATTCCAGCTTTTGAACTACTCCAAAACGATCCCGAAGGGGTGCCGTCAAAAGCCCTGCTCTGGTGGTGGCTCCCACCAGGGTAAACTTAGGAAGGTCCAGCCGGATGGATCTGGCTGCCGAGTCTTTTCCAAGCATGATATCAATGGCAAAATCCTCCATGGCGGGATAGAGAACTTCTTCCACCTGCCGGTTTAAGCGGTGAATCTCATCCACAAACAAAACATCGCCTTCCTGAAGATTATTTAAAATAGCTGCCATCTCACCTGGCTTTTCTATGGCAGGACCTGAAGTAACTTTCATGTTCACGCCCATCTCATTGGCAATAATACCGGAAAGAGTAGTCTTTCCAAGTCCAGGAGGGCCATAGAACAATACATGGTCTAAGGATTCTCCTCTGGCTTTTGCCGCTTCAATATATACTTTTAAATTGGTCCGTATCTTCTCCTGTCCGATATATTCATTCAGACTTCTGGGTCTTAAATTCGGTTCAATCTTTTTATCCTCTTCTGTTAACTCTGTGGTTATTATTCTACGCTCCATCTTCGCCATACCCTGTTATATTCTATATAAATGCCAAATGCTTTAAGGAAGCCTTTAAGACATCCTCCACAGACATGGTGTCCGTTACCTCTACCTGACGTACCGCACGTCCGGCTTCCGCAGGAGAATAACCAAGTGCAGTGAGCGCATCAATGGCCTCGCCAGTGACTCCGGTCTCTTTTCCCGGATCATTGGCCGCCTCTTTAAAGGCAGCCGGGATCATATCTTCTATATCAATCTTATCCTTTAAATCCAGAATAATTCTCTGAGCAGTTTTCGCACCCACGCCAGGCGCCCTGGAAATAGCCTTTGCATCTCCTGATATCACCGCTCTTTTTAAATCATCCGGATCCATGGCAGACAAAATTCCCAGTGCTCCTTTGGGGCCAATTCCATTCACACTGATCAGCTGCTTAAACATCTTTAGATCCTGGCGGGACAAGAAGCCGTAGAGACACATGGCATCCTCTCTCACCTGAAAATATGTATATAACTTTACTTCCCTGCCGACACCCGGAAGCTTCTCAAATACAGACAGGGGAATGAAAATTTCATACCCGACGTTCCCGCACTCAATTACAACACAGTCTCCTGTCATCTCGGCAATCGGTCCTTTTACGAAAGAAATCACTCTGCAGTTCTCCTTTTATGCCTTGCAAATACTTTTGTAAAACCATTCCTTTGATTTTTATCATAGCATACTGCCAGTTGATATGCAAGTAATTGATCGAACAAATATTCTATACTCCGTTGACGAACCAGAAAGCTTTGGCTATAATAAGAAGCGAAAAGAAAGGAAGATACTGCTGATGATCACTCTAAAAAAACAAATAGCCTTTGAAGAGACCTATCCCCTTCACCGTCTGGGAAACCGGGAGGAACTTCTGTTCTTTGACATCGAGACCACCGGATTTTCAGGGGAGTATTCCACTCTCTACTTAATTGGATGTGTCTATTACAGGAACGGGGTCTGGAATCTGGTTCAATGGTTTGCCGATACTCTGGATTCGGAAAAAGAGCTTCTTGTAACATTTTTCGAGTTTCTTAAAAGCTTTAATAAGGTAATCCATTTTAACGGGGATGGATTTGATATTCCCTATCTGTTAAAGCGCTGCCGCGCCTACGGATTTGACTATGATTTTTCAGGCACCGAAAGTCTGGATATCTATAAAAAAATCCGTCCATACCGGAACCTTTTAGGTCTTTCAAGCATGAAGCAGAAAGCCATTGAAGCATTCTTGGGTGTGGAACGGAAGGATCTTTATTCCGGCGGACAGCTGATTGAAGTTTATAAAGATTACTTATTCTCCAGGGACCAGTACCTTTTTGATTTGCTGATCCTACATAATGAAGACGATTTAAAAGGTATGCCGTTAATTCTCCCCATTTTGAACTACCCGGATTTTCTGGAGCACGATTTTTCATTGTCAAGCCAGGAGCTTATTATCAATCCTGATTTACTCGGACGGGAGCAGCATCTTCTTAAACTGACCCTTGAAAATGGTTTTTCTGTTCCTGTGGGATTTTCAAAAGCCAATTCCATGGTGAGGGCAACAGCTGACGGCAGAGAGCTCACCCTTCTCATCGACCTGTATGAGGGAGAGCTGAAATACTTCTATCCGGATTATAAAAATTACTATTATCTCATATATGAAGACAGAGCCATTCATAAAAGTGTAGCAGAATACGTGGACAAAGAAGCACGGGTAAAGGCGGCTGCAAAAAACTGCTATATCCGGCAGACCGGCTGCTATGTACCTCAGTTTTCTCCTTTATGGACGCCGGTTTTTCAGTATCAGTGGAAAGATAAGATCACCTATTTCGCCTATGATCCAAAGTTCTTTCAGGATCAGGAGAAGCTTCAGGCTTATATCCGCCACCTGTTCGATCATCTCTCTTCCTGAGCCGTTTATCGGATCCCCTGCATTTTCCGGAAATCTCTTGGAGATACACCTTTGATTTTTTTAAAGGCATCTCCAAAGTAATTTCCGTCACCGAACCCGCATTCAAGTGCGATATCTGTCACAGATTTTCCAGTATTGATTAACAGCTGGGCAGCTTCCCGAATCCGGATATTGGTTAAATACTCTTTAAATCCAAAACCGGTTACTGATTTAAATTTTCTGGAAAAATAGGCAGGACTCATATGGATCATTTCTGCGACTTCATTCAAAGTCAGGGGTGCTCCGTAGTTATGGTAGATATATTCCGCCGCTTCTTCTATGGCTTTTTCTCCAACCTCCATCTTTCCTGCATCCGACCTGGCTTCCTGACACCTGGAAAGAAAAATCAGTAATTCATACAGATAATTTCTCATCATCATGGGAGAATATCCGTCCTGACCAGCTCCCTCATAAACCATTTTCTGAATTAATTCTTCTGCGTAGGACCTGCTGCCTGCCGGTATGGAGACTTTGGAATTTTGAAATAAAGAATCGGTCAGATGGGCACCGCAGCTTTGAGTCATGTCATTTAAGTATTCCTTATCAAAGCTCAGAGTGATTCTTTCGCTGACCGGACTGGAATGATAAGTGGTCCGGTGGATTTCACCAGGTGTGATGAATACCATATCACCTGGTTCCAGGTAATATAAGCTGTGATTAATAAATATTTTACAATGCCCCGATACCAGGTAGAACAGTTCGTAATAAGGGTGCCAATGGCTTTTCCACATATTAAATTCATAAGGACGCCTTGTCCTGCTGATTTGAAATTCCATAGTTTCTTTAATAGTCCCCTTTTTTTAACAATTCTCTGATATAGGAAAATGTTTTTTTCTCTCCCTCATCTTTCAACATGATAAGAAGGGTTTCTAAAAGTCTTTCCGTCTCAGGGGCAACAATCATATAGGCCTTCCCCTGTACGTAATATTCCCATGGAGATGCATCCGTATAATCTTTTCCCTTATAGGTCTTAGACGCTGCAATCCGGTCCATGACCATCTCGACCAGATATTTAAGGGGCATTTTATAACCAATCATTCCTTTTGACGGATCCATGGAGAAATCGATCCAGTATTCACAGTGATGCTTGTTTCGTCCCTTATGATGTAGCCATGCTTTGGAAAAGCCTTTTTCTTCAATTTCAGCCGCATTGGGACTTCTGTTTCCCTGATAATATAAGACACCTGGTATAAATTCTTCCAGACTGTATTTGGAAAGATCGTGAAGCAGACCCTGTTTTATCAGCCCTACCCGAAAGCAATTTTTCATAACCCGGATTTTGTGTATATGAATGGTACAAAAATGTCCCCAAAAGTTTTTAAATTTCATATTTATCCTTCCTGTCCCAACGTAAAATCTTCACCCATTTTATCACAATTACTCAAACTTCGCACATA
>JAAOXG010000059.1 GCA_013036995.1 Lacrimispora defluvii
AAAAAATGGAGCCAATAACATTGCAAGAGACGGTCACACGTTCGTACCTGGGACTAAATTTATGGAACGGGCGTTGCAGGCTTCGCAAGGCGATATAAACAATGCAATTTATGAAATTATGAAAAAGGTGGTGCAGTGATGGACGTTGAAGCCTTAATAAAATCCACCTTGGATATTCCAGTAATTGATTTGTCAGAACCGCTTCTTTATCCATGCGCAACTTGGTATAAATCCACGGAAGAAACAGAACTTTCGGGCGGCGGTAAAGAAACAGAAGCGTCAGACACTTATGAAATAGATATCTGGTGCCAGGAACGTGATGTTTTGGTATCCTACGCCACGTTGTTAAAACAAGCTATTTCATTAAATGAATATTGCACCATACCAGACTTGACAATAACTTTTGACACGAATGGAAAGGTGTGGCGAGCAAATTTCAACTTTAAACATGTAAAGGAGGATATAACTTAAATGGCATCAGTTAAATCGAACAGAATTAACATAAAAAAGCCAGTATATTGTTTGCTTACTGCGGACACTACTTCCGGCACTACATACGGAGAAGTAAAACCATTTGGTGAACCAATGCAAGTGCAAATCACGCCGCAAATGTCAACCGGTGTTTTGTACGGCGGCGGAAGAAAACAGGAAGACATTGGAAAAATCAAAGGATATGCCGTTGCCTTTGACGTGAATAAACTGTTTTCTGAGGTAAAGGCAGAAATCATGGGGCATATGGATTTATCAAGGAGCAACGCTTATTCATGACAGCGGTGATATGCCTGGAGGATTAAAAAGTTCTTATATTCCAAACATGGTATTTCCCAATGGCACATACACTGTCAAGATGCGCATAGGCAGCGTATATGGCGTGTGGTCAGACGAAAGCGCAAAGGTGTTTGCTATATCAGCATCGGTGCCAAACACGCCAGATATGGCCTTATCTGTCACACATGGCGGCATATTGATAAGCACAACCTCCACGGCGGCAGATAAGATTGTTTATCGTTCAGAAGATGGTGTCACGTTTATTCCTATTGGACGTTTTACCGGATCTGAATATACTGATTATGCTGTAAAGTCTGATGTTATGTATGAGTACTTTATCAGGGCGCACAACGGCAGCTACGCAGACAGCGGAAAGCAATCAATTAAGGTGAAGTACAAAGGCGCGTTACTATCTGAAATAAACAATCCAGGTGACTACATTGAGATTTACAAATCAGACAGTGATTGGTTCAACAGTATAAAATCAAAATTTTCAAACGAGGCGGAACTTGTAAAATACGAAGGACGTACTTATCCGGTAAAAGAAGCTGGAATACATAAGGAAACCGGAATAGGCACATCGTTCTATCTCAGTAATGCCAATGCCGAAAAGATAAAGACGCTATACGGACTTAACGGGATTTACTTATTTAGAAATTCAGAAACGTGTTTCTGCTGCGATATCAGTGAGTTTGAGCACGAAAACACTTTATTTAATACCGGAAAGAACGTGGAAATATCATTAAGCCAGATTGATTATAGCTTGGAGGTGAGATTTGATGTATAGCCTTGCACAAGGCAGTTATACCCATGAAGAAGTGCTGAATATGCTTGAATCTGACCGCACCATTAATTTCCGGTATGAATTGCTCGACAAAAACGAAGTTAAGCTAAAAGACCTTGAAAATGTGAGCGGAAACATCCGGTTTGACAGTTCTCAGGAAATAATGGGGACTGCTTCGCTTACAATCAGGGAAATAGGGGACGTAGACCTTAAAACAGTAGACTTAAGGGTGCGTCCTTTCTTCCGGTTAAAATCGCCTACTGGCTGGCTTGAATATCCACTTGGTACTTATATCATGAGCAGCCCAGAAAGGTCCAGACAAGACAGCGGAGTGTTGCAGCAAGTAGATTGCTATGACTACGGAACGATTTTAAAAGAGGATAAGATCACAACCAGATTATTCATTGCAGCTGGAACAAATTACGTTACTCAGGTACGAAGCATTATAACGGCGGCAGGAATTAAAAAGACAAACATTGAAACATCTATTCTCACAGTAAGCACGGCCTTAGAATTTGAGATCGGCACAAGCAAACTGGATATCATCAATTCACTGCTGACTGCTATCAACTATGAGCCTTTACATTTTGACAACCGTGGATATGCCGTCAGTCGCAGATATGTTGAGCCACTTAACCGCCAGACTGAGCAGGCTTACCAAACAAACGACAGGAGTATTATAAAAGGCGGCGCAAAGCAAAGCGTTGACATTTACAATGTGCCTAACATATTTGTGCGATATACTGACGATCCTGACGGCGTGGAGTTAAGGAGCCAGTATACAAATGACAGCGTAGCAAGCGTAATATCAACAGTTAATCGTGGGCGTAATGTGGTAGACATAGAAAGCGTAAACGACATAGCCGATCAATCCACGCTTAATGATCTGGTCAGGCGTATTGCCATTGAAAAAAGCCAGACTTACGATGCTGTTATACTGCCTACGGCTTTAATGCCGCATCATTCTTACCGAGACTGTGTTTACGTTGGAGAGGACGGACTTGGAGTGGGAAACAAATATATTGAGTATGCGTGGGAAATGGATTTAAGCGTTGGCGGAACCATGACACACACTTTAAAGAGGGTGGTGAAACTATGAATTATAGCAATCCGGGTGAACAGCTTGACGAAATGAGATTACTGTTTGAAGATGATAAAGCATATCGCATGGCAGTAGTTGACAATGTTACGGGTGGCAGACCATATCTCAGATTTTATGGAGAAACCGCGGCAAGCCAAAAGCCTTATAAATATCTCCAATCATACACGCCTACTGCCAATGATAAGGTGCTTGTGGCTCGCGTGGCTAAAACCTATGTAATACTCGGAAAGGTGGTATAAGATGAACTACGACATTGAACTGAACGCAAATGACAGTTCGGTACTTGAAACACAATACGTATTTACACAAGGTGATTATGGGCAGATTCAATTTAGCATTCGTGTAAAAGTAAACGGCTCGTATGTTACAAATGCACAGAGGGCATACATTGTGTTTACTCTCCCAAATGGTTATGTTGTAACCGGTGCAGATATGTCTAAAAGCGTTGCGACATATACTTATCCGTTCCAGGGAAATGAATTACAAGTGCCTGGTACAATACTTGCTGATGTTAAACTTGTTTATACTGACGGGCAGATATCGTCAAATAAATTTTCTTTTATCTGTCGATATGATCCGTTGCATGATAAGTCATTTAATGCAGGTCCTTACATCTCACAGCTGCAGCAAATTGTTGATGAAGGGCAGACAAAAATAGATTACCTACAATCTCTTATTGAAATATTACAAGGCGAAGTAGGTGCAACAGGATTAACAAAGAATGACTTGCAAAGCACAAGAAATCCGGTTGCAACTGGATTAAAAGCAATAGACGCGTATCTTGCACAATATATGTTAGTAAAAAACGATCTTATAAATAATTTTTTGACCACAGTTGCAGGAGTTGCTCCACTTGATGCGGCAGCAGGAAAAATACTTAACGACAAAATCGGAGATACAAGTAATCTGCCGTCAGGAATAAATGATTTAGTAAGTGCTGTTGCTCAAACAAATAGCAATTTAAATGGGTTGAACGATGAGTTAAATAATAAATTACCTGCCGGTAGTTTGCATCTAAAAGTGACTGGAAACCTCGGTCATACGCAAATAATAAAAAATTCCAGCAGCAGCGCAGATTACGGGACGATAATTGCTAATTATATGCAAGACGGTAGTATTACAGAGATAATATTAAGTGACACTGGGTTAAATGCTGCAAAAGTTGATTCTGGTGGAAATATCATTAGTAACAAGCCAATTGTCACTTTTTAAAATTGCTATTTACCTAACTAAACTTGTAAACCATGGTCCCGATAGGGGCTTATTTTTATGCCGAAAGGCAGAAAGGAATATTATGGATAAATTTATTTTAGCGGATACAACCGCAATTGAATTACTGGCCGGAGCTGGACTTTCAAGTATGACTACCGTATGTAAAGATTGGGCAGAGGCGGCTACCCTAATGCCGAAGCTGACACCGGAAAACCTTTCAAGCGTTCAAGTGCAGACAGGAGAGGGGCTTACCGTAGGAAATTACACTGATCTTGTTCTGCATCCCGGATCATGGGAAGTAAAAGAAGACGGTATACATATTACCATTTCTCTGCGTGAAAAGACTGACATTGAAAAACGTCTGGAGAATGTAGAAGCAGGTCAGCAGACACAGGACGGAGCTATCGCAGACATGGGAGAAGTTGTTGGAAAGCTTGCAGAAGGAGGGACAGTATAATGGGCGAGTTTTACGGAAAAAGAATCAGGAACAGTATTATGACAATTGAACAGGTTCCTGCTTACTGGTTGGCAAAGACTGAAAAATGGTTAAGTGAAAATTAAAGAAGAGTGAGGCACAATAGAATGAAAAAAGAGATTGCTATAATGATTCAGACAGCACTTGCAGGAGTTGGAGCGTTTTTAAGTGCAAAACTGGGAATTTTATACCCGGTATTATGTATTCTTGCTGTTATGATGTTCATTGATTACATATCAGGCATGCTCGCAAGCCAAGTTGAATCACTGGATCACCCGGATGATAAAAACTATGGCTGGAACAGCAAAAAGGGAGCAAAAGGCATTATTAAAAAAATTGGATACATTAGCACAATTGCTGTTGCAATGGTAATTGATTACGTCATTGTATCAGTATCAGCCAAATTAAATATTAAAATGCCCGCAACGGCCTTGTTCGGGCTATTAGTAACAGTATGGTATATTTTGAATGAATCGCTTTCCATTATCGAAAATGCCGGAAGAATGGGCGCGCCCGTGCCTGAATGGTTACGTAAGTACATAGCAGTTCTAAAAGATAAGATCGACAAGCAAGTGGAATAATCTGTTGCGACCGTCGCAACGGTTGTAATGTCACAACTTTATGGACCTGGGGTAATCCTGGGTCCTTTTTAGATTGGAGGAATAACTATGACAGCAGAGTCAAAAAGGCAGGCAGTATGCGGCAAATACGATATCATAATCGGGCGAAATATTTATAACCAGAACTTGCGCGATTATTGCTATACGCCATACAAAGACGGCAAGTATTACAGTGATTGCAGCAGTTCCATAAGCTACGCATACAAAGAAGCAGGCTACGGATTCGGAATACTTAACACAGCCGGAATGTACACTTCATACAAACTCACAACCGTTGACGCAGATATCGCAGACGGCATACCGGATACTTCCAGGCTCCGCCCAGGTGATATGCTTTTATTCGCAGGCACAGACGCAAGCAGACCTGAAAAGATAGGCCATGTGGAAATGTACTGCGGTAACGGTATTATCTGCGGACACGGAAGCGGAAACCCATCTTATAAGGATCTTGTGGCATACTGCAAGAGTAGATACAATTCATGGGCCATTGGTGGCTGGCGTAAGGGCCTTGTATGCGTGCGCAGATACATTCAAGACGATGTGGCACAGCAACCAGAACCGGTTAAAAAGTCAGGCTGGGAAAAGGATTCAGACGGCTGGCGTTTCTACCTTGGCAACACAGGCGAACCGGTCCGCAACAGCTGGTATCTGGACACAGATGGAAAATGGTACTGGTTTAATGCTGCCGGAATCATGGTAACAAACGTCTGGTATCAGTATAACGGCGATTGGTACTACATGGGCGAAGATGGGGCCATGGTCAAGGGATTAAAGTACATTGACGGTAAGTTCTATTATCTCGACCAGAACGGAAGAATGGCAACGAAAGAAATCACGTTTAAACCTGACAACAATGGAGCATTACAGTATCCCGGTATAGTAGCATAATCACAGGGCGGTTTCCACATTGGAGCCGCCTTTTTGTTTTATCGGTTAGTCTTTGATTCCCATCTATTCCCAGACCATATTTTCTTTTTAAATGATATTATAACGATTATATTTTCTTTTGGATAAGTACCTTATAGTATATACTGACTTATAAAACGAGGTGGTATAAGTGCATTATATATAGGGGCTATTAGTTTTAATAATTTCTATTTCTTTTGATTCAATGTTATCAATATATTTATTCTGTGTTAATAATAATTTTAAATCCAGTATGTTAATTCTACATTTAGGTCCTAAAATAATTTGTTTTATCATTTTTTCTCTGCAACTTTCAAAACCTATTTCAAAATAAAGACGTATATTGTCATTTGTACTTCTATATTTTAATTGACTTCTTGTAAATCTCCCCATATATTTATCATTATTTGAAAAAATACCATCCAAAAATCCGGCATATCCGTAAGCATCGATACCATCTTCAACACTATAATTAGTAGATTTAGTGTTTTTATATATTCGCCATTCTTTTTCTTCACTGAAACTGCTATGTTTAAAAACAAATCCTTCTTGCCAGATTGAAATTAATATCATTCCAATTTGACTAATTAATTCAATTTGGTCAAAATCTCCGGTTTTGTGATTAATGCTACTGTCTATTGCCCACATAAATCTATCATCTAAAGCAGCATGTAAAAAGCTGTGTATTATCTTTTGACTGTATATCACTTTTGTAAAACCATAAGTTTCATCACAATCTATTTGAGATAATAAACTTGAATTAAATCCTATGGCCACCCCTTTTCCATCGTTTCCGTAGGCTCTCCACTGACTTAATAAATCTTTTGACTCAGAAAAACAACATAAAAAGTTTTTAGAAAATTTAGATATTGGAGCTTTTTTTGAAATTAAATTATTGATAATTTCTATAGACATTTTTTTAATTATATTTTTCAATTCATTACTATATCTATTTCCATAATTTTTTAATGTTTCATCTATTACATTTGAGAAATTATCAAATATATAATTTAATTCAGTAGTATCATTAGTCGTATCTGCATCTGATAACCAAATACACTTATTTTGAATTATACTTAAAAAAGCATCTATAGAACAGTAATGATATAAAATTCTAGGCAATTTAGGATTATATTTTAAGTATTCGCTTGTCAATACTGGCATAAATACCTCCATCATCTGTAAATTAATTAATATTCTTTTATACTAATATTTAAATAGTATCACATTTATCTTGCTCTCGTTTTGCTTTTTCACGTTCTCGTTGCTTTCGTTTAGCCATAAGTTGAGCACAACGTGGAGAACAATATTTTTTTCGAGTATCTCCAGGATCAACCTCAAAATATTGGTTGCAAGTTGGATTTATGCATTTTCGAAATGTTTTATCAGAGGCAAAGCTTAAATAAATATCTAGACATAATGCAATATATAGATCAGAGATATACCAATCTCCAGTAAGTTTACCATTACTCATTACTTTAATGCGAGGATTAATATAATATAATGAATTATTTAATTCTGTTTCAATAGTATAAATACATACGGATTTTAGAATATCCAAAGCCTCGTGTGGAAATCTAGTAATATTATTAATAACATTAGTATGAAAAGAATCTAAATTTTGTTGCTCAATAAAATTAACGTCAAAACAATTATTTATATAATTAATCAGAGAGAGACATTGATCATATTCTGGTAGATAAAGCCAAAATTTTTGGCTTTTATTCTTTAATAATGTAATCATATAATCAATATACTGGTTTAATTTTGATTCTCCATAAATGTATAAATAGTTATCTTTTCTTTGATCATGAAACCATCGCCTAAAACAAACGGCATAACGTTCATCAAGTGGTGTTTTTGTTAATAATAGGAATGCTACATTTACTACCATTCCTATATCATCTTGCTTTTGTAGCGATGTAATTAGATTAACCAAGCACTGTAATAATAAAATGTTAGACTTTATATGATTAATATCGATTACTTCTTCAGATACTTCATTAAGATTATCGGTTCTATTTTTATCAAGAAACAGTGGACCATATTTAGAAATATAATTTAAAATTGCCCGATCATCAGTAATGTTTACGCTTAAAATATCAATAAGAGCTATATGGTCGCTAAGATTATAAGTAACTTTTTTTATAGAACCTGTACTTTTGATAACATTGAGCGAAGGACTATTATCCCTATTTTTCAGCTCTTTATTTTCTAAACAATATTCTCTAACTTGATTTGTAAAAATAAATCCATCGTTTATTACCATATAATCCTCCTATTAAAAAGTCATATGAAAAGGCATATAGACATATGACACAACATCATATATAATGACATTGTATCACACCAAAGCAATACTAGCAATGCGCAATTCAATTAAAAGCGAAATTTACTTATGATAGGTTAATACAAATATATGACAAGCAGATTGCCGCGTTCGTCACACATAAAACTGGTACAATCAGTAGCAATCAATAAGTTAGGAGTAAATGCTGTATATTAACTTGACTTAATAAACAAATTGTAATACAATATGTTTACAGAGAAGGGAGGTGGATAAAATGGCAACTACAAAAAGCATAAGACTGAATGCTAGAGCAGAAAAGATGTTCAATGTGATAAAGAGCTGTTACGAATATTGTGGTGGTATATCTGATACAGAAATACTTCTGAATGGATTAGAAATTTTATTTGAACAGGTAACAGAGGAGTTGAATGACTATTTCAAAACAACTATGGAAAGAGGAATAGAAATGGTTGAGGATAATCATTCTGCATTGAGTTTATTCTACTCTATTTGCAACATATTAGAAGTATTGAGTACATCAGAAGGCGATACACTTCAAGGTCAATTCCATGAATTCTTGTTGGTTAACGAGGGAGAAAGCCAAATATATTCAGTTGATAATGAAAGTAAGGAACGTTATCCCAGAACACCACAGTATATAAAGGCATGGGAAAAAATTTGTGAGTCGGAAAGAAAAACTTCAGGGATTGATGAAGATAGACTTGGTGAATTATTAGAATTTATCGGAGATGTATATAGAGAACATTTTACAGAAAAATAGAGCAATCGACATCCTACCAAGACAACCGATTACTCTAACACGAGGAATTTCCTCTGCAAATTAGTATATCACATGGGGAAACTCCTTTCAACTATATTATTTATGAAAGGAAAACCAAATTATGTATGATTTAACAGTATTCGAACAGAATGGACAGCTTTTGACGGATAGCAGAGAAGTGGCAGTAGCGGTAGAGTCACGACATGCGGATCTACTAGAAAAAATAAATGGATTTATTTTGCATTTAACCGACGGAGATTTCCGTTCGTTAGATTACTTCGTACCAAATAGCTACATTGATAGCAAAGGTGAGGAACGGCCTTGTTTCCTTTGCACAAAGAAAGGCTGCGACATGATAGCCAACAAACTGCAGGGAAAAAAAGGTGTACAATTTACAGCCCGGTACATAGAAGCCTTTGATAAGATGAAGGAATTCATCGAAAAAGGAGTGCAGTACAGCAAACAAGTTTCTTTCAAAGAACAAGTTGAGTGTATCGGTGTAGTGGCTGATATCCTTCGCGTGAATGATGCCAGTAAAATCATGATGATTGGAAAACTTTACAATAGCTATGACCTTCCTACGGAATTTCTGCAAAATTACGAGTACAATGGAAGCCGGGAACTGAAATCAGCAACAGATTTACTAAAACGATACGATCTGGGCATGTCAGCTAAGAATTTAAATATATTGCTTATTGAACATGGATATCTTGAAGAAAGATGCCGTAGATCAACTACGACACCAGGAAAAGAAAAGAAGTATAAAGCTCTGACTGAAAAGGGGTTAAAATACGGTGAAAATGCAGTAAGCCCACAAAACCAGAGAGAAGTGCAGCCTATGTATTATGCCGATTCATTCAAAAAACTGTTTAACATGGTGGTTAGCCAAGAGGTAGCCTAATGGAACAGAAGACTCTCGATGAAGTAATTCATAATATCATTGAACTGCAAAAGAAATGCCAAGAAATAAGTGAGTCGGATTTTAATAATATCGTTCAAGACATAATTAAAGAAATTTGTTCAGAAGACGATGTAATGAGCAAAAAATTCATAACAGCAATATTTGAACTTATTCATGATAATGTTTACATAACATTTTAAATACATACCTTTTAGTATAAATAAAGTGGACAATACGCCAATATTTTACAGGCAATAGTCCACTTTATTTATAGTTTATTCTCTTATAAGGATTTATTTTTTGCCGACTCCTCTTAGTATAGGAATTAAACTCTTTTTAAATTCTTCAAATTGCGTAATTATTGTTTGGAGGTTTTTTTCAAGCTCATTAACTGAAAATTCATTTAAATTACCGTATTTATAAGCAATGAGCCTTTCCGGTATTATATTATAACTCCAAGTTTCCGAATTATAACGATTTACATGTTTAAGTTCAGCAAAACCAATAGGGAGTTTTCCATTACGCATACCCATGCTAACGGCAGTAGATGCAATTCCTAAATAATCTCCTGCAATCTTGCAAGATATTCGTTTCATGTTTCTGATATCATCATCACTATATGTACTCATACAACATTTCCTCCTTGTTTGACTTTTGTGATTTTATTATAACATAAGTTAAAATAAAATACTAATGGAGTAAAATGTTTCAATCACGTATAGATAATGAAAAACGTTAGTCAAATGTTAGTCATTTGGTAAAAATTATATTTTATAACAATTAAAAAACCTCTTAGAATAAGAAAAAACCCCGTAAACACGAGGTTTTCCAACAGCTTCCGGGGGGACTCGAACCCCCGACCCACGCATTACGAATGCGTTGCGCTACCAACTGCGCTACGGAAGCAATCCGGCTATTCGGCACAGAGCCGAACCTTTGACAGTATAACAAAAACAAGGTGAAAAATCAACCCCTTTATGAAAAAAATCTTAGATTATGTAATCGTTGCCAAACGTTCCATAAAAAGCTATAATTAACATAAAAGAACAAATTGTAAGCTTTCGTTACAAGGAGTAGGACTGTTATGCATATGAGGGAAAATATCAGAATTAAAAAATTTGATATGGCAATTCCTGTACTCCTATGGCTGTTTCTGATTATTTGCTGCATCAGCTTTCTTCTTTATATGGTGCAAAAGAATGATAAAGAAAATAATGATTATTATAATAGCGTATCAAAGCAAAACCAGTTAACAGTCAAAGGCCGGATAGAAGGGGATATCCACCTGCTTAAAACCATAGCAGCAGGTTTTGGAGGCATGGATTCTGATCATGCCAGAGAGCTGCCGGATATAGTCAGCCGTATGAATCTTTCCATGGAAGGTATGAGGGTGGAATATTCCAGGCAGCTTGACTGGACAAGATTAGACAGAGAAGATTATTATTTAAACGTATTAGTAAGGGGCAATGAAAACCAGCCTCTGGGTTACCTTTACGCAGGAAATGTACGCCATGTACTGAACGGGTTGCTGAATACGCAGATTTATGCAAGTTTAGGAATATGTGCAGTTTTTGATAACCGGGGAAATTTAATTGCGGCATCAGGTAACAGAAATGATGACCTTGCCAGGAGTGATATAAAAAATAAAATTTACGATATGATTTCCAAGGGTCAGCAAACTTCCTCTGAATTAGAAATTGGAGTCAGAGGGCAGGAGCATGCTATATTGATACCCCTTGAAATCAATGACTGGTATCTTTTAAATACCTTTCCCAGATCCGATCTGGAAATCAGATATATGGAAACGACTGTTGGTATCGGAATTTTGATATTATTATCCTCCGGATTGTTTTTTTTATTTTATTTCAGACAGTACAGAACAATTGCAGCCAACCATAAAACTCTGGTGAACATTGCCTATACGGATTCACTTACCCGCTGCCATAACTTTTATGCATTTAAAGAAGAAGCGGAACGGATTCTTAAAAATGCGGACATGAAAAGCTATGCGGTATGGTACTGTGACATTAAAAAATTTAAGTTTATTAATGATGTACTTGGTTATGAGGAAGGAGACCGGATTCTTATCACCATTGCCAATTTGCTGCAAAAATGTTCGATTCAGAATTTTGTGTTTTGCAGAGTGTCAGCGGACAATTTTGCAGGACTTTGTCAATATGAATCCCGGACAGAACTGAAGAACTGGTTTCAGAAACTGGTTCAGGCTTTCCGCCAGCAGGAGTTATCCAATAATAAAAGAATTGCAACCGAACTATGTATGGGAGTATATTGCCTGGAAGAGGAAGATCGGAATGTTTCCATCGATAATATTGTGAATCGGGCAAACATTGCGCAAAAATACATAAAAAGCTTACCGGGAGATCAGTTTGGTTTCTATAATAAGGAAATACGGGACAAGGTTGTGGATGAATCTGAACTGGAATCGGAGATGGAAGGAGCCATAGAAAGACAGGAGTTTCGGATTTTTGTCCAGCCTAAGATCTCCATTCAGAATCATAATCGGATTGCGGGAGGAGAAGTTCTGGTTCGATGGGAAAATCCGCGTAGAGGAACCATACTGCCTGGACAGTTTATTTCTATTATGGAACGGGAAGGAAAGATTATCCTGTTGGACCGCTATATGTTTGAACTTTCTTGTAAATGGCTTCATGAATATTTACAGTCTGGAAATCCGCCTATAAACCTTGCTGTAAATGTTTCCAAAATGGGCATACTGAGGGAAGATTTTGTAGATTACTATGGCAGTATCAAGGAAAAATATGAGATTCCCGACGGTTTACTGGAACTGGAATTTACTGAGACAGTTATGCTCTCGGATGATACAGTATTTAACGGTCTGGTGGCAAAACTCCATGAAAAAGGATTTATCTGTTCCCTTGACGATTTTGGAGCAGGTTACTCTTCTTTAAATCTCTTGAAGAATCTTTCCATAGATATTGTTAAGCTGGATATTATGTTTTTTAGAAAAAGTAATGATATCAGGAGAGAGCGCATTGTCATTTCCAACATCATTAATATGGCAAAGGAACTTCATATTAAAACCATTGCAGAAGGTGTGGAGTTTACGGAAACGGTTGAATTTTTAAAATCAGCTGGATGCGATATTATCCAGGGATACGTATTTGCCAGACCGATGCCCTTAGAAGATTTTGAAAGGCTTCTTGGTGAAACGATATCTCTGTCTCCTGCAGATGAAAATAAGGCGGTGAATATATGCACAGAGAAATAATAAGAGAACACATCTATGTCGATGGAAGAGTCCAGGGTGTGGGCTTCCGTTTTCGAACCATGCAATTTGCCATTCAGTTAAAACTGACGGGGTGGGTGAGAAATCTTGATGACGGCCGTGTTGAGATGGAAGTACAGGGGGAACGGGAGAAAATTGATCATTTATTTGAGATATTGAAAGGGGAACGTTTTATAGAAATTCATCAGTGCGAGGCGGATTTAATACCTGTAAAGCATGAGTCTGGGTTCCAGGTCAGATGAAATAGAAAATTCTAACAATCCCGGTATTTACAAGGAAACTTGTATTTACTGGGATTTTTGTGTTACTGGAATGTGCACAGACTATGAACTGCAACATCGGATTTTGAACATGGGATAGACGGATATTGCATTTACGGTCATTCATTTATCCCGTATAATGAACCCATAAATAAGAAATGGGAGGAAACATCTTATGAGGTTAAAAAGAATTGGAGCAATTACACTTGCGGCACTCATGACAGCGGGTACGCTGGCAGGTTGTTCAGGCAAAACAGCAACGACTGAAACAACAAATGCCCAGACCACAGCAGCAGCGGAAACAACAGCGGCATCATCTGACACAAAGGCGGCAGGCGGAGAGAAAACTGTGATTAACATCTGGTCCAAGGATCGCCATGACGCATCCTATGTACAGGAAAAGGTTGATCAGTATAACAAAACCAATACAGATAATATTCAGGTAAATTATCAGCTCTATACGGACAACTACGTTCAGGCCATTGATATGGCAGTACAAAGCGGTGAGCTGCCTGATATCATGGTTCAGCAGGATCAGATGTTTGATAAATACGTGAATGAAGGCCAGTGGGCAAATCTCTATGATTTTATGGATGATGATATGAAGACATATTTCAAGGACGTCATCTTCCCTGGATATAATGAACTGGATGAAAAGCTTTACTTTATTCCCACCACTGGAACGACCTGCCGCCTCTTCTATAATAAAGAAATCTTCGCACGTGTAGGGATTGCAGAGCCTCCAAAAACGTTAGAGGAAATGGTGGCAGATTCCAAACTCATCACTTCCAAGCTGTCTGGTGAGGGAATTTATGGATTTGCTGAAAATATGAAGAGTGCAAGCTCTGGCTTACAGAGGTCCTTATTGATCGGACTTCAACGTGAAACAGGACTTGTAAATGGATACGATTTTACAAAGGGAGAATATGATTTTACACCATGGGCAGAATCTCTCAAATTATGGAAAGAACTGCTTTCTGAGGACAGCGCATTCCCAGGATGCGAGTCCCTTGATATTGACCCGTTAAGGACCCAGTTTGCAGCAGGAAAAATTGGTATGTATATGTCTTACAGCCATGCGGAGCCAGGAGTATACCAGAATCAGTTCCCAATGGATTCTGATAAATGGGATTGTGTTCCCATTCCAACCGTTGGAGGAAAAGCAAATGGAAAACAGCTTTTCACCGGAACCGGCGGATATGTTATTAATGCAAAGAGCCCTAATTTAGAGAAGGCATTTAAAGTATACAAAGATATATTCACCAATGAAGATTATCTGGTTGGCTACTATGAAGGCGGTTATGGTGTGAGCATTCTGCCAAGTGTTATTGCAAAAGCAAAACCAAGTATTGATTTCCAGAATAAAAAATGGCTGCTGATATCCGATATAGATGCACTTCTTCCGAAGCCACCTCACTCAGCATTTGCTTCCGGTATGGTAGTGGAAGGTGAGGATATGTTTAAGACCTGCGAATCAATTTACTACGGAAATGCAGATGTAGATGCTGCGTTAAAGGATTTAACTGATCGTTATAACAAGGCATATCAGGATGCGATTAAAAATAACACAGGCTATGAAATAAAGATTCCTGGTTACGATCCGCAGAACCCAAAATTGCAGTAAATAAGTAAGTAATGGAAAAGAGGGGCCACTTCAAAAAAAAGAGGCAGCCCCTCTTTCGTTAAGAAAGGAGTACACAGATGAAAGAAACGATAAGCAGGAATCTCAGAATAAAGAAGACTTTAAAACACAACCTGCAGACATATTCTTTTTTGCTGCCAAATCTGATTCTTTTTACAGCCTGTTCTCTGTATCCGGTTGTATGGACGTTAAAGTATGTATTCTATCAATATGGCGGCTATGGAACCGGGAAGCCGATATTTGTAGGTATTGCTAATTTAGCAAGAGTATTTCGGGATAAAGTGTACTGGGAAAGTGTACTTCATACGTTTACTTACGGATTTGGAAAAGTTCTTATTATTATCCCTCTGGCCTTTTTCCTTGCATTTCTTTTAAATCAGCAGAAACGCGGAAATGGAGTCACCCAGAGCATTATGTTTCTGCCCACAATTATGAGCTCTGCCGTCATGGGTCTTGTATTTTACTTATTGTTTAATGCTTATAACGGTGAAGTTAATAAATATCTTTTGGAATCGGGAATCATCAGCCGTCCTATTAACTGGCTTGGTAAAGATCACGCCATGAAGACACTCATTCTGACTGCCGTCTGGGGCGGCGTCGGAAACTATATGGTTTATTTTATAGCAGGAATCCAGCAGGTTTCGGAGGATGCCATTGAAAGCGCCAGAATTGATGGAGCGGGCAAACTTCAGACGATCTGGTATATCATTGTTCCAATGCTGGGACCAATTCTAAAGATCATTATGATGCTTGCAATTACATCTGCCTTCAATGATATAACCAATGTTATGGTACTTACCGAGGGCGGTCCCAATAATGCGACCATGGTCATGTCTCTTTACGGATACCGGTATTTCTTTCCAATTTCAGCTGCGGAAGCAACGGTCCCCCAGTATGGGTACGGCGCGGCAGTCAGTGTAGTTTCTGCTGCTATTGCAGGTGTGGTTACGGTGATTTACTTAAAAGTTTCTAAGAAACTGGATGATATTTATTAAGGAGGCAGATTATGACAGAAGCATATGCACAGAATAAGAGAATGAAAAAAGTACATCTGTCTGACAAAGCCCGGGCTGCGTTGATTTCGAAATGGGTCTTTTTGGGGATTATGATTGTTTTTACCCTGTATCCGGTGATTTATACTGTTCTTGGATCATTTAAGACCAATGCCGAACTGACCCAGGGAGGCGGTTTCTTACCCAGTGTCTGGCATTTTGAAAACTATTATAAAGCGTTTATACAGGCTGATTTTACAAAATATACGTTAAACAGCGTTGTGGTCAGCATATCTGTGACGATACTCGCAGTTGTTACCACTTCACTTGCCGGATTTGCCATGGCAAGAAAAGACTTTGCAGGGAAAAAGATTCTGCTTGTACTTTATATGTCTATGATGTTTGTGTCACTGGGATCTGTTACCCTTTATCCCATTTACGAACTGCTCCGTGCACTGAAAATAAACAAAACCATTTTTGCGCTGGTAATTGCCCTGACCGGGGGGCAGGCCACCAATGTATTCCTGGTTATGGGATTTACCAAAGGTATCCCAAAGGAATTAGATGAAGCCGCCATTATTGACGGATGCAGCATTTACGGAGTGTATTCCCGCATTATTCTTCCGCTGAGTAAGCCAATTCTTGCAGTAGTGGCATTATTCTCCTTCCGGAACGCATGGAATGATTATATTACCAGTTTAATTATGACAATTTCCATACCAAAGCTTCAGACTTTGACCGTTGCTGTGGTTCAGCTGAAGTATTCCGTTAATTCAGCGGCGGAGTGGCACATTATGCTGGCAGGTGCTTCCATAGCAATTATCCCGATCCTGATTGTATACATGTTTTCTAATAAACAGTTTATTGCAGGGCTGACGGCCGGTGCGGTAAAAGGTTAGCCTTTCCATTTTGTAGCCGGAACAGTCTGTGTTCTGGCTATTCGGCCTTTCGGATGGTATGATAGAATAGTATTGGATGTACATACCAGGAAAGGCGATAAAAAAGGAAAATAATGATGAAAAAAATATATAAAAACCTGCGGTTTCGTAGCAAGATTATCCTGATATTTGGCATTATGTTCTTTTTAACAACGGCAATCAGCGGTTTTTCTTACTATCGTTATACGTCTCATGACATCGAGGAGAATTTCAGAATCAGTGCGGAAAGCGTACTGACACAGATTGTGGATACCCTTGATATGCGGCTTGGAGTGATCAGGCAGAGAGCTCAGGGTATGCTGACTAATTATACCTTTGTAGTCAGCTTTTCTGATTATTTAAACAATCCCAATGATTTGAATTTGATAAAAACCATGGGAACTGTATCTTCATTTTTAAAGGATTTGGAGACAGGGGAAAATCTTCTGCATTCCTCCTACATTTATACAGACAAGCGGGAATTTGACAATTTTGTCCGGATGAGAAACTGGCAGTTTCAATTTAAAGAGTCGGAGTATTATAGCTCCTATATAGGAGGACCGGGGAAAGCCATCCAGTGGTTCCCGTCGCAAACGGACCAGATCTTTCAGGATACGGATCAGATTATTCCCTGTGTGAGAAGGTTTAGTGTGGAGGGGTATAAGGGCAGCTTATATTTAATCCTTCAGTTAAACAAAAAGCAGCTGGAACATTTATTAGCAGGAAAATATGAGTTTTTTGATAAGATCATTATTCTGGATCAGGATGGTAATACAATTATCGGCTCAGAAGGCATTGATTCTGCAAAACTGATGAAACTGATCCCGAAAGAGGGAGAAAAAGGAGCAGTCTTCACCAGTGATTACGAGTATGAAGGCAATACGTATTTAGTGACCTGCAATCAACTTTCCGAAAATGGCTGGCAGATCTTTGGACTGAAATCAAGAGAAACTCTGCTGGGCAGCTTACAGAGTTTAAGAGATGTAATTTTAGAGACCTTGGGAGTGATCTTTTTAGTTGGTGTAGCTGCTATCCTGCTGTTATCCTATCAGTTAACCAACTCTTTGAGAAAACTGGAAAAGCGCATGAGCCTGGTTGAAAAAGGAGATTTTAATACCCGCTTTTTTTATCCGTATAAAGATGAAGTGGGGAGTCTGGCAAAAAGTTTTAACTATATGATCGGAGAAATCCAAAACCTGGTTAGAAAGCAGGAGGAGACAATCGAAGAATTAAAGTGGGAACGGGATCATGCAGCCGAAGTACAAAAGCAGAAGAGAAAGGCAGAACTAAAGGCATTGCAGGCTCAGATTAATCCCCATTTTCTCTATAACACGCTAAATGCCATCACCTGGCAGGCTGCAGATCAGGGTGCAGAGGAAATCAGTATTCTATCTAATTCTCTAGGGAAATTCTTCCGGATTTCACTGAGTAAAGGAGCGGAGATTATTACCTTAAGAGAAGAAATTGAACATGTCACCAGTTATCTTGATATTCAAAGAATCCGCTATCATTCAAAGTTAAATTACCAGATTGAAGTAGGGGAGCAGTGGCTGGACATAAGGGTAATCAAACTGATTTTACAGCCGCTGGCAGAGAATTCGATTTATCATGGAATTAAAGAGAAGAAAGGGGAAGGACTGATACGGATTTATGAAGAACCTTGGGGCGAAGGAGCACAGAAAATATTAAAACTGATTGTATGGGATAATGGAGCAGGAATTCCAGAAGAAAAGTTAAAGATTCTGAATGAAACATTAAAAAAAGGGGTTACAGACCGTTTGGAAGGTTATGGGATTTATAACGTAAATGAAAGGCTCCGTCTATTTTACGGAGAGAATTATGGACTACAATTTGAGAGTGTAGAAGGTCAGTGGACCAAAGCAATGCTTACACTTCCAGTCACAGATGGGGAGGTGGATTCATGTATCGGGTCATGATTGTAGATGATGAAGATTATGTAAGGGATTTACTTGTAAAAAATATTCGAGGCTCCTCGTTAGCTGTGGAAGTGGTTGCAGTAGCGGGAGATGGAAAAGAAGCTTTAGAATCAGCTCTTCTTTTAAAACCGGATATTTTAATCACAGATATATCCATGCCTTTCATGAATGGATTGGAATTAATCAAAGAGATGCAGAAAGCCAGTCTTTTAAGCAAATATGTTGTGATCAGCGGATACGATGAATTTGATTATGCCAGACAGGCTATTTCTCTTGGTGTAAAGGATTATCTGTTAAAACCCTTTCTGCCCCAGGAGCTGGAGGAAGTTTTAGAGAAGATGATAAACGAGTTAGACAGTCAGAAAACACTTCAGCAAAATATGAGCCTGCTTCGGGAACAGGCGATTATCAGAGAAGGTCTTTACAGGGAAAAGGTATGTAAGGATCTTCTGGAAGGGCGTGAATGCAGAGAAACGGACTATGAGCAGCTTGGTATGAACTTAACAGGAGACTATTATCTGGCAGGCATACTCCGTCTTGCAGGCGGAACCTGGGATTTTAAAAGCCAGGAAAGTGTAGAAGAGTTTCTGCTGCTGATTCGGGAAGGTTATTTTCCACCGGATATCCGTCTTTATGCAGTTAGTTTTGATGGAGCCCATCTGGTTGTAATCTGGTGCGGGACAGGAGACGGGGAAGCTGTTTTCACGGGTAAGATTAAAGCAGGTATGGAAAAGATACAGTCCAGTCTGAGAAAGTATTATCAGATACAGCTTACTTCTGCCATAGGATCTCCTTACAAGAGCAGAGAGGGGCTGTGCGCTTCTTATCAGGAGGCGATGGCGGTCTGGCGGGGAATGATTAATACAGAACACCCTATATTATTTTATGGCAAAGAGCATGAAAAACAGGAAGAGGGCAGCAGCTCGTCAATCAGAGACTGGAAAAATCAGATACGCCTTTCCGTACGGCTGGGGCAAAAAGACGAAGCGCTGTTACAACTGAAAGGCTTAATTAAAAGCTATGCATCTCTGTCCAATAAGAAAAATGACTACATCAGTGTGTCGGTAAAGGAACTGATTTACGCAATTCAAAATGATATGGAACATGACGGTTTTGACCGGGAGATTCTGGAGCCTGCAGCCTCTATGCAGGACAGGATCCATTATGGCAGCCTTATGGACATGAAGGAAATGCTGGAAAGCTATATTGAAACCTGCTGTCTGGTGATCTCTGATTATTCAGAGAAAACAAAAGCCAGTGCAGTGGTAAAACAGATGAAACTGTTACTGGAAAACAATATAAAAGACAGCAAGGTGGATTTAGAGTGGGTTGCTGACAAGGTACATTTTAGTTCCAGCTATGTTCGCCAGATTTTCAAACAGCACACAGGTGAAGGGGTTGGAGAATATCTGATACGGAAACGGATGGAGCATGCCGGAATGCTTCTTCAGAAGACCAGTCTAAAGATACAGGAAGTGTCAGAAGAGTGCGGATATGAGAATCAAAGGTATTTTGCAAGCAGTTTTAAGAAATTTTACGGTTGTACGCCAACGGAATTTAAAAAGGCAGTAGAAGAAGAGCGGTTATATTAAGGGAGGGATACCATGATACAGTTCACAAAAGCACAAATTACGCAGCTTCAAAAAAAAGGGGAGCTTTGGCCTGAAGCAATCAGTCAGTTAAAAGAGGAAGTAAGTGAGGTAATGGCAGAGCCGGTTCTTGTTCCCAAAACTGGAATAGCAAACTGGTTTCTCTATTATTACTGTCCCAAATGCTCGGTTCAGCTGGAATTTAACAGAATGAATGGGCATTACCATAAATGTCCGGCCTGTGGTCAGGTATTTACAGGGGAGCCTTATGACAGCACCTGGTGGGGAATTATAAACTCCAGAAATTATACTGCTGCATTTAAAATGGGACTCTTATATCTGGTTACCAAAGAAGAGTCTTATGCAAAAAAGGCAATCTCTATCATGACAGAGTATTCCAAATATTATAAGGATTACGAGGTCCATGGAGACATCCCTTACAATGGTCCTGGAAAATCAGGCGCCCAGACTCTTGATGAGGCCAATTTTCTCAGAAGCTTTGCCATGACCTATGATCTTTTATCCGATGTAATGACGAAGGCAGAGCAGACTTTTATCCGGGATGGGATGCTGCTTCCTGGTGCTGAATTTCTCATGGAACACCGCCATAATCAGTTGCATAACCATGAGGTAATTATTAATTCTGCCATAGCCATTATCGGGATGATTTTTCATATGGATTCCTATGTTAAATTTGCAGTTTATGAACCGTATGGCCTCCTTTATCAGCTGGAGCATGGAATGCTTTCCAATCATATGTGGTTTGAAGGGGCCTTTGGTTACCATTTTTATGCGTTAACCAGTTTTTTTGCATATGAAAAGTTTGCTCTGCATACTCCTCACAGCCATATCAGTCATCCCAATTATAAGGCCATGATGGAGTTATTAGTGGATTATTTAGAGCCGGGATTCAGGATTCCAATGTTAAATGATACAAACTACGGACATACATCTTCCAGTCTCTATCTCTACGAGTTTGCTTATCGTGAGATGGGAGGGGAGAAACTTTTATATATTTTAAACCAATTATATAAAAATGAGAAACGGGATAATATGGAAGCTTTTATCTATGGTGTGGATGAGCTGCCCTCATGCAGTTATTCCTTTAAAAATTATCATATAGAGGAAGGACTCAGTGGAAATACCATTTTAAGAGGTTCCAATGGGCGGTATCTGCTGTTTAAGCATGACAGCTATGGAGGGGAGCACGACCATTACGACCGGCTGGATATCAGTTATCTGGCTTATGGAAAGCGGATCTCTCCCGACCTTGGTACCACCGGATACGGTGCCTTAATGCATTACGATTATTATAAAAACACAGGGTCTCACAACACCGTGATGATTGGGGAAGAAAATCAGGCACCGGTAAATGCAGTCTTAAAGCGGTATGAAGAACTGGATGGGGTAATTTATGCAGAGGCAGAAGCGGACTGGACTGCTCCTTATACCATGCCAGACAGCTTCACCATTGTACAGTGGAAGGAAGAATATTACAGATCTGTTAAAATGACAAGAAAAATTGCCTGGACAGATGATTATTTTGCAGAGGTTTTTCTGGTAACAGGAGCAGATCCTGATTTAGCAATTGACTGGGTTATGCATGTTTCGGGAGAGAGCCTGTTAACCTTTAACGGCCGGCCATCAAAAGGTTTTTCTATAAAAAAGCCATTTAAGCATCTTCATTCCGTTCAAGAGACCATAGCAGACGGTTCGATCGTAACTGCTTATCAGGATGGGGAAGTGACAACTCATGTATTTGGCTTTGGTTCTGGTCAGACTGTATTTAGCGCAAAAGGGCCGGATAATCCTTCGGTATCGGATATTAACTACAGAATAGAGCGCTCATTTGGAGGAGAAGCAATGTTTGCTCATGTAATTACCAGCAGCGACGGAGCCTGTAAAGTGAACGCAGTATCATTTGAAGCGTCAGATGGAATTATGACGATTCATGTAAAGGAGGCAGATGGAGGAGAAAGGAAGTTAAGAATATGATTGACTATGACATCGAGTTCCACAATGTGGATCATTTGGAAGACGTGGAAGGAATGGGAGGAAAGAAACTTTGCCGCTTTCCCCGTGATTTAAGCCGAAGCCTGGGGGTGGCGGAAAACAGGAACGCAAGATTCCGGGCTGTCAGGGCCCATGGTTGTGAACTCCGGTTTGTAACGGAGTCCAAATACTTTGATGTAGCGCTGACAGCGGTGGAGCAGGATATTGATGTGCTCATTTATAAAGGGGACTTACTCCATAAAAAGGAAGTACTAAAGGCGGGAGTCTGCACCGTACTGCATGTGGAAGATCCTCCTGTTTATGAGATTGTAAATAAAAATATGCTGACTGGAAAACAATTTGCCCCATGGGTCTGGCGGATTCAGTTTGGAATGAATGGAGCCATCTATTTCCATTATATTGATACTTATGAAAGCACCCTAAGGCCGCCATGTAAAGAAGAAAAACCAGCTGTTTTATGGGCAGCTTACGGCTCCTCCATTACATGCGGAAGTGTGACAAACCTGTATTCCAACAGTTACATAAACCAGGCGGCAGTGACAGCAGGCTGGGATGTGATGAACAAAGGCCTTTCTGGCTCCTGTTTATGTGAAAGGGAAGTGGCTGACTATCTGGCAGAACTTTCTGTGGATGTTCTTTCACTGGAAATTGGTGTGAATATGGTACTGTTTTTTGACGAGGAAGAAACCTGTAAGCGAGTGGAATATCTTCTGGAAACTTTAAAGAAAAGCCGGGCCAGAGATATTTTTGTGATTGATATGTTTCCCAACAAAGGCCTAATTGCACTGGATCAGGACTCCGCTTATTATCGGCATTACCGCAGCTTTAAGGAAATAGTAAGACATGCGGCATTAAAAGTGGAAGATCACAGATTTCATCTGGTAAAAGGGGAAGACATATTAAAGGATTTCACATATTTGAGCACGGATCTGCTTCACCCTTCTGATAATGGACATATACGTATGGGGGCGAATCTGGCAGACCAATTAACAGGAAGAGGAAAAGGAGTTTTAGCATGAAAGAGCAATATGATGTAATCGTGGCAGGAGGAGGTCCATCAGGCGTGGCTGCGGCTGTAGCAGCCTCCAGAAATGGCTGCAATACATTGATAATTGAACAGGAAGCCTATTTCGGAGGTATGGCAACCATAGCTGGCGTACCTGCATTTGGTCCTTTTACAAATGGGGAACAGGATTTAATTGGAGGGATTGGACGGGAAATATTAGAGGCGCTAAAAAAAGATGGATATGAAAGCCCCTTTTATGACCCGAAGCCAGACCGCATAGAAGGAATAGACTGGTATCCCATCGATCCGGAGCATTTAAAACGAGTCATGGATGACCTGGTAATGGACAGCGGCTGTGATGTGCTGTTTCACACAACCGTCACAGAAGCCAAATATAAAGATGGTAAAATCGAAGCGGTCAGAGTTTACAACAAAGGGGGATTTCAATGGATTGAGTCTGACTACTTTATCGACTGTACCGGAGATGGGGATTTAGCAGCCATGGCAGGAGCGATGTGGGAATATGGAGATGAGGACGGCAGGGTACAGTCAGGGACACTTTGTTTCCGTGTTGCAAACATCGATGTGAATCGGTTTATGGACTACGTTGATAAAGAAGGGGAAAACGGGAATCTTTCGGTTGCATCGGAAAAAGCAAAAAAAGATGGACGTTTTCCATTAAATGAGACTAAGGTAGGGGGGATGGCTTTACAGGCAGATGGTATAGCAGGATTAAATTTCGGTCATGTATATGATTTAAAGCCTTTAGATCCATGGAACAAAAGCCAGGCTGAAATGGAAGCCAGAAGAAACTTACCAGAGCTCATAACGTTTTTAAGGGAATATGTCCCGGGAATGGAGAAATGTGTGCTGGCTTCCAGCGGTCCCGGCCTTGGAATACGGGAATCAAGAAGAATAAAAGGCGGCTATACATTGACAAAAGAGGATTATTTAAACAGAGCCGATTTTCCGGATGCAATTGCTTACTATTCCTATCCAATAGACATTCATGCAGCGCTGCCTGAAAAAAACGGAACGAATGAAAAAATTTATCAGACTTCCAAGTATAAGAATGGCGAATGCTATGGGATTCCATACCGATGTTTAATCCCGCAAGGGCTTAAGAATTTAGCTGTTGCAGGGCGGATCATCAGTGCGGATCGTATTATGATGTCCTCCATACGTATTATGAGTGCCTGTTTTGCCACCGGGCAGGCAGCAGGTACGGCTGCGGCGTTAGGTATAAAAGCAGGAGGAATTGACCTTGATGATATTGATACCGATATATTAAGAAAATGGTTAAGGGAACAGAAATTACTGCAGAAGAAGGTTTAACTTAAGTACATAGAATGTTAATGTTGATAGTTTGCAGGTTTGATGGTATCCTGTTTCTATAGACAAATAGATAAGAAATGTAATTTAAAATGGAGATGAGTTTATGGAATATTCGCAGATAAGAAAGAACTTTGAGCGGCATGGATTTACAACACAGTTTTTTTCTACAAAGGAAGAGGCCTGTTGTTACCTTACCGATCTATTACAAAATCAAACCATCGGATTTGGGGGAAGTGAAACGTTGAAGGAAATGGGATTGTTTGAGACCCTGCAACAGAAAAATGCTGTTGTATGGCACAATAAGGTTCCAGGCATGGCAGTGCGAAGACTTGCAAATTGCGCAGACATTTATATATCCAGTGCAAACGCAATAACGGAGACTGGGGAGATTGTAAATATCGACGCTACAGGAAATCGTGTTGCAATGACTGCTTTTGGACCTCAATCCTGTTATATCATTATAGGCAGAAATAAAATTACAGCGAATATTGGCGAAGCTTATTCCCGGTGTAAAAATATAGCTGCCCCCATGAATGCCAAACGATTGGGAGCAAAAACACCATGTGCGGTTAAGGGAGATAAATGTTATGATTGTAACAGTCCTAACCGGATCTGCCGTATTATATCGGTAATTGAACGTGTACCATTGAGTATGAAGTGTGAAATTATTTTTGTGGATGAGGAATTGGGGTATTAATCTGACTGACGGGAAAATTTGTTGAGTAATAAAAAGGAATATGTTACCATAGTGGTATGGAGCAATCGTGTCACTGCAAGGGTGTTAACCTTCCATCATACATAGATGGGAGGTGGTGCGGATGAAATATGACTTTAAAGACCTTATGGCCTTTGGTATGTTCATAATCGCATTGCTTACCTTTATTTTCGTAAATTGTAAGTAGCGTTTTCTAAAGTCCCAGAAATGGGCAATAGAAAATCCCCCTTGTATACTTGGCTGGTATCGGGGGATTTCTATCTTCTTATAGGCCAACCCCTTGTATTGGGGCGATTGTTTTTTTGTAATTCCAATATAGCATATTTGGAGTAGCATTTCAAAGGTTAAAGCAGATAACGGGAATCGGACCCGCCTCCTCAGCTTGGGAAGCTGATGTTCTACCAATGAACTATATCTGCATGCTATTGTTTGACACATCCCGTATTATACCACAATAGACTTTATTATTTCAATAGGTTTTTCTGAAAATTGGTAAAAAATTCCCCATAAACTTGCCAAAAATGGAAAAACCATTGTATAATGGGATTTGATAATACAAGATGTGGAGGAGTAACATGGCGAAAACGCAGTATAATGCGGACAGTATTACCGTGCTGGAAGGCCTTGAGGCGGTACGGAAACGTCCGGGAATGTATATAGGAAGTGTTGGGACAAAGGGACTGAATCATCTGATTTATGAAATTGTTGATAACGCAGTGGACGAGCACCTGGCAGGTTTCTGTAATCAGATCTGGGTGACACTGGAGGCCGATGGGTCCTGTACAGTCAAAGACTCTGGCCGTGGTATTCCGGTTGAGATGCACAAGAAAGGTGTTTCAGCGGAACGAGTGGTTTTATCTACCCTTCATGCAGGCGGTAAGTTTGACAACGATGCTTACAAAACCAGTGGAGGACTTCATGGTGTAGGTTCTTCCGTGGTAAATGCCTTGTCTGATTACATGAGTGTCAAAGTATATAAAGATGGTCTGATTCATTATGACAAATACGAGCGGGGCATACCAACGGTGGAGCTGGTGGATGGCCTGCTTCCTACGTTGGGAAAAACCAGAGAGACAGGAACGGAAATCAATTTCCTTCCTGATGAGACTATATTTGAAAAGATACGTTTCAAAGCGGAATGGCTGAAAAGCCGTCTTCACGAAACGGCATACTTAAATCCCAATCTTCATATCTCTTATACTAACAAGAGAGCAGGAGAACAGGAAAAGGTGGAATTTTATGAGCCGGAAGGAATTGTTGCTTACGTAAAGGAATTAAACGCTGGAAAAGAAGCTGTCCATGACCCGGTTTATTTTAAAGGAATTGTTGATAAAGTGGAAGTGGAAGCTGCCATTCAGTTTGTGGATACCTTTGAAGAAAACATACTTGGTTTTTGTAACAACATATTCACCCAGGAGGGCGGAACCCATTTAGCCGGTTTTAAGACCCGTTTTACCCAGTTGATTAACAGTTATGCCAGAGAACTGGGTATATTAAAAGAAAAAGACACCAATTTCACAGGAGCTGACACGAGAAACGGTCTGACTGCAGTGATCGCAGTCAAGCATCCGGATCCTATCTTTGAGGGGCAGACGAAGACAAAGCTTGCCAGCGCAGACGCTACAAAGGCAGTTTTTACTGTGACAGGCGATGAGCTGCAAAGATATTTTGACCGGAACTTGGAAGTACTTAAATCCGTTATCAGCTGTGCGGAAAAGTCAGCTAAGATCCGCAAGGCAGAAGAAAAGGCCAAAACCAATATGCTCAGCAAGTCAAGATTTTCTTTTGACAGCAACGGAAAGCTGGCTAACTGTGAAAGCAGGGATGCTTCCAGATGTGAAATATTTATTGTCGAGGGAGATTCGGCGGGCGGCTCTGCCAAGACGGCCAGAAACCGTCAGTACCAGGCCATACTGCCCATTCGCGGTAAAATTTTAAATGTGGAAAAGGCTTCCATTGATAAAGTATTGGCCAACGCCGAAATTAAAACAATGATTAATACCTTTGGGTGCGGATTTTCTGAGGGTTATGGCAATGATTTTGATATTACAAAGCTTCGTTATGATAAAATTATTCTTATGACTGATGCCGATGTGGATGGCAGTCATATCGATACGCTGCTGTTAACATTTTTATACCGGTTTATGCCTGAATTAATTTACGATGGCCATGTTTATATCGCTATGCCGCCACTGTTTAAAGTGATTCCAAAGCGCGGAGAGGAACAGTATCTTTACGATGAAAAAGAGCTGGAACGTTACAGAAAAACACATACCGGCGAATTTACCCTTCAGCGTTATAAAGGTCTTGGAGAGATGGATGCAGAACAGCTTTGGGAAACAACTCTGGATCCGGATCGGCGTGTATTAAAGCAGGTTGAAATTGAAGATGCGCGGATGGCCTCGGAAATAACGGAAATGCTTATGGGAAGCGATGTACTTCCCAGAAGACAGTTTATTTATGAGCATGCGGATGAAGCGGAGATCGATGCGTAAGGAGAAGGAATATGGCAGAAAAAATTATTAAGACAGAGTATTCCGAGGAAATGCAGAAAAGCTACATGAACTACTCCATGAGTGTCATTACAGCCCGAGCTATCCCGGATGCGAGAGACGGATTAAAGCCGGTGCAGCGCCGCGTACTTTACGATATGAGCGAACTGCATTTAAATCATGATAAACCACACAGAAAATCAGCGCGAATTGTGGGCGATACCATGGGTAAATATCACCCCCATGGTGACAGTTCCATCTACGAGACTCTGGTTGTGATGTCCCAGGTATTTAAAAAAGGAGTTCCTCTGGTAAACGGGCACGGTAACTTCGGTTCCATTGAGGGTGACGGTGCAGCGGCCATGCGATACACGGAAGCAAGACTGGAAAAGTTTGCCGAAGAGGTTTATTTGAAAGACCTGGATAAAACCGTGGAATTTATTCCTAATTACGATGAGACGGAAAAAGAACCGGAGGTTCTTCCGGTTCGGGTTCCTAATCTGCTGATTAATGGTGCGGAAGGTATTGCAGTGGGCATGAGTACCAGCATCCCTCCCCATAATTTAGGTGAAGTGGTGGACGCAGTTCAGGCATATATAGATAATCCTGATATTTCTGTAAGTGAACTGATGGAATATCTGCCGGGTCCTGATTTCCCTACAGGCGGAATTATTGCCAACAAAAGCGATCTTCCCTCTATCTATGAAACCGGAATGGGGAAAATAAAGCTTCGGGGAAAAATCGAAGTAGAGCTTGGTAAGCGAAAAGCCGATAAGGACAAGCTGATTATTACTGAGATTCCATATACCATGGTTGGAGCCGGAATCAATAAATTCCTTATGGATATAGCTGATCTGGTAGAGAATAAAAAGCTTACAGATGTAATAGATATTTCCAATCAGTCCAACAAAGAAGGAATCCGTATCGTTTTAGAACTTCGTAAAGATGCGGATGTAGAAAAAATCCGAAACATTCTTTATAAAAAGACAAAATTAGAAGATACTTATGGCGTTAATATGCTTGCAATAGCGGATGGACGCCCGGAAATCCTGAATCTAAAAGGTATTTTAAAGAATTATCTGGACTTCCAGTACAAAAATGCAACCAGAAAATATCAGGTTCTTCTGGATAAAGAACTGGAAAAGAAAGAAATAAAAGAAGGTCTTATAAAGGCCTGTGATATTATTGATTTAATTATAGCAGTTTTAAGAGGATCGAAGAATCTAAAGGATGCAAAAAACTGTCTGATGACAGGCGATATCTCAAATATTTCTTTCCGGGTCAAGGGCTTTGAAGAAGATGCAAAAAAACTGTGTTTCACTGAAAAGCAGGCAAGTGCGATTCTCGAGATGCGGTTATATAAGCTGATTGGACTGGAGATTCTTCAGTTGGAAAAAGAATTCAAAGAAACACTGGCAAAGATTAAAGAATATGAGAAAATACTTTCCAGCAGAAAGAATATGGATGAGGTCATAAAAAAGGATCTGGATTATATAAAGGCAGAATACGGTACCCCGAGAAAGACTCTGATTGAAGACGGTAAGGAAGCCGTATATGATGAAGCAGCCGTAACTGTTTCAGAAGTTACCTTTGTAATGGACAGATTTGGTTATTGTAAGATACTGGATAAAAATACTTATGACAGAAATAAAGAAACCATTGAAACCGAGAATCCTTTTGTGGTAAACTGTCTGAATACGGACAAAATCTGTATTTTCACTAATACTGGAAATTTACATCAGATAAAAGTATTGGATATCCCGGGTGGAAAGCTTCGTGACAAGGGGACTCCTATTGATAATTTAAGTAAATTTGACGGGACGAAGGAAGAGATCATTTATTTATCCCATGCAGGTGGATTAAAAGGGAATAAGTTTTTGTTTGCAACCAGGCAGGCTTTGATTAAGATGGTTCCAGGAGAGGAATTTGAAACCAATAACCGTACTGTGGCTGCAACCAGACTGGTGGATGACGATTTGGTAATTTGTGCACTGCCATATGGGGGACAGACGGATGTAGTCCTTCAGACTTCTTCCGGAGTATTTTTACGTTTTGCCTCCGATGAGATTCCCGAGATGAAGAAGAATGCCAGAGGGGTAAGAGGAATAAAGCTGTCGCCCGGTGAGAGTCTGGAAGCTGTCTATCTCCTTGGAGATGAACCAGTGATACAATACAAAGAAAAAGAAGTGCATTTAAACCGTTTAAAGATAGGCAAAAGAGATGGAAAAGGCAGTAAGGTTCGCCTTTAATGCTTTACTGCAACACACATTTCAAAGAAATGTCTTCCTGATGCGCACAAATGTATTTTTCTGACGAATAAATATTGATTTTTTTTTCACTTTGTTATAGGATAGTTAAGAATTTAGCGTATTATAGTATTACAAAATGAAAAGAAATGAGGAGAGTGCGATGGAAAAGAAGTTGCGAGTTGGTATATTGGGAGCTACCGGTATGGTTGGTCAGAGATTTATATCTCTGCTTGAGAACCACCCATGGTATGAGGTGGTGACTGTGGCAGCCAGTCCCCGTTCAGCAGGAAAATCATATGAAGAGGCAGTTGGAGACCGTTGGAAGATGACAACTCCCATGCCGGAAGCAGTAAAACACTTAACAGTCATGAATGTAAATGAAGTTGAGGCAGTTGCAGCAGGCGTGGATTTTGTATTCAGCGCAGTGGATATGACCAAAGATGAGATTAAAGCCATAGAAGAAGCATATGCAAAAACTGAGACACCGGTTGTTTCCAACAACAGCGCCCATAGATGGACACCGGATGTACCTATGGTAATTCCGGAGATCAATCCAGAGCATTTTGAAATAATAAAAGATCAAAGAAAGCGCCTTGGTACAGAGCGTGGATTTATTGCTGTAAAACCCAACTGCTCTATCCAAAGCTATGCACCGGTTCTCACTGCATGGAAAGAGTTTGAACCATACGAGGTGGTAGCTACAACCTATCAGGCGATTTCAGGCGCAGGAAAGACCTTTAAAGACTGGCCTGAGATGGAAGGAAACATTATTCCTTATATCGGCGGTGAGGAAGAGAAAAGCGAGCAGGAGCCCCTTCGTTTATGGGGAACCATTAAAAATGGAGAGATTGTAAAAGCGCAGGAGCCGGTAATTACCTGCCAGTGCATTCGTGTTCCAGTTCTCAATGGTCACACTGCAGCTGTTTTCGTAAAATTCCGCAAGCAGCCGGCTAAAGAAGAATTAATAGACCGTCTGGTGAACTTTAAGGGGCTTCCACAGGAGCTTAATCTTCCAAGTGCACCAAAGCAGTTTATCCAGTACTTAGAAGAAGATAACCGTCCTCAGGTTGCCCTTGATGTGGATTTTGAAAGCGGAATGGGAGTTTCTGTAGGTCGTTTAAGAACAGATTCTGTGTATGATTATAAATTTATTGGTTTGTCCCACAATACAGTTCGGGGGGCAGCCGGCGGCGCAGTACTCAGTGCAGAGCTTTTGACTGCGAAAGGGTATATCAAAGCCAGAGATTAACTGGATTATGAGGCTCTCTCTGTCCAGGAGAGAGCCTTTATAAAATAGGTATATGGAGGAAGTAAGATGGCATACAAAAAAGAACTTTGGGGAAACATGCCGGATGGCAGAGAGGTGTATTTATATACACTGGTAAATGAAAACAAAGTATCTGCTTCATTTACAAATCTGGGTGCAGTTTGGGTAACCATGAATGTGTCTGATCGGAACGGAAAGGAAACGGATGTGGTATTAGGGTATGATAGTGTATCGGATTATCTGCTCAACCCGCCTCACTTTGGTGCTCCCATTGGAAGAAATGCCAACCGTATTGCCGGTGCAAAGTTTATGATTAATGGGAAAGAATATAAACTTGCAGCTAATAACAGCACCAATAACTTACACAGCGGTCCGGATCTTTATCATTCACGTCTTTGGGACAGTGAGGCAGAAGAAAATGATATGGGAACCAGTGTGAGCTTCTCCCTGTTTTCACCGGATGGAGATCAGGGATATCCCGGCAATGCCAATATTACCATAACATATACCCTCACACCAGATGATGGCTTAAAGATTGATTATCATATGATCTGTGACGAGGATACAGTTGCAAACTTTACCAATCACAGCTATTTTAATCTGGATGGACATGATAGCGGAAGTGCATTAGATCAGAAAGTATGGATTGATGCCGATACATATACCAGGGCTGATGAAATTTCAATTCCAACAGGCGAATTTACACCGGTAAAGGGAACACCCATGGACTTCACTGTTATGAAAACAATCGGGCAGGATATCAATGAAGATTATGAAGCACTTGTTTTTGGAAGCGGCTATGACCATAACTGGGTCTTAAATCATCCGTCAAAAGAACTGGCTTTATGCGCAGCTTCAGAGTCTGATAAGACAGGAATCAGAATGGAAGTGTATACCGATCTTCCGGGAATGCAGTTCTATACTGCAAACTTTTTAAATGACCAGATGCCTGGTAAGGGTGGAGCAGTTTACAGCAAACGCTGCTGCTATTGCTTTGAAACCCAATACTACCCCAATGCAGTGAATACTCCTGAATTCCCTTCCCCGATTCTTAAAGCGGGACAGGAATATCAGACAACCACAATATATAAGTTTTCAACAATATAGAAATATAAAGATATAAATTCAGGGACGCAGATTATTGCGCCCCTGTACGCTTGTGAAAGGACATAATTGTATACTTATGAATAAAGTGAATGAAAAAGGAATAAAAGCACTGTCAGTTATGGGACTGATTATCACCACGGTAATATGGGGAAGTGCTTTTGTGGTAATGAAAAATTCGGTGGATGTCATATCACCAACCTATCTGCTGGCACTCCGGTTTACCATTGCTTTTGCAGCTCTTACAGTGGTATTTTGGAAGCGCTTGAAGAGGGTGGGAAAGACAGATATTATCTGCGGTCTGGTTTTGGGATTTTTTCTGTTTATCAGTTATTTCTTTCAGACCTATGGGTTGAAGTATACCACTGCCAGTAAAAATGCTTTTATTACTACATTATACGTCATTCTTGTTCCTTTTTTGCACTGGCTTTTTAATAGAAAAAAACCTTCAAAGAACAATGTGGGAGCGGCAGTTATCGCAGTTATCGGTCTGGGGTTTATTTCCCTGGAGGGTGACTTGAGAGTGAATATTGGTGATTTTATGACTCTTATCTGTGGTATATTTTTTGCTTTTCATATTGTATTTGTTGACCGGTATACAGAAAGCCATGATCCTATTATATTAACGGTAATGCAGATGGCAGTTGCGGCCGGGTTAAGCTGGGTGGTTGCTCCGCTTTTAGAGGGAGGACTGGATCTGTCTGTAATTAATTACTCCATGGCGGTCAGCCTTCTATATCTTGGTATTTTCAGCACAATGATCTGTTTTCTGCTTCAGAATATGGGGCAGAAGCATTTAAGTCCCAATACTTCTTCTATTATTCTGTCTTTTGAATCAGTATTTGGTCTGCTATTTTCCGTTTTTTTACTGGGAGAGCCGGTGACTTTAAAATTACTGACAGGCTGTGCTTTATTGTTTCTGTCGGTTATCTTGTCGGAATTCAAAAAACAAACTCCCGCTGCTTAAATCCAGCGGGAGTTATATTTTAGAAGAAGCTGTAGACCGCCTCCCATATGACGTATCCGTATCCTGCTCTCAGTATGATTAGCAGACCATCAGAAATGATCAATGGAATAATACTTTTTCTTGAAAAAGAGTATAAATAATAGCAATACAGAAGTGTTGCAATAAATGCTCCATACATATTTACTCCATTAAACCTTAATGTCTTAGACAGATTTATAACATAAATAAGTAAGAAGCTGATAAGAATAACAGACCATTTAGATGAAAGAAGCTGATTCAATTTTGTGAAAATGTATCCTCTGAATATGAATTCATCTGTCATTTTATTAATAAATGAAATGAAGAGAAGGGTGTATAAATAAGGCATTTCACTGAATGGAAGAGGGCGATCAGCAGTTACGGACATATTTGTAAACAACTCCACCGGAACGGAATAAAGAAGGTAGAGAATAACGCCCAGGACTATACCATGTACAATATCTATAATAGAAATGCTTCGCAGCCCAATACTGCCAAGCGGTTCTCCATCCACTTTTCCTGTTATGTAGCAAATCATTGCAATCTCAAAAATACTGATAAAGATTATAACCCATTGATAATGTTTATTTGTTTCGTAATTTCTCAATAAAAACCCCATCAGTAATACAAAAATATAAATTGATGCAATCTGAAATGTTATTTTGTTTTTTGCTGTCATAAAAACCCCCCCGGTTTTATTTACTTATATTAATTGGTAACTTCAATACCTTTACAAACATCAACCCATTCTTTCGCCTGGGCAAATAAAAAAAGTTCTTCATTGGTGAGTTCTATGGCTGAATTAGAGCTGCCGGCTGCGGGAAAAACAGAAGAGAATCTTTGAAGAGACACATCTAAGTAAGTGGCCGCACAGTCAGGATTGGCAAAGGGACATACGCCTCCGATTTCATGACCAGTGAGGGCAGATACTTGGTCGGCGGACAGCATTTTTGATTTAATCCCAAATGTTTTTTTAAACTTTGCATTGTCAATTTTCATGTCGCCGGCCGTAACCACCAGGATACAACTGTTTTCTTCAGAACCATGAAAAGACATGGTTTTTGCAATCCTTGCCGGAATCACATCAAGGGCTTTTGCTGCTAATTCTACAGTTGCACTGGAAACAGGAAACTCCATAACCTGGCAGTCCCGGCCAGATTCTTTGAAGTATTCTTTTACTTTTTGTACAGACATAAGAAAAACACTCCTTTGTTTTCGCGTAATGGAATTTTAAGTAAATTGTTAATTATTGTACCATTGATATTAAAATTTATCAATGTTATAATAAAATTTGATGTGCCTATTAGTGAGAGTTGTCAGAAATATTTGCTATTCATGAAGTTTAATGGTATAATAGAACGGTTACTATCACAAAGCAGTAGGGAGTTATATGTCTAAATCGTTATACATTGCAGAAAAACCAAGTGTGGCTCAGGAGTTTGCCAATGCGCTCAAGATTAACGCAAAACGCAGCAACGGATACATAGAAGCAGATCAGGTGATTATTACCTGGTGCGTGGGACATCTGGTTACGATGAGCTATCCGGAAAGCTATGATCCCAGATATAAGCGATGGAGCTTAGCCACCCTGCCGTTTCTTCCAAAAGAATTTAAATATGAAGTAATTCCAAGCGCCGCCAGACAGTTTGAAGTTGTGAGCAGTCTGCTAAACCGTCCTGATGTGGATACAATCTATGTTTGTACTGACTCCGGAAGAGAAGGAGAATACATATACAGGCTGGTTGCCCAGATGGCGGGGGTGAATGATAAAAAGCAGAAGAGAGTCTGGATTGATTCCCAAACCGAAGAGGAAATTTTAAGAGGCATACGGGAAGCAAAAGACGAGGCGGAATATGATAATCTTTCGGCTTCCGCGTATCTGCGTGCAAAAGAAGATTATCTCATGGGAATTAATTTTTCCCGTTTGCTTACACTAAGATATGGACAGAATATTTCAAATTATTTAAAGAGCGGGAAGAATACTGTTATTTCCGTAGGCAGGGTTATGACCTGTGTAATGGGAATGGTGGTGCGGAGAGAACGGGAGATCAGGGACTTTGTAAAGACACCGTTTTACCGGGTTATCGGTACGTTTACCAGAGAAGATCAGGATTTTGACGGTGAATGGAAAAGTGCTCCGGGATCTAAGTTTTATGAGTCACCATACCTCTATAAAGAGAATGGATTTAAAGAAAGAAAGCATGCCGAGGAGCTGATAGGGATACTTTCTGCATCAGATCCCATGGAGGCAGTTGTTGCATCAATTGAGAAAAAGAAGGAAACAAAGAATCCGCCGCTGCTTTATAATCTGGCTGAACTTCAAAATGACTGTTCTAAGATGTTTAAAATCAGTCCTGATGAGACGTTAAAGGTAGTTCAGGAGCTTTATGAGAAGAAGATGGTCACTTACCCCAGAACAGATGCCAGGGTTCTTTCCACCGCAGTGGCAAAGGAAATCTATAAGAACATCAGCGGTCTGAAAGGTTTTGAGCCTTTAAAGGACGCGGCAGAGGAAGTATTAAACAGAGGCTCCTATAAATCAATTGATAAAACAAGATATGTCAATGATAAGCAGATTACGGACCATTATGCCATCGTACCCACTGGTCAGGGTCTTTCCTCCTTAAGAGGCTTAACCCCCCTTGCGGCTAAGGTTTATGAAGTGGTTGCAAGAAGGTTTTTAAGTATTTTCTATCCGCCGGCCATTTATCAAAAGTATGCGCTTGAGCTGGTTGCAGAAAAAGAGCATTTTTATTCCAACTTCCGGGTAATGCTGGAAGAGGGGTACTTAAAAGTGGCAGATGTATCCGGCAGCAAGAAAAAAGCAGAGGAAAAGACGGAGGAATCTCTCCCTGACAATGAAAATCAGGATGAGAATAATTCTGAAACATCACAGAAGCAAATGGACAATCCAGCTTTTATTGCCATGCTTGGTTCATTGAAAAAGGGAATGCAGCTTCCTGTTAAAAAGCTGATTATCAAAGAAGGTGAGACCTCTCCGCCAAAGCGCTATACATCAGGATCCATGATTCTTGCTATGGAGAACGCGGGTCAGTTAATTGAAGATGAAGAACTCCGTGCCCAGATTAAGGGTAGTGGTATTGGAACCAGTGCCACAAGAGCAGAGATATTAAAAAAGCTTTTTAATATAGAATATCTCTCTTTAAATACGAAGACCCAGGTGATTGTGCCCACGCTGTTAGGAGAGATGATCTATGATGTAGTGAACGCCTCCATAAAACAGCTGCTTAATCCGGAACTGACAGCCAGCTGGGAAAAGGGATTAACTTATGTCTCAGAGGGAAGCATAACCTCAGAAGAATATATGCAGAAACTGGAGAATTTTGTTGCCGGACGTACCGCTTGGGTACTGAAGCTGAATAATCATTATGATTTGCGTAATGTATTTGATGCTGCGGCAGCTAATTATAAAAAACAAAAATAGGAGATTATTAACATGAAAAAAGAAGATATGACAAACCAGGACTTATTTGATACCAATCATACAGTGGCCAAATTATTGTTTGAACAGACCACCTATCCGTGGGAAATTCTTCCTAAGATCAGCGAATTTATCGTTTCTCTTGGAGAGCGTCTTCCAAAAGACGAATATGTTCATGTTGGAAAAGCAGTATGGATTCATAAGTCTGTAAATCTTCCGCCAACAGCTTGTATGGGCGAGCATGTAATTATCTGCAAGAATGCACAGATCCGTCATTGCGCATTTATCAGAGGCAACGCAATTATTGGCGAAGGCGCAGTAGTTGGAAACTCCTCAGAAGTTAAGAATTCTATTCTTTTTGATGGCGTACAGGTTCCTCACTTCAACTATGTTGGAGATTCCATTTTAGGATATAAGTCCCATATGGGTGCATCCTCCATCGCTTCCAATGTAAAAACAGATAAATCTCTTGTTACCGTACATGCAGAAGATGGAGATATTGAAACAGGACTTAAGAAATTTGGCGCCATCCTTGGAGATTTCGCAGAGATCGGCTGTGGTGCTATTTTAAATCCTGGTACAGTGATCGGACCTAAAGCAGATATTTATCCGCTTTCCTGCGTCAGAGGCTGTGTAGAGGGTAACTCCATTTACAAAAAGCAGGGAGAAATCGTAGAAAAGAAAATTACTGAGGAATAAATAAAACATGAGCGAAAGTAAACATGCCCAGGCAGGAAATGGAAAATTCGGTTCTAGAATTGGATTCATTCTGGCTTCTGTTGGTTCCGCAGTTGGTATGGGAAACATATGGATGTTTCCCTATCGGCTGGGACAATATGGTGGAGCTGCTTTTTTACTGGTGTATTTTGGTTTTATATTTTTATTTGGTCTGGTCGGCTTGTCCGGAGAGTTTGCTTTTGGCAGGCTCACCGGCACAGGCCCCATTGGCTCCTATGATTATGCTCTTAAGACAAGAGGAAAAAAAGGCGGTTCCTTTCTGGGTGCCATCCCTCTGATTGGTTCCTTTGGCATTGCCATTGGTTATGCCATAATCGTGGGCTGGGTGTTAAGGTATTTATGGGGAGCATTGTCCGGTGTTATGATGAAGGGGGAAGCCTCAGAATATTTTTCCCGGGCAACCGGTCATTTTGGCAGCGTTCCGTGGCATCTGCTTGTAGTTATAATAACGGTAGCTATATTAGCAGGTGGTGTACTAAAAGGCATTGAAAAAGTAAATGCAATCATGATGCCTGCTTTTTTTATTCTGTTTTTACTGATTGCGATCCGGGTGTTTTTCCTTCCTGGGGCTTTTGAAGGATATAAATATCTACTGGTACCAAGGTGGGAGCTTTTGCTAAAACCGGAAACGTGGGTTATGGCTATGGGACAGGCTTTCTTTTCCCTATCCATTACTGGCTCAGGAATGGTTATTTACGGAAGCTATCTGGATAAGAAAGAGGATATACCAAAAGCGGCGGTTACCACTGCTTTGCTGGATACCATTGCTGCTCTTTTAGCCGGTTTTGCTATTATTCCAGCTGTATTTGCATTTCAGATGGATCCGGCCAGCGGACCTCCCCTGATGTTCATAACCTTACCTAAAGTGTTTGAACAGATTCCGGCGGGCAGAGTTATTGCGATATTGTTTTTCCTTTCCGTATTGTTTGCGGGAGTGACCTCTCTGGTTAATATGTTTGAAGTCTGCTCAGAAGCCATTCAGACACATCTGCATTTCCCCAGAAAAGCAGCAGTTGCATTTGTAGGGGCAGTTGTTTTTGTGATAGGCCTTTTCATTGAATATGAGCCATATATGGGCGCTTGGATGGATTATATTACGATCTATGTGGTTCCATTTGGCGCAGTGCTATGTGCCGTGATAATCTACTGGGTACTTAAAGATGAGAAGATCATGGAAGAGTTAAATAAAGGACGAAAAAAACCATTGGGGAATTATTTTGTTTTTACTGCAAAATACATTTATGTCTCCCTTGCACTACTTGTATTCGTATTAAGTATTGTATACAAAGGGATCGGTTGATCCTGTATTACATAAAAAAACCTGTATTTTCATGCCTTGTTTCAGGCGGAAAATACAGGTTTTTCATATTTCCTATTTTGTACCGAAGATACGGTCGCCAGCATCACCAAGACCCGGGCAGATATATGCATTCTCATTTAACTGACGATCTAAATGTCCTACATAGATCTGGATATCCGGATGTGCTTCATGAAGTCGTTTTAAACCTTCTGGAGCAGCAATGATGGCCATGAACTTAATGTGCTTTCCGCCGTACTGCTTAATAAAATCAACGGCTGCAGTTGCAGAACCGCCGGTAGCAAGCATCGGGTCGGTAACAACAATGGTTCTCTGCTCAATCGGGCTTGGAAGTTTGCAGTAATATTCATGGGGCTCATGAGTTTTTTCATCCCGATATAAACCGATATGTCCTACCTTGGCAGACGGTACAAGAGCCAGAATTCCGTTAACCATACCAAGACCTGCTCTGAGGATCGGAACAACTGCCATTTTTTTACCGGCAATCATGGGAGTCATACAGGTCTCAATTGGGGTTTCAACCTCCACATCCTGTAATGGAAGATCCCTTAATGCTTCAAATCCCATCAGCATGGCAATCTCTTCTATAAGCGCACGGAATTCATTGGTTCCCGTTCTCTTGTCTCGTAAGATTGAAATTTTGTGCTGAATCAGCGGGTGGGTAAAAACAGTTACATTGTCCATTTGTAAATCCATAATAGTTTTAATCCTTTCTTAATCTCTTGCTGTATCAGGGGTTTCAGGCAGTATCAGGTTCATAAAGACACCTATGATAACAGCGATGAAAAGACCTGAAATGTTTAATGTTACAGAACCGATAATTACGTTAAGCCCTCCAAGCTGGGCAAGTCCAAGTCCGAATACCAGGATCAGACCAACGATAGTTAAGTTTCTGCTGTGTGTGAAATCCAGGTTAGACTCTGCCAGAGAGCGTATACCCACAGCGGCAATCATACCAAACAGCATGATTTCCACACCACCTTTTACAGGACCCGGAATAGTCTGAAGAATTGCACCGACTTTTCCAAAAAGACCCAGAATGATTGCAAAAACAGCTGTCACACGAAGAAGCTTGGGATTATAGTTTTTAGTCGTTGCCAGAACACCTGTATTCTCTGAATAAGTAGTGTTGGCAGGTCCGCCAAGCAATCCTGCAAGCAGAGTGGCAATTCCATCTCCCATTAAAGTGCGGTGAAGTCCCGGATCCTTAAGAAAATCTTTGCCTACAACGGTTCCGTTTGTGGTGATGTCACCAATGTGCTCCATGAAAGTAACGCAGGCAATGGGTGCGATGGAAAGAATAGCACCTAAGCTGAACTTTGGAACAGACATAAAGGTTACGCCGTTGAGATCCTTTGTAACAAACGGGATATTAATCCATGATGCAGCTGAAATGGCTGAGTAATCCATATGGAAGATTCCGAATGCTCCTAACACGATGCAAAGGATATAACCAGCTGCGATTCCGATCAGGATCGGTACCAGCTTGAAAAATCCATGTGCAAAAATGGAACAGAGAATAACAACGAATAATGTGAATATCGCTATTCCCAGATTCAGCGCGATAGCAGGTGTTACACCGTCAGCCAGACTTAAATTACCGGTTGCATCACTGATTGCCGTGCCGGCCAGGTTAATTCCGATGACTACAATTACAGGACCGGTCACAACGGGAGGGAAAATCTTTTTGATTTTCTCAGCGCCGATGATGAATGCAATGAAGGCGAAGATTAAATACACCAGACCGGCAAAAATAATTCCACCCTGTACTAAAGGTACGTTCTCAGGGATCACGGTTCCTTCCGGTCGGATAATTGCGGTAACCGCGGCCAGAAAAGCAAAGGATGAACCGAGAAACACAGGAACCTTAAATTTAGTACAGCAGTGGAATATTAAGGTGCCAACGCCTGCAGAGAATAATGCCAGCGATGGATTGAGACCTGTCAGTAAGGGTACCAGCACAGTTGCGCCGAACATGGCGAAAAGATGCTGAATGCTGAGCAGATAGTCTCGGGTTGTCAATTTTGCGTTGTTACTCATGAGAATACCCCGTTTCTTTTTATTTTTCCGTCCTATTTTATCAGAGAAAGGGATAAATGGCAACTCTTTTTGTTATTTTGTCTCAGGAGTATATTCAATTAACGCAAAATCCCCCAAAGCATGAGCGACTGGTATGGAGACGATAATGACTCCCTGATCCTCATAACTAAAGGATTCCGGAAATTCTGCGGCTCCTTTTTCCTGCTGTTCTGATGAAAAATCTGCATTTTGAAAAATGTCGGTATATGTCTGTTCATCCATATCAGTCCGCGCGCTCATCAAAGCTTCCTTAAGCTCGGGAGAAGTGTTGTAAAACTTACACTGATCTGATAACACATACTGAGCCAGCAGTTTTGGATCGACGTAATCCCTTAGCCTGATGTTCTTCCCGGTCTTTAAGTCAACGACGCTGGTGTAATAGACATTGGTGGGATGTGCAGCCCCCTCAGCAGAAAGCATGCCTGTATAGGCAACGCTGATTCTGTTCCTGTCAGCTGAAATGATGTCAGCACTGACAGTAAGAGTGTCTTTTGATGGATCAATAGAATAAGCATCAATAATTTCCAGTGCATTGTCTTTTAACCGATTGTTGACGGCTTCTAATTCCGATTCATCTGATAATTCTTTAAGAACCGGATATTCAATGGTCACTTTGTCACTCTTATAAACGTACATGGAAGTGGCTGTTTTTGACTTGGGATCTGTGCTTAAACTGCCGGAACTTTCGGATTCATTCTGAACTTCTATCACAGACGTTTGGGCGGAGGCAGTTGTTTCATTGATATTTGTTGTCTGAATGTCTGACAAATCTGGTTTTACATAATTTCGGTGACCGCAACCATTAAGAGACAGAGATAGAAGTGCAGCCATGAAAAGAATATGACGTTTCGTAAAATCACCTCGGATCTGATTTGTTTTTTCTGAAGTTAGTATATCATAATACCATCTGGTTTTCCTAGAATATTATGTAAAATTAAGGGAATTGTAGGAAAAATATGTGGACATAGAGAAAAGACTCCCCAAAGCCAGAATAAATCCGCTTTGGGAAGTCTTGCTCCCTGCCAAGGGTGTAGTGCCGGCAGTGGGACTTGAACCCACACGATGTTGCCATCAACGGATTTTGAGTCCGCCTCGTCTGCCATTCCGACATGCCGGCTTGCACTTACAACGTTCATTATTCTATCACAGGATTTTCCATTTGGCAAGTAAATAAATTGAAAATCGGCAAAATAAATTTCCGCCAATGGTAAAGCAGTAAAAGTATTCTCCCTGTCCGCGGAATTGAAGTAATTGAGTATGAAAGTATCAGGCAGGGAGAAGAGAGGCTATAAACATTTTTTATACTGTTCAATAATATACTCGGCCCGCTGTTTGTAGGTATGGTTCTGTACACTCAGCACCGCATTTTTTCGTATGTTCATCCATTCATCTTTGTTATTCTTATAGTATTCTACCAGTTCCAGGGTCTGTTCGGGGGAAGAGGACACAACCAGATCACGTCCCGGAGTAAACAGCTTTCTGATCTCAGCATTGTCGGATGACAGCACAAAACCGCCGGAACCCAGTATCTCAAAGGTCCGCTTGGTTATGGTCTGCTGGTGATTTTGTGTTACAAGATTGATAAAACTGCTGTTATATGCTGCGCAGGTGCGGTCATAGGCCATACCCCCATGATAATATATATGAGGCGTATCCATGGCTAATATTTGTTTGATAAGGGGCAAATAGCCCCGGTCTCCGTAAAGCTGTATCTGGTATCCGTTTTCCAGAAGCGGTTTTAAGAGTATCTGCAGTGATTTATAGCGGTAGTGTTCCGGATGGAACGGGTATATCATTGAGTAAGAATTGCCGATCAAATTAATATAATCTTCTTTTACATTAAGGCCTTCCATTGGATGATGAACGACCGGACTGTAGGCGTAATACATCATCTCGCAGGGGAACCCCTTTTTAATAATAAACTGGCGCATTTCCGGACACATGGTAAGCACCAGATCAGGTTTCGATGCATAGATGATATCCATTTCAATACCGTCTCCTGTTTTTGAAAGGAAATAGGTACTGGATATGCCATCGGTGTCCCAGTGGATATGCTTCAGAGACTTAGGACGGTTACTTCCCAGAAATGACATGACATCATGATTGAGTTCCAAAGGTGCCCCCATAGTGATAAAGAGGTCAGCGTCACAATTTGTTAAAATCTGATCTATTTGATTTACAGTGGTAGCCGTGAGGACGGAGGCTTCGCAGCCTGCCTGCTTAAATCCCCACTGCATATCGTATGAAAATAGTCTGTTTCCAAGAATGAGTACTTTCATTTATTTATTCAGTCCTTCCTGATAACGGGTTAAAAAATATTGTTTGTGCCAGGGACTGCCGTGCAATTCGCTTAAAGCTTTAAGTCCCATGGTGCCGTATTGCTTTACCAGGCCGTCAAAATTGTCTGCGGATTTACCGCCTGCTGTCATCCTCTGACCGGCGATTTCGTGATATACCACGGAATTATAATTGACTTTTGGATACCAGCTCCGTTTCGTTCCATAATAGTAGTAGTAACCAAGAAGCATACTGTCATCTTCAAAGCATTGGCGTCCCTTTAAAAAAGCTGCGTTATAGCCGCCTGTTTTCTTAAGTATTTCAGAAACGTGAACACATGGATTCGTAAATCCCTGAACAACGCTGTCAGTTCGCAATCCCAAAAGAAAGTCATCGTATTGTGATAACTGTTCAGGCAGAACAGCAGTTTTATTTAAAAAGGGCATCGCCCCTTTTTTATCCACAATGCCGCAGCTGATCAGAGGTTCTTCATTATTCTCAAGATAGGTGACCAGTGGGTTCTCCCAGTTTGGAGTGAAGATCATGTCTAAATGCAGTTCGCTGATATATAGTGTATCTGGTAGATTTTTCCAAATGTATTCAAAACATTTTTGCCGACCAACTGTTGTGCCTACATTTGTGCCGTCCCCAATAATGTGAAAGTCAAGTTTAAAATTTTCTTGTAAAAAATTTTTCAAATTATCATTAGTCAGGTTTCCCTGATTATAGACGACAATTGTTTTGTAGGTGCTTTTTTCCAGAGATTTTAAACAGCTGAGGGCGAATTTCATATCCTGTCCCTGTCTTAACATGAAAAGCAGAGTGTGCACAAGACTCATTTTATTCACCTCATATAGTTTTTTTCCATATATTCTGATTGATAATTTTGGTGTAGCTTTCAATGATTTTGACTACTTTACAGGAAACATTGGTATCTGTATAGTCGGGAACCGGAGCAATGGATTCCTTATTGGTTCCCATGGATACAGACAACGCAAGGGCCTGAAGGATGTCTTTTTCGTTTGTTCCCCCGATAATAACAGAACCTTTGTCAAGGGCCTCGGGCCTTTCCGTAGAAGTTCGAAGAAGTACTGCGGGAAAACCGAGAATCGCGCTTTCTTCGCAAAGAGTTCCACTATCGGACAACACACAAAAAGAGCTTTTTTGCAGCCGGCAATAATCCAGAAAGCCGAAGGGTTCCATGCATCGTACAAGCGGATCAAAGACAAAGCCGTAATCTTCTATTTTTTTCTGGCTTCTGGGATGCACCGAAAAAATCACGGGCATCCGGTAAGTCATTGCGGCCGCATTGACAGCCTGCATAAGTGGAATAAATGTGCCTTCTGCATCAACGTTTTCTTCTCTGTGAGCGGATACCACCAGATACCGGTTCTGTTCCAGCATAAGCCTGCTCAGTATGCTGCTTTGGTCAATTTTCTGCCTGCAGCTTTCAAGCACCTCAGTCATGGGAGAGCCAGTGACAAAGATATGTTCTTTTGTAATACCTTCAGACAGAAGGTACCGCCTGGCATGTTCTGTATATGCCAGATTTATATCAGATACGTGATCCACGATCTTGCGATTAATTTCCTCAGGCACATTTAAGTCAAAGCACCGGTTGCCCGCTTCCATGTGGAAGATGGGTATCTTAAGGCGCTTGGCGGAGATGACTGACAGTGCTGAATTGGTATCTCCCAGCACAAGCAGGGCATCGGGTTTTTCCTTTTGTAAAATCCGGTAGGATTCTGCGATAATATTGCCAATGGTATCACCAAGAGTTTCACCAGGGCATGAAAGGCAGTAATCAGGCGGACGGATTTCAAGATCATCGAAAAAAACGTCATTTAAGGATTTCGCCCAATTCTGCCCGGTATGAACCAGAATATGGTCAAAATACTGGTCAAAAGCTTTGATACAGGCGGACAGCCTGATGATTTCCGGTCTGGTTCCCAGTATGGTCATTAATTTCAGTTTCTTCATTGCTTACTCCTTTTTGCATGAATTATCATTAATTACAGCAGGATATGTGTCCGGATGCTCAGGGTCGTAAAGCTGGCTGGCCCAGATCAGCAACACCAGGTCACTGCTGCCTGTATTTGTTACATCATGGATATAACCGGGCGGAATGTCTACTACCTCCAGTTTTTCTGATGATATGGGATACTTAAGGATATCCCCCCCGCCCAGCTTCTGAAAGCGCAGGATGCCACAACCGTTTACGGCGATGAATTTCTCAGTCTTTGTATGGTGCCAGTGACTGCCTTTTGTCATGCCTGGTCTTGTAATATTAACGGAGATCTGACCCCCTGCTGTTGATTTAAGGCATTCAGCAAAAGCGCCCCGCTGATCCCTGTGTTCCTTAAGCGCATAGCAGAATTGGTCAACAGGCAGATAGCTTAAATAGGTGCCGTACAGTTTCCGGGTCAGTGGTTCGGCCATATCCGCCAGCTCAAGGTTCTGCCTGCTATCCCGAAATTCCCTGATGGTACGTTCCAGTTCCCTGACCGTAGTGTGATGAACGGGCTTCACCTGACAAAACCCGTTCTGTTTTATGATATGGCCCTGCAATGCTGCTGTAAAACTTTGGAGCACATCATCAATATAGACCAGTGAAATTTCTGTATCAGGATCATCGATGCGTACGGGTAAACCACGGGCTATGTTGTGACAGAAGGTAGCCACTACACTGTTATAGTTAGGTGCGCACCATTTGCCGAAAACCCCGGGCAGGCGGAAGATATAAATATGGGTCCCTGTTTCTTGCGCATATGCCTTTACCAGATCCTCTGCTTTCCGTTTGCTTAGACCATAAGGATTATCAAGCTGTGCCTGTATAGAGGATGACATGAGCACAGGTGTATTTTTACCGCTATTTCTCAAAGCTTTTAACAGCTTACTGGTAAACTTATAGTTTTCCTCAAACTCTAAGGGATGCTCTGGTCTGTTAACGCCGGCCAGGTGAAAAACAAAATCACAGTCTGCTGCATAGCGGTCTAAAAGCTCCGGGCTGGTCTGTATGTCGTATTTAAAGAGCTGGCAGTCTCCCCCGGCTTCCAGATGGACACACAAATTTTTCCCGATAAATCCGCCTGAACCTGTAACCAGTATTTTCATAGATGGTTCCACTCCTTTAATTCATTTGCCACATAGCTGCAGCCTGACAACGTTTCTTTCAGTTCTTCCGGGGACAGCCGGTGGGTATTGCTTGAGTTGTACTCCTGTATGGTTCCAATATTCCGGTTACCATCGCTAAAATATTTTGCATAGTTTAAGTCGCTTTCATCTGCGGGGATGCAAAAATAATCTCCCATATCCATTGCTGATGCCATTTCCTCCCGTGTAAGCAGCGTTTCATGCATCTTTTCCCCTGTTCTTATGCCGATGTTCCGGATTTCGTTATCGGCATGGAACAGGATCTTGAGTGTCTGTGCAAGATCACCAACGGTAGCTGCCGGGGATTTTTTGACCATCCGGTCCCCGGATTTTCCGTTTTCAAATGCGAAAAGCACCAGTTCAATGGCATCGTCCAGATTCATCAGAAACCGGGTCATATCCGGATCCGTTACAGTGAGCGGCTGTCCATTTTTTATCTGCTCAATAAACAGAGGAATCACGGAACCCCGGGATGCCATGACGTTGCCGTACCTGGTACCGCAGATTACTATATTTTCTGCAGTTCTGGCTTTGGAGATAAAGGTTTTTTCCATCAGGGCCTTGGACATGCCCATTGCATTTATAGGGTAAACGGCTTTGTCAGTTGATAAGCAGACCACTTTTTTAACGCCTGCTTCCACGGCGGCACTCAGCACATTTTCTGTGCCTAAAACATTGGTCTTGACCGTTTCTAACGGGAAGAATTCACAACTCGGTACCTGTTTGAGGGCGGCTGCATGGAAAATATAGTCCACACCCCGTACGCAGTTTTTTACGCTGGTAATATCCCTTACATCACCAATTAAAAACTTAATTTTTTTGTTATTATATTTTTTCCTCATATCATCCTGCTTTTTTTCATCTCGTGAAAATATTCTGATTTCTCCTATATCTGTATCGAGGAGCCGTTTAAGCATGGCATTCCCGAAGGAACCGGTCCCTCCTGTTATGAGCAGAGTCTTGTCTTTAAACATAAGTCTCGTAGATCTCCAATCTAAAGTTAAGTCATTTATAGTATATGTTTGTTAATCTGGATTTGTTTTTTTGATTGTGTGTAATGATGGACACGTTAGAAATCATCTGGTATTTAAATTGAAAATCGGTAAAATATATTGTATGATAGTAAAAAGCTATGGTTAAGGAGGGGTCTGGACGATGACATGTAAGGAAGCAGAGCGTCTGGTCATTCCATATATAAACGATGAACTGACAGATGAGGAACTAAAAGAATTTTTGGAGCATACGCAGACCTGCTTAAATTGTATGGAAGAACTGGAAATATATTTTACCATAGAAGCAGGTATCATGCAGCTGGATTCTGAAACAGGGAATTATAATATCAAGGGAGCACTGGAGGCGGCGCTGGAACAGTCCAGACAAAGACTTCAGTTTATTCAGCTGATAAAAATAGCAAGATATGCGGTATCCACCGTGTGCGTTATGGCACTTGTCATTACAGTCCTTCTTCAGTGCAGAATCTGGCTGCAGTTGGGCTTGCTTGGATAGGAGAACAGATGAACAGAAAAAAAACAGTACTGATTGACGGAACCAGCATGCTGAAAGAGGCTTATTATGCAGTTCCAGCCAATTGTGTAAAAGGATTACGCAATGTGGTGGCTCGTATTATAGAAGAAAAACAGACAGATTATATTGCAGCGGTATTTGGCGGTATGAATGAGAATGGGACAGCTGCCCGGGATCTGATGGATAATGAAACCAGATTAAAGGAAACACTTGGTTCTTTAAAAATTCCTGTTTTTGAAAAAGAGGGGGCCCGTTCTCTGGATCTTATTTGTTCTCTGGCAAAAAACTGTATCTCGGATGAAAAAGACGTCTCCGTACTTACTGCAGATGAGAACTTTTTAATGACGCTAAGCCAGCATATCACTGCCTGGATTCCTGGCGTTGGAGAAGAAGGGACAGAGTTAATAATCTGGACAGAGGAGAAGGTAAAGAAAGAGTTTGGCCTTGAACCGGAACAGTTAAAAGATGTGTTTTCATTGGAAAGGGGTGCGGGCATTGGTCGAAAAACTGCATGCCGCCTTGTTTCCCAGTATGGTTCCCTGCAGGCAATCTATGGACAGAAAGAGGAACTTGAGTCTGGCCAGATCCGGGAAGCATTAACGGAGTATGAACAGCAGATCAACAAAGAGGCGCAATTCCTATGCCTGAAAACAGATTATGATGTTCATCTGGATGAGGTGAGAACCATTGCAGAATCAGAAATTGCAGAAATCATGGATATGGATTTTGAACCTGCAAGTTTCCCGGAAGAAGTGGTGGAGATTTCATCTGAAGGCTGGATGGGAAAAGCGATTACAGAGCTCGCTGATGCAGAGGCAATTTTTTCTGGATGTGCTGCAGGTACGAGCCTTGGTCTGCAGGTGGCTGGAACAGATAAAAAAATCGCTGCCCTGGCTTTATGTCTGTCAAAAGAGGAGTGTTGGTGTTTGGTTGCCCAGGGGAATTTAACGTCAGAATACCTGAAAGAAAAGGTAGAGGAAGTCATAAGCCGCGGAGCAAATGTTACCGTTCTTGACCTGAAAAGCCAGCTTTCATTTATAAACGTATCTGACGAAAAAACAGTGTTTGATGCTTCCCTGGCAGCTTATTTAATTGATCCGTTAAAAAGCTCCTATGAATACAATGATCTGGCACAGGATTATCTCCAGTTATCCCTTCCTTCCAAAACAGAATTGTTGGGTAAACGTACGATAATCCAGGCACTTGCTGAAAATCAAAACCAGGCAGTGACCTGTATGTGTTCCATGGCTTATGTTTCTTTTATGTGCGGAAGCATTTTAAAAGAAGGACTCAAAACAGCTGAGATGGAACGGCTGTTTTATGAGATTGAAATGCCTCTGGTTTATAGTTTATTTACTATGGAAGAAACAGGAATCCGTGTGGAGAGGGACAGGCTGAAAGAATACGGGGACAGGCTAAAGATTCGGATAAAGGAAACAGAACAGAAAATATATGAACAGACAGGTGAAACCTTTAATATTAATTCGCCGAAACAGCTGGGTGAAATCCTGTTTGAAAAGATGAAACTGCCAGGTGGGAAAAAAACAAAAACCGGTTATTCCACAGCCGCCGATGTACTTGAAAAGCTGGCTCCCGATTATCCGGTCATAGAACAGATTCTGGATTACAGGCAGCTGACTAAATTAAACTCCACCTATGCCGATGGACTGGCCGCCTATATTGGTTCCGATGAACGGATTCACGGCACCTTTAATCAGACAATTACCGCTACCGGCAGAATCAGCAGCACTGAGCCTAATTTACAGAATATCCCTATCCGTATGGAACTGGGAAGAGAGATCCGAAAAGTCTTTGTTCCACAGGAAGGCTGTGTTTTTGTAGACGCTGATTACTCCCAGATTGAACTGAGGGTTCTGGCTCACATGTCTGGAGATGAAAGACTGATTGGTGCCTATCAGCAGGCTGAGGATATTCATGCAATCACTGCTTCGGAGGTTTTTCATGTACCTTTGACGGAAGTAACCTCCCTGCAGCGACGCAATGCAAAGGCGGTCAATTTCGGTATTGTATATGGAATCAGCTCATTTGGTTTAAGTGAAGGCTTAAGTATTACCAGAAAAGAAGCGACCGAGTATATTGAGAAGTATTTCGAAACTTATCCAGGGGTAAAGCTGTTCCTGGACAAACTGGTGGCAGATGCAAAAGAAACCGGGTATGCAGTCAGTATGTTTGGAAGGCGCCGTCCCGTCCCTGAACTGAAATCATCTAATTTTATGCAGCGTTCCTTCGGAGAACGTGTAGCGATGAATTCTCCGATTCAGGGAACAGCGGCAGATATTATGAAGATTGCCATGATTCGGGTTGACCGTGCCCTTAAAAAACAGGGTCTGCAGTCGAAGATTGTTCTTCAGGTTCATGATGAACTTTTAATTGAGACCCGGTTGGAAGAACTTAATCAGGTGAAAAAACTGTTGGTGGAAGAGATGAAGAGTGCTGCCAGTCTTGCTGTGCCGCTGGAAGTTGATGCCAATGTTGGGGAATCCTGGTTCGATGCCAAATAATAGGATGGTGAAACGTATGAAAGTAATTGGGCTTACTGGCGGAGTGGGGGCTGGTAAAAGTCTGGTTCTCACCATATTAAAAACAAAATATAATGCAGAAGTGATGGAAGCGGACAAAGTTGCCCATGAACTGATGGAACCGGGAGAAGAAGGATATCTGCGGATAAAAGAAACTTTTGGTGAAGCCATTCTTAATTCAGACGGCACCATTAACCGTACTGCACTGGGAAAAGAGATTTTTGACAATGAATCTGCCAGAGAACAGATTAATTTAATGATTCATCCCCTGGTGTGGAAAAGAATCAGACAAAAAATTTCCGCTTCCCAAGCCGGCCTTATTGTGGTAGAATTTGCAATTATGGGTGAAGAAGCGGAAGACATCTATGATGAGATGTGGTATGTACATGCATCGGAAGAAGTCAGAATGAGACGGCTTTTAAAAAACAGGGGCTACTCAAAGGAACGTTCGGAAAAAATGATCAGAAGCCAGGCGTCGGAACAGGAATATGCAAGGCGCTGCGACCGGATAATCGAAAACCATGGTTCTGTTAAGGATTTAGAGGATCAATTGGCGGAAATATTAAAAAGCAGGGGATAGAAAACGATGAGACTGGTAAGCATTGCTAGCGGGAGCAGCGGAAACTGCATTTATGTAGGTTCTGATACGACTCATGTTCTGGTAGATGCCGGAATAAGCAATAAAAGAATTGAACAGGGCTTAAATGAAATTGGATTAAAGGGGAGCGAGCTCACAGGGATTGTAATCACTCATGAGCACTCGGACCATACCAAAGGGCTTGGAGTACTGGCCAGAAAGTATGGCGTTCCCATTTATGGAACAAGGGAGACACTGGAGGAGATTTCCAGACAGAAGTATCTGGGAGAATATCCCCGGGAATTGTTTTGCGCCATTCGCCCCGATGTGGATTTTTTCGTTGGTGATTTAGAGGTCAAACCGTTTTCCATTGACCATGATGCGGCAAATCCGGTAGCATACCGGATACAGCATGAACATAAGTCTGTTGCGATAGCAACGGATATGGGGCATTACAATCAGTACATTATCGAGCATCTGCAGGGACTGGATGCTGTTTTATTAGAATCCAACCACGATGTGAATATGCTTCAGGCAGGACCTTATCCTTATTATTTAAAACGAAGGATATTGGGAGATCATGGACATTTATCCAATGAAAATGCGGGACGGCTGCTGTGCTGCATTCTTCACGAAAACTTAAAGAAGATTCTGCTGGGTCATTTAAGCAAGGAAAATAATTACGAAGAGCTTGCTTATGAAACCGTAAAGCTTGAAATCTCAGAGGGAGATAATCCATTTAAGGCATCTGATTTTTCCATAGCCGTTGCAAAACGGGATCAGATGTCGGAAATTATCACTATATAAAGAGGAGATGCATGATGAATAAGACGATTATTACAGTAGTTGGCAAGGACACAGTAGGGATTATAGCAAAGATTTGCACTTTTCTGGCAAATAACCAGGTAAACATATTGGATATTTCCCAGACCATTGTACAGGGATATTTTAATATGATGATGATTGTTGACATCAATGAAGCAGCCAAGCCTTTTGGAGAGCTTGCGGATGAACTGGAACAAATTGGAGACGAGATTGGTGTAAAGGTAAAATGCCAGAGAGAAGAAATTTTTACTAAAATGCATCGGATCTGATTACTGCAGTGAGGCTTAAGAAAAGGAAGGGTTATCGATATGTTGAATATGTTTGAAGTAAATGAGACCAATAAGATGATCGAGCAGGAATTGCTGGATGTGCGCACTATCACCATGGGTATCAGTCTCCTTGACTGCTGCGACAGTGATTTAAAAGCGGTGAATGAAAAGATTTACAACAAGATCACCACGGTTGCAAAAAATCTGGTATCTGTAGGAAAAGAGATAGAGAAAGATTTTGCAATTCCCATTGTAAATAAACGTATTTCCGTAACCCCGATTGCAATGGTAGGAGCGGCTGCCTGCAAAACTCCTGATGACTTTGTTACCATAGCACAGACCCTTGACCGCGCAGCAAAAGAAGTTGGTGTTAATTTCATTGGCGGATATTCTGCACTTGTCAGCAAGGGAATGACAACGGCAGATAAAAACCTGATCTGCTCTATTCCAAAAGCTCTGGCCTGTACAGACCGTGTCTGCAGCTCTGTAAATGTAGGTTCTACTAAGACAGGAATCAATATGGATGCAGTTGCTCTTATGGGCAGGATTGTTCTGGAAACAGCAGAGGAAACCAAAGATAATGATTCCCTTGGCTGTGCAAAACTGGTGATATTCTGCAACGCGCCGGATGATAATCCATTTATGGCTGGTGCATTTCATGGTGTTACAGAAGCAGATGCAATTATCAATGTAGGTGTCAGCGGACCCGGTGTAGTAAAACGGGCGATAGAGGCCGCAAGAGGAAAGGACTTTGAAGTTCTTTGCGAGACCATTAAGAAAACTGCATTTAAGATAACCCGGGTCGGACAGCTGGTTGCCCAGGAAGCATCCAGAAGACTTAACATCCCATTTGGTATCATAGATCTGTCTCTGGCTCCCACACCTGCAATCGGTGACAGTGTAGCAGAAATCTTAGAAGAGATTGGTCTGGAACGGGTTGGTGCCCCAGGCACAACGGCTGCCCTGGCTCTGCTCAATGACCAGGTAAAAAAGGGAGGAGTTATGGCTTCATCCTATGTAGGCGGTTTAAGCGGTGCATTTATTCCTGTCAGTGAAGACCAGGGAATGATTGATGCAGTTGCCATGGGTGCATTAAACCTTGAAAAACTGGAAGCAATGACCTGTGTCTGCTCCGTTGGTCTGGACATGATTGCCATACCAGGTGATACTCCTGCCTCCACCATATCCGGAATCATTGCAGATGAATCAGCAATCGGTATGATAAACCAGAAAACAACTGCAGTTCGTATTATTCCGGTAATCGGTAAGTCTGTGGGCGAAACTGTGGAATTCGGCGGTCTTTTAGGATACGCTCCTGTTATGCCAGTCAATCAATACTCCTGTGAAAAGTTTGTAAACCGCGGAGGAAGAATTCCTGCGCCTATACACAGCTTTAAGAATTAGCCATGGAACAGAACGATAAAAGAGAAGTGACGGAAGCACTCAGGGAATTTATTGATGAATATTTAATTCGTATGATCATCAGCAATCCGGTTGAGAAACAGGGAATGTCCAAAGTGAAAATCCGTCCTCTTAAGCAAAAGGATTTATTACTGTTTCAGGCCGAGGAGTTCATTGGAAACCAGGCATTTCATAAAAACCTGACAAAAGAGGAATGTGCAGACTATGCTGCAGATTTACTGGCTGGAACGTTTCGGCAGCTGGAACTGGAATCAGCAAAAGGCCAGGTCAGGGTACTGATCAGCAAAAAAGGGGTTCCTGGTATTAAGCTGAAACGTATTCCCCAAAAAATCACAGCACTTCCTGTGGTGACGGATCATAACAGACAAAAAAATTATATTTTAAAAGAAGGGACTCCCATACCATTTTTAGTTGATTTAGGAGTCATGTCGGAAAATGGAAGCATCATAAAATCAAGATATGACAAATTCCGCCAGATTAACCGGTTCCTTGAATTTATTGAAGATATACTTCCCAGACTTCACAAAGACAGGGAAAATGTAATTATTGATTTTGGCTGTGGCAAATCCTATTTAACATTTGCCATGTATTATTACCTTCATGTGCAGAAGGGATACTCCATCCGCATTATCGGTCTTGATTTAAAGCAGACGGTAATTGACAACTGCAACCGGTTAAGTGAGAGCTATGGGTACGATAAACTCAGATTCTATCACGGAGATATTGCATCATACGATGGCGTCAGTCAGGTGGATATGGTGGTTACACTTCATGCCTGTGATACAGCCACTGATTTTGCTCTGGCAAAAGCGGTTTCATGGGGGGCATCTGTCATTTTATCCGTACCATGCTGTCAGCATGAACTCAACAAACACATAGAGAACAGTCTGATGGCACCTGTATTCCAGTATGGTCTTATAAAAGAACGAATGGCGGCTCTGTATACAGATGCCCTTAGGGCAGAGATATTGGAGAACCAGGGATACAGAACACAGATTCTGGAATTTATTGATATGGAGCATACACCAAAGAACATATTAATCCGTGCTGTAAAGCAGGGGGAGAAGAAAAATAACCGAAGCCAAATTGATGAAATTATGAAATTTCTTCATGGAAATCTGACTCTTTATGATTTGTTTTACAAAGAATAAACTAATATAAAATTATGAGTGAAATTTGCTGTCATATATGTTATGATATAAGCAATAATTAAAGGAGGAAAATCCATGCCTTTTATTAATTCAAAAGTAAATGTTGCGTTATCCGAAGAAGAGAAAGAACTGATAAAGGATAAACTTGGTCAGTCTATCAGTCTGATTCAGGGAAAGTCAGAAAGCTGGCTGATGGTTGGTTTTGAAGATAACTATTCTCTTTATTTTAAAGGAAAGAACAATACGAAGCTTGCTTTTGTAGAAGTTAAGATTTTCGGGCATGCTTCTGACCGGGATTTAGATCATCTAACTGCTGAGATTTCCAGAATTTTTAAAGAAGTACTTGGAATTGCCCAGGATAAGATCTATATTAAATACGAAGAAGCAGAGCACTGGGGCTGGAATGGAGCAAACTTCTAAATTTAACTGTTGACACGTCAGACAGGGGAGCAGCTTATGGAGCTTTGGGATATCTACGATGAAAACAGAGCGGCAACAGGAAGGACTCATGTCCGGGGAGTTCCGCTGGGAAAAGGGGAATATCATCTGATCGCTGATATCTGGACCGTAAATCACAGGAATCAGATTCTACTGACCAGACGTCATCCGGATAAGCCTTACGGTTTAATGTGGGAGTGTACCGGCGGTTCGGTTCTTGCCGGCGAGACCACAGTGGAAGGGGCTATAAGAGAACTTTGGGAAGAAGCCGGAATTCATGCAGAAAAAGAGGAATTGACGCTGATTCACAGCATCAGACAGAGGGAACGGTTTGTGGATACTTATATCAACAGGCAGAATATCACAAAAGAAAATCTTAAGTTACAGGCAGAGGAAGTAGTGGATGCAAAGTTTGTGACATTTGATGAACTTCTTGATCTGTGGAAGCAGGGAATTGTAGTTCCCAAATCCCGGTTTCTTCTATATAAAGACAGGATCAGAGAATTTATCAATCCGCCGTCATAATATGACGACGGATTGTGTAAATTCATTTTTGATTTTTATATTATATTTAGCCTGCAATACTGTCTGATAAATGTGAGAAGAATAGAAGTCATGGCGGAGCATAGCTGCAGCTGCTCCCGTTAGATTAGTTTCTGCGCCGGCAGTTTTTGCGATAAGAGGGATGCTCCCTCTTTTTTTTATTTCTCCCATCAGGGATACGGATTCTCTTTTAAATCCCAGAATTCTGGCATAAGGAGCATAGCCTGCCCGCCTGCCATCTTCCGCCAGCTGGCCGGTTGTCCCCAGCATAATATGGAGCAAGGCACGGCTCACTCTTGTATAGGTGTATTGTCTGGTTTTTAACTGGTTGATCTTTTCTTCAAAGGTATGATAATCAGGAAGCTGTTTTGTAATTCTTGCAGCCATTTCTTCTGATACATCGGAAAAATTACTAAAAGGAATTCCATCCATAGACAGCCTTAGGAGAGCGGAATTTAAAAGAAGACTGAAATCGTCACAGTAAAGAGGTTTGCTTTCCTGTATCTTTAATTTTACCGGATCTGGTACATAATCGAAGACTGTATTTTCAGCCTCATTGTAATGTTCTCCTGATTCCCTTAATGCCTTTCTAAGTCCGGTTGCGGAGCAAAAACGATCGGGCATAAGAAGAGGGTCGTGATAGCCGCTTCCATTTCTTACAATGGTCAAAGGCGTTAAAGCAGCATTTTGTCTATCAATGGCCTTTAAATATTCAATTCCCAAAATGTTGTTGGGAGAGGCCAGAATCGAGGCATCTTCTTTCCCTACAGCTCCGCTGGTGACAAGAGCGGTGTTTCTTGCCTCTGGAAAAGTAACCCCCTTTTTTAGTTCTTTACGCAACTCATCTGAATAAACAGCAGGTTCATTGGCGAGAATAGTAGCAATAGCGGAAAGTTTTTCCATATCACCGCTTTCACTGCCAAAACATACGGTATCAACTGCCCCCAGACCGTTTAGCAGTGCCACGGAGCAGGCAGCAAAGTCTTCCGCGCTTCCGGAAGCAAAAACAGACGGGATTTCCAATACAAGATCAGCTCCGCAGGAAAGTGCCATGGCAGTCCTTGTATACTTATCATAGATGGCAGGAGCTCCCCGCTGTACAAAATCTCCACTCATGACTACCACGGCATATTCTGCATTTGACAGTTCTTTCGCTTTTCTGATATGATAGGCGTGGCCGTTGTGAAAGGGGTTGTATTCAGCGATAATACCTACAGCATGCAAATTTTTCTCTTTTATCATAAAAAACGTCCTTTTTCTATTTTTCAACCTATATTATGCTATTGTTTTGCAAAAAATGCAAATTATTTTGTCACAACACTTGAAAATTTTCAGGAATGCTCATAGAATAGAGTGAGAATCAAGAAGAAGCATTGATCAATTAGAACAGGAGAATAGATAAGTATGAATTTTATCGTTGAAACATCAGCTCGTCATGTACATTTATCTCAGGAACATCTTGAGATTTTATTTGGACAGGGATATGAATTAACCAAGAAGAAAGAATTATCCCAGCCAGGTCAGTTTGCTTGCGAGGAGAGAGTTACTGTTGTGGGATCAAAAGGTGAGTTCAAAGGAGTTTCCATTTTGGGACCAGTCAGAAAATCTACTCAGGTGGAACTTTCTCTGACAGATGCCCGCTCTGCAGGAATCGCCGCACCAGTAAGAGAATCCGGAGATATTGCAGGCAGCGGACCATGCAAGATTGTCGGACCAGCAGGTGAAATTGATATCACAGAAGGTGTAATTGCAGCAAAGCGTCATATTCATGCAACGCCTGCAGATGCACAAAAACTGGGAGTTGAAAACGGCGAAATCGTTTCTGTGAAAGTTGATACTAATGGCAGAAGTCTTGTTTTCGGAGATGTAGTTGTACGTGTAAGCGAGTCCTATGCTCTGGCTATGCACATTGATACGGATGAATCTAACGCAGCAGGCTGCGGCAGAGAACAGTACGGCGAAATTGTAAAATAATTAAAGGAGAATTTAGTTTTATGAAAATTTTAGTTATTAACTGCGGAAGCTCTTCCTTAAAGTATCAGCTGATTGATATGGAAAATGAGGGAGTTTTAGCAATAGGTTTATGCGAAAGAATTGGTATTAACGGATCCAAACTGACTCACAAAGCAGAAGGAAAAGGCAAATTCCAGTTAGAAGAAGAGATGCCTAACCACACTGTAGCAATCAAGCTGGTTATGGATGCCCTGGTTGATCCTGAGCATGGAGTAATCAAAGATACCAGTGAAATTTCTGCAGTAGGACACCGTGTTCTCCATGCCGGTACTATTTACAGTGATTCTATCGTTGTTAATGAAGATGTCAAAAAAGTGATCCGTGACTGTTTCGATTTAGGTCCTCTGCATAACCCTGCAAACTTAATGGGTATTGAGGCATGTGAAACAGCTATGCCAGGAACACCAAACGTAGCTGTTTTTGATACTGCATTTGGTATGGGTATGCCGGAGAAGGCTTCTCTTTACGCAATTCCTATGGAATATTATGAAAAATACAGCATTCGCCGTTACGGCTTCCATGGAACAAGCCACAGCTTCGTTTCCAAAGAAGCACTGGGCTTTTGCGGACTGGATTCCCAAAATGGCAAGGTAATTGTCTGCCACTTAGGAAACGGCGCAAGCATCTCTGCTTCCATCGGAGGCAAGTGCGTGGATACAAGTATGGGTCTTACTCCTCTTGAGGGACTTATTATGGGAACCAGAAGTGGTGATATTGATCCTGCTGTGATTCAGTTTATCTGCAATAAAGAAGGAAAGACAGTCAATGAGGTTCTGGATATCTTAAATAAAAAATCCGGTATTCTTGGTATGTCTGGCGGAATTTCCAGCGATTTCCGTGATGTTCAGAAAGCACAGGCAGAGGGAAATCACCTGGCTGATACAGCAATTAATGCATATATCTATCGTGTTGCAAAATACATCGGCGCTTATACCGCAGCTATGAACGGAGTAGATGCCATCGTATTTACAGCAGGAGTAGGCGAGAATGATAAGCCGATCCGTGCAGGAATCTGTTCTTATTTATCCTATCTTGGCGTAGAAATCGATGAAGAAGCTAACAGCCACAGAGGCGAGCGCATGATGATTTCCACCCCTGATTCCAAGGTAAAAGTATGTGTAATTCCTACAAATGAAGAGCTTGCAATTGCAAGAGAGACAAAAGCTTTGGTATAATTCCTTAAATATTAGCACATTATAGTTTTTATAATGTGAAATATGGAAATATTTTGTTGACAAATAGTGCGCCCCTATGTATAATTACATAGGTGCGTATTAGGAGACTATAATATGCTTATTAATTTAACCGAGTTGTTTACCCTGGAAGGGAAAGAGAAAACCTATACACTTGATATAGAGATGAAGACTTATCATGGACCCTACGGAGATTATGAAATAGCAGATGCCAAACCGGTAGTGCTGCGGATCATGAATCTGGGTGGAAAGAAACTGGAGCTGGAAGGAAAAGTGGAACTCACTTTGCTGATTCCCTGTGACCGTTGTCTGGAGCCTGTCCGTAATGAGCTGAGTTTTGATGTCATTCGAACGGTTGATTTAAGTGAAACCGGGGATGAGAGTGAAGAGGATCTCGAAGAACAGCCATATGTAATTGGTTATTGTCTGGATGTAGACCAGTTGGTTTGTGATGAACTCATACTGAATCTGCCTATGAAGGTTCTCTGCAGTGAAGACTGTAAGGGAATTTGTAATAGATGTGGAACAAATCTCAATCATGAGACTTGTGACTGCGATGTTAGGTCGCTTGACCCGAGAATGGCAGTCATCCAGGATATTTTTAAACAGTTTAAGGAGGTGTAACCATGTCTATCTGTCCAAAGAATAAATCTTCTAAAGCTAGAAGAGACAAACGTAGAGCAAACTGGAAGATGAGCGCTCCGAACTTAGTGAAATGCAGCAAGTGCGGTGAGCTTATGATGCCACACAGAGTATGCAAAGCTTGCGGTTCTTATAACAAGAAAGAAATCATTTCTGTTGCTGAATAATTTCAGTATGGAAATAGCTCAAAACATAAAAAGGCAGGGAATCTGATAATTCAGGTCCTTGTCTTTTCTTGTTGTGGAAAAATGTAGCCATACAGCTAATATTGATAATAAGGACGCAAGTATTTTGTTTTTTATCATTGGGTTCTATGCTATACTGAAAGAAAAATGACCAGCTTATGGGGGTATGATATGGCGCAGATAAAATTACCGGAAATCTTTCAGAATGGAATGATCATTCAGCGGAATAAGACGATTAAAATATGGGGAGAAGCTGAGGGAACGGACAAGCTGAAAATCACCTTCTGTGGTGACAGCGCTTTTGCAGATATAAAAGAAGGGAAGTTTTATTGCCAATTAGCGGCAAAGGAAGCGGCATACGGGCAAAAATTAGAGATTTTTGCTGGTGAAAAAATGGAAGCGGATGTGATTCTGGAGGATATCTGTATTGGTGATATCTACATAGCAGCCGGTCAGTCCAATATGGAATATTTTCTCAGATACGATGCCCACTGGAATGAGATAAAGCAGTGGGAGCGAAACGATATGATCCGTATGTTTAACTGCAAAAGAATTGCTTTTAACGGTCAAATCAGAGATCTCCCTGAATGCGGGAGCTGGTTTAAGGAACATGAATATCAGTGGGAGAGTTTTTCTGCTCCAGGCTATTCCTTTGCCAGATCCATTCAGCCGGTGATTGGTGTACCGGTAGGGATTATAGGCTGTAACTGGGGTGGAACTCCTGCCTGCGCATGGATGGAAGCATCTTATCTGAATGAGGAACCTCTGTCTGTGTTTAAAAAAGAATATGAGGAGGCTGTGGAGGCTGTTGATGCGGAAGAAATGAGACGACTCAGCCTTGAGGCCTGGGAATATGAGGATTCCTACCTTCATCAGGTTGCCTGGAGAGCAATGATGTATGGGATGAACCAGCAGGATCAGGAGCGGTGGATGCATGAAACTGCAGATGCGCCAGTTCTGCCTATGGGACCTTATCATCACTACCGGCCTTCCGGATTGTATGAAATGATGCTGAAAGACCTTGCTCCTTTTTCTGTGAAGGGAGTTTTATGGTATCAGGGGGAATCCGATGCAGGACATGGGGAGATATATGATAAAACCTTTGCTTCTCTAATCCGCTGCTGGAGGGACTTATGGCAGGATGAACTGCCGTTTCTCTTCGTTCAGCTGGCGCCGTTTGGCAAATGGCTTGGCATAGGAGGAGAAGATTATCCGGTGGTGAGGGAGAGCCAGGAGCGGGTATCCAAAAATGTACCAGGTACAGGCATGATCTCTATTATGGATCTGGGAATGTATGAGGATATCCATCCCAAAAGAAAGAAGGAAGTGGGGGAACGCCTGGCACTTCTGGCAAGGGGATTGATCTATGGGGAAGACATCTTATGTGAATCTCCGGAGTTTATAGGGGGAGAGCGGGAAGGAAACCGGATCCGTCTGCATTTTTCCCATACCGGATCAAAACTACACGTAAATGGGAACGTTATTAAGAGCCTGTGCATAGAACAGGGTGGTATTTTAAGGGGCATAAAGGAATTTAAATCAGATCGGGATTTGTTGCTGACGTTTGAAACTCTGACAGAGGAACCGGTTGAAATCAGATTTGCAAAAGAAGGATACTGTGAAGTTAATCTGTTTAACGAAGCAGATCTTCCTGTAAAGCCATTTGCTGCTGTGGTTATTTAGGAGGCTGCCATGGTAAAAATAATAAATCCAATACAAAAAGGCTTTTATCCTGATCCATCCATATGCAGGGTTTCTGATGATTACTACATGGTTCATTCTACCTTTGCATATGCACCTGGTATTCCTGTATTCAAAAGCCGTGATTTAACGAACTGGACTTTAATCGGGCACGTTCTGGAACGGAGGGAGCAGCTTGGGCTGCCCGGAGCCAGAGTTTCCCAAGGAATTTATGCGCCCACAATCAGGTACCACAAAGGATTGTTCTATGTTATTGCCACCAATGTATCCGCAGGCGGAAATTTCTATGTTACTGCAACAAATCCCAAAGGTCCATGGTCAGACCCGGTTTTTCTGGAAAATGCGCCGGGAATTGATCCCAGTCTGTATTTCGAAGAAGATACCTGCTATTACATCGGACAGCGTACAAAGGAACATCCGGCTTATTACGGTGATTGTGAGATATGGATTCAGGAGCTTGATTTAAAGGATAAAAAGCTGGTGAAACAACCAGTTGTATTGTTTGATGGAAGTATGAAACACACGATATGGGCGGAAGGACCTCATCTGTACCGAATTGGCGGTATGTATTATCTTCTTCTTGCAGAGGGAGGAACGGAATTTAATCACAGTGTAACGGTCGCTCGTAGTCAGAGTCTTTTTGGCCCCTATGAGGCATGCCCCAATAATCCGATTTTAACCCATCGTCATTTGGGGCATAATTATCCGGTGCAGTGTATCGGGCATGGGGATCTGATTGAGACTCCGGATAAAAAATGGTTTATGGTGATGCTTGGTACAAGACCTTTAAATGGCTGTGCTGAATTAGGAAGAGAGACATTTCTTGCAGATGTAATATGGGAAGATGGCTGGCCGGTGGTCAGTCCCGGTTTGGGAAAGGTGCCTGAGTACCTGGAGTTATCCGCTTCGGATATTAAGCAGGAGGTTTTACCGTCAGAATCCCATATTAAGTGGACAGATCCCCTTGACATGCGCTTTATTGGTTTAAGAGATCATCCATCCCGTCTGCCTCTGAAAATCACCGGGGCTGGCAGCCTGCAGCTTCCTTATCTTCCTGAAACCATAGAGGATTTGTCTGTTCCTGCCTATATAGGAATCCGGCTTTTATCCAGAACTTTTCATATCCGGACAACCATGAAGTCCGAGCCTGAAGGGGCGGAGGAAGCGGGGCTTGTTTATTTTTACAATGAAACCCATTATGTAAAAGTTGTCATTCGTGAAAGAGAAGGGAAGCTGGAAGCGGTAACAATCATTCGAAAAGGGGACAATTGGGAGGAGAAAGGCAGAACAGAAGTCACCGGCAAGATTCATGAAATTAAGCTGTTAGGACATGACCAGACACTGTCTGTTGAGATTGATAACCAGGCCACAGTCCAGCCTTTCCATATAGGGGATCTCTGTTCACAAAAAGCCGGTGGATTCACCGGCTGTACTGTAGGGGTTTATGCTTCTTCCGTACATGAGGCTTCTGAACGTTTCGCAGTCTTTGAACCGCTTCAAGTCAACTTTTTTGATTAATCCTGTATATACATCTGGCGAAATTCTGTAGGTGTACAGGATTTAATGATTTTGAACATACGTATAAAAGCGGAAGGGCTGGAAAAGCCGGAGCGCAGTGCTACTTCAGTGACAGAAAGCTGAGGGTTAATCAGCAACGTTTCGGCAACAGCAATCCGCTTTTTATTGACATATTTATAAAATGAAATATTTGCAAATTGCTTAAACAGCCTGGAAAAATGATATTTGCTGAAGCCAAGGAGAGATGCAACCTCCTCTAAGGTCAATTCCTCTGTGCAATGGCTGCTGATATAATTGCAGATATAAATGAATTTCTCTGCATATTTTTTTTGCTGAATGTTGCCAATATCCAGAGAACTGACCTGCTGGGTATGGTTTCGACCAATCAGAGCAAACATTTCCAGAAGCCTTGAGTAAATCTTTGTTTCTGTGAGCGGCATGTCTTTCCTGTATTCTTCTAAAATTTCCAGCATGTACTGATAGAGCTGGTCATGGATAGAGGGATAAAGTTCCGGCGTAACAAGGAACGTAGGATTTAAAAGCGTAAGTATGGATTCCAGCTCTTTGATTTCATGAAACATGGGAAGTTCAGCCTGAAATATAATCCGCCGTCCTGATTTCGGTGCTTTCAAGGCATGGATGACTCCCGGACAAATCAAAATAATATCACCCGGTTTTAATTCAATGGTGTGGGTACTTAAAACGATGGTGTATTTGCCTGTAAGAGGCATAATGATTTCAAGGGGTGTATGCCAGTGGGAAGGATAGTCTTCTGCCTGGGTGTTGTCATACAGGCGGATATTGGTATATTCTTTATAATTTACAGTCTCATGAGTTCCTTTCAGATTTTCAATCAAAGTAAAACCTCCCCATAATATTAATGATAATGAATAATTGCTTTTGCTGCTTGTAAAAATTATAAAATATACTCCAATAAATATCAATATAAAATAGTAAAATAGGCATATTTTAATTTTTGAGTAGTTAAATAATACAAAAAACCATGATTTAAAAAGTGTATTATGTATATTACGTTCAAAAGTAAAGCATGAATAAAATTTGTAAATAGCAATATTTGATAATAGACAGGCAATAATTATAAAGAAAAACGAACAAAATTCTGTTAGAGTTAATACATATCATAATTGCTTCAAATAATGTGAAGATTGTTAAGGAGGAAAGGTATGGTAAAGAGATTTGTTTCGGGTTTTTTGGCAGCTGCACTTGTATTGGGGTCACTTTCTGGATGTTCCGTATCTACAGATACTGGCGGAGGTGCAGGATCATCAGGCGCCACCACAGAGACTACTTCCGGATCTGTTACTGCAACAGGAAAAGAAGAGCAGATTACATGGATGTTCTGGGATGATTTAAATGCTACAGAAGATTTAATCAGTAAGGGGTATAAGCAGGTTATAGACCGGTTTAATGAACAGTATAAGGGGAAATATTACTGTAATGTTGTGACTACCAATCTGGAGGAATACCCGACAAAATTAAATGCATTGGTTACTTCAGGCAATACACCCGATGTATTTATCTGCAATCCAGGGCCTAATTTAACTCAGTATGTGGAATCTGGTGCAGCAGCAGATTTGACCGATTGACGGGGCATCCAAAGGACAGTCGTTCCGTTTTATAACCTTACCGTTAATCAAGCCTATGCTGATTACGACTCTTTCTTTGAACTGCATTGGTTCTCTTAAATTTTTTGACCTGATTTACAATATGACTCAGGGAGGACCAAACCATCGTACGGATGTGCTGGCAACCCATTTATATACACAGGGATTCAAGTATTATAAATACGGTTATGCCAGTGCGATTTCCATAATATTACTTATTTTATGCCTTTTTACCACATTCCTCATCAGTAAATGCATAAAAGTTGAAACGTACGAATCTTAGAGGGAGGAAAATAATGAGAATAGAAGATAACCAGAAAAAAAAGAAAAAGATCACTGTAACCGGTTTGCTTTTATATGCATTGCTGATTGCCCTTGCTCTTGTTTATTTACTTCCGCTGGTCTGGATGCTCAGCGTTTCTCTAAAATCCAACAGGGAAGTACTGACTTCACCATTTTCACCTCCCAGTGTTCTGCAGCTGGGCAACTACATATTTGCATGGGTCAACGGGCAGTTAGGAGTGGCAACTTTAAACTCTGTAATAGTGTGTACTACCGCATTGGTAATCAGTTTACTGATCGGAGCTATGGCGGCATTTGCCATCGCAAGAATGAGACTGGGCTTTCTTAAGTACATGATGCAGTATTTTCTGATTGGAATGATGATACCGGTACATTGTGTACTGATCCCGCTTTTCGTCCGGTTTTCCAGCTGGCATCTGACCAATCAGCTCATTGGACTGATTATCCCATATATTACGTTTTCTCTTCCAATGACCATATTTTTAATGACAGGATTCTTTAAAAGCATGCCAGGTGAAATTTTTGAAGCAGCGTGTATTGACGGCTGTTCCATCTATGGCTGCTTTATCAGAATCGCATTACCTCTCTCCAGAGTGGGGATGTTCGTGGCAGGTATTATGACGTTTGTCGGCAACTGGAATGAGCTGCTGCTGGCGATGGTATTTATATCTGACGTAGCTAAAAAAACACTTCCCGTTACTCTGACTTATTTCGTAGGTCCCTATGCTACAAACTATGTACAGATGTTTGCGGCAATTATCATAGCAATTGCACCCACAGTTATCGTTTACAGCATTTTCAGCAACCAGATTGTAGACGGACTTACGACAGGAGCAGTAAAGGGATAAGACATCATTTTTCAGGAGGAAAGACAATTGAATCGGAAAGAAGCGCGAAAAAGAGCGGAACAGTTAGTAGCAAACATGACATTAGAAGAGAAGGCAAGCCAGTTGCGATATGATGCACCGCCTATACGCAGACTTAATATACCAGCTTATAACTGGTGGAATGAAGCGCTTCATGGTGTAGCAAGAGCCGGCACAGCAACCAGTTTTCCTCAGGCCATTGGTTTGGCTGCTGCTTTTGATGAAGAACTGGTGCATGAAATTGCAGAGGTCATAGCAGAAGAAGGAAGAGCCAAATACAATGCATTTACAAAGCAGGATGACAGGGATATCTATAAAGGGCTGACATTCTGGTCCCCAAACGTGAACATATTCCGGGACCCCAGATGGGGCAGAGGACAGGAAACCTACGGGGAAGACCCTTATTTAAGCAGCAGGCTGGGTGTTTCCTATATAAAAGGACTTCAGGGTGATAAAGAGACCATGAAGGCAGCTGCCTGTGTGAAACATTTTGCTGTTCATTCAGGACCGGAAGCTCTGCGTCATGAATTTAATGCAGAAGTTTCCCTGAAGGATTTAAGAGAGACCTATCTGCCTGCATTTGAAGCTGCAGTAAAAGAAGGGAAATCGGAAGCGGTTATGGGAGCCTATAACAGGACCAACGGAGAACCCTGCTGTGCCAGCAAAACCCTGATGCAGGATATTTTAAGAGGAGAATGGGGATTTGAGGGGCATTACGTTTCGGACTGCTGGGCAATCCGTGATTTTCATGAACGCCATTTAATCAGTCCTGATGCAAAAACATCTGCAGCCATGGCAATCAATGCAGGCTGTGATTTAAACTGCGGTAATACTTATCTTCATATATTAAAGGCTTACGAAAACGGACTGGTAAGTGAGGAGACAATTACAGAATCCTGTACACGTCTGTTTACAACCAGATACTTGCTGGGATTGTTTGATGACAATGAATTTGATTCCATTCCTTATGAGAAAGTGGAGTGTAAGAAGCATCTGGAGCTTTCAGAACGGGCCGCCAGGGAAAGCATGGTTCTGTTAAAGAATAACGGGATTCTTCCTCTTGATAAAGATGCGGTGAAAACAATCGGGGTGATTGGGCCTAACGCAAACAGCAGGGCTGCTCTTATTGGCAATTATCATGGTACTTCCTCAGAATATATTACAATTCTGGAAGGGATAAAAGCGTTTGCGAAAGATGAGATCAGGGTTCTTTATTCAGATGGCTGCCATATCAGCAGTCCTAAGACGGAAGCTCTGGCATTTGATCATGACCGTATCTCAGAGGCTGTAATTGTAGCTGAGCATAGCGATGTGGTTGTTCTCTGTCTGGGATTAAATGAACTCCTGGAAGGTGAAGAAGGCGATCAGGGCAATCAGTATGCCTCTGGAGATAAGGAGTCATTGCGTCTTCCTGAGTCTCAGATAAAATTAATGGAAGCATTGTCTCATACCGGTACTCCGGTTGTGCTGTGTATGATGGCAGGCAGTGATATTGATTTAAGCATTGCCAAAGAGAATTATGACGCTATTATACAGGCATGGTATCCGGGTGCAAGAGGAGGAAAGGCGTTTGCAGAGCTTTTATTCGGCCTTTATTCTCCATCTGGGAAATTATGTGTGACGTTCTATGATCCGGAATCCGATCTGCCAGAATTTACAGATTATTCCATGAAGAACAGAACCTACCGTTATTTGGAAAGTAAGCCACAGTATCCTTTTGGGTATGGTTTGACTTATGGCCGGGCCAAAATGTGTGATGCTTATTTAGCTATGGAAGATATGGAGATTGAGGCTGTCGTTGAGAATATCGGAGACAGATCGGTTGAAGAGGTCATTCAGGTTTATGTAAAAGTTTTGGATTCCGAATTTGCACCCCTGCATCCCAGACTTTGCGGATTTAAAAGGGTGGCACTGAATTGTGGGGAGAAAAAGAGTGTAAAAATAAAGTTGGATCAGCGGGCTTTTATGGTTGTAAATGAAAATGGGGAGTATATCAAAGACGGAAATCACGTCGAATTATATGCAGGCTTTAGCCAACCAGATGAAACAAGCATACAGCTTATGGGATGTAAGCCAGTGAAGTTGACGGCAGATATCTAGATTCAACGGTCAAATACGGATTATCAGCTTCTTTGATAGTCCGTATTTGTGTTTTGGTTTTTTGTTTAAAAATTATAGAACCCCTTTACTTTGTATGCTTTTTATGTTAATATCATACATGTAACCGGTTACATAAGGAGAGCTTGAAATGAACATACGGGATATAGCAAGAAAAGCCGGCGTTTCTTCCGCAACTGTTTCCAGAGTTATTAATGATTCTGGATATGTGAAGGAGGAAACAAAGCGCAAAGTATTAGAGGCAATAGAAGAGGCTGATTACGTACCAAATGCCATAGCCAGAAGTCTCAGTATACGTGATTCTTCCAGCATTGGAGTGATTGTCCCGGATATTGCCAATGAGTTTTTTTCGGGCATCATAAGCGGAATAGGCGAAAGAGCTGCCAATAATCAGTACAATATCGTTTTGTTTGATACTGGTGAGCTTCTGGAGAGAGAACATCAATGCCTTATGATGGCAGAAAGCCAGCGTTTGTCAGGGCTTTTAATCACTCCTATTTCAGAGCTTGATGAGGTGACAAGGGATAAGCTGATCCAATTTGAAAACAAAGGGATTCCAGTTGTATTAGTTGACCGCAACATCAGAAATTCCAGTCTGGATGGTGTATTTGTTGAGAACCATGATGCTGCCTACAAGGCTGTGGAGGCTCTGATTCAGAATGGACATCAGAAGATTGCAGTGATTACAGGACCCAACACTTCCATGCCTGGAAAGGACCGTCTGAAGGGCTACAAGTCAGCTCTTAGGGATTACGGGATTGGTCTAAGAGAAGATTATATGGTATCAGGCGATTTTAAGATCATGAAGGCATATGAACGGACGAAGGAATTACTGGAACTTCCGGACCCGCCAACTGCTATATTTGCTTCCAACAACCAGACCAGCCTGGGTGTACTCAAATATTTAACAGAGCATAAGCTGAAAATTGGCAGGGATATTTCCATAGTAGGCTTTGATCAGATTGAGTCTCTTAAAATCATTGATTACAGTCTTTCAACCATTGACCGGGATGCAAGAAAGCAGGGATATCAGGCAATGGAAATGCTGATCGACAAACTGACCCGTAAGGAAAGTCAAAGCTCTGGCCGCAAGGTTTTTGTTCCATATCAGATGGTGCTTCGCGGTTCAGAAAAGATAAATAAGCTGCAGTAAGGCAGTTTATTTTTACACAAATATGTAACCGGTTACATATTTAAAATTACAATGGAGGATGGATATGGGTATAGCAAGCATGATTGACCATACAATGCTGAAGGCAGATGCCGGAGCAGAAATTATCAGGAGATATTGTCAAGAGGCAAAGGAATATGGATTTGCGTCTGTCTGTGTAAATTCCTGTTATGTACCTCTGGCAGCTCAGGAATTAAAGAATAGCAGCGTTTCTGTGTGTTGTGTAGTAGATTTCAGTTAAAAGAACAGAATGGACCGCTTATATCATGAATGGATTATTAAGTGGAATCGCTGCTGTTGTACTGACTGCCAGGCTTGGATCGGCACAATCCACCAGCGGACAGGGAATCGAAATGGATGCAATCGCAGCGGTCATCCTTGGAGGAACCAGCTTAAGCGGAGGAACCGGATTTGTACTTCCTACGGTGGTGGGTGCCATGATTATGGGAATCATCGATAACATACTTACTCTGATGAACGTCAATCCTCACGCAACCAGCATTGTAAAAGGATCTGTGGTACTGATTGCAGTATTGGTGGATAAAAAAGTCAAGGATTTATCCGCAAAAGCGGAATAAATAGAAACTATTTTAATGTATTCGAGAAGGGAAGGGTAGAATTATGATGAAAAAGAGAATTGCAGCTACAATGATGGCAGGATTTGTTGCGGTATCGCTGGCTGGATGCAGTACAAAAACAGCCTCGGAGACTGGGAAGGAGACAACCCAGACAGAAACCGCTGTAACAAAATCAGAAGAGACAACAGCAAAAACGGATGCAGGAGCCGGAAAAAAATATGTAATAGGTCTTGCAATGAACACACAGACCAATCCATTTTTTGTGGATGTGAAGGATGGGGTACAAAAAGCCGCTGATGAGCTGGGCGTGGAATTATACATTACAGATGCCCAGGATGATCCCGCTGTCCAGATGAAAGATGTGGAGAACTTAATTACAAAGAAGCCTGATTGCATTATAATTGACACCTGTGACTCAGATGCCATAGTCTCATCCATTGAGGACTGCAATAAAGCCGGAATTCCGGTTCTCACCATGGACAGGGAAGCCAGTGGAGGAGAAGTGGTATCTCATATTGGATATGATGCCATTAAATCAGGAAAACTGGCAGGGCAGTACCTGGCAGATACTCTGGGCGGAAAAGGAAATATTGTAGAACTCCAGGGAATCATGGGCACAAATGTGGCCCAGAACCGTTCCAAAGGTTTCAATGAAATCATAAGCCAGAATCCAGATATGAAAATTGTGGCATGCCAGGTGGCGGATTTTGACCGTGCAAAGGGTATGAGTGTAATGGAAAATATTTTACAGGCAAATGATCACATTGACGGATTGTATGCTGCAAATGATGAAATGCTTCTTGGGGCGTTAGAAGCAATAGAAGCAGCCGGACGTTTAGATGAAATCACTATGATCGGCTGTGATGCCATTGATGACACCATTGAGGCAATTAAGGCAGGTAAAGTGGAAGCGACTATTGCAGAGCCCCCATTTTTCCTTGGGAAAGCAATATTAAAAACCGCTTATGATTATCTGGAGGGAAAAAACGTAGAGAAATATGTTATTCTGGATAATGAGCTGGTTACTTCTGAAAATGTAAACGGATTGGTTACAAAAGAATAAATTTTACAGATACAGTCTGCTGCCAGATTCCCTGATGAACCGGTTTCTGGCAGCAGATTTTTTGCATTAAAATGGGAACGGAAGATAAAACTGTTTAAAAGAATCGTGACAAGTGGTTGAGAACATGGTAAAATACGTCTGTGCCAATGGTAAAGTATGGCAGAATAATAAAACAGCAAAGGGTGAAGGCTTATGGAGACCGACATGACGAGAGGGAATCCTCTTCCCATCATTTTAAAATTTACGCTTCCGTTATTAATCGGAAATATTTTTCAACAGTTTTATAATATGGTGGATACTATTATTGTAGGTCGTTTCGTCGGAGCGGATGCATTGGCAGCTGTGGGATCAACAGGTACCATCATGTTCCTGGTAATTGGTTTTTCACAGGGAATGAGTACTGGATTTACTGTACTTACCAGTCAGAGGTTTGGGGCCGGGGATGAAAACGGGACGAAGCGATCGGTGGCAAACGGAATTTTACTGTCATTGTTTGTTATTGTATTTATGACATTAATCAGTCTGACATTCATGAGAACTCTTTTGAAAATTATGAATACCCCCCAGAATATTATGGAAGATGCATATACTTATATCTCTATTATTTGCATAGGGATCTTTACAAATGTATTTTATAACCTGTTTTCTTCCTTTCTTCGTTCTGTGGGTAACAGTCGGATACCGCTTATATTTTTGGTGCTATCCGCCTGCTTAAATATCATGTTGGATTTGGTTTTTGTTATTAATTTCAAGATGGGAGTTGCGGGTGCAGCATGGGCAACCAATGTATCTCAGGGAATATCCGCTTTTTTATGTATTATTTATATTACTAAAAAGGTACATGTTCTCACACCGGAAAAGCATCACTGGAAGCTGCATGGTTATGATACGAAAATCCAACTGTCTGTGGGAATTCCCATGGCTCTTCAGTTTGGAATTACCGCTTCAGGAACGATGATTATGCAGTCTGCAGTCAATTTATTCGGTTCCGTAGCAGTTGCATCAAATACAGCAGCCAATAAATTTCAGAGTATGGTAATTCAGGGTATGGTGGCAATGGGACAAACCATGGCTACTTATTCCGGACAAAACTATGGGAAGGGTGATATTGGAAGAATCAAACGGGGAGTCCGCCTTGCACTTACAACAGAAGTAATCTATGCTGTTGTATGTACCGTTATTGTGATTCTGGGTCTTCCTTTTGCCCTAAGGCTGTTCTTCTCCGGTAATGTAGATCTGGCGGATATTCTTCCATGGGCAAAAACCTACAGTTATCTTTGTGCCTCTTTTTACATTCCTCTGGGAACTATTTTTATTTTCCGGAATACCATGCAGGGATGCGGATATGGATTACTTCCCATGCTGGGCGGCGTAGTGGAACTGGCAGCCAGATTGGTTACAGCTACGCTTGCAATAAAGTTTGTAAGCTTCCCGCTGGCCTGTGCCTGTGACCCTGCAGCATGGCTGAGTGCTGCATTATTTACTGGAATATCTTATGTTTATGTTATAAAAAAGGTTGAGAAAAAGCTGGTCAGCTAAGGCTGTTTTTTCTGCTTTTAAATTTCTAAATTTATTATTGATTTATAGTATAATATTTAGTATATTATGTAATAGATTATCTTAGGAAACACTTGAAAGGGGAATCATGATGATAAAAGTAGCTGTGGATGCCATGGGCGGTGACTATGCACCAGTACAGACGGTAGCAGGTGCCGTAGAGGCGGTAAACGCGAATAAAGAGATCCGGGTTCTCTTAGTAGGGCAGGAACAGATGATATCTGAAGAACTTGCAAAATACACATTTAATAAGGATCAGATACAGATTGTGAATGCGACAGAGGTAATCGAGACGGAAGAACCTCCGGTTAACGCCATACGTAAGAAGAAAGATTCTTCCATCGTTGTGGGAATGAATCTGGTAAAACTAAAAGAGGCGGATGCATTTGTATCGGCCGGTAGCTCAGGCGCCATACTGGTTGGCGGACAGGTGATAGTCGGACGGATCAAGGGTGTAGAAAGACCACCGCTTGCACCCCTTATTCCAACAGAAAAAGGCGTTTCCCTGCTGATAGACTGCGGCGCTAATGTGGATGCCAGACCCTCTCATCTGGTACAGTTTGCCCGAATGGGCTCCTTATATATGGAGCATGTTGTAGGCATTAAGAATCCAACAGTTGCCATTGTCAACATCGGCGCAGAGGAAGAAAAGGGAAATGCGCTAGTGAAAGAGACATTTCCGCTGTTAAAGGATTGTAAGGATATTCATTTTACCGGAAGCATTGAGGCCAGAGAGATTCCGCATGGCGGTGCAGATGTCATAGTATGTGAGGCATTTGTGGGCAATGTAATCCTGAAGTTGTATGAGGGAGTGGGCGCGACCTTGATTAACAAGGTAAAGAGTGGTATGATGGGTAGTTTCAGGAGCAAAATCGGTGCTCTGCTTGTAAAACCTGCTTTAAAAGAGACTTTAAAATCATTTGATTCATCCCGGTATGGCGGCGCTCCGCTATTAGGGCTGAATGGTCTGGTGGTAAAGACTCATGGTAATTCAAAAGCAGCAGAAATAAAAAACTCCATACTTCAATGCGTAACCTTTAAAGAACAGGGAATTAATGATAAGATAAGAGAAAGTCTTAAAATGAAAGAAGAAAATCAAGAATAGGAGAGAGGAAGGAAAACAAATGGAATTCGAAAAATTACAGAAAATTATTGCAGAGGTATTAAATATTGAGCCGGAGGAAGTTACTATGAACTCCACATTCGTGGATGACCTGGGTGCGGACTCCCTTGATGTGTTCCAGATCGTTATGGGCATTGAAGAGGAATTTGATATTGAGATTCCAACTGAAGTGGCAGAGAACATCGTAAGTGTCAGCGACGCAGTAGAACAGGTCAAGAATGCATTAAATTAATAGATGTGGGTGCTGCTAGGATCGTTTGGTCTGACCGCAGCACCTTCTTTCATAATAGGGGATAATAGGGTATCCCTTTATGTCCAAAAAGCATGGACAATAATAAGGAACACCCTGCGGGTACCCCTTTATGTCCAAAAAGCATGGACAATAATAAGGAAAGAGGAATGAGATGAGCAGAAGTATGAAAGAACTGGAAGAACGGATCGGCTATCGTTTTTCGGACAAGCATCTTATGACACAGGCCATGACCCACAGCTCCTATGCCAATGAACACCGGCTGAATAAAACAGAATGCAATGAGAGACTTGAATTCTTAGGTGATTCGGTACTGGAAGTGGTGTCCAGTGATTGTCTGTATCATAAATATCCACAAAAGCCAGAGGGAGATTTAACAAAAATTCGTGCCAGTATTGTTTGCGAACCCACCCTTGCTTATTGTGCAGAAGTGATAAAGCTTGGGGAATATCTCCTTTTAGGCCGGGGAGAGGAAGCAACCGGGGGAAGAGGGAGAGCTTCAATTGTTTCGGATGCAATGGAAGCACTGATAGGAGCCATTTATCTGGATGGTGGTTTTGCTAATGCAAAAGAGTTTATCCTTCGTTTCATCATGAATGATCTGGAACATAAGCAGCTCTTTTTTGATAGCAAGACTATCTTGCAGGAGATTGTACAGAGCCAGACGGAAGAGGCGTTAACGTATGAGCTCTTAAAAGAGGAAGGTCCGGATCATAATAAGATATTTGAGACGCAGGTAAAAATCGGGGATACGATTATCGGACAGGGAACTGGAAGAACAAAGAAAGCTGCGGAGCAGGTTGCGGCTTATCACGGAATATTAAAGCTGCGTGGACAATAAGTGGCATCCTCTATGTCCAAAGAGCATGGACAATAATATGGAAACACCCTTCGGGTATCCCTTTATGTCCAAAGAGCGTGGACAATAATATGGAAACACCCTTCGGGTATCCCTTTATGTCCAAAGAGCGTGGACAATAATATGGAAACACCCTTCGGGTATCCCTCTATGTCCAAAAAACGTGGACAATAATAAGGTAACACCCTTCGGGTATCCCTTTATGTCCAAAGAGCATGGACAATAATAAGGTAAAGAAAGGGCAGCTGGTGAAGGCTGTCAGCGTGGAGTATGTATTTAAAAAGTATAGAGATTCAGGGGTTTAAATCTTTTGCCAACAAAATAGTATTCGAATTCCACAATGGAATTACAGGCATTGTAGGCCCCAACGGAAGCGGTAAGAGCAATGTTGCTGATGCGGTACGCTGGGTACTGGGTGAACAAAAAGTAAAGCAGTTAAGAAGTTCCAGTATGCAGGATGTTATTTTTTCCGGAACGGAAATGAGAAAGCCCCAGGGATTTGCCTATGTAGCCATAACGCTTGACAATTCGGATCACCACTTATCCATTGACTATGATCAGGTGACAGTATCAAGAAGAGTCTACCGGTCTGGCGAGAGCGAATATATGATCAATGGAAGTGCCTGCCGGTTAAAGGATATTAATGAACTTTTTTATGATACCGGAATCGGCAAGGAAGGTTATTCCATCATCGGACAGGGTCAGATTGATAAAATCCTAAGCGGAAAACCGGAAGAACGCAGAGAACTTTTTGATGAAGCTGCGGGAATAGTTAAATTTAAACGCCGTAAAGCCATTGCCCAGAAAAAACTGGAGGATGAAAAACAGAATCTGGTTCGTGTCAGTGATATACTTTCGGAACTGGAAAAACAGGTTGGTCCTTTGGCAAAACAGTCTGAGGCAGCAAAAGAATATTTAAGATTAAAGGAAGAACTGAAAAAGTATGATGTAAATCAGTTCCTGATGGAAACAGAAGGACTGCGCTTTCAGATGAAAGAAGTGGATGAGAAAGAAGTTATTGTCAGCCGTGATCTAGAAGAAGCAAAAAACACATCGGAGGGCATCAGAGAGCAATACGAGACTCTTGATACATATTTATCCCAGTTGGATGAATCTATTTTAGTAAGCCGCAATGAAAAAAACAACTCTGATATAGAGACTGGAAATTTGCAGGGACGCATCAATGTTCTAAAGGAGCAGATCAATACAGAACAGATGAATGCGGAGCACATTGCAGGCAGGGTGAGGTCCATTCACTCCGAGATAGATATGAAAAAATCCCAGGCGTCCTCCTATGAAGAGGAACGTTCTGTCATTGCAGAATCAGTAAAGACTGCAATGGAGCAGTTAAAGCAGGGAGAAACGGTACTTGCAGCAGAAGACGAAAAAATTCACCTTCTGGAACAAAGGATAGAATCTGGTAAGGGGAGCATTATTGAGCTTCTCAATGAAAAAGCCACCTTAAATGCCAAACAGCAGCGTTATGAGACCATGCTTGAGCAGGTAAATGTACGAAGATCTGAAGTGCTCCAAAAGCTTCTCAAATATAAAAGTGATGAATCAGAACAGGATCAGCAACTTCTGGTTCTTCAAAAAGAAGCGGATGAAATTGATGCTGGTATTCTTAAGTACAATGAACTTCAGGAAGAAAGCGAAAGCAGAGCCGGGGAACTGGAGCATGAAGTGAAACGTCTTTCGAAGAATTTAAACGACAGACAGCAGGAATACCACACCAACTCTACCAAGCTGGAATCTCTTCGAAATCTTGCCGAACGGTATGAAGGATATGGCGGCAGCATACGCCGGGTCATGGAAGTCAAGGACCGGGTGCATGGAATTCACGGTGTTGTGGCGGATTTAATTACTGTTTCTAAAAAGTATGAAGTCGCCATTGAAACAGCGCTGGGAGGAAGCATCCAAAATGTTGTTACCGACTCAGACCAGACAGCAAAGCAGCTGATTGAGTATTTAAAGAAAAACAAATACGGAAGAGCTACATTTCTCCCTCTTACCAGCATTGGAAATAAAAACGGTTTCAATCAGGAAAAAGCCCTTAGTGAACCTGGAGTTTTAGGACTTGCCAATTCTCTGGTTGAAGCGGATTCTCAGTATGAGGGACTTTTAAACTATCTTCTTGGAAGAGTGGTTGTTGTGGATACCATTGACCATGCAATCGCACTTGCTAAGAAATTCCAGTATTCTTTAAGAATTGTTACTCTGGAAGGAGAATTGCTAAGTGCTGGCGGTTCCATGACTGGTGGTGCTTTCAAAAACACCAGCAATTTACTGGGACGAAAGCGCGAAATGGAGGAACTGGAAGCAGCCTGTGAAAAGGCGTTGAAAGAAACCGGGCAGATTGAGACAGAGCTGGTGATGAACGAGGGGCTTTTAAGTGAATGCAAAGAAGAGCTTGAAACCATCCGAAGTGAGAAGCAGAAGCTTTATTTAAGACAGAATACGGTTAAAATAAATCTGCGCAGGATTGAAGATAAAAAAGCAGAGATTGTAGAATCCTACGGTGATTTAGAACTGGAAAATACCCAGCTTGAAGTACAGAAAAAAGAGATTGGAGAAAACAGGCAGGATTTAATCCTTGCAGTGGAAAAGCTGGCAGTGCGAAGCCAGGATATAGACGGTGAGCTGGAGGGTCTGAATGCTGATCTGGAAAAAGCAAAAGCTGACAGAGAGAAATTCTCCAAAGAATTGTCAGAAGCCCAGCTGGCAGCTTCCAGTCTGAAGCAAAAGGATGATTTTGAGCTGGAAAATATCCGACGGGTAAAAGATGAAATTGGCAGATTGGAAGAGGAGCTGTTAAAGCTGTCCCAGGGATCCAGCGGATCTGGCCTGATTATTGAAGAAAAACAAAAGGAAATAGAATCTATTAAAGCCAGAATTGCAGAGATCAGTTCAGCCAGGGAAACACTGGATGAGGAAATTAATGAGAAACTGGCTAAAAAAGAGATGAAATCAAAAGAGCAGAAGGAACTGTTCCAAAAGCGAGAAGAACTCACCCAGCGTATCAGTCTGCTGGATAAGGAACTGTTCCGCCTTCAGAGCCAGAAAGAGAAAATGGAAGAGCGTATGGATAACCACGTAAATTATATGTGGAATGAGTACGAACTGACATTTTCAAAAGCGGAAGCTTTAAGAAATGAAGAATGGACATCTCTGCCGGACATTAAGAAGATGATCGGTTCCTTAAAAGAAGAGATACGCAAGCTTGGCAATGTCAATGTAAATGCTATCGAAGATTATAAAGAAGTTTCAGAGCGTTATGAATTTATGAAGACACAGCATGATGATCTGATTACTGCTGAGGGAACCTTATTAAAAATTATTGATGAGCTTGATACTGGTATGAGAAAACAGTTTGAAGAAAAATTCCGGGAAATCAGAGTAGAATTTGATAAAGTCTTCAAGGAACTGTTCGGTGGCGGACGTGGTGCACTTGAACTTGTGGAGGATGAGGATATTCTGGAGGCGGGAATACAGATTGTTTCCCAGCCGCCTGGCAAAAAGCTTCAGAATATGATGCAGCTATCCGGTGGAGAAAAGGCACTGACAGCCATTGCACTGCTTTTTGCAATTCAGAATTTGAAGCCATCTCCGTTTTGTCTTCTTGATGAGATTGAGGCCGCCCTGGATGACTCCAATGTGGATCGTTTTGCAAAATATTTGCATAAGTTAACAAAATTTACACAGTTTATTGTTATTACACACAGGCGCGGTACCATGGTGTCTGCGGATCGTCTGTATGGTATCACCATGCAGGAAAAAGGCGTCTCGACGCTTGTATCTGTTAACCTGATTGAAGAAGATTTAGAAAGTTAAGGAGGCCGACAATGGGAGAAAAAAAGGGATTCTTTGGAAAACTGGTAGCTGGACTGCAAAAAACAAGAGATAATATTATCGCAGGTGTGGATTCCATTTTCAACGGTTTTTCGGCCATTGATGATGAGTTTTATGAGGAAATTGAAGAAATTCTGATTATGGGTGATCTGGGTATCCAGACAACTACATCAATTGTGGAAGACCTGAGAAAAAAAGTAAAAGAAAAAAACATCAAGGATCCTTCAGAATGTAAACAGCTTCTTATGGACAGTATCATGGAACAGATGGATTTGGGAGAAAATGCATATGAATTTGAAAAGCGCCGCTCTGTTTTATTAATAATCGGAGTGAACGGAGTGGGAAAAACCACTTCCGTGGGTAAGCTGGCAGGACAAATGAAAGACGATGGAAAAAAAGTGATCGTTGCAGCTGCCGACACATTCCGCGCAGCTGCAATTGAACAGCTGACAGAATGGGCGAGAAGAGCAAACGTAGATATTATTGCCCAACAGGAAGGCTCTGACCCGGCGGCAGTTGTATACGATGCAGTTGCTGCAGCAAAATCCAGACAGGCGGATATATTAATCTGTGATACGGCAGGACGTCTCCACAATAAAAAGAACCTGATGGAAGAACTGAAAAAAATCAACCGGATTATTGACAAAGAATATCCCGAAGCATATCGGGAAACTCTTGTGGTCTTAGATGGAACTACCGGCCAGAACGCTCTTGTGCAGGCCAAACAGTTTATGGAAGTGGCGGATATTACCGGAATTATTCTTACTAAGCTGGATGGTACGGCAAAAGGAGGGATTGCGGTAGCAATTCAGTCCGAGCTGGGAATTCCGGTGAAATATATTGGTGTCGGGGAGAAGATTGATGACTTGCAGAAATTCAATGCGAAAGAATTTGTAAATGCATTGTTTCACGTAGAAGAGAAAGAAGAGGCGTAAATTATGTTGACATTGGAAAAGTTTGAGGAAGCATCAGAAGTCGTTGGCAAGGTTACCCTGGAAACAAAGCTTATATACAGTGAGTATTTTTCTGCTCAGACTGGTAATAAGGTGTATTTTAAGCCGGAAAACATGCAATATACAGGGGCCTATAAAGTAAGAGGTGCTTATTATAAAATCAGCACTCTGACAGAGGAAGAAAAATCCAAAGGTTTGATTACCGCCTCTGCCGGCAATCATGCACAGGGTGTTGCCTATGCTGCAAAGCTTGCCGGGATTCCCGCTACCATTGTCATGCCAACAACAACTCCTCTGATGAAGGTTAACCGGACGAAAGGATACGGAGCAGAAGTAATTCTGGAAGGGGATGTCTTTGATGAAGCCTGCAATCATGCTTATAAGCTGGCCGAAGAAAGAGGACTTACCTTTGTTCATCCGTTTAATGATTTAGATGTGGCAACCGGACAGGGTACCATAGCAATGGAAATCATCAAAGAACTTCCCACGGTTGATTATATTCTGGTTCCAATCGGAGGCGGCGGTCTTTGCACAGGCGTTTCCGTATTGGCAAAGATGTTAAATCCCAAGATTAAGGTAATAGGTGTGGAGCCAGCAGGTGCAAACTGCATGCAGGAGTCGATTCGCCAGGGGAAAGTAGTATCTCTTCCATCTGTCAATACAATCGCTGATGGTACAGCTGTTAAATGTCCTGGTGACAAACTTTTTCCCTACATCCAGGAAAATGTGGACAGTATCATAACAATTGAAGACTCAGAACTGATCGTAGCATTTTTAGATATGATGGAAAATCATAAAATGGTGGTTGAAAACTCCGGACTTCTTACGGTTGCTGCTTTAAAACATATTGATGTGGATAATAAAAAGATTGTATCCATCTTAAGCGGCGGAAATATGGATGTCATTACAATGGCCTCTATCGTGCAGCTGGGACTGATTCAGAGAGACCGGATCTTTACCGTTTCCATTCTGCTTCCGGATAAACCAGGAGAGCTGGCTAAAGTATCAGCGCTTCTTGCAAAAGAGCAGGGAAATGTCATCCGTCTGGAACATAACCAGTTTATCAGCATTAACCGGAATACAGCAGTAGAATTAAGAATTACTCTGGAAGCTTTTGGTACAGATCATAAGAATGCCATTATGGCTGCCCTTACTTCTCAGGGGTATCGGCCAAAGCTGGTGAAATCAAAAGGAACATATGGCGATTAATGAAAGAAGTAAAAAGAAGCAGAAACTGGACGTATTCCGGTTTCTGCTTCTTTTATTATAGACATTTTAGTGATTTATGTACCTTGGACAGCAGTCGTACAGATACTGAATAAGATTCTTTATTATTCATATACAAAAGTGCCTCGTCTCTTGAATATTTTATCACATGCTTTAAATTCACTATTGTGGATCGGTTGCATTGACAAAAATGGGAGTTCAAAGAAGCACTCAGTTCTTTGAGGGAACCAGACATTTGGCGGAAACCATTCAAAGTATGAATAATTATTTTGTGATACTCTTCACTTGTAGTAATGGCAACGATATCATCCTGATCCATGACCAATGACGCTTTATCAACCTTTATGGACAAAAGACGGTCAGATGAATCTAATTGATTCCGGTATTTTGTTTCCGCATTTCTTATGCAGGAATAGATCTGTTCAGGAAGATCACTTATTTTATCTTTTACAATAAAATCCATGGCTTCTACTTTATATTGAAAAGTCAGATATGCCATTTCACTATGTGTTGTTACAAAGACAATATATCCACGTGGATCATATTTGCGGATTTCTTCTGCCAATTGGATTCCATTCTTATTCGCTCTTAAATCTATATCCAGAAAATAGAGTCCGGTAATATTAGAGTCTTTTCGTACCTTTAGTAAATCATCCGGAGAAGCTGTAGCGCAATATAGCAATGACTCCGTTGAATTCATTAATAAATATTTTTCTATAATAGATGTCCAGCGTAATAATTGTCTTTTATCGTCTTCGCAAAGATATATATGAATCATACTTGCTCCTTGTTACCATAATGCATCAGAATCAGTTCCTGAGTAAAATATGGTTCTTTATAAATTGTGTTCCATACGACATTATCATAATGATTCAATACCATGGAAACATTATACAAACCGACGCCTCTGTTTTCACCTTTTGATGATATCCCCTGTTCGCGGAGCTTATATAAAGAATGATCGGGAGGAAGTGCAGTATTTTTAATAACAATATAAAGATCGTCTTCTTTATAAAACATACAAAAATGCAACTCTTTTTCGTCCGTTTCTGCGGTTGCCTCAATGGCATTGTCCAAAAAAATACCAATGATACGGGATAAATCAAGAGAATCCATATACAAATTAGTAATTGGTTCTGTTAACTCAATTTCTGCTTTTATTCCTGTTTCCATGGAATAGATAAATTTAGAGGAAAGGAGGCTTTTTAATGCTGTATCCTTTATATTTGATAAAGTGCCAAGTTTTGTATCTGATTCTGTGAAAGAGTGACTGATTGGTATAATTTTTTCTCCGAAATATTTTTTCAATCCCTGCAGATCATTATCTTCCATAAATCCGGACATTGTTATAAGAATATTCATATAATCATGCTTGAACTTTCGCATTGTGCCATAGGACATTTCAAGTCTGTCTGTATAAGTTCTAAGATTTTCAAATTGCGACATGCGGTGCTTATAGGAAAGTTCTCCCATAGTCGCTTTATAGATGGAATACATTAAAAAAACAGTGATTGCAAACAGCAATAAAAATAATATTCCATTCAATGCAATTACACCATAATTGTATCCTAATTGTTCACCGTATGAAAAATTAAAGATATAAAAGAACACTAAAATAAAAAGGTCAGTAAAGATGGCCTTTAAAAGATGACGATTGGTTAAATAATTTGACAAATTAAGCTTTTTATGAAAATACCAACCCAGCATTTTAGTAGTTACTCCGCAAAATACACAGTAAAATATTGAAAAAATAATTGTCAGTTTATCCCGTACTAATAATTCTGCCATGTCCATACGAAGAAAATAACTTGTCAGCCACATGATAATATAATTAAAAGTGACAGAATATAAGTAACCAAAAAGAAAGCAGGAGGATGAGAAAAAGTCAAATTTAGAAAAGACCATCGCTATAATCAGTATTCCTCCATAAGTTAAAAAAGTGCTTATTTGACCAAACATTCGATTGAACAGGTAAACTGTCAGGAATGAGTATAAAAATAGAGTCAGTTTCTTAAAAATGTTAAGTTTATGAGGAAGTAAATGAACGCATGAAAAATAACTGCATAGGCTTCCTGTTAATGAATAAATTAAGTAAGTCATATTATGCCACCTCATCTGCCGGGTACTATTATTCTACAATTCATATGGCAAAATGTAAAGTGAAATTGTATTTGAAAGTCAAGAAATTGACGCTTAGGAACAAAAAAACAACGTTAATTGCAAAAACATTTGTAAGTAGGAATTTATGGTAAAATGGCATTGTTTGGTGGTGATAAAGTGATTATTTCGAGATTTTCAGCTGCTCTCTGTTGCTTATTAAATAAGATTAACCCCAGAGATGAAGATGATAATATTACAATACAATATGGAGTTGAACTGATATTAGATAATTTATTAAAGCTTTTGTTCATTCAACTTCTTGGTTTTTTATTCGGTATGGGAGTTGAAACTTTTATTATTTTATTTGTGTTTTGTTCTTTGCGTCTGCAGGCTGGCGGGATTCACGCAAAAACAAATGCAGGTTGTTTTTTTGGTATGGTGACAATTTGGTTTCTGTCTTTGTCAGGAGCACTTGCTTTCAAATTAAACATATTTAATGTACTGGTTATCTATATGTTTAGTCTGATCATTTTTATATGCCTGGTACCGAAAAGCAAAAATATTACTTATTTTACTCGTTCAGCTATATTAAAGAAAAAAATTGTATCAATTTTTTTGCTCACCCTTTTAGTATTGATTGCTGTTTACAATGAAAATCTGAGAGAGTTGATCATTTATCCGGTTGCTTTGGAAGTGCTAACATTACTTCCTCCAAATAAAGATGTTATGAAAGGAGATTTAAAAAATGAAGAAAGAAATTGTTGAAGGATTACAAAAGGTTTTGCTTAAGGTTTCTGTTAATTCTGTTGGAAAAAGCATTCCAGCAACTATGTATGAAAGAGAAATTCCAAAAGCGGTTCTGAAGAAACATGAGACCGAGGCAAAGAATAACTAAATTTAAATGTTTCTTTCGTAGTACTATTTATTAGCCTAATATTTATAATCTCAATCATGTGATTTTATTGTCATTAGGCAGGGGAGTATGACCGTAATTATATCATATGAATTGGTCATCTATGAGTGTTAATATATTGAAATTTATATATCTAAATGTTTTACTGTGCGTATGATTAATTGGGAGAAAGTACAGATGAAAACAAAAATGTTTCGAAAATTTCTTGGATTGGAACGTGAAATTCCACATTGCTCTGTTCTCAATGATGATACATCAAGTGACAGCAAGAGAATGATCATTCCAAGGGAATATCTAATAGAAGTGATAACAATAATTCCTGAACGGCGGGTTGTTATTGAACATTTAGATATTTATCAAGAATAATACATCGGAAAGTACTAAAAAGCAGATAAGAGGGGAGTTGATTTTTCTTCTTATCTGCTTTTTTAGGTTTAACTATTCACTGTTTCCGAATTTATCTTTGGTTCTGCTACCATAGAATAATTTGTATGATAGATCACAAAGCCGGGAGCGGCTCCCGCAACCTTTTTAATCTGCTTTCTCTGAATGTAATCTACTTCAACCTTATCATTATCTCTGCCTTTGGAATAGTAAGCTGCCAGAGCACCAGCCTCTTCAAAGGTCCGGTCGGGAAGCTCTTTTCCTTCTGATTTGACAATGACGTGGGAACCGGGAATTCCTTTGGCATGAAACCACCAGTCATTACCGCTTGCAACCTTAAAGGTTAACTCTTCATTTTGATAATTGTTCTTTCCTACATACATATGAAAGCCGTCAGATGATATATAATGGAAGGGACGGCTGGTTATTTTCGGTCTTTTGTCTCCGCTTCTGCGATGCTTGACATAGCCATATTCCATAAGTTCTTCTTTAATCTGCACAAGATCTTCTTCCAGCAAAGCAATATCCAGTGCTGCACTGATGGACTCCAAGTGGTCAATTTCCTGCCGGGTTTCGCTGATCTGCCCTGTAACGGCTTCAAAGGTGCGCTTTAATTTATTGTATTTGTCAAAATATTTCTGGGCGTTTTCCCTGGCGGAAAGCTGGTCGTCTAAGGGAATGGTAATCTCCTCATTGGTATAATAGTTAAGGCAGGTGAGCTTCTTTTCACCTCCCGTCAGTTCATAACCGTAGGTATTTAAAAGCTCTCCGTATACTTTATACTTATCCTTTTTCTCCGTATCTTTCAATTGTTTCTCCTGGAGATCGTATTTTTTGTAATTGCGTTCCAGAGCTGTCTGTACAATCTTCCTTAAATCAACGGATTTCTGACGAATTCGTGTTACTGCATTTTTAGAGGCATAGTAGGTCTCTAAAAGAGTGCTGATGGATTCGAAGGATTTGGCTTCATAATCGCTTCCTTCATAGCAGGTGAGTGGTACAGCCGCAAATTCTACCGGTTCCTCATTCTTATAAACAATATTTGGTTTAAATGAGCCTTTTTTGATATCTTCTATCATAAAAGAGAACATGCGGTATAAATGTAAGAGTTCTGTCTCTGACAGCTCATTGGCAGAATGATCTCCATCAATAGAGGCCAGATGGCAAAGTTCATGGCCAATGATGGGACTGATACCGGTCAGATTTAAATAGAGACTTTTTTGTACTGGTGCAGCCGCATGTCTGATTGTAGAAATAAATTCTTCTTCGGTAATGGTCAGGGGATCTTTCTTGTCCATGGTCTGGGGAATAAAATACTTTCTCCCGGGCAATACCTCACGAATGGAACTTACCTGGGCGGAAATGTGTTTAATACTGTCCAGAATCACATCATCTTCATTGCAGAAGATGATGTTGCTGTGTTTTCCCATGATTTCTATCATGAGTTTTTTCGTCCGTCTGTCGCCCAGTTCATCTAAATGTTCAATTTCCATGCAAAGGATTCGTTCCAGACCAGGCTGGCTGATTCTCATAATCCTGCCATTGCCGATATGTTTTCTTAAAAGCATGCAGAAATTAGGAGCAGTCAGAGGACTTTGCTTGTTGTTTTCCGTGAAATAAACCAGTGGTAAGCTGGCACTGGCTGAAATTAAAAGTTTCCATGTATTTTTTTGATTTTTAACAGTAAACAGCAGTTCATCTTTTTCCGGCTGGGCGATTTTAGAGATCTTTCCGCCTTCCAGCCGGTCTTTCATTTCTGCCGTGAGATTTGCCATAACAATTCCATCTAATGCCATTGTTTGTGTCCTCCGGTAAGGTTTATAGATGGAGATAGTATACCACAGAAACACGGTTATGTAAAATTTAAAACCATTTGACTTGTTTTTTATTATGACTTATAATGGTTTATATCTATGGCGAAAGAGAGGCATTTGTAATGATTAAGAGCATGACAGGTTTCGGCAGGTACGAAACCGTCACGGATGAATATAAAATTTCCGTCGAGATGAAGGCTGTAAATCACAGATATTTGGATTTAAGCATAAAGATGCCGAAAAAGTTTAATTTCTTTGAAGCAGGGATCAGAAATCTGTTAAAGAATTATATTCAGCGCGGTAAAGTAGACGTTTTTATCAGTTATGAAGATTATACGGAAAACAAGTTGTGTTTAAAGTATAACAGTGCGCTGGCTGCTGAATACATGGGATATTTTGCAAAGATGGAAGAGCAGTTCGGAATTCAGAACGATATCAAGGTTTCTGCACTCGCCAGATGTCCGGAAGTACTTATTATGGAAGAAGTACCGGAAGATGAGGATCAGATGTGGAAGCTTCTTTCAGAAACAGTAGAAGAAGCTGCAAAGCGTTTTGTGGAAACAAGATTAACAGAAGGCGAAAACTTAAAGGCGGATCTTCTTGGTAAGCTGAACCTGATGAATGATATTCTTGAATTTATTGAAGAGAGATCTCCAAAGATTCTTGTGGAATACCGGGCAAAGCTGGAAGATAAGGTGAAAGAGCTTCTGGCAGGAGCTGCCATTGATGAGGGCAGAATTGCTTCGGAAGTAACCATTTATGCAGATAAGATCTGTGTGGATGAAGAGACGGTCCGTTTAAGAAGCCACATTGAACATACACGGTCAGAGCTGGAAGCTGGAGGAATTGTGGGCAGAAAACTGGATTTCATCGCCCAGGAGATGAATCGGGAAGCCAATACCATTCTTTCAAAGGCCAGTGATTTAGAGGTTTCAGATAAGGCAATTATATTAAAGACTGAAATTGAGAAAGTACGGGAACAGATCCAGAATATTGAGTAGGAGAATCGCAGTATGAACGAACATGGCATGCTGGTAGTTGTATCCGGTTTTTCCGGTGCCGGAAAGGGCACACTTATGAAAGAGCTTCTGAACCGGTATGAGAATTATGCGTTGTCTATTTCCGCAACCACAAGAGCGCCCAGAACGGGTGAAGTGGATGGAAAAGAATATTTTTTTGTTACAGAAGAACATTTTAAAGATATGATTGAAAAGGAAGAATTGATTGAATATGCACAGTACGTCAATCATTCTTATGGCACTCCCAAGGAATATGTTTTAAACCAGATGAAAATGGGGAAAGATGTTATTCTTGAAATAGAAATTCAGGGAGCGCTGAAAGTAAAGGAACGGTTTCCGGAAGCAATCCTGCTGTTCGTCATGCCCCCTAATGCACAAGAGCTGAAACGCCGTCTGATCGGCAGAGGTACAGAAAGCATGGAGGTAATTAATGCCAGACTTCGCAGGGCTTCAGAAGAAGCACAGGGCATGGAGGCTTATGATTATATTTTAATTAATGATGAGATCGATACATGCGTGGAGGAGATGCATCTTATGATTCAGGTACAGCATAAGCGTGCTTCCAATAATATGGCATTTTTATCCCAGATCCGGGAAGAATTAAAGAATATATAAACTGGTTTGAGAAAGGGGAATGGAAGATGTTACATCCATCTTATTCAGATTTGATTAATGTAGTAAACAGTGAGGTTGAACCGGGAGATGCTCCGGTTGTACAGAGCCGTTATTCTATCGTGATTGCCGCAGCAAAGAGAGCAAGACAGATCATCGGAGGCTCTGACACTGAGATTCCGGGAGCCGGCAAAAAGCCGCTTTCAGTTGCCGTAGAAGAGTTATATGAGGGCAAAGTGAAGATTTTAAGCGAAGCGGACGCAACAGAAGAAGACGATAATTAAGAAGAGGGCCGTCTCCGTTATGGTAGATGGCCTTTTCTTTCAGGAAAAACGAATGACAGGAGTTTAAACATGAAGTTATTATGCATATCACTGGGCTGTGATAAGAATCTGGTAGATACGGAGATGATGTTAGGCCTTTTAAATAGAGACGGTTATACTTTTACGGATGACGAGTATGAGGCAGATGTCATTGTGATCAATACCTGCTGTTTTATTGGCGATGCCAAGGAAGAAAGTGTCAATACCATATTAGAGATGGCACAGAGAAAAATAGACGGCAACTGTAAAGCGCTGATTGTTACAGGCTGCCTGGCACAGCGTTATAAGCAGGAGATCATTGACGAGATACCGGAAGTAGATGGTATTCTGGGAACATCAACCTATGACGAGATATCCAATGTTTTAAAGAAGGCATTGGGAGGCGGGGGATCTGTATCCTGTTTCCATGAACTGGATTTACTTCCCCAGACAGAAACAGACAGAATCCTTACTACGGGAGGTCATTATGCCTTTTTAAAAATTGCAGAAGGATGTGACAAGCATTGTACTTACTGTATCATCCCTTCTTTAAGAGGTAACTACCGCAGTGTTCCCATGGAAAATCTGATCAAGGAAGCAGAGAAACTTGCTGAAAAGGGTGTGAAGGAACTGATTTTAGTAGCTCAGGAGACGACTTTATACGGTGTGGACTTATATGGCAAAAAATCGCTGCCTGAATTATTAAAGAAGCTTTGCCGGATATCAGGGATTCAGTGGATTCGCATCCAGTACTGTTATCCAGAGGAGATTACTGATGAGCTGATCCAAGTTATGAAAGAAGAAAGTAAAATCTGCCGTTACCTGGATATGCCCATTCAGCATGCAAGCGACCGGATCTTAAAACGCATGGGTAGAAGAACCTCAAAAGAGCAGCTGAAGGACATCATTAACAAGCTTCGCAGTGAAATTCCTGATATTGCACTGAGAACCACACTGATCTCCGGATTTCCGGGAGAAACAGAGGAAGATCACGAAGAACTGATGGAATTCGTGGATGAGATGGAGTTTGAACGGCTTGGGGTATTCGCCTATTCAGCAGAGGAAGATACACCGGCTGCAGAATTTCCTGATCAGGTTCCACAGGAGATCAAAGAGGATCGCAGAGATGCAATTATGGAGCTTCAGCAGGAGATTTCCATTGATCTTTCCCAGTCCATGGTTGGAAAAACCCTGGAAGTGATGATTGAGGGAAAAGTTGCTGATGAGAATGCATATGTAGCAAGAACCTATATGGATGGTCCGGGAGTGGATGGAATGATTTTTGTTCAGACAGGTGAGGAACTGATGTCTGGGGATTTTGCAAAAATCCGTGTTACCGGAGCGATGGAGTATGATTTAATAGGAGAGTTGGAAGATGAATTTACCGAATAAACTGACTATTTTAAGGGTTATCATGATTCCGTTTTTTGTTCTTTTTTTACTGCTTGACGGCGGTAACAATGTGACTTACCGCTATATAGCTGCTGCTGTGTTTATTATTGCAAGCTTTACGGATTTGCTGGATGGCAAGATTGCAAGAAAGTATAATCTGGTAACTAATTTTGGAAAATTTATGGATCCTCTTGCGGATAAACTTCTGGTCTGTGCAGGTTTGGTTTGTTTCACTGCACTAGGACAGCTTCCGGCCTGGATCGTGATTGTAATTATCAGCCGTGAGTTTATTATCAGCGGATTCCGCTTGGTTGCTTCCGATAACGGAGTTGTGATTGCGGCAGGCTATTGGGGGAAATTTAAGACAGCTTCCCAGATGGTGATGTCGGTTCTGCTGATTTTAAACATACCTGCATTATCGATTGTTACCAATGCTTTTATCTGGATTGCGGCAATACTCACAGTGGTTTCACTTGTTGATTATATAGCAAAAAATTATCGCGTACTTACAGAAGGGAGTATGTAAACCATGGTAGTTGAACTGATTTCAGTCGGAACAGAAATTCTTCTAGGAAACATTGTTAATACAAACACCCAGTATCTCGCAGAAAAATGTGCCCTTTTGGGACTCTCCATGTACCATCAGGTGACGGTTGGAGATAACAGGGAACGGCTCTTTGCAGTACTTGAAACAGCACTGAATCGTTCTGATGTGGTAATTCTTACCGGTGGTCTCGGACCGACAGAAGATGATCTGACTAAAGAAGTATGTGCAGAGGTAATGGGATTTGATTTAGTCGAAGATGAACATACCAGAGAGCGGATCAGTAAGTATTTTAAAAACAATATATATAAAGAAATTCCGGACAATAACTGGAAACAGGCCATGATTCCCCAGGGAGCCACTGTGCTTGATAACAGCAACGGAACTGCGCCGGGACTTATTATGGAAAAGGACGGGAAAACTGCGATACTGCTTCCAGGACCTCCTAACGAGTTAAAACCGTTATTTACCGAGCAGGTATTTCCTTACCTGCAAAGCCGCCAGCCTGAAGTAATCCGGTCCCAGATGGTTAAAATATGCGGCTATGGTGAGAGTCAGGTGGAAGATAAGCTGATTGATTTAATTAATACCCAGACCAATCCTACCATTGCCACTTATGCCAAGACAGCAGAGGTTCATTTAAGAGTAACAGCTAAGGCTGCCAATGAGGAGGAAGCAAAAACCCTTCTTAAGCCTGTTGTAAAAGAGATAAAAAACCGGTTTGATAATGCTGTATACACAACCAAGGAAGAGGAAACCCTTGAGATGGCAGTTGTTCGGCTTTTAAAGAAGCACGAACTGACTGTTACAACAGCGGAATCCTGTACAGGCGGACTGATTGCTGGCAGACTGGTTAATGTCCCAGGTGCGTCAGAGGTTTTCAGGGAAGGCTTTATCACCTATTCCAACAAAGCAAAAAGAAAATATTTAGATGTCAGCAAGGGCACTCTAAAAAAATATGGGGCAGTCAGTGAACAGACAGCCAAAGAGATGGCAACCGGAGGTGTATTTGCATCAGATGCAGATGCCTGTATCGCAGTGACTGGTATCGCCGGTCCGGACGCAGATGGAGAAAAGCCTGTGGGACTAGTCTATATTGCCTGCTATATGAAGGACAAAGTAAAGGTGGAAGAATACCATTTTAAAGGTAACCGTGAAAAAATCAGGGAGCAGTCTGTGGTAAAGGCCCTTGATTTCCTGAGGAGATCTATTTTATCCAATTATCATTAATACCCCCGAGAGGAGATAACACGTGGAAACCCGTTTGATGAAAAAACAGATGACTGCTGCTTATCAGTATTCTTATGTAAGACTTGTATTAAATTTCTATACATTACTGGAGACCGTTGCAGAAGAAGCACCCCGGACCCGGCAGATGACTGATTACTTAAAACGGTTAAACAGCCTGATCGGAGAATATATTTCCGGAAAGGAAGTAAACAAGGATCTGCTGTTGCTGAGGAAGGACATGACGCACGAAGTAGAGGTACTGACCTCCTATGCCGACTGTTTTCAGATTTTTGAGTATATTTTAAATCGCATGGAACGAAAGTTTATTTCTTCCGGCAAAACAAATGACGGAGACGAAGCATTTTTAAAGCGGCTGATGGGATTTATTACTGACACCTGTGACTCCGCTGTTATGAACGGACGGATCAAACAGATTATCGGACAGCTCCCGGTCCGGCTGACAAAGCAGAAGTTTTACAGTCTTCTTATGGAGGGGCTTTCTGTTTATCTTGGTTCTCCAAGGGAGAATTTACGGGATATGATGTATACCCTCCGAACGGAATCCATGGTTTCTCTTCCAGAAGGCATGGAGGCTGGTCATAAGGATATTTACGAAATTTTACAGCAGTTTAAGCGTATGGATTACCGGGATATGACCTTTGAAAGCTTCGAAGAAGCTTCTGCAAAATTGTCCTATGCAAGTCAGGTTCTAACAGATGAGTCAGGTTTTTATGTAATGCTTCAGGATGTGATTAATGATTTATGTGTATTGATGTTTGCTAAGCAGGACGCTGTTATTGATGTCAGGGAAGAGGAATTTTACCGATCTGTAATAAGCAGCATTCAGGTGAAACTGGATCAGGAAGATTTTACTGTTGGAGAAGATGAATTTCTAGACCAGCTTACCCAGTTAGAAGGAAGACAGGAAGCTTACTACGAACGTTATTTAAAAGTAGAAGTTCTGAATGAAGAGTCTGCTAATGATGGGGACTATATTCGTTCCATGAATGTAGACAGGCTTTTATCTGGAAGCAGCTTTGCTGAACTTATAATAGAAGAAGGCAGAGAGTCTCTTTCCGGGGAAGAAAGCGCAATCGTTGATAAGTCTTATTTAGATCAGCAGGCAGAGGCTTATATTCAGGAGCTGGAAGAACTTTTTGCAGATGCACCGAAGCCGGTGGTTCGTGCTGTCATGGCCAAGGTATTATCGGATCTGCCTGTTTACTTTAATTCGATCGATGAAATCCAGGGATACGTAAGAGGCAGTCTTTCAAGCTGCTTAGATCGCGCTGAAAAAGAAACATGCATGGAATTATTGGAAGAGCTGATGGATTATGAAAATAAGCTGGTATAACCGTTTATACGTCGGAGAGAAAGCGAAGAAGAAACGATACCGGATCATTCAGGGAATCAGGAAGGGGAAACCCGGTTTGGATATTTATGTGATTACACCTGCTTCAAATGGGAATAATATACTTGATATCTTTCCAGCTGCTGAAATAATATCTCCATTTTATAAGGAAAAAGAGTTCTTTATCCTTGGTATTGCTTCTGATTACTGGGAGGCAATGGAAGTGGCTGGACGTGTGATTCATGATTTATACCGGAAAACAGAAGGATTTAATCTGTCTGATTTTTTGAAAAGTGACCGGTAAGATGTGAGGTGTTCATGCTTCATGTAATTTTATTTATTTTAAAGCTGTTAGGAATACTGCTCCTGATCCTTTTAGGACTTATTATTCTGGCAGTTCTTCTGGTGCTATTTGTACCGGTCCGTTACCGTGGAGAAGGATCTTATTTTGAAAAAGTGAAGGGAAATATGAAAATTTCCTGGCTGCTACATATCCTTTCTGTCACGGTTCGGTATGAAGAAGAAATTGTTATTGCGGTCCGCCTGTTTGGATTTCGAATTATGAGACCAAAGAAAATGGAAGAAGAACTAAAAGAGGCAGAAGAAATCATGGTTCAGGCAATGGAAATAAAAGAGCCGGAGACCATAAAAGAAGCACGCCATTTAGGTCAGGATGTTAAAAAAACTGTCCAGGGAGAACCTCTGTCCCGGGAGCCTGTACTGAAAGCGACCAGGCAGACAGAACAAACACAAACAGAGCATATTTCCTGGCTACAGAATTTTTATAATAAGATAAAAAAGAAATTAATCCATATTCTGGAAAAAATAAAGTACTTATACCGGAAATTTTGTGATACACTGAAAAACATGAAAGAGAAGAAAGATGAAATACAGGCTTTTCTTTCCAACAGCGAAAATCAGAAGACCGCAAAGCTGCTTTACAGACAGGTGAAACGTCTGATTCGTCATATTTTCCCTGTAAAGGGGCATGGTAACGTGACATTTGGTTTTGAAGACCCGGCACTGACGGGACAGGCACTTATGGCAGCCAGTGTACTGTATCCTTTCTTTCATAAATATTGGAATCTATATCCGGTTTTTGATGAATCTGTGTTTCACGCAGAAGGAACGTTTCAGGGAAGAATACGCCTGGGAACAGTTCTGATCATCGGCATACGGATGCTTCTTGATAAAAATTTCAGAGTTCTGTTAAAGAGATGGCTACGATAAAGGAGGAATTGGGATCAATGGCAGATAATTATTTTACGTCTACAGTAGAGGCATTATTTAAAGGTATGGATGCCTTTGTAGCGACAAAAACAGTTGTAGGAGATGCGGTTAAGGTGGATGATACCATTATACTGCCTTTGGTGGATGTGACCTGTGGAATGGCTGCCGGATCCTTTTCGGAAAATGCCAAGGAAAAGGGTGCCGGAGGTATGCATGCGAAGATGAGCCCAAGCGCCATACTGATTATACAAAACGGTGTGACAAAGCTGGTCAACATTAAGCAGCAGGATGCAGTGACAAAGATTCTTGACATGGTTCCGGATTTTGTTAATAAGTTTACATCAGGAAACAAAGATGTATCACCGGAAGCGATTAAAATGGCAGAAGAGATGGCTGTGGCAGCAGAGAAAGAAAAAGCAGAAGAATAAGAAAGGGATAAGCCGCATAGGATATTATATAGCCTGAATGGATTGAGGGATGATATGAGAAGAGTATGTGGACTTATGCTGTTCTGTTTTGGAGCAGGTATGGCAATCCTACTGTTTATCCCGGCGACGATCGTTACAATTCTGTTTATAATTGGATGCCTGGTACTGGGATATAATCTGTTTTGCTACTGAAAGCAAAAACTGTTGCTATCATTGAGACCCGATAGAATTAACCGGGTCTCATAATTATAAAAAAAATACTCCTGACTGATATCAGCCAGGAGTTTCCTACGATTAAGCTCTTTCAACTAATCCGGATCTTAAACAGGAAGTACATACGTACATCTTCTTAGCGCCGCCTGTTACTTTAACTTTAACGGACTTTACATTTGCTTTCCACATCTTGTTGGATCTTCTATGGGAATGGCTCACTGCGTTGCCAAAGTGAGCAGCCTTTTCACAAATTGCACATTTAGCCATGATTGCACCTCCTTAAAAGTAACTTGGATTTTTTATTAGGTTGAAAAATCCACAACAAGTGTATGATAACAGAAATTACAGCGATTTGCAAGCTAAAAATAAAAATTTGTTTCTTTTTTTGGAAAAATCATGTATAATCATTACAGACAGAAAGAACGGAGGTAGAGACTATGAAGGGTTATATTAATAATAAACTGGGCGAGATCCAGGTAAGCCCTGATGTTATCGCTATGTACGCCGGAACCACAGCAGTTGAGTGCTTCGGTATTGTCGGTATGGCGGCTGTCAGCATGAAAGACGGACTCGTTAAGTTATTAAAGCGGGAAGGACTGACACATGGAATTAATGTGATAATTCAGGACAACCATATCACTATTGATTTTCATGTAATCGTAGCATATGGAATCAGCATTTCTGCAGTAGCCGATAATCTGATTGAAAATGTAAAATACAAAGTAGAAGAATTCACCGGTATGACGGTAGATAAGATTAACATCTTTGTCGAAGGCGTAAGAGTGATTGATTAAGGAGGAAACTACCTGTGGGTATGAAGTATATAGACGCAAAGATGCTGCAGAAAGCATTTTTAGCAGGTGCAAAAGGACTGGAAGCCAAAAAGGACTGGATTAATGAATTGAATGTATTTCCAGTTCCAGATGGAGATACCGGAACAAACATGACGATGACCATCATGTCAGCGGCAAAAGAAGTGGCTGCCATAGAGAATCCAACTATGGAATCTTTGGCAAAAGCAATTTCTTCCGGTTCTTTAAGAGGCGCAAGAGGAAACTCCGGCGTTATCTTATCCCAGTTATTCCGAGGATTTACAAAAGAGATCGCAAGCGCTGACCAGGTAACCGTTACTATTTTGGCTAATTCCTTTGTGAGAGCCACAGAGACAGCTTATAAGGCAGTCATGAAACCCAAAGAGGGAACCATTCTGACAGTAGCAAGAGGCATGGCAGAAAAAGCGGCTGAGCTTGTAACTGAAACAGAAGACATTCTTGAATTTTGCAGTCAGGTTATAGAACAGGGCGATTACGTATTAAGCCAGACTCCGGAGATGCTTCCGGTATTAAAGCAGGCAGGTGTTGTGGATTCCGGCGGTCAGGGTCTGATGCAGGTGGTGAAAGGTGCTTTTAACTTCCTCTCAGGGAAAGAAGTTGACTTAACTGTAGAAACCGCAGTACGTGTGGAGCCGGTTGTCTCCATGGAAGGAAGCACACTGAAAGAAGCTGATATTAAATTTGGCTACTGCACAGAATTTATTGTTAATTTAGAAAAGCCTTATAACGATAAAACAGAGCAGGAATTCAAAGGATATTTAGAATCCATTGGAGATTCCCTTGTAGTTGTGTCCGATGATGATATTGTAAAGGTTCATGTTCATACCAACGATCCTGGACTTGCCATTCAAAGGGCGCTTACCCTTGGCTCTCTGTCCCGCATGAAGATTGATAATATGAGGGAAGAGCATCAGGAAAGACTGATTAAAGAATCAGAAAAGCTGGCAGCACAGCAGAAGGCAGAAGGGAAGAAATCAGAGCCAAGAAAGGCTTATGGCTTTATCTCTGTATCAGCAGGTGAGGGGCTTGATGAGATCTTTAGCGGTATTGGAGCGGATTATTTAATTCAGGGCGGTCAGACCATGAACCCCAGTACTGAGGACATGTTAAATGCCATTGACCGGGTAAATGCAGATACAATCTACATTCTGCCGAATAACAAAAACATTATTCTGGCTGCAGAACAGGCCAGAAGTCTGGTAGAGGATAAGAAAGTAATCGTCATACCTTCCAAGACAATTCCACAGGGTATTACTGCAATTATTAACTTTGCACCTGATTTATCTCCTGAGGAAAATGAAATAAATATGACGGAAGAGATGAGCCGTGTAAAGACAGGACAGATTACTTATGCAGTACGTAATACCACCATCGATGATATCGAAATTAAAGAAGGCGATATCATGGCTCTGGGAGACCATGGCATTCTTGCTGTGGGGGAAGAGATTGAAGCAACTGCACTGAAATCACTGGAAGCTATGGTAGAAGAAGAATCAGAACTGATTACCATTTATTATGGTAAGGATGTGAGTGAAGAGGATGCCGCAGCACTGAAGGAGAAAACAGAAGAACAATTTTCAAACTGTGAAGTGGAGCTTCACTGCGGTAGTCAGCCGATTTATTATTATCTGATTTCCGTGGAATAAAAAGGAGTCGAAGCTGTATGATTCCGGGCAGACGTGACTCTCGTCTGCCCGTTTTTTTAATATTCGGAAAAACAAAATGAAAGGAGGCGGGTGAACGGATGAACCAAAAATCCATTGAATCCCTGAAAGGTATTGGAGAAAAAACCGGGAAACTGTTTCAAAAGATTGGAGTGGACACAATAGAAGATCTTCTGGAATATTATCCAAGGGCATATGATACGTATGAGGACCCCTCACCAATTGCTGAAATCAAACCGGACAGCGTTATGACCGTGGCCGGGATGCTTGAAAGAACACCGGATGTAAAACGATACAGTCGTGTACAGGTTGTTACAGCTGTTTTAAGAGATGGATCTGGCACCATGCAGCTGATCTGGTACAATATGCCTTATCTGCATGCTACGTTAAAGGCTGGAATGCGGGCAGTTTTTCGCGGAAAAATTATTAAGAAAAGCGGCCGTCTCATCATGGAGCAGCCTGAAGTTTATACTGCAGAGGCTTATGGAGAGATCATTCATTCCATGCAGCCTGTTTACGGTCAGACGAAGGGCTTAAGTAATAAGACCATTGTCCGGGCACAAAAACAGGCACTCAGTGCCCGTCTTATAATCAGGGATTATCTGCCTGCCGATCTGCGAAGGAAGCACGAACTGGCAGAATATAATTTTGCCATTGAACATATTCATTTTCCGTCAGACAGGAAGGAACTTTTGTTTGCCAGAAAAAGACTGGTCTTTGATGAGTTCTTTCTTTTCCTAATGGCTGTCAGACGTTTAAAGGACAAAAGAGAGAATAAAACCAGCCCGTTTGCAATCCAGTTATCGGATGAAGTGAAAACATTTCAGGAAAGCTTGCCCTATTCTTTGACAGCTGCCCAGCAAAAAGTACTTGATGAGGTTTATGCTGATATGACAGGCGGTCTGGTTATGAACCGGCTGGTACAGGGAGATGTTGGATCGGGAAAAACAATTATAGCCATACTGGCATTGCTTCAGGCAGCCTGTAACGGTTATCAGGGAGCTCTCATGGTACCCACGGAGGTTCTTGCCAGGCAGCATTATGAATCCATGAATGAGCTGTTCCTAAAATACCAGATTAATAAGGTGCCGGTTCTTGTTACCGGATCCATGACTGCTAAGGAAAAAAGAATTGCTTATGAGAAAATAGCAAACCATGAGGCAGACATTATAATTGGAACCCATGCACTGATTCAGGATAAGGTTATTTATGATAAGCTTGCTCTGGTAATTACAGATGAGCAGCACCGCTTCGGCGTAGGGCAAAGAGAACTGTTGGGGAAGAAAGGAGAAGAACCGCATGTCATGGTAATGAGTGCGACTCCCATTCCAAGAACCCTGGCCATCATTATTTATGGAGATCTGGATATTTCCGTAATCGATGAACTTCCTGCCAACCGGCTCCCGATTAAAAATTGTGTGGTGGATACCGGATACCGGAAGAAGGCTTATGATTTTATTAAAAAAGAAGTTGCAGCCGGACGTCAGGCTTACGTGATCTGTCCTATGGTGGAAGCAAGCGAGATGATCGAAGCGGAAAATGTGGTGGATTATACTGCTGCGTTAAAAGAAACACTTCCAGGAATGAGTATTGAATATCTTCATGGCAAAATGAAAGCAAAAGAAAAGAACAGCATTATGGAACGGTTTGCTTCTGGGGAAGTTTCTGTTCTTGTTTCCACCACTGTTGTCGAAGTTGGAGTTAACGTACCAAATGCTACCGTAATGATGATAGAAAATGCGGAGCGATTTGGTCTCGCACAGCTTCATCAGCTAAGAGGCCGGGTGGGGCGCGGCAAATATCAGTCCTATTGTATTTTAGTAAATGGCTCGGATCAGGATGGCACAAAGGAACGGCTGGATATCTTAAACAAGTCTAATGATGGATTTTTTATTGCCTCGGAAGATTTAAAGTTAAGGGGACCTGGTGATATATTTGGTATCCGTCAAAGTGGAGAGATGGAATTTAAATTAGGCGATATTTTTACCGATGCCAATTTGCTAAAGACGGTATCAGAGGAAGTAAAACACATTTTTTCAGAAGATCCTGATCTGGAAAAAGAGGAGAATACCGAACTGAGCAGAAAGCTTAGTGAATATCTGGAAAAAAGTTATGACAGGCTGAATTTGTAATTGATGAAATCAAACTATTAATCAGGAGGCAGAAGTATGAACAGAGAAGCGTTAAAGGCAGATGCTAAAAATGCCATGAAACAGGCATTAATAAGCCCATATCTGGTTACTGTAATTATGGGTATCATTCTTACAGTATTATCAGTTATTCAGATGTTTCTGGATAAATGGCAGAAAATACTGGAAAGCAGTCACGCAGGAGCCGATCAGTGGCGGTCTTATATCCTGTTTAGTATTGTTTTCTTAATTGTATATTTAATTATTAATACATTGTTGGAATTCGGTTATCAGTCTTTCTGCTTAAAAGTGTCAAAACGTGACGAATCCATGTCTTATGGTGATTTGTTTTCCAGTGCTTCCTATTTTTTAAAAGCATTTGGTCTTTATTTTATGATAGGATTATTTGTTACTCTTTGGTCTCTTCTGCTTATCATACCAGGTATCATAGCATCATTAAGATATTCTCAGGCAATCTTTATTATGGTAGAAAATCCGGAAAAAGGTATTTTCCAGTGCATTGAAGAGAGCAAAGATATGATGGACGGGCGATTATGGGAATATTTTGTTTTGGAATTGTCCTTTATCCTGTGGCATCTGCTGGCACTTGTCACCTGCACTCTTGCTTATATTTATGTATATCCCTACATAACTGTGACCCTGGCAAATTACTATAATGAAATAAAAGAATAAGAACAGATACAGAGAGAAAAACCATTGAATTCATCCAGTCTTTCTGATAAAATAATTTTTGTGTGTACAGAACCAGATTAGTGGAGGATTGCGGAAGATGAATTGTGTTATAATAGGAATTGCCGGAGGGACCGGTTCAGGAAAGTCAACATTTACCAACCGGTTGAAAGATGCATTTTGTGATAATATAGCAGTTCTTTACCATGATAATTATTATAAGCGGCAGGATGGGGTTCCTTTTGAAGAAAGAAAAAAGATGAATTACGATCATCCGGAAGCTTTTGAGACAGAACTTTTGCTCAATCAGCTGGCTGCACTGCGAAACGGAGAGTCAGTGGAGTGTCCGATTTATGATTATTCCAAACACAATCGTTCTGACAAGTTCGTTAAAGTAGAGCCTAAAAAGGTTATTTTAGTCGAAGGAATATTAGTTTTTGCTGATGAGCGCTTAAGAGATATGTTTGATATTAAGATTTTTGTTGAGGCGGATGCAGACGAGAGGATTCTACGCCGGGTAATCCGTGATGTAAAAGACAGGGGCAGAGATATTGAAGGAGTTGTGGAGCAGTATTTAACCACGGTAAAGCCCATGCATTATCTTTATGTTGAGCCAACAAAGCCTTTGGCTGACGTAATTATTAACAGCGGCATGAATGAAGTGGCCTTCCAGCTGGTCAAAACAAATATAGAAAAGATACTAAACCAGGGCTGATTTACTCTGCAGCATTAGAATTAACATGAAGTGGTTCATTTTTTTCCTGAAAATAACATTTTACGAAAAACCTTCTAGTGTATTTCACCTTATTAAAGCCATAATAGGAGTGTAGCACAAAACACACCATGAAAAAAGATTTACGAACATGGTGAATAGATGAAAAGGAGGCATTTAATTATGTCAGGAAAATCTAACACTACAAATGTACCAGAAGCAAAAGAAGCAATGGATCGTTTCAAAATGGAAGTAGCAAACGAATTAGGTGTACCGTTAACAAATGGATACAACGGTAACTTAACTTCCGCACAGAATGGTTCCGTAGGCGGATATATGGTTAAGAAAATGATCGAAGCCTATGAAAGACAGATTGCAGGAAAATAATCTGTAACAATTCAAAAGGAGCTACAGCCAGTAATCATTCATTTGATTACAAAGGGGCTGTAGCTCCTTTCTTTTTTTTGTTGTATAATTTCCGTATTCATACTATAATAGTTTGGAAAAATAATGTGAGGAACGTAGTATATGAGAGTAATAGCTGGAAAAGCCAGAAGGCTTATTTTAAAGACCATAGAAGGTCTGGATACAAGACCGACAACCGACCGGATAAAGGAAACACTTTTTAATATGATACATGACAGTATTTACGATTGCTGCTTTCTGGATTTGTTTTCCGGAAGCGGAGCGATTGGAATAGAAGCTTTAAGCAGGGGAGCAAAGCTGGCAGTTTTTGTGGAACAAAACCCAAAAGCAGCAGAATGCATCCGGGAAAACTTAAAGTCTACCAGACTGGAAACCGATGCCGTGGTGATGAACTGCGATGTACTGACTGCTATGAAGCGGCTGGAAGGAAAAGACTATCAGTTTGATGTAGTCTTTATGGACCCCCCATACCGCATGGAATGGGAAAAGAAAGTTCTGGAATATTTCACTGATTCATCTCTGATTGGAGATGAAACCACCATCATTATTGAAGCATCCCTGGACACCGATTTTGATTATCTTAACTCTATGGGCTACGAGATTATGAAGGAGAAAAACTACAAAACAAATAAGCATGTGTTTGTTAAAAGAACAGGAAAAGAATAAATAAAAGGAAGTAACAATATGAGAAAAGCAGTATATCCGGGCAGCTTTGATCCGGTGACGTTTGGCCATCTTGATATCATTGAGCGCTCGGCAAGAATGTGTGACCATTTAATTATCGGGGTTTTAAATAATTATTCCAAAACTCCGTTGTTTTCTGTAGAAGAACGTGTTAATATGTTAAAGAGCCTGACTAGTAATTTTGCTAATGTTGAAGTAAAATCCTTTGGCGGGCTGATGATAGATTTTGTACGAGCCAATCAGGCGGATGCGGTTGTCCGCGGACTTCGCGCTGTAACAGATTTTGAATACGAATTACAGATTGCACAGACAAACCGGGTGATTGCACCAGAGGTGGATACTGTGTTTTTAACAACGAATTTAAAGTATTCTTATCTAAGCTCCAGCATTGTGAAGGAGATTGCCTCTTATGGCGGTGAGATAAACGCGTTTGTGCCGGAAGAGATAGCAGAACGTGTAAGGAAAAAAATAGAAGATAGAACGAAATAAAGCAAGGAGTGTCCGTATTATGATGAGCAGAATTGAACAGTTAATCGGTGAAATCGAAGAATATATTGACAGTTGTAAGTACCAGCCCCTTTCTAACAGCAAGATTGTGGTAAACAAAGATGAACTGGAAGAGCTGCTGGTGGAACTTCGCCTTCGAATTCCGGATGAGATCAAGCAGTACCAGAAGATTATCAGCAACAGGGATGCCATCATGGGGGAAGCACGTCAGCAGGCAGATTCCATTTTAGCCCAGGCCAATGCCCAGACCAATGAACTGGTAAATGAACACGAGATTATGCAAAAAGCTTATGCTCAGGCCAATGAGATTATTGAACAGGCTCAGGTTCAGGCACAGCAGATCGTTGAACAGGCAGTTGCCGATGCAAACGGCATTCGTCAAAGCTCCGTTCAATATACAGATGATATGTTAAAGAGTCTGCAGACAATCATCAGTCACTCCATGGAGGGCGCACAGGGGCGTTTTGACGCTTTTATGACTTCCATGCAGTCAAGCTACGATATTGTTTCTTCTAACCGTCAGGAGCTGACAGGAGCTGTTATGCAGACGGCAGAAGGACTGGAAAACGGGTCAGCAGAATAAACAGTAGAATTGTCAGGAGAGTATGTATTGCTTTCCATGCTACATAGTGCCGGATGGATAATCCGGCATTTTTTATGACACTCTTTGTCTGAAACACACCGGATAAACCTCCGAAGGCAGTAGCCCCGCTGATCCATAAACCGCCCATAGTACCGGAGAATACATGGGAAACAGCCTGGATTCCTGTGGTGATTTCCACAAAACCAAGAACCACGGCTTTATATTCGGGAGAAAGAACAGGAAGCTTTGTAATATAGAAAGCCAGGATGGAAAAAAGCATTATATAGCCGCCGATTTTTACCATTACCTCACAGGAGCTCATAAGGCTTTCATCGAAGGACTTTACAGATTCTTTTGAAACCGGCATGGAGCGGAACGGACGATCCACCTTGTAACAGAACCGGGCAGCCAATGCTACTGGTATGACAGGGGCATAAATGCAAAACAGGAGCATCCAGACCGGAACACTCTCTGGCAGTCCAGAGGCTGCATATCCCAAAAGAAACATGGGGCTGGGGTGGTTACAGATTGCTAATAAGTATTTTCCTTCCTTTTGTGTAATCCGGTTGTCATCCATAAATTCGCTGCAGGTTTTAGCACCCATGGGATAGCCGCAGAGCAGTCCGGAGACAAAGGTATAGCACCCGGCATCAGACAGACAGAAAAAACGGTACAGAAGCTGTCTGACCGGAAAAATCAGAATATGTATGGCATTTAGGGAAACAATTACATTGGAACAGATCATAAACGGCAGGAGAGTGGGTACTACCACACTGCCCCAGAGAATCAGTCCGCTTTTGGCTCCTTCAAATGCGGTATCATGAAAAATAAGCAGCGCAAAGAGTGCGGCTACAGAAAGAATACGGAAAAAGGATTTTTTCATACGCACCTGAATAGATTGTTTTATACAATTATATTGAGAAGGCAAGATTGATATGATGGTGATTATTTTTTTAATCCTGATCCTTTCTGTATTTCATGTGACCATGATTGATTATCTGTATAATAATCCGACGTTTTATCAGCTGAATGCCTATACATGGGAAAGTGATGATTTCAGAAGTATGCAGCTTGGAAATATAGTTGCTGACTTAAAAGATATTGATTACGATACCCTGACTTCCCTGATGGTAGAGCATCAGTATGATTTAACAAAAGTAAAAGATTTAACCGTACATACCGACAGACTTTTAAAAATAAAACCTGCAGAGTACCGGAAATTAAAAAAGGCATATGAAATCATACTGGGTGATTTAAAGTATTTTCCAGTACCTGAAAATGCCAATCCTGATTTTCCTGATGTGAAATTCCAAAATGGCTGGATGGAAAGCCGCAGCTATGGAGGAGAGCGGGGACATGAAGGCTGTGATGTGATGGGAAACACAAAACCAAGAGGAACGTATCCCATTATCAGTATCAGCGACGGAGTGGTGGAAAAGGTGGGCTGGCTGGAAAAAGGCGGCTGGAGGCTGGGGATACGGCCACCTGGAGGGGCATATTTATATTATGCCCATCTCTACAGTTACAGCAAAGAGTGGAAAAAAGGTGATAAGGTGACAGCAGGAGAGCTGCTGGGATTTATGGGTGATACCGGATACAGTAAAGTAGAAGGTACTACTGGTAATTTTGATGTACACCTTCATCTGGGAATCTATATCCGGACGGATAACAACGAAGAGATGAGTGTAAACCCCTACTGGGTATTAAAATATCTGGAGAAATACCGGTTGAAATATTCATATTAGTATATTAAGATTGCTTACATAGAGATGAAATGGGAGTAAAAAAGTGAAAGAAATCAAGATTTCGGAAGAATTTTTAAACAGAATGAGGGACTTGCTGGGAGAAGAAGATTATAAAGCCTACCTAAAAAGCTTTGAGGAAGAACGGCTGTATGGACTGCGTGTCAATACAGGGAAGATTTCCCCCGAAGCGTTTATGGAAATGACATCGTTAAAGCTTCATCCCGTTCCATGGATCAACAACGGATTTTATTATGAAGGAGAACAGCGTCCTGCAAAAGATCCTTATTATTACGCCGGACTTTATTATCTGCAGGAACCCAGCGCCATGACACCGGCACATATGCTTCCAATCGTGCCGGGTGATAAGGTCCTGGATCTTTGTGCTGCTCCGGGAGGCAAAAGCACGGAACTTGGGGCAAAGTTAAAGGGAAAGGGGCTCCTGGTCTCTAATGATATCAGCAATTCCAGAGCACGTGCACTGTTAAAAAATCTGGAGCTGTGGGGAATTGAAAATATCTGTGTTACCAGCGAGGAACCTCAAAAACTAAAAACAACATTTACTGGTTTCTTTGATAAAATTCTTGTGGATGCGCCCTGTTCCGGAGAAGGGATGTTTCGAAAAGACGCAGACATGGTAAAAAGCTATGAAGAGCATGGGCCGGAATACTACTGTGCAATTCAGAAGGATATCGTTGGACATGCAGTGGACATGCTGGCTCCCGGTGGACTTATGATGTATTCCACCTGTACCTTCTCCATTTGTGAAAACGAAGATATCATCCGTCTGATCCTGGATAATCATACTGATATGGAACTGGTAAAGCTGCCGCTGTTTGAAGGAGCTTCCGACGGAATCGGTCTGTCAGGCTGCCTGCGTCTGTTTCCCCATAAGATTAAGGGAGAGGGCCATTTTATGGCACTTTTAAAGAAAAAGGGCGGACCGGCTGGGACAGAAGAAACAAAAACCGGTAGGAAAAAGGAAAAAGAGCTTCCAAAAGAGCTTTCCCAGTTTCTTTCCCTGATATCAAAACCTCTCATCAGCTCCCGTATTGAGATAAAGAATGACTGCGTGTATTATCTACCGGAATATTTTCCGGAAAGCGGAGGAAAACTCCGTTATCTGCGAACAGGCCTTTGCCTTGGTGAGATGAAAAAAGAACGGTTTGAACCTTCTCAGGCGCTGGCCCAGTCTTTAAGAATGGAAGAATTTAAACAAACTCTTTCATTTCAAAAAGATGATGAGAGAGTGATCCGGTATTTAAAAGGAGAAACTGTTTTTTTAACAGAAACGGAAGAACGAATAAAGGGCTGGTGCTTAATCTGCGTAGACGGATTCCCTCTGGGATTTGCAAAAGGCAATGGCGATACCCTTAAAAATAAATACTATCCGGGATGGCGGTGGCAGTGATGAAAGAGATTCGATTAGATAAATATTTAACTGAAATGGGAGAAGGTACAAGAAGTCAGATCAAAGAGATGGCAAGAAAAGGCAGAATTACCGTTGACGGAATTCCAGAGAAAAAATCAGAGCGCAAAATTATACCGGACCAGAATGTCATTGCTGTTGACGGAAGAACGATCTCTTACGCAGAATTTGAATATTATATGCTGTGCAAGCCTCAGGGGGTTGTATCAGCGACGGAAGATAAACGGTATCAGACAGTGATTGACTTAATTACCGATCGAAAGCGGGGCGATTTATTTCCGGTAGGAAGACTGGATATTGATACAGAAGGCCTTCTTCTTATTACCAATGACGGAGATCTGGCTCATCAGCTTTTATCTCCCAAAAAGCATGTGGATAAGGTGTACTATGCAAAAATAGACGGAGAGATTCCTGCAGATGCAGCCAAGCGCATGGAGGAGGGAGTGGAACTGGAAGATGGGACTTTAACCATGCCTGCCCGTCTTGAAATTCTGGAATACGGAAAACCTTCCACCATTCTTCTTACCATCAGGGAAGGAAAATTCCATCAGGTAAAACGAATGTTTGAAGCGCTGGGGTGCAGTGTGGTATACTTAAAGAGACTCTCTATGGGCAGTTTAAAGCTGGATGAGAATTTACAGCCGGGAGATTACCGCCCCCTTACAATAGAAGAGATTGACTTATTAAAGAGCCATGGAAAGGAAGAAAAAACAAAAGATGTTAAATGAGAAAAAGGCCGTGATTTTTGATCTGGATGGAACCCTGGTGGATTCCATGTGGATGTGGAAATCCATTGATATAGAATTTTTAGGAAGCAGGGGAATACCCTGTCCGGAAGATTTAGAAAAAGAGATTGAAGGAATGAGCTTTACAGAAACTGCCTTTTATTTTAAAGAGCGTTTTAAACTTACAGAATCTATGGAAGAGATCAAGGGGATCTGGACAGATATGTCTCTGGATAAATATAAGAATGAAGTCCCCTTAAAAGCGGGAGCAGGAGAATTTCTGGCTTATCTGGCATCCCAGGGCCTTTCCATGGGAATTGCCACCAGCAATGGCAGAGAGATGGTGGATGCGGTGATTGATTCCTTAAAAATCGGGAAGTATTTTAATGTAGTAGCTACTTCCTGTGAGGTTGCGGCAGGGAAGCCTGCACCGGATATTTATTTAAAAGTGGCAAAGAAGCTTAACGTCTTACCGTCACAGTGTCTGGTGTTTGAGGATGTTCCGGCAGGAATACTGGCAGGGAAACGTGCCGGAATGACAGTCTGTGCCATAGATGACGGATTTTCCAAAGCAATGGAAGCGGAAAAACGGGAACTTGCCGATTATTTTATTTACGATTATTACCAGCTGTTAGAAAGAAATGGAGTTCAATCATGATGCACGACTATCTACCGATCACCAGGGCGGACATGAATATCCGGGGGTGGAAACAATGTGACTTTGTCTATGTAACAGGGGATGCCTATGTAGACCACCCATCCTTTGGACACGCTATAATCAGCCGTCTGTTAGAGGCACATGGATATAAGGTTGGAATCATAGCGCAGCCTGACTGGAAAGATCCCTCCAGTATTTCTGTTCTTGGTGAGCCAAGGCTTGGATTTCTGGTTTCCGGCGGAAATATGGATTCTATGGTGAATCATTATTCCGTTTCCAAGAAAAGACGTCAGCAGGATTCCTACACACCTGGAGGAGTTATGGGAAAGCGTCCGGACTATGCCACTACAGTTTACTGCAATCTCATTCGCTCTGTTTATAAAAAAGCACCTGTTATAATCGGAGGAATTGAAGCCAGTTTAAGGCGTCTTGCTCATTATGATTACTGGTCAGACCGTCTGAAACACTCCATTTTGATTGATTCTCAGGCAGATTTAATCTCCTATGGAATGGGGGAAAAATCCATTGTGGAAATCGCAGATGCCTTAAACAGCGGCATTGATATCCGGGATATTACCTTTGTAGAGGGAACGGTTTACAAAACAGACAGCCTGGAATCGGTGTATGATGCACTTGTTCTTCCTTCATATGAGAATATGAAAAAAGATAAGCTGGAGTATGCAAGGAGTTATTATATTCAGTATGGTAATACAGATCCTTTTATCGGAAAGCGTCTTGTGGAACCCTATAAGGACAATTTATACGTGGTACAGAATCCACCGGCAAAACCGCTGTCAACGGAGGAGATGGACCGGGTTTATTCCCTGCCTTATATGAGAAATTACCATCCTTCCTATGAAGAACTGGGCGGAGTACCGGCGATCAGGGAAATTAAGTTCAGTCTTATCAGCAACCGCGGCTGTTTCGGAGCCTGCAGCTTCTGCGCCCTTACCTTCCATCAGGGACGGATTATACAGGCCAGAAGTCATGATTCCCTGATTGAGGAAGCGAAATGGCTGACCAATGAACCGGATTTTAAAGGCTATATCCATGATGTGGGCGGTCCCACTGCGGATTTCCGCTATCCAGCCTGTGAAAAGCAGATCGGGAAAGGCGCCTGTCCCAATAAGCAGTGTCTGTTTCCGGAACCCTGTAAGAATTTAAGGGCAGACCATTCCGATTATATTGAGCTTTTAAGAAAGTTAAGAAATCTACCCAGGGTAAAGAAAGTATTTATCCGTTCCGGAATCCGTTTTGATTACGTGCTTGCAGATCCGGGTAAGAAATTCTTAAAAGAGCTTTGTGAATATCATGTCAGCGGTCAGTTAAAGGTAGCACCGGAGCATGTAGCGGACAATGTTCTCAGCAAAATGGGAAAACCAAGAAATGATGTCTATCGTAAGTTCGTAAAGGAATACAACGATATGAACGGACGCCTTGGGTTAAAACAGTATCTGGTTCCATATTTAATGTCCTCCCATCCGGGATCGGGATTAAAGGAAGCCATTGAGCTTGCCGAGTATCTTAGGGATCTTGGATACATGCCGGAGCAGGTTCAGGATTTTTATCCCACACCTTCTACCATTTCCACCTGTATGTATTACACAGGCTATGACCCCAGGACCATGGAACCGGTTTATGTTCCCACCAATCCCCATGAAAAAGCAATGCAGAGGGCATTAATCCAATACCGGAATCCAAAAAACTATGAGCTGGTGGAAGAGGCTTTAACGAAAGCTGGCAGAACTGATTTGATTGGTTTTGATAAGAAATGCCTGATTCGCCCCAAATCCGGTTTTAAACCTGGATTTTCCCAGGGAAAAACGGGAAAAGATAATGGAAATGGGAAAAGAACGGAAATCCCGGCGGGAGGTCAGAGGGACCGAAAGAAAAAGACCATTCGCAATGTTCATAAGAAATCAACTAAAAAATAATAAGGATGTCTGATTGAAAGAAGGGATCATGATGAAGGTAGCTATCGTAACGGGAGCGTCTTCCGGTATGGGAAGAGAGTTTATCATGCAGATTGCCGACCGCTTTGGCGGCATCGGAGAGATCTGGGCAATTGCCAGAAGACAGGAGCGGATTGAAGAATTATCTCCGCTTGTTCCGGTGAAGGTAAGATCATTTGCCATTGATTTAACAGATGACAGCAGACTTGAGTATCTGCAGGATGTTTTATTTGAAGAAAAACCAGAGGTAAAATGGCTGATCAATGCTGCCGGTTATGGAAAGATCGGGGCGGCAGGTTCCATTAATTTAAATGATGAACTGGGAATGGTGGATTTAAACTGCAGAGCACTTTGTGCAGTGACCCATATGGTACTTCCCTATATGTCGGAAAACAGCAGAATCATACAGTTTGCATCTGCGGCTGCTTTTCTGCCACAGCCTGGCTTTGCCATTTACGCAGCAACGAAAGCCTTTGTTTTAAGCTACAGCAGGGCCTTAAATGAGGAACTAAAACCAAGGAAAATTCTTGTAACAGCCGTGTGCCCTGGTCCTGTCAGAACGGAATTTTTTGATGTTGCCGAGGCGACTGGCAGAATTCCTCTCTTTAAAAAGATCGTTATGGCTGATCCTAAAAAGGTAGTGCGGCTGGCCTTATGTGACAGTATGATGGGAAGGCCGGTTTCTGTATACGGAACGACCATGAAGTTTTTCCGGCTTTTATGTAAGACAGTTCCCCATTCCATAATACTCCGTTTCATGAAAGTATTTATGCGGGTAGTGGACAACCGAAGATAAAGAAAGAGGGTTACGAAAGTGAAACGATGCTTAAAAGGGCAGTCAGGTTACCGGGATTACCACAAAAAGAAAGAACTGTTAAAGGTATTGATCGGGGCAGTTCTCATCATCATTCAGTTAATATTCAGAGAATTTGCTGACAGTACTGCTTTAAAGAATACGTTAACTGTGCTGGCAATCCTTTCCGTCCTGCCAGTGGCTAATATAGCAGCACCTCTGCTTGCCTCTTTCAAGTACCGGTCTTTATCCCCAATGCTTGAAAAAAAGGCTTCTGCCTATGAAGAAAAAGGAGTCCTTTTGTATGATCTTATTATTTCGTCCAGGGAACAGCTCCTGCCAATGGATGTGATACTGGTTATACCGGGGGAAGTCTATGCTTACTGCACTGCAAATAAGGCTGATTCCATCAAAGCGGAACAATATATCAAACAGATGCTGAACCAGCATAAGCTGGATTATAATGTAAAAGTGATTTTTGATGAAAATTCCTTTTTTAAGCGTTTAAGCAGTCTGAAACCAAAAGAGAAAAATGAAGAAAACGACAGATCTGATCAGGCAGTTACCCTGTTAAAGAATCTGTCCATGTAAAATTCAGTAAAAGAGGGAACCATTATGCAGTCTGTGATTGTATCAACGAATGAAGCAGGACAGCGGCTTGATAAGCTGCTGTCCAAATATTTAAATCTTGCAGGGAAAAGCTTTCTTTATAAGATGATGCGGAAAAAGAACATCACTTTAAATGGGAAAAAATGCGACGGTTCTGAAAAGCTCTCCCAGGGAGATGAGATCAAACTGTTTCTTTCCGATGAAACCATTGAAAAATTTTCCCAGGTTAAGGTTCCCAAGGTAAGTAAAGTTAAATTAAGTATCATATATGAGGATGAAAATATTATTCTGATTAATAAGCCTGCAGGAATGCTGTCACAAAAAGCCAGGGATTCCGATGAATCCCTTGTGGAATATCTGATTGATTATCTCCTTTCAAAAGGCGAGTTATCCACAGAACAGTTAAAAAGTTTCCGTCCTTCTGTCTGTAACCGGCTGGACCGGAATACCAGCGGTCTTGTAGTGGGAGGAAAATCCCTGGCTGGTCTCCAGATCATGTCAGAGGTGTTTAAGGACAGATCCATTCACAAGTATTACCAGTGTGTGGTGAAAGGGCATGTGACTGGGAAACAGATGATTACCGGATTTCTTTCAAAGGATGAAAAGACCAATCAGGTCACTGTCCGTACCAGTGAATTTAAAGACAGCGTGCCAATCTCAACGGAATATGTGCCAATGGATTATTACGGTGACTTTACCCTGTTAAGGGTGACGCTGATCACTGGACGCACCCATCAGATCCGTGCTCATTTGGCTTCCATTGGGCATCCCATCGTAGGTGATTATAAATACGGAGATAAACGGGTAAATGAAGAAGCGAATAGGCTTTACAAAGTACAGTCACAGCTTCTTCATTCCTATCAGCTGGTATTCCCCCAGCTTCCGGAGCCCCTTTCTTATCTGTCAGGGAAGGAATTTACTGCCCCCCTTCCCCCTGTTTATTCTGCCATATGCAGGGAATGGAGGCAGGAATAAAGATGGGTACCTGGAAAACAAGAGGGTTAAGAGGTTCCACGTTAGAGGAACTGATTAACCGGAGCAATGACAGTTATCGGGAAAAAGGGCTGGCTCTGATTCAGAAAATTCCCACTCCCATTACGCCTATTTCCATTGATAAAGAAAGCAGACATATTACCCTGGCCTATTTTGACCAGAAAAGTACGGTGGATTATATTGGTGCAGTTCAGGGTATTCCTGTCTGTTTTGATGCGAAGGAATGTGCATCTGAAACGTTTCCGCTGCAGAATATTCACCCGCACCAGGTTACTTTTATGGAGGAATTTGAAAAACAGGGCGGAATCGCATTTATTATCGTATCCTATACTCATAAAAATGAAGTTTATTACCTTCCCTTTGACCAGATTCAGTGTTATTTTCAAAGAATGGAAGCAGGTGGAAGAAAAAGCTTTACCTATGAGGAACTGGATAAGACCTGGAAAATATCCAGCTGCAGGGATATTCTGATTCATTATCTGGAACTGATTCAAAAAGATTTGGACAGAAGAGATTGACAAGAATAAAGTTCTCGCCTATAATAAACTACACGTTATTAAATTATCACTTTACTATATGAAAGTAGATTAAAATTGATTTACATGAAATATAATTTCTTGAACGGTTGGAGGTTGTTATGGCTAATAAACTGTTACATACACCGGATGGTGTCCGGGATATTTATGGAATAGAGTGCACGAGAAAAGCAGTCATTCAGGAAAAGATGCTGAAAGAGTTTCACCTTTGCGGTTATCAGGATATAGAAACTCCTACCTTTGAATTTTTTGATATCTTTAATGAGTCAAGAGGAAGCGTAAAGGCAAAGGAGATGTTCAAGTTCTTTGACCGGGATAATCACACTCTGGTACTTCGGCCCGATGAAACGCCAGCCATCGCCAGATGTGCAGCCAAGTATTTTCTGGATGAGGATATGCCAATCCGGCTTTGTTATGTGGAACGTACCTTTATTAACAATTCCAGCTATCAGGGAAGGCTGAAGGAAGCCAGCCAGACAGGTGTTGAGTTAATTGGTGATGATTCAGCGGATGCAGATGGAGAAATCCTGGCAATGGTAATTCAGGCACTGAAATCCACCGGACTGACTGAGTTTCAGGTGGAACTGGGCGAGGTGGATTTCTTTAAAGGGCTGTTGGAAGAAGCAGGTATGGATGAGGAGATGGAAGAAACTCTTCGGGAACTGATTGAAAATAAGAATTATTTTGGCGTGGAAGAATTAGTTATGACCCAGCCTATATCCCAGGAGTTAAAACAGGTGTTTCTAAAGCTTCCTGAGCTCTTTGGTTCTTTGGAGCAGATACAGTCTGCCAGGGAGCTGACTTCCAATGAGCGGGCGTTAAGAGCCATCAGCCGTCTGGAAGAAGTGAACCGGATTCTGGAGCATTACGAACTTTCCGACTACGTTTCCTATGATCTTGGAATGCTCAGCCAGTATCAGTATTATACTGGAATTATTTTTAAGGCCTATACGTATGGTACAGGGGATTATATTGTAAACGGAGGCCGGTATGACAGCCTTTTAAAGCAGTTTGGCAAGGATTCTCCAGCTGTGGGATTTGGTATTTCTGTTGATGAACTTTTGCTGGCTTTAAGCAGACAGAAGATTGAAACAGAGGTTTCCATGACGAACACCATGATTCTATATGAGCAGGAATCAAGAGAAAATGCCATTTCTCTTGCCGGACATTTTCGTAATTTAAAGGTCCCGGTTCAGCTGCAGTGCAAGAAGCCGGAGCGGTCCATAGAAGCTTATAAAGAATATGCCATGCGGCGGGACTTAAAGAATTTATTGTATCTGGATCAGGAAGGAATATCGGTAACCGTAATCAATCTGGACTTAAAGCGTATGGATGTAGTTCCGCTTTCAGAATACTTAAAATAATGGGGGTACGTATGAGATATCTGACATTTGCCCTGGCAAAAGGGCGTCTGGCCAAGCAGTCACTTGAAATGTTCGAACGGATCGGAATCACCTGCGAAGAGATGAAAGATAAGGACTCCCGGAAGCTGATCTTTACCAATGAAGAACTGAAAATTCGTTTTTTCCTGGCAAAAGCCAGTGATGTTCCCACCTATGTGGAGTACGGTGCGGCGGACATCGGCATCGTTGGTAAGGATACGATTTTAGAAGAGGGACGAAAGCTTTATGAGGTGATGAATCTGGGAATCGGAAACTGCCGTATGTGCGTCTGCGGACCCCAGTCAGCCAGTGAACTCCTAAAGCACCATGAGCGAATCCGTGTAGCAACCAAATATCCGGCTATTGCCAAGGATTATTTTTACAATAAAAAACATCAGACTGTGGAAATCATTAAGCTGAACGGTTCTATTGAACTGGCTCCCATCGTTGGTCTTTCTGAGGTCATTGTTGACATCGTGGAAACAGGAACGACCTTAAAGGAGAACGGGCTTACGGTACTGGAAGAGATCTGCCCCCTCTCTGCCCGTATGGTGGTGAACCAGGTGAGCATGAAGCGGGAAAATGACAGAATCACAAAGCTGATTCGGAATTTGAGACTTTTGCTGCAGGAGGAAAACCAATGAAGATTGTAAAATTAGATGAGACATCCAAACAGAATATTCTTTCCGGATTGTTAAAGAGAGATCCCAATCAATACGATACGTATGCCAAAACTGTACAGGAGATTGTGGATCGGGTAAAGGAAGAGGGAGACAAGGCAGTTTTTGCCTTTACCAGAGAATTTGACAAAGCAGTTGTTAACGAGACCAATATCCGCGTTACGAAAGAGGAAATCCAAGAAGCGGTGAAGTCAGTTGATCCTAAGCTTTTGGAAGTCATGAAAAAATCCATGAATAATATCCGGCTGTTTCATGAAAAGCAGAGGCAGTACAGCTGGTTTGACAGCAAGCCGGACGGAACGATTCTCGGTCAGAAGATAACCGCACTGGAGAGTGCGGGGGTGTATGTTCCGGGCGGAAAGGCAGCTTATCCATCCTCTGTACTGATGAATATTATACCAGCCATGGTGGCGGGCGTGGGACGGATCGTTATGGTTACGCCTCCCGGAAAGGATGGCAAGGTAAATCCGGTTACGCTGACGGCTGCTCACCTTGCAGGAGCGACTGAAGTGTATAAGGTAGGTGGAGCCCAGGCAATTGCTGCACTGGCTTTTGGTACGGAATCCATTCCAAGGGTTAATAAAATCGTAGGTCCTGGTAATATATTTGTGGCACTGGCTAAAAAAGCAGTTTACGGTCATGCAAGCATAGACAGTATCGCAGGACCCAGCGAGATTTTAGTGCTTGCAGATGAAAGTGCAAATCCAAGGTTCGTTGCAGCGGATCTGCTGTCCCAGGCGGAGCATGATGAGCTTGCTTCTGCAATTCTTGTAACAACCAGTATGGAGCTGGCCGAAAAGGTATCAAAAGAGGCGAGACTGCAGGCTTCAAAGCTTTCCAGATCTGAGATTATTAATAAATCACTGGACAATTACGGCTGCATTCTTGTGGCGGATAATATGAAGGATGCGGTTTTGGCAGTCAATGAGATTGCTCCGGAGCATCTTGAGATTGTTACGAAGAACCCGTTTGAGGATATGACCAGGATTCATAACGCAGGCGCCATTTTTATCGGTGAATACAGTTCTGAGCCTTTGGGAGATTATTTTGCAGGACCAAATCATGTTCTTCCGACTAATGGTACCGCGAGATTTTTCTCAGCTCTCAGCGTAGACGACTTTATCAAAAAATCAAGTATTATATACTATTCCAAAGAGGCACTGGCAGATGTGTACAAGGAGATTGATTTCTTCGCTCAGGCAGAGCAGCTGACAGCCCATGCCAATTCGGTGAAAATACGGTTTGAAGAGGATGAAATCCAGGAATAGAGGGGAAAGATATGGGACGAAGTGCAGTGATATCTCGAATAACCAAAGAAACCGATATTCAGATGAAGTTTAATATTGACGGAAGCGGAACCGCCAATATTCATACCGGCATCGGTTTTTTTGACCACATGTTAAACAGCTTTGCACGCCATGGTTTTTTTGATCTGGAGCTGACGGTTAAGGGAGATCTGGAAGTAGATACCCACCATACCATTGAAGATACAGGAATAGTCCTGGGAGCGGCAATTAAGGAAGCACTGGGAGATAAAAAGTCTATAAAACGTTATGGAAATATGATACTGCCCATGGATGAGACTTTAATTTTGTGCGCTGTGGATTTATCCGGCCGGCCTTATCTGGGGTATGATGTTCCTCTGACTGCAGAGCGGGTAGGAGATTTTGAAACAGAGATGGTGAAGGAATTTTTCTATGCTGTATCCTATTCTGCAGAAATGAATCTTCACATCAGAAAGCTTTCAGGGGATAACAATCATCATATTATTGAAGGGGTATTTAAGGCATTTGCCAAGGCGCTTGATGATGCCACTTTGCCTGATCCCCGGATCACCGGAGTTTTGTCTACAAAAGGTACATTATAAGGAGAACCCATATGCAGCTTTATCCAGCAATCGATTTAAAGAACGGACAATGTGTTCGTTTAAAGCAAGGTGAATTTAAAGAGATTACCGTATATTCTGACAAACCGGAAGAGATAGCAGCACTGTGGCAGGAACAGGGCGCTACCTATCTTCATCTGGTTGATTTAGATGGCGCACTGGCCGGACATTCGGTTAATGAGGAAGTAATACGCAGAATTGTGAATACAGTTTCGATCCCTGTGGAGATCGGCGGCGGGATTCGCAGTGAAGAGGCCATTGCTTCCATGCTTTCCTTAGGGGTTGCCCGTGTGATTATCGGAACGAAAGCAGTAAAGCAGCCGGAGTTTATACGTGACATGATTGAAACGTTTGGAGCTGACCGGATCGTGTTGGGGGTGGATGCCAAGGACGGAATGGTAGCGGTAGAGGGCTGGGAAACAGTAAGCGAAATCACAGCCTCCAGTCTTTGCTCCCAGATGAAGGAATACGGCATCCGCCACATAGTTTATACTGACATTTCAAGGGACGGAATGCTTTCTGGCCCCAACGTGGCATATACAAAGAAGCTGACGGATGAAACAGGTCTTGATGTGATCGCATCCGGCGGTATGTCTTCCATGGAAGATTTAAGACAATTATACGAGGCAGGCATTCAGGGCGCGATTATCGGAAAAGCTCTGTATGAAAAGCGTATTGATCTTGCGGAGGCGGTTAAGACCTTTGAACTGTAGGACCATCAAGGGAGGAAATATGATGGAATGTAAAAAATTAATTGCAGGTTTCGGAATACGGGAAGGGAAAGCGTGGAGACTTGATGATTTAACTGTCTGTTATGAGGAACGTCCGCTTTCTCTGGCTTGCTTTTTTGGAGATAATGGCGCAGATGAACTTTTTCTTTATGACATTTCAGAAACAGAAGCAGATCATGAGCGTACCATCGGTCTGATGAAAGAGATTGGAAGAGTTTCAGATATTCCTGTTCTTGCAGGCGGAAGGGTAAAACGTCTGGAAGATGTAAAAAAATATTTGTATGCGGGTGCCAAAGCGGCTTTTCTTGATGTAAGTCTGGAAGAAAATGTGGATATGATGAAGGAAGCCTCCGACCGTTTTGGTGACGATAAGATTTATGCATACTTACCCGACATATCCTATCTGTCTCACACGGAAGAATACGCACAGCTGGGAGCGTCTGTTATGATCTTAGGAGATGGGGTCCTTTCAGAAAATGGGCTTGATGAGGTATCTGCACGGGAAGAAGTATTTATTATAACCGGACTTAGTGACGATACTTTTTTCCTGGCAGATGCTTTAAAAAGAGAGAACATTGCAGGAATTATTGGCATTTCAGATGGAAAAACAGGCTGTATGGAGATGAAACAGGAATTAAAGATACAGGGGATACCAGTGGAAACATTTGAAAGTTCCGTAGAATTCTCTGAATTTAAATTAAACGGAGACGGACTGATTCCCGTTATTACCCAGGATTACCGGACCGGGGAAGTTCTCATGCTGGCATATATGAATGAGGAATCGTTTAAAGCAACATTAAAAACCGGACTGATGACTTATTACAGCAGAAGCCGTCAAAATCTCTGGCTGAAAGGTGAAACTTCCGGTCATTATCAGTATGTAAAATCACTGTCTCTGGATTGCGACAACGATACCCTTCTTGCCAAGGTAAATCAGATTGGAGCTGCTTGTCATACGGGTTCCAGAAGCTGTTTTTATCAGGAACTGGTAAAGAAAGAATACCAGGACTCCAATCCGCTTAAAGTGTTTGAGGAAGTTTTTAAAGTCATTCTTGACCGAAAGGAAAATCCCAAGGAAGGCTCTTATACCAATTACCTTTTTGATAAAGGCATTGATAAGATCTTAAAAAAGCTGGGGGAAGAAGCGACAGAGATTATTATCGCTGCGAAAAATCCTGATTCCGAAGAAGTGAAGTATGAGATTTCTGATTTTCTCTATCATATGATGGTTCTGATGGCGCAAAAGGGAGTGACCTGGGAGGATATTACCAGAGAACTGGCGAATCGTTAGTAAGGATCACTAAGGGTAAATGGTACCGTGGCAGGCTAACCTGTTAAGATACCATTTACCTGTTTTATTTCCCTGTATTTAATTGTTATCTATGACTGGAAGTATATAATCAATAATAACCTTTTCGCCCCGGTTTAAAGGCTCACAATAACGTTCGTTTGTGTATACTTCACACCAGTAGAAATGTTCCTGATCAATTTGTTTACCGTTTTTTTCAATGGCTTCCGTGATTAGTAAATATGCGGAATCAAGTATTTCTGCAACATTGCTTCCTTCAATCTGAATGTGGGCAGTTAATCCTGAAGGAACATGTTTTACTGTCAGACCTTCTGGAATTTCGGTGTTTACATTTATAAAATCTCCAATAATGAATTCAAAATTATTCATATCTTTAAAATTATACATCATACCGATACCCACATTGGGATCTATATCTTCGCAACAGGTCGAATCGGAAAGAGAACCCAGTTTTTCATTTGCACCCCCTTCAAAGAATTCCTTCCATACATTCCCTGCTTCAAAAAATGATGTCTCTCGACCCAGACCTACCATCAGACGTTCTTTTGTTTCTTTGTAAATAATCTTTTTCATATCTGCCATAATCCGTTTCCCTCCTATAAATCTCATTTCCAGGTAATTAATCGGAAGATAATTACTCAGTTTAGCAGTATCAGATTTGGCTTCTGATGGTGTAATTCCATGGTGCTCTTTAAATGCCCTTGAAAAGGCGGAATGGGAGTGAAAGCCATACTTAATCGCTGCATCCAAAACGGTAATATCACTGTTTTTTAAATCATATCCGGCTAATGTTAATCTGCGTTTTCTTACATAATCGGCAATGCTGATACCTGATACGAATATGAAAATTCGCTGGAACAAAGCTGCCGGACTCATGGCTATTTTGGAAATCTTGTTATAATCGATTTCAGAACCGTCGGTAATGCTTTTTTCAAGGTATTGTATTACATCATCAAAAGTTTTACTGCTATTCATGTTTCGTTCCTCCGTAATTCCTATCATAAAGGATTAAATCGTGGTTTGCTATGCAATGCATGTACAGATTTTGTATAGTTATTATAAATGTATATTAATGGAATTACAATGAAAAATAGTTTGGGTGATGAGAGTCATATATCTATTTTTTAGTCTTAGAACTTTATCAATGGTAATAGTAAAAAATACAATGAATTTAAAAATATTATATTTCTAAAATTCTATATAATACCAATACCCACAATTAATAAATGTTTCTAGTTTACAAATGTGACATAATTTTTCTTTCTTACTATTGAATTTGCAAATTCAAAAAATAATAGAAGGAGAATTATTATGGAATTTAATTATTGGAGCAATGGAAAAAAAATAACCTTAAAAAAATCGGAATCATATCGGGCATCTAAAGAGAATGGTTATATGGAAAGTAAATACAAATCTTTAACCTCTAACCTAAAACCTAAAATGACTGATTTAAAAAATGGCATTATATTAGAGACAATTAGTCAAGTTTCAAAAAACACTTCATTTTCAAGCAAAACACAGCGAGAAGAAGATGATTTTCTGGTATTAGAAGCAGAAGATAAAACACCAATGATTCTTACAAATCAGTTTATTATCCAGTTTAAACCAGATGTGACAAGTGAAGAAATTAATAAAATTAATGATTCTAATAATGTTAAAATTATCGAAAACATTAATTGGGAAGAGAATTCTTATCTTGTGGAAACCACAGAAGGTAAAGCAGTAAGTGCATTGGAGATGGCAAATACTTATCATGAAAATGATAAAGTAATATATGCACAACCTAATTTTGTTCGGTTGCTAAAACCTATGGCAGCAATAAGTAATGATACATATGTAAACAAGCAGTGGGCTCTTAACAATACTGGGCAAACTGGAGGAGTTCCAGGTGAAGACATCAATATTTCAGAAGCATGGAAGATTACAAAAGGAAATAAAGATATTATTATTGCTATCATTGATGAAGGTGTGGATTACAAACATGAAGATTTAAATGTATCTGATAAACTGGTAACCGGGTATGATGCCTGTTACAAGCGTAATGATCCAACTCCTAAAAGTGCTGATGCCCATGGAACTGCTTGTGCAGGCATAGCGGCCGCAAAAAGTAATAATAATAAAGGAATCGCCGGCGTGGCTCCGGAATGCAAAATAATGGGAATAAGAATTGCATATGGAGTTATGGAGGGATCCGAAAGAATATGGGTTACTGATGATGCAAAGGTTGCAGATGGAATTGCTAAATCTGTGGACAGAGGGGCGGATGTCCTTAGTAACAGCTGGGGAGGCGGAGAAGACAGCCAAACAATTACAAATGCAATAAATTATGCCAAACGAAATGGCCGAAACGGAAAAGGCTGCGTTGTTTGTTTTGCAGCTGGCAATGATAATGGCAGTGTTTCTTTTCCTGGTAGACTAAATAATGTTATAACTGTTGCAGCATGTAATGAGTATGGTGAAAGAAAAAGTAAGACAAGCAGAGACGGCGAATATTGGTGGGGTAGTAATTATGGTCCGGAAGTTGATATAGCAGCCCCGGGTGTTCATATTTTCACAACTGATATTATGAATAAGGACGGCTATAGTTCTAATAATTACGTAGAAGATTTTAACGGTACGTCTGCAGCCACCCCGCATGTTGCAGGAGTTGCAGCACTTATGCTTTCCGTTGCTCCAGAACTAAAAGCAAGTGAAGTCGAAGCGATAATCCGAAATACTGCAGATGACATTGGCACTAAAGGTTTTGATAATTATACCGGTCATGGGAGAATCAATGCATTTAAAGCTGTTTCAAAAGCATATGAAAAGCATGTGAATAATTAGGCAGGAGCTGATGACGGTCAATCATTTTGAGGACATCAGAGCTGTAAGAGTGCAGCGGATATACTGTATGGGTATCAATGTTAATACGTAACTTAGACAGGAAGAATATATGCCCTGGGATCTACAGATTCAGAAACTATGTGGAAAGAGTCAACCTCTCATCAAATGGAAGGTTGGCTCTTTCGACTGTGAAAAGTACAATTTTGGAAGTTAACG
>JAAOXG010000006.1 GCA_013036995.1 Lacrimispora defluvii
TGTTAATCCACAAAAAAAAACTCTGGCTGTAGTTTCTATCTGTGTTACAGGTGTCTGTTTACTGCTTGATTTGATGATTTTATTTGGAGTGGCTATGATGACCATGTAAAAAGGCGCGTCCGGTTTTCCGGACGCGTTTTCTTTAATTTGAAAAACAGGCAGCATGCTCCGTTTCATAATATTCTGTGACTCAAACTTCGCACATAGAAATTAGCTATGCACCTTGAAAATTCAATACCTGGCAGTTATTCAGTTGTCAAAGTTCAGCTATTATGCGGCTTGCAGTTGAGATTTTAATAAAGATGGAATTGCATTCATAAATGCATCCACCAACTCACCTATTTTTTCATCAGATAAATCTAGGTTATCTGCAAGCAATGTTTTGAACATTTGAAGCATCAGTTTAAAAGCCTGTATCCATGTGATATCAGACATCTCATCCGTGAAGTATAAGAAGAGTTCACCTAATGAACGGTTGTCATTTGCCTCTCGGCTTTCCAACGACAACATCATGTATCTGGTAAAGACTATAGCTGTATGAGCAGTCATTGCATCGTAAGATAGAGAGTTACATTCTTTGCTCAGTCTAAGATAGCTTTTACAGACTTTGAAAAAAACTTCGATATCCCACCGTTTTCCATAGACGCGGATAATTTCATCTTCATCTAATGTTGTGTCAGTTGATATCAAGCAAAGATACTCTTTTCGTTTATTACGATTGCGAACATAGACCACTTTTGCTGGAATAGATTCGCCATCTTTGATAACATCAACCATAACAGAAAGCAGATATCTGGATCTTCCACGTCTTTTCTTATTCAGGTTGTAGATAGATGGTAATGACATATCCTTGCCATTGTATCGGAAGAACATTTTTGGTGTTTTCTTCACCATTCCAATCACATCATAGCCGATATTTTTTACAGCATGAAGAGAACTTGGTGACGAGAACCAACTATCAAAAAGAACATGTTTTGCTGGGATTTTCGCTATTTTTGCTGCTTTAAGTAAATCGAGCATCGCAAGAGTCCCTTTTGTCATTGAGAGCTGGCGACGTTTATATCCAACGGTTCTTTTATCTACAGCAGTTGCTTCATTAATACGGTTTTTCTGATTTTCTGTAGAAAGAAGAACGCTATTGATTGGAAGAAAAGTACTCCCATCCGACCAGCCAAGTGTAAGCATACGAAATCCAAAACGATAAGCATGCTTTGCATGGTCATAGACTTTTGCTAAGAGTTCAACCTTTTTGGAACGATTACGTTCAAACATGGAATCATCAATAATCAAAACATTGACTCTATCTTCACTATCGAGTGGTGCAATGGCATCGTTGATGATTCTTGATGCAAGAATAGTTGTAAATCGAATCCAGTTAATCTGAATCATCTTAGTAAAACGATATACGGTATCTTTGGCAAAGGTTGGTGTATTCCTACCTGTGATAAGGTTCATGTACATGCTTCGATTAGAAAAGACGAGAAGAAACAGATACTGGAAGATTTCAATAACCGGAGTACCCTTCTTCTTGTACGCATTGGATGCTTTTAATGCAGATGATATATGGAAGCGTGTAAAAAATCTTTTAATAGATTTAGAAATCTGTTTAACATTCTGGTTGTCTTGTGATATACTTTTATTCATAGCATGAGCCCTCCGGTTTTTATGATTTTGTGTAGTAACTTAATTATACCAAAACCATCGGTTTCATGCTATTTTTATGCCAGTTATTATTGAATTTTCAAGGTGCATAGGCACTTATTTAAGTGCGAAGTTTGAG